>JASGJF010000042.1:0-23830 GCA_049840855.1 Chitinophagaceae bacterium | reverse complement strand
AAGGTTAATAGGGAAACACGATAGAATCCGAACAGCACCTGTAATGCATGGTCTAACTTCAGCGCATTTAACCCTACGCGTCTGAATCGTGATGTGGGTGTGGGTGTTCGTTTTTACCTCCCGATGTTTGGCTTGCTGGGACTGGATTACGGTATCAGTTTTTAGACAGATACCAGTTGCGATCCTACCGGTCGAGACGAAGACTTCGCTCAAGGATATGTCGAAAATCACCTTCATGCTTGGATTCGAACCGGAGTAATAAAGAGTTGTTAATCTGAAATTTCGTTTAAACACCGAGCATTTTCATAACCGTCAGACCGAAAATAAATATTTATGAAAAAATATCTTGTAGCCGTACTGTTGTTGTTTGCCGCACATATTGAAGCGAGCGCCCAGAAATACTGCTTTATCGATTCAAAATATATTCTGGAGAAAATGCCGGAATATAAGAATGCTCAGAATCAGCTCGACAATTTCTCACGCAGACTGGCAGGCTGAAGTGGATGATAAAATGAAAGAAGTGGAGCGTATGTACAAAAGTTATCAGGCTGAAAAAGCAATGCTGAATGACGATATGCGTCGCCGTCGTGAGGAGGAGATCATGAATAAGGAAAAAGCCGCGAAAGATCTGCAGAAGCAGTATTTCGGCTATGAAGGTGAATTGTTTAAAAAACGCCAGGAACTGGTAAAGCCCGTGCAGGATAAGGTGTATACGGCCGTACAAAAAATGTCCGTTGCGAAAGGTTATGATGTGGTGATGGATAAGGCCGGGGGCGTTACTTTATTTTATGCTGATCCGAAACTGGATCGCAGTGACGACGTACTGAAAGCACTTGGCGTGAATAAGTAAGCCTTGTGTATTTTCGAATAATAACTACATTTGCAAACTCAAAAAGTATAATTAGATCTAATGAAAAGAATCATTTTAGTTGTATGTGCCGCATTCACTTTGATTGCTAGCGAAGGTGAACGCACAATCGTTGAAAATCGGACATATCAACTCCCAGGAGTTGCTCAGCCTGATGCCTGAGGTGAAAAAAGCGGATGTGGACCTGAAAACGTATGCAAAATCTTTCGAAGACCAGCTCGAAACAATGGGCAAAGATTACCAAAAGAAAATAGCAGACTATCAGGGTCAGGAAAAAACAATGACAGATGCTGTTAAAGAAGTAAAACAGAAAGAAATCACCGATCTCGGTGCACGTATTGAGTCTACACAAAAAAGTGCAGAAGAGAAAGTAGCTACTAAAAAACAGGAACTGTTCAAGCCTATCCTGGATAAAGCGGAAAAAGCGATCAAAGATGTAGCGAAAGAAAAAGGATTCGATTATGTATTTGACCTGTCTACAGGTTCTGTGCTTGTTTCCCGTGACGCAGATAATATGCTGCCTGCGGTTAAAGCCAAACTGGGTATTCAGTAATGCCCGTCAATCGACAGATAATAAGAATGGCCGTACGATCAGTACGGCCATTTTCTTTTAGTCTATTCTCTGAGCAGTCTTGGAAAGGTATTGTTCGAGCTGCTTCGCAATAATATCCCAGCTGAAGCGGTGTTGTATCACTTCTATTCCCTTCTCTCCTACCGACCGGCGCAATGTTTCCGATGATAGTAGTTCCATAACAGCATCTGCGAACAAGCGCGGGTTTGTCTGCATAATGGCCCCTTCGCCGCTTTCGATTCCGAGACCGGCAAAACCGATATTGGAACAAACCACCGGTATTCCCATTGCCATCGCTTCCAGAACTTTATTCTGAGTACCTGCGCCAAACCGGAGCGGAGCAACTACCACGCTCGCCTTGTTATATTCATCGGCAAGGTTGGGAATAAATCCTGTCACTTTTATATTATTGCTCGCCAGTGCCTGAACTTTTGCTATCGGCCGCTGTCCGGCGATTACGAACTGAACGTCCGGAAAACGCTCTGCGATCAGCGGAAAAACTTCTGCCGCAAAGTAAGCGACTGCATCTACGTTAGGACCGTAATCCATGTTGCCGGTGAACAGCAAAGTCCGGTTGTGGCTGTAATCATGATTGCGCGGGTGAAAGACAGAGGTATCGACCCCATTGGGTAATAAACCCAGGTTGCCGAGCCTGTGGGCGTCGGGCGAGATAGTCCAGGTCTTCGGCAGAACATACCAGCGTACGGTGGAACTGCTTCAGGATTTTATCTGTCATATTGATAGACACGACGTTGCTCCATACCCTCAAAAGCCTTTACCAGCGGATTGTGTGAGTTTTCATATTTTCTTTTCCAGTAAAGCGAAAATGCGTCGGGAAGGTCGAGGATACGCGGCAATGAAGAGTCGTTTGCCAGATACTGTGCCATACGCAGATGCTGCACATGTACCACGTCGAACGTATTTTGCGCGAGCGTCTGTTTCAAGGCGCGCCGCATGGCTGCACTTTTGAAATACAATACCTGGAATGGAAGACGGGATACGAATCCCTCCGCGCAGTTCAGCACAGATTGCCATTTAGGAAGATTGACAAATTCCACTTTTGTGAACACCTTTTCCAGTTCGGCCTGGTATTGGAAATCTTCTGCACATTGCGCAAACGTAAGCAGATGCAATTCGTGTGAATTGCATAAACGTTTCGCAAGATTATATAATCTTGAGTTTATCTCCGCGGAACGGAGGATATGGTACGCGATTTGCGAGGAACAGTATTTTCACAAAAACGAATGCGGGTAAATCAAAGCAATATACGGATCAGATAAAACAGTAATGCCTGCTTATTTCATGATCTCGTGTCCCAATTTATCGCGTTTTGTTTTCAGATAAAACTCATTGTGCGGATTTGAAGGAATTTCAAGCGGAACATTCTCCACGATCTCAAGTCCGTAACCCAATAAACCCGCACGTTTACGGGGGTTATTGCTCATAAGGCGGATTTTGGAAACGTCCAGGTGACGTAATATCTGAGCCCCTACTCCATAGTCGCGTTCATCATTTTTGAATCCGAGTGCGAGATTAGCCTCTACCGTATCCTTACCTTCTTCCTGGAGCTTGTAGGCTTTCAGTTTATTGGCAAGCCCTATCCCGCGCCCTTCCTGGTTCATGTACAGCACAACGCCTTTTCCTTCTTCATTCACTTTGCGCATAGCGGCTTCGAGTTGTTCGCCGCAATCGCAACGCAGACTGTGCAGCACATCGCCGGTCACGCAGGAGCTGTGCACGCGCACCAATACGGGTTCGTCGGCTTCCCAACTGCCTTTGATCAATGCGAGATGCTGTTCTCCGGTATTTTTTTGTTTAAAATCAACCAGTTTGAAGTCACCATATTTTGTAGGCATTTCCACGCGCACGATCTCTTCGATCAGGCACTCTTTTTCAAAACGGTATGCGATCAGGTCTTTGATGGAAATGATCTTGAGATCAAATTTTTTCGCGATCTCGAGCAATTGCGGCATACGCGCCATAGTGCCGTCGTCGTTCATGATCTCGACAAGTACGCCGGCCGGTTCATGGCCAGCGAGGATAGCCAGATCAACGGTAGCTTCCGTATGTCCGGAGCGACGCAGTACCCCTTCGGGTCTCGCTCTGAGCGGAAATATATGACCGGGGCGACCGAGATCTTCGGGTTTGGTAGCCGGATCGATCAGCGCCTGTACTGTTTTGGAACGGTCGTGCGCAGAAATACCCGTGGTGCATCCGTTACCGATGAGGTCGACAGAAACGGTAAACGGTGTCTGATGCAGTACCGTATTATTCTGAACCATCAGGTTCAGTTCCAGTTCGTCACAACGTTGCGCGGTAATCGGCGCGCAGATCAGTCCGCGCCCGTGCTTGGACATAAAATTGATTATTTCGGGAGTTGCATTTCTTGCTGTAGTTACGAAATCGCCTTCGTTTTCACGATCTTCATCATCAACTACGATCAGTAATTTTCCCAGTCTAAGGTCTTCTAATGCAGATTCAATGGTATTAAGCATATTGCGATGATGCAAAAAACTTGTTTTGCGCTGCAAAGGTACGGTTAAAAGCCCTATCGTCGTATCTACTTATACAATTGGAAACCGAACAGGCGGCTAATTGCGTATTTGTTTAAATATTTCGCCCCGGATTGTTTGAAATTCCGTTTAAGAACTAATTTTGCGGGGTCATTTCCAAACGTGACAAACACTGATCAGTGAATAAGAATGTAAACAGAGTTTCCGCCGCCGGCCTATTGATTGCTTTAGGGATTATTTACGGTGACATCGGAACCTCTCCTTTGTATGTGTTCAACGAGATTTGTGAAGGAAAGAAAATTTCCGACCTGCTCATTATCGGAAGCCTCTCCTGTGTAATATGGACACTCACGCTTCAGACAACAATTAAATACGTCACACTTACCTTACGCGCCGACAACAAAGGTGAGGGAGGTATATTCTCACTGTATGCGCTGGTACGGCGGCACGGAAAATGGGCGGTTATCCTGGCTATGATAGGAGGGGCAGCCCTGCTTGCTGATGGAATGATCACTCCGCCGATTTCAATTACCTCCGCCGTTGAAGGGCTGCGTAATATTCACAGTCTCCGCTTTATTCCGGACGGACTGATCGTGCGGATCGTGCTGGTGATCCTCGTAGGACTTTTCATTGCCCAGCAGTTCGGTACTGCGTGGATTGGCCGTATGTTCGGGCCGATCATGTTTGTCTGGTTTGCGATGCTCGCAATTCTGGGCTTCTCCCATATCAGTATGGACTTCAGCATCCTGAAATCCTTCAATCCCAAATACGCTATTGAGCTGCTCACGCAATATCCACAGGGCTTCTGGCTGCTGGGTTCGGTATTTCTCTGTACTACCGGGGCGGAAGCGTTATATTCCGACTTAGGTCATTGTGGCCGCGGCAACATCCGTGCATCATGGATCTGGGTAAAAATATGTCTGATATTAAATTATCTCGGACAGGGAGCATTCCTGCTGACGCACCGCGGTGAGGTATGGAGCGCGGAACAATCCAATCCGTTCTACGCGATCGTTCCCGACTGGTTTATGCCATTCAGTATTACGATTGCCACCATGGCAGCGATCATCGCGAGCCAGGCTCTTATTTCCGGTTCATTTACACTCATCAGTGAAGCGGTAAAGCTGAACTTATGGCCCAAAATGCGCATCCTTTATCCAACCATTGAACGCGGCCAATCCTATATCCCGGGTATCAACGGCTTATTGTTCATCGGCTGCGTGGTGATGGTGTTATATTTCGGTAAGTCGTCTAATATGGGCGCTGCTTACGGACTTGCGATCACACTGTGTATGATTATGACCTCTGTGTTATTCTCGTACTACATGTACATCAACAGGATCAGCGTGTTGGCCATAGGCTCTTACCTGCTGGTATTTCTGACCATTGAAATTTCATTCCTGATAGCCAACCTGATCAAATTTGCGCATGGTGGTTACGTAACACTGGTGGTTGCCGGATTGCTGTTCCTCGTAATGTTTGTATGGTACCGTTCCCGCAAGATCAAAAACCGTTACGTGGAATTTGTGCGATTGGATGACTATGTAAATATCCTCCAGGAGCTCAGTAATGATAAGTCGATCCCGAAATATGCAACGCACCTTGTTTACCTTACGAGTGCCGATAATCCCAAAGAGATTGAGCACAAGATCATTTATTCCATCCTGATCCGTAAACCCAAGCGTGCTGATATTTATTGGTTCGTGCATGTTAACGTTATGGACGATCCGTATACGATGGAATACTCGGTGCACACAATCATACCGAACGAAATCATCAGGATCGAATTCCGGCTCGGATTCCGTGTGGATCAGCGGATTCAGATGATGTTCCGTAAGGTGGTGGAAGATATGGTGAATAATAAGGAAGTGAACATTGTAAGCCGTTATGAGTCGCTGAGCCGTAACAATGTAAAAGGAGACTTCCGGTTTATCGTGATCGAGAAATTCCTTTCTTTGGAAAATGAGCTGCCCTTATACGAGCGACTTATCATGCGCGGTTACTTCCTGCTGAAAAAATACAGTCTTTCGGAAGAGCGCGGCTTTGGTCTTGACCCTTCGGATGTAACGCTGGAGAAATTCCCGCTTGTAATCAAAGCATCGCGATTCTCGAAATTGAAGCGTGTGGACGATGACATTTCGTAATGAGCACAACAATTGTGTTACGCCTCCGGGAAACCGGGGGCTTTTTTATGCCATTTGGTCCATAAATATTGATACTTTTTGCCAATTTGTCTTGTTTTGTTTTAGCAATAAGACATTTTGTCCGAATTTTCAATTTGGAATTTTGTTTGCTCTACAGTGGGTACAAACGATTTAGTAAACAAAAAAAAATTAATAGCTATGTACAACAAATTCAGAATGCATTCCGCACCCGTTCATTTCGCAAACTTCTTCGATGAGCTGCTGAACAATGATTTCACTGCTTCCGATTACCGTTCTCCGTTGAACGCATCCGTAAATATCAAAGAGCTCGACGACAAGTATGAGTTGCATCTGGTAGCACCCGGACTTAAAAAAGAAGATTTTCAGATCAGCGTGGACAAGAATTTGCTGACCGTGTCCTTTGAGCAAAAAGAAAATACGGAACAGAGCAAAGACAAATGGATTCGCCAGGAATTCAAAATGAAATCCTTCAAAAGAAGTTTTTCGCTAAATGAAAAAATTGATGCTGCGTCGATCAGCGCGGTGTACGAAGGCGGTGTGCTTACGTTGAGTCTGCCTAAAAAAGAAAAAGAAGAACTCAAGCCGATGGCAATATCCGTTCAATAAGATTTTGGTTAGTGTTTAGATGAAGTAGTAGTAGTTGGGTTGACTAAGAAGCCGCTCTCCGGAGCGGCTTCTTTATTTTGTCATACACCGAAAAAAGTTGTGAAACAAACACTGATTTAATACGATTAAGCGCTAAAAATCTCTATTTTGCAGCGCTTATTTTTTCTGTTCTATGTCCGCTAAATTTACTCCCAGACACATCGCTGTAGCCGGTAATATCGGCGCCGGTAAGACGACGCTAACCGAAATGCTGTCCAGGCACTACGGATGGGAGGCATATTTTGAAGATGTGGAACACAATCCGTATCTGGCCGACTTTTACGAAGATATGCCGCGCTGGTCTTTTCATGTACAGATGTACTTTCTGAACAGCCGTATGCGCCAGCAGTTGTCCATCAGGGATTCTGCAAACTCCGTGATACAGGACAGAACCATCTATGAAGATGCTGCGATATTTGCTCCCAACCTGTATGAGATGGGATTAATGAGCGGACGGGATTTCGAAAACTATCAATCGTTTTTCAACAACCTCAAACAGCTGATCAGTCCGCCCGATCTGCTGATCTATCTCAAAGCATCCGTTCCGAAATTAGTAGACCAGATCCAGAAGCGCGGCCGGGAATATGAAGAAAATATCCGCCTTGATTACCTCAAGCGCCTGAATGAATTTTACAACAAATGGATCGACAATTACCAGGATGGTAAATTACTGATCATCGATCTTGACCGCCTGGATTTTGAAGCAAATAAAGACGATTTCGCTGAAGTCGTTCACCAGATCGACACGCATATAAACGGACTTTTTTAGCCAATTACCTCACCCTTCTATGAAAAAAATAATCTTCCTTTTAATGCTGCTTTCGGGTATGCATATAGTTTCGCTTGCCGCTACCGTCAGCGGACGGATTACAGATGAAGACGGAGATCCGCTCGCTTTTGCCGCGGTGGTGGTAAAAGGGACCAGTATGGGCTCAACAGCGAATGCTCAGGGATATTATACGTTGGATTTACCAGAGGGATCTTACACTTTGCAGGCTCAGTTTATCGGTTACCGGCAGGAATCCGTTGCGGTAAAAATTGCAGGAGACAAGCCGCAGACACACAACTTTACCCTTTCCGTCCAGGGATATGAACTTAAGGGGGTTGTGGTAAAGTCCGGTGGCGAAGATCCCGCGTACCGAATTATCCGGAACGCCATTAAGCGCAGGGAGTTTCACCTGAAGCAGCTGCAATCTTTCCAGACGGGTATTTATGTAAAAGGCGTATTCAGAAACCGCAAAACACCCGGCAGTATTTTAGGTGTGAAAATTGACTCTGCGGATAAGAAAGGCATGGGACTTGATACCGGTGGCCGTGGCGTACTGTATCTCTGTGAAGAGGTAGCGGACTATTACACTCAGGGCAAACAGCAGAAAGTAGTCATCAAATCGGTGAAGGAAAGCGGCAACCCCAACGGTGTAGGACTGGGAAGCGTACCTCCGGTAGTCAACTTTTATGAAAATATCGTAGAAGTGCTTTCGGTGAATAGTGTCGGACAGGGTTTCTTATCCCGATCGCCTCCTCTGCGCTCAGTGGCTACACTTACAAGCTGGAAGGGGAATTTGAAGAAAACGGGCACACCATCTACAAAATCAAAGTGAATCCCAAAAGAGCGTTTGAGCGTTGTTTTGTTGGTGAAATATTTATTTCCGATGAGGACTGGGCCGTACACAGCACGCGCTTACTGCTTACAGCAAAGCAAGGCCTGGATGTGCTCGACACCCTCATTACCACGCAACAGTATATTCCGCTGGACAAAGACCTGTGGGTCATCAAAAGCCAGGTGATCTATCCTACCATCAACTTTCTGGGCTTCGATATATCCGGTAGTTTCGTAACTGTCTACAACGACCAGAAAGTAAATGCAAAAATACCCGACAGTATTTTCAACAAGCGTATTACCGTGAGCTATACATGGGATGCAACAAAAAAAGACAGTTCATTCTGGCTGTCTACTCGCCCGATGACGCTGGAGACTGATGAGGAACGGAATTATGTTTTCCAGGACAGTACGGCAAAGGTCAGGAATGATCCGGCAAGGATAGATTCGCTGAGAAAGCGCGGCAACCGGGTTTCCGTGGGCGATGTTTTTATCGGCGGTATAACGTTCAATGCGAAAGAATACAAACGTTCATTCTCCGTTTCCCCGGTTATTTTCGACATTAATTTCAACACCGTAGAAGGACTGAACTATTCTCCCAAACTTAGTTTCGCGCAACGGATTGATTCGGCAAACAGCCTGCTGGTCAGAGGTAAGCTGCGTTACGGATTCGCCAACACGCTTTTCAATGCGAAAGGGAACATTATCTATACACATAAAAACCTCAGATGGCCTGCCCGCAACTGGTCGCTGAACCTGAGCGGTGGTCGCTACATCTCGCAGTTGAACAACACACAGCCGGTGGATGAATTGCTGAATACGTATGCTTCTCTCGTACAGCAGGATAACTATTTCAAAATCTATGAGCGCTGGCTGGCCGGTGTGCAGTTTTCCGGCGCAAGCGGTTCCGGGTTTTACTGGCTTGCATCTGCTTTATTTGAAGACCGTAACCCTTTATCCAACACCACCAATTATTCTTTTGTTCAGAAGAACAATATTGGGCCGTACACCAGTAACGTGCCGGCTGAATTTGCGGCTGATCCGATGATGCGCCATCGTGCTGTGACTTTTCACGCGCAACTGAGTTATCGTCCCGGTGCGACTTACACCTTGTACCCTACGGTAAAGTCAATGCATTCCGGGAATGCACCTTTGTTTACCGTTGCTTACGACAAAGCGGTTCCCAACCTGTTTAAAAGCGTAACAGATTTCGACAAGTGGCGTTTCAGCATTGAAGATGATATGGCATTGAACCGTCTTGGTCTGCTGGAATACAATATTTCTGCAGGAGGATTTATGAGCAGCAAAAACGTTCAGATTCCGGACATGAAGCATTTGCAGGGAAATCAATATACACTGGCTGCCCCTTATCTGGAATCGTTTCAGGTGGCGCCCTATTACCGGTTCTCTTCCGTTCCGAAACTTTACGGGGAATTGCATCTCGAATACAGCCTCCGCGGCTTATTTACCAATAAAATACCTTTACTGCGCCAGGCGCATGTATACATGGTGCTGGGCACAAATACTTTTTACGTAAATGATCAGAATTATTTTACAGAAGCTTTTGTAGGACTTGATAATATCGGTTATAAAGTGCTTCGTTTCCTGCGCATAGATTATGTTCGTGGCTGGGATGCGCTTAAAAACAGTTATTCCGGCTTCCGGATCGGCGTAAAGTCGTACGGAAGCAAAAGCAGTCAGGCAAAAGACGCAAACGCATTTTAATCCTATGGCTACCATTCTGGCAATTGAAAGTTCCTGTGACGATACGTCGGCGGCTGTTATAAGTGACGGTCAGATATTAAGCAATATTATTGCGACGCAGACCATTCACGAAATTTACGGGGAAGTGGTACCGGAAATGGCTTCCAGGGCGCATATCCGGCATATCGTGCCGATCGTATCCATGGCTTTGCAACATGCAGGAAAAACAATGGATGATATGCAGGCTGTTGCGTTCACCCAATCTCCGGGACTTATCGGTTCGCTGCTTGTAGGATCAGGCTTTGCACAGGCGCTGGCGCAGGCGAAAACGCTGCCCCTGATTGCCGTACACCACATGCAGGCACATGTGCTCGCACATTTTATTGACGACCCGAAACCGCAATTCCCTTTTCTTTGTCTTACCGTTTCCGGTGGACACACACAATTGGTGCTTTGCAAAGATTACCTGGATATGCAGGTGATCGGGGAAACCATAGATGATGCTGCAGGTGAGGCATTCGACAAAGCTGCCAAAATGTTTGGTCTGCCCTATCCGGGAGGACCGGTAATTGACAAGCTGGCGGCCGAAGGGAATCCGGATCGCTTTTCGTTTCCGGTTACTTCCATGCCGGAATACCAATACAGCTTCAGCGGACTCAAAACAAATATTCTCTATTTTATCCGGAAACAGCAACAGGAGCAACCGGATTTTATTCAGCAAAACATGGCCGACCTTTGTGCTTCTGTGCAACAGACGATCATTAAAACATTAATGCTGAAGCTGAAGAAGGCGGCTAAAGATCTGGGAGTAACGCAGATTGGTATTGCCGGTGGTGTATCTGCAAATAAAGGATTGCGGGCAGCCCTGGAAACCACGGGTAAAGAACTCGGCTGGACTACTTATGTACCTGCGTTCCAGTATTGCACCGATAATGCCGCTATGGTGGCGATCACTGCTCATTATAAATTCGAGAAAGGTTTGTTTGTTCCTTTGGGTACCGTACCTACTGCGAGAGCTGCTTTTTCCTGATGTCCAACGCCTATTTCGATTTCAAACAATTCCGTATCGTGCAGGATGCCTGTGCGATGAAAGTCAGTACCGATGCCTGCATACAGGGAGCCTGGACACCCGTGGCGGAACAGGTTCGGTCCGTGCTGGATATCGGTGCCGGTACCGGACTGCTTGCGATGATGATCGCACAACGTTCGACCGAATGTGTTTGTGATGCCATTGAGATCAACCCTCAGGCTGCCGCGCAGGCGACAGAAAATGTAAACAGTTCGCAATTTGCACCACGCATAAACGTTCATTGCGCAGATGCGGAACAGTGGATACCTGACCGGAAGTACGACCTGATCATCTGTAATCCGCCCTTCTTTGAAAAGAGTCTGAAAAGTGACGATACAGCGCGGATGCAGGCCCGGCACACCGATTCACTCAGCTATGAAGCACTTTCCTCACTGATAGCGCAGGCGTTAAATAAAGGGGGGTACGCCAGTATTTTATTACCCGCAAGTCAGGAGCAGTCCTGGTTGGACGCATGTGCCCATTCCGGCCTGTCGGTTTTCCAAAGGTTGCTGATTCGTCCTTTTGCCGGTCGTGATCCCAACCGCATCATCTTTATAATGGGTACGGATTTAAAGAACAGCGCAGATGAGGAACTGATTATCTACGAGAAGCCTGGTGTATATACAGAGACGTTTAAAGAGCTGATGCATCCGTTTTATCTGCATCTTTAGTGAAAACTGCGGGTCTTGTAAGCAGGAAAACAGATTGAACGATCCATCCGACCCAGAACAGGTAAAACCCCAGATGCAGGCGTTCGCCTGCCCAGCGATGAGCGATATCGGAACGGAAATCCGCATAGGTAAAATAAAGTCCGATCAGTGCCAGAACGATACAGATGATATGCCGGACGGCAGAGCGGCTGCGCACCATTGAATTATTCCAGTAAGACTGCAATGCCAGCAGCAACATCCAGATCACAAACATGAGCAGCGCCGTCTGCCACCACACTTTCATAAAAGCGTAGAACCGGTAATGGTGCCGGAATATGCCTATAGCGGAACGTGCTATAAACGACATTTTTGCAACAAGCGTACCGGCAACGACAGCCAGGACGGCCTGGAACAATATGAGGGGGAGTAGCTTTTTCATAAAAGGCAGTTCAAAAATACCTAAAAATGAATGTGTATTTCAGCAAAGAAACAATAACTTTGCGCACCCTGAGGGGACGGCTTCGTAGTACAATGGATAGTATAAGAGTTTCCGAAGCTCCAGATCCAGGTTCGATTCCTGGCGAAGCCACTACATAGAAAAGGACAGCATCTGCTGTCCTTTTCTTATTCTGATCCGGGATGTAATTATCCGAGATAAACTTTTAAAGCATTGCTGTAACGTGCCTTTTGCAAACGTTTGATAGCGCGCTCTTTAATCTGGCGGATACGCTCTTTTGTAAGGTCGTATTTTTCTCCGATTTCCTCGATGGAAGGACCAGATTCTCCCTCCAGCCCGAAATAAGCGGAAAGGATTTCTGCCTCGCGCACGCTCAGAGACTTCAGGATGCGACGGATCTCTGCACGCAGAGAATCTTTCATTACATCGTCATCCGTATCTGAAGAACCTTCCAGAAGATCGCCCATAGCCACATCTTCAGCTTCATGCACCGGGGCATCCAGGGATGTATGGCGGGTATTGCTGGTAAAGATATTGGTAACTTCAGTTTCGCTCATCTCAAGGATGCTTGCGAGTTCTTCCGTAGACGGCTCACGCTCATGCTCCTGCTCAAATGCAATAAAGGCTTTATTCGCCTTGTTATAGGTGCCTATTTTGTTTTGAGGAAGACGTACCAAACGACCTTGTTCGGCCAATGCCTGAAGAATAGACTGACGGATCCACCAAACAGCGTAAGAAATGAATTTAAAACCCTTGGTTTCATCGAAGCGCTGAGCAGCCTTGATCAGACCCAGGTTTCCTTCATTGATCAGATCACTGAGGGAAAGGCCCTGATGCTGGTATTGTTTTGCTACTGAAACGACGAAACGAAGGTTTGATTTTACTAATTTTTCCAAAGCCCACTGATCATTCATTCTGATTCTCTGCGCCAGAGTGGTCTCTTCTTCCGGGGTGATCATCGAAATTTTACTGATTTCCTGCAGATATTTTTCGACAGCCTGGGAGTCGCGGTTGGTAATCTGGGTTGCGATCTTTAATTGTCTCATAAGATTGTTGTTTTACCCTGTACCGGGCACTTTATGTGTTATATAACGGATTAAGAAAGCAATTCGCTTGCCACAAACACAGGTTTTACACAGGATTAACAAAAATGCAGTTCAATAGATGATACACTGCTCAAAGTGATAAAAATCTTAATCCGAAAACCTGCTGCGTCCGGAGCTGGAAGGGGCTGTCCGAAATCCAAATACAAATGTATATTGTGATATCCAAAAATGCTACCTTTGCGGTCATTAGAAAAACAACTTTAACAATAAATATGGCTCAGGACCTTTTTACCCACCCGGATTACTATAAAATTGACGATTTACTGACAGATGAGCACAAACTGATCCGCGATACCGTTCGTGCCTGGATTAAAAAAGAAGTAAGTCCGAATATTGAACAATGGGCTCAGGATTGTGAATTCCCGAAACACCTGGTACCGCAGATGGGAGAATTAGGCGTTTTTGGTCCTACAATTCCCGTGGAATACGGCGGTGGCGGACTTGATTACATCAGTTACGGTCTGATGATGCAGGAAATTGAGCGCAGCGACAGCGGTATGCGCAGTACGGCCAGCGTTCAGGGAAGTCTTGTAATGTATCCTATCTACGCTTACGGTAACGAAGAGCAAAGAAAAAAATACCTGCCTAAGCTCGCTTCGGGCGAATGGCTCGGCTGTTTCGGCCTTACGGAGCCGGATAGCGGAAGCGATCCCGGAAGTATGATCACCAATATAAAAGATGCCGGTGATCACGTGATCCTGAATGGCGCAAAAATGTGGATCTCCAATGCTCCTTTTGCACAGGTCGCCGTGGTATGGGCAAAAGATGAGCAGGGAGAAATTCGCGGACTCGTTGTGGAGCGCGGCATGGAAGGATTTACCACTCCTGAAATCCATGGCAAATGGAGCTTGCGTGCAAGCTGTACCGGGGAGCTGGTGTTCGATAATGTGAAAGTGCCGAAAGAAAATATCTTACCTAATGTAAAAGGATTAAAAGGTCCTTTAGGCTGTCTTACCAAAGCGCGCTATGGTATTGCCTGGGGTGCACTCGGCGCGGCTATGGATTGTTACGACAGCGCACTGCGTTATTCTCTGCAACGCAGTCAGTTCGGCAAACCGATCGGAGGTTTCCAGCTGCAGCAGAAGAAGCTGGCAGAGATGATCACAGAAATCACGAAAGGACAATTGCTTGTGTGGCGCCTCGGTACACTCATGAATGAAGGTAAAGCAACTCCGCAGCAGGTGAGCATGGCTAAACGCAACAGCTGTGAAATTGCTTTGCAGATCGCACGTGAAGCACGTCAGATGCATGGCGGAATGGGCATCACCGGTGAATACAGTATTATGCGTCATATGATGAACCTGGAGTCTGTCGTAACTTACGAGGGCACTCATGATATTCATTTGCTGATCACAGGTATGGATGTTACAGGTATCAACGCTTTTAAATAGTTCCGAAAATAAAAATGAGAAAAGGCAGATCGTTAGTGATCTGCCTTTTTTGTTTCTGCAATTTTTACAGTAATCCTGCCGCTATTTTTTATTCAGGAAAGCAGAGTACATCCATACCATTTTTTCCTGTGCGCGTATATAATCGCTCATCAGCGCATTGGTACCTTCATCGTTGGTGTCTGATGATAACTCCAGCAGTTCGCGTTGTAAGGAAATGATCACTTTAAAAGAATTCAGGATGTCGCCTACTGCTTTGATACCATCAGAAACCTGCGAACTTTCCGTTATTGTAGAAACTTTCTTATAACCGGAATAATTGTGCGCCGGCGCATGTCCGAGCGTAAGGATGCGTTCAGCGATCTCATCTATTTTCAGCAGCAGATCATTGTACAGCTCTTCAAATTTCAGGTGCAATTCAAAGAATTTTTCGCCTTTAATGTTCCAGTGATACCCACGTACATTCTGATAGAAGATGGAATAATTGGCCAGCAGGTCATTCAGTTTATCGGCAAGCTTTTGCGCTTTTTTAATATCCAGGCCGATTGCGTTCAGATTACTCATAATTGGTTTTATGTTGAAGTTGATAACTAAAGGTACTTCTTTTTACAAGCGAACAGGCACCTTAATAATCTCTTAGCAATTAATAGCTTTTTGTAATTGTGATGGCAGCAAACTTGGGCTATCTTCGTGATCCTATGGCTTATTCTTCACTTGAAGCATGTCTGGACGATCTGGAAAAACATGGTCATTTACTCAGGATAAAAGAAGCAGTTGACCCCAATCTGGAGATGGCGGCGATCCATCTGCGTATTTATGCAGAACATGGCCCTGCCCTGCTTTTTGAAAATGTAAAAGGGTCCAGATTCCGTGCAGCAAGCAATCTTTTCGGCAGTCTGGAGCGCAGTAAATTCCTGTTCCGTGATACCTTAAAAGATGTGCAGCAAATTATTCATTTGAAAAACAATCCTGCCGAAGCGATTAAAAAGCCCCTTGCACATATCGGCGCTGCGAAAGCGGCGTTGCATGCATTACCGCTTAAAAATCCGCTGCGCAAACCGGTTGTATACGAAGAGATATCCATCAGTGATCTGCCGCAGATAAAGCACTGGCAGATGGACGGAGGGGCTTTCGTCACCCTTCCCCAGGTATATTCTGAAGATCTCGATCACCCGGGTATCATGCAGGCCAATTTAGGCATGTACCGCATCCAGTTGTCGGGCAATGATTATGTTCCGGATAAGGAAATAGGGTTACATTATCAGTTACACCGCGGTATCGGCGTGCATCAGACGAAAGCACGTTTGCGTAATCAGCCTTTGAAGGTGAGCTGCTTCGTTGGTGGCCCTCCTGCTCATACGCTTGCAGCAGTAATGCCCCTGCCTGAAGGCATCAGCGAAATGACGTTTGCCGGCTTACTCGGCGGGCGCAGATTCCGCTATACTTATATTGACGGATTTTGTGTAAGTACAGATGCCGACTTTGTGATCACCGGTACCGTGTACCCGGAAGAGACAAAACCTGAAGGTCCATTCGGGGATCATCTGGGCTACTACAGCCTTACCCACCCTTTCCCGGTAATGCGCGTACATAAAGTATACGCGCGCAAAGATGCCATATGGCCGTTTACCGTGGTTGGCCGTCCTCCGCAGGAGGATACCAGTTTCGGCGCCCTGATTCATGAAATAAGCGGAAGTGCGCTCAAAGTGGAAATACCGGGTTTAAAAGAAGTTAATGCTGTAGATGCAGCCGGTGTGCACCCTTTACTGCTTGCCATCGGAAGCGAACGTTACACGCCGTATGCTCCCACGCGACAACCTGCCGAATTACTCACAATCGCCAATCACGTGCTCGGTACCGGTCAGTTGAGCCTGGCAAAATTCCTGTTCATTACTGCCGCACAGCAAAATGAATCGGTGAATACGCATGATATTGCCGCTTATTTTCATTTTGTATTGTCGCGTATCGACTGGAAGCGCGATGTGCATTTCCACACAAAGACGACGATCGATACGCTGGACTATTCCGGAACCGGCTTGAACACCGGCAGTAAAGTGGTGTTTGCTGCTTATGGAGACCCTGTCCGGGAGCTTGGCTCCGACGTGCCTTCCGTTATACAAAACACTCCTGCGGTAAAAGAAGTCCGCAGTATAATTCCGGGTGTAATTGCTGTATCAACGGGCAGTTTTATTTCCTACAATGATGCCGTATATCAGATAAACAATATGGCGTCCGAATGGGATAAAGAACTCAGTACGCTTAATAATGTTGCGCTGATCGTTGTCTGCGACGATGCCGCATTCACAGCAGCAGCACTGAACAATTTCCTGTGGGTAAGTTTTACCCGCAGTAACCCCTCGCATGACATTTATGGTGTGGGTGCGTTTACAGAGCATAAACACTGGGGATGTCATGGTCCGCTGATCATCGACGCACGCATAAAGCCGCATCACGCGCCTGCACTGGTTGTTGATCCGGAAGTGGAAAAACGTATAGACAGATTATGGCAACCGGGAGGCAGTGTGTACGACTGGTATAAAAGGCATAAACATTAGAGTCTTTCGCTGCGAAGCACCGATTCGATTTCCTTTTTCCAGATCAGGTATGCGGCACCGTTCAGATGTACCCCATCCGGTTGTGCAAAAATGTCCTGCAAAAATCCGTCTTTGGAAATAATGGGGTTAATATCTACCAATGTCAGCGATTCTTCCTGAGCCAGCGCTGCAAACCGCTTGTTGAGCGAAATCACCTGGTCGTTGTATGCCACCGAATCCGACCATCTGAATGATTTGGCGGCAAGGAACAGACCAGTGAGCACCGGTTTGATATGATGCCGGCGCAGCTCCTGCACCACTTTACGATAATTTGCGATAATCGTGTCCTGCGGTACATGGTGCCCTATATCATTCCCGCCACCCTGGAGAAAGCATATTCTCGGCTGCGCACAGAACACAAACTGCAGGCGGTTCAGATACCCTTCACTGATGTCGGAGCCGATACCGCGGTTCAGTACATCCGTACGCTGCAACAGTTCGTTCCAGTACATACGATATGTGTGTGAATCACCAAGCATCACAATACTTGCGCGGGATGAGCCGAACAGGCTGAAGAAATCACATTGCTCGATATATTTATCGTTATCGGTATAGTTGTATGGTCTTGGAACGGAAGTATCGGGCGGAGGATACTGCTGAACAGAAACAACGAGTTCGGCCGGCTGATAACGCACCAGCTGAACAGCGGTAAAGATACCCGCCAGAATAAGCGAGATAACCCAGAGTATTTTTACGGAAGAACGCAATTTTAAAATTGTATAGCTGTCAAATATACACAATAAAAAAGCTGCCTTACAAAAGGCAGCTTTTTACTTAACCAAACTAAAACTATGCGCGGATTAGTAATTGGTAGTTTCTGGAGCCCAGTTAGTCCAACCGGCAGTCCAATCATTTGATCCGTCGAATGCACCGCGGTAGCTGACATCCTGAAGGCCGAGGCTGTTTACTGATACGGCACCGCTAAGGGCAGGTGAACCGGATTTCAGCAGGAAGTTAGGAGTACCTGTAGTTGCCGACAGCGCAGGTGTATATTTATAAGGATCCTGCATCATTACATCTTCAACGTTAGCAGAAACGGTAGTACCGGTAGCAGTAAACCAGGTATTAGCGTTTGTCCAGCTTGAAGTGAATTTAAACGGAGTGGCGCAACCTGCGATGATGTTTCCTTTGAAGTTCAGAGAACCACCGTCAGCATTCGTAGAAGTTGCTGTACCTTTTGTATCGTCGATGTACAATCCGATAGGGAAACCGATCAGCAGAGAGTTATAGATGCTCTGAGAAGAGTTACGACGGATCTGTGCACCATTCTGGAAGTTTGCATTGATACCTGAAGTAGAGCTTCCGCTGGCAACCGGACCTACGATGGTCATGTTTGCGAAGATCGCTCTTGTCTGAGGACTGTTTGTGCTGCCGTTTGCGTCGTTGTCAGATTCGAATCCGTTGGAACCGGAAACATCGGCAACTGTTTTTGCGCGCTGAGAAAGACAGAACTGGATTTTACCGGAGAAACCGAAGTCAGTATCGAAATCATCATCCCAGGCATAGCTTGCCACAAGGTGATCGGCTTTTACAGTACCGCCAAACCACTCAAACGCATCGTCACCGGAACGGTACACCTGGATATAGCTGAGCGTTGTTCCTGCACCTACACCACCCATAGTCAGACCATTGATTTCGTTATCTGGAGAGTAAGCGATACCGGCGAACTCGATACGTACGTATTTCATAGTACCGGAGTTGTCATTTGCATCGCTACCGCCGTACCAGATATAATTTGTTTCGGTACCACCTGAAGTTGGCGTCAGACCACCTTCGATTTTAGCAGTACCTCCTGTAGGGTTGATCGGAGCTTTTCCGAGCAGGATCACACCACCCCAGTCGCCCTGGCTGCGTGCACCTGATGCCTGAGAAGAAGTAAAGATAATTGGCTTGGAAGCAGTTCCCTGAGCGTCAATTTTTCCACCGCGTGTGATTACCAGCGTTCCTTTGGAAGCTTTATCTCCCATAACGATAGTACCTGCAGGGATTGTAAGTGTTACACCGCTTTTAACGTACACGAATCCTTTCAGCAAATATTTTTTGTCTGCGCTTAAAGTAGTATTGGTAGTGATGTCTCCTAACAGAGTTACCGTAGTGGAATCTGTAGTTGTTGGGGGAGTAGTTGTTTTGTTATCATCTTTACCACAAGAAGCTAACAAAAGGGTGGCTGCACCGAATACTAATAAATACTTTTTCATTGTTTTTTTGAAGTTTGATGCAAAAGTATCCGGCCAATATTACGGCACTGTTACGCGTACATTATCTGAATATTAATTGTAGCAAACGCTTTACAGGAGAGTGTTTCGGCAAAGCGGCCATTAAATGCGGAAAGCTCTTCCGGTAAGAAGAGCTTTCCGCTGAAAATGAATCGTTCGAAAAATTTAGAAGCGATAAGTATACGTAAGAGAAAATGTCTGACCGAGACGGAACCGTTGGAAGATATAATCTTTGTAAGGGTCAATTGTTGCTCCCGTGAAACTGTGATCATCCCATTTTTTGTTGGCGTTCTGATCGTAATAGAACAGGTACTGCGCATTCAGAATGTCTTTTACATTCAGTCGGAATTCGCTGCGTTTACCTACATTATAGGAAATTTGACCATCGAGTACGTTTCTGGAGCGCTCGTACACATCGCCAAACTGGCCTTCACCACCTACGATATAAATACGTTGTCCGATACGGTTATATAATACGCTGAATCCGAATTTTCCTGAAGGAGATGTATAGTTCAGGCTTGCGTTGATGACATAAGGTGATTGTCCTGCCATAGCACGGCTGCTGCGCGCGTATTCATCTTTATCCAGGTAACGTTTATTTGTTGAGTCTCCCAGGTTTACCGTTGATTTTACCAGGGAGAGGTTAGTATAGAAAGTGATGTTTTTGAAAACATTGTTCTTTGAGATGAAGTCGAGTGATTTGCGGATCTCGAACTCAGCTCCCACATTCTGTGCTTTACCGAAATTGGTTGTCTGGATGTCGGCAGAGCTTCCGGTACCATAGAAGCGGTTTTCGATTGTTTTATCGAATCCTTTGTAGAATACCGAAGCAGAGATTACCTCACCCGGATTCGGGAATACTTCATAACGCAGATCCAGGTTGTTGATGCGGCTGCGTGTAACATTCTCGTTACCGGTGATATTCATATTCAGCTCGTAGTCGTAAAAAGACATCGGAGCAACTTCACGCAGTTCGGGACGCGCCACGCTGCGGAAATAAGAAAAGCGCAGGTTGGATTTCTCGCTCAGCGCGTAGCTTGAGTTAAGTGACGGAAGTACATCGTTCCATACCGGGTGAACATTTCCTGAAGGACTGATGCCGAGAGAATTCAGATTCAGATCGTAAGATTCGAAACGTACACCCCACACCACACGCAGGTTTGGAGTGATCCTGTTGTCTGATGAAGCATATGCGGATTTCAGAAAAACAGTTGCATCGTATTTATCGCCCAGACCTGTTCCGTCCTGGAACGTGAACAGACCTGAATTGATGTTCTGGGAAGAGTATAAATTTTCGATGCTCTGCGTCAGTATTGGTTTCGTATCGCCCGCATATAAAGGATTCTGCCCTACACCCAGATAGCGGTTCTGGAAGTCACGCTTGCGGTACAAGCCGAGCACACCTACTTTCAGGTTGCTTTTATACAGAAAATTCAGTTTGTAAGGCATAGAGTAATTCACGCCTGCATTCACGATAGATTCATTCAGATTTCCGAACAGACGGTTATTGGCTTTCGACAGTGATCCGATATAAGCTTCGTATGCGTCATCGGTACCGATTTTGCTGTTGTACTGTACTTTTCTCTGGTTAGGCTGACTGTTTGTTACATTGTTGTAGCTAACCACCCAGTTCAGTTTTTTCTGAGCATCGCCGCCAAGGCTGTGGTCTCCTTCCAGCGATGTTTTGAACATCGCTTTCTGGATCAGATCGAACGCGTAATATTTCACATTGTTTGAAGAAGATGCATCTGTTCCTTCACGGTAAAGGTAGGTATCGTCGAAAGTGCGGTTGTACAGATTTTTGAAAGCAATCTTCGTGGAGGCGTTCGAATAGGCAATGTTAGCCAGAGCACCAATTGTAGTGTTATAAACGTAGCTGTTATCACGGAAATTCACATTCCCATAAATACGCTCCACATCCCTTTTGGCAAATTCGTTATGACCATAGTTCACAGCCGCAGTTAATCCGATACGCTGATTATTTTTCATGTTATACAAGCGACCCATGCTTGCCTGCAAAGAAGCAGCAGGAAGCGCTTTCCGATTGGTTACATTGAAGTTGTTATTCAGTGCATTGAGATATTTGATGCCGTCTGCTTCCGTAACATTGATGCCCGCCAGTTGAGATGAGGAAGGAATTGAAGCAGGTAATTTGCGGGAACCATTATCAAAACCCACGATGTCCGTAGGAGATTTATATCCTGTCTGGAATTGCTTGAATGTGGAGACAGTATTGTAAGAGCCTCCGATAGAAATGGAATTGAAATTTTTGTCCGGAATTTCCTTCGTAAGGATATTGATCACACCACCTGCGAAATCACCGGGCAAATCTGGTGTTCCGGATTTTGAGATGATGATGTTGTCAATAAGCGAAGAGGGAATGATATCGAAAGAAAATGCTTTTCTGTTCGCTTCTGTACTTGGCAGGAACGCATTGTCAATCAGCCCTGTGTTATAGCGGTCGGACAAGCCGCGGATGATCACAAATTTGTTATCCTGTATCGTTGTTCCGCTCACGCGTTTCAGTACTTCTCCTGTACTTTTATCCGGCGATTTTTTGATAGCTTCAGCAGAGATACCGTCGCTTACAGAAGCAGAATTTTTCTGAGCGATGTACAGAGCGTTCAGGGACTCTTTTTTTACCGTGGAACGGATCACCACATCTTTAAGCGTATTGATTTTGTTTTCCTGTTTGATAGCCACGTTCAACGGCGTAACCGTTCCGTTCTCAATTTTTACATCGGCCACTTCTTTAGTCGTGTAACCCATGTAACGCACCTGAACAGCGTAAGTTCCCTGCGGAACTTTCATTTCAAATGCTCCGTCTTCATCTGAGAATTCTGCAACGTTCGTCAGAGAAGGAATCATAACCGTAACACCGACAAGTGCTTCTCCGGTTTTTTCGTCAGTAATTTTTCCTTTTAATGTACCCTGGGCTATCGCATTGGATATAAAGCCGAGGAATAACATTAGTGTAAAGGTAGCGCGCATAGTATTTGATTAATTTTGCGCAAGGGTGCCAGGGCAGTGTTACCAAACGGTAAATGAAATATTACCGAATTGTTACCTGCTTTTATTGTATTGATTATCAGATTTTTTGCAGGGTTATCTTTTCAATATTTTATTGTTACTGCCTATTTCCGCGAAGGATCATGCATTCGTTTTATCTTTGGAGCAAGCATGAATACCCGACAACAATTCCAGCAATTCCTGGCCCAGACCTCCCCCGAACCCGTTGCGCTTCACATCACTTCAGCAAATGGAAATTACCTGTTCGACGTTGATGGCAAACGTTATATCGACCTTATCGGCGGTATCAGTGTGTGTAATGTCGGGCACTGTCATCCCGATGTTGTCCGCGCTATTCAGGCACAGTCGGAACAATACCTGCATGTGATGGTGTATGGCGAGTTGATACAGACGCCCCAACTGGCTTTCGCGCGTAAAATTACGGGCTTGCTTCCTGAGTCTTTTGAAAGCGTCTACTTCACCAATTCCGGAGCCGAGGCATGTGAAGCGGCATTAAAGCTGGCAAGGCGTGTAACCGCCCGTCCACATGTTTTAGCGGCACATAAAAGTTACCACGGACATACGCTTGGCGCGCTGAGCGTTATGGGTAGCGAATACTGGAGAAATGCGTTCCGCCCGCTCTTGCCGGGTGTGTTTCATTATGAGTATGGTTCTGAGGAATTCCTGGATGCAATAAACGGGCAGGTGTCTTGCGTTCTTATCGAAACGGCTCAGTCAGAGGCTGGTATCCGCGTACCGCAAAAGGAATGGCTGCGACAATTACGTGAACGGTGTGACACGCATGGTGTACTGCTGATAATGGATGAAATCCAGACGGGTTTTGGCCGGACAGGTACTATGTGGGGATTTGAACAATACGGGATTGTTCCCGATATGATACTGCTCGGCAAAGCGCTGGGAGGGGGTATGCCTATGGGCGCGCTGGTCACTTCACGGAAACTGATGGATCATTTTACGTTTCAGCCCGTTCTCGGACATATGACCACATTCGGAGGACATCCTGTTTGCTGCGCAGCAGGCCTCGCGGCACTTGAGGTACTTGAAAAAGAACAGCTGTTGCAACAGGTGCGAGAGAAAGAACAGCTTTTTCATGATCTGCTGCAACATGGTGCAATAGTTGAGGTCCGCAGTTGCGGATTGCTCATGGCCATTGAGTTGCCCGACAATGCTGCCGTGCTGCGTGTATTAAAATCCGCGATGCATCTGGGTGTATTAGGTGCTGTTCGGATTCTATCGTGTTTCCCTATTAACCTT
>JASGJF010000041.1:0-60430 GCA_049840855.1 Chitinophagaceae bacterium | reverse complement strand
TTATGCTAGTCTACTTGGTTAAGTATGGTATTTGTTAAGGTTAATAGGGAAACACGATAGAATCCAGACAGCACCTTATCACTACGTACATATACGAGTATTTGTTTTAATAGTAGATATTTGCTGCAAATTTTTCTAAATGAAAGATCAATCCTTCTTTTTGCAGTAGCAGCAATAGCCTAAATGACTGCTCTAAATCCCCATCTGGCACTGGTAGCGAAAATGTACGATTAATCAAATTGGTTACACCACAGAGTTTGAAACGGTGAATCTAATGTAACCGCAATAGTGAACTGTACGGATATGATATTAGCAGATATCTTTGCCTCACCGCTAAAATTTGAATACGCTTCTCTGGTGGACAGGCTCATAATAGTAAATATTATAACGGCGATATTCCAACTATGCTAATTTAGTTTACTATGATGGATGGGAAATGTAAGTAGTAAAAGGTTTTAGAGGTAGCAGTAGGGTAGATTCCAACGTTTATGAATATAGCGGTACACAATTAATGGAGTCAATTCTTACCACCGAGACAGATGCACACATAGGACCGCTTTATCATGCCTTTGACAACCTATACATATAATTCGACCGGATTACTCACTAATGTTGACCAATATGCCAGTGACGGCAGCAAGTATGATAGCTATTCCTACACCTATGCAACTAAAATGAACAATTTATACAAGGATAATAAAAATGTACACCTATACTTTGAATCATCATTCTTTGCTGCAGGAGAAGTGTTTTATGATGGCTTTTTAAAGAATGAATATTTGCCTGAAAGCATTACCTACACTGACAAAACTGGTACTATAATCTATAAATTAACGTATGATCTGAATCCGTATGGTTATCCACTAACTGTTAAAGCAAATGGTGTTGTAGTGATTACATTTAATTACACCTGCTAAGAGTAGAATAGATCAGCACATAATGAATATGCCTCCTTGTCATTTAAAGCTACCTTGGAGGCATTTTTATGAGATATACAAATAAAAAAGCATCGTCAAATAAGAATTAAGTGAGAAGTATACTCTCTATCGTTAAAATATTTTTCAGATAATGTACACTATATTCCAAAATATCATCTCAAAGTTACCTTGGAGCGCTAAATATTACTTTATATGCCGAAAAATAGCCAAAATATAAGGAAGGAAGGTTTAAATATTATCAAGAAAGAGAGTTCAGAAGGTTTTGGATAGTGACTCTTTATCAAAATGCTCAATGAAAGTGATTATCATTATGAAAATGACAATAATGAAAATGCTAAAGGTAATACGTGAAAAAGTAAAAATTTTAGAACTTTCATTTTTATCAAATAAAAAATCCACTAAATATTTAAATTTAATATTATCTGAATAAATTTTGGAATCAACTGCTTCTAGCTGATACTATTACAAGAGGTCACTGACTTTATAATAGATTTTCAAGAAAGAAAATATAAAATGGATTACTGTCTGGAGGAAAGGCAAGGTAATATACTACATTAATATTGGTACAGATCCAGCAGCAGGTCTTACAAAAAGATCTAATGCCATCGATGCAGTGCTAAAACTGAATGGCATAAACAAGGTAAACCTGAAGAAGTAGTATCTCCAAGAGACACAACTAAAGATTGGTTTAAAATCCCTGATGGAAAACTCCGTAATATAAAACACGAGGATATTGATCAGATTAACAAAAAAGAGTAGAGGTAACATTAAGGATCTGAAGAGAAAGTAATCCTAAGTTTGAAATTAGAGATAGTGGTATAGGAATCAAATCTGAAGACTTCTCGAAAACCATACTCAGCCTTCATGGTGGTAATAAACTCAATAAGTTGTTTTTGATGGGCGCTTATGGGCAAGGTGGATCTACTGCTTTGTCGTTCGATGATTTTACAATAATAATGATATCAGCCTTATTTTAAGGAGAAAAAAAACAAATGTTAGTTGGACAATCGTTAGAATTAATCAGGGAGATGTGAAACAAAGACAAACATGAGTGGTTTGAATATTTAGTGGACGCTAAAAATGGCCAGCCTATAACTTTTGAAATAAAAGAATGAAAAATATGAAGATAGGCACTCTTGTGCGCCATATTGCAATGGATTTAGGGAATATCACCATCTTTCTGTTACAAACCTTACAGGTTCACTGTGGTATCTTTTCACAATTATTTGTTTGAATACAATAATGCCATTTACTATTTCAATGAACACTTAAAAAAGATTAAAAAAAATAAGCCAGAGAATAGGAGTGTTTTTAGGGAATAACAGACGTCTTACATTCGGAGATACTACACAGTACAAAAGAGAAGTGCCTTTAACGTTTAGAGATGGTAAAGCAATAATTTATTACTGGGTCTTCATGAGAAAAGAGGCACAGATAATCCTAAAGACAGAATTACTGGTTATACTTTAGCATCTCAGCCAATAATTATCACGTTTAATGGACAAGAACCAGGGCACATTACCTAATACAATTATTAAGAATGAATTGAAATTACCTTTTCTTGATAGGTACTTAATAGTACAAATTGAATGTGACAGATTAGATAATGAATCAAAACGACAATTGTTTAGTAGTACTAGAGAATCCCTTGAGATACATCAATATTAGATGAACTTAAAAAATTGACAATTGATACATTGAATGAAGATGATGAGCTAAGCGCTAGATCGTGAAAGAAAAGAGCGATATAAAAAGGATGAAACAGAGGCTCTGGATAAGTTAAGAAGACGATTGGCAAGTAGAATTAATGTCTATTTAAAAACTTCGGTGGAGAAACAACAGTTAAAGCTAAAGACACTAAAGAATCAGTTAAAACCAAAAAACAACAACCAATACCAGTACAAGATGTTCCTACATTCTGGAGATTGCTTTCTCCTTCTCCTAAAGAAGTAATTATTGGCAAAACACTTTCGGTCAAATTCAAAACAGATGCTCATCCTAATTATTTCTTTAATCCTGATTATTTTTTGGCTTTCATAGAACCTCATTCATATGGTAGTTTTACTGGAAACGCCAATGTTGCTGGATGGTTATGGTATAGCTTATTTTACTGTGAGAGAGGATGTAGAAATAAGCAGTGAGGCAAAAATCACACTAGAATTAAGACCACCAAGACAAAAATCATTAAACAGCTACTCTCGATTGTATACTGTAGCTCCTCCGGAAGATGCCAATTCAGACAAACCTGGTAATAAAAACACTCCGAATATAAATATTCAGGCAATTAATGAAGTTGACCCGTACTATAAAGATAATCATTGGACACCAGAAACAGTTGCAAGCGTAGAATCTAGTAAGGAAAGCGTTATTATATTTATCAATGACTCAAATAAGCATCTTATTAGATTAATTGAAAGAGCAAAACAATACAGTGATCAAGCTGTGGATTCTATAAAAACTAGATATAGAGAGCACATTGCATTTACAGCATTTATGATTAATCAAAATACAGCAGATAAATTTGTTTCAAATGAAGAAGGCGAGCATAAGGAAGTTTCTCCTGAATTAGTGGAGAAAATTCAAAAGGCAGATCTAGCAAATGCTTGTGAAGCAATTTGTGGAATCATAAATGACTTTTTTCAAGTAATAATTACAGAAAGTAAAGAAGAAGAATAATGACCATAGAAACATTCGTAACCCCTTGGGCTAAAGACAGTGCAAGGAATTATGATTCTTGGCATTCTATGTGTTCATATTTAGGTTCTTTTCCACCATCATTGGCAAGCTATTTTATAAAATATTTTAGTGATGAAGGGGATTTGATTTATGATCCTTTTTCAGGTAGAGGAACTACATTATTAGAAGCCAGAATTTTAAATAGAAAATCATTGGCAAGTGATCTTAATCCTATAGCATTAGCATTAAGTGAGGCCAAAAATATTAATTACGCAAAAGACGAAATAATTAGTAGAATTGATGAATTAGCAACAAAGTATGACCCAGCATTATTTTTACCGGAAGCTCTAGCGCAACCAGATGACATACATTTAATATTTCATCCAAGAACCTTAGCACAACTTTGTTTTTTAAAAAGACAATTCTTGAAAGGTAAAAATCCTATTGACAAGTTTTTAATTGGTTGTGCTCTAGGAGTTATGCATGGAGGTGAGAGGAAAGACGGGACATCAGGTTATTTATCTATTAGTATGCCCAATACTTTTAGTATGTCTCCTGAATATGTAAGACGATTTGTACAAACGAAACAGCTTAATAGAGAGTTCAGAGATGTTTTTCAAATTTTAAAAGAAAAAACTGAACGTCTATTTGAGAAGCATAAAGTTTTACGTGAAAGTGGAATTGTTTTGAAAGCAGATGCAAAAAAATTAAGTAGCACTAAAGAGCTACTTGACTATAGAATAGAGTGAATTTAATAGTTACTTCACCTCCTTATTTGGGGATAGTCAATTATGCAAAACAAAATTGGATTCGTTCTTGGTTATTAAATAAAGATCCTTTAGAAGTTTCAGCAAATTTGGATGACGATTTAAATTTATCTGAATGGATCAAATTCTCGAAGCAATTTATAGTTGAGCTAAAATCTTTTTTAAAACAAGACGGTGTTGCTGTATTTGTTATTGGTGATGTAGCAAAGTCAAAAACTAGCGTTATACCTTTAGCAAGAGAGTTTTGTTATATGATTAAGGATAATCAGTTATTCAAAAATATTTGGTGTTTTAGTGATGTAATTGGTGATTCTGATAAAACTACAAGAATATGGGGCGAAACTAAAGGGAGCGCGACTGCAACAGATAGGATTGTTATTTTGTCAGATATTAATCCTTTTGAAAAATATTCTCAAAAAGAAGGAATTGAAATTTTAGATTTTGATTTAATACAAAATATTACAGAGAAATTTATAAGCAATGGCTAGGCTATTATTTCAGCACAATGATCCTTGGTTTGACGAATTAAGAGTTGTTTCATCATATTCTGAGAAGGATCTTGAAAGGATGATTTTAGAGCATGTTGATACCGTGTTTCCTAATTATATTACCATAGGTTTTGGTAAAACTTTGTCTGTTCCTACTATACCAACAGGTAGAAGACCAGATTTAGCAATAGTTAGTAAAGATTATTCTGAATGGTGGATTGTTGAAGTTGAAACTTTTGAAGATAATTATAAGCATATCAGAGCACAAATCGAGGTATTCACTCTTTTTGATTACAATAGTTTCGATATAGCACAATATATACATTCAAAGGATACGCAAAATTTCGAATTGCATAAACTTGTTGAAATGGTTAGGGATGTTAAGCCCAAAATTCTAATTTTAATCGATGAAGTTGATGTAGATTTTCAGAAAGAATTGGAAAATATGGGCGCTGTAGTCTGTCTATTTCAGGTCTATAAAAATAAAGATGGTTCACACGCATTTAGATTACATGGTGAGTATCCTAAATTGTTTGAGCGTTCCTCTCATTGTAAATTTGTCAAAAGTATGGCTCATACAATTGAGATTTTTGAACCTTCATGGTTCATTAGTGAAGTTAAAAAAAATGAACGAGAAGTAACTAAACGGTATTTAAATTATCATAGAAGAAATAGGAATAGGGGAACAATACCCAAAAAAGAGCCAACGAATGAAGTTGATATTGATTTTAATGGTAAGGTAAATCGCTGTACAGTTATATTAGATGGAGAAAGAGCATTTTTAAAATTAATTGGATTTAATAGTATGCCGGTAACGGCAACTTATAATCTTTATGCAGATCATAATTTTAAACTTTACATTAGATTAAACTAGTTATTTATGGACATCTCTCTAGGATCAGAGGTAATAAACTCTTATAAAAGATTATCATATAAAGCATGGTATGCTTTAGCAGAATTTATTGATAATTCAACTCAAGCATATTTTAATAATAGTGAAATTCTTGATCCAATTTTGAAAGAAGAGGGAGTTCATTTAAAAGTCGAAATAACATCTGGAGTTGATGATGAAGGTGAGTTTATCTTAATTAAAGATAACTCTATCGGAATGTCTTTACAAGGTCTGAGACAGGCTATTATAATTGGAAAACCACCAATTGATACAAGTGGAAGAAGTAAGTATGGTTTAGGAATGAAGACGGCTGCTTGTTGGTTAGGTGATTATTGGACAGTAACAACAAAGACTATAGGAGAAGAGATAGAGCATAAAATTATTTTTGATGTACCCAGAGTTGCTTCAGGAAATCTTGATTCTCAATATACTAGTTCGCCAGTCCTCAATACTAACGCACATTACACAATTATAGAAATTCGAAGATTAAATCGCTCCATTAGAACTGGAAGAACTTCTGGGAAAATCAAAAATTATTTGCGATCAATGTATAGAGTTGATATTGAAAAAGGCGGACTTATACTAAAGTGGCAAGGAGAAACATTGACTTGGAGTACAAAAGAATTTATTGAGACTAGATTATTGAAAAATGCAGATGGAAGTTTAATAAAAGAAGATTTTAAGTTTAATGTCGGTGCAAAAACTGTTAAGGGGTGGGCAGGAGTTTATGAAATTGGTAGTAGGAAAGATGCTGGTTTTTCAGTCATTCAATCAAAACGAGTTATAATTGGATGGCCAGACTCTTTTAAACCAGAATTAATATTTGGTGAACAGGAAGGGGGATCAAATGATTTAGTAAACCAACGATTAGTCGGTGAACTTTATCTGGACGGATTTGATGTAAGTCATACTAAAGATGAAATTTTGTTTGAAAATGATGAATATGATGAGTTAGAAATTAAATTAAGAGATAAATGTGATTATCTAAGGAAAATAGCTCTTTCCTACAGAAAAAATCAACTTGTAGAAGCTAAAGTCAATAATAATGATTTAAGTATAGCTATCAATGAGTTAATTGCTGAATTAGGATCGAACAAAACTGCTGAAGTTTTTCAGAACTTTGAAGTTCCGCCTTCAAAGCTTATAGAAGAATCTAATTCGATTGTTCAAAGGGCTGTTATGAAACGATAGACAAAGCCAACCATTAAGGTGAAGCTAGGTTCTCTGGAGGTTTTTGTTTACATAGAAGAGAATATGTCTCCTTATGAACCCTATGTAATTATTGAATCCACAAAAAGCCAATCAATTGTAGTAATAATAGTCAATATGGCTCACCCTCATTGGTCTTATTTATCAAATAAAGAAAGTATATTGAATTTTCTTCGCCATTGTACTTATGATGGTGTTTCTGAATGGAAAGCCTTTTTTAAGACTGGAAGAATTGATCCTGATACAGTTAAATTGATTAAAGATAATCTACTTAGAGTGCCGTTTGATATTATAAATTAAATTCTGAATAGATTTGCATTGCCATAATTTAACTATGAATTTTTCAAATATTATTCTCAATCTTTCTAACCTAAAGCTTGAGTTAGACAAATTTCGTCCGATGGATAATGCAAAAATTCAGGAAGCATTAGACATTGAATACACCTATGAAAGTAATCGGATTGAAGGTAATACGCTTACTCTTCTGGAAACTCAGATGGTCATTGAAAAGGGCCTGACCATTAGTGGTAAGTCACTTAATGAGCATCTAGAAGCTATTAATCACAATGAAGCAATCGATTTCATTAAAGACATAGTAAAGAATGAATCAGAGCTAACAGAATCTACTTTAAAGCAAATTCATGCGATAGTTCTTAAAAGCATTGATAAAATGAATGCGGGAGTATATAGGACTGTACCTGTTATGATTTCCGGTAGTACATTTTTACCTCCACAACCTTATTTACTTAATAAGTTGATGGAAGATTATTTCCATTTTTACCAAGAGAATAAAACTAAACTTCACCCAGTTGTTCTTGCTGCTGAAATGCACGAACGCTTGGTTACTATACATCCTTTCATAGATGGTAATGGCCGTACATCAAGGCTTATTATGAACCTGATCCTTTTACAAATGGTTATCCCATAGCTAATATTCAGGGAGATTATGAGTCCCGAATGAAATATTATGCTGCATTAGAGAAAGCACAAGTACATAATGACAAATCTGACTTCATTTCATTGATTGCAGAAGTGGTAAAGGCATCCTTGGAACGCTATTTAGCTATTTTGAAATAAATATTGTACCCTAAAGGGTATAACTGTAATATGATTTTTCATTTTTATACCTTATCGGGTATAAAAGGGTAACCCAAAAGGGTAGTGCTTTGCTGACGTAAAAGACAATATTTGCCTTTTCCTGCCCATACTTTCCGATTTTTGTTGCGTTATTCGTCCCCCAAAACGCTGAAAGCATTGCTAACAGTGGATGTGGTACTTTCTGTATCGGGAAGTAATTGTGGTAAAGAGAATTGAGTCTATCGTGTGATTTGCAAATTTTCTTGCGTGCCTTTTATAATCATACCCAACATGAAAAAATTACCAATACTTATCGTCTTTTTCGTATTGGGTTTTAATGAACTGTTTGCTCAGGGATTAACGATTGGGCCCTGTGCAACCCCTGTAAATAAGTATTATATCTACGAAGTAAATGGTATGTTATTTGCTTCCGGAAAAAAGTCTGGAGTAATGATTTTTCAAAACTCAGATGTAAAAAAGGGCAAGCAATATTTCAGGCATTTTCGCGCTCTCCGGCACATTCCGTTTCTGTATAAAGAATTTAACAGCCTTTTTCCAAAGCTTGACGATAGATATCCTGCCGGAACGGAAATCAGAAAGTCTGCTGGTGAAAACAAAGCACCTGATACGATCATTTATCATGGAATTATTTTGAAACACCCTGTGGAAATTGATGGGGCATTTAATTTTAAACCAAAGGACAGTTCTGCTGCGGCATTATTAGATAGTTTTCATTTAGTAAATAAATGTGCGATCTGCGATAAGAAACATTTTGAATTCTATCTGAAAAAATAAATTTCAACAGCAGTGAAAATAATCTGCATAGGTTTTTCAGCTTATAACATTGCTACTTCTTTTACCTTTTCCACTATCTGCCGGATATAAGTGCTCCCGGATACGTATATACCGTATAGCTGCAGAGCTTTTGGGCAATTGCTTTTGAAAGCATTGTGCCGATCAGTATCGGAATAAATAGGATGAAGCCGCCGGGTGTGAGTCCGCATGCTAAGAATACAGCAGTCATCGGTGCATGGATGGCCGCACTCAGCATAGCAGCGGCGCCGATCAGTGCAAAATTCAGAACGATCAAATGGGTATGGAGGAAGTGATTGCATACAACCGCTACCAATATGCCCAATACGGCACCCGAAACCAGGCTTGGGGCAAAAACGCCGCCATCGCCGCCTGCTCCCAGGGTGAGGGACGCGGCCAGTGGCTTTAAGAAGATCAGCAACAGCAGCAAACCAAGGAAGCTTACAGAAAACGACTCGCTGTGCTTTAGTAATTCCGGCAATGCATGGTAGCTGTCTCCATATAACTGAGGGAATATAAAAATCAGGATGCCCACCAAAACGGCGCCGGTATTCACACGTAAAAAATTGTTGCGGATCGCGGAAAACCTGCTTTTTATCCGGATGACGGTTTGGGTAAAATACACCGCCAGGAAACCTGCCAATATGCTCAGAAGGATCATGTAGGGCAGGGCGGTCCTGTACCAGCCGGTCACACTGAAGTTGAACAATGGCTTGCTGCCGGACAGGTAAATAATGCCCCAGGAAACCAAAACTGCAATACCGCTGCTAAACAGGATAGTCCTCGATGCTTTTTTCGAGATCGCTTCCACGGCAAACAGCATGCCCGCTATCGGATTGCAGAACAAAGTGGCAACGCCGGCAGCAACGCCTGCACAAACCAGTTCGGTTTTATAGGCATTCACGGCTCTCTCTGTTTTGTAAGTGTTGGCGCCGATAGCGGCAGTGGACACAACAGTAGACACTTCCACTCCGGTAGAACCACCGGATATCACCGTTAAAAAGCCGTTGATATAATGGGATGGTATTTTGTATAAAGGAAGTTCATTTTTGCGTTTTTTCAAGGTCTGGAAAATTTCTTTGATCCCTTTGTTCTCCTTGCCTTTGAACAAATACTTCCGGGTAAAGTAGATAAGGGTGATGCCCACCGAAGGGAAAATAACAAACAGGGAAGGATGTTTTCTGCAACTCTCATAAAGGCTTTCCTGCACCTGCGCGGTAATTTCTTTCAGGGATATAGCCAGCAGCGAGGCCAGTATGCCCACAATAAGTGCATGAATGAAAAGATTGAAATAGCCCTTTACAATTGTTGTTTTTCTCATATTCGATTGCCCGGAAATGTGACCCTAAACAGGGCAACAAAGGTAACGCAAATGAGCCGGCCGCTTACCTGAATCCCAGACGGTGAGCGTTAATAACAAGTCAATGCCAGATACGGAGCACGCTTCGCATTTGAACAGATATGCTGTCACGCAATCATGCTTTTTACATCAGCACTACCATATGTCATCTGTCAGTCCGCCGCGAGGCTTATCCGGCGTGCGTTGCTGAAATATTATACCGTCCGGCATTTTTCTGATGCATGATAAGGCACCTGTATTGCTGATCTGCAAAAAAACTAATTGCTCCATTTCTGTAATTTATGATACCGGATAGTGGCTCCCGTGTGGGCGTCTGCTATGCGGAGCAGGTAAAAGCCATTCGGAAGACTACCTACCTGAAGCGTGGTCTGTGCATGGGCCTGCATCACGAGCCGGCCTTCCAGATTGTACAGGAACAGATCCAGCGGTTGCGGAGACAATATGCGCAGCTCATCAGCCACAGGATTGGGAAATACCCGGATGCCATTTTCTGCCGATACCGAAGGGCTTCCACTTGCGGTATCGCGATGCACAATTACCGAGTAATCTTCAGCCTGACCAATCAACAGGCTACAGGGCGTAAAAGAAGTAGTGACGTCGGCGGATACTCTGAGGCGCAGCGGAGTATTGAATACCACGCCTGTGTACGGGACTGTAAAAGAATCGGTCTGCAAGCTATAGTTGCCGTAGAAAGTACCGGTTTTCATCACCTCCTCGGATGCAGAGAATGTGCCATCATTGTTATAATCAATCCAGGCACGATGGTACTGGTATTCATTTCCGGAACCTACCTGCAATATAGCTCTTTCCTTCCTGAAGATGTACAGGCGGGTAAAAGCAGGTTCTGTCGAGATAGCCGGTATCACCATCCTGGGAGAAGCCTCCCGTGACGCTGTACAAACTCTCAAGCATCACACCGGCCGGGCCGATATTTCTGCCTGTTTTGGGCAGTGCCGGGATAATGCAGGCCGCAGTGGGAGGGACAAAGGACGGGTCAGGCGGGGTAGCCCCTTCAGAGTAAAGCAGACTGAGACGATCCCCCAAAACAGAATAAACCATACGCTCTTTTTGCATCGGTGTAAAACGGTCGGCACAGGAGTTAGAATAATTCATGTAGTTGTAGATCGTATTACCATAGGGCTTGCCCGTGCAGGCATTCGTGCCGCTTACACATCCCAGCACGGTATGGGGCTCTGTATCACAGATTAGGTCTCCATTCACCATACAATTAGTATCCAGGCAACCACCCTCGAAGGTGTGATACAGAGAAAAAGCGTGTCCCAGTTCATGTGGGAGAATATAGTTATACCCCCATGCTGCCGAAATGCGGGTTACGGAAGAGATATCTGCCATGGTTCCATCCAGTCTTCCTGCGCTCGAATACAGATAAGCAAAGCCTCCGTACCCTTCTATGCGCCGGACGATCCAGATATTGTAATACATTTTGTTTGGCCAGGCAGTTACCGATTTTAAAGAGTCTTCGCGGGCGCCAATGCTGACTCCATATCTTTCATAATCCCTGATGAAGCGTCCGTCTGTACGGGTAATCCCGTTGGTGGGTTTACAGTCTGCAGTTCGTTTGGCCAATACAAAGCGTATCGGGATGCGCACGCCTCCGGCAGTGACATCGGGATGACTGGGCCAGGTAGCAGCAAATGTTTTATTGAGGAAGACCAGTACACTGTCTATCACACTGTCTGCAGGGTTGTACAACGAACCGATCGGCTCGCCGGAATGAACGATATGAAATACTACCGGCACTTCATATACGGTGTCTTTACCACTGATTACTTTTTTTGCAGTGCGCAGGTCCATCTGTTGCTCCGCCCACTGTTGATTATGGAGCGCTATCTGCTGCTGGTACCCCGGCATCTGCCGACTGAGCATTTGCTGCGCAATACTGCTGCCACATGCGCCCTGGGCCTTAAGCAGGAAAGGAAACAGGCAAGCCGAAAGGATAAGGAATAATGGTGTTTTCATAAGCGGGTATTAGGAAAACTAAAATACTGAATTTAATTCAGGAAAGGTAAAATCGTAGTTGCCGGTGAAAATCCTAAAAAGAAAAAGTGGCCAGTCAGCCACTCTTCTTTATCGCTTATCCGGTCACTTTCAGATACTGAATTTGTCCGTCATCAATTTTAAAATGAAATTTAAGAATGAGCGGACTGCCCGGAAAGGTGCCGGAACACTCCGCCGAAAGAATACCGGAATTACCGCTTTCGTTATAATCAAGCGGCTTCATGGTTGACTGATACTTTTTGTTTGCTTCCTCTATAATATGCCGGATCTCCCCTTATAATCCTTCCTCACACATTACGTATTTTGGGAAAACCTTAATTCCGATAATTGCCGAATTGGGGAATTGGGGAAACAAAAATGAGGAACGTCTGAGTCAGGTAATTGCTAAAACTTTAAAGTCCAATCCCTGATCCCTATGTGTCGGTTTCTTCCGTTTCGGGTCTGTCTGTTTGCGGTTGTCTGTTTTCGGCATTTGTAAATGCCGGTAACGATACCTAACGCAACACCTCCCATATATGCTCCACGAGTCCCCCTGAAGGCTTGTCCAGCGTGAGTTCCCAGAACATAATGCCACCAAGTTTTTTTTGCCGTACGTATTTTGCTTTTTCGGAGACAGACCGTTCATTGTCGAATGTTGCAAAAAGTTGTTTGCGTTGATTATACTGGTAAGGCGCCTTTGCGCGGTCGTCCCAATAGTACGTATAACCCGAGCTGTCGCTGAAGTAAACATTGAAGCGGTTGTAATCGACAGCTTCCTTGAATACCCCTGGCTGGTATAAGCCATTGCCTTTCGGCTGTACCTGTTCCCAGACCCGCGCATAAAATGCAGCACCGGTGATCAGTTTGGATGCAGGCACATGATGGTCCAGCAGCCAGCTCACGCACTTGTCGGTGGATTCCTGTCCGTCGCGGTAGCTGTAGAGTGGGGTGTGGTGTCCTGTTACTGTAGCGTATCCTCCCACAAGATCGTAGGTCATCAGGTTGATGAAATCCACCATTGGATATACGGCCGGCCAGTCGATCGACTGTTCCAGGTATTTGATAAAGCCACCGGCGGCAAAACTCAGCAGGTAGCGGTTGCCCATTTCGTTTCTGATCGTTCGTATTAATTTCGTGAAATGCTGCCTGTCTGCGGCATCATATTTATGACCAGGAAATCCTTCAATTGCGGGGTATTCCCAATCGAGATCCACACCATCCAGCTTGTATTTGCGTAGTAAAGCAACAGTCGTTTTTGCAAAAGTTGTGCGGTGCTTTGCATCTGCGAAAAGATCGCTGCAGGGTGCGCAGGCACTCCATCCTCCCATCGATACCATAATCTTCAGATGTGGGTATTTCCTTTTCAGCGCCACAATTTGATGTACAGTTTTTTCCTGAGACGAGTCCCGCAATACAAGGCTGTCGTTTTGCAGTTTTACAAAACTGTAGATGATGTGGGTCAGTTTGTTGAGCGGAAAATGCTCGAGCTGCAGTCCGTCCCCTGTATACTAAGCGATGATTTTATAGTCCTGTTTTTGTTGTGCTGAAGAGACGAAGGTTGTGAGCAGCAGCAAAAACGGTAACAGCTTTTTCATGCGCCAAAGATAGCGGTAAGAATATCAGTTAAAGAGTTTCTTAACAAAGAGTGAATGCATCAGGTGCAGCTGCAGGTAAGGTTGCATGGCTATCAGAAACTATAGAGAGATGAGCCTTGCCGGAATGCAAGCACTAAGCCATCAGAAAATATCATCTTAAAACAATCATAGCATTTTAATTTTTATTACTATATTTATTTTAAATTATAATAATCATAAATTTTTAAATAATCAGTTTTGTAGGGTGTGATGCGGAAGGATGGCAGGTAAGTAGAGATAACGGCGGCAGGAATTGCAACGAGTTTATTATTCACTTTTAAATAGTATGCCTATGCGTAACAACATGTCTCATTATCTGGAAGGACCGTGCAAGGCACTTGTCAGGCGGGCCGAAAACGAATGATCTCAATTGGCGTCTGGAGACGGAATTGTAATCAATCTTAATTAATCTATCAATAAACGCAATTCAATGAAAAACAATTTTAAAACCTATATGCAGCGGAGCCTGCTGTTTTTGAGTATGCTCTTCGTTCAATATGTTTCGAAGGCAGCACCTCCGCCAGTTCCTATAACCATAACCGGCGCCACGGCCGCATGTGTTAACGATGTCAAGACGTATTCGGTAAGTCCGGCCGGGGGCACCATTTACCGGTGGTCCTGCAATACGAATGGCTTCATTTACGCTACCACTACCTCTACCGGCAGCGTTCAGTGGACTTTGCCGGGAACAGGTCAGGTATTTGTTTACGGGATCAATGCAACCACTGGAGATACCGTTGAAACGGGCTCATTAAATGTGAACGTATATGCTTTACCGGAAACGTATCTGACTGCCAGCGCACTGATGGGATGCCAGATGGTCGGCACAGCCGATTCAACTGCGCAGCCACAACCTCCGGGGATATTAACCTCAAGATCCGGTTGTATCAATACTTGCGAAAATAGCACAGTGACCTATTATGCTCACGATGCGGCAGGATCCACATATACATGGCTTGTTTCAGGAGCTGTGTCTTATGTAGACATGGGAGACTCCTGTATTGTTACCTGGGGAGCTCCGGGTGCCGGTACGGTTTCCGTAACCACAACGAATGTGCACGGATGCCGCAGCACGCTTAATATCTGTATCAAAGTTGTTGAAGGCCCTAAAGCTGTTTTTACAACCCTGCCGGATTCCACCTATAATTATCATGGCAGTTCCGAAACCGTTAGTATCTGTGCAGGTGGTAAAGTTCAGTTTATCGATATTTCCACCAGCTTACCGACCTCTCCGATTGTTACGTGTTTGTGGGACTTCGGTGACGGAACCTTCCGTACTACCAGCGGCCCCACTTCCTTCAGCCATAAGTATATTGCAACCGGTACTTACACAGCCCGGCTGGTGGTACGCAATAGTTGCGGATGTACCGATACTGCATCAGTACAAATTGAAGTAGGCCCCTGTGAGTACCTGGGCATTGATTGTCCCAGTGTATTGTGTGAGAATGGTAGCGGTGTGTATAATCTAAACCCTTCTGTGCCTTGTACGCCTTATGCCTGGACAGTAAAAGGCGGAACCATTACATCCCCTCCTATGTCACCGACACTTACAGTTAAGTGGGATAATGTAGATGCCAGCGGATTCGGCTATATTATTTTTGACGGTTCCGGATGTCCTCCTCCATACACCGGGAAAACGACCGTGAAAGTGCCGATTATCCTTAGCATAGGAAAAATTACCGGACCTTCTGTGATCTGCACGAATAGCCAGGGTTTGTTCAGTATGCCCGAATGGCCTACCACAGACTTCAACTGGACAGTTGTTTCCTCTACAGGCGCTTATCTCTCCTATCCCGACCAAAGAAACCAGGCGATAATCAATACGCGTGGCACCACCGGTACCATTATCTTAAAAGTCAATTATAAAAACACTTTGACCGGTTGCGGAGGTGTTGCCTATGACACGATTGATGTCGTAGCACCCGAAACGATCATCGGTCCGGTGAAGTTTTGCCTTAACGATAACGGAAACTGGCATCTGAGCGGCGGAGCCCGGGGCGACTGGCGATTAGTATATCCCGACGGTTCGGATATTACAGTGCCAGGAACGCCTGCATTCGGCGCAACGCTGAACCAGGTAGGTAATTATACATTATCTGTTTCCGGCCTTGCATGCGTTCCCGATCCGATACACTTCTCCATTGAAGCGCGCCCTGCAATGCCTGCCTATATCAGCGGTATTGACTCTCCTTGTGCAAATGTACCGTACAATTATGTGGGTGCCGGTATCGGAGAAGGCAGCACGTTTGGCTGGGCAGTTTCTTCCGGCTCCGTATCACCTGCCACGGGTGACAGCACGAAAATCACGTTTACCGGTTCTGGTCCATATACCATCAAAACATGGCGTATCAGCGGTATATCTCCGTATTGTACATCAGATACGCTGTTCACTGTTGTAGACAACCCCCATCCTGCACCTGTGATTACGGGTCCGACAACGGTATGCGGCAGTTCCACATCAAGTTACGTGGTAAGCTATAAAAAAGGGGAAACCTACGAATATGAAGTGATTCCCGCGACAGCAGGAAGCGTTTCTGCAGGAGGTGCGGGCACTACGCCTACCATTACCTGGAATAACCCTCCGGGCGGCGGTTCCACCAGTGTGACATTACGTGTTAAATTGCGTAAATGTGCCACTACCTATACAGCGGATCTTGCTATAACCGTTGTAGGCACACCGCTGATTACCCTTACACCCGTACCTGATACGGTATGTAGCGGAGACCCGGTAACCCTGACCGTGAGTTCGACTCCTTCTATCTCCACAGTGGGTGCGGTGAACTGGACTTTCGGTGATGGTACTACTGCTACTGGAACATCCTTAGTGACTACACATGCTTATACAAACCCCGGTTCAGGCAAAGCCAATTTTGCTCCTTTTGTGGTTGTGACCGACATTAACGGCTGCGTTGGTTCATCTGCAAGGGCTGCATCGAATGTTTGGATCAGACCTCTATCCGTTGCTAATGTTACACCTGCAGGTCCGCTGAATATGTGTGCCCCCGGATGGTCTACCAACCTGTATGCTTCGATCAGTTCCGGCCCTCCGGTGACAGCATATTTTCAATGGTTTAAAATAGGTACCGGGCCAAGTGTTTTATCAGGAGCCACTGCCAGCACATTGAATGTAACCGCCGGAGGCCTCGGTGAATACTACTGCGTTGTGACCAATTCTGACGGGTGTACCGATACCACAAATGTGGTGAAAATTGACACCTGCGGAGGCGGCGGTGGTTGTACCGGAAGGACTGTTAGTTTTGCGACCAGCGTAACCAGTTGCGGCCGTATCCAGGTCAATGCTACCGTAAGCGGAGGATCGATATTGTACTCTGAGTGGGAAACTTCACCGGATGCTTATAATGTCGTATCTACGTTAACAAATTTCCAGGCCAGTTATCCTGTATCAGGATTATACGATGTTAAATACCGCGTATTTTTCCTGACTGCACCGAAAGACACCTGTGTTATCGAATTTGATACGTCCGTGATCGTACCTTATGTGGCTAAGCTGCGTTATGCGGTCGTGTGTACTTCCGGTGCCTATAACGTAACAGTGTATGACAATTCGGATTTCTTCCCGACAACGCCACCCACCAGTTACGTGTATACAATACAGGAAGCAGGATTCCCTGCGTCGACAGGTACCGGAGGCGTATCGTTTACCAAAACCGGGATCGCGGCCGGAGGCATTGGCACACCCAAGATCGTGTATTTAAGCGTGACGATCAGTGACGGCGTAAATCCTCCCTGTACTGCCCGCGATACGATAGTATTGCCGGTCTTGCCGATTGTCAATATCATCAATAACGGCTTTAATCCTGCCTGCGAGGGAGATGGCCTCCTGAAGCTCCAGGCTGGCTGCCTCGTAGGAACGGGACCGGCTACCTTCCATTGGGATTTTGGCGATTTCTCCGAAAGTGATTTGAACCCGGTAGATAAGATATATGATGGACCAGGTCGCTCAGTAACTATTAATGTTACAGCGACAAATGAATACGGTTGTACAAGTATCTGGCCGTATAATGTCACCGTTGCAACAAATAGTCTTAACGGTTTTATCTCCCATTTACCATCATCTCCCTGTGAAGGTGAGAATGTAACCCTGACCTACAATAATATTTCGGGTACACCCACGAATTTCAAATGGTACAAAGAGACCGAATATCTGTCCAGCTCCGTTGGTGAATACGAAGGTGATCAACCATGCAGGCGGTTACTGGGCTTATGTGTCCGATGTGAATGGCTGCGAATTCGCGGCAGCCGTACACCCCGTCAACTATGTAGAGGTTCCTGAAGGCAAAATTTCCGGTAAACAGGACCAGTGTATCAATGTTGCCTACACCCTCGACGGTGGTGCGCCTGTGGATGTGCTTGGAGGAACTCATCACGAGTGGATACGCGACGGCGTGCTCATCTCTTCTTTCGGAAACTCCGTTACCGAACTGTTTACTGCTCCTGGCGTGCATACCTACTATCTGATTACGGTTGTTTCTAATCCCGGCGGAGGTTTTTGTCGTGATACATCGGATGCATTTGTCGTGACCGTCCACGGGGCTGCAGCACCTCCGCTGATTAGCTTCAGTATTCTGGATTGTACGGACTACACTGTTCAATTATCGGCGAGCAGTGCTTACGCAGGAACATTCAACTGGAGCCACGGTGCATCCGGAACTCCTGTTCTGGCTTATTCCGGAGGTCCTTACCGCGTCTATCTGACTGACATATACGGTTGTCCGAGTCACAGCGATATCTATGTACCCAAATCCCCTCAGGAGTACCTCTGGATCTTCCCGACAGGCTGTTATAATCTGTGTATCGAAGATGCACCTTACAAGCTGCTGGGACCCACTGCATCTTTCAGCCATTACGATTGGATCAAAAACGGCACGGCGGATGTAAGCGGTGGCGGACTCGTGCCGGATTACACCGTCAGTGCACCGGGTACGTACAACCTGGCATTGGCAAATACCTATTGCGCAGACACAAGCGAGGATATGGACGTAACGTTTGTTCCCTGTCCTCCGATCTGTGGCAACAATGTGATATTTGATGTACTCGGCACTTCCCATATTTCAATGCCGCTGTGCAGAGATTACATCAATATCATGCTGGGCGACCTGTCCGGACCTCCTCCGGGCAGACCATACAGCATCTCGGCCAAACATGGTGTGGTACTTCCTTCAGGAGGTAGTCTGCCTGCGCCGCCGGTACCAACGACGTTCCGCTACATAGCCGATCCCGGTTTCAGCGGGCTTACCGATACGCTGACGCTCAGGGTGACGATGCCGGATGGAAGCATATGCCTCATAACCCGTTTTGTGACGTTTACCACAGCGCCTTGCGACAATTCGCTGGCTCGCCTGACCGAAGACGGAATGGAAAAAACGATCACAACTACAGCGACAGCTAAGCTGATATTGGCACCCAATCCTGCACAGGATATGGTTCGTGTGGACTACGGCTTTGTAGGCGAATCTGTACACCGTTTTGTTGAGGTGTACGATATGACCGGAAAATTGGTTAGTCGCACAGGAGTGCAGGAAGCTACCGGTACGCTCACACTACAACTGGATCAGTTAAGTTCCGGTTTGTACCAGGTAATTTTACGCCAGGACAATAAAGTGTCCCTGCGCAGTAAATTGTCAGTGACGCACTAGTCAGCCTGTATTTTAGTTAATAAACAACCCGGTGGACATTGGTCTTCCGGGTTGTTTTCTATTAAAAATTAAGTATCTTTAAGTACCAATAAATGTTATTTATGAAAAAAATAATTTTTACGTTCAGCACTGCGTCCGTATTGTTGTTATCCAGCCTGCTGTGTCCGGGTCAGAGTGGCAGTGGGGCAAACGTGCAGGCAGCGATTTTGACGAATCAGGCCCCGGAGGTAGCAAGTATGAAAATACCATCGATATGGCCACCGATTATAACGGGAATGTCTACACCCTGGCCCGGGTGTATGGTAAGGGAAGCATCATCCCTCCGGCTAAAACGGATGTAGACGGTCATAATATCCCTAATTACGGCTACGACGAAATCCTGCTGACCAGCTTCACCTGCAAGGGCACTTACCGTTGGTCTAAATTGATAGGCACTAAAGCCGGGGGGGATGTTGGCGTAGCGCTGAAAACAGATAACCGTGGAGGTGTGTATGTTACTGGCTGGTCTATTCCTTATACATACGCAGGGGGGGATTTCGGACCATTGCACATTGACACGGATAGTGCTATTATACAGAATAATCAAGGTTTTTTCCTGGTGAAATATGACACCTCCGGCGCATACCAATGGGTAAGAACGCCCGAGCCGGATACGCTAAAATATGTATATGGAAGAAGTCCCGTAGTTTTGAAATCTGTCCCTGTAGAAATGGTAATAGGACAGGACGGAGAAATCTGCGTCTTGTCGTATTTAAGTCCCGGCGCATTTGCGAATGGAGCATATGTAGTGACCGATCCCGGTATGAGCTACCATATGCTGGTATATAATTATACCGGCGCTTTTGTACGGGGCTACAGGATGGATATGGCCTGTCCGTCCCGTAACGGCGTATTTAATCAGGGCTATGATAACGCAAGACTGGCCTTTGATGCAAAAAGAAATAAGTTTTATCTGGCAGGCACGCTTCAAAAAGGTTTTGTGGGCGAGGATAGTCTGGCTTTAGGAGGAACCTTTATTAAAGGCTCGTGTTTCCTGAGTCGTTTCGACGATAAAGGAAAAATGGAATGGCTAAAAGAGAATACTTGGGTTACATTAAATAGCGCGGGTATTGCAACCCGTCCGGTAATCGATAAATATAGTAATGTCTATATAGCTGGTGTAGCAAGTGCGCGTAATACTTTTAATGGTTATACTTTTACCAATCCTATGGGTTTTGGAACCAGTACTGTGGGATTTGTCATGAAACTAGACAGCTCAGGGAAGACAATCTGGACAAAAACCAATACAACTAATGCTGCGGCTGGAACTGCAGTGGGACTTTCAATTTCAGGAAATGTCATTGGTTTAAATAGCCAGTATGTTGGCAATATGGTTTGGGATTCTTACTCATTTCTTTGGATTGTCGGCGGCTCCTATATTCCCTATTTTGCTCGCTTCAATTCGATTACCGGCTCCGTGTTCGGCATAGATACGCTAGCTGCGAAGATTGACGGAAATATCACTCCGGGGTTATTGGCTGCGGATCGTATGGGGAACTTTTACAATGGCGGCGGTTTTCTGACAGAGAACAATTTGAAAGTAGGCCCCATCACCCTTGTGTCCGTGGGTGGTAAATCAGATGTGTTTATTGCGAAGTACGGACGGGATAATTGTGATTGTACGGTACCACCTATTGCAACCTACACCTATGCCAAGACCACCGGCAGCGCTCTGGCAAAGTTCACCTTTACCGGCACTGCATCTTCAGACAGTGTGGTCTGGTATTTTGGCGACGGAACAGAGGCGCGGGGAAATACTGCTACCCATACATATGCTTCTGCTACGGACAATTATACCGCCTGTGTGGTGGTGTACAACCGCTGTGGCAGCGATGTGTATTGCGAGCAGGTAACAGGGTCTTCTGGTATAGGGGAATCCATTACCGGAACAATACGCATATACCCAAATCCGGCACAGGACTTTGTGATGATCGACGGTATGAGGGAGCCTACACAGGTGAGTCTGATCAATACGCTGGGTCAGCTTGTGGTTAACGAACATACATCCGATCAGTCTTATTCTGTATCCTTAAGCGGATTGCCCGCGGGCATTTACTTATTACAGCTGAATACTGCATCCGGTCAGCATTACACTACTAAGCTGATTAAGCAATAAATGAGTTAAGTAAACGGTGTGGAAGAACGCATTCCGTTTTCTAACTGTTACCAACAACAGTATTGTAATGTATCGGCGAACACCAACCAAGCGCCAATAAATGAAAAAAATAATTTTTACGGTCAGCACCACGTCCGTATTGTTGTTATCCAGCCTGCTGTGTCCGGGTCAGAGTGGCAGTGGGGCAAACGTGCTGGCAGCGATTTTGACGAATCAGGCCCCGGAGGTAGCAAGTATGAAAATACCATCGATATGGCCACCGATTATAACGGGAATGTCTACACCCTGGCCCGGGTGTATGGTAAGGGAAGTATTATCCCTCCGGCTAAAACGGATGTAGACGGTCATAATATCCCTAATTATGGTTACGACGAAATCCTGCTGACCAGCTTCACCTGCAAAGGCACTTACCGTTGGTCTAAATTGATTGGTACTAAGTCTGTAACCGATATTGGTGTGGCCTTAAAAACAGATAATCGTGGAGGTGTGTATGTTACTGGTTGGTCTATTCCCTACACATACGCAGGGGGGGATTTCGGACCATTGCACATTGACACGGATAGTGCTATTATACAGAATAACCAGGGTTTTTTCCTGGTGAAATATGATACTTCCGGCGCATACCAATGGGTAAGAACGCCCGAGCCGGATACGCTAAAATATGTATATGGAAGAAGTCCCGTAGTTTTGAAATCTGTCCCTGTAGAAATGGTAATAGGACAGGACGGAGAAATCTGTGTCTTGTCGTATTTAAGTCCCGGCGCATTTGCGAATGGAGCATATGTAGTGACCGATCCTGGTATGAGCTACCATATGCTGGTGTATAATTATACCGGCGCTTTTGTACGGGGCTACAGGATGGATATGGCCTGTCCGTCCCGTAACGGCGTATTTAATCAGGGCTATGATAACGCAAGACTGGCCTTTGATGCAAAAAGAAATAAGTTTTACCTGGCTGGTTATCTTCAGAAAGGTTTTACAGGCGAAGACAGTTTATCTCTGGGTGGAACCATGATCAAAAACTCCTGTTTTCTGAGCCGTTTCGATGATAAAGGGAATATGGAATGGCTGAAATTAAATAATTCGATCAGGTCTGGTATAACGGGGCGTCCGGTAATCGATAAGTATAGTAATATTTATCTTGGTGGAAGCGGAAAGCCCGGTGAGGTATTTAACGGTTACACATTCCTCAATACGCTTAGTCCAAGCCCGACCAACACAAATGCCCCTTTTGTAATGAAATTGGACAGTTCAGGAAAGACAGTCTGGACCAGCAACGGTTCTAATCGCTATGCTTTAGGAGTATATAATATTATACTGCAGGGAAATACCGTGGGTTTAATGGGGGACTTTGTCGGTCAGATTACTTGGGGCTCCTACAGCTTTAATTGGTCAAGCGGGGCATCATCTTATATCCCATACCTTATCACCTTTAATTCGATGACAGGCTCCGTGTCGGGTGCAGATACTATTGCTTGTAAAATAGACGCAAGCTATCTCTCTCCTTCAAATTTGGCTGTTGATAGGTTTAGTAATTTTTATGCCGGTGGCGGTTTCCTGACAGAGAACGATATGAAAGTAGGCCCCAGCACCCTTGTTTCCGTAGGGGGACAATCAGATGTGTTTATTGCGAAGTACGGACGGGATAATTGTGATTGTACGATACCACCTACTGCAACCTACACCTATGCCAAGACCACCGGCAGCGCTCTGGCAAAGTTCACCTTTACCGGCACTGCATCTTCAGACAGTGTGGTCTGGTATTTTGGCGACGGAACAGAGGCGCGGGGAAATACTGCTACCCATACATATGCTTCTGCTACGGATAATTATACCGCCTGTGTGGTGGTGTACAACCGCTGTGGCAGCGATGTGTATTGCGAGCAGGTAACAGGGTCTTCTGGTATAGGGGAATCCATTACCGGAACAATACGCGTATACCCAAATCCGGCACAGGACTTTGTGATGATCGACGGTATGAGGGAGACTACACAGGTGAGTCTGATCAATACGCTGGGTCAGCTTGTGGTTAACGGAACTACATCCGATCAGTCTTATTCTGTATCCTTAAGCGGATTGCCCGCGGGCATCTACTTATTACAGCTGAATACGGCATCCGGTCAGCATTACACCACTAAGCTGATTAAGCAATAAAAGCGGGTTGCCTGGGTACCTCGGGTATTGGAGGGAAAGGATTGTGGTCAATTAAATTAGCTGCGCACGCCTTCCCGACATAGACACGGAAAGTCATTCGGTTTGGATCAATACAATTCCCGCACTGCCAGTGCGGGAATTGTATTCCATATGAAAATTGTTATGCTCTGTCGGGCATAAAATCGATCATCCATTCGATGCCGTATTTATCGCGGAACATCGCGAAATAAGATCCCCAGGGACTGTCACCGATGGGTACTTCCACATCGCCTCCCGCAGAAAGTCCATGAAACAGTTTATCCGCTTCTTCCCGGCTGTCGGCGGTGATCACGATTTTTGACCGGTTCTCCAGTTCATTCACACGACCCAGACTTTCCGGCACATCATTGGCCATCAGCATATTTACGCCGATCGGCAAAGCGATGTGCATGATATTGTTCATTTCATGCTCCTGTACATGCCCGGCTCCCGGGATATCTTTAAAGCGTACAATGTTCGCGAACTCGCCGCCGAATACCGATTTGTAAAAATTGAATGCTTCTTCCGCATTTCCGTTGAAATTAACGTGAGGGTGGATTGCTGCCATTGGGAGTAATTTTGTTGTATTAAATGTACATCATTAGTTCGCTCAGCGAACAATTGATTCTTAATTTAAAGGGAAAAAAGCACTGCAAAAGATTACTTTACGATCATATCCGTTATGCGAACTTCATATGCTGTATACGGCCGGAGTTTACGATCGCCAGCAGTGCAACCCCCACATCCGCAAATACGGCCTCCCACATCGTTGCAACGCCGGCAGCTCCCAATACCAGAACCGCTGCTTTTACCGCAAATGCGAAAATAATATTCTGCCAGACCACCCGTTTTGTTGCCTTGCCGATCTTTATGGCCCCGATAATGCGTGAAGGCTGATCGGTCTGAATGATTACATCTGCGGTTTCTATTGCGGCATCGCTTCCGAGTGCGCCCATCGCAATGCCCACATCGCTGAGTGCCAGCACGGGAGCGTCGTTGATCCCGTCCCCCACAAAAGCGCACAGGGTTCCCGGTTTTGCCTTAATGGCTTCAAGCCGGCTCACTTTGTCTTCCGGTAGCAGGTCTCCGAACGCCTCTGTAATCCCAAGCTCCAGCGCCACCTTATCTACCACTGCCTGGCGATCACCGGACAGCATCACCACCCGGATACCGTTTTGCTGCAGCGTTGCCACGGTCGGCCCCGCATCTGCTTTTACCTTATCTGCAATAGTAAAGTAGCCCGCAACTTTGCCATTAACCGCTACTGCCACAAATGTATCGCTTATGCGGCGCAGCTCTTCCGGCACGGCTATCTGCATTTGTTCCATCAACTTCAGGTTGCCGGCTGAAACTTCCTGTCCGTCTACTATTCCTTTCAATCCCTTTCCGCCGATCTCCTGTATATCTGCTATTGTAAGGTCTTTTGCCTGATCGCCGGCATACACAGAAACAGCCTGCGCCACGGGGTGTGTGGATGAGGCTTCCAGCGCTGCGGCCATTGCCAGCCAGTTTTCGGGTGCCTGTGCAAATGATTTTGCTTCCCGCACAGTAAATGTTCCCTCGGTAAGCGTACCGGTTTTATCCATTACAATTGTATTCACTTCCGTAAGCAGATCCAGAAAATTTGATCCTTTGAACAAAATGCCGTTCGCTGAAGCAGCTCCTATACCGCCGAAATAGCCCAATGGGATGGAAATCACCAATGCGCAGGGGCAGGAGATCACGAGGAAAATCAGGGCCCGGTACAACCAATCACGGAACACATAATCCTGCACAAGCAGCCATGGGAGGACTGTGATGCACAAGGCCAGCAATACCACAATAGGTGTGTAAATACGGGAAAACTTACGGATAAATTGTTCCGTTTTCGCTTTGCGGCCGGTAGCCTCCTGTACGAGTGACAGGATACGAGCCAGTGCACTGTCTTTATAAAGTTTGCTTACTTTCAGTTCCACTACCTTATCCAGCACTATCATTCCTGCCAGCACCTGTCCGCCCGTAGTTACCCGCACGGGTTTACTTTCGCCGGTAAGCGCGGCCGCATTAAACAGTGCATCTTCGCTTTGCATTGCTGCGTCCAGAGGAACCCTTTCGCCGGCTTTCACCTGTATGATGTCGCCGACAACTATATTTTTAGGATCTACTGTTTCAAAACCACGAGCTGTTTGCAGCATCGCCGTTTCCGGACGGATATCCAATAAAGCCTGAATACTGCGTTTGGCGCGGTGTACCGCTGCATCCTGAAACAGCTCGCCAATGGTATAAAACAGCATGACAGCAACGCCCTCCGGGTATTCTCCTATCAGAAATGCGCCCAGGGTCGCAATCGTCATCAGTACAAATTCGGTAAACACGTCGCCTTTCAGCAGGAGCGTGAAGCCCTGTTTTGCCACCGGGTATCCTACCGGGATATAAGCGATGCCATACCAGATGATCCGCACAACGCCGGTGAAGAAAGCCGGATGAACGAAATAATCCAGTATCAGTCCTGTAAGCAGCAGTGCCAGGCTCAGTAATACAGGAGCGGGTAAATGTAATTGCAGCTTGGCTGATTTCATGTGTTGCTTTTTTAAAAGTATTTATGGATGATGCGACTGCCTGATCAAAGTTAAAAGCCGGAACATTTTGTCCCGGCATTTAACTAAAGAATACGATATTTCACACCGATATATAATTCGCGGCCTCTCGTAGGTCCCCATACAGATGACAGATCGAAGTACTTTCCGAAAGGGTTATCTGCGCTGATAATCGGGTTGGGCTGACGGTAATTGGCAACATTCTCGCAGCCCGCATAAATGTCCAGCGATTTCCGGTACCGGAATGTAAGCTGCATGTTCACCGTGGCATACGGCACCGAAAAGGCGGGCCGGCGATAGGCATCGGGATTGCTGCTGGTGTTGGGCAGGCGCATCCGGTCGAACCAGTGTGCGTTTAAATCTGCCTGCCACCTGTCCTGCTTTGTCCGGTAGGAGAGTGCGGCCATTGCCCGGTTCCTCGGGTTGAAGGGCAGCAGTATTTTACTGCCGTTTTCTATCCGGTACACATCCAGGTAATTATAAGCTGTTCGGAATTCGAGTCGCTTGAAGAATACCAGCGATGCTTCTACCTGCAGTCCGTTGGAGCGCGACACTCCCTCAAAATTGCGGATAAAAGCCTTTGTCGGGTCGGTATCATAATCAGGAAAAAACTGATTGCGGAAATGCGTGCTGTAAAAGTCGGCACTCAGCGTTCCGCTAACCATAGCTCCCCAGTCGAAGCGGTACGTATGGCTCATTCCCCAGTTCATTGCCTGTTCGGGCTTCAACGCCTCCGTAAATATTACATCGCGCGAACCGACCAGCAGGTTTATCTGTTCGCTGAACAGGTTTACCTGTCGCCAGCCGCTGCCGGCCGAAGCGCGGAAGGTATGCCGGTTATTCCAGGCATATTTAAGCATTGCCCTGGGAGTAAAATACGTACCCCACACCTGGTGCCTGTCGATACGCGCACCCGTAATGAGTACGATCCGCTCGTCGCGCCAGCGTAAAGTATGCTCTGCAAATGCCCCCGGAACAGACAGAGATGTCTGGTAATGCCCGGCGAAGCTTCTGCCGAGCGAATTGTCCGAAAAACCGATCTGTTCCTCCAGCCGCTGGTAACGATAGCTTACTCCATACTTGAGCGAATGCCGTCTGTGCCATTGCCACTCGTGCTGCAGGTTCAGGTAGGCAGACCGTTGCCGGGCATCGTACTTCGTTGTGCCGAACCAGGAATGCTGGTCCTGGAAATAAGCGGCCGCGGCAAACGCTATTGCATGGCGGGAGGAAAAACGGTAACCGCTTTTGAGATATGCTTCAGGCTGCGTATAATGTACGGATTGACCATATACGGTATTACTGCCCAAATCCCGAACCGCATCAAAACCCATTTGTCCGCCTGTACGCGATTCCTGCACGATGCGTAATCCGGTCTGCATATATAGACCGCGCTCTTTATCATTACCATACCGCCATTTGTTGTAAGCCATATAGCGTTTAAGCTGCGGAAGATCCAGGAATCCGTCATGATTCCCGTCCACCTTTGCCGCCGGTTGTACTGAATGCAGCGCCAGTAACGAATGCCAACGCTTCTTTTTACCGACAGAGCCGGCAACGTTTGCATTGAAGTGTGCTTCTCCGAAACTGTTGGCATATGCATTCAGGTAAAGCTGTTCCGCTTTATCCGGCTGTTTGCTCTCAAGATTGATCTGGCCCGAGATGCTTTCGTAGCCTTGCAGTACGGAAGTTGTTCCTTTCGATACGTAAATATTGTCTACTACCGTGCCGGGATAAGTGCTGATACCGTAGGTGTAGGTAAGCCCCTGTATCATCGGTAATCCGTCGAACAATACCTGATTGTACACCCCCGAAAGCCCCAATATACGCAGTTCCTGCGCATTCGTTACCACATTGGTTGTCTGCGGCTGCACCGAAGCCTGCGTACCGAAGCACCCCGCAAGGTCACAGCAGGCGGCTTTGGATAATTCCCGCTGGGTGATCACTTCGGTTTTTACCGCAGTGTTTGCGAGGTATGCCGTGCGGCTGTCTTTCACCGTCACCCCTTTCAGTGTGTGGGCATTCCTGCGGAGTGTAACGGACAGATAGGTCCTCTGACCCGGGTCAATGGTATCCGTAATATATCCGGGTTCGCTTGCTATGATCCTTTTGTCGCTGACGCTGTCGGCATTGAGTATGAATACACCATTCTCATTGGCGCTGACTGTTGCTCCGTTGCCTATCAGTTGCAGGGTGCCGCCGGGCAGTATTTCCCTGCCGGTTTCGGTAGCACCGAATAGTTTGCCGCTGATGGTTTGTGCGTACAGCGTATCGGGGATCAACAGCAACGCAATACCTGCTATTGCTCTGATCATGACACTTACTTTTTAGAGGGTTTTGCCTGTTTTACCTTGTAGGGCCGGGAAGCGGGATCGTCGCAGCCCGGAGTTGCCTCTATTGCCGACTTTATCTGCTGCTCGCTGGTGGCAGCCGTATGGTAGGAGATCGTAAAAGAGGATCTGTCTCCGTGTATTTCGGTGAAGCTCACTTCGTCTATGCCATCCTGATTCAGCAATTGCTTTTTGATGGTGGGCATATCATTATTACAATGCAGGTTGGCTACAGTGATGGTTGTTGTTCTGAGACTGTCTGTCTGTTGTGCTTTTGTGGCAATAGAGAACAGACAAAGAAAAAAAGGAGTTGTCAGGAAAATGCTGATTTTGTTCATTGTCTTTAATTTTTTGGATAGGTTCCGGTACAGTACCTGTTACAGCATCATAGCAAAAATGACGCAGGCAATACCGGTAAATAAAAAAAGATAGCGCAGATACAGATATATCATACTGCGCAGCAATAAAAAAATCAGGCTATACGCGGAGGCTGCCAGAAGCCGTAAGCAGGTGCATCGCCCAGCCGTACATACAGCGGCGACCAGTCGGGTGAAGGCACGCCTATAAAAGAAGAAGTAATCGTAAAAGGGTGGGGAGGAGCAACAATAGATAAGGCGCAGCAGGCGCATATCTGAAAAGGGTTGCAACCACTGTTGCAATCAGATGATCTGTGGTCTGCAGCATCTTCCTGTGCATCACATACTGCATCACCGCTGCCATAAACCGCACAACAATTATCTCCCTGAGAAACAACAGCACACACCGGCTGTACCGACAAGGTCAGTACAAGCAGAGCCAATAAGGTGCAGATCCATTTCACGACACAAATGTAAGAAAGTAATTTATGCAAAAGCAAAAAGGGGCAGATGAATCGGTTGGACCTCATCATCTTACCCTCTTTAATTTCCGGTATAAGGGTGTTGATTGTGAAACACGAGATATTATTATACCGGAATATTTTCAGGATCAGGCAGGGACTTTACGCACCTGCTCTCTGTCCCAAAAACGGTGCTGCGCAATGGCCCGGACAAATTCCCGGCCTGTCACGTTTGCATCCGCATCTATAATGATCCCCTCGTCCATTACAGACTCGGTTCCGTCTTTTGGCAGTTTTCTTGAAAAGTAAGTAGCTTCCAAAACCTGTCTGGCATCATTATCGGCAGCAATTGCTTTACAGTGCCGGAATGCTTCATTGAGAAAATGGATCGCGTCCGGATCAGCTTCCAGCGTAGCCACACTGTTTGTTCCGCCGGGTACATAAACAGCATCGTAGCACACAGAAGAAGCGGTAAGGAAGCTCTGATGCACACTGATCACCTCATCATTTTCCGATTGCAGCATGCCCAGGCGCGGTGCGATAATTTCCACAACGGCGCCTTCGTCTTTCAGCAGTTGACTCATCGTGTTTAGCGAAGCCTCGTTCACTCCATCTGACGCGAGGATAGCAACCTTGCGCGTCCGGATCGTGTTTTTAACGGTATTGGCCATGCTCAATGCTTCCGAACGCTGCAGTTTGATCTGCTTGTCTGTAGGCTGGTACACTTCCGGTTTGCCATCCGCCGGAATGCTCTGATTTAGCGGAGGGTGCACTTCAGAAGGGATTTTCAGTCCAAGCGCATAAGCCACGTCAGCCGCAAGGCCTTTATCCACCTGGGATAAGGTATACAGCATACGTTCACGTATCGCAATCGTCTGCACTTTACCGAGCTCAAAGCTCAGGGCATCAATAATGTGGTTTTTTTCTGCTTCGGACTGGCTGTTGAAAAACAGGCGCGCCTGACTGAAATGATCAAAAAAGCTCGGGCTGCGTCTCCTCACTTTCTCTGCGTCTATGCGTTCCGGATAAGCAGTAAAGCCAGCTTCCATTCTGCCCGCCTGATAGGGGCAGCCACCGCCCAGTGAATTCGGACTGTAGCTGACCTTTCCTTTGTTTATGGTCTGACGCATAAATCCGTCACGTTGGTTATTATGCACAGGAACAACAGGCCGGTTGATTGGTATCTCGTGAAAGTTGGGTCCGCCGAGCCGTATCAGCTGTGTGTCGGTGTATGAAAACAGTCTTCCCTGCATCAGCGGATCATTCGTGAAGTCGATACCCGGCACTATATTGCCGACATGAAAGGCTACCTGTTCCGTTTCGGCAAAGAAGTTGTCTGGGTTACGGTTGAGTGTAAGCCGTCCTATGAGTTGTACGGGTACCAGTTCTTCCGGTACGATTTTGGTCGGGTCGAGCAGGTCGAAATCGAATTTATGTTCATCGGCTTCGGGGATTACCTGAATACCCAGTTCCCATTCCGGATAGTTCCCGCTCTCAATCGCGTCCCAAAGGTCGCGACGATGAAAATCCGGATCTTTTCCGGAAATCTTCTGCGCTTCGTCCCAGCATACCGAATGTACACCCAGCAATGGCTTCCAGTGGAATTTTACGAAATGAGACAGACCGGCTTCATTCACCAGCCGGAATGTATGCACCCCAAATCCCTCCATCATACGCAGGCTGCGCGGAATCGCTCGGTCGCTCATCGCCCACATAATCATATGCGTGCTTTCTGGCATCAGCGATATGAAGTCCCAGAAGGTATCGTGTGCAGTGGCTGCCTGCGGGATCTCATTATCCGGTTCCGGTTTGGCCGCGTGGATCAGATCTGGAAATTTCATCGCATCCTGGATAAAGAAAACCGGCATATTGTTACCTACCAGATCAAAATTCCCCTCCTGCGTGTAAAACTTCACGGCAAAGCCACGTACATCACGGGCCAGGTCTGAAGAGCCGCGTGAACCCGCTACGGTCGAAAACCTCACGAACACAGGCGTTTCCGCTTTAGGGTTATTCAGAAAAGCAGCTTTTGTGAGCGCGGACTGTGATTCATATACACGGAACACTCCGTGGGCAGCTGTGCCGCGCGCATGCACAATGCGTTCGGGAATACGCTCATGATCAAAATGCGTCATCTTCTCGCGGAAGATAAAATCCTCCATCAGGGAAGGACCACGGTCACCTGCTTTCAGCGTATTCTGATCGTCATTGATCCGCACACCCTGATCGGTGGTCATCAGCTCATTATCCGCATTTGCAGTATGGGGCTTCAATTGCTCCGTTTTTATATTTTCTGTATCCTTCGTATCCGGAACAGCGCGTTGTGTTGGTTTCTTGGATGCCATATTGTTTGGTTTTAGAAAAGAGAGTTGGTCGGGTAATGCTTCAATGGCTGCGTTTATTCAGCTTCCTCGCCGGCAGCTTCATAATTGATATCGTTCTTCGCGATACCGGATAATGTTTTGTCTGCATTTTTTTCTTCCTCAAGCGTTTGCTCCAGCAGTGCAGCTACTTTGTCAAGGCCGAGTGTTCTGGCCAGTTGCGACAATCCGCCATACGTTGCGATCTCGTAGTGCTCTACTTTCTGGGACGCTAATATGATGCCTACATCACGAGTCGCACTTCCATCCTCAGTTTCTTCAATGATACTCTGGCCTTCTTTGGCAATCCCTTCCATTGCATCACATTTTTTTGCCTGCGGCTTTTTTCCCAACAGTTCGAACGCCTTTTCCAATCTTGCCACATGGCCTTTTGTTTCCTCAAGATGATTTGCTATCGCATCGGCGAGCTTTTTGGAAGTAGCGGCTTTTTTCATCTTAGGCAGGGTTTTTACAAGGTGTTTTTCAGCCCAGTAAATGTCTTTAAGCTCATCCGTGAAAAATTTCATCAAAGCGGCATCCATATTGGCATTTGCAGCTGATGCATTGCGGGTTGTGTTTTTTTTAGCGGGTTTTGCAGTTTTAGCAGTAGGCATATGTAACAGGTTTTGTGGTTTTCTGATAACACAGCAAAGGACCATACAAGCGGTTTGCTCAGTGTTACAGTATTGCACAGTGTAGTTTATATAATTACCGGTCAGGCATAACGCTAATCGTATAAAATTTCGGAGCAAATGCTGCAATGCCGCGAGTCGTTCCGTACCGCAATTTTGAACCATAATTACCGTAGCGGTAACGAAAGAGTTTCAGGAAGATTTTTAAAACGACAATTATGGAAAACAAATCAGTATTGATCACAGGCGGCACTTGCGGAATAGGAGTGGAGCTCGCGCGCCTGTTTGCAAAAGACAATTACCGGGTGCTGATCGCAGCAAGAAGCGAAGCAGAAGCACCCGCACGAAAGCGTTGCTGGAGCATGAAGGCGCGCGCGATGCGATCACCATTCCCTGCGACCTTTTTGACCCGAAGGCAGCACAGTCACTTTACCAGACTGTGAAAGGGAAGGGTATAGATATAGATGTGCTGGTAAATAATGCAGGTCAGGGTCAGTACGGACTGTTTGCAGAATCGGATCTCGCACGCCTTTTATCGATCATGCAGCTCAACAACAGTTCGCTGGTAAGTCTTACCTATTATTTCATTCAGGATTTTATTCGCAAAGGAAACGGGAAAATACTCAACCTGTCCTCCGTAGCGGCTAAAGCACCGGGGCCCTGGCAGGCGGTTTATCATGCTACCAAAGCTTTTGTGCATTCCTTTACGGAAGCACTGCGCAGTGAAGTGAAAGAGCACGGTATAACAGTAACTGCATTGCTGCCGGGCGCCACCCGTACAGACTTCTTCAACAAGGCTCATATGATGTCCTCTAAGATCACACAGGACATGAGCAAGCTTGCCGATCCGGCAGATGTGGCTAAAGACGGCTACACTGCACTGACGAACGGAGATGACATGGTGATCTCCGGATGGGACAATAAAATTCAGGTGGCTGTGGGTAATCTTACACCGGATGAAAATCTGGCAGATTATACCCGCGATAAACAGTCGCCCGTAAAATAGCGGAACAGTTCTTATTGCGTAGCAATAGGAGAACAAAGGGCTTGCAGCAATGCAGGCCTTTTTGTTTGAACAGCAGTCAGGTTGCCGACAGGGTAAGTTCCTGTGCACCATGCTTCCAGATTGCTTCCCCCAGTTGCCTTAGCAATATCCGGTCGCTTTCGCGTACCCGCGCGAAAATATTGCAGGCATCCAGGCCCTTTCCTGCTCCGTAATAAATGCCGAAGCAATTAGCCGTTTTGCAGCGTGCCGGCGCAGCAGGACCAAACACTACTTCGCCGGGTTCGGTAAATACAGATGCATTTTCCTGAATGATATGCAGCGGTGGCACATCGTCTATCCATATTTCCTCGCCGGATACCCGGGCATGATAAAAAATTCTTGTAAACGGAAGAATGCCCAGGAATGCCTCACATGTTGCCGGAGCCGCATCGAGGTATAGGTCGAAATGTATTTCCCGCTTATCGGGAGTGCTTATTTTAAATCCGGACATATTCAGTTTTTACAGAGGATGCTTTTCAAAATACACACTAAGCTATTGCAATTGTTTCTGAACTGCAATATCTTGCGCATTCAAAATCCACTCTATGAAAAAAATACTATGCGCAGCCGCTTTGATCGGCCTGTTCTCAGCCGGTTTGGTTTCCTGCAAGAAAGACGACAAAAAAACCACCACACCTACGCCCCCTGCCACCGAAAGTCCCTATTATTTCGAGTTTACGCTGGACGGTAAATACACTAAGTTTGCCAATCCGGAACCGCAGTATGCCTCTCTGTTTGGTGACGTTGGCGGTTGGCAGACACCTGCAAATGCTCTTTCTCCCGGTATCAGACTGGCATTCCTGTATACTCATTCCGCCACCAATGCCGATGTGATGGGCCTGAAAGGAAAGCGCCTGCGCTTCAATGATACATATGATTCACGCGACTCCGTGCTTGCATCTCTGAGTTATGATACGGATGATACTTCCGGCACCTACTATGATACGTCCGACACTACTTTCGATAACTATGTGGAAATAAGCAATATTTCTTATCTCAAGAGAGAAATGGTGATAGGGAGCTACAATGATCTGTATGTGATCACCGGAACATGCAAAACCCAGATGCAAAGGGGTATGGAGCCGGCGGTGATGCTGGAAGGTGGTAAATTCAATATGGTGATATCCCGTTTGGTACTGGACGGAGAATAGCCTTAGTTTTCACTCTGAACTTTTTTGTCCCGTTCTGTGTGTCAGCAGGGCGGGATTTTTTTACGACACTTTTCCGCTGTTACATGCCTAAGGGTAAACCCATGTTTGAAAACGTATCTTTACTTGCTTCACCTTAGCTATGCAATACACCGACGGACTGGAGAGTGCGCGACTTGTCACGCGCTTTGTGACTATGGCCGATACAACAGCCTGGCTGGAATATTATGAAGACCCGCAGGCGACGGCTTATACCGCTATTCCCGGGATGACCGCTACCGAAATGACCAGGCATGTGCTGCACCATACGCTGCTGCGGTACAGCGACGGGCGCATGGGTCTGCAGGCGCTGCTGTGTAAGGAAAGCCGCGAACTGGTGGGTATGTGCGGATTGATGGTACAGGAGCTGAACGGAGTGCCGGAAGTGGAAATAGGGTACCACCTGCTGCACAAACACTGGGGAAAAGGCTATGCAACGGAAGCTGCGCAATTATTCCGCGATTACGGTTTTAGGAACGGAGCCGCCTCGCTGGTATCAATCATTCATCCCGGAAACATCGCGTCCCAAAAAGTCGCGATCCGCAACGGTATGCAGATCGATCCGTCCATAACTGTATTTAAAGGTCAGCAGCGGATGGTGTTCCGCATTACAAAGGAGGAGTGGGCAGCACTACAAGCGTAGTCTGCGGAGAAACTGAATTACAGGGAAGCTACATCTTCGCGTGCGTAAAACAGTTGGCCTGCCCGGAGAATATGTGCTTTAAGGTCCGGGTTGTCAATGTGGTTAAATCGGGATATGTCTACCTTATAGGGTAACAGCAAATCGTCTATTGCCTGTTCTAACTGAAAAACCTGGGATAAGGTGATAGCCGATCCGAAGCAGCAAAGGTCAATGTCAGAACTATTTGTATAAGTTCCTAATGCACGCGAGCCATATAACAGCACTCGTTCAATGTCAGGGAACGCAGAGAATACCTTTCTCAGCATTGCTGTATCTTTTTCTGATAATCCGTATGTGTCTTCGAGCTCACGCATCATTTTACCATAGCTGAGTTTGTTCACCACTTTTTTTAGCTTCCATTGTTTGTTGAAATGCTGAAAATGCGGGAAAGTAATCCGTCACTATTTTATGGTAGATTTCGTCTGCTGTAGCCTGATTATATGTGTGGGACGTGCGGTTTCTGCTTCCTATCATATCCATCCACACAGCACCATCACTGATAAGCCCTAATTGAAATGCTTCCCGCGTTGCATCCCTGCTTCCTGCTATTTCGCTGTTTCCCTGATACCGCGCAAAGTCCTTCATCACATTCCAGGCAAGTTCATGAGTATATTCAAATCGCTGTATTAAACCCTCCCGGACCATTTCCTGCAGCACATCGCCGCCTGTGATGGCCGCATTATTTTCTTCCTGGTTTTGCTTAATATACGCGACAGATTGAGCCAGCTTGGCCAGTGCTTTATTAAAATTTGAGAATCGTTGTTCCCATCTTATATCCTGTGTCATATGGAGTAAGCAAAAAGCCCGACATTGTTGTTGCTTAATATCAGGACCAAATGTACCGTAAAGTACTTATTTTTCAAAGCAAAGCCCGCACCATCCGGTACGGGCTTTGTTACTGTTTTAGTTTCATTCCACACTTCTGAGGGATTAACGGACGTCACGGATATAAAGAAAGACGCTCTGTCCGGTGATGCGTAATAATGGTGAGATTGCCTGCCAGTCGTAAGGTGGCTTCAAACAATATTGCCTGGCTGCTGTAATCCAGTTCCACGATCTTGCCGTAGTATCCTGCAACATCTACCGATGCACCAGGAGAGAAGATCACATGGTTCACATCCGGGTAAAAGTCTACATCAGAAACGATCCGCGAAAAAGTTTCGGCTCCGCGGCTCTTTCCATAACTCCATACCTGCTGTACAGTCCGGTTTACCGGGTCGATCGCAAACTCCAGAGCACGGCTGTACGTGCCGAATCCGCTGAAGTTGCGGTTGTCCCCATTGTCGAACATCGTGTAATGGCCCGCCTGGTTTTTCTTGATCGCATGCTGGTACCAGTTCCATTCAAAGCCAGGATCGTTTGTCCATCCATTCAGCACGGAGGTGTCGGTGATTTTATTACCAGTAGCATCCAGCGGCGTCAGCAATTTTGTACTCAAGTCGGTTCCGTCGCCGGCAATGCCCCAGCCCCGGTGCGGCCCCAGTATCCATACTACATGGTTGCCCTGATCCAGCTTTACCACGCCCTGTGTTCTGCCTGAAACCAGTATGGTGTTATCCGTCTCGTCGTACCATACCGCATTCACATGTATCCAGTCGGAAATGTCCGCGGTAAGTGTATTGCGCGAGGGCTGCAATGACTGGCGCAGATCCCATACGTTGATGATCGCTTTCGTGTTCCGGTCGATCTCAATGATATGATCTTCTACGGTAGCCAGCCCGTTTTTGGTCACAGTCACGAGGAAATTACCATCAGGCTTCTCATAAACTTCATGATGAAACGTATAACCGTTTGCCTGCAGCGGCCAGGTATTAAGGATATTTCCCATCATATCCACTTCATAGATCTGACCGGAACTGATGTCGCCGAAATACCAGTTCCCGTTGCGCAGTCGTTCCATACCATCATCGTATACCAGGTTTTTCAGCGCAGGATGCGTATTGAAATCCAGATACCAGCGCAGGTCTCCGTATTCATCGAATATGAAAGGAACCTGCCCGTTGCGGGTTTCATTCTTTCCCCAATAGCTTACAAGGTTCATCCCCGGACGCTGCGCAGCGGAAGATTTATTGATCGTGATCTGCGGCAATACCGTGGGCGCAGCTTCCGTCTGCACCCATATGGCGCTTTTTCCCAACAGGTGATTATCGATATCATAGAGATCCAGCTCTACCGTATTCTGATACGCCGCATACAAACCGAGTACATCCAGGTGGTGTATGGAATCAAGCTCGTCAAATACCTTCACCACATCGGAATTGCTGCCATGTTTTCCGGATACCCTGATTGTCGCACGTGTAAGTTTGTTCGTTTTCAGATCTATACTGCAACTGAGCGGGGCGTAGCCTCCGGGATTCAGTACTACTTTCTGATCGGTGATCTCTGTCTGGGTAAACCGGTCGCCATTTCCCTGGATCAGACTTCTGTTGTCGCTGCCTTTCTGACAAGCGGAGAAAGAAGCAGCACAAAGCAGTACGCCCCAAAGGTATTTTTGTGAATTCATAAGGTTTAACGAGTGTTTGCGCGCAAAAATAATGTTGCGGTAATACCGGATTCATCTTTTGGGGTTAAGTGTTGATTTCCGGCGGCAGACGAAAGCATTGCTATATTCCGTTACGCGGATTTACCATTCAACCGGCAAAAGCTCCCATTCACATGAAAAAAGATACATTTTACAAGAAATAGCGATTTTTGGAAGGGATTTTTGGTTAATATTGTAAGGCTAATTATCTCTAAACCAATAAAAAAGATATATCATGAGCGCAATTATTACCATTTCTGACGATTTGAGAAAAAGCTCGCCGATAAGGCAAGAGATGCTTCTCACAAATCCAATTTGCCCCAATCGGTAGGGGGCAGCCGTAATGGCACGCAACGGGACCATCTATCAGGGAGCGTGGTATGAGCAATCAACAGGCTCCACACATCGTAGTGCACTTAGTGCTGCACTGGGCAATTTTCTGGCTTCCGGCGGTGAGACCGTAATTGCCGTAGCAGTTTATTGTCCTGATGGATTCGAAGGCCCGGGAGAGGAATGTCACCGCCTTGTAAAAGAGTTTGGCAATAACATTGAATTTGTCTCCGTTTTCGACAATTACATACAAACCGGTGCTGCCACCCGTAATGCGATCAGCAACAAAGACAAAGCCGCCTGATTTTTCTTCCACCCCGACTTTATTAAAAAATCCAGCCCGTCAGGCTGGATTTTTTTCTTGATAAGCAGCTAATATAAAACCAGATATCACACTATTCTTCGCTTTGGTGGTACCGGAAGCCAAAACGGAATCCGAAGTAAAAGTCCAGCTGCCGGGAATTACCGGCTATCATACGCACCAAACTGTTGGAGCCTGCATACACCGGACCTGCACGGAAACCCAGTCCCATATTGAACCCGCTGAGCGTACTCACGCAAATGGGCATATATGCGGCAAAGTAGCGTGTCTCAAAACGCGGTGTGATCCAGTAATAGCTGGGCAACTGCGGGTTGTATGGTTTCGACTTGTTGTTCAGGGCCATCTGTGCGTTGAACGCAATATAAAAATGGCGTACTGCGCGGTAATCCCCGGACAATTGCAGTGCATGCGGCATCGCCACCCGGTACGTGCTGTTGTTTAAGCCTGAAGTTTTCTGAAAGTATGCGGGGTACTGGTCCATTTTTGCCGGAATGTCTTTAACCGCAACACCGTCAAATGTGCTCAGCGGAAAATTGCTGCCCGCAGGAATATTGATCGCGTAGGCATGTGTGTAATCTGTCTGTGCTTTGTATTTGATACTTCCGATGTCCGTCAGTGCCAGCCCGGCTTTAAACAGGTAGGGCATGTCCGACTCTTCGTCCATATCAGCATCACGGTATTCATAAGATATACCCAGATCTGCACCAAGGCCTGAAGCTTTAATGCCGAAACCTGCGTTGTCTGCTGAAAGATCCACGCCACCCATACCGATAGCTGCCGATCCGCTTGCCTGCGAAACATAAGAGTTCCCGTTGCTGTCGATCGCAACACTGCCTTTGATATTGTTCAGTTGCATATAGAGGTTGCTTACACCTCCGATATATTTAAGTGTGGCGCCTGCGGAAAAGTAATGTCCGTCTGCGTTATATAATACATAGGAACCGGCAACACCTATATCCATAAATACGTTCGTTGCGATCTGCATATTCGAATTTCCATCAAGCGATATGGTCACACCGCTTTCGCCCACGCTGCCGTTAATCGAGCGTATCAGTTTTCCGTCCAGGTTGATTACCTGCGGAATAGCGCGCATTCGGCTCAACAGGGCCATACTGAAACGCTCATTGATTTTCAGTGAAACGGAAGGAAAATACAGGCTCACTTGTCCTACCAGTGAATTCGGTTTGCTGATTCCCGCTATTTTGTCCACATCGGCACTGTCGTCGAGGTTATAACTGTTGCCGAAACCAAGCGCCGCAGTTTTGTTGGAAATGTTCCCGTCCATGCCCGCAATGCCCACATCTACTTTGTAAGGGCTGGAGAGATGGCCGGGTTAAAAAAAGCGGCGTTCACACCTGCATAGTTGTCGGTGCGGAAGCCGGAAAGCTGCTGGCCGGCCGCCAGTAACGGCAAGGTTGTCAATGCACACGCACGGAGGATAGATCGATACATGAAGTTTGTTTTAGAGAGATGCAACAAAAATAATTTTTATTCGACTTTCTGTATCTATATCACCGGAATTATTGCTGACTATCGACGGATTGTATCGTTGCAGATACGCAGCATCCCAAATTTGCGTTAAACAAATGAACTATTAAAATACCGGCGCTACTTTAGCCAAACACAAAACAGACACCTATGAATACAATTAACGGAGAAATACTTTGGGTAGACGATGAGATCGAATCATTGAAATCGCAGATATTATTTTTGAAAAACAAAGGATACATGGTTGAAGCAGTATCCAATGGTTACGATGCGCTCGAACTCATACCGCAGAAGCATTTCGACGTGGTATTGCTGGATGAGAGCATGCCGGGTATGACGGGTCTGGAAGTGCTGCAGAAAATAAAAGCCGAATGGCCGCTGCTGCCCGTGGTGATGGTGACGAAGAATGAGGCGGAAAACATTATGGAAGAGGCGATCGGCGCGCAGATATCCGATTACCTCATCAAGCCCGTAAATCCCAATCAGGTGCTGTTGTCGCTGAAGAAAATAATGGAAGGGAAACGCCTGGTATCGGAAAAAACAACCTCCAACTACCAGCAGGAATTCCGTAACCTGTTTATGGCCTTAAACGATCGCCCGAACCACGAAGAATGGCGTGAACTCTACAGGAAGCTTGTGTTCTGGGAACTTGAGATGACCAAAAGCGGCAGTACTGAAATGATGGAAGTGTTGCAATCACAGAAGTCGGAAGCCAATACCGAGTTTTTTAAATATGTGTCAAAGAACTATGCCGACTGGATCAGCGGCAAGTCTGAAGCGCCGCTGCTGTCGCACAAAGTATTCAAAGAAAAAGTAGCCCCTTCGCTCAAAGCAGGTACGCCTACTTTCCTGGTTGTGATCGATAATTTCCGTTACGATCAGTGGAAAGCGATTCAGCCTTTGCTGTCACAGTATTTCCAGCTGGAGGAAGAAGATACATTTTACAGCATATTGCCCACCGCAACGCAGTATTGCCGCAATGCTTTATTTGCGGGCCTCTTGCCGGTGGATATAGAAAAAGCAATTCCCGAATGAGTGGAAGAATGATGAAGATGAAGGTGGGAAAAACCTTTACGAAGATGTGTTCCTTGAAGCGCAGCTGAAACGCCTGCGCCTTGATAGCCTGAAAATGCAATATGTAAAGATCACAAATAATGAGCATGCCAAAGCGCTGGAGGACAATATCCATAATTACCTGCGAAATGACCTTACGGTGATCGTGTACAACTTCGTCGATATGCTTTCACATGCCCGTACGGAAATGGAAGTATTGAAAGAGCTTGCAGGGGACGAGGCTTCTTACCGTTCGCTCACGCAAAGCTGGTTTGAGCATTCCCCCCTGTTCGGCGCGCTGAGGAAGATCGCTGATAAAGACATCCAGTTGCTGATCACCACAGATCACGGAACACAGAAAGTACGTACGCCCAGCAAAGTGATAGGGGATAGGGCTACCACCACCAACCTGCGCTACAAACACGGACGAAACCTGCAATATGAAGACCGCGATGTACTGGCGTTCCGGGATCCCAAACTCGCGGGATTGCCGCGCCCGAACGTAAGCTCCACGTTCATTTTTGCGAAGGAAGATGTGTTTCTCTGTTATCCCAATAACTATAATCATTACGTAAATTATTACCGCAACACCTTTCAGCATGGCGGAATTTCCCTGGAGGAAATGATCGTTCCGGTTGTGAAACTGCGTTCTAAATAAGGACTTTAGCGAAAAAACCTCCCGTTTTTACGGAGGCGAATATCTATTATCTTTGCCCCAAACGAAACTGAACATCATGTTGAAAGAAGCTGCTGCGACTAATCATCAGAAAATTTCTTTTGAAGATCTCAAACGTGAAGTGCTTGCCGACTACCGCATGGCGGTCGCAAGCCGCGAAGCCAGTCTGATAGGCCGTAAAGAGGTACTGACAGGTAAGGCCAAATTCGGGATCTTCGGAGACGGTAAAGAACTGGCGCAGATTGCCGCTGCGAAATATATGCAGCCGGGTGATATCCGCTCAGGTTATTACCGCGATCAGACACTGATGTTCACCACCGGTATGAGCGATATCGAAAAGTTCTTTTCGCAGTTGTATGCAAATCCCGATGTACAGGAAGAACCTTCCACCGGAGGCCGTATGATGAATGGTCACTATGGTACGCGCTGGATCGATGAAAAAAGGCGACTGGAAAGACCTGACTAAAGCCCCGCAGTCTTCAAGCGACATTTCCCCGACGGCTGGGCAAATGGTCCGTGCATTGGGTATGGCTTACGCCTCCAAGTTGTACCGGAATGTTCCGGAACTGAAAAACGGTTTTGAAAAGTTTACCAGGAACGGCGACGAGGTGATCTTCTGTACGATCGGTGATGCCTCCACATCCGAAGGATTATTCTGGGAAACGATCAACGCTGCAGGGGTGTTGCGCGTGCCGCTGGCAGTATTCGTTTGGGATGACGGTTACGGGATCTCCGTGCCGCGCCGCTATCAAACCACAAAAAACTCAATCTCTCAGGCACTGTCAGGTATGCAGTGGGACGAAGAAACGGGAGGAATACATATTGAAACCATCAAAGGATGGGATTATGCAGACCTTGTTTCGCGTATCCAGAAAGGAATCGCGCGCATCCGTGAAACGCATGTGCCGACTATCTTCCATATCCAGGAAGTAACGCAACCGCAGGGGCACTCCACGTCCGGCTCGCACGAACGCTATAAAAGCAAAGATCGCCTGCAGTTTGAAAAGGACATGGACTGTATCGTGAAAATGCGTGAATTTATCGTGAGCAATGAGATTGCGGATGAAGATACGCTCACACAGCATGGAGGAAGGTGCAAAGCAGGAGGCAAGAGAAGCGAAGCAACGCGCATGGGAAAAATTCATTACTCCTATCCGCGAGCAGGTGCAGCAGGCGGCAACACTGTGCAACCAGATAGTAATGCAGGGGCATGCTTCCGGTCAGGATATCGCAGCTATGGTACAGAAACTTACGGCTATCAAAGAACCGATCCGTAAGGACGTAATGCAGACGCTCTATCGGGTGATCGCATTATGCCGCGATACAAATAATGAAGCTACCCGCGCGCTGCGCAATTTTTATACGGCACTGCAGGAAGAAAATAACCATAAATTCAGTGCATTCCAGCAATCTGAATCTGCGTACAATGCGCTCAAAGTACAGGAAGTAAAGCCTGTATTTACTGAAGCAACGCTGAATGGTTATGAGATTCTCAATCAATATTTCGATCAGCTGTTTGCAGCTAATCCTGCTGTATTCGCGTTCGGAGAAGATGTGGGAAAAATCGGTGATGTAAACCAGGGATTTGCCGGTTTGCAGGAAAAATACGGCGAGTTGCGTATTTCTGATACCGGTATCCGTGAGGCTACTATTGTTGGCCAGGGGCTCGGTATGGCGTTGCGCGGACTTAGGCCGATCGCAGAGATCCAGTACCTGGATTATCTGCTGTATGGCTTGCAGCCGCTGAGTGACGATGTGGCTACGCTGCAATATCGTACCGCCGGAGGACAAAAATGTCCGCTTATCATCCGTACCCGCGGTCACCGGCTGGAAGGCATCTGGCATAGCGGCTCGCCAATGGGTATGATCCTGAACAGCATCCGTGGTATGTATCTTTGCGTGCCGCGCGATATGGTGCAGGCTGCCGGTATGTATAATACACTGTTGCAAAGCGATGAACCCGCAATCGTGATCGAATGTCTGAATGGCTATCGCCTTAAAGAAAGGGTTCCTTCCAACCTGAGCGAATTCACTATACCGCTGGGAATTCCCGAAGTGATTGCAGAGGGAAGCGATATAACGATTGTTTCTTACGGTTCCACGCTGCGCGTGATACAGGAAGCTATCGATAATTATCTTGCTCCGGCAGGTATTTCCTGCGAGGTAGTGGATGTACGTACCCTCTTACCTTTCGATCTGAACCAGGTGATCCTGGAGTCACTGAAAAAGACGAGCCGTGTGATCTTCATCGATGAAGATGTGCCGGGAGGAGCTACTGCCTACATGTACCAGCAGGTGATCGAAATACAGGGTGGTTACCGTTATCTCGATGCTACTCCGCGTACGCTTTCCGCGAAAGCACATCGCCCTGCCTACGCAACCGACGGGGATTATTTCTCCAAACCGAATGCAGAACAGATTGCCGACGCAATTTTTGAGGTTGTAAGCGAATAAGTTTTTCAATATACATCGAAGCCCTGTCAGCAATGACGGGGCTTTCCGCTTTATGGTTTCCGTCATTCGTTCTGTGGAAAAAAATAGCAGAATTTTTTAGGAACAGGCGTATTGCCATGCGTCAGAATGAATGCTCAGGCACTATCTTTGAAACAAATAAAAACTCACGCAGCGTATGAAGTTTACTTACTGGGGACATGCCACTTTTTCGGTGGTTGTGGGCGGAACAAAATTACTTTTTGATCCATTTGTGACACCTAATCCACTTGCGAAAGATATTGATATTAAGACCATCGGTGCCGATTATATACTGATCTCGCACGGACACGGAGATCATATTGCGACGCAGCTGCCATCGCAGAACATACCGGCGCTACCATTATCTGCTCCCCGGAAGTGGCGGTCTGGCTGAAAAAACAAGGCGTAACCAGGATTCACGAGATGAATTTCGGATCATATACTTTTGATTTCGGAACGGTAACAATGGTGCCTGCGGCACACAGCAGCGGACTGCCCGACGGATCTTATGGTGGTAATCCTGGCGGCTTTGTAGTACGTAGCGCAGAAAAGAATTTCTACTATTCCGGCGATACAAGTCTGACCATGGAAATGCAGCTGATCCCGTTTTATGCGAAACCCGATTTTGCGGTATTACCGATCGGCGGCAACTACACAATGAACGCAGAAGAAGCCCTTCGTTGTTCCGAAATGATTCATTGTGATAAGATTATAGGTGTGCATTATGATTCATTTCCGGTGATCAGTATCGACAGGGAGGATGCAAAATCCCGGTTTACATTGGCGAATAAAGAGTTACTTTTGCCGGGAATAGGCGAAAGTCTGGATATATAGTTATTAGATCAGCCGAAACGAGTATTATGACAAAGATTATTTCAGTTGCCAACCAGAAGGGTGGCGTAGGGAAGACAACAACGGCTATCAATCTGGCAGCCAGTCTGGCGATTTTAGAGTACCGCACCCTGCTGATCGATGCAGATCCGCAGGCCAACAGCACAACAGGTAATGGCTTCGATCTGAAGAACATACAACTGAGTCTGTATGATTGTCTCGTGAACGAAACACCCATGGAACAGGTGTTGCTGGAAACCGAAACACCGAACCTCTTCCTGGTGCCTTCTCATCTGGACCTCGTAGGTGCGGAGATCGAACTGATCAATCAACCCAACCGTGAACATATTTTGCGGAAGTCTATAGAAGATATGGGCGACCGTTTCGATTTTGTCATTATCGATTGTTCGCCGTCCCTGGGTCTGATCACCGTAAATGCGCTTTCCGCTTCGGACTCTGTGCTCATCCCCGTTCAGTGTGAATACTTTGCCCTGGAAGGACTCGGTAAACTGCTGAATACGATCAAGATCGTGCAGACACGTCTTAATACGAAACTGGCGATCGAAGGCATTCTGATGACGATGTACGACGGACGCCTGCGCCTGAGTAACCAGGTAGTCGAAGAGATCAAAAACCATTTTGATAAACTGGTATTCAATACGATCATTCACCGCAATACAAAACTCGGGGAAGCGCCCAGCTTCGGCCGGCCTGTGCTCATGTACGACGCCGACAGCACCGGGGCAACGAACTATCTGAATCTTGCGAAAGAAATTTTGCAGAAGAATGATATGACGAAAATTAAAAATCAAGATAAAGTATTAGAAAGCAACGAGGATGGCAGCAACCAATAATTCAAATTCTAAAAAGCAGGCGCTCGGGAAAGGTATCCGTGCTTTGCTCAATACCATTGACGAAGAAATGAACACACCGGTGGCAAAGCCTGCGGGTACACCTGCTGCTGCACCCGCGGCAGGAACAATTGTCCGTATACCGGTAGATGCCATTTCGGTAAATCCGAAGCAACCCCGTCGCGACTTTGATGAGCAGGCGCTAAAAGAACTTTCCGAAAGCATTACCTTACACGATATCATTCAGCCTGTTACTGTCGTAAAACTGAATGCAGGCCAATATCAGCTCATTTCCGGAGAACGCCGCTGGCGTGCATCCAAAATGGCCGGATTGAAAGATATTCCGGCTTATGTGCGCACCGCAAGCGACGACCAGGAGTTGCTGGAGCTCGCACTGCTTGAAAATCTGCAGCGCGAAAACCTGAATGCAATAGAGATTGCCCTAAGCTACAAAATGCTGATGGAGGAATGTAACCTTACCCAGGAGCAGGTGGCCGAACGTATGAAAAAAGAGCGCAGTACGGTTACTAACTACCTGCGTATGCTGAAACTGCCGCCGGATATCCAGAAGGCAGTGCGCGACGGAAGCCTGAGCATGGGGCATGCGCGCTCTATTATCGGATTGGAGCTGATCGATCAGCAGCTATATGTATTCCGCGAAGTACAGTCGAAAGGACTGTCTGTGCGCCAGACGGAACAACTTGTGAAAGATCTTCAGGCGGCAAAAGACAAACATCCCGAAAAAGCGGATAAAACAGATGCAAAACTGCCTCCGGCCTATAAGCGGCTTGAAGATAGCATGACATCTCATTTCTCCACCAAAGTGAAGATGGACCGTAAGAAAAACGGAAAGGGGAGTGTTACGATAGAGTTCTACAGCGATGGGGATCTTGAACGCATCATCGAAAAAATGGGCATCTAAAAATTTTTATAAAAAAGTTTGTAAAAATTTGGATAAATCAAAAACGGGAATAACTTTGTAATAGAAATGAAAAACAACGAAAGTTGTTTCCATCATAAAGAAGTTTTCATGGTGATAGGGTTTATAGGGGCTGATCTGTTCTCAGATCGGCTTTTCTTTTTATATCCGTTCTCTACCTCCGATTGTTATGTCTTTTGACCTTTCCCCTAACTGGCAACAGCAAAGCGCAGAGCAGCAGAAAGCATTCCGCCGTTTGCTCGAAAAGGGCAACAAGAATGCTATCCTGAAGCGCCTTCCGCATCTTCACGAAGCTGCTTTCGAAAAGGTGGACTGTCTCAGTTGTGCACATTGCTGCAAAAACTATTCCCCACGTTTCAAACAACCCGATATAAAGCGTCTCGCTAAAGCTTTACGCATGAAGGAGGGTGATTTTACGCAACGTTACCTGCGTCTCGATGAAGAAAACGACTATGTGGTAAAATCTGCTCCCTGTCCGTTCCTCGGTGAAGATAACTTTTGCTCCGTGTATGAAGATCGTCCTTCAGATTGCAGGCGGTTTCCTTATACGGATGAAGATGTATTGCTGAAGCGTATTCCGCTTACTCTGAAAAATGCAACTTTTTGTCCCGCTGTATACCTGGTTCTGAATGCCTTGCAGCAGGAATTGGGCTGACAGTTATGACTGCTGATTGCGGGTCATGAGGTTATAATCCTGTAACAACTGCTGTAGCAGGTCTTCATCAGATTCCACCGCGTTTTCGATCTTCAGCACCTCGCAAATACGCTGCACAATACGTGCACGGTATTCCTGCTCTGTTTTGGAAGCAGCTTTTTTGGCCAGAAGGTTCCTGATACCGTTGATATCCCGGTCACTCAGGTGCATTACCTGCGGATAGCGCACTGTATGTTCCGCTTCCGGCACATGCAGGTAAATCGTCTCGGAAAAATCCGAACGTCTGCGCGTATCGATTACAACGGTTCCTGCGGCAATATCCGCTATGCGCTGTGCTTTATTGGTCATCAGCGAACAGATAAAATCGGGCAGGTAACAGATGCAGATCGCAACAAAAGTGATGAATAAGTTGAACAGAAAGTCTCCTGCCGACCAGCGCAGGTAGGACATCAGGAATACCGAATAGTTGCCAAACCCGAGCAGCCAGCGTACAGCCGTCTGACTCATCGAAGGCTCATTTCCCTGCAGGTCGATCACTTTAAGCGAAAACAGTTTTTTCCCCGGTGTTTGTCCGTGCAGCAATATTTCAGTAAGCGGAAAATAGAGGTACGGTACGATTGCCATACCTATTGTACGACCGAATGCAGAGGCCTGTTCGCGTAAAGCCATGCCTTCCATTACCAGGGTGTCTGCCAGAAAGAGATAACATAAAATCAGCGAGATGTCTGTAAACACTGCCAGCACACGCCTCCAGACGTTTGCCGATTGGAATTCGAGTTCTATATTAAAGGGTGTATGGATAATGATGCGACTCATCCTGACTACAAATAACGGATTTTTCTACCTGAATACGAATGACTTGCGTTTTTTTTAAAAAAAAGTGAAAAAGCGTGATGGTTTGTATTGTTTTTTGTATTTATCTTTGAATCGAACTCAAAATTCAATCTCTATAGCGATACTTCTACTTCAACCTTTGTGTTAGAAATTCCGGACGCGCACGATGTGTTTCCGTTTTCATCAAACCCAACACTAGAAGTATATGGCTATGCTCCCACAATCAGCAACAGATGCACAATTGGTGCAGGCGTTCATTAACGGCAATGAGTCCGCACTGGAACAACTCGTTATCCGTTATAAGGATAAAATTTATACCGGCATTTACATGCTGGTAAAGGATAAGTATCTGGCTGAAGATCTCTTTCAGGACGCTTTTCTGAAAATGGTCCGCAAAATGCGGGAAGGACAGTACGCAGAGCAGGGTAAGTTTCTTCCCTGGGCAAGCCGTATCGCTCACAACCTGTGTATGGATCATTTCCGCAGAACCAAACGTCGCCTGCCGATCGTGATGACAAACGGTGATGACCTGCTCGAATTCCTTGCCGGACCGGAAAGCCGTACGCCGGATATCGAGACCCGCCAGACGGAAAGAGGCCTTACCCAACTGCTGGAGCGCCTGCCGGAAGAACAGCGCGAAGTAATTGTAATGCGTATCTATGGAGAAATGTCATTCAAAGAGATTGCAGGCATTACTAACGTAAGCATTAATACAGCGCTTGGCCGTATGCGGTACGGACTGATCAATATGCGCAAGATGATCGGAGATTTCCAGATGGCTTTACGATAAGCACGTTATAATTTCATAAACCTGCCTTTAATGCATTCGGACTGGCCGTTGGAGACGATCACAAATACGTTCCCGACGGCCAGTTTTGTGTTTCGGCCGCTGCAGATTTCCCTCCGTCGCGTTCCGACACATAGCACTTGTTGCGTGTTCCCGGGTAGGGTAATCGACCGATTTTTCACCGATCTGTTTTATATGTAAAAGAATTGTGTTCCCGTAAGCTTATTTTTGCCCGATGGAACAAACCCAGGCCCCTATAAAATTCAGCCCTTACCAGATCCTTGTTATTGCCCTGATTGCCCTTACCCAGTTCAGCGTTGTGCTGGATTTTATGGTGATGTCTCCATTGGGTGACCTGCTCATAAAAACGATGAGTCTCAGTACCGATCAGTTCGGGTACGTTGTTTCTGCGTATGCATTCAGCGCCGGTATTTCGGGAATCCTTACTGCCGGTTTCGCGGATCGCTTCGACCGTAAGAAATTACTGTTGTTTTTCTACATCGGCTTTATTGCCGGAACGCTGAGCTGTGCGCTGGCAGGCAGTTATGAAGCATTGATCGTTGCGCGGATCGTTACCGGTATTTTTGGCGGTGTGATCGGATCTATTTCCATGGCTATTGTAACCGACCTCTTCCTGCCGCAGCAACGGGGCAGGGTGATGGGATTTGTGCAGATGGGCTTTGGCGCAAGTCAGGTGCTGGGCATTCCTATTTCACTGTATTTTGCCAACCGCCTCGGTTGGGAAGCGCCTTTCTTCATTATTGTTGCTTTTTCCGCTGTGGTTTGGCTGGTGATACTCTTACGCCTTCGTCCGGTAAATGCTCATCTGCTGGCCCCGTCAATGGATACACGTAAGCCGCTCGAACACCTTTGGCACACCTTCCGCAACCGCGAATACCGGATCGGTTTTCTGGCAACGGCGCTGATGTCGTTGGGCGGCTTTATGATGATGCCTTTCGGCACGGCTTATGCGATCAATAACCTGGGACTTACTAAGGAGCAGATGCCTACGTTATTCATGATCTCTGGTATTTCTGCCCTGATCATTATGCCGGTCATGGGGCGGCTTTCCGACAAAATGAACAAAGCATATATTTTCAGTGTGGCATCTGTCTGGCTGATCATATTTGCCATTATTTATACCAATCTTCCGCCCAGCGCATTATGGCTCGTGGCCACTGTCAACACGCTGATGATGATGGGTGTGATGGGTCGTGTGGTGCCTGCAATCGCATTGAACAGTTCTCTGCCGGCAATGCCCGACCGGGGCGCGTTTATGGCGATCAATACTTCGTTGCAACAGATGGCGGGCGGTGCGGCGGCGGCCATTGCCGGAAAGATCGTAACACAGGCAACACCTGAGAGTCCGCTCATGCATTTCGATACGGTAGGCTATATCCTTTCTGTGGTATGTGTTATCAATATAGTGATGTTCTTCCGGGTGTACAGGATGGTGCAGTCCCGAGCGGTGCGCTAACTCCCGGAAAGCACTTCCGGCATTGCTGCCACAAGCTTTCGGGTATACGGGTGTGACGGATGCTGCAGTACCTGATCAGCGGAACCCTCTTCCACAATGCGTCCTTTTTCCATCACAAGTATCCTGTCGGAAATATAATGTACAACCGACAGATCATGCGAGATAAAAAGGTAAGACAGGCCAAGCCTTTGCTGCAGGTCTTTCAGCAGATTCAGCACCTGAGCCTGTATGCTGATGTCCAGTGCGGACACGCTCTCATCGCAGATCAGTATTTCCGGCTCGAGCGCAAGTGCACGGGCAATGGAGATACGCTGTCTTTGCCCCCCTGAAAATTCATGCGGGTATTTGTCCAGTGCCTCCGCAGGGAGTCCCACCTGTTCCATAAGCCGGAGAGCCTTCTGTTGTTTGGCAGATTCGCTGAGCAAATGATGGATACGCAACGGTTCTGTAATAATGTCACGAACACGGAAAAGCGGATCCAGGGAGGCATACGGGTCCTGAAATACCAGTTGCACCGCTCTGCGGAAAGAACGGTCTTCCTTAACCACCTGTTGTTGGCCCGCGAACAGAATGCTTCCGCCGGATGCCGGTATCAATTGTAAGATAGCCTTGCCCAAAGTGCTTTTCCCGCAGCCGCTTTCGCCAACCAGGCCCAGTGTTTCGCCGCGATATAACTTCAGGCTTACGCCCTTCACCGCCTCCGTGAACAGCTTTTTGCCAAACAGTCCGTTTCGGTTATGGAAAACAACCCGTAAATCCTGTACTTCCAGCAGGGGAGATGTATAGTCCGGCACTGAAAGGGGAGCCGGTTGAGGGATATAACCTATTCCGGGTTCAAAGTCGGCAACGGTAGGCAGCCGGAGCGATTTATTGCCTGCATCAGGTCTGCATTTCAGCAACGCCTGCGTGTAAGGGTGGGCAGGATGGGTCAGTACGATATCTTTTGGTCCGTATTCCACACATTGTCCGCGTCGCAGCACCATTATGTCATCTGCAATATTCCCGGCGAGTGCGAGATCATGCGTAATAAAAAAGATAGCTGTTCCGTAATCCTGCTGTAGCCGGCGCATCAGCAGGATGATTTCTCCCTGAACGGAAGCATCCAGCGCCGTAGTGGGTTCATCTGCAATGAGGATATCCGGTCCGTTGATCATTGCCATGGCGATCATCACTCTTTGCTTCTGCCCACCTGAAAGCTCATGCGGGTAACGGTCAAAAAGCCTTTCAGGGTCCGGTAGTTTTACTTTGCCCAGCCAGTCGATCACTTTTTCGCGTGCCGCCTTCCGGCTGAGGTGCTGATGTAATCGTACGGTTTCCGCAATTTGTTTGCCCACGCGCTGAACAGGATTCAATGCAGTCATCGGTTCCTGGAAAATCATCCCGATACGTTTGCCCCGGAGCTTTCTCCACGCTCGTTCGTCCAGCTGGTCCAGCGCTAGCTCCGAATCACCGTTTTTTAACATACGCGCCCCCCCGGCGACGCTTTTGTTCGGCAGTAAGCCCATCAGCGCCAACGCGGTAAGCGATTTGCCGGAGCCGCTTTCCCCCACCACAGCCAATGTGCGCCCGCGAAACAGTCCGAAGCTGATTCCGGAAACAGCCTGCAATTGTTGTGCAGGGAAGCTTATGCTTAATTCGGTTACGGACAGAACTTTCTGATTATGAATCATTCGCGGCAAAAAGATGAAGGTGTAAATATAAGCGCTCACAAGCCATTCGCAAATATCAATCTTATTATAACATCATTGCCTTTTCGATTCTTTTTTTTACCTTAGCGCGTTAATACGCAGAGAGAAATCCTGCGTAGATTACTCATTATATATTTAAATTCTATTTTTTTAACAAATGCAGGAAACACTTATCGTTGCGGGGGTCGCGGTCGCGGCCATCGTAATCGGCATATTCATCGGAAAAAGCATATTTGCGAAGAATACAAGGATCGCCATCGAAGAAGCAGAGCAACAAGCCAAAAAGATTATAGATGATGCAATTACACTTGCCGAAACCACTAAAGAAAAGAAAATACTGGAAGCTAAAGAGCAATTTTTAAAACTCAAATCCGAACACGAAAAAGAAACGTTACAACGTAGTCAGAAGAATATTGAACAGGAAGGCCGCATCAAGCAACAGCAGCAGAGTGTAAATGACAAGCTGGCCAATGTTCAGAAGCAATCTCAGGAAGTCGATCATCTCCGCGAAACGCTTAACAAGCAACTGGAAGTGGTGAACCTGAAGCGCAGCGAACTGGAAAAGCACCAGGAAGAGCATATCAAACGACTTGAAAAGGTAGCTAATCTCTCCGCTGAGGACGCAAAAGCCGAACTGGTGGAAATGGTGAAGCAGGAAGCACGTACCAAGGCAATCAGCCATGTGAAAGAGATCATGGAAGAAGCTAAGATCAATGCATCCAAAGAGGCTAAAAAGATCATCATCCAAACGATACAGCGTACAGCTGCCGAGCAGACAATTGAAAACGCTATCACGGTATTCAATCTCGAAAGTGATGAGATAAAAGGTCAGATCATCGGTCGTGAAGGACGTAATATCCGTGCGCTGGAAGCAGCTACGGGTGTGGATCTGATTATCGACGATACTCCGGAAGCGATTGTGCTGAGCTGTTTCGATCCGTTGCGCCGTGAAATCGCGCGTCTTTCCCTGCAGCGTCTGGTGCAGGACGGACGTATTCACCCTGCCCGTATCGAGGAAGTGGTGGAAAAAACAAAACGCCAGCTGGAAGAACAGATCATGGAGATCGGGGAGCGCACGATCATTGAACTGGGCATACACGGTCTGCATAAAGATCTGGTGCGTATGGTCGGAAAAATGCGTTTCCGTTCCTCATACGGTCAGAACCTGCTGATGCACTCCAAGGAGACTGCCAACCTTTGTGGCATTATGGCAGCAGAATTGGGGCTGGGTCAGAAAGTGGTGAAACTTGCCAAACGCGCAGGTTTGCTGCATGATATCGGAAAAGTACCGGATGAAGAAACAGAACTGAGCCACGCATTGCTGGGCGCGCGCCTTGCAGAGAAATGCGGTGAGCATGAAGCAGTGGTGAATGCGATCGGCGCACACCATGATGAAATGGAAATGACCTATATCATTTCTCCGATCGTACAGGCATGTGACGCGATCAGCGGAGCACGTCCCGGAGCGCGTCGTGAAATGATGCAAAGTTATCTGCAGCGTATCAAAGACCTGGAGAACCTCGCTACTGCATATAATGGCGTAGAGAAAGCCTATGCGATTCAGGCAGGCCGCGAATTGCGTGTGATCGTGGAAGCTGATAAAGTTACCGATGCGGACAGCGATCGCCTGAGCTTCGAGATTGCAGACAAAATCCAGAAAGAAATGCAATTCCCGGGCCAGATCAAAGTAACCGTAATCCGCGAATTACGTTCCGTAAGTATTGCACGCTAATGTCGTGCTGTAAATAGGGGAGAGCAAATTCGCATGCGGATTTGCTCTTCTTTGCTTTTAAATTGTTGATGATGCAACTTGAAGTTCCCAAACACATACAGAATTATATCGGCGGTCAGTTTGTTGCGCCGGAAAATGGTCAGTACCTGGACAATATTAATCCGGCTACCGGCGAGGTATACGCATACATTCCGGACAGTAATGCCGGTGATGTGGATGCAGCTGTCCGGGCCGCCGGTCAGGCTTTCCCGGCATGGAGCAATGCTTCAAACGAATACCGTTTCCGCATATTGAACCGTATTGCCGAGCTCATTGAAGAGCATATTGAGGTGCTCGCGCTGGCGGAGACGAATGATAATGGTAAGCCGCTTTCGTTGAGTACGCGCGTTGATATTCCGCGGGCCTCTGAAAACTTCCGTTTTTTCGCAACGGCGATCATGCATTTTGCCAGTGAGAGCCACAGCATGGAGAACCGTGCAATCAACTACACCTTGCGTAAGCCTGTGGGCGTGGTTGGATGCATTTCTCCGTGGAACCTGCCTTTATACCTGTTTTCCTGGAAAATCGCTCCCGCACTTGCTGCAGGCAATTGTGTTGTCGCCAAGCCAAGTGAGGTAACACCTATGACGGCCTACCTGCTGAGCCGCATCTGTAAGGAAGCCGGTATGCCCGATGGTGTGCTGAACATCGTTCACGGAACAGGTCCTTCCTGTGGCAGTGAAATTGTAAAGCACCCCGGCATCAAAGCTGTTTCTTTCACCGGAAGTACAAGGGCGGGGAAAGACATTGCTGCGGTGGCAGCTCCTATGTTCAAGAAAATATCACTGGAACTTGGCGGTAAAAATCCGAATATCATTTTTGCCGATTGCGATTGGGAAAAGATGATGCGTACCACTTTACAGTCTTCTTTCGCCAACCAGGGGCAGATCTGTCTTTGCGGCAGCAGAATATTGATTGAGGAATCCGTCTACGAACGTTTTAAAGCAGAATTCCTGGAACGGGTAAAAGGGCTCACCGTGGGAGATCCGCTGGATAAGGAAAGTAAACAGGGTGCAGTAGTAAGTCAATTGCATTTTGATAAAGTGATGTCTTGCATCGAGCTCGCAAAGCAGGAGGGCGGTCGTATACTGACCGGAGGTAATGCCGTCCATCCGGAAGGCCGTTGTGCGAATGGACTGTTCATTGAACCCACGGTCATTGAAGGGCTTGGAGCGGAATGCCGTACCAATATGGAGGAAATATTCGGTCCGGTGGTGACGCTGCAATCGTTTAAAACGGAAGAGGAAGCCCTGCAGCTTGCAAACGCAAGCGATTATGGTTTGGCCGCAACTATATGGACGCGTGACGTGTCACGTGCCAATCGGGTTGCTGCGCAGGTAAACAGCGGCATCATATGGGTCAACTGCTGGCTGCTGCGCGACTTGCGTACGCCGTTCGGCGGGTTTAAAAACTCAGGTGTAGGCCGCGAGGGTGGCTGGGAAGCGTTGCGCTTTTTCACCGAGCCTAAAAATGTTGCAATAGAGTTTTAGCGTATTAAAAGCATACACACTCGTGTCAGAGAAAAGAGTCAGGTTGTCGGCTTTACCTAAAGGAAGTAAAGCTATGATCCAGGAACATGAAGAATCGGCTTTCCGCCTTACACTTATGGAAATGGGCTGTTTACCCGGAGAGCCGGTTTGGGTGGAAATGATAGCCCCCCTGGGTGATCCCCTTGCTTTGCGTATTGCCGGATATCATCTCAGTATCCGCAAAGAAGATGCGGAGAAAATATGGGTTTTGGTAAGCGAATAAGCAAATTATATGAGCGCACACTTTTACGAACAGGAAATACAATCCGGGCTGAAAAATAAACGCCGGCTGGCCGGCTGGCTGAACGGACGCGTACAGCATTATCTCGAAGGTATCCGGAAGGTACGCTTATCCTACATCTTCTGCTCTGATGAGGCACTACTGAAGATAAACAGGGAATACCTTGATCACGATACCTACACCGACATTATTACATTCGATATGAGCGAAAACGAAAACGAGGTTGTCGGCGAAATATACATCAGCGCGGAGCGTGTGGCAGAGAATGCGCAGCGCTTTTCTGTGTCTTATGAAAATGAACTTCACCGGGTTATTTTTCACGGGATGCTGCACCTTTGCGGGTTCGGCGATAAAAAGCCCGCGGAGAAGGCTGAGATGCGCACTGCCGAAGACGAATGTCTGAAAGCATATTTCGCTGCATAGCAGAAACTACAGTACTGTATAAAAGAAGAACCCGCAGTCCACGACTGCGGGTTTCTTAATATATCGTCAGTTCAAAACTTAGTTGGTATGCGCACCCAGGTAGGCGGCGATATCTTCAGCAGTTGTTTTCAGACCTTCTTTTGTTTTATCCCAGTTTGCAGGGCAAACTTCTCCGTTCTCTTCATGGAAATTCAGCGCATCCACCATGCGTAGAGCTTCATCCACGCTGCGTCCGAGCGGCAGATCATTGATCACCTGGTGACGGATCACACCTTGTTTGTCGATCAGGAACAGACCACGGAATGCTACAGGATTGCCTTCGAAGGAGATATTATCCCCGTCGGCAGTATACTTTCCGGCTAATACTCCGTAATTGATTGAAATCAGCTTTGAATAGTCGGCAACGATCGGGTAGGTAACACCTTTGATACCCCCTTTGTTACGTTCAGTATTCAACCATGCCCAATGGGAAAATTTAGAATCGGTGGAACACGCAACTACGGCAGTATCACGGGATTCAAATTCCGCCAGCTTATCCTGGAAAGCTACCAGTTCCGTAGGACAAACAAACGTGAAATCGAGTGGGTAGAAGAAGAATACCACGTTTTTCTTACCGATAAATTGTTCCAGCGAGAAGCCTTCTACAAATTCAGAACCGTTCACTACGGCCTCTTCCGAAAAAATCGGAGCTTTTTTTCCAACTAAAGTGTGCATGTATTAATGATTTGGCCGCAAAATTAAACCCTTTTCTCAGGAGCTCCCATAGTTTTTTCTTAGGTCGGGATTTTTTTTGCTGATTCAGCTGCCTGTTTCAGCAGACCTGCTTCAACATATATCGATTAAAAAAAGACCTTTATCATTCCGAATATCACGTTAATTTTGCAGACTATTTTAACAAATCACGATTACCTTGCAACAAGAGACTCTGAATGCGAAAAGCCCGTCGTCTGCGGTTCCTTCCAAGGTTCGCGACTATGCGCAATTGCTGAAGCCCAATCTCTCGATGATGGTGGTTTTTTCGAGTGTTATCGGGTACCTGATGGCACCGGAAGTTTCTTTTGAGCTGATGCCCGTGCTGGTGCTGTACCTGGGTGGGCTGCTTGTTACAGGGGGGGCGAATACCCTCAACCAGATACTGGAGCACGAAGGTGATAAACTGATGCGGCGTACGATGCTGCGCCCGATCCCCGACGGACGTATGAGCCGTACGGAAGCCTGGATCATCGCTGCCATTGCCGGTTTTGGCGGCGCCACGTTACTCGGTTTTTATTTCAACCTGCTTACCGGCATCCTGAGTTTTATCTCTTTATTATTATACGCATTTGCCTACACCCCCATGAAACGCGTGCATCCTATTGCCGTGCTGATCGGTGCGATACCGGGTGCGCTGCCTCCTCTGTTGGGATGGGTTGCAGCAACGGGTCAGGTCTGGGGGCCCGCAGCGATGGGCGGCTGGCTGCTGTTTCTGTTCCAGTTTTTCTGGCAGTTCCCGCATTACTGGGCTATCGGTTGGGTAGGGTATGACGAATACCTGAAAGCCGGTATCAGTATGCTGCCCTCGCAGGAACGAAACTCCCGCTTTACCGGTTTGCAGTGTATGTTCTACAGTATAGTACTGATTCCGCTGGCCTTGTTCCCGCGATTGATGCATATGTGCTCGAACTGGGGTATGTGGATTGCGATGGCAGGCGGCGTGCTGTATTTTGCCGCATCTGTCAACTTCTACCGAAAAAATGATTTTAAGTCTGCCAAACAGGTGATGTACGCATCGTTTGTCTACCTGCCGTTGGTATTGCTTGCTTTATATTTTACCAAACTTTAAATATCCTGACTGAACAAATGAGCACCGCAACGAGGAAGAGAATTCATCCGCAAATGTTTGCGCTGTATGTGGCTATGGCGAGTATTGCAATGATGTTTGCCGGTCTTACAAGCGCGTATATTGTCCGCCGCGGACAACCCAACTGGCGTTCCTACGAACTGCCGCATATTTTTGGTTTTCAACAGTTGTGATAGTGCTGAGCAGCGTAACGGTTCACCTGGCTTTGCGCGCGTTAAAAGCACGTCGCATCCCGGTATTCCGCGCGTTTGTTGTTCTGAGCCTTGTTCTGGGGCTGTGCTTCGGACTGCTGCAGTATATTATAATTGTACCATGCTCCAAGCCGGTAAGGCTGGACGGAAACCCAAGCGAATCATTCCTTTTTATTATATGGGGATTGCACCTGGCGCATATCGCAGGCGGTATCGTCGCATTGCTGGTGGTATGGCTGCGTTCTTTCCGTAAAAATGTCAAAGAGTACAGTGCGACGGGAATGTCGATTGCCGCCAATTACTGGCACTTTGTAGACCTGCTCTGGCTCTATCTTTTTATCTTTTTTTTGGTAAACCAATACAAAAAAAGACATTTGGATGACTGAAAAAAGCGTTTTATTTTTGCGCGCAAACCTAGCCAATTAAATTCTTATTTTCTTAACAAATTATGTCGCATTCAACTACAGCAACAACTCCTAAAGCGTTCGGTGGCGGACGTTCCCCGTTCAATGTGAGTTACGGAAAAATCATGATGTGGGTATTCCTGTTGTCAGATGCCTTCACATTCAGTGCATTTCTGATCTCTACGGTACCACGCGTTTCGCTTCTGCCATCTGGCCGGATCCTAAACACATATTTCATTCATTTCCGTTCATGGGTGAGGCAAACCTGCCGCTGATGTTCGTAAGTCTGATGACGTTCATCCTGATCTTATCTTCTGTTACGATGGTACTTGCAGTACATGCGGGACATTGCAATGATCGTCAGGGTGTGGTAAAATGGTTGCTGTGGACCATCATCGGTGGTATTGCGTTCCTTAGCTGTCAGGCATGGGAGTGGACCCACTTGAATCATCAGGGTGCCTGGTGGGGTTCTTTCCAGGATCTGACCGCTTATAAAGATGTGTATCATCACTTCTTCAAGCCGGCTGTGCTCGAGTCCGCTACTGCCGCTCAGTTATCACAGTCTACCAACAACTTCTTCAACTTCTTCTTTACCATTACCGGTTTCCACGGTGCGCACGTTACTTCAGGGGTTATCTTCAATATTCTGATCCTGATCAACACTGTAAACGGTACTTATGCCAAAAGAGGCCATTATGAAATGGTAGAGAAAGTGGGTCTGTACTGGCACTTTGTGGATCTGGTTTGGGTATTCGTATTTACCTGTTTCTACCTTCTCTAACCGATCCGAAAATAAATTTCACAACTAACCATAAAATAATTAATCCATGTCTCACGGAGCTCATAACGATAATAATATCCAGCACCTGTACGAGGGCGATCGGTCCAAATTGTATTCCGGAGTGCTTGCACATCATCACGATGTAAAATCGGATGAAAGTAAAGCGCAGGTAAAGAAAATCTGGAGAATAACGTTTATTCTGTCTGTTATCACAGTGATAGAAGTACTCGGCGGTTTGTACCTTTCGGCACACCTTTCAAAAGTGATCATCAATTCAATATTCCTGATTCTCACTGTTCTGAAATCTGCTTATATCGTAAGCGTGTTCATGCACCTTGGCGATGAAGTAAAATGGTTCCGCAATATCGTACTGATGCCGCTGGTGCTGTTTATCTGGTTCATCATTGCATTCCTGTACGACGGTGGTCACTGGAAAACAATGAATAATGAAAACCCTGCACGTTTCGATTATCATCAGGCTAAGTAATGAACAAGAACAATAATAAGAAGTTTTTTCTGGGATTAACGGTGGCAGTTTTGCTGCCGTTCTCTTTTTATATCATTGCCAAAATGCTGGGCAAGGATAAGCTGGCCATGCCCCGCTATTATAATGTAGCGTCGGTAAACGGTCCGTCTGATACCGTTTATCACAGAGTGGCGGATGTTGGCTTTATCAACCAGTTTGGCGACCATATAAGGCTTAACAGCGACCTGCGCGGTAAGATACTGGTGATAGAAGTGTTTTTTGCGCAATGCGGCAGTGTATGCCCCAAACTTACAGGCAATATGGCGATCCTGCAGAAGGCATTCAAACGCAACGATTAGGTGCTGTTCGGATTCTATCGTGTTTCCCTATTAACCTT
>JASGJF010000040.1:0-10992 GCA_049840855.1 Chitinophagaceae bacterium | reverse complement strand
AAGGTTAATAGGGAAACACGATAGAATCCGAACAGCACCTATTGGGCGTCATATGCAGCACAGATAGACGGCGACACGTATTTCGGTTTTCATAAAGCAGGTTTGAATATGGGAGTAGGGGCATACACGCGCCTTAGCCCGAAATGGCTTGCCAATATTGAATTACTGTATTCACAAAAAGGAGCGCGCCAGATCAACGTGTACGAGTCTCCGGCTGTAGGAACCATACCATTGGGCTACCGTGCACGACTGAATTATGTGGAGATCCCGCTCACCATTGAGTACCTGGTGTATCCGAAACTGCATCTCGGTGGCGGCTTGTCGTACAGCAGGCTCATCAGCGATAAGGAAGAGATCGACTCCTATACCGCTTATACGACACAAACCACAGAAGGTACTTTCCGCAAACAGGATATTAACTACCTCGTATCACTGCAATACCAGCTTTACGATAATCTTTTTGCGAGAGTGCGCTACCAGTATTCCATGCTCAGTATCCGCGATGGCTCCAATTCCCGTCGATTTTCATTCCGGAAGTCAGTTCAATAATCTGTTCGCGTTTCATTTAATTTGCGTGTTTTAAAGCTGCCCTATGAAAATAAGTGAAGTAATCGCTTTGTTCGGACAACATGCTCCGTTCCTCTATCAGGAATCTTACGATAATTCGGGCCTTCAGGTGGGAGATCCGGACGCGACCGTAACCGGTGCCTTGCTGACCCTTGACGTGACAGAAGAGGTGTTGGATGAAGCAATTGCGCAGAACTGCAATCTGATCATCGCGCACCATCCGCTAATATTTTCGGGACTGAAGCAGCTCACCAGTAAAAATTATGTGCAGAGAATAGCGGCCCGCGCTGTTAAAGCAGACCTTAATATCCTCGCGATACATACCAATCTGGACAATATGCATAACGGAGTGAATGCGGTGATCGCGCATCGTCTCGGGTTGCAACAGTGCCGGATACTGCAACCCCGGAAAGGCGGACTCCTTAAGTTGTCCGTATTGGTGCCGGATACCCATCTCGAGCCGGTTCGGGAAGCTCTGTTTGCTGCCGGCGCGGGAGCTATCGGGGATTACAAAGAGTGCTCGTTCCAGACAAAGGGTGAAGGCACGTTTCGTCCGGGGCCTGCTGCACAACCGTTTATCGGAACGTCCGGCGGCGAAAGAGAATCTGTGCAGGAAATGAAGATCGAAGTGATCGTGCCGCTGCACCTGCAGTCATATGTTGCCGCTGCGTTACATACTGCGCACCCGTATGAGGAGCCTGCATTCGACTGGTTGGTTCCGGATCAGCCTAACGCCCTTATCGGCGCTGGGATGATCGGAGAACTTGAAGCGCCTCTGAAAGAACAGGATTTTTTAAAATTGCTGAAAATCAATATGAAAGCAGAGGTTGTACGCCACACAGCATTCTGCGATCGTATGGTGAAGCGTGTTGCTGTTTGCGGCGGATCCGGCAGTTTCCTGCTGAATGATGCCATACGCTCTGGTGCCGATGTGTTTGTAAGCGCGGATTTTAAATATCACCAGTTCTTTGACGCAGAGGGGCGTATCGTTATTGCAGACATCGGACACTATGAAACAGAACAGTTTACCCCGAAATATTTAGTAACATACTTAAGAAAAAAAATGTTACCTTCGCCGTTCTTTTATCCACAGTGGATACCAATCCGATAAAATATTTTTAAAAAAATATGGCAACAGTCAAAGATTTTTCAATTGAAGAAAAATTGAGTGCAGTACTTACCCTGCAAAAAATCGATTCCAAAATCGATGAGATCAAAACGCTCAAAGGTGAACTGCCGATGGAAGTTAAGGATCTGGAGGATGAAATCGCCGGATTGCAGACACGTATCTCCAATATCGACACCGATATCGAGAATATCAACAATTACATCGGACAGCGTACCGAAGCGAAGAAAGATGCGATCGCGCTGGCTAAGAAATATGAAAAACAACAGGACAATGTAAAGAACAACCGCGAGTTCGAAGCATTGACCAAAGAAATTGAAATGCAGGAGCTGGAGGCAAAATTGTGTGATAAGCACATCAAAGATGCCAACTTCGAACTGAAAGAGCGCATGGCGCAGCGTACGCAGACAGAAGAGAAAGTTTCGATTGTGGAAGAAACGCTGAAAGCCAAAAGGAAAGAGCTCGAAAAGATCATCGTGGACACAGAGAAAGAAGAGAAAATGCTGACGGAGCTTTCCAATGAAGCAAAAGAAAAAGTAGATGAGCGCCTGCTCACCGCTTATGAGCGTATCCGCGGAAGCTATTCCAACGGGCTTGCGGTAGTACCGATCCATCGCGATTCATGCGGAGGCTGTTTCAATGTTATTCCTCCTCAGAGACAATCAGAAATCCGCCAGCACAAAAAGATCATCGTTTGCGAACATTGCGGACGTATCCTGGTAGATGCTGAACTGGATGATAAAACAAAAGTAAATGCCGGTTAATCTGTAACCGACCGAAATAAAAACACCCCGGGTAGCAATGCGCTTCCGGGGTGTTTTTTTGTGCTTTTTAAAGCGGTTAGAATAATCCGTCGTCTTCTGTCTGTTGGTTCGAAGACAGGAAATTATCCACCACACCGTGCATCATCGGCGGTAATTTCTCTTTGATGAATTGTACCACGGCTTCTATTGCCTTCGCCGCCTGCTCTTCGTTAACGCCTGCGGTTTCAGTGATTTTTTTTATCAGGTCTTCCATGCCCGTTTATTTTAAGGTGTGAGAATTATGCAGCAGAGATAAGTCCTAAGCGACCGCCCTCAAGTTTTTCGATTGCGTATTCTTTGGACAGTGTAAATGATTTTTCTTTCTCTTCCGCGGACGGTAATTCATACATCGCATCGGTAAGGATCATTTCACAGATTGCACGCAGGCCACGTCCGCCGAGTTTATACTGGATGGCTTTTTCCACCATATAATCCAGCGCATCGTCGGTTACTTCCAGCTTAATATGCTCGTAGTCGAACAGCTTTTTATATTGTTTGATCAGTGCATTTTTAGGTTCGGTAAGAATACGCTTCAGCGCATCGCGGTCCAGCGGATTCAGGTAAGTAACAATCGGTAAACGTCCGAGCAGTTCAGGTATCAGTCCGAAGCTGCGCAGATCCTGTGCATTTACATATTGCAGCAGGTTTGCCCTGTCAATGTCGGTTGCAGATTTGATTGCGTTGTATCCGATAGCAGAAGATTGTACACGGCGTGCGATCATCTTATCAATGCCTTCAAAGGCGCCTCCGCAGATAAACAGGATATTCTGCGTGTTTACCTTCACCATCTTCTGATCGGGATGCTTACGGCCCCCCTGCGGCGGAACAAGTACTTCACTGCCTTCCAGCAGTTTCAGCATAGCCTGTTGTACTCCCTCCCCGCTTACATCTCTCGTAATGGAAGGATTGTCGCCTTTGCGCCCGATCTTGTCAATTTCGTCGATGTATACAATGCCTCTTTCTGCAGCAGCCACATCATAATTGCAGCTCTGCAGCAGGCGGGACAGAATGCTTTCCACGTCTTCTCCCACATAGCCCGCCTCGGTAAATACCGTTGCGTCCACCACCACGAAAGGCAGCTGCATGAGCCGAGCGAGTGACTTTGCCAGCAGGGTCTTGCCGGTGCCTGTTTCTCCCACCATTATGATATTCGATTTCTCGATCTCCACTTCGTCCTGGCTGGGGTTCATCAGGCGTTTGTAGTGATTGTATACGGCAACAGCCATTATTTTTTTCGCCTCATCCTGGCCGATCACATACTGATCCAGGAACGCTTTGATTTCTTTGGGTTTGTGCAGGTTGTGTTTGGCGAGGTCTGCAAAACGTTGCTTCTGATCTGCTTTCGGTTCTTCTTCTTCACCAAGCGTTTGTTTCAATACCAGGTAGGCGTTTTCGATGCAGGCATCACAAATGCTGCCGTCCATACCGGTAAAAAGAATATTTACATCCTCTTCTTTGCGACCACAGATCGCACATTTTCCCTGAGGTTTCTTTGACATAATCTGAATTAAATAATTGCGAAGGTACTTATCCGAGCATTTTGCGTCGTGGAGCAGTATCCCAAAATTTAGCCAAACCGCCGTCGCGGCTGTTATTTGGCGTATTGAACAGGAGCTTTTTTGTTGTTTAGCGGCATTCCTGGCTGCGTTGCGGGTTGCTCCGCCGCATTGCCTGTCTGATAAAACTCATATGCTTTGCGGAAAAATTTCTCAAAGCTCAGACGCTGCAGCAGCAATGTGTCTTTTTGGATCAGATCCACCGCATACAGACGTTCGATATCCGTAGGCCGGTTATTCGGGTCGGTCGATGTTTGACTGGTAAGATCTGCATAGCGATCGTCTTTCTCGATCCAGTACACGTCCAGGTCTTTCTTCGCGCCGGACTTAAGCGTCAGTGTGAGTCGTGCACGTAATGTGGAATGACTGATAATTGAATCCAGGTTTTCTGCGCCGTTCAGATGCCCTTCAGCATTTACATTCTTGAACAGCGTAAGGAAAATGTTTGTACGCCCCTGGTTCAGTTGTGTTACGGTTTTGCCCAGTTCGGGGTCGATCTGCACCGTCGCCTTGCTTCCGCTGTTATCAATAGTAAACGAGTTCAGCGGATCGCCGGGATAGGTAACGGAAAACGAACGGATCTCATAATCTGCCACCTGGAACACCGACCGGCTTCTCCATTCTGCTTCATCAGTGGTGTATCGCGGAGTCAGGTAGCCTTCAAAACCGCGGATCTCCACAAGATAGGGTTCCTGAGATCCTTCCATCAGCATGTATGAGCCGTGATAGTTAGGACCTTGTCCGGCGACATAGAAACAGCGGAGCTTTTTGCCGGACCTGTCGTACAATTCCACCTTCACACCCATTCCCGCCAGCAGCTTGATCACGCGATCGCGGTCTTTCTCCGGAACGGGGCTGAGCGCCGTCTGCCTGTTCAGGCAGGTGAGGATATTGATGATCTGGATCGGCATCGCCGGATATTTTTTATTCAGCGTCCAGGAATTGTCGGGATTGCGTTCGAGTAAAACGGAAATGCCGTTTGTTTCCGCGAGGAAGATGCGACCGACAGACGCGGTGTCTTTATACCCGAAGTCTGCATCTTTGCTGCTGTAGAGATTATCGCTGTTCTGAAAAAAGAACCAGTAAACACCACAGCCGAGGATGGCAAGGACAACCAGGTAGACTAACGTTTTTTTCATTATTCTTTAAAAAATTAAGCCGACGGTTTTTCAAAACGTCTTTTACGGAAGAAAATGTAGGCAGAGGCAAATATCAATACGAGACCTATGGGCAAGGCAATATTGATCCATTGCCACTTGGTTTGCTCGTCTTTTACGCGTCCGCTATCCAGCAAACGCAGTTTTACATCCTTCGAGCGGCTTTCCAGCAGGCCGGAACGGTCTGTCAGGTACTCAATACAGTTGAGCATAAAGGCTTTGTTCGAAAAGAAATTACCGGTAAAACGCCAGTAACCCATATCCATGGTACCCTCACGCTGGGAGTAATCGTTTTCAAAAACATCACCGTCAGAAATGACGATCATTTTAGCCGGTGTATCACACTGGCCCTTGAACGGCATTTTGAGCGAATCGCGCAGGACGGCAAGGAAACTTGCAGGGAAGCGGTTGTTGAAGGTGGATTTGAATTTTCCTTCTGCCAGTACCGCTACCGGCTGATACCCTTTATTGAACAATTTATTATCCGGTTTGTAGGCCATCATGCTCAGGCTTACTCGTGCAGGGTGGGGTGTCACACGACTGTATTTGGAAGATGCCAGCAGTACGGTTTTACGGATGTCGGGGTTAGCGATGGTATCAATGCTGCTCGTAAACATAGTTTTTACGGGATCGAGGTTGTGCACGATCGGATGTTTGGCAGAGGGCATCAGCACCGGGAAGTAGATCCAGGGGCGCAACTCGGTCTGGGGCTGGTCGCCCGTCATGCCTACCACAACGGGTATCGGGTTGCAATCCATGTCTTCGATCAGGTTGGCATTCACGCGTACTCCGCAGTTAAACAGCAGGTCGTCGAGATTTAACGGCAATTCCTGCGTCAGGAACGATTCATTGCTGCCTTTCAGGCTATCCATTGTCGCTACCACTCCGTCCAGAGCCCAGAGCACCGAGCCGCCGCGCATCACAAACTGATCGATCTTGAATTTTTCTTTATCATCGAAGGCAGCACGGGGCTTATTGATAATGATCGCATCGTACAGGCCGGTGCCCGGTCCTTTAATGTTCAGTTCCCCGGGAAGATAAAGCGTGTCTACATGGTAAATGGCAGACAGGGTCATCAGCATATCGCGTGTCTGAGGGCCCAGCATTTCATCATGACCTACTATATAGGCGATCCTTGTCTGATCGGGGCGTGAAAGAAAGTTCAGCGCGCTAGCAAATTTGTATTCCAGCAGGGATTCGGAATAGTTCAGCACTTCCATCGGAGACATACCCTGACGGTCGTTTTCCAACAGGTTGATCGGGAATTCCCTGCCTTTGTATTTCACCAGTGCACAGGGGAAGATAATTTTTTCGGAATAGCCTTCGTCCGTTTTCAGCTGGAGGTTGGTACCGTTGATTCCTTTTTTCGCAAGCGCCTGGAATATCGGGCCTTTTTCATCTTCCCTTTTACCTTCAAACGGATCGGAAAAGCGGAATACGAGATTTTTGCCGGCTATTTCTTTAAAATACGACAGACGCTCCCGCGTGGTTGCAGCCAGACGTTGAAAACCTGAAGGCAATTCTCCTTTCAGATATACTTCCACTACCGCAACCTCATCCATGTTTTTCAACAGGCGCTTGGTGGACGGGGATAATGTGAAACGTTTCTCTTCTGTGAGGTCGATGCCGAAATGCAACCGTGAAGCAATAAGATTCACGCAAACGAGTATTGCGGTAAGTAAGAGCAGGCGAACTGTCGCCTGACGTTGCTGGTTTTTTCTGGTGGAACTTCCTTGCTTTGCCATCTTCTTAGCGATGAAAATAAATTAACCCTGTTTTGCAGTGTCCCATGTACGACGGTTCAGTGAAAGCTGCGTCAGGGAAATGAACAAAATAATGACAGACAGGAAATAGACCACGTCGCGCGTGTCTATAATACCCCTGCTGATGGAATTATAATGAAATGACAGTCCTATCATCGCAAGGTAATAGTCTGCACCCGCATAAAAGGCTGGTATTTTACTCAATGCATCAAAGCCGGTATACAACAGGTAACAGGCAAATACGGCAACGAGAAAACCAACGATCTGGTTGCTGGTAAGCGATGAACAGAACAGACCAATGGAGGCAAATGTAGCGGCCATAAAACCCAGTCCCACATAAGAGCCGATAATGCCGCCGGTATCCAGGTTGTGCGCTATTACGGATAGATTACCTATGGTGTAGACATAAATAAGTGTAGGGAATAGAGCGAACCCTACCAGCAACAGCACCGCAAGGTATTTACCCATGATGATCTGTAAAGAGGTAAGGGGCTTGGTAGACAGCCATTCGATCGTCCCTGAGCGGAATTCATCCGGGAAAGCCCGCATCGTTACCGCCGGGATCAGGAACATCAGGAGCCAGGGTGCCAGCTCAAAGTACTTATCCAGGGTGGCATAGCCGTAATCAAGGATACTGGTTTGCGGAACGACCCACAGAATGAAGCCACAGGCCATCAGGAATACAATGACGGCTACATAGCCCACAACGGAGCTGAAAAAAGAGTTAATCTCTTTGACAAATATGCTGTACATATCCGGAAAGGAAATTTTCGAAGCGATGAGCCGCAAACCTACATGAAAATGCTGAGTTTTTTGCTGTTGCAGCACAATTGAAATGGTGCCGGAGCGTTTGTCTTTTCTGTAGGCGAATGTTATATCTTTGCTGTCCTTAAATACACCTTAAAAGGTATTATGAATAAATTTATCAGATGGGCCGGCGGCCTGGCTTGTATGGTGCTGGCTGCTTCATGTAACGACAAACTGGAGATCGCAGCACCCTATAAGAATATCACCGTAGTGTATGGTTTGCTGGATATGACCGACTCCGCCCATTATATCAGGATCGAAAAAGCGTTCATGGACGGCAATCAAAGTGCTGTCGATATGGCGAAAGTGCCGGATTCGAGCTTTTATAATGCGCTTACTGTGTCTATGAAGGAGTTCAATGCAGGTGGTACGCTTATCAATACTTATGCGCTTTCCCGCGTGAACCTCGACAATGAGGGTTATGCGAAAGATACCGGGGCTTTTTTCTCAACGCCGAATTATGCCTATAAATTCAAAGGCCTGCTTAATTCCAATAATACCTACCGCCTGATGATCTATAATGCGACCACAGGGGTTACGGATTCTGCGGAAACCAATGTGATCGACAGTAATACTGCTTCTTTCGGCCTTACCGAATGGAAACTCGCGGCGCAGACCATCTCATTTGCCAGAGAATACACATTCGACGGCGATAAACTGTTTCAGAAAACCTATACAGTGAATGTGCCGAAAAACGCTTCCGTATTTCAGTTGTACCTCCGTTTCAACTGGGTGGATTCCAATATCGCCACCCATACTTCTGTAGCACGCTCGGCCGATTTCTCCGCTTTCTACACGTCCGGGTCGAATATGCTTACGGTTACCAACAGGGATATCTACGATTTCCTGCGATCCACGCTTGGAGTTCCTTCCGATGCAAATCAATACCGTTACTTCGATTCCTGCGATATGGTCTTATATGCCGCAGGCTCTGAATACAAACGCTATCAGGATCTCAATCAGAATACCGGCGGCCTGACGGCTAACGAGATAAAACAGCAATACACCAACATCAAAGGAGAAAATGTAATGGGGCTGTTCTCCACCCGTGCGCATGTTCAGAAGCTTCAGGTGCCTTTCTCTGAGGATACAAAAGATTCTGTGGCGATCAACCGGCGCACGGCCGATCTGAACATCCGTTTCAGATAAGAACACAAATAAAAAACTGATTATTGAATGGTTCCCTTGCGGGGACCATTTTTTGTTAGCGCGAAAAAATACCCTCGATGGCCGACGCTTTCAGCCTGGTTTCTTCCCATTCCTGCAGCGCAACGCTGTCGTAAGTAATAGCGCCCCCGGTCTGATAGCCCAGCAGTCCTGTGTTGCTGTTGTAAAACAGACTGCGGATCATCACGTTCAGGTCAAAATCACCATTTGGCGTAATATAGCCTAAGCTGCCGGAAAATAATTCCCTGCGCGTTGTTTCGTAACGGTCTATCAATTGCATCACCTTTATTTTGGGTGCGCCGGTCATGCTGCCCATCGGAAACGTGCAGCGCAGGATGTCATAAAAAGAAACATCTTTTTTCAGCGTCCCGCTTACAGTGGATATCATCTGATGCACTTTCGGAAAAGAATACAACCCGAAAAGTTCTTCGACTGTCACGCTGCCCGTTTCGCAGACACGGGCAAGGTAGTTTCGCATCAGGTCGGTGATCATTACGTTTTCGGCACGCTCTTTAATGCTCTCCGCCAATAGCTGTTTCGATATGGCGTCCCGGACAGGGTCTGCGCTCCGGGCAGTTGTGCCTTTTATCGGTTGCGCAGTAAGGGTGTCGCCCTGCCGGAGCAGGAATCGCTCCGGAGAAGCACAGATAGCATACAAATGATCCCATTTGTAAAATGCAGCAAAGGGGTTGGGGGCTGCCCGGTTCAGCGAAAGGAATACCTGCAGCGGGTCCAGTTCAATACGTCCGGAACCGGTATTGCTGTTGCAGAAATTGATTTCGTAACAATCACCTTCGCGTATATGCATCCTGGACTGCTCAATGATTCGGATGTAGGTGCCGCGGTCAAATTGTTGCTCCCAGGATACCTTCGGCAGGGGAGTGGAAAATGAGGGTTCCGGTGTGCGGAGAATATCGGACAGCGTTTGCTCGGGCGCAGAGGAAAAGACATGCAGTACTGGCGTACCGCGCTCAACGAATGCAATTTCCGCCGGGACAAAAAGTTGCGCAGGGCTGAATCCGAAGCGCGTATTGTGCCGTGAATCCAGGCGTGTTTCCAGCTGATTTTTCAGGTCGTAAGACAAATGTCCCATTAACCATTTGCCGGACGGGTGGGTGATTGCATGCAGGTCTTCGGCATGATATATTTGTTCAGCACCTTTCCCGCAGATACATTCATAGTTGCCCTTGGTATGAGCATAGCCGTTGCTATCTAAAAAAAGGAAAATGTTGCTTTGGTTAGCCCATTGCAACATTTTCCTTTTCAGTATATCCCAATCCGAGATATCGAATGAGTAGGATACAGATTTTGAACTCAAGACACTGTTTTTTTAAAAATCATCATCATCATCATCTCCGAAGTTGTCTTCAGAAAAGAATCCGAGATCTTTGAAATCGTCATCGAAATCATCGTCACCACCTGCTTTTCCCGGTTTTTTAGGTCCGGATTTTGTTTTGGATTTAGGCAGATCAAATTCTTCAAACTCCTTGTCCAGATCAAATTCTTCGTCGGCAAAATCGTCGTCTGCATCCTCTTCTGCATCATCAAAATCTTCGTCTTCCTCATCGTCATCATCCAGGTCGTCTTCGTCTTTTTTCGATTTGGTTGTGGTTTTCTTCGCGGCAGTAGCTTTCTTTTTAGGCTCTTCGTCCTCAAGCAGCCCGTCTTCCTCGTCCTCATCCACCTCATTCTTCTTCGAAACAGCTTTTTTTGCTGTCTTCTTTTCGGCCGGAGCTGCAGCCTTTTTGGTGGTCGTTTTTTTAATTGGGTTCGATTTCATATCTCGTGTTCTTGTTACCGTAAAATTTTAACTGTTTCGTGAAATTGCCAAATTTTTTTTCCTAAAAAAAATTAAGATTACAGGTTGCTAAGTAGTTGGTTCCGACCCGTTCCGTTAGATATGTACGCAATTTTTGTACCGAGATATTGTTCCACAAAATCGAGGTACTTTGTAAAGTTTACCGGAAGCTCCTGTATGCTTTTACATTCGCTGATGGGCTTTTCCCAGCCTTCAAATGATTGGTACACCGGATTGAGTGATGCCGT
>JASGJF010000039.1:0-30222 GCA_049840855.1 Chitinophagaceae bacterium | reverse complement strand
AAGGTTGATCAGGGAAACACGATAGAATCCGAACAGCACCTATCGATCACCACACCATTCCCGATCAGGTTCAGGCAATGGTCCTGGAATACACCGGAGGGAATAGTGCGCAGCACCACTTTTTGCCGTCTACATACAGGGTGTGTCCAGCGTTAGGACCGCCCTGGAAACGGGCAATAATATCATACTGAGCCGCCAGATAATCGACAATCTTTCCCTTGCCTTCATCTCCCCATTGCAGCCCCAATAATACGTCTACCATATTGTGTTTTGAAAATTAAAGAGCGAAAATAGTATTGAAATTTCAAATAGCCATTTCAAATTTCATTTTCCCCGGATTTCGAAGATTCCACGCGCGTATTTGGGCTATATTAGGCAATAAGCCTTACATTTGAACGCATCAAAAAAATAACCTAAACGCATATAGTCGCATGAAAAAAATAATTTTATTTGCCTCGCTGCTGCTTGTTACCGCACCGGGATGGGCTCAGAAAAAAGCAAGAAAACAGCCAAAGCCGAAACGCAGGAAGCAGCTCTGCCCCCTGGCGCTGTAAACCCCGAAGAAGCCGAACGCCGCCGCTCTGAAATGGAGGCGCGTATGCTGAGCCCGATGCACCATATGCTGATGACCACCGCCGGACACTGGCAGCTGGAAATGAAGGTGTGGAGTTCCCCTAAATCACAGGAGGTAATGACCAGCCTGTTTGAATGCGATACCCGTCCTATGGCGGAAGGCCGTTTCCTCGTTTCGGAAATCCGTGGTATGTCCGGGAACATGATGTACGAAGCGCAAAGCGTCATGGGCTACAATGCAACCACTCAGAAATTTGAGCGCCTGTGGTTCGACAATCTGAGCTCCGGAATGCTGCTGTTGGAAGGAACTTATGACGATGCATCCAAAAAGATCAACTTCACAGGTGCTACCACAGATCCGCGCACGCATGAACGTATACCTATGAGACAGGTGCTGCACCTGGCAGATCCCGCTAAGATCGTGCTGGAAGTATTCTTGCAGTTCAAAGAGGGTAAAGAGTTCAAATCGATGGAAATTAACTATAATCGCCGTTAACCAATTTAGCTAACAATAATTACTACCATAAATCATGCAAGTCTGGAAAGAATACATTGATCAGAACAAAGACAGATTTTTAGAAGAGTTGTTCACGTTGCTGCGCATACCGTCTATCAGCGCAGACAGCGCTTATAAGCCGGACGTGGCCCGTTGTGCCGAAGCTGTAAAGCAAAGCCTGATCGATGCCGGGGTCGACAAAGCAGAAGTATTGTCCTACTGCCGGACACCCGATCGTATATGCGGAAAAAATTATTGACCCTTCAGCACCTACCGTTCTTGTCTACGGTCACTATGACGTACAACCCGCAGATCCGCTGGAGCTATGGCACAGCGGACCTTTCGAACCTGTGGTTAAGGACGGGAAGATATACGCGCGCGGAGCATGTGACGACAAAGGCCAGATGTTCATGCATGTAAAAGCTTTTGAAGTGCTTTCCCGGACAAATACGCTCGCCTGTAATGTGAAATTTATGATCGAGGGTGAAGAAGAAGTGGGATCGTCCAATCTCGGTACTTTCCTGGAGCAGAACAAACAACTGCTGAAAGCGGATATCGTTCTGGTTTCTGATACCTCTATGATCAGTATGGAACATCCTAGCCTGGAAACAGGTCTGCGCGGACTCGCTTATATGGAAGTGGAAGTGGTTGGGCCAAACCGTGATCTGCATTCCGGAGTTTATGGGGGCGCTGTGGCAAATCCGATCAATATCCTCTGTAACATGATCGCATCGCTGCACGACGAAAACAACCATATCACAATACCCGGTTTCTACAGTAATGTAGCGGAAATGAGTACCTCCGACAGAGAGGCGCTGAATGCCGCACCATTTGATCTTGAAGAATATAAGCAGGATCTCGGAGTAAAAGACGTGCTCGGGGAGAAAGGATATACCACACTTGAACGTACCGGTATCCGGCCTACGCTGGATGTGAACGGCATCTGGGGCGGTTATATCGGGGAAGGCGCAAAAACGGTACTCCCTTCAAAAGCAAACGCGAAAATTTCCATGCGACTTGTTCCGCATCAGTCTTCACAGCAAATTGCCGGGTTGTTCCAAAAGCATTTTGAAAGCATTGCGCCCGCTTCGGTAAGTGTAAAGGTGACGGCACATCACGGAGGCGAGCCTGTTGTAACACCTACGGATTCAGTAGCATATAAAGCCGCAGCAAAAGCGATAGAAACGGCATTCGGCAAATCACCCATCCCCACACGGGGCGGCGGAAGTATTCCGATCATTGCATTGTTCGAAAAAGTACTGGGATTAAAGACAGTATTGATGGGCTTCGGTCTCGATAATGACAATATCCATTCTCCGAATGAAAAGTATGATGTAGCCAATTACTATAAGGGTATAGAAACCATACCCTATTTCCATAAGTATTTTGCCGAAATGAGCAGCTAACGGAGTATAGTAACAAATAAATTCCTGGCCGTGCAATGTCTTTTGCACGGCCAAAATTTTGAATTCAACAGTCGGTGTATGGACCTTAAGTCGATGATCGCTAAATATTGTGCCTATCAAGACAGATGCCAGCAGGAGGTGAAGAATAAGCTGTATGAAAGCGGCGCATCCCGCGACGAGGTGGAAGATATGCTCGTATGGCTGATACAGGAAAAATTTCTCGATGAAGAGCGCTATGCCCGTTCCTTTGCACGTGGTAAATTCCGCATCAAGAACTGGGGACGCAGGAAAATCGTATATGAACTCAAGCAGCATCAGATATCTGAATACTGCATCAGAAAGGGACTTTCGGAAATAGATGAAACTGAATACCACCAAACCCTGCAGTCGCTTACAGAAAAGAAATTACCTGATCTGCGTTCTTCCGGAAATATATGGGCGAAACGCGCGAAACTGCAGCGTTATCTGAACAGTAAAGGGTTTGAAACGGAATTAGTGAACGAAATGTTGAATCGCTACCTCGGAAGTTAGATCGGATTCAGAAAGAATGTACATTTACAAAAACACGCAGGGATATGGTTCAGAAAGTAACCAATGATGTGAACATAGTAGTGGAGACGTTTTATCAGGAGGCACACAGCAATCCTATCCAATCGGAGTACCTGTTTGCCTATCGCATTACCATTGAGAATCTGGGCTCTGTGCCCGTAAAATTGCTGAGACGTTACTGGCATATCGTCGACAGCAATGGCGAGATGCGCGAAGTGGAAGGAGATGGTGTTGTGGGGCAGCAACCGGTTATTGAACCCAATCACCAATACCAATATGTTTCGTCGTGTAACCTCAACAGTGATATAGGTAAAATGTCAGGTATGTACACGATGCTCGATCTGTTCACGAATAAAGAAATACAGGTCCTGATACCGGAATTTTTGCTGATCGCTCCGTTCAAAGAAAATTAATGATACGCATATTTTGTAAAAAGTAAAAGCTCACTGTTTGGTGAGCCTTTACTTTTATAACGTAGACGGTTAAGCAATCAGGTCCTTTAATTTGCTGATCACCGCATCCACTTCCTCTTTCTTATTGTGTTTGCTGAAAGAAAAGCGGATCGGAACCATAAATTCGGATTGCCCGTTGTAAAGACATTTGATCACATGGCTTACGGAAGTGCTTCCGCTGGAACAGGCGCTCCCGCCGCTCACGCAAATGCCCGCCATATCCAGGTTGAACAGCAGCATTTCACTTTTTTCGTTCTTAGGAAAAGAAATATTCAGCACCGTGTACAGGCAGTTTCCGAAGGTGTCTCCATTGGTACGGATATCCGGGAATACCGACTTGAGCTGATTGTGCATGTAGGTTTTCAGATCGAGGATGTATTGTTTATCCTCTTCGTGCTTAGCCATTGCCATATCCAGGGCCTTTGCGAAACCGACGATGCCATAAAGGTTTTCGGTTCCTGCGCGCATGTTTCTTTCCTGCGCACCGCCGTGGATCATAGGCTTTACCTGTATACGCGCATTCACATATAATACGCCCACGCCTTTAGGACCATGAAACTTATGTCCCGCAGCACTTGCAAAATGGACTTTTAGCTCAGGCAGGTTCATAGGGTAGTGACCGATCGTTTGCACCATATCGCAGTGAAACACGGCGCCGTATTGTTCGCAGAGGTTGCCTACAGAAGCCACATCGAGCAGATTGCCGATTTCATTGTTGGCGTGCATCAGGGTCACCAGTGTTTTGCCTTTATGGTCGCGGAGCAAACCGGCAAGATGTTCCAGGTCAATATGTCCGTTGGGAAGCACCTGTACATAATGCAGCGGGATATTACGATCGCGCGCCACTTCTTCTGCACAATGCAGCGTTGCATGATGTTCGAGCGGAGAGGTGATAATGTGGTCGCAGCCGAGATCCCGCACTGCAGCAGTAATGGCGGTATTGCTGCTTTCCGTTCCTCCGGAGGTGAAGAAAATTTCTCCCGGTGTGACACCCAGATGTTTCGCTACCTGCTTACGCGCGTTTTCGATGGCCATTTTAGTTTCGCGGCCATACGAATAGACTGAAGACGGATTTCCGAATTTTTCAGTGAGATAAGGCATCATTGCCTCCAGCACCTCACTGTCCAGCGCCGTGGTGGCCGCGTTATCGAAGTAGATTCTTGTCATTACCTGGTTCTAAAAATGAACCGCAAAGTTACACTTTTTTAATGTTTTTAAGACAATTGCAGGATTCCTGTCGTCAGCCATCACAAAGCAACTCGCTGTGTTAACGCTCTGTTATCCAGTTTTTATAAAAACCATTTGAACAGCATTACGGATGTGTTTTCATAAATGAACGATACCGATAGACAAGCGGTAATTTATGGGCACGACAAGTTTATTCGTCGTTTGGGAAAAGTGATTTGCGAAACGGCATAAAGGAAGTATTGAGTCTAAAAAGCGATAAAACTGTCTGGCACGTTTTTTGATCACAATAACACTATTGTATACCGGCCTGCGGGATCCGGCCGGAAAAGCATACTGTATAGGTTTTCGATTTAATAACTATTGTGTCTATGGTTCGAAAGGGTACCCTTTTGAGGTTTATTATTCTGTTTTTAGCTATTGCATTTTTTTTCCTTTTCAACATTGTTGGCTGCTGACCGACAATGCAGCTGATATTATAACGCAAATAAAAAGCCCCGGACAATGTGCCGGGGCTTAATGTTTTTGTCTTATGCCTGCTACAGGTTATTTTTAAATGCGGTATATCCGGTGATATCCTCATCATCCTGGATCTGGGATACACACTTGCCGTCGGCTGCATACTGCTCGATCTGTGCAACCCGGTTGTCCGGATTAGGATGGGTGCTCAAAAACTCCGGGGGATTTGAGGCTCCGGAATTGATAATTTTCTGGAAGAAATAGGCGGCCCCGTCTGAATGGTAGCGGGTGGGGCAGAGGTAGATAACAGAATAATGGTCGGCTTCGCTTTCATCCGCTCTGCTGAAACGGAGATTTACCAAACCCTGGGCGATTTCGGTGATCATATTCTGATTTTTACCCAGAACAACGTCCAACAGCGTCTGCACGCCATATTGCTTTGTCATCTGATTGGTGCTGTGACGCCTGTCTGCATGCGCCATTTCATGACCCATTACTCCGGCAAGCGCCGATTTACGGTCCAGGTATTTTATCAGACCTGTATAAACATAGATGTAGCCGCCGGGTGTGCAGAATGCATTCTGGATGTCATCGTTGGCAATGATCTTCACCTCCCAGAGAAAGTCGTCTTTATGCGTCACCATTCCGGAATTCAGAATGTCGTCACGCAACGCATTGATATAGGAATACGCAGCCTGATGTGTGGCGGGGTCGAGTATCGGATATTGCGAAGGGTCGGCTTCTATCTGTTGTTTTGCCTGAAGCCCGAGTTGCTTATCATCATCAATCGTGAAAATATTGAACCCGGTGCTGTTTTTGCCACAGGAACCTGCGAGTACGGAACTGCCGAGTATTCCGGCAAAGAGTAGCGCTTTTGAGTATTTCATAGGGCATCGATTTTAGTTGGATGCCGCTAATATATTACTTTTTGTGGTCTCATTTTCACTGTTAAATTCTTTTAAGCTAATCATGCGTTGGGTTTCCGGATCCCAGAGTTTCAGGCGCAGGCAGGCAGCTATATCCTGAAGCCTGAAAGATGTTTCTTTTGCATGACGCAGTTCAGGTATTGCTGCATAAACTTCCGGCAATCTGTAGAACGGAATACGGGCATTCAGGTGATGAATATGGTGAAACCCGATATTGCCGGAAAACCACTGCATCATTTTGTTGGTGCGCAGATAGCTGGAAGACTCAAGCGCTGCCTTTTCATAGGTCCAGTCTTCATTGCAGTTAAACATAACACCGGGAAAATTGTGCTGGGCGTAGAAAAGATAAGATCCCATTGCACAGGTAAGCAGGAAAGGCAGGAAAATCAGGAACATCCAGGTGCTTACGCCTGCAAAAGCAATAATAAGCACAGTATAAGCTGCATGCAATAATAAGGCGATCAGGGAATCAAAGTGTTTTTTGGGAGTGCTGATGAAGGAACCTACGCACATGCCATATATAAATATGGTGAGGTAACCCGAGAGAATGGACACCGGATGCCTGTTGGCCAGGTAGGTAAAGCGCTCCCCGCGCGTCATTGCGGCAAATTTCTTACGCGTGGCTATCGGGTAGGAGCCGATGCTTGCGCTGAAAAGTTTAGAATTGTTTTTGTGGTGATAATCGTGTGAACGTTTCCAGATGCTGGGAGGCGTAAGCATATAATAGCCATACGCCGACATGATCAGTTTCGCGGCTTTTGACTTTTGCAGTATCGTATGATGTTCGTAATCGTGGTAAATGATGAACATGCGCATCATCAGCAAAGCCATAAAAATGCTGCCTGTAAGCCTGAGCGGCCAGAAAACGCCGTATGCAGCCACAAATCCGGCGGCAAATAAAGCGCACAATGTCACAATAAGCTCATACCAGGAGCGTGCACGCTGCTCCTGTGCGTATGGCTTAGTTGCCAGAATAAGTTGTTTCCCAGTTAACATCTAATTTTTTCGGGGTGTCTAATATACAAAAATTTTTATCTCCTCTTGTGTTTCCATCGCTTGTGGGTCCAGAGCCATGTTTCCGGTTGCGCAATAATATCCGCTTCCAGCCGGCGTGTGTGAGCAGCCGTGAGCGCTTCTTCCGAAAATTGTTCCGGATTCCAGATCTCAGGGTCGACTGACAGTTCGTAAAATCCGCGTTTTTTCCGTCGGACGGAGACATACAGAACTTTTCTGTTCAGCTTTTTCGCCAGTTTTTCAGTGCCGGGAAATACAGCCGTATCCTGGTTCAGAAACCTCACCCAGTGCGCGTTTTGCGGAACAGGAGATTGGTCTGCTATAAACGCAGTGGCAGTGAGTTCGGATTTATGACGCACCATTTCCCGGAATGTATCGTTCATCGCAATAAGCCTGGATCCGAAGCGGGAACGCATCCGGTACATAAGACTGTTGAAATGAGGATTAGTTAAAGGATGGTAGATTACGTAGAGCTCGATGCGGACTGCAGAGGCTGAATGTATTGCCGCCCCATTCCCAGTTGCCGAAATGGCCCAATACCAGAATAACACTTTCGTGCTGATCTGCAAGCCGCTGCAACATATCCCGGGACGCCTGATCCATACTACACCTTCTGAGCATTTCCTGCCTGCTGATCGTTAGTGTCTTAAATGTTTCCAGCAGCAGATCACATAGAAAACGGTAAAAGCGCCGCTCTATTGTGGCAATCTCTGTATTACTTTTTTCAGGGAAGGCGTTGACCAGGTTTTCCCGTACAACGGAGCGGCGGTATCTGACAATGTAAAACAACAGGAAAAATGTAATGTCAGAAATTCCGTAAAGTATGCCAAAAGGAATCACAGCCAGCAAGTAAATGAAAGGAATTGCCAGATAGTAAGTAATCGTTCTGATGGCCTGGTGCAAATTTAGTGATGTACGCTTTTCCGGTACCTTACGGAAACCGGGACGACAAAAATAGGCAAATTTTTAAATAATTTTAGCAAATCAGGTTGTTTTTCCGGGGAATCCGTTAATTTACCACCCGCGTCAACAGCGTATACGGCAAACATTGTTTTTAAAGTTAAAATGCTATATTTGCCCACTTTTATTTTTAACATAATACCATTGATTTAACCCCTGAAGACCTATGCAATTAAAAGGTTTGGTAAAGTTTTTTACCGTCGCGTTAATCCTTATCTCTCTGTACCGACTCTCGTTCACGTTTGTAGTAAGGAATGTTGAGAATAAGGCCCGGGCGTCGGCACGTAGCTATGTGTTGTCGCGCCAGCCTGAATTAGCTAATAATGCAGAAGAGCTGCAGAAAGCGGTCGATAACCGTTTCGATCAGATCAGCGATAGCCTTCAGGGCGAAACTGTCTTCAACGCTATTTTCAAAAAATACACTTTCCAGGAAGCTAAAGATCAGGAAATCAACCTGGGTCTCGATCTTCAGGGTGGTATGAACGTTACGCTGGAGGTAGGCCTGGACGGACTTGTTCGCTCTATGAGCAACAACCCTAAAGATCCAGCCCTGAATAAAGCGATCGCAGAAGCTAACGCATTGAAAGCGAACAGTGATGCGGATTTCATCAAACTCTTCGGCGACGCTTATCAAAAGAACAACGGCGGCAATCTGGCGGCTTTGTTTACCAAGCCTTCAGAAAAGGATATTACGTTGAATTCCACTCCTGATCAGGTGCTTGCCAAAATCCGCACAGAAGCGGACGAGGCGATCGTTCGTACATACAATGTTATTCAAACCCGTATCGACAAATTCGGTGTATCCAACCCGAACGTAAGTCTGGATAAAAGAAAAGGAATCATTTCTGTAGAACTGGCCGGTGTGCGTAATCCTGAACGCGTGCGCAATTTCCTGCAATCCACTGCCCGTCTGCAATTCTGGTCTGTATATGTTCCTGACAATACGCTGGGCGACGCTTTGCTGAAAGCTGATGAAGCACTGGCTGCTTATCTGAACGGAAATACGGCTCCTGTGGCAACTGACACTGCTGCCGTTGCAATGCTCGACTCAGCAGCGGCTCCCGTTGCCGATTCTGCTAAAGCAACTGCCAATGCAGAAACAAAAGATACTTCCAGTCTTTCTTCCCTGATGAGCACATCCGGTACTAAAGATGGTACGGTTAATAAAAAGGATACTGCAGGACTGTCTGCAAAAAACAAAAATCCATTGCTGTCTTTGCTGGCAGGATCTCAGGCAGGTAATCCCGCGTTCGCTTTCATCGAAAAGAAGAACGCTAAGAAATTCATGGAATACCTGGAGTTGGATGTTGTAAAAAGCAAATTGCCAGCCAACGTTCGTATCCTGCTCGAAGCGGAAAACGGCCGCAACAAATTCAACCCGAATGCTCCGCTCGGACTGTATGCAATCAAACTGGTTCCGGGTAAAGACGGTGCGCTGCTGGAAGGTGATCAGATCACTGAAGCGGGTCGCGATTACGATCAGCTTACCGGTAAGCCTGAAGTACGTATGAACTTCAACAACACCGGCGAGCGCCTGTTTAAAAAACTTACCGGTGAAAACGTCGGAGGTTTTATCGCCATTGTACTGGACGACCGCGTTTACTCTGCTCCCTCAGTTGCTCAGGAGATCGCGGGCGGTTCCTGCTCCATCAGCGGTAGCTTTACCCTGGACGAAGCAACGGATCTGGCAAATATTCTGAAATCCGGTAAATTGTCTGCTCCGGCACATATTGTTCAGGAGCAGGTGGTAGGGCCTACCCTGGGTGCGGAATCTATCGCAGCCGGTAAAAACTCCCTGATTCTTTCGTTCATCGTGATCTTCGCGCTGATGCTGCTGTATTACAATACTGCGGGTATCGTTGCCAACATCGCCCTGATCCTCAACCTGTTCTTTACAATCGCTATTCTTGCTTCCGCTCACGCCACGCTTACAATGGCGAGCATCGCAGGTCTTGTACTCACGATCGGTATGGCCGTCGATACGAACGTAATTGTGTTTGAGCGTATTAAAGAAGAGCTATCTGCAGGTAAAAGTTACCATCAGGCAGTCGATGACGGTTACAAACGTTCTTATGCTCCCGTACTCGATGGTCACATTTCTCAGTTTATTACCGCGGTAATCCTGTTTGTTTTCGGTCTTGGTCCGGTGAAAGGATTCGCGTACACACAGATGTGGGGTCTGTTCCTTTCCGTATTCTGCGGATTGATGGTTTCCCGCCTGATTACGGACATCTGGATGAAAAAAGAAAGACACTTCAACTACTTCACGAAATTGTCTTCTTCTATCTTCCGTAAAGCACATTTCCACTTTATTGAGGCTCGTAAGATCACTTACGTAATCAGCGGAATCATCTTTGTTTTAGGTATCGCATCTGTTTTCCACGGCTTCAACTATGGTGTTGAGTTCGCCGGAGGTCGCAGCTATACAGTGAAATTTGCTGAAAAGCATCAGGTAAGTGAAGTGAAAGACAAGCTGAAAAAGCATTTTGACGATGAGTTCCCTATTGTAAAGACAATTGGTACCAAAGGAAGCCTGAATATCACTACCGCTTACATGATTGAAAAGCAGGGTGAAGAAATCACTACCGCCGTACGTAAACGTCTGTATGATGGTTTGAAAACGGAGCAACTGATTCCGGCGTCTGTAAGCTATGAAACGTTTGCCGACAGCTATATTGAAGAAGAGAAAACGGTGTTGCCTACTATCTCTGATGATCTGAAGCGTGGAGCGGTTTATGCTACATTGTTTGCGGTCGCTGCGATCTTCCTGTATATCCTGCTGCGTTTCCGCAAATGGCAATATTCACTCGGAACGATTATATCCCTGTTGCACGACGTTTGCGTAACATTTGCTGTATTCTCGTTCTTTAAAGATATCACTCCGTTTGCACTTGAAATTGACCAGCACTTTATTGCTGCGGTACTTACGGTGATCGGGTTCTCAATGAACGATACCGTGATCGTATTCGACCGTGTACGGGAGTACTTCCGTAAGAATCCGGGTGAGGGTAAAGTAAGTGTGATCAACCGCGCGATCAACGATACCCTGAGCCGTACGGTAATGACGTCGCTGACTGTATTCCTGACGATCCTGATCCTGTTCGTATTCGGTGGTGAAGCTACTCGTGGTTTCGCGTTCGCAATGCTGATCGGTGTGATTACCGGTACCTATTCTTCTATCTTCGTTGCGGCTCCGGTACTGGTAGATCTGGACAAGAGTGATAAACTGGCTGAAGAAGTAGACCGTGAAGCATATGTTTCTGCCCTGAAGAGCGAAGCATAAGCAGCACCGGAAAATAAATAGGTAAAAAAGCCTGGTCTCTGAAGACCAGGCTTTTTTTATCCGGAGGATGCAGCGGGCAGTGATGTATTGACGCGTGTAGCCCCGCAGATTATATGGGCTATCACGATCCTGCCGGTGCCAGCCGCGATAGGCTGCAGATTATTGCTGAAATTGTTCGAAGGTTTTACCCGAAGCACAGGTCCAGGGTAGTATTGCGCAGAGAACGGTTTTATTGTATACGATTATCCTGCCCTTCGTTTTGAAAGGCTGGAAGACAAAGGGCGATAAGTTTTAACTCTCATCGCCCTTTATTTATTTGGAAGTGTTTAATTCGTATAAGGTATATGGATTACTTCTGTCTACCCAGCCGTTAAAATTCAGTTTATACGTCCAGGTCGGAAGCCTTCTCCAAATGACCTTTGCTTTAGAGCTATCGAAGAAAGGACCTGCATACTGGAAAATAAACTCTTCTGAGGCATAGCGGTATTCGCTGAAGATCCAAACATTCTTTCCGCGCAGTCTGTTTGTGTCTTTCATTACCTCATCGATACAGTAGCTTTCGATCAGGGGGTTAGCGTAAAAAGTGGCTCCCAGGGTGTCGCCGTTTACATAAGGATTAAAGTCCTTACTGTAGATCACTATTGTCGGTTTGTTGATATGTCTGAAAATTTTCTGATTCAGAGCCAGGAGGTCGTAAGCCGGTTTGGTGATCATGAGTAGCAGTGTGGCGGCGTTCACGATCCAGAATGCATTGCGCAGGAGTTTTATACTGCGTTTATAACCCTTTTGCTCATGGTATCTTTTAAGCCGGTCGTGAAGATATTCTATAGTAGTGATTGCAAAAAAAGGATAGAAGAATTCGAGTGGCCACAGGAAACGGAACTCCTTATGCGCGACAACCATATGTCCCAGGAAAAATACCGGCATGATCCAGGAAAGAATGTGCCTGGGCCGTGCTATAGGCACAATAAAGATGCTCAGCAGCATGATAATGCTGAAAGGAAATAATGCTTCTTTCAGGATTTCGGTAAAATACCAGTACCACGGAGATACACCATAATAGGCAGCTTTGTTGTGGAAAATATTCTGCTCCACATACGACCATCCGCTGACAGTCCAGGTACCGTAAAGCCAGCGTTCAAAACACAAACCTATTGCAAAAGCAACAAGAAACCCTGCGAATACATTTACGATATTCCTGAATTTTGTTTTATCCGAAAAGAGCATCCAGAGCCCCGCTCCGCCCAGCATGAAGATTGCCTGGAAACGGAATACCATGGATAGTCCCCCCATAAAGCCGAACAGCAGGTAGCGGTTCCTGTTTTTTTCGTTCCAGAGGAAGATCAGTGCCCAGGCAAATGCCATGGCCGCCCAGTTTTCAGAAGAAAAGCGGACATGTATATAAACAAGTCCCCATCCAAGTACCGAAAGAACAAGGTGCACGCGGCGCATCAGATCACTTTTCAGTTGCGGCGCCATTGCTTTGTGAAAAGCAAATGCGGTAAGGAAGCCCGCCAGACCGCTGATGAGCCGCAGCAGGAACGCAAAATTGTACGGATCACTGAATCCGGCAGCATAATATGCTTTCAATGCGATATAAGCCATATAAGGCTGTAATCCGGGCCTTATTTTGGCTGGATACTCCCAGGCGAGCTTACTGAGCGGTGTTAAAGGTGATCCGAGCTTATAATTCGCGAATTCTACTATCTGATAATGTTCATCCGGATGGTGGAATCCGATCGAAAACCAGGCTGCAATGATATGCGCAATAAGTCCCAATAACAGGATTTTCTTTTCAAATGCAGAGAGATTTTTCATCCAGAAGTATGTGTGGTCGCTTTAAATTTTGCGCAAAACTAAAAAAATGTATTTAAGATAAGAATATTCTGTGCACACACTATTTTTGCCGGAACTAAAACAACAACCTTGAAACGCTTATTTTACGCTGTTTGTGCATTACTTCCTACTGTTGTAGCCGCACAGAATCAATCAGTTTTCGTCGCTGGGGGCGGTGGTTATACACTGCATAGCGGTGCTCATCATTCCGATTACAGCTCCACGCTGATCAGCAGCGGATCTTATAAAGGAGATAAAAAGCTTACTTATGCTTCCTTTCTTAAAGCCGGATATCGCATGGGGAATCTGGGTCTCGGGATCGGATTGGAAACAGGCAACTTTCAGCATGATGCTACGATAACGCCCATCACTTCGATAACGCTTGACGGTACAGTGTATACAACCGGCAGATACTGGACACCGCACGCTTTTGTGCAGTACCGTATTCCGGTCTGGAAGCGGATTTTTGCAGAACCGGGAGTTGCCGCGGGTGTTTTTCTCACAAAAAGCACGCAGGGAGAAGGTATAGGCGTATTTGATGTTCCCAGCCAGTATAGTACGTTGCTGTCGCTTGCCGGTATCAACGCGCCTCAGTTAGGCGGATTGGCAACAGCAGGCAGTAATGGATCTTCCGGCTCTTTAAAGGCAATGGTGGGCGCACAGATTGCCGTTGGTTGCCGTATCGCAAGTCGCTGGGCGGTGTGGGGAGAAGCGGTATACCGTTATTCCAAAGTAGACTATCAGTTGGATCTCGGAGGAATAGTAACGCAGAATGTGAGTTTCCCGATTCATTATACTGCATTCCGGCTGGGAGGGTCGTTTGATATCTTTATACAAAAGAAATCAAACGCTCAGTAATCGTTATTTCAGCACGAAGTTGGCGATCACGGGATTGTGGTCGGAAAACTGAGGCGTTTTCAGGGATTGATAGCCAATGAGTTTCAGTGCCGAATCGCTGTAAAAGATATAATCAATCCTGAGGGTTGGGGAGATCATGTTATAGGTTCTTCCCAGCCCTTTTCCTTTTTGCGCAAAAGCGTCAGCGAGTCCGCCCCTGATTGTGGTGTAGGTGTAGGAGCATGGAACATCGTTCAGGTCGGCACACAATACTGCAGGGTAGGGGCTTTTGTCGATTTCTGCCCTTGTGAGAATTGCCTGCGGTGCTCTTTTCTGATACGCACGATTCAGTTTTTCCAGGAAAGTATGTGTGTACGCTTTTTGTTTTTCCAGCTTCTTGGCGCTTTTCTGAGCTTCCTCCAGCATCGCCTTTTCTTTGTCGGCTAAGAGAAATGACTGAAGGTGTACCACGAACAATCTTACCTGCTGTCCATGCGGAAGCTGTACATCGCACTGCATGAGTTTAATGTATTCGTCGATCAGTGTTTCTTTAAAATTGGAAAGGGGATACTTGGAGAATATTGCATTGCCTATAAAGATCTTTGCACCAAGATCATTATCGTACATAAAGCGGTACTCCTTGTATCCTGCATGCTCGAAATATTTACGTGCCTTGGGGTTACTGCCGTCGTTGTTGGTGTAGATTTCCAGCATGCAGAGTACATCAGGTTGCTGTTCTTCGATAAGCGCAAACATTTTTTCCGGTCTTCTCTTATCCACCGGTCGATCATACAGGCCCAGTCCATGCACATTCCAGGTGAGGACTTTTAATCCGCCGGTCTGGCAGCGTATTATTCTGTTCAAAATAATTAAGTCCGAATACAGCAGGGATCATGCGGAAGCAAATGCCGAGAACAGCAAGCGACAAAAGGCCGCGCCATTTTTTACGACTGAATAGCCAGATGACGCAGAAGACCATATTTGCGATCAGCGCAAATACCGTGCTCAGGCTCACAATGCCCAGATACCGCACATCTGCAGGGTCTGTAGTAGATGCATAGCGGCATAGCAATAACCACGCCGCCACTCCAAGATTGATCAGGAACAGGGTATGGCTAAAAAATGCCCGGATGTATAGGCCGAGTTTTTTCACTACTGCAAGTTATATGCTTTGAATATATGTTGCAATAAAAAAGAGCAGGACTTGTGATCCGGCTCTTTTTATAACAAAGAATGTTTAATTAGTGTTGTGCAGCTTTGAATTTCTTCAGTGCTTCATTCAATTTTGGTGTTACCTCCAATGCATCTCCTATCACACCATAATCTGCGGCTTTGAAGAATGGTGCTTCCGGATCTTTATTGATCACCACGATCGTTTTAGAACCGTTTACACCTGCCAGATGCTGGATAGCACCGGAAATTCCGATCGCAATGTACAGGTTCGGACGAATTGTTCCCCCGGTCTGACCTACGTGCTCGTGATGCGGGCGCCAGTGAGAATCGGCAACCGGGCGGGAACATGCTGTAGCCAGCACCCAGTGTGGCAGCAAGGTCTTCAATCACTCCCCAGTTTTCGGGACCTTTCAAACCGCGTCCGCCGCTTACTACCAGCTCTGCTTCGCTCAATGGGACAGATCCGCTTACTTTGTTCACTTCTTTTACCTGAACGGCAAAATCTTTGTCATCGAAAGTAACGGAAAGCGTTTCAACAGGGCAACTTCCTTCAGCTTTCGCCACCTGGAAAGAATTTGCAAGCAAGGTTACTACTTTGATGTCCGAAGTGATATTCACAAACGCAAAGGCTTTACCTGCGAATACATTTCTTTTGATCACAAAACCATTGGAAGTATCCGGGTAGGACACAGCTCCTGCGGCAAGTCCTGCTTTCAGGCGGGATGCCACCTGAGGTGCAACGGTTTTACCAACCACGTCGTGGGATGCGATGATTACTTTTGCTGCAGTATGCCCTGCTGCGGCAACAACCGCTTTTGTATAAGCGCGCGCGCTCAATTTATCCAGGCGTGCATCGGAAACATGCAATACTTTAGCGGCACCATAAGCACCCAAAGCTGCCATTGCATCATTACTGCAGGTACCCAGTACCAATGCAGTTGCCTGAGCACCCATTTTGGAAGCTACAGCCGCGGCATACTGAACCAGTTCAAAGGACTTCTTTTTGAAAGAGCCTTCGATATTTTCTACGAGAACTAAAACGCTCATAACTTATATTAAAAGAGAGTTTGAAATATTAGATAACTTTTGCTTCGTTGTGCAGTGCGGCAACCAGTTCGTCCATCTGATCGATCGTGAACATCTTTACGCCGGTTTTTGCCGGAGGCATTTCATAAGAAACGATCTGGGTGAGGGTGTCCACGGTTGCGGGAGCCACCACTTTCAATGGCTTGGTACGTGCGGCCATAATACCGCGCATGTTCGGAATACGTGCTTCAGCCATACCTTTCTGGCAGCTTACCACTAAAGGCAGCGGACAGGTATCCACTTCTTCTCCGCCCTCGATTTCTCTGGTAACGGTTGCGGCTCCTCCGGTTGCTTCCAGTTTGGTTGCAAACCCGATATAATTATAGTCGAGCTGATCGGCAAGCATAGCACCCACGGCACCATTATTGTAATCGATCGTTTCCTTACCGCAAAGCACGAGGTCGTACTGCTCAGCTTTTGCATAAGCGGCAATCTGTGCTGCGATTGCATAAGGGTCGTTAGAGTCCGTATCGATGCGGATGGCTTCGTCTCCACCCAGCGCCAGGGCCTTACGGATAACCGCTTCAGCATCGGCTTTTCCAACAGTAACCAGATGCACCGCGGTTGCAGCGCCCGATTCTTTCAGTTCCAGCGCACGCACCAAGGCGTACCACTCGTCATAAGGATTGATCACCATGGTAACACCCTGTGTATTGAATTGGGTGTTATTGTCGGTGAATGCAATTTTTGTAGTTGTGTCCGGTACAGGACTGATACAAACTAATATCTTCATCGTCTTGTTTATTGATGTATTAAGAAGGTGTTCGTAAAATTTTGGGCAAAATTACGGTAAAATGCTGCATCGCAATACGCTGCCCGTAAATTATGGTCTTCAATGTTTAAAAATCACTCTCGCTGTACGATTCTTCGTTACCCCCATCTTCGTTACCGCCCTCTTCGCTATCTCCTTCACTGCCAAACCCTTCTGCCAACTCGTCCTCGCCCAGATCATACTTTTCCTCAATTTCCATCAGCATGCCCGAACCACCGCCGGGTTTATACTGCATAGGTGCCATCCCTTCCTTACGCGTGCATGTGGGATAGCTGCGTTTGGGGTCTACATCATTTGATACGCCGATCAGTTCTACGAGAAAGGTCCATTTTTTCGCCGGATCATATTCATAAATAAATTTCTGATCGGGTACGGAAACGAGGGCTGATACCGGTGTTTTTACCATTGAAAGCTCTGCTGCTCCTTTTTTATTCGACAGTACTTCAGAAGAAAAAATGCGCAGGCGCTCCCAGCGGTCATTGCTTTCAAAAAAGCGCGCACTGTGCTTTCCATCGAAATCATAGGCTTTCAGAATAGCCTGATGGAAATCCATAAATGTCTGGGAAGACAAAATATCAATGTCTCTGTAGATGAGATCGTCCTCTTCCCAGTAAACGCGGAATTTTAATAATGGCATAGCGCCAAAAATACGTCAAAGCCGAGAATGCCTGCATTTTTTTTACAAAAGCGGCTCAGATACGGGCTCTCCGCATCGGCGAATGAGTTAGTTTTGTATCATTATATGAAATTTGAACAATACAATATTTCACCCCTGATCAAACAAAGTCTGGATGAATTGGGTTTTCGTAAACCTACTGATATACAGTACAAAGCGATACCCTCTATTTTGAAAGGCGATGACGTTCTGGCCATAGCGCAGACAGGCACCGGGAAGACGGCAGCTTTTGCCATACCGGTTTTGCATGTGCTGCTCAGGCGTGACCGATATAATGTGCGGAAGCAGGTGAAATGCCTGGTGATGGTGCCCACGCGTGAGCTGGCGTTGCAGATCGCCAGTGTATTTAAAGAAATCGGCAAGCATACTCCGTTGCAGATATTGGGGCTGGTAGGCGGTGTTGCCGAGGAGCCTCAGATAAAAAAGCTGGAAAAGGGTATTGATATACTGGTGGCCACACCGGGAAGGATGTTCGATCTGTGCAGCCGTGGTATTATTGACCTCAGCCGCGTGGATATACTGATCCTCGATGAGGCAGACCATATGCTGGATTTGGGCTTTATCAAAGATATACGCGATATCCAGTCGTATTTACCGGCGCGCCACCAGACGCTGTTCTTTTCCGCTACAATTGACGAAAAGATCAAAACGCTCGCCTATTCACTGGTGCGTGATGCGATCCGCATCCAGATATCCCCGAAAGATCCGGTTGCTAAAAATGTGCAGCATTCTGTGGCATACATTCCTATGGATGATAAACGTTTTTTCCTGGAGCGGTTAATTAAAGAATACCCGGAGAGCAAGATACTGGTGTTTGTACGCACCAAAGTACGTGCGGAAAGGGTTTTTGCCGCAATGGCGCGTGTGGGTATCGAGACGCTGACAATGCACGGGGACAAAGAGCAGACCGACCGCCTGAAGGTGATGCGTCGTTTCCGCGACGGGGAAGTGAAAATACTCATAGCCACTGATGTGAGCGCAAGGGGAATTGATATCCCGGGTGTTGACTATGTGGTGAATTACGATCTGCCTGATGTGCCGGAGAATTATGTGCACAGGGTGGGGCGTACGGGGCGCGGTACCGCACGCGGAATGGCCGTTTCCTTCTGTGCGCCTGAAGAAAAGCCGCTGCTGGCGGCTATTGAAGAGTTTATATCTAAGCCCGTTGCCGTAATGAATATCGATAAGGAAGACTATGTAAGTACGATCACCTTTACGGAGGACATTCCGAATACCAACTGGCAATTGCTTATCGATGAAGATGAACGTGAGGAAAAAACAAAAAAGCGGAAAAAGAAATAAGCTATGATGCGTTTCTGCTTTCTTTTCTTAATGCTCGCTTTCCTGGTCTCTGTCCCTGCACAGGCTGGAAAGCGTGACGAAACAGCCATCCGCGCTGTATTGTCACAACAACAGTCTGCCTGGAATCGCGGGGATATCCCGGCTTTTATGCATGGCTACTGGGAAAGTGACAGCATGATGTTCATGGGTAAGAAGGGGCCGCAATATGGTTACGCGACCACGCTGAGCAATTACCAGAAGTCTTACCCTGATACAGCACATATGGGTCAATTGCAATTCGACATCGTAACCGTGAAAAAGCTGGGCAGGCGGCATGCAATGGTCATCGGCAAGTGGCAGCTGCACAGAAGCGCCGGAGACGTAGGCGGCTATTTTTCGCTGCTGTTCCATAAAATACACCGCCGCTGGCTCATTATCATCGATCATACTTCTTAGCCATATGTAGCTATAGTTTTCGTACCTTTCGGAATAACTGTTCAGTGTTTTCACCCGGTTTTCACATGAAATTTCCGAAAGCTCTCCGGCGCATATGCTGCTTTACTTTTTTATTGCTTGTTTTTTGTCTGCCTGCCCGTGCTTACCGCATCAATAACAGCGTTGTTTCGTTTACCGGTGATCTTATTTCCTGGAAACGCAATCTGCAGTATACTGCCACAGATACGTTAAGTGTACTCCTGCATGCGCGTCATCTGCTGTCGGACGCAGAGCTGGATCAGTTGCCGGCTGCTGATATCTTCGTAAAAGAGTACGTGGGCGATTCTGTGTATACGGCATTGATACCTGCGTCACTTTCTGTTCTTCCGGCGGCATTTGATGGTATTGCCCTGTTCCGGCCGGAATTCAAGATAGATGTTTCTTTACATGAGCAGCTTGGAAGCGTAACGCCCCTGACTCTATGGGTGTCATTTTTTTCTTCGGTTACCCGGGAACTGGCGCAGGACTGGGTAGTAAAGAATGGTGCGGAGATAAATAAGCAAAAATGGGAAAGCCGGAATATTTATGAAATAAAAATTCCCGCAAATAAGTTATCCGGAGCAGCGCAATGGTATGGAGTGCAATGGGTCCAACCTGCAATTACCATCAGGCCGCTGGACCAGGATAGTAAAATGTCTATGGGCGTCGCACTGGTTGCCGCACCGCCTGCTTTGGGCGGATGGGGGCTTACCGGCGATGGCGTGACGATCGGTCATGGCGATAACTGTTCCGGTATCTATCATATAGATCAGCGCGACCGTGTGATCAACCATAATTACGGTTACAAAACCAACCACGGAGTACTGGTGAATGGTCTGATCGGCGGACAGGGAATCATGGATCCCGCGGGTCAGGGTATTGCAACGCACAGTCGTTTTGTAAGCACGTATTTCGACGATGCTTTATTGTTGAAAACCGCGTTTTACAACCGTTACAACATGACACTCACCAATAACTCCTACCGCGCAGACAGAACCGATCTGTGCAGCTATTCGGGAGTGTATGATGTTTTGTCTGCAAATCTGGATAAGCTTGCGCTGGAGAATCCCGCTCAACTGGATGTATTTGCAGCTTCCAATGATGGCGCGACTACGTGTAATCCTTATCCTGCCGGGTACTACACTATTTCCGGCGGCTATCAGACATCGAAAAATATTCTTACGGTCGGCTCGTGTACACGGGAGCTGGTATTGGCAAACAGTTCTTCCCGTGGCCCGTTAAAAGACGGGCGTCTGAAGCCGGAAGTCACGGCGCCGGGGCAGAATATTTATGTGCCGATACCGGATAATACTTACATGTATGAATCCGGCACCAGTCTTTCCTGTCCGCAGGCCACGGGCATACTCGCACTCCTTACCGAGCGCTATCGTCAGCTGAAGTTCGCAACACCTCCGGGTGCGCTGCTCAAAGCTATTGCGATCAACGGCGCTACGGATATGGGGCAAAAGGGGCCGGATTTCTGGTTCGGATTCGGATTGCTGAATGCCCGCAGATCATTAGCCATCATCGATAGTAATCATATCTACAGCAACGTGATCAGCAATACGGCTTCACCTGTCAAAATCAATATTCATGTCCCTTTTGCCGCAGCTCAGCTGAAGGTGTTGTTATATTATCATGATTCCGCGGCTTCCATGAGTGCTGCCGCGCAGTTGGTGAACGATCTGGACCTTACCGTAAAAGATTTGTCTGGGGTTGTTCATCGTCCGCTTGTGCTCAATCCCGATCCGATGCATGTGTCCGATATTGCAGTGGAAAAGGCAGATCATCTGAACAATGTGGAGCAGGTGATTATTGATAATCCTGTGCCCGGTGATTACGAAGCTACCGTAAGCCCCTTTGCTGTTCCGATGCGTACGCAACGTTTTTACCTCGTGTATGATATTGTCCCTTCTGAAGTTAAACTACTGTATCCTGTTACCGGCGCAGCGGCTCCTGCATCTTCAGATATGTACATCTACTGGTCCGGAACAGCAGACTCGTCTATTCCGGTTACGCTGTCTTTTTCACCGGATGGCGGTGCTGCCTGGACTACAATTGCGACGATTGTGAGCAGTGTGCGGATGTACAAGTGGGCGGTGCCCGCCATCAATTCCGGTAATTGTAAAATGCGCGTTACCCAGGGCTCAATGGTGGATGAAACCGGGCCCTTTGCAATTAACACGCAACCCATATTGTCCCTTTCGGCTGATCAGTGCCCCGGTTCTGTCTCGTTGCAATGGTCTGCGGTTCCAAACACAGATACCTATTATCTCTTGAAGAAACAGGGTGCAGCGTATGCGGTTGCGGATTCTGTAAGTGGAACAGATACAACTTATACATTCAGCGGCCTGTTCGTCGATTCGGAATATTGTTTTTCCGTTGTGCCGTCGCTGGGGGGATTGAGTGGTTATCGTGCAAAAGGCTTGCTGCGCCAACCCAACAGTGGTACATGCCTGAGCGCCGCTCCGGGTGATCTGGCTATTGAGGCTATTGCTGCCCCGGTGTCCGGACGCAGGTATACCGCATCGGCTTTGTCCACTGCAACATGGTTGCGCGCGAGGATCAGGAACCTCGATAACGTTCCCCATAATTATCGCATCCGGTATAATATTAATGGTACCGGATGGAAGGTTATGGATGGCTTCAGTATCGGAGCCGGCGTGCTGGCTGTTCAGGACGTCGATACGGTGGACATGAGTGCGGTTGGTTCTTATTCCATTGTGATGACAGTGCAGGATAAAGATATTCTTGATCCTGTACGTGCAAATGATACTGCGCGTACTTCCGTGCGCCTGATTGCCAATGATACCATTCGTCTGACTGATCCTTTCCTGGAAGATTTTGAAGGCTTTCCTGATCTTCAGCTGACGAGTGATCAGACGGGTGCTGACTTCCCGGGTTACTGGGATTTTGCAAACAGCAATGATACAGGACGCTTTTTCAGCCGTGTACCTGTTGCGGCTTTCAGTACCGGGATTGCCTCTGCAAGCCTTGACGTATTACTCAACAAAGACAGTGTATTTAACGCTTTTACAGGTACCTTCAACCTGGGCGCTTATGATACGGCTGCAGACGAAGTGCGCTTTGATTTTGATTATGTACTGCGGGGGAACCCGGTCATCACCGACAGTAATGCTGTACAGGTGCGTGGCTCAGATCAGGATCGCTGGCTGACAGTCCTGCGATTAAAGGCCGCCAGGGGATTACAGTCTTCCGGCACGCTTTCTTTGCGTGACATTTTCCGGCGCAACGGTCAGGATTTTTCGGCTTCTACGCAGATCCGCTTTGTACAGTCGGATACGACAGTGATTACAGATGATAATGGCGCGGCCGGGTTGAGTATTGATAATGTCCGCCTGTATCAGGTGCTGAAAGAAATCAGTCTTGTAAGTATCATTAATCCGGATCCCGAGCTTTGCTCAGACGTTCCACAGACACTCAGGGTGCGGCTGCGGAATGGTACAAAGACACCGGCAACTTCCGTTAGTCTCGGATATATAGTCGACAATAATGCGGCGGTAAGCGAAATGCTGAGCGGCGATATTCCGCCAGACGACAGTCTGGATTACAGCTTCGTTTCTGTTCTGTCGGGACTTGGTAAAGGTTTTCATGCACTGAAAGTCTGGGTGCATATGCCCGGCGATGATCATCCGGAGAATGATACGCTCACCCTGCGTTTCCATATATCGTCTTCCATCGACCAATATCCTTCACTACAGCAATTTGAGCAAAAGGACAGCAGTTGGTACGTGGATGGTGTCAATGCCAGCTGGATAATGGGCACACCTCAGTCAGCCACGATCAATAATGCCGCTTCCGGATCGGTTGCCTGGAAAACCAACCTGCGCGGTGGATACAATATTTCCGAACATTCTTACCTCGTTTCTCCCTGTCTCAGTACTGCTGTTATGGTACGACCTATGCTCAGTTTCAGTCTGGCCTTTGAGATGGAAAGCTGTGATCCGGAACCCTGCGATTATCTCTATATGGAATATTCCACAGATCAGGGACGTAGCTGGAATTTACTCGGTAGGCGCGGGGAGGGTACCAACTGGTATAATAAGTATGGCAACAACTGGTCCGGCTCCTGGCAGCGCTGGCACGCCGCAAGTATAGAATTGCCGAGGGCGGCATGGCTTAAGCTGCGTTTTGTTTTTGTAAGTGATAAAGCGAAAGTACTTCAAGGGGCGGCCATCGATGATATTCATATCTACGACCGGGATGGCAGTACCGTATCCGTGCGGGACAAAGATTATGTAAAGAGTCCCGTCAGCGTAACAAGCCCCGGCGTATGGATTCCGTTGTTGTCCGATACGCTGATCCTTGCCTCTGTGAACACCACAGGCAGCAACCTTTCTTCACACGCTGCCGTCTACCGGCAACCTGTTGTTTCCGACGGTTTCAGAAGGCAGTACACAGTGCCGGTTAGCTGGCGCCTACAGACAAATCCTGTGCCTGCGGAAAAATCGCTGATCCGTTTGTACCTGGAAGACAGCGCGCTGATACCGCTCTGGACAGATAGTTCCTGCAAAGACTGTACCCGTCCTCCGGATATCTACCGTATGGGTATCACACATTTTGACAGCCCCGGAAGCAATGACAGCCTCCTTGCCAATAATAAAGAAGGCGTTGCGAGCTATATGAAGTGGGCCCTGGTAAATTGGGTGCCGTATGATAAAGGCTATTATGCGGAATGTGCTGCCATACCCGATGGAGAATTCTGGCTGAATGACGGTGGTATCACCGGTAATCTGCTGCTGAACTCGGATTATGTGTATCTGAATGCCGTCCGGTACGGACCGTATTCTGTGCAGGTTGCCTGGACTTGTCCCGTAGATCCGGATATGCAATCGTATCTGCTGGAGCGGTCTTTCGACGGTGTACATTTCCGGACCGTGCTGGAGCAGGCGGCGGGAGGGGCTTTAAATTATCAGACAATAGATGAGGTTTTCCTGAAATATGGGGACTCTGTGAGCTACCGGATTCTGGGTACGGCAAAAAACGGGAAGTCATTTTATACACCTGCGCGCGTGGTGTACTGGGAAGGCGCAAAGGGCATTCTGGACGTATATCCGGTTCCGTCGACAGATCACCAGCTGACAATCCGTTGGAATGCAGCGGCCGGAACGCCGCTGGGAGTACAACTCTTTGATATGGCCGGCCGTTTGGCGGCGCAGCAGCAGCTTGTTGCCGACAAATGGATCAGCGAGCAGCAGGTATCTCTGAGATCGCTGCCGGCAGGCACCTATGTGCTGGATCTGGAGCTGAACGAACAGCATCAGCGGCGCCTGGTTGTGATTCAGTAGCGATACAATCGTTATATATGTATGCTGCGGGCATTTCTTAAGGGGATTTGCCTAAATTCGCCATCTGAACAATACACCCAATCCACTTTTATGTCAAATTTTGTTGAGCTGCTGAAAGAACTCATGAACGCCGAAAAACTGGCGCATCTTGTTGAATTATACGGCGGCTTGTACCTTGTGGCACTGATCATCTTTGCCGAAACCGGATTATTCGTTGGTTTCTTCCTGCCGGGAGATTCTCTTTTGTTTGTTACCGGATTGATGATCGCAAACTCTTCTTCTCCTTTTGGTAATAGCTTTGCCAATCTCGCTTACTGGATTTCACTTATTGCCCTGTCCGGGGTGATCGGGAATATGGTCGGCTACTGGTTCGGTTGTAAAACCGGCCCGCTGATCTATGAACGGAAGGATACCTGGCTGTTTAAGAAAAAGCATATTAAAGACGCACACGACTTTTATGAAAAGCGTGGCGGAGCAGCCATCATCCTCGCCCGTTTCCTGCCGATTGTACGCACATTTGCACCTATCGTTGCGGGAGTGGTGGGTATGGACCGGAAAAAATTCCTGAGTTATAATATTGTTGGTAGCTTCCTGTGGGTCGCAAGCATGGTGCTTTCCGGATTTTTCCTCGGAGAAATTCCCTGGGTGAAAATGAACTTTGAAAAGATCGTAATCGGACTGATTGTGGTGACAACAGCACCGGTGTTATTTAAAATGTTCTTTGGAAAGAAAAAACCGGAAACGGAAGTAACTCAGTAAACCGAACGGTGCGGGTTTCCGGTATCGAAGTTTATGAAGCAGATCATTCAGAATCTAAACAGCGGTGAGACTTCAGTGATAGAAGTGCCGATGCCTGTTCCCGGTCCGGGTCAGGTAGTGGTGCGCAATACCCGAAGTCTCGTGTCTTCAGGGACCGAACGTATGCTGCTGGATTTCGGAAAGGCAGGCTGGCTGGGTAAAGTACGTCAGCAACCGGAGCGTGTACAGGAGGTGTTGCGTAAGGTGCGTACAGACGGCTGGATAGCTACGCTGGACGCTGTTCAGAATAAAATCAATAAAGAAATACCGCTCGGCAACTCCTCTGTAGGGGTTGTTGTCGCTTTAGGAAGTGAGGTCGCCGGATTAAAGCTCGGGGACAGGGTCGCCACGAATGGCGCTCACGCAGAAGTCGTTTGCGTTTCCCGGAATCTTTGTGCATTGGTGCCCGATTCCGTTTCCGACAATGATGCCGCTTTTACGGTGATCGGTGCTATTGCATTGCAGGGTATCCGGCTGATCAACCCGGCTTTCGGAGAGCACGTGGTCGTATACGGATTGGGACTGATCGGTCAGCTTGCAGTACAATTGCTCAAAGCAAACGGTTGTCGTGTTACAGGAGTCGATCCGGATACGCAAAGATGTGCGCTTGCACGTAAATGGGGCATAGCGGTCGTTTGTAATGCAGATGGCAGTCGCGCTGCGTCTTTTGTAAAAAGTCTGAATGATAACCAGGAAGCAGATGCTGTTCTGATCACCGCATCTGCGAAAGATGATGAGATCCTTTCCGACAGCGCAGATATGTGCCGGAAACGCGGACGGATCGTACTTACAGGCGTTATCAACACGCAATTTGCCCGCAACGATTTTTATAAGAAAGAGCTTAGCTTTCAGGTGAGCAGTGCTTATGGACCGGGACGTTACGATTATGAATATGAATCCGGAACAACTGATTACCCTGAAGCATTCGTTCGTTGGACGGCCCGGAGAAATATGGAGGCCGTATTGCAGGCTATGGCAGCCGGACAATTATTGCCTTCAGAGACAGATGTGGTAATCAGGCCGTTTTCTGAATATAAAGAAGTATATGATGCATTGGGTAGCAGCGCCGGGCTTGCCACGCTTTTCGCATATCCTGAAGAAGTTTCCTTACGTGATATCGTCACATACCCCTCTTCCAGAACCGGAGCCGGTAAGGCTATTGCCGTAATAGGGGCAGGTAATTTCTGCGCAAAGGTTATATTGCCGGCTTTACAGAAGCATCAGTTGCGTGTGGAGATAATAGCCAGCGAACACGGACTTTCCGCCGCACAAAATGCAAAGAAATTCGGTATTGCGGCAGCCACTGCTCATAGCAGGCATGTATTTGAACATGAAAAGGTAGATACTGTATTTATTGCCACGCCGCACCATACGCATGCCGCTCTGGTGATCGAATCATTACAGGCTGGTAAAAATGTCTTCGTTGAAAAGCCACTGGCTATTAACAGTGAAGAACTTGACGCAATAACTGCCGCATACCGGAAGGCGGACAAAGTACTGGATATAGGCTTCAACAGGCGCCATGCTCCGTATGCGGTTCAGGCAAAGAGGCTGATGGGTGATGGCGTCAGGAACATCAGTATTACGGTGAATGCAGGTGCGATCGCCGCGGGAAACTGGCTCAGTGACAAAGCTGCAAGCGGCGGCAGGCTGATAGGAGAGGTTTGTCATTTCATTGATCTGGCTGCTTTTTTTGCCGGAGCTAAGGTACATTCCGTTTGTGCGCAGACATCTTCTTCAGATGAGGAAAATGTAAGTTTGCTGCTTCGGATGGACAATGGCTGCTGTGCAGTGATCAACTACTTTACAAATGGAAATCCCGCATACGGCAAGGAACGCATTGAATTGTACGGATCAGGCAAGACAATCGTGATCGATAACTGGAAGAGCATGAAGGCATATGGGTTTAAACGTGCGCCCTCTTTTGCTGCCGGACAGGATAAAGGTCATGCCGCCCAGTTTGCTGCGATAGCGGAAAGGATCAAAAAAGGAGGGATAGCGCTTATTCCTTTTGAAAGTATTTACAATACAAGCAGCACGGCGCTTGCTGCACTTGAGAGCCTGCGTGACGGATGCTGGAAGTCCGTACGCTAAAAATGATTTGATTTATGGGAACTGCCAATTTGATTTTATTACCGCTTATTTCTGCGTTTATCGGATGGTTTACGAACTGGATAGCTATAAAAATGCTGTTCCATCCGAAACAGCCGAAGCGTATATTGGGAGTGACCTTTCACGGGATTTTCCCCAAACGTCAGCAGCAATTCGCACGCAAACTGGGTGCGGTGGTCGCGTCTGAACTGCTGCATTTCAATGATATCGCCAAACGTATTGCTGACCCGGCACACCTGGAAAAAGTGAAGCCGTTCATCAGCGAGCACATCGATAATTTCCTGCAGTATAAGCTGGCAGAGAAACTGCCGGTGCTATCTATGTTTATAGGTCCGTCCACGCTGACCCCTATTAAAGAAGGACTTATTGAAGAAATCGATTTATTATTGCCACAACTGATGGAACGCTATGCAGCTAACCTGAGCACTTCTATCGATATCGAACATATGGTTGTGGAAAAGGTGGAGGGATTTTCTTCTGATAAGCTGGAAGAACTACTTGTGGCGATTATGAGCAAAGAATTCCGTTTTGTTGAACTGATCGGTGCAGTGCTCGGATTGCTGATCGGAATCATTCAGATTTTCTTACCCGTTTATAAACAATAAAAGAGCCCAGTCATGGAACCTATTATTCAATTAAAAGACGTTTCCAAACAGTACGGAGAAAAAGAGGTACTGAAGAACGTAAACCTGGATATCATGCCCGGTCAGATTATCGGGTATATCGGTCCGAACGGTGCGGGAAAATCCACAACCGTGAAGATTCTCACCGGTGTGATACAGGACTATACCGGCACTGTTATGGTGAATGGACGCGACATCAGGGAAAACCTGCTGGGTGTAAAGCAGCTGATCGGATATGTGCCTGAACTGGCCGACCTCTATGATCTGCTGACACCTAACGAATATCTGCACTTCATAGGTGCCCTGTATAATATGCAGGACGATGTGGTTACCGAGCGGGCAAAGCGGATTCTCGAGTCGTTCGGTATCCTGGAGAATTTTGACCAGCGCATGGACAGCTTTTCAAAGGGCATGCGTCAGAAGGTATTGCTTACCGCCGGTATCATCCACAACCCGTCTATTGTAATATTGGATGAACCCATGAGCGGATTGGATGCGAATGCGGTGATTGTGGTAAAAGAGCTGTTGCAGATGCTGAAGCAGGACGGGAAGACGATTTTCTATTGTTCGCACATGATGGACGTGGTTGAAAAAGTTTCTGACCGTATTGTGCTGATTGATAAGGGCACCATTATCGCAAATGATACGATTGATGCGTTACGTGAGGGAAGAAACCAATCGCTCGAATCAATTTTTGCGGAAAAGACCAGCACCGGCGATCTGAATCGCTCGGCGGGTTCCATCGCCCAGGCTTTACACTATTAATCCGCACGCATATGAATCGATTTTTTCTGTTTCTGATTATGTTGCCTAAAGGGCTGTGGAAGGCTTTAGGCGCGGATATTCCGCAGCTTCGTGCTATTTTGAACGTCCGCCTGAAGTTAGACGACCGCCGTCCGCTCGCATTCGGACGAGGAGCGGCAAAACGCAAAAAGCCCGCACGCTTCATGAGTGCGCTGAGTGTTTTTCTGTCGGCCGTTTTTGGGATGATGTATATCTTCCCTATGATGATCGAAGATACCTACATGGGGCTTTGGTTGTATTTCTCCCTGTTTATCGTGATGCTGAGCATTATGCTCATCAGCGATTTTTCCACTGTGCTTTTCGACACCCGTGATAAGACTATTCTTTTGCCGAGACCTGTGAACGAGCGCACCCTGCTCCTCTCGCGTATGTTGCAGGCGCCACATTTATCTGATGCGTATCGTATTGCCGATGTCGCTTGCGGGGTGGGTCGTAATGGGTCTTGATAAAGGATGGAAGGCTGCATTGTGGTTCCCGTTTGGTGTCACGATGCTTACCCTGATTGCGCTGTTTCTCGTAAACGGAGCTTACCTGCTGCTACTGAAATGGGTGAAGCCTGAAAAATTCAAAAGATGTGATCAATTATTTTCAGATAGCATTTTCTGTTGGCTTTTTCGCGATGGCGTATATCATGCCCCTCGTTACCGCAACGGAAAGCTTCAGTCTGCTGAAATACGACCACCCCCGGCCAAGTTTACTCCGAATTTTCTGGCTTGCAGCGTCTTAACAACCTCGTGGCTCCCTGTACTGCGGCGCTTCGCTGGGTCAGTATCCTTGCTGCGGTCGGGTCCTGCCGACCTGATTTAAGTTGACAATAAAATATCTCTCTCCGAGCTTTGCCTCCCGCATTGCATTCATCGATACCGTTGCGGAAACAAAGCCGCAGCAGGCAAAGCCGACGGTTGCGGAAGGGCAACGCAGTTCCCGGTCTGGTAAAAGTAAGTTGTACCCGTCTGCTGGCCGATAAGTTCAATAAGAATCCGTTATCCAAAGCGGGTTTCAGCATTGCCTGGCTTCAGACCGACAGAAGCCGCAATTTCAAAATGCGTGTTTATCTAACTTTCGGTTATGTGCCTGTATATTTTTTCTTTATTACCACTCAGAGCAAGATACCACTGAACGAGATTTGGGAAAAATG
>JASGJF010000038.1:0-15681 GCA_049840855.1 Chitinophagaceae bacterium | reverse complement strand
ACGTATCGCTAGGCTTATAGGGAACACGACAGAATCCGAACAGCACCTTAAAAGCCGGAAGGTAACTGTTGTTGCACAGATCCCTGACTCATCGTAAAATCCTTCACAGCTGTCTGAGTGTATTCACAATTGCCTACCCGCTCCCTGCAATGCTGCACCTCCCTCTATTGTGAAAATGCCATGACTCGGATTAGGATATAAACGCTGGCGGCGAGTGCCGATTCCCGCACGTTGCTGCATTCCCAGATATCTGTTACAGTCATACAGCTGGTGTATCTGGCAGATGCCATGTCATAATCACTGCATAGTCTCCGTCTCCGATAGCGATGTAGCTGCGGCCGGCAGCCCCCGGAAGAACCGATCGTCAGCAGCCATTGGACCGTGACCTACATTTCACCGCTGCTGCTGTAAATGTCACTCCGCTCAGGTATACATTGGTGTCGAGTGCGGGACTGAATGATATCTCGATGTGAGACAACCCGAATCACAATTTGTAGCGTTCTGCATCACCTGGTTGTAAACGCCCGTGTGGTGCATTCACATCTGTAAAGACAAACCGTTGCAGGTGTCTGTCACGGTGTCGAAACTTGCAATACAGGTGTTCAGTTTATTATTGAACATATTGCTGACGGTGACAGACCCATTCATGCAATGTATTCAGACCCGGATCAAAATCTACGGTATCGCGGTATACGCCTCTGCCGTGACACTAGATTATCAAGACAAAAAGGTGGCAACGATGTTTTGTTTGCCGCTCATATGCTTTCGCCCATACAATATTCCCGGGAGGATCCGAATCGGTTTGTGAAAATGTCGAATCCGCCATTACTTGTGAAGGACTGAACGGAATCGCCCGGATCCAGATCCTGTGTGCCGGTGAACATGCCTGCCAGATAAGCGTGGTAGCCGGGATCTGTACCGGTGCCGGTGCCGAGGTCGTCTGTCCGGTTGCGCCAACGGTCTCACCCATTTGAACCTGAAAGCGGAATCCAGGCATAATAAGAATGCATCTCTCACACCTTTTGGCTTCCACAAAATGTTCGGCGGTATCGCTTGGGTTGAAATCCACATCGCTTTCAAAGTCGCCGGCGATGTAGATATTTTCATCCCGGTCAATAGCAATGCTCCGCACGATGTTCGGCTGCCGCCGCCTCCGATTGTTGCCGAGCGCACATAAGAGCCATTTTCATCCAGTTGGGAAAGGAAAATATCCTGTCCGCCGGAAAAAGGTACTTATTCACAGCAGGCCCCGGGTTAATATCCATTTCTTTGGCGTAGGTTCCGGCGAGGAAGCTGTGTCCTCTCATATTCATGATTGAGGCACGGAGCGTATCGTCATTTGTGCTTCCGAAGGACCGCGCCCAGGAGAAGAGTCCCATTTCATTCCATTTCATATAGAATACATCGGAGCCTCCTACAGGATTTATATTGTAGGTAATTACGGAAGGGTTCACATCCAGCAAACGTCGGAATGTTCCTCCCTGATACACATTACCGGGAGGGTCTGCAGCAATGCTGTTATAGGTTTCGGGATCGAGAGAGCCGATACGGTAACCCCACATCACCATACCGTCGTTCGTGTACTTAGCGGTAAAGAGGTGATCCGGACCGGTTGTATTGAGCGTATAGTTCGCTGTCGTCGGGTCAATATCCATCAACCCGTTGAAAACGCCGTTTATGAACACATGTCCTGCGTCATTTACATGAATGTCGGTTCCCCAATCGTCCCCTAAGCTGCCGAAGCTGATCGCCACAACATCATTCCGCCCGGATCGTACTTGGCGATGAATGCGTCTTTGTTGCCGATAGCGACCCTGTTGAATACCCAGGTCCCGGCATAAAGTCGGCGGTGCCTTTAAAATAGCCGGTTACATAGATAAAACCCGGCATATCAACGGTGATATTTGTCGGATGGATATCTGCATTGGAATACATGCTGCGTACCCACTCCAGTTTATGGGATTGAGCTTTAGCTCCAAGGGCTGCATAAGAGCAGTAAAGAGCATAGAAGTTTTTTCATTTGTTGTTTGTTTAAAGGTGAACACGGAACGATAAATATATGCCTGTTTTTCTTAAGATGCAAGCCAGTACCGATGTTTAGGGGGATAAAAAAGCACCTGCGTCGCGGCAGGTGCTGATTGCTAATTAATTGTCGAAGTTTTTTTGTTTATTATCGTAAAGCGTTTACTTTTCAACCGCTGGCGAGTCTTATACGACCAGCTCCTGCTGACCCCCCCAGGACAGGAATGTAGCAAGGGTAGGCGGTTGTAGCGGTGCGATGTAAGTAACTCGTCAGTTTTTTTATTGTTTCAAGCGGTCTCTCATTTTATCTATACCGCCCACTTCCTTCGATTTTTTACAGTTAAACAGGTAGCCAACTTTCACACCGGCTCCTAATGTCACGCCTGTACTTCCTCTTCCAAACCGGGTGTATCCGAAATTTGAATAGGGTACCACATCGTCCGAAACATACGTCGCAGGGCCATTCACCTCATTCTGTACTTTCATTTGCTGAGAACGGTAATTGTCAATTCCGAGTCCCGCCATTCCATATACATCAATTGCGATCGTATTGTCAAGAATCCACTGTTTTCCAAACGCAATCGCGATATGGGAAGTGACCACTCCTTTGCGCACGAGGCTGTAATTGCCTGTTGTGTAGTCGGTTGTTACAAAGTTTTTCTGATAATATCCGATGGAAACGCTTGGTTTGATGTAACTGCCCTGAAGAATATGCATCATTTTTCTGTTGGCCAGTTCAAAATCAGGCATTTTCAGCACCTTATAACCAACACCAACGGAAAAGCCCCGCTGGTTCATATTGGAATTCTGATAGCTGGTGTAACTGTTGTAATACGTGCGGTTTTTGCCGAGACCGATAATCGTTCCCTGGAATTCGATGCTGCGGCCGGGTTTAATCGATTTCTCCAGATATAGGTCGGTATAACCTAAGGCAGGGGAGAACAGACCTGCTTTTATGGCCCATTTTTTCTGTCCTTTATAATAGCTGAAATCGTTGAGCGGATCGGTAAAGTACTGGGTACGACCGCTTTTGAACACGATTTTTTCCACATCATTGCGCGGAACGGCGATCACTAGCTGTTCGGCATCGGATGGTGTGTATTTGATCTCTGTGGTACCGATCTCGCGTACGGTACAGCTGATGGGTTCCTTCTGATTCTTCAGGTAGATCTTCTCCTGCGCTGCCACAGACAGGGACATACCAAAAACAAACAATAGAAAAGCGCACAAATATTTCATAGGAAACTACTTTGCTTTTATGGTAAACGAAGTTAAAAGGGTTTTATTTTGCATTACTGTAAAATAAATTATCATTTTGTTATGAGACGCGGATTACGTGTCAGACGTTTGTAAAAAACAAACGTTTAATCGTGATTTAACAAAAATCGTGCCATTTCTATGAACATGACATACTAAATTTGTCGGATATGTGGAAGAGTTATCGTGTGTTATGGCTTTCAGCCTTCGTTTTTTGTCTTTTATTTTCTGTAAAATATTCTCAGGCCGACAGCAGTAAGAAACTGCCAGATTATCAGCAATCTGTCGATTCGGCATCTGTTGTGTATGCTTCGCTGCACTTTCCGGCACAGGAAATAATAGATCCCCAGGTTTTTTCGTTTGCTTTTCACGGTTATCAGCGCCTGCGTGAGGCCGGTAAATTACTGTCCGGAACTGCTCACGATTGTCGATTATAGTCTTTCTGCAAATACACGCCGGCTCTGGGTGATCGACCTGGTGCGCCGCTGCGTACTGTACAATATTCATGTCGCACACGGTCAGGGTACCGGCGACGAGTTTGCCGAGCATTTCTCCAATCGTGAAAATTCCCACCAGACAAGTCTGGGCTTTTACACAACCGGTGATACCTACCAGGGGGAGCACGGATTATCGCTGCACCTGCACGGACAGGATGAGGGCTTTAATGATGCGGCTTTCAGTCGCTCCATCGTACTGCATGGCGCGGCCTATGTATCTGAATCCTTCATTGCGGCCCACAAACGCCTGGGCAGAGACTGGGGCTGTCCTGCCGTGGCAACAAACCTTGCGCCGAAGCTCATCCGACTGCTGCAGGAAGGCACCTGTATGTTCCTGTATTACCCGGATGCTTCTTACCTGTCGGCATCCCAGTGGCTGAAAAGAGCGCAAAGCAAAATGCGCTTGCAGGAATGCTGCTGCCTCAGAATAATAAGATCGAACAGGAAAGCAGGCCATAATCAATCTGCTTTTCCTTATCTTGCAGCAGCTAATCAATCGTAAGCGTACATGAATCTGCGTAGTTCCCTCCGTCACTCCAAAGAGTCCGAAACTTCGGCGCTGAATGATATTCTGTTTATCCTGCTGTTTTTCTTCCTGATCATTTCCACGCTGGCAAATCCCAACCTGATCAAAGTGTCGGTGCCTAAGGCCTCCAGCGACAGCAAAGCAAAGCAGACCGTGGTGGTAACCGTGGATTCGCTGCAGCGTTTTTATATCAATACACACACCGTTTCTGAAGATTCGCTCCAGTCTGCGATTGCGGCAGCCGTTGCCAAAAGTCATGATGCGGAGCCTACTGTTGTTATCAATGGCGACAGGAAAGCTCAGTTCGACAATATCGTTGCGGTGATGCGCGCTGCGAAGGCTTTGCGTCTGAAAACCGTGGTTGCCGTGGATAAAGAAAAATAGGGCTTCACAACACGCAGATTCGTAAATTTGCGCACATTTTTTAAAATTCACCGAACGTGCCAGAAGAATCAGAAAAAGTGCCCGCCATTTTACCCAGCATTTTGAAGATGAAGTGCCCGAATTGCCGCAAAGGCAGTATGTTCATCAACAAAAGCATTTTCCCCCTGAGTTCATTGCTGAAAATGCCCGAACGCTGTGCCTGCTGCGGACAGCGGATGGAACTGGAACCGGGTTTTTATTATGGTACGGGTTATGTGAGCTACGCACTTACGGTGGGATTGCTTGGGACTGTTTTTGTCGCCTACTGGGTAATAATGGGACTGAGTTACCAGGATAACAGCATTTTTATAGCGCTCGGCTTATCAGTGTTTATTGTTTTGCTGCTGCAACCCTGGCTGATGCGTATTTCCAGGGTGCTGTACTTATACATGTTCGTTAAATACGGTAAAGGTCAGGGTGCGGACACAACGCAGGACGAGGTTCCTGCAGAAACTGAATTAAAATAATTTTCCATATCGTTTATGAAAAAAATATTAGTAGCCAACCGCGGAGAGATTGCCACACGGGTAATGCGCACGGCACGCGAAATGGGTATCGCTACAGTGGCTGTTTACTCAGAGGCCGATCGCAATATGCCTTTTGTCCGGTTTGCAGACGAAGCTGTTTGCATCGGACCGGCTCCTTCCGCACAGTCTTACCTGCGCATTGACAAAATACTGGAAGCTGCGCGGCTCACAGGCGCAGATGCTATTCACCCCGGTTATGGCTTCCTGAGCGAGAACGCCGAGTTTTCCCAGGCTGTGGAAGATGCGGGACTTACGTTTATTGGTCCCAGTGCTTATTCCATCAATATGATGGGTAATAAGATATCCGCAAAGCAGGCCGCGAAAAAATTTGATGTGCCGATGGTACCAGGTACAGATGTGCCGATCAGTGACCTGGACGAAGCGATGAAGATCGCTAAGGAAGTGGGTTTCCCGATCCTGATCAAAGCTGCCGCTGGCGGTGGCGGTAAAGGGATGCGCGTGGTGGAAAGCGAAAGCGAATTTGAAAGTCAGATGCGGCTCGCCCAAAGCGAGGCATTGAGCGCATTTGGTAACGGCGATGTATTTATGGAACGCTATGTAGGTTCCCCGAAGCATATTGAAATACAAGTGCTCGGTGACAAGCATGGCAATTACGTGTATGTATTCGAACGCGAATGCTCTATCCAGCGCCGTCACCAGAAACTCATCGAAGAAGCACCGTCCAGCTGTCTTACCCCCGACATCCGCAAACAGATGGGGGAAGCGGCCGTGGCGGCAGCAAGAGCCTGTAACTACAGCGGGGCCGGTACAGTGGAGTTCCTCGTAGACGAACACCTGAATTTTTATTTCCTCGAAATGAACACCCGGCTCCAGGTGGAGCATTGTGTTACGGAAATGGTCAGCGGACTGGATCTGGTCCGTGAGCAGATTCTTGTAGCCATGGGTCAGAAGCTTGCATTTACACAGGACGATCTGAAGATCAACGGACACAGTATTGAGCTGCGTGTTTGCGCAGAAGATCCGCTGAATAATTTCCTGCCCGATACCGGAAAACTGCTGACCTATCAGCCTCCGAAAGGTCCCGGAGTACGCGTTGACGATGGTTATGAAGAAGGTATGGATATTCCGATATTCTACGATCCGATGATCGCAAAGCTGGTAGTACATGCCGCTACACGCGAACAGGCGATTGCACGCCTTTGCCGCGCTATCGACGAGTATAAGATCAACGGCATCCAGACAACGCTGGCTTTCGGCAAATGGGCCGTACAGCAGGACGCGTTCCGCAAGGGCGACTTCGATACGAAATTCATTGAAAAATATTATAAACCCGAATACCTCAGCAACCTGGATGAGGAAAGCAGCCGTATCGCCGCATTGTTTGCCGATACAGTCTGGCAGAAGGATGCCGCTGCATCACGCAAGCCGTTGGCTGCGGGTGCATCAGCCGTAAGTAAATGGAAAATGAGACAACGCTAATGAGCACAACAAAGACCGTCGCCTTTCATACCCTGGGCTGCAAACTGAATTATTCCGAAACATCCACGCTCAGCCGTATGCTGCAGGGTAGCGGTTTCGTGCAGAAGGAGTTTGACGAGACGGCCGATGTATATGTGATCAACACCTGCTCTGTAACCGAGAATGCCGATAAAGAGTGCCGGCAGCTGGTGCGCCGCATCCAACGCAGGGCTCCGGAAAGCTTTGTTGTGATCACCGGTTGCTATGCACAGCTCAAACCGAAAGAAATTGCAGAGATAGAAGGTGTCCACCTTGTATTGGGCGCTGCTGAAAAATTCAATATTGCAAAGCACCTCGAAGACCTTACACGTGGTGACTCTGCGCGCATCTGCTCCTGTGATATCGAAGATGTGAGCGGATTTCATGCCTCATACTCACACGCCCAACGCACCCGCACTTTTCTTAAGGTGCAGGATGGCTGCGATTACAATTGCTCTTTTTGCACGATTCCGCTGGCACGCGGGCACAGCCGCAGCGACAGTATCGAGAATGTGCTGGCTAAAGTGCAGGAAATAGCCGGTCAGGATGTGAAGGAGATCGTGCTTACGGGAATCAACCTCGGAGACTTTGGTAAAGGCTATGATGGCGGTAAGCGCAGGGAAGAAAACTTTTTCGATCTGATACAGGCCCTGGATGAAACAGAGGGCATCGAGCGTTACCGCATTTCCTCGATAGAGCCGAATCTGCTCAGCGAAGAGATCATCAGTTTTGTCGCACAGTCCAAACGCTTTATGCCTCATTTTCACGTACCCCTGCAAAGCGGCAGCAATAAAGTGCTGGCGGATATGCGTCGCCGCTACCGCAGGGAGCTGTATGCCGAAAGGGTAGCACAGATCAAAGCTGCAATGCCGCATGCTGCAATCGGAGTTGACGTGATCGTAGGTTTTCCGGGCGAGACGGATGAACTGTTCCAGGAAACGTTCCGGTTCCTGCATGAGCTGGATGTGAGTTATTTTCACGTGTTCACTTACTCCGAACGGGACAATACGCTGGCAGTTGAAATGCCGGGCATCGTACCGATGCATATCCGCAACGAACGCAATAAGATCCTGCGCAACCTGTCGCTGCAAAAGCTCAACTATTTTACCGCAGGCTTTACAGATACGAATCGTAAAGTGCTGTGGGAAGCGGCAGACAAGAACGGCCTGATGGAAGGCTACACCGATAACTATATCAAGGTGCAGCGTCCGTACAGCGCGGACATCGTGAATACCATCGCCGATTGGACAATCCGTTAGCTATTCTATTCAATATTAAAAAAATGCTCCGCTTTTCAGGCGGAGCATTTTTGTTATACGGTTGCCTTATTTAAAACATCTTTCCGTAAGAAACACCGAAATAAGGAATGCATCCGTGTTGGCTGAACACCGGGGTGATGCTGAATTTAAAGATACTGCCATTGCGCGCATGAACCCGGTAAGAAAGGCTTGGTATAAAAATAAACGGATTCACTTTTTTGTTGCCTGAAGTGGTGTCCTTCTGCTGATACAGCCATACATCGGCCTTTGTGTACGTAAGCCCGGCCGCAGAGCTCCACGAATTGTTCATTGTGTTTGAGCGGCAACAAGTACCCGAATGATACGGGTATTGTGGGGCGAACAGGATCGGACGGGTAAATGCCTATCCCGGCGCGCAGTGTGAACATAGGTTTCAATGTGAGGATGCGTTCATAGTTCGCTGATAGCAGCAGACCGCTGCCGGCAAATTCCAGGTAAGCGGAATTCTGATAAACTGGGTCCATCTGGGCTTTTGCCATGATACAAACGAGGGAGCAAACGATGCTGCAGAACAGTCTTTTCATCGGATTCTTTATGAATGTGTAGGCGCTGTTTTATCGGGGTAATTCGAGTGAATCGAAATCTTCAACTTTCGACAAACGGATCTTTTCTTTTGATTTGATGCTGCTCCAGGTTTCCTTGAATACTTCGTCTTCTCCCTCGGCGTTTTCATTGGTATTCACCTTCACCTGCTTTTTCCCTGTCAGGAAATTGATGCTGGTTTCTGTTTCTACAACGGGTCCGCGGTTGTCACTCGCATCGAATCCGATCAGTTCAAAATCCGGCTCCTGATACCGGAACGTGTAGCTCCAGAATCCGTAGCGCCCGTGTGCATAGCCTACGACCAGGTTGCCCTTGCTTATCTCAACAGACAGTTCCGGGGCGAAATACACGCCGCCGTCTTCGTTCTCCGAAGAGAAGCATTCTTTGTTGGACAATACTTCGTGATACCCGTTCGCCGAACCGAATAAAATGACAAGACCTCTGCGGTTCCGGTCAATCATTTCGCCCTGATCGCTTTTCACGAATTGGGATTGCTGCGTGCCTTTGATGATCAGCGCGTAATCCCTTACGTTGTCTTTGTTCAGGTCACCCATTACCGAATCAAAGAGCACATACCCTTCCGGTACGAAATCCGACAATTTTTGCGCGGGTATGGTGGCGGAGGTCTTCGATACAGTGTCCCCTCGGGTTACCCCGGCGGTATGTGTATCACCGGAACATGCGCCCAGCAGGCAAAGTGCGGGTAAGGCAATCTTAAATAAACGGTTCATGTGTAAAAGCAGGTCACTAAAATAGCTTTTTTACGGGTAATGTAATCAGGGCAACAGCAATTGTATATTGTTGGCCTGTCATTGTGCAAGTACCTTACGCGATGCTTTTGATGCAATTGTGATTTCAGCGCTTTTACTCATGGGTTTATGTGTAAAATAAATTTTCTTTTTTCAGGGTTTTTTCAGCTAATTGCGCGTGCATTATATCGAGTTGGGTTTAGAAGAGCTATTTTTCTATCGAATCGTTACCGGCGAAAAAGATGAGATTTGAATTTTAAAACAACTTCGTAATAATAAAGAAAAGATAATGAAAGTAAAATGCGTGCTAAATAAGCTTAGCGATATTCCTGCACAAATATACAGTGGTCTGGAGGGATGGGTTGCGGATTATGAATTGCCGATAGCGATTGGACAGTTATCAACTGTGTATGCAATGAAGATTTTGAAAAATCATTTGTGGTATTTAGTTGAAGTAGCAGGACTAGCTGACCCCCGATATTATCCGGCCTGTTTATTTGAAATCGTCGACAAGCGTATATCTCGATATTGGATTGTGAACGATTATATCGATGAGGATAATGGCAATATGAAAACTGTTTCATTCGGTTTTAGAGAGCTGTTGGAAGATCCTTTTTTCTACGGTGAATTACTTGAAGACAATCCTAAGCAGGAAGAGATATTTGCACGATACAAACGATTAATGGACGACGAATATTATGAAGAATAATGCTGTTTAAGGGTCCTCAGCCGAATAAGTACATTTTTTTCATTCACTTCAAAAAATGCCGGAATACACAACAAATGGTGAGGATGGGAAGCTATATCAATGGATAAAAAAATATCAGGTGGGTATCAAGGAAAAACAGTGTGTTTGAATGCACCAAAGGCGCAAACGTTGTTATTGGTCACAGATCTTGAAAGTTAATAAAACGAAATAAAATGGAAAATTCGTATTTGTCTTTTGTCAAACTGAATGGCAGGCAATTGTCAGAAATAAATCCGGGCAGTGACGAAATAGCGTTAGGTGTTGACAACGCTCTGAAAGCATTGGAGTTGTTGAAAGAAAACCAAATTGCTGTTTTAGGTGGTGATATACTTACAGAAGAGAATGGCGAACTAATTTATGCATATCAACTTTGGGGCGAGGAATATCAGTATTTGAATTGGTACTGTGATCAGAAACGATGACGAGAGCGACGAGGATATTTTGCAAAGGAGTTATGCTAAATCAATAGAAGGCATAAGTGATGCAGTTAAAATCGCAGATAAGTTTAAAGCCAAATGTTACATAGTGTTCGTAACTGCATAATTGTTTTCTCAAATGATTATAGAGAGTCGGCAAGTGTTCTTTTTAAAACCGTAGCCAGAGTAACGATTAACTATGTACGATAAAAGCGATAAACGGCGGTTATATTGGCTTATTGACCAATATCTGTCAGACAAACTTGATGAAACAGGCTTTTGCGATGAGTTTTATTATTCTTATGATTTAGAAGTAGATCGTAATACCCTAACGGATATTGAAAAAATAGCTTTCGCTTCTTTAAGTAAAGTTTCAGATCGATTTTCTTCATATGAAGAAGATCATAACTTAGATCCAAGAGCATTTTCGACAGTAAAAGAATTGAAAGAGAAAATAATTGAAACTAAAGCGATTTTACAGAAACAAAACACTTAATGGCGGCTGTCGCATATTTTCAAACGTTTACATCAAAGTCGCTACTGAATCTTATTAACACCATGAAATTTTATTATAAAAAGTCCGTTTATATGGTTTTGCTTTAAAAAGTTATTACAACCAAATTGTCATTCGATAAAAGCAATTATTTTATTTTTATCGGTATTTAGTTTTTATGGAGCATCAGCCCAATCCACCTGTAAAATCCTGTACAGTTACGATCTGGGTGGCAACCGCATTCGCCGTGAATTCAACTGCGATGCTCCTCCAAATCCGTGGGACAATCCGGTAAGGCCGGATCACACCTTACTTTCTTCCCTAAGTCCTAATCCGACAAGTGGAGGATTGACAGGCGTGTTTACCAATCCCGTACCTACAGCCACCGTACAAATAACCGATATGGGTGGCGCGGTTTATTTCACTCAAACTTTCACACAAACTACGTCCGTCTTTACCATGGATATTTCTCCGGCTGTACCGGGAACTTATCTTGTGACAATTTGGGCATTAGGTATTGTTGAAGGTTACACAATTATCAAAATGTAGACATGAGCAGATTTTTCTCCGGTCTGATGTTCGCAACTGCAGCATTGCTGTCGTCTTGCAGAACATACCATCTCACAACTGACAGCCTGCTCCAACAGTTTGCAGATGTAAAGCCTGAAACCAAAAGGAATTATTTTGGCGTATTTCCTTTACTGTTTCAAGGCAGTGTTACAGGTAATTCACTAAGGCGGATAAAAGTATTGGACAAAAACAACAAGGTTCGGGTGTTGCGTATAACGAATCATACAGGAATTAAGCTAACCACGCTGGACGGAAAAAGCAGGAGATTCGTTTTCGATACCCTCCTCATTAAGGATAGCACCATCACCGGTAACCGCTCTCACATCTTCCGGCTGGATATAAAACCCGTGAAACTGACAGACATTGCGAAAATTGAAATACAGCGATGACCTGTTGTTTGACCCCGATTAAAAGATGATCAACATTTAGATAATGACTCCATATTTACTCTTTCTGCTCGTAATAGCTGGGCTACTGCTGTATGCCCGCAAAACTTATTACCTCACAACTGACAGCCTGTTACAACAGTTTGCAGATGTGCGGCCGGAAATCAAAACACATTCTTTGGGTTTGCCTCCTTTTTTTATTCATGGTAGTGTTACCGGTAATTCTTTGAAACAAATAAAGGTGTTGGATAAAAGTAATAACGAACGGGTATTGCGTATCACCAATCATACCGGAATTAAACTAACTACCCTGGATGGAAAAAGCCGGATATTTCTATTCAATACCCTGCTCATCAAGGATGGTATGATAACGGGTAAGCGCTCACGTCTTCTTAAACTGGATATCGAGCCGGTAAAGCTGACCGATATTGCCAAAATGGAATTACAACGCTGATACATTTTTTAACCTGAGCAACAAATGAAGTTTTCTGTCTGCATTGACTGTCGAAGGCATTTCCCTTAACCGAAAGACTCAAACAGATCCAGCATGGTTTGCAGTGAGTGTTCGGAGTGCATACGTTCTCCATTATCCAGCGACTCCTGTGCCATTTTCGCTGCGCGTTGACGCATCTGCATTTCATACGCTGCAATAGCCTCCTTAAGATTGCTGTGGTTTGTTTCACAAAGGCGCTCGCTCAGCTCCAGCGCATCCAGCATGGCCATATTCACTCCTTCTCCGGCGAAAGGGGGCATCAGATGAGCAGCATCGCCCAGCAGTGTAAGGTTGTCCTGCGCCTGCCAGCTCTGATCTACGGGCATACAGTAAATAGGGCGCGGGATCAGCGGTATTTCTGTCGCCTGCAGCAGCTCCTGCCATAGCGCTCCCCATGTGTCATACTCTTTGCGAAACCAGGCTCTCAACAGCTCCCTGTCGGAGCAGATCGTTTTGTATTCCTGTAAAGTATTTTCCTCCGCTTTAAATGAGATGTAAAAGCCCATGTGTCCGCCGCCCTTGGAACCCATCAGCAGACTTTTATGTTTCCCGAACGCCATGATCTTGCCTCCCTGCATCAGTGCATGTACCTGAGGTACTGTTTGTGCCGTATCGTGTATCAGTCCTTCGAGCATGATAATGCCCGTATAAAAGGGACGGATGTCCGTAAGATAGGGCCTGATCTTTGAGTTGGCCCCGTCGGCACCAATAACTACGTCTGTATAGGCAGTGCTGCCGTCTTTGAAGCGCAGCAGCCATCCGGTGCCTTGCTTGTCCACAGACAGGAGATGGCTATTCCAGACCACGGTATCCGGGTTTAGCGCATCGAGCAGCATGTTGCGCAATGGTGCGCGATCGATCTCCGGCCGGAAGTGCGGGTTGCCGAAATCGGATTCCGGTTTTTCATGATGATCGTTCAGGCGGATGTTGCCCTGGTTGTCGGTGATCAGCATCCTGTCTGCACCCGGGCGGTAGTGTTGTTTGAAGGCATCCATCAATCCTGCTTTGCGCAGCGCTGCCAATCCCGACTCGAAGTGAAGGTCCAGCGGAGAGCCCACCATGCGGGCATTCCGGTCAAGATCGCGCTCGTACACTTTAACCGTTACCTGATGAAGCTGCAACAATTTAGCGAGCGTGAGTCCGCCCGGTCCGCCGCCGATGATGGCGACTTTTTTATCTGTGAGTAACATAATCCTGTATTGATTTTACAGGGCAAAATTATTCACGCGCTATGGCCGATAATAGAATAAATCGGTCGTTTTGATTTTTGAACAGTTCTTTGGGGATCACGCCGGAGAATTTTTTCACTTCGCGGATGAAATGCGACTGATCGGCAAAGTTGAGTTCCGGGAACAACCTGCCTCTGGCAATATGCTCCAGCGAAGCACGGAATCGCAGAATGCTGCAATACGCTTTCAGGCTGACGCCAAACTGCTGATTGAAGTAGCGGTTTATCTGCCGGCTGCTCCAGTACACCTGTTCCGACAATGACCGTACACTTGCTGCACCATGGGACGCATGAATCAGCTCGTGCAGCCTGCGTTTCCGCTCGTCCATGTTTGCGGGCAGCAATGCCAGCAGCGATTCCTGCGCTTTGACGCAGAACGCATCAAAATCATCCAGGTCTTTCTGCCCGAACCCCATAAATTTTTCCGGCATCTGCCGTGCTGCATCGGGTAAGCCGGCCACATCCGCCTGCAGCAGGTATTCGGCTCCGGGCAACCGGAAGCTGATCGCAAACATAAGCCGTCTGGGTGCAATCACCGCTTCCACCGCGTGTGTGCCCAGCCCGATCAGGATGATGCTGAACGGTTCGGTGGCAGATTGCGACAGGAATAAATCGATCCTGCCATCCGGAAGGCCCATTACGGGTTTCGCCTCATCCGATGCGTTGTACAGCATCCAGAATGAGTCGACAAACTCACTGAGAGCCGGGTGGGGAGCCACCTGCCTGTATTGCAGATCCTGGTCCATAATTCGTTTGCAGCAATATTATTGTCCTGTTTCTTCTGCAAGCCCTATTAGCAATCCGTCTGCACTGCGGACGTAGCAGAGCCTGTAGCTATTTTCATAATTGACTACCTCGTCCACGAGTGTTACACCCATAGCGTAGAGCCGCGTAAGCAGATCGTCCAGATCTGCCACCGTGAACATCAGTCGCAGGTAACCGAGCGCATTTACCGGAGCATTGCGATGGTCGGCTACAATATCAGGAACAATGAAGCGGGACAATTCTATGCGGTTGTTCCCGTCCGGAGTTGCCATCATGGCGATCTCCACCTGCTGACCATGAAGGCCGGTTACTTTCCCGGACCAGTCGCCTTCTACTGAAGCTACGCCCTTCCAGCTTCAGCCCTATCTCGGAGAATAATGCAATAGCATCGTCGAGCGAGGCCACTACGATACCCATGTTATGGATTCTGGGGAATTGATTGTTCATCCTGACTTTATTTGAGCGTTACTGCATCCTGCCATGAGTGCGGCTTGGTCTGCGCTATAAAGATACGCGGGCAAACTGATCCCGCTTGCTTACATTTGGGTTGTGCGATTTGATACATTCCTCCCGGTTCCCGAACTGCGCCCCTACGTGCGGCACTTTGCAGTGTCGGAGAGTGGGGAAGCACGCAGCTACAGGGTATTTCCGGAGACAGGGCTGGTAATGGGATTACAATACCGCGGATCATTGTTTTTAATGAATGGTTCGGAAGAGCAGTCTCTGCACCGGGCAGGCATTACCGGTATCACCGATCGTTACCGCACGTTCCGGAACGCTGCCGGCATCGGTACCATACTTGTATATTTTACGGAGACAGGTTTTGCATCTTTTGGTACTACTGCCACGCATGAGCTTTATAACCTCAGTACATCGCTGGAAGATATTTTCGGACGTTCTGTGATCGCAGCAACGGAAGAACACCTCAACGAGTGCCATACAGATGCCGAACGGATATCGGTGACGGAGCGTTTCCTGCTGTCGCAACTGCAGCGGCGCGAACCGGACAGACTCGTTGCGGAAGCTGTCCGCCTGATCCGGTCATCGGGTGGGACGATCCGTATCCGGGAACTGAATGAAAAATTATATGTCAGTCAGAGTCCGCTTGAAAAGCGCTTCCGCAGTATCGTCGGTACCAGTCCTAAAAAATTTGCTTCCATTGTGCGCTTTCAGTCGGTACTGCGGCAGATCCGTACTGCGGGCGCACTTACCGATATGGCTTATGAGTATAGGTGCTGTTCGGATTCTATCGTGTTTCCCTATTAACCTTAGCAATACGTTA
>JASGJF010000037.1:0-78710 GCA_049840855.1 Chitinophagaceae bacterium | reverse complement strand
TATATTAAGGACGACCAAACACTTACCCCTATGTATAAACACATCGAAACAGAAAGACTCCTGATAAGACCTTTAAAAATTACCGACAAGGGCTTTATTCTGGAACTGTTGAACAGTGAGGGCTGGCTACAGTTCATTGGGGACAGGAAAGTAACAAACGACAAAGAAGCGGAAAGGTATATCCAAAACATTCTCGGCAACAATAATTTTTTTTACAGTGTTTTCGAGCTTAAAGCCACTCATCAGCCAGTCGGTATCATCACATTTCTGTATCGGAATCAGCGGCAATTTCCGGACATTGGTTTTGCAATGCTGCCACAATTCGACAAAAAAGGTTACGCACTTGAAGCAACGAAAAGATATCTGGAAGAAATGGTAAAGGAACAACAGGTCAGTAAAGTAACAGCCATAACCCTGCCGGACAATTCAAAATCGATCAGACTTATTGAACGGCTCGGACTTAAATACGAAAACAAATTACAGAACGGAGCGCAGGTTTTACATGTGTATTCATTGACGCTTATTAACGACGAGTAGAAGGCTTTGCGTAGCGGGGTAAAAGATCGCAAGCCGCTCCAGGTTCCACTGCAAGCGCTCACGACGAACCTTATTTGTAAAAAACACTGAAATTCAATATCTTCACATTATAGATCAAGTCCTGATGAAGCACTCGTTGGTTTTACTTATTCTGTTTACGGTTAGTTTGGTGTTCAAAAACAACTCGTTCGGACAGGGTCCGCAGCAGATGTTCTGGGCTCTGAACAAATGTCCTCTGATACTGGCACAGATCGGCACCAGCGCATCCGGAGCGTATAGCCTGCGTAAACTAAACTGTAACTATACCGGCAAAGCAATAAAGATCAGGAGAGGCACCACCGCTACCGGTACCAGCACCCTGGATATCGGCTTTACCAGTACCGGCGATCTGGACACCAGCGCGATCAAGACATTTATCGGCACCAGTAACGGCGCATATATTGATACCTGGTACGACCAAAGCGGGAACGGAAAAAACCTCACGCAATCAACCGCTGCCAACCAACCAAGAATTGCCAGTAATTCAGGAGTCATTGACCGGGTGAACTCAAAACCTACCATCACTTTTCAGGATGTCAGCGATGAGATGTACGCGCCTGCGATCAATATCCAGTACTTTCAATGTGGTGCGAAAAGTAACATCCAGTACATCCTCCACCACCATGCAATACCTCGTGGAGTCTTCCGGCGGATTATGACTTTTGGATCCGTTCGTCTTCCTCGACCGCCTACACCTATGGGGACTTCAACGGGGACGACTTCTGGAATACAGGTGGTCTGTACATCAGCAATATTTCTACTTACACCTACACGAGCGCATTGCACAACCTATATTAGTATACAGGTTGAGCAAGGACCAGCACTACCTTTTCCTTAAGTTCCACTTTCCTTTCAAGAGGTATGTTCGGTGGCGATCCCGTCTCGGAACTGATCGTATTTCCCACTCCGCTCGCAGCCGGAGAACAGACTGCTATGTATCTTAATCAGAAAAGGTAACACTATTCCCTGCCTTAGAAAACGGCGGCGGAACACACGCACTCTTTGCAATTACCCAAAAACGCATTAAAAAAAAGCCCCGGAATCATTACGACCCCGGGCTTTTTATTTTATTGATTGCTTAGAATGAACGATTATTTAGAGCCATTTACCGAAGTATTGGCTTGCTTCCGGAAAGAAGCATTCATTCTCCGTTCCTCTTCCATAGTTTGCGGAACGAGATAAAATCCTTTTTCAGCCGCAGGTTGTCCACCTCATTGACGATGCGGTAATAGTTGGCTGCTGCATCCTGACGTACACCGCTCACTTGCCAGCTTACTTTTACATTCGGCTTATCTGTTTTGATCTTAAACGTATTGCCGCTGATTTCTTCCGATACGATTGCCTGCGCAAATGTACCGATACAGGTCAGCTGGTATTTGAAGTCTTTGTTCAGCGCTGCGAAATAGTCAGGCAGCGTAATAGTGGCATCACCGCTCGCGGAGGTCGTCACGTTGCCGTTGTACAGATTCATCATGTCGTTGCTTTCCACGGATGAATGCAACAGGTATTTATTTGCGGGTCCAGCGGATGGTCAATTGCAAATGCTTTTATTGAAGAACTGGCACTTACCGCGTAAATTTTACCGTTGAAATAACCTGCATAATCCGAAGATCCGCTTCCGGGGCTCACACCGTACACGCTGTAGTTGGATGTACCGTTCTTCGCCCAGCCATATATACCATAATTGGTGCATCCGGTTGTACCGGTGGCCGATACTTCGCCCATCACACCATAAGCCTGGGAATAGTTTGTCGCACTGTCCACCAGACCATATACGCCCAACGCAGTGGAGCGCGTCACAGATCCTTTGTTGCGACCGAAGACGCCGCGCCATGTGCTTTCTCCGTAAACACCCGTCGAAGTTCCACCCGAGCCAGCATTGGTCGTCGCCAGGATGGCTGTGCTGTAGAAAGGCGCCACTCCGGTGCTCGACCCGGTGCCGCTTACCTGAAGCTTCGTGCTGTTTAATGGTGTGGTGGTACCAATACCCACCTCGCCCGTATTGACGATCGTAAGCTTGGGTGTGGCATTTGTAACAAGGTTCACATTCCTTCCCAGACCGGAAGTTCCGAAATCAAGGTCTGCTGTATCCGTCCACATACCGATGTATCCGAGATAATTTGTTTTGTTGTAAAACGATTGCCAGCCTTTCAGGTTAGACTCAATACGCATGATTTCAGAGCTACCCTTCACATGCAGATCTGCTTGCGGATTGGTCACATTAATACCCACGTTGTCCGGCATATTGCCATTGTAGATGTTCACGCCGTTCTTCATCCAGTAGCCATTTCCGGCATACAGTGCATACGGAACGCTTACCATCTGCTGACTGCCGATGCTGGTGTACCCGGAACCGGCATTGATCTCCACCTCCAGGAATTTTGCACCACTGCTCCAATCCACACCGGCAAGCGTACCGGTCACTGCGGTTCCTGTGCCGATGGCTGTGTTCATGATGCCCTGCGCCGTAGTGGTTACGGTATTGGTTTCCTGGAATACAGTAGTGCCCGTAGCCGTAAGATCGTGTATCGTAAAGCGGACCTGTATCAGCGAAGAGCTGAGCGGGGCACCGGATGCATTGCGTACTGCCGCCTGGTAATTAATAGCCTGCGGAGCCTGGGCTCTGGCTGCTGATACCATTGCAGCAACGGCAATTAAAGAGAGTATTGCTTTTTTCATAAAATACGATTTTGAATTGTTTTAAGATGGAGTGGAACATTATTGTTTTACGAAGCGGATGCTCTGCAGCAGCCGACCTTCCGCATTACCAATATTGACGAAATAGATACCGGCAGGGAGGTCAGTCAGGGGAATGCTGCGCGTATACTGCCGCTGTACCAGCTGTGGCTGCTCATCGGAAAAGATGCGCTGCCCCGTCGCATTGACCAGCGAGATGCTCAGGCTGTAGCTGGCATCTGCGCTCACCGACAACGTGATCCTGTCGTTTGCCGGATTGGGGAACAAACGGTAGCTGGCATTGATCAGTTGCTCACGTACCGAAGAACTGTTGTCTCCCGTCTGCTGAAAACCCTGACTGAGCGTGAATGTACCGGCGATGCCGGTATTGGTAACCGCCTCCCCTACCGTATAATCGACAGATATTGACGAACCGGTAAAGCTACCGCCGCTGCTGCCCGTCACCTGTCTGTCCACGCTCTGCGCGAAAGACAGACCGCTGCAAAACAGTGCGGCGAGTGTGCATAGTTGTTTTTTCATAAACTCGGATTTTAAATCTGAAATCGAAATTAGAGGAGTTTGTGTTGCGCAACAATCGCATAATCATGTGCTCAGATACGCACACGCAGCGGATAAAGAAACTATGTGGTTTCAGGCAATTCCCCATCGCAGTAGTGGTATTGAAGCGATCCGGGAAAAACCATTACGTCTGATAACCAACAGAAAAGGCCATGTCCGGATTGGATGAGCGATTACGTATTTCGGGCAACGGGCAACCGGGCCTTTTACGCGTGTGCTTCGCGAAACAGAAAAATCCTGCAATGATGTGATGCCGCCACTCACATCTTCCTGAAGGTGACAGGTTTCCGGCAGGTCGTCAATGCACAAAGCCACTCCCGAGGGAAATGGCTTTGCGTTGTAATTATGGAATGTAATCTTTTCAGACAATGCGGCAAAGGCTGCGTTGCAGGAAAGCGATCAGGTAACGGCCTGCTGTGTGATCTCGCGGATCACCTGATCCAGCTCGTCAGCGGAATACCGGATATAGCCGAGTATTTCCGTGCGTTCCTGTTCAGACAAGGCATCGCTTCTGAGCAGATCCACCAGCCCCATCAGGCGCGACAAGGGTGCGCGGACCACATGAGAGTGCTGCCAGGCAATATTCTTCAGCCGTTCATTCTGAGCTTCGATTTCTGCCTGGTGGAGGTTTCGTTCAGTGATATCAAACATCAGGGCGAGTCGTGCAGGACGCTCCTGGAACTGCAGCGCACTGCTCGTGATCTGCACCTCCACTCTTTCTCCATTTTTTTTGATATGGGTAAACACTTCCGAACGATACATATGTTCGCTGCGAGCGGCATTACCCAATACCTTCGACAGTTTCGGTAATTCGTCAGCGGGGCGTATATCCAGGATCGTCATCGACAAAAACTCCTCTCGCGTATAACCATAATGAAGCACAGCGGCCTGATTCACATCCATAAATACCAGCGTCTCCAGATCGAACACCCACATCGGCAGCGGGCTCATATGAAACAATTCGCTGTACCGCTTTCCGGATACGGTAAGCTGCTCTGCCTGCTCCTGCAGCCGGAGCTCAGATTCCTTCCGCGCCGTAATATCCTGCACGCTTCCATATACACGCATGCACAATCCCTGGTGAAATTCACCTTCGCCTAATATACGTACCCAACGACTGTGACCTTCTCCCGTTACCACATTGATCTCAATATCGAAAGCATCTCCGCCTCCGATCACATCTTCTATTGATGCGTTAATATACTCCAACGCCTGAGGAGGGCAAAACAGGTCTGCCTTTTCCCAATCCATCTGGTAATCCGTACCTACCTCCAGCAGTTCTTTCGTAAGTGGCGACCAGTATACCAATCCCGTCTGCGGATGCAATTCCCAGCTGCCGATACGCGCGAGCTCGCTGGCTTTTTGCAGCAGTTCCTCCAGTTCTTTCTTTTCCGTAATATCTTTCGCTACACAGAAGAGTACTCCTTTTTCCAATAGACTTCCTTACACTCCAGGCCAGGTGAATGATCTTCCCTGATTTCGCAACATACCTGTTTTCAAAATAAATAGTCCGCAAACCAGCTTCCCGGAAAAACCGTGTCCTTTCCTTGCTTGCGTTTATATCTTCCGAATAGATCAGCTCATCAATGCTTTTACCCGTGAGCTCAGACTCACTGTAGCCGAGCAGGTCGCACATCGCCTGGTTCACGCGTTTGAATCTGCGATCATCCCCGACCGTACAGATAATGTCCGGTACCGATTCGAATATCTGGTGCAGTTCGCGCTTCAATTGTTTGCGCGTGATCTCAGCACCGAGGTGTTCGCCGCACTTCAGCGCAAACTCCTCAGAAAATGTTTCTTGTCCATCTGTTCCGAACAGCAGTACCATCGCACCAAGCATTTCTCCGCCGCTTCGCAGCGGTATACCCAGCCCATAAGTAAGTCCGGAACGCTCAGCCGCATTTTTCCTTACGAAATCCGGATGCCCGGCCAGTTCACGCCAGCTGAGTATGGTTCCGTGTTGGGATACCAGTCCGGCCAGCCCTTTTCCAACGGTCATCTGAGGAACATTATCCGGCACAAAAGCCTCACGTATAATGTCGTTTGCAGCTGCTGTGGCAGAAAGATATAATTGCCCCTGCTCAGAGCTGTTCATCCATATTTCTGTGAGGCCTGCTCCTGAGAATTGCAGCATGTGCCGGGCAGCCTGTACAAGCGATGGCGTAAGCTTTTCCTGTTTGTCGAAAATACGGCTCAGGTCGGCGAGCAAAACAGCCTCGCGTTCGTTGCGCTTACGCACGGAAATATCCGTAACAAATACCGACAATCCGTTTGTGACGGGATAGATCCGGCTTTCCTGCCACAGATCCAGAGGTGCATAATAGTCTTCCTCCACTACCACAGAAACACGCTCCTGCCGCGCTTTTTCAATCGCAAGATAAGTCGCCGAACCAACAGCCTCCGGAAACAGGTCCCAGATATACCTGCCGAGCATTTCTCCTGCCTCCATACCTACCATGCGGCAAATGGTGGGATTTACATATGTATAACAAAGCTCCTCATCCAATGCACAAAAACCATCACTGACACCCTCCAGCAGACTACTGATCTGCTCGCTCTTGCGATGCAATTCCGCATCTGCTTCCTTCGCCGAAGTAATATCGAAACGGATAGCCATATACTGATAAGGCTTCCTGTATTCATTCAGGAACGGCACAATGGTGGTGGCGACCCAATAGGTGCGCCCGTCCTTCGACTTATTGCAAAGTTCTCCACGCCATATCTGACCGGATGCGATGGTACGCCAGAGGTTCCTGATATAGGATTTATTATGATAACCGGAATTCAGAATACGGTGGTCGCACCCCAGCAACTCTTCACGGTTATAACCGGATATACGGCAGAAATAGTCGTTCACATGAGTAATACGCCCCTGCTGGTCGGTAACGGCAACAATTGCGGCCTCATCCAACGCATATTTGTATGCGGAAAGTTCCTGGACCATTTGTTTCAGATGCTCTTCAGAAGACTTCGCATCGCTGATGTCGCGAAAATTGAGCACCACGGCTCTGATGCCCGGCTCATGCAGCCAGTTGGTAAACACGCATTCCAGATGCATGAAATGTCCGTCGGCATGCCGCGAGCGGAACTGACACGTACGGGATGCACCAGGTAATTGTATCAGCTCTTCCAGTAAAGACTTTATACGCATCCTGTCTGCCGGATGGATCATGTCATTTACAGAAGCGTCCACCCGTTCATTGTCCTGAAAGCCCGTTATGCGCACGGCAGACGGACTGCGGTAGATCATCCTGAATGCAGCATTAAAAAGACTGATACCGGAATAGCTGTGTTCCACAAGCTGCTCGAACAAACCATTGCCGGACGAAGGTGCCACTTCCTGCAGAAACTGTTCGCCCATTTTTTTTTCATAAAACGAACTCTGCGCCATCAGCGTGTAACCGGCGAGCCTTCCTCCATCATGAACCGGACGGATATTTACCGATACGCTCCGATCATTTGTCCTACTGCTGCACAGATGCCACTCCGATTCGTACCCGCCGTCCCACAGCGCAATGTGCAGGCCTTGAGCCAGTGGAGCAGCATCAAACAATATACCGGCTTTGTATCCTATTGCAGCACTTTCCGGTAATTGATACAAGCGAGCTGCTCCGGCATTCCAGTCGGCAATTATGCCATTTTCATCAATAAAGCAAATGGCAAGGTCGGTCAGGTGTTCGCAAAGAGCCGCCAGTTGGCTGCTTTGCGATAAAATTGCATTCATAGCATCAACATTCGGGTTCGTATCTACAAGATAATAAACAATTCTCTATAAAAGAAATATTATAATGATTATTTCGCAGGATTTTCAGCGAATGCTGCCGCCTGGGATAAGTTACTTCACGCTGCGGTGCTTTCCGCAATACGCAAATATTCCGTTCACTCCATATACAGCAGTAAATCAGCAGAAAAGACAACCGAAATCTTTACGGTTGTATCAATAAAATTAAGCGGGGACAAACAGCAGTTTCAATGTTCCGGCGCAGGCGGCTAAAGCAGTAAGCAACAGACTGATGATAAAAAAGTGCAGCGCCTATAGAGGCTAACATCACACGTCAGCGCGGCTTTCGAAGAGTAAAGGAAATAATGCTCTGTAGTCTTATTGAAATTCAAAATCTTAATCTAATTATAACAAGGCCGCTAAATATTGCAATTGTTCTTATTTTACCTTATCTTGCGCAGCAAATGAAAGCAACAACAATAGCCATCAATTGCTGACGGCTATTGCGAGATGAAAAGCGTGCTTACATAATACAGGAATCAGGAGATCCGGCCAGAACTCAGATTCCCCCGCCGACAATGGCATTTATTGGGTTGCTTGGGAGCATTGTTCCCTTTAGCGACTCTTTTTTTAGCCCTTTTCGACGGATGTAAGAAACTATAGATGCTTCATTGCAAAAATACACCGAATTCTTTTGAATTCAAAACTTTTATTTGAATTATGCTGAAATCAATGAAAAATTTCGATCTGAAATCGTTCAGAAAAAGTCTCAGACTCACACAAAGCGTATTGGGTGACATGATAGGTGTCTCCGGCAACCTTATTTCGAGCATGGAATTGGGCAAAGCTCAGATGACACTTGATACCTACGACAAACTGAAGAAACATTTCCCGGATATCGACTTCTCTAATTTCCAGCTGGAAGCGCATGACGGAATGGTGACCGAACCTGCTCCTTTCTTCAAAACGCAGGGCTCGCAAATGCTGTTCGATATGTATCAGGAAAAGGACCGCCAGCTCACACAGTGCAACGAGGAAAAAGCCACTTTGCTGCGCGAAATCATTCGCCTCAAAGATGAGCTCGCGAACTCGAAGCAGGCGCATTGATATTAGCTCAAATCATTAGAATTCTTTTTTATCGGCAATACCCTCTTTGCAGGGTGTTGCTTTTTTTGTCTGTATTCATTGAGCCTGCAGCACTTTAGGTACACAGCAGTAAATGATGTAAAGAAGGATGCTAATTATATAAGCGCTTCACTCTCAAAAGCCGGAACCGTTTTATAGATTTGTCGCGGCAACACCATTATCAAAACCATTAACTGTTCCCGCTTATGGACTTCTCCCAAAAAATTCATGCAAACAAAGTTCGTCAGGTACTTTTTCTGATCGCCGTTACCACTTTAGGCATACTGCTTTACCTGCAGATGTCTTTTATGCTCAGCGCCTTCCTGGGTGCTATGGCTCTGTATATGATCCTGCGCCGGTCTATGATCAAACTGGTATTTGAAAAAGGCTGGAAAAAATGGGTGGCAGCTACGATGCTGATGACACTTTCCTTTATCGTGATTGTGTTGCCTTTTGCATGGATCGCGTATATCCTCGCCGATAAGATCACTCCGTTTATACAGCATCCGGAGATCATCAAAAATACGTTCGTGAAAATGCAGACTTACCTGATACAGCATGTGAAGCTGGACCTGCTCTCCGATGCCAACATGGGTAAGGTAACAACCGGCATCACCAACTTTATCCCGACCGTGCTCAGTTCCACCGCCAATACACTCGTGAATCTCGTGGTGATGTATTTCCTGCTGTGGTTTATGCTCATTAATGCCGGGGCTATCGAACGCTGGTTGCAAAAGAACCTCCCTTTCCAGCCGGAAAACCGTCAGAAAGTGATCCACGAAGTGAAAGAATCCGTAATGAGCAACGCAGTGGGCCTGCCGATTATGGGTATTATCCAGGGCGTTATTGCGGGCATCGGATACTGGATATTCAATGCTCCCGATCCCCTGCTCTGGGGTATTGTTACCGGCATCTGCTCCTTTATACCCTTTGTGGGTACTATGGCTGCATGGGTACCTATTGCGATCCTCAGTTTTGCATCGGGAGATACCGGCAATGCGATCGGACAGGTGATCTGGGGGCTTATCGTGATCGGCTGCTCCGACAATGTATTCCGCATGATCCTGCAACGCCGCATTGGTAATATCCACCCGATCATTACGGTATTTGGTGTGATCGTGGGACTCAATATGTTCGGCTTTCTGGGACTGATCTTTGGTCCGCTGCTGATCTCACTGTTCCTGCTGCTGGTAGAAATTTACATCAACGAATTTGTGAACCCGGCCCTGCATGTGGAGCCCATCACACAGCGGAACGGTGGCGATAGCGATGAAGAAAAAGATAAGGATAAAAAAGAGTAAGCGCCTATTGTGCTTTGCGGAAACGGTCGTCCGTGAGCGCATGCAGAAACGACTCAAGGTCCTGTTTCTCCTGCTCGCTCAGATGCAGGGGTTCGCGCAGCAGCGAATCCCTGTTACGCCCATCCGGTAATACTTTCATCGGATCGTCGTAATAGTCGATCACTTCACGCAATGTTTTAAAACTTCCGTCATGCATATACGGCGCAGTCATGGCGACATTGCGCAGGCCCGGCACCCGCATTTTACCAAGGTCGCTGCTGTCGTGCGTAATGCCGAAGCGTCCTGAATCTGCATATTGGCGGCCATTGAACAAGCCGATACTGCGAAATTCATCGCCCGTAAAATCCGGCGAAAAATGGCATTCAAAACAGCGGGCCTTCTCCCGGAACAAATCCCGTCCGCGTATCTGCTGCTCGGTCAGACCACCCGGCTCCTCATTCAGCCAACGGTCGTTCGGCGTGTTCGATGTCTCGAGTGTGCGTTCAAAAGACGCCAGTGCCGTTGCGAGTCCGCGTGCATCGGGCATACGTCTAAATGTACTCAGGAACACGCTGCGGTAGCGCGGATTGCGCTTCAGTCGTTTCACTGCCTCGGCAACCGGCAGGTTCATCTCCACGGGATTTGCAATGGGACCCAGCGCCTGTTCTTCCAGGGTGGCGGCACGCCCGTCCCAGAAAAGCGATTCCCGTGCGCTTACGTTCATTGCAGAGGGAGCATTACGCGTGCCCGCACGGCCATGCACTCCCCTGCTCACCACGGCAGTATCCGCAAAAGCAAATTCCGGTTTATGGCAGGAGGCGCAGCTCACAGAACTGTCTTCGGAAAGGATGGGATCAAAAAAAAAGAAGTTTGCCCAGTCGTGCGGCCGGAGACATCGGCGGCTCTTTGGTTCCCGCCGACGCGAGCCCAAGCAGCAGCGATGCCAGCACAACACCGTAGACCAGATTTCTTTTCATAGCACAAACACTCTGTTATATAAAAAAGCAGTCCCGACGGAACTGCTTCTCTGTTATTTTTTCGGGTACAGCATTTTATAGTCCATGCGCACCTTGCCGGAAGTAATGTCGTCGAGCTTTTTCTTCAGCAGACGGCGTTTTAGCGGAGGCAGATGATCAATAAACAGCTTACCCTCAATATGGTCATACTCATGGAGGATCACACGTGCGGTGATTCCATCGAACGATTCTTCATGCTCCTGGAAATTTTCGTCCATATAACGCAGACGCACCACCTCTCCGCGCTTGATGTCTTCACGCACTTTAGGAATGCTCAGGCATCCTTCATTGTAAGCCCAGGGAATCCCGGATTCCTCAATTTTATGTGCATTGATAAATACGCGCTTGATACCCTTTTCGTTCGGATATTCGCGTTTGTCTTCTTCATCAAAACCCTCCACGATCTGCTCGGTATCCACCACAAACAGACGGATCGCATGGTTTACCTGAGGCGCAGCGATTCCAACTCCGTTACTGCGGTACATGGTTTCCCACATATCGGCAATGAGCTTTTGCAGGTCGGGGAAAGAAGCGTTTATATCAGGACATTGAACCCGCAGAACCGGGTGTCCGTATGCTACAATCGGAAGAATCATAATTTATTGGAACTGTTAAAGACCGCGAAGTTACGTAAATATCAGTAGCCGGAATGCCCTAAATATTCCTGTAACAGCAGCGTAGCCGCCATTTCATCGATAGCACCCTTGCGCTCCCGGTCTTTCTTTTTCATGCCCGACTCTGACAATGCGCGCGATGCGAGCGCAGAACTGTATTGCTCGTCTATCTGCTCCAGAGCCGTATCCGGGAACACTTTACGGAAATTACGTATAAACTTTTCTACGGCAGGCGTGGCATCTGTAGGGCTTCCGTCCAGCGCCAGCGGGTAACCGACCAGCACCAGGTCCACCGCCTCCGCTTTGAAATATCCTTTAAGGTACCAGATCAGGCTGTCGGTCTCCACGGTAGTGAGGCCGCTCGCAATAATGCGCAGGGGGTCTGTGACCGCAATACCGCAGCGCTTTTTCCCGTAATCAATACATACTATCCTGCCCAAACCAAACTGATTAATTGATCATGATCCATTGAAACCCGAAACGTATCATCGCATCCTGCGCAGTGTATCCACGCGTGATGATGATATTCTTATTGAAGAACTGCGGAACATGGTCCATCATCAGGAACGCACGGAAACGCTTTATCTTGAAGTTGAAGAATACGGAGCCGTCCGGCCCGTTGCTCACACGATAACTGTTCTGGTAGTAAAACTGGTTGAAGAAAGGTGAATAGAAAGCTGCGTAATAGCTGCTGTGGTAACGCACTTCCACGCCCGTTGCAATCTGCAGCTTGCCTTTAAAAATGAATGTTTCGAGCGACAACTGGTGACGCCCCATGAAAGAAGGCACGTTCACAGGTGCCGAAGCAGGCACCACCTGGTACAGCAATTCGTTATCCAGCACCCAGTGCCCCAACCTGAATATTTTTCGTCCCCAGAATTGCGACAAAGAAAATGCAGAACCGTATTGCGCAGGGCGTTGCGCCGCATCGAAATAGAGGTAATTGTCCAGCAGGTAATTCCGCGCACCCATGCTCAGGTTCCAGCGCGGGAGATCATACATGGCAAACAGCTGTGTGGTGCTTTCCTTCGAAAAAGTCGCGCTGCGCTGCCAGTATTGGTTTTGATAGACAGTATACGTGTACGGCGCATTGTTCAGTTGCTGTGCCGCCCCGATCGTAATACGCCCGAAACGATCCATGTCTTTGGACACCCGTCCGTCCAGCAGAAGGTTGCCGGTAGCCGGTCCCGTAAGGTACGCCTTCGCCTGTGCCGAAATATCCCACTGCCCCTGTGCAACGGCCTCTTTACGCAGCACTCCGGTGAGGTAATTGCTCACATTATTGTCCCCCTGCGTACCATTCAGGTATTCTGTTTTAAACTGATCGATACGGTTGCCCGCACCTGCCGAAAACACCCAGGGACGGTCTCCTTTACCGAAAAATCCGTTCAGCAGGAAGCGGTTGTCTGCATAAAACCATTCCTGTTGCGTGTACACGGAATCGTTTGTGCCGAAGCGTGCAGCGAAAACGGGATCGTAGCGCAGGCTGTCGGGGCGCAGGTCTTTATACCGGTAGCGCTGGCTCCCTATCTCCATGTGATGGGATATACGGAAACGGGTATTCAGCTTTATGGCATAAGACGTGGAATCGTCGCTGTAGGTTGTATCCCGGCGCCCCCAGGAGTATGCATGGTCCAGGCTTACCGTCACATCGCGCAATCGCATCTGCACCGGCGAGCGGGTCTGACTGGTGAAATTGTTCGTGTAGAAGTTTACCGGAATCGCCTTCCGGTCGGAATATTGCGGATTGGTCAGGAAAGAATCCGAGGCAATACCGCCGTTCTCATCATGTACTTCGCGGTTGTAAACGATTGCAGCATACAATTTGTAGCACAGTCCGGGTGCCGTATAATTGGTGGTGGCAGCAATATTATCGCTGCTGTTGCGCTGCCAGTAGTAGTAGCCCGGAGACGATGGCTTTCGGTAAGCAAATGCCACATTCCAGTATGGCTTTATATTCTGTGTATGCAATATCTCCGCAAACTGTTCCTGCGTGCTGCCGATATGATAGGTAAAGTTGGTATACGGACGTGTGGTATTGTAATACCAGGCGCTGTCGCTCAGCCAGCGCATATTGTCGAAGGTATGATAGCCCAGCGAAAGTCCCACGGGATTTGAAGGCGTGAACATCAGGTTCATGGCGGGACTACCCTGGTTGCCCAGATCGCGGTACCAGGGCTGACTGAACGGTGCACGGTGCAGCGTATGCAGACTGGTATCCCGGTAATTGCGCCGCTCCGAAAATACACGCGTCCGGTACATCACCGCATCCGTCTCATCCCAGTCGCTGTTGTTGGTCTTGTTTTTGGAAGTGTCGCGCGGAGTTCCGGATGCCGTACCCGAACTGAAAGATGAAAATTGGGCATGCAGGTCGGCAGCGTTCCCCAGAAGGAAGCAGCACAACAGGATCAGGAAGCCGGAATGTTTTCTCACGCGGCAGCAAAGGTAATTTTTTGATTCTTAATTATACAAATACTTAGATGGTCTGCCTCTTTTAACAATTTAGGCTCTTTAAAAAACAGAACGCACATTACCTTTATCGCCACATGAAATCCAGACTGTCCGCAACACTCTGTCTCCTGATACTCACCCTGGTGCACGGCCCGGCCGGAGCCCAGTCCCTGCAACTCAGAGGCGTGGTACAGGATAGGACCGAAAAGAAAGGGTTGTCCGGCGTGCAACTGTTCAATATGTTCGACAGGCTCTGCCGCATTTACCGACAGTAACGGGGCATTTGTATTGCAGGCATCCAAAGGACAGCTGATAGAGATACGCTACCCCGGCTATGTGGTAGACCGCTTCCGCATTTCAGAAGGTCATGTGCCTCCATACTTCAAATTATACCTGGATAAGATCGCCCTGCTGGATCATGATAAATATGCCGGCCGCGAGCTCACCGCTTACCAGCGCGACAGCATCGAGCGCTATGAACTGTATAAAACCACGCTCGAATTCCCGCGCATGTCGGGCGTAGATAAGGTAGCCAGTCCGTTCTCAGCCATGAGCAAAAGCAACCGCCAGAAATGGCAATTCCAGGAAGAATTTGCCTTGCGTGAGCAGGAACGCTACATTGATTTCACATTCAATGAGCAACTCGTAAAGCAGCTATCCGGACTTGAAGGTGAAGACCTGGTACGCTATATGCGCCGCTACCGGCCCAGCTACCAGAAACTGCGCAGCATGGATACCTACGAGCTGTATAATTACATCCGTACCACTTCCGGCTACTACCGCCGCAGCGGAAAACCGACTTTCCCCCGCAACTCCGGCGGGTAAGCTCCCGGAACCGTATCTTTGCAGCTTTAGCAACGCTTATGGATTCACTCAGCAACATCCTGATCTCGGAAATCATCACCATCAGCTTCACCCTGTTTGCCGTTATCGACATCCTGGGTTCGGTGCCCATACTCGTATCGCTGAAAAACAAAATGGGACATATCAGCGCAGTGCAGGCGACAATGGTGTCCGGCGGACTCATGCTGTTGTTCTTCTTCGTGGGCGACCGTGCACTGCAATATATGGGACTCACCGTAAGCTCCTTCGCAATAGCGGGTTCCATCGTGATCTTTATCCTCGCGCTGGAAATGATCCTGGGCATGGAGTTCTTCAAGCCCGACAAAGACCTTAAAAGCGGCAGCATCGTCCCCATCGCGTTCCCGATCATCGCCGGTTCCGGTACGCTTACCACCATTATATCGCTGAAAGCGGCTTACCACCAGTATAATATCCTGATCGGCATCCTGATCAACCTGTGCATTGTGTTTTTCTGCCTGAGATCCATCGGTTTTATCGAAAAACTGCTGGGCCCTTCCGGCATCGCCGTAGTGCGCAAATTCTTCGGCGTGATCCTCCTGGCGATCGCCGTGAAGATCTTCAAAGCCAATATCTCGCTGTAGGCCCGGTATGGCTTTTTTATAGCAATTATTTCAATTACTTTTGCGTGCGCCCGAAGGCGATACATTACATTAAAATTAATAAGCAAATATGTTCGATAATTTAAGTGAGAAGCTCGAAGCGGCCTTTAAACAGCTGAAAGGTGAAGGAAGAATCAGTGAGATTAACGTAGCCACTACGATCAAGGAGATCCGCCGCGCACTCATCGATGCGGACGTAAACTATAAGATAGCCAAAGAGTTTACCGACAAAGTAAAAGATAAAGCGCTCGGAGAAAAAGTACTGACTTCCATCTCTCCCGGTCAGCTGATGGTGAAGATCGTGAAAGACGAACTGGCCGATCTGATGGGCGGAACGGAAGCGGATTTCGATATCAGTCAGCGCCCCACTATCGTGCTGATCGCAGGCTTGCAGGGTTCCGGTAAGACCACTTTCTCCGGTAAGCTGGCGAATTTCCTCAAAACGAAAAAGGGTAAAAAGCCTTTGCTGGTGGCAGCCGACATTTACCGTCCGGCGGCGATCAACCAGCTGCAGGTGCTCGGAGAACAGGTGAAAGTGCCGGTGTATGCCGAGGTGGAAAATAAAAATGCAGTGGAGATCGCGCGCAACGCAGTGGAGCACGCGAAGAAAGAAGGATATAACGTGATCATCATCGATACCGCAGGCCGACTTGCTATCGACGAAGAGATGATGCAGGAAGTGGCCAACGTAAAGAATGCCGTAAACCCGCACGAAGTGCTCTTCGTCGTGGATTCGATGACGGGTCAGGATGCGGTGAATACTGCCAAATCCTTCAACGACCGTCTCGACTTTACCGGGGTGGTGCTCACCAAACTGGACGGCGATACCCGCGGCGGTGCGGCGCTTACCATCAAGTACACGGTAAACAAGCCCATCAAATTCGTGAGCATGGGCGAGAAGCTGGATACTCTGGATACCTTCTACCCGGAGCGTATGGCACAGCGTATCCTCGGCATGGGGGACATCACCACGCTCGTGGAAAGAGCGCAGGCGCAGTTCGACGAGGCGCAGGCCAAGAAGATCGAGAAGAAGATCCGCGCCAACAAATTCGATTTCGAAGATTTTAAAGAGCAGCTGCAGCAGATCAAAAAGATGGGTAACATCAAAGACCTGCTGGGCATGATCCCCGGCGTGGGCAAGGCCATCAAGGATATAGACATCAGCGACGATGCATTCAAGGGCATTGAAGCGATGATCAATTCCATGACACCGTTCGAGCGCAGCAATCCCGATGCCATCGACACCAACCGCCGCAAGCGTATTGCCAAAGGTTCCGGAAAGGATATCGCCGAAGTGAATGCCTTTATGAAACAGTTCGACCAGATGCGCCAGATGATGGGGCAGATGAACAAACTGAAAGGTATGGGCATGCCGGGAATGGGTATGCCGGGCGGAATGAACCTGCCGCGCATGGGCGGCGGCGGATTGCCTTTCGGAAAGAAGTAATACCAGTGCACACCTAAACACCACACACACGTGAACCAATTGTTTACCAGCGAGGCGCTGATCTCCCTGATCACGCTAGCGCTCCTGGAGATCATTCTCGGGATCGATAACGTCATTTTCGTGTCCATTATCATGGGCCGCATCGAACAGCAGCAGCGCAAAAAAGCGCGCCTCTACTGGATGGTATTCGGTATCGCCACACGTATCCTGCTGCTGATGGGACTCGGATGGCTGCTGAGCCAGAAGGGCAAAGCGCTGATCTCCATCTTCGGCAACGGGCTGGACCTCGCCAGTATTGTAATGATCGGCGGAGGATTGTTCCTGCTCGTAAAGACCGTGAACGAGATCCACCATAAGCTGGAAGGCGATGAGGAGGAGAAAGAAGCGGATGCGCAAAAGAAATCCGGCGGCTTTGCCAAAGCAATGACGCAGATCGTGCTGGTGGATATGGTATTCTCATTCGATAGTGTAGTGACGGCTTCCGGTATCGCGCAGCACCTGGAGATCATGATCGTGGCGGTAGTGATCGCAATGATCATCATGTTCTTCTTCAGCGATGCGATCGCCCGCTTTATCCATAAACACCCTACCCTGAAGATGCTGGCGCTTTCCTTCCTTGTGATGGTAGGACTCGTACTTGTGGTGGAAGGATGGGACCCGGAAAAAGCGCACGAAATGCACCTGAAGAACTATGTGTACTTCGCGATGGCGTTCTCGTTCATTGTGGAGCTTGTGAATATGAAGGCCCGCAAAAACGCGAAGAAACCGGTGGAACTCCACGAGCCCGATCCGGAGGATGTAAGTGGAGACCTGAAATAATTTGCTAAAGACGCCCCGCAAGGCGTCTTTTTTGTTAGCGTTATCCTTATTCGCCGCATCAGCCGGACGCGTATCAGCAACCTGTATGTACATTCGGGTAAATCAAAAAAAATATACCCGTATGAAACAGGAACAGCATAAACAGCAAGACGACAAACAGCAGGAAAAAAACGATCAGTTTCCCGGCTACCCGCACTACCCCGCCTCTGAGGATATCACAAATCCCGCCAATGGGATGGAGCATATTCCGCTGGAACCGAAAGGTGGCAGTGAGCACAAGGCAAAGAACAGCGACGACACGCAGGACAATGTGAGCGGCCGCGAGCGCAAAGACCTTTCCGATGCCTTCCAGAACCGCGATTATACCCGCCCGGACGCAGAACGCCCGGTGCTGGACCAGACCGACGAAGACGGAGACCCGCTGAACGAAGCATCCGGCTCCTATGGGCGTCAGGGGGCCGACCTGGACGTACCCGGTAATGAAGCTGACGAATCAGGAGCGGAAGGCGCCGAAGACGAAGAGAACAACTACTACAGCCTCGGCGGCGATAACCACGAAGACCTGGAAGAGGACAACGCATAAACTATTGCCTTCCCCTTGTAAAAGCCCCGCAGATGATTATCTGAGGGGCTTTGCTTTAGCCTAACAACACACAGTCATAATATTTTTACTATTTATTTTTTCCGTTTGTTTATAAGTAGCGTATATTCGATTTGATACAAATCAAACCGATACTTTGCAAGAACAAAACCATTTTACGCATCTTGACAAGCAATTTCTTAAGATTGATAATCTTACAGGCTATGTCGTTTATTGTAAAGATTTAAAAAGTGACAAACCGTTTGGCGTTATTTCTAATTCGCATGAAATTAAAGCGCTCTCAAGTTATATTCCGGAAAAAGCAAAACAATATTTGATTGAAATAGAAGATAAAAGATTTTATTACCATAAAGGTATTGATCTAAGGGCTATATCACGAGCTATATACGAAAATATTAAAGCTGGTAGCTTGGCTCAAGGAGGGAGTACAATAAGTCAACAATTAGCAAGAAATCTTTTACGTGACAATAGAAAAACAATACTGAGAAAAATTCAAGAGGCTTTATTCGCAATTAGTTTAGAAAGAGCTAATACTAAAGAAGAAATTTTAAATCTGTATTTGGACAATGTTTATTTCGGAAGAAACATTTGGGGATTAAGAGCGGCGACTCTTAGCTACTTCGGTAAAGAGATCCAATCCTTAAGTCAACAGCAAATCCTGTATTTAATCACCATAATTAGGGGACCCAATTTGTATTTAAAACGGTTTGACCTTACAGCTAAACGATACAGTAGAATCAATGAAATTTTATTAGAAAGAAATATTCTTACGAAGAATAAATTTAGAAAGAATATGCATTGCGAGTTTGCCTTTAATAGGATTGAATTACAAAATATACATCAAAAAGCAATTCCGTATATTATCTATCATATTGATAATGCTAAAAAACAAATCCATTCTACGTTAGAAAGTAAATTCCAAAATTTTGCCAGACAATTTGTTTCAAATTCAAAATATCCGGTTTCAATAATTATATTAAAAAAGACCAAAATTATAGGCTTAGCAAGTAGTTATGGGACCGATTATCCTTTTGTATCTAAGTCAAATGTAGGATCTACACTAAAGCCGTTTTTATACGTTTATCTACGATCTCAAGGAATATTAAAAGAAGAGAAATTTCATTCGCGAACCAACAGTCTTAATTGGAATGTAAGAGAAATTGATATTGATAGGAGTGGGGCGGAAATAATGAATTTACAGGAAGCTCTTTATTGCTCTAATAACAATACTTTCATCAATGCAGCTTCGAAGGTAGGTATTGATAATACCTTAGTGTTTCTTGCAAAAATTCTTAACAAACCAATAAGCGACTTTTTCCCTTCTACTATTCTAGGCGCAAGTAAAGGAGGAATTTCGTTGTATGAATTAGCGATGGCCTACGCCACTTTTTTCGGAGACAGTAATGTCAATGAATTCAAAATAGAATGTCTTCAAAGCTTAAACAAGATATTTTTTGAAAAAATGGGATTCTCTATAAAGAATGCCTTTTTAAAAACCGGAACTACAAATGAAAACAAGGAAAGGTATGTCATTCTTGGTAATGCAGAGCTGACATTTGCTTTTTTGAGAAATGAAAATCCGTTAAACGATAATACTAAGGACGGAAACTTTCTAGCACAAATATCAAAATCCCTAAAAAATATATTTACAACACGAAAAAAAAATTACAAGTGGACATAAAAAGCATACTTACTCAAGCAGACCCTAACTTAGTAACAGTTTTACTAACGGGCCTCATCGCATTTATATCATGGTTGACAAAAAATCTAATTGAAAAGCCATTGATTGACTCTAAAACAACATTCAACAAGTTATTTGAAAAAAGAGTTGAGATTTTAACTGAATTTAAGTCGAAACTTTCATTTCTCGCCTACTTTCCAGACGGGAGAGAAAGTATGAAATACAAATTGGAAATTCAATCTTTGTTGATGGTTGGTAGTAAATCTGCTTATTTAAATAAAGAACTTTTTGATAATCTCATGCTTATCGCAATAAAGCCAGAAACAAGCGAAAAGCTAATTTTAAGCTCAATACAACAAATAGATGAAGAATTACATGCAAACATTTCTAAAGTTTACGATGAAATGAAATTTTACAGATCTTTTTCGAATTACGCACCGATAAAACGCATTACCAGTTTGTCCATTCTTTACATTCAATATTTTCTTTCAATTTTTATTGTCGGTTCAATTTCATTTCTAGCAATATTTTTTCTTCTTAATGGTTGCCTAGTTGCCCAAATTATTGTCGTATTGTTCGCTATTATCGCGTACTTTTTAATTACCAAATGGTTAAAATAAACCATATTGTCAATAGTAGTAGTAGTCCCCGTAAAAAGTTGCATGTCCTGTTGTTATGCATTACACTTTCCCTGTGCTCCAGCGCACAACCCAGCGCGCACTTTGCAGACAGCATCCGCATACGATACCATATCCCGGAACTGGCCTATGCGGTGGTTTCTTCCGATGGAGTAACAGAACTGAACGTATCAGGTGTACAGCAATATGGCACGCAGCATATGGCTACTATCAACGACCGCTTCCGTATCGGTTCCAATACCAAAGCGGTTACCGCATTCATCGCTGCACTGCTCGTGCAGCAGGGAAAGATCAGCTGGCATACCCGCTTCTTCGACCTGTACCCGGAGCTGAAGGCGGGCAGCAATAAAGCATACCATCAGCTTACCCTGGAAGACCTGCTCAGCTTCCGTGCTCCGTTGTTCGCGTATACCTACACCTATAGCCGGCCGCGGAAGCAGGATTTTAAAGGGGACGACGCGCAGCAGCGCTATGCATTTACACAATGGTTCTTCCGCAAAGCGCCGGTGCGCATGAACGATAGTATACAATTCTCCAATCTCGGTTACGTAGCCGCCGCCCTCATGATGGAACGCGCGTCCGGTAAGGATTACAAAACCCTGGTACGGGAACTTGGCCGGCAGTACGGGATCAGCTTCGGCTTCGGTCCGCCTGCCGCTTCGGGCACCGACCAGCCCTGGGGCCACAATGATCAATTGCAGGCCGAGGCACCGGCAGACAATTATAAGCTCAACTGGCTGCTTGCGGCCGGCAACATAAACGTAAGTCTGCCCGATTACCTGAAATTCATACAGGAACAGCTGCGCGGACTCAATGGGAAGTCTGCCGCGCTCAGCCGCGAGACGTTCCGGTTCCTGCATTTCGGCAAGCCGCAGTTTGCACTGGGCTGGTTTCACGATACCGACGAAACCGGAGCATCCTATTCCCACAATACCGGCAACCCGGGCAGCTTCCTCAGCAAAGTGTATGTATTCCCGGAGCGCGACCGTGCATTCATCCTGTTTGCAAATGTTCAGTCGGAGGAAGCAGAGACCGGGATGGAACTGCTGTTTGCCGAGCTTAAAAGAGCGGACCGTTCCGCTGTCGCAAAGCCGGTACGCTGATCTCTCCCGCGGATCAGCGATCTTTCGCTGTTCGTGATCCCGTTTTAGCATAACCTTACAGCAGCTGCCCGTATGCTCCCGCTATCTTTGGAGCAACCATAAATTGTTCAACACGATGAGCCAGAAAAATGTTTACAACCAGGAAGCGATCGACAAACTGAAAGACCTGGTCAATGAAATTGACGTTTGTATGTTCTGCTCTGCCATTGAGAAAGGCAGTCTGCATACCGTACCCATGAGCCGCCAGGAGGTGGACGATGAGGGAGCCATCTGGTTCCTGCTTTCCGCCGAAAGCGACACCTGCAAAAATGTGATGCAGGACCCTGCCGTACAGCTGCTTTACGCACAGGTGAACGATTACAACTTCGTTACCGTAAAAGGTACCGCAAGTGTCAGCCGCGACCAGGAACGCATCGACAAATACTGGAACCGCTTTGTGGAAGCCTGGTTTGAAAAAGGCAAGGAAGACCCGAACATCCGCGTGATGAAAGTGACCGTAGACGAAGCCCACTATTGGGACACGAAAGACAGTAAGTTTGTAACATTCCTGAAGTTGGCTGCCAGTGCGGTAACCGGCGCAAAAACGGACAAAGGCCGCGAAGGCGATATTGTGATCCCCTAAGCACACACTCCCGCTAAGCGTCGTTCCGGAAAAAGGAGGAACGATTTACTCATGAGCAGAAAGTCCTTGCCGGGTAATACCTGCAAGGACTTTCCGTTTCCGGACCCCTGTGCGGATTCAGGCGAAAGCACAGGTAAAAGAAAATATGCCTGCCGCTGCTCTTCCTCGGCAAAATGCCGGAAATTGCATAGCGCTATGAGCAAAAAACAGAAGCTGGTACCGGGACATTCCCTTCCTGCCGAATTTGGCAAAGGCCTGATGATCATCCGATCGTTCAGCGAGGAACTTCACGAGCACGAAGATGTGATGGAATCGCATCGTGACGACTGGCATCTGTTTCTATTGCAGGAAAAAGGAACCACCATGCTGGAGGTGGATTTCGAGGAGCAGGTGCTGGGACCGGCTTCGCTTCTCTATGTGCATCCTGCGCAGATACACCGCCTCGTGCGCTTCCGCGATGCACTGATCAGCAGCCTCATGATCAACGATACGAACCTGAAGCCCGAAACGCTGCGGCTCATGGAAGAGATTCGCCCGGCAGGCGTGCTGAAGCTGGACGAAGCAACTTTTTCGCTGCTGTCTGATACCGCATCGCTATGCATCCGCTACTCTGAAAGAGCGCATGAAAAACTTTACCCCGCACTGATGGCCGACAGCTGCAATACCCTGGCCACACTCGCCACGTCGCAATACCTTGCGCTGGCCGCGCGCAGCGGCACCGACTCCCGCCACAGCAAACTGGCTCAGGCATTCAAAACCCTGCTGGAACAACAGTTCGCCAGCCTGCACAGCCCGTCTGATTATGCTGCACTGCTGCATGTATCCACCGCCTACCTGAACGAATGCGTAAAAAACGCCACCGGCTATCCCGTGTCGCACCAGATACAGCAGCGCATTGTGCTGGAGGCAAAGCGACTGCTCTACCATTCCGGCAGCTCGGTAAAAGAGATCGCAGCCGCACTGGGTTACGACGATTATTCCTATTTTATCCGGCTCTTCACCAAAGCCGCGGGCATGACCCCGCTGGCATTCCGCACCAAAAACCGCGGATAGTCCTGTTTCTGCCACGCATCCTGCATTGTCTGTCATCTCCGGCAGGCGTTCCTTTGCAATCGTAAAAAAAAGCAGATATCATGACAACAGCAACTGAACAATTTCCCCTGCACGGCAAACAGATCGCGATCATCGGTGCCGGTCCGGGCGGACTCACACTTGCACGCCTGTTGCAGCAGCGCGGCGCTACCGTAAAAGTATACGAACGCGACTACGGGCCTGATGCGCGTATACAAGGCTCTATCGTAGACCTGCACTTTGAATCCGGCCTGAAAGCCATTAATGCCGCCGGACTCATGCCAGCCTTCCGGGAAAATTATATGCGCGGTGCCGACCGGTTCCGCATTGCCGATAAGCAGGGCACCCTGCATTGGGATGAGCATGAATCGCCCCGGCCGGACGATTTCAGCAACGAACAGTTCCGCCCGGAAATAGACAGGGGCGTACTGAGAAAAATCCTGCTTCACTCCCTGCCGGAAGACACCGTAGTGTGGGACAGCCGCCTGAGGGATATAACAGAAACAGGTAAAGGCTGGAACCTGCAGTTCGACAATGACAGCAGTGCCGCAGCCGATATCGTGATCGGTGCAGACGGAGGCCGCTCGCGCGTACGGCCCTGTGTTACCGGCATCACTGCCCGCTATTCCGGCATCACCATTGTACAGGGAGAGATCGACGATCCGCAGCAATCGTGCCCCGAAATGTATGCGCTGATTGCACAGGCCAACCTGATGGTGATGAGCGACGGCAAATGCATCAATGCGCAGCCGCGCGCCGATGGCGGTATCACGTTCTATGCCTCTGCACGTTTCCCGCTGGAAGATACCCGCATCCATACGCTGGACTTCGGCAACCGGGAAGCAGTGATCCGGTTCCTGGAAGACTTGTTTGCCGACTGGAACCCGGTGTTCCATACCTTGTTCCACGCCTGCCCGAAACCGATCTACCGGCCCCTGCAGTATTTCCCTGCCGATCAGCAGTGGGAGACACATAGCAACATCACGCTCTTAGGCGATGCGGCACACCTCATGCCGCCCTCCGGCGAAGGGGTGAATACTGCCATGCTGGATGCGCTGGATCTTTGCGACAGTCTTTGCAACCCGGATCATGGCAGCACACAGGAAGCGATTGCCGCATACGAGCAGCGGATGCTGAGCAGGGCACGGATACTTTCGGAAGAATCTTTTGAAGGTATTGAACTGATGTATGGCGAGAATACACCGCAGGCAATGATTGATGCCTTTTTAAAAGAGAACAGGTAAGGCAGCCGGTTTATAATCATCAGCCCAACAGCATGCCGATCATGCGCGGAATGCCCGGAGCAAACTCGATGATAGAGCCTGCTACCGGCAAAAGCAGGTAAGCCCAGAAAGGATAAGTGAATCGCGGTGTCTTGCCCGGAACAGCAGAAGAAAGCATCGGGAACACCCGGTCACGGTGATGATACAGTATCAGTCCTGTCAGCACGAGGTAATAGGAAATGCGGATCGTAAATGCCCATCCGAACGATCCGAGAAACGTGATGTCCCAGACCAGTATGTTCAGCCAGATGGGTATAGACATGAATGTACCGATGATACAGGTTCTGCGATAAATGAGCAATGCTCCTGCAAGTATCTGCGATATGCCTACGAACGACTTGAAAGGCTGATGTCCTGCGAGGTAAAAAGACAGCCGGAACAGATTGAGGTCTTTTAAAGGCGTGTTCAGTTCTTTTTCGGACAGGACAAACTGGCCGTCCGTAAGCTCGGCCCAGCCATAGCTGATGAGGATGTAGCCCAGCCAGCAGCGGACTGCAAGCATGAAGTAGGCATACAAATGCTGTTTCTGGATACTTTTCATAGGGCGGATAGCCGCACAAACTACAAAGATCGCCGAAATAAAAATATTTTTATTCACGTACTTCCTCAGATAAGCCGGCTTACCTGCATTAAGATCATGTATTGCGCCTGACAAAAAACCGCACGGCAATAAGTCGCGTCAGTTCCAATTCAGCAAAATAACGATGGGATAGTTACCTCCTGCCCATATGTTCTTCCAGTCCGCAGCCGCAGCCATGCGGTTTGCGGGTGATGGCGCAGGACTGCAGCGCGAATACCAACGCCAGGAAAAAGAACAGTTTACAAAATAGCATGTACCTTAAAGATAACAATATTCAAAGTGGAATCAACAAATGACCAATGAGAGAGGCATAATACTACAATGACCCGATGATTCCGGCTTTCGAAAAGCTTTTGACACACGAAGATTACGCTTACTGATCCCAATAAGCACGATTAGGAAAAATTATGGATTATTTGATGCAAGATTTACAAAGTTGACCGGATCAATATAAATTGGACTAATACTTGCTCTAATGCTCATATTTGTAATCATTTCCCTTATGTATGGGAGCATAATTGCGGGAGCATTTATTTTCGCAAATTGATCGAAATCCAATTCGCTAGCTGTTTTTTGATTAAATACACCAACTTGTTTGACCATAACTTTCACTTGCTCTAATCTTGTTTCAGTAACTTGTTGGGTGTGTTGGAGTGTCAAGATTACGACACGAGTATTTTCTGAAGGCGCTTTTATATCGACATTTAAATGCGTGTGTGATTCAATTTGATCAGTATCAAAAATGACATTGGTTTGACGACTAAATGATGATTCGAGCATCAATATGCTTTCTATCTCTATAGAAGATTCTTGCTTTCCTATGTCTTTCATTAGGCTGCCATTGCGTATGTTACATTAGAGAAATCCTGGGCTAATAATCCTGTAGTCATTACGCCACACAGATAATCTTTTGCAATCCCCTCGCCTGTTGGTTTCGTAGTTGGAATTGATTTTGTGTCAACAATTATCTGGCCCTGGGTATCGACTTTATAAAAATCGCCAATTGATTTTTGATATGTAGATGGTATTGAAAACAGATTGGTATCAAAGTCCGGAATAAATTGCGAGTACGGGAAATCTTCAGCAATGCACAGAAACTCATTAGGGTATTCTCGTTCAAAATCATTTTCCAATTTACTTTCCCATTCTCTGTACTGAACATCAGATCGGTAAAGAGCAGAAGGCTCAACTATAATATAATGTGATGAGTCTATTCCGTGAAATTCGTACCGCGCACGTCCGAACGGAAATTTATCAACAAACTCAGATAGCTTGTTTATCAAAAAAACTTTACTAATCATAGACTTGTTATTAATGTAATTACCTGTTTCGTGTCAGAAAGGATTTTGGAGCTGCAGCTTGAATCAATAGGAGGCTTACACGAATAGTCGCTTTCTACTCTAGCCTTTTTAAGGCCACCAATTATACTTTTAATAGACCTTCTTTGTAAATCGTCTTTAACCGAGCTTAAAAATTCTCTTATAATAAATTGGTGTGTCTCATTTGAGGCATTAATTTCATCATCTAACTCAGATTCAGTGCATTTACGTTGCTTCAAAAGGTAATGTTTTAATTGTAAAAGACACGCGTAATATGCACAATGCGGTACTGAATGATATTGAGATGCTTTATGTAAAACATCCGCGGCACTTACGCTTAAATCAGATTTGGTCTTAAAAACACTCACAAAAGTACCGATGATTTATTCTAATCAGTGTTAACAATACGCAACTCTATTAGGCATTTAAAACTAAAAGCTTGCTCATGCTTATAATATTTTGATTTTATAAATCAATAATTACACTTCACCTGATTTATTTCTCAGGCGGAAAATGTTGTTCAGAGGCAAACATATAGCCTATCGCAATACACTCCAACATTTGTTGCAATATTTGCAAGTTTTCGCAAAGATGCGCAATTGAACCACTAACTGTGAAGTAAATAATTGCGATTTGCCAGCCCTCAAACAACAAACGGCCTTCCCTGTGGAAGGCCGTTTGTCATCCGGACAATTTATTGGTTGGGAGTGGTGCAGTTAAGTACTGCTGCATACCCTGCATAAGGCACTGATGCCAATGAGGTTGGCCAGACTGCTTGCAGCCGTACTGAGGCAATGCTCCACTTCAAAGTAATCCGGGAACACGAGCTCCTGCTCCGGTTCTCCTTCATAATAGCTGCGCAGGCTGCAGCGTACCTGGTGCAATTGCTCCAGTAATTGTTCCAACCGCTTTTGAGCGGTTGCGGGCTGTGTGTCTTTTTTGTTTGTCATAAAAAAAGAGTGTGCACAGGTAGCCCCCTGTACGTAGCTGTGACAAACATTCCCGAAAGCGGAAACTCGGCGGCAGTTTCCTTACCGCACCAGCATATACAGGGGGCTACCCTTGTATCCGTTATTAATAATTACACTTTACCTGATTTGTTCCTCAGGTCGGGAATGCTTGTCGAACACAAACATATCTGTTATCACAACACGCTCCAACATTTATTGCAATATTTGCAAGTTTTCGCAAAGATGCACAATTCGGGACTGTTTTTCACCAACAAAAACGCCTCCCGGTGGGAGGCGCTTCAGGTGCTAATCAGACAAATGCTGATGCGGCAATATGTAATAAACGGTCTTAGACGGCAGCGGATATTTACCAAAATCTGCTTCTATGATATTTATGTACGCGGTAGTGATGATCGCCATGATACTGTGCATCGTCACCCTCTCCCGGAAAAGAAGAATGAAAAATATGCAGCCCGGAAGTAAGCGTGTGCCTGTTGCCGATAACAGGGCGCATACCAATGCCGGCGGAAACAGTTCGCGCGATGAACAGGAAAACACCGCTACCCAGGGCGACATCCAGGGACAGAACCTGCCCATGGGTGCCGATAATGACGACGATCGCCGCTAGGTGTGTTACAGGGTTCCGTCCTGCATCTGCTTCAACGATTGCTCATAATCTGCCAGGCCTTCGCCCTGCATTGCACGCAGTTTGTCCAATGCATTCTGCTCCAGGCGGATTGCCTCATCTTTACGTCCGGCAGCATACAGCAGGTGTGCATGTGTATCTGCATAAGCAGGCCATTCGTTTTCCAGAGGCTGCGCCAGCTGCACACAGTATTCCGACCATTTAAGGGCCTGCCCTACCATCGCTTTATTATTATGGTGTCGCTCGTACACATTCCAGGCCAGCGTATTCAGCGTATTGGCAGCGCTTGCCGAGGCTGAGTGCAGTCTGGACGGGTCGGCCATGTTTACTTCTATCAGACTGTCTACTTTTTCCGCCGGTACCTTCATCATCGTAAGCTGTGCGCGGAGGGAAGTACGCATTTCGGCGATCGCTTCCTGGTCTTTTTGGCTGTAATAGTCAGCCGGGCGGGAAACCAGGAAATCGGCTTCTTCAGACGCGGCTTTAAAACCCTTTACGCTGTCGCCCACTTTTTCGTAATACTGCGAGCGTATCCAGTAAAGCGTTTGTTCATCCTCGAAAGGCATGTATTTGTGCTTTACGTCTCCGATCACCGCGAGCAGCGATTCGTCTTTGGTGTTCATGGCTTCTTCCATCGTATTGTACAATGCGCGCGACATGAACCCTTCGTAGTATTTGCTGTCCTTATCTTTCTTCTCAAACACTTCTTTGTGCTGCGCGAGCAGGGGCACGGCATTGTTATGTACTGTCTGCATCATATCGGCGAGATAATACAGTTCCGAATCGGCAGGATGCGCCGGGAGCTGCGCCACATAAGCGTTCAGCACGGCATCGTTGTTTTTGTTCAGGCGCTTGTCTTTCTCAAGATAAGCACGCAGGAACGCCCTGTCCTTTTTACCGCCTTTGAAAGCAGCCTGGTATTTGTCGTAGGTCATCGGGTCGTTGCGCTCTGCAATGGCAACATCGGCTTCTGCCACAAATTCGCTCACTTCGGTAGAGGCACCTACCGTGCGGTAGACCACCGCCTGTGTGGCCGGATCGATAAACAGGTTGGTGGGATATCCGGTAACCGCGTATTGTTTCGCAACTCCGAGTCCTTCCCCTTTCTCCGCATCTATGCGGTAGTTGATGAAAAGATTGTTGAATTTGTCTCCGGCTTCTTTCTGCGGAAATATTTTTGTGGCCAGGAACTGACAGGGTCCGCACCAGGTGGTGTACACATCGAGGTACACCAGTTTGTGTTCCTTCTTTGCTTTGTCGAGCACAGATTGCCAGTTTCCTTCTTCAAACCGGATACCCTGTGCAAAAGCTCCGGCAGCGAGCATCAGCGGTGCACAGAGGAGCAGCATTTGTTTTTTCATAATAGCGTTTATTGAAATAAGCCTACAAATTAAGCAAAGTGTATTCTTTATACTGTGTTAAATTGCTTTTTAACGCTTCCGGAGCGGAGGAGTCTGCTTTTCCGCGACCGGCGCGGCAGCCGGCGAATTCCCGGTGAAGAAACGCAGTATACCGGCCAGCGAAATAAAATTGAGCGGCAACTCCATGATCACATGCGCGATGCTGAGGAAAAACAGCCAGCGTATACCCGCGTCATAATCGTAGAGGTAAACCGCAATACTAACGACCCATATTGCGATCACCGCTGCAAACCGTGCTTTGGGCACTTCATGCCAGCGGATGATCCTTGTCTTCGCAAACCAGTTCAGGTAGTGGTAGGTGTACGCAAAAGCGATAAAGCGCATGACGAGTATCCCTTCGCGGGAATAATAAATGGCATGGTCCCAGAAGGCATCGGCGCTGGCGTAGCCCCGCGGCTGCTTACCCACATCAAAACCCAGATACAAAATGGCCTGATTGAGCGGAGCAAAGCTCATAACCTCGCCTTTGTACACGCGTTTGCCATAGGCGGTGACCGGTACGGGAGAAAAATCCGGCAATATATTCCAGAGCAGGAAAGGGCATGCGATCAGCAGCAGCACAGATAATATACCCAGCCGGCTCCTGCTTTTCAGCGCTCCGTACAGCATAAACAGTGCCGTGAACACGTACACATGTATAAGCGTGGGAACAAAAAGTATATACAACAACCAGGAGGTGCTTTCGGCATTTTTCCCTTCCTCCGGTATACCAGCATATACAATGATGAGAATAAGCAGCAGTCCCGCGAGCCGTACAAACAGATGCTTCACAAACGCAAACAGCAATCCGCAGAGAAACGCAACCCCGATAAAATAGTATGCGGCATTTTCAGAGAAAGCGCCGAAGATATCCGCGAAAAGGTTGGCCAGTGTCACGAGTATCCCCAGTCCCACAAGGAGCCAGCCATCGTAACGGCCCACGCTGTAATATTTCTTATCGTGCAGCCAGCTGATCTCCGTGAGGTAATGCAGCGGCCCCAGGATGGCGTATGAAAACAGGAAGAGTTCGAAGGGAAGCAGGATCGCGATGCAGCAGGACAGCAACATGAAACACATGTTGACTATATCCGAGCGCTGGGAAAAATTGTTCATGGCGGTGCGTTATGATCTGGTGTACGGCAATATTATATATAAGAAATAAGGATAACAAACAATACTCTTCATCACCTGGCATTTTATAAGGCAGGCAAGAAAACTTTCCGGGTAAATTTTTATTAATATAAATTATTTATTTATCTTGTTACCGCGAAGCAATTTGCTCATTTTCGTAATTAATAACCCCTAAGATCCGATTCTATGAACAAAAAAATTACCCGTTTCCGCATCACCGCGGCGTTGTCATTGCTGGCATCTGTGAGCGGACTTCAGGCAAGTGCGCAGCTGAAGGATTGTAATGCATTCATCCGGGGCAACTACCTGGAAGTAGGCGTAAGCTATAATGGCTCGTATGGCTCCAGCACGCCCCCGCCTGCGGGTTATCATCCGGATGTCTCCAACCTGAAATACAATGGCGCGGCCTGTAAGCCGGATTCCACGGCTCTCATACTGGGCTTTGTGTGCGACCCCGCAAAAGACGGGTGGACCGTTGCCTATCCCGGTCATCCGAACTATATGGGCGACTATTTCACCCCCGGCTCTCCATACGAAGGCTGGGCGATCATGACAGAAAAAAGAGCGAGTATATATGTGGATGTGCAGAGTGCATTCGATCCCGACCTTACCGGTTCCAACACTTTATACCGCACGGCCGGCAGCAAAGTAGGTATGGAATGGGAAGGCTTCTACGACAGCCTGCAGATCACGCAGCGCACCATACTCGACACCGCAAGTACTTATTTTGTAATGCGTGTGAAGATCAAAAACCTCGCTCACCGTACACGAAGGGACATCTACTATTTGAGAGCCCTCGATCCGGATAATGATCAGCCATGGCCAATGGGAGGATTTCAGACCGACAACAAAATTGAAAAACAAAACCCGAACCCTTCCGATGTTGCGCTCGTAAGCGCTGTGGGAAAAGGTTATCCCGACAGTATCGATTACATGGCCCTGGGCGCAAAAGATCCGCGCGCAATGGCTTTTATGAGCACCTACTGGCCCGAAAGAACGGATCTTGACTTATTGTACTCCCGCACATCATCTGACCATTATTTCGATTCGCTCTCCACTGTTCCCTCTGCAGACATTGCGATAGGCCTGCTGTTTAAGATCGATTCATTGCCTGCTTACGACAGCACTGTGCTCCGCATCGCATATATGTTCCGCAAAGACGACTTTGGAACGGCCACGGATGACGATGGCTTATTCCCCGATGAAGAAACACCGACAGGCATCCGCCAGCAATCGGTAAACGCTGCTTATGCGATCCGCGTACAGCCCAATCCTTTTGAGAATGAGCTGCAGGTAGACGGACTGAGCAGCGGAGACATTGCATCTGTATACACCATCCAGGGCAAGCGCGTGGAAAACCTGCGCCTGCAGAACAATAAGACTCTGGATACGCACGCTTTGCCGGCCGGAACTTATGTATTACTGGTGACGGATAAAGACGGCACTGTAAAACACCGCCAGCTGGTGCAGCGGAGATAGCGATAATAATGATGATTTCTTTTACGGCAAAGCCCGGCAGTATTCCTGCCGGGCTTTGCCTTACGGGGTATCGGCGGCCCAGGCCTCAATGGTGGAGACCGTTGCCAGACGTGGCAGAAGCTTTGTGATGAGGAATTCGTGTGTGGCCGCATCACTGTCGGCACAGCAGTCGGCGAGTATCGTAACGGCAAAATCCTTGTCGAACGCTTCCCGCTGTGTGGATAGCACGATGCCGCTGGTGGCGATGCCGGTAAGCACCAGGTGGCGGATATTCTGTGCGCGGAGGATCATCTCCAGGTCGTTGCCGCTGAACGCGCTGATGCGCTTTTTGTCGATCAGCAGGTCGGTTTCCAGCATGCCCAGCTGCGGGTGTATCTGCATAAATGCATCCAGCCCTTCATCGCCGATACTGCTTTTCAGCGAGGAGAACATTTTGTTTTCCGGACTCACTTCGGGCATTCCTTTCCGGAATCCGAGGCGTACGAAAATAACGGGTATTTCCTTTTCGCGGGCACTGCGGATCGCAGCCGCCACCCTGCCCGCGAGTGCAGTTCCGCCGTCGGGCAGGCGCTGCAGCAGCGGCACCTGCATGTCCATGACCAATAAGGCCGATTGTTGCTTGTCCATTCTCAGGATTATTTATCTGGTTGAAATAACGCGATAAGGTTCTTCCGGAACGCCATGCCGATGATGATCGACAAGAGCCCTTCCACACACAGGACATTTGCGTTGCCTGCCAACGGGGCCAACCGACCTACAAGCAGGCTGCCCAGCGGCATCATACCGAATATGGCCATTGCGATAAAACTCATGATGCGGCCACGGAATGCCTTATCTGTATCCGTCTGCACAATAGTGATGATGATCGATGTCTGGCAGATAGAACTGAACCCCAGCAGTACCAGCAATAACAGCGATACGGGCAGACTGGTACTGTAGGCAAACAGCACCAGCGATGCGCCCATCATAAACGTATTTAACTGAAGCTGCCTGCGAAAATCCACGTCCTTCCCGCCCGCGGCCAGGTAAAACGAGCCTGCGAAAGCGCCCACACCCATAGCGGCATTAAGCCAGCCGAAAGTGGCGGCGTTGCCGTGAAACACTTCTTTGGTGTATACGGGCAGCAGGGTAACAAACGGCAGTACCAGCAGATTGGACAGGGCCGCAATAATGATCACTGTCAGGATAAGCCTGTTCTGCTGCAGGTATACGATTGCCTCTTTGAAACGGCCTCGCGAACGGGTTTTTACTGTTTCAAAGGTATTTTCCGGGAAACGCATTGCGGCAATCCCGCCGATCACCGCAATGAACGAGACGGCATTCGCCACGAAGCAGAAAGATGCACCGTACTTTGCAAGCACAAAACCCGCAAACGCAGGTCCGATGAGTCTCGCAAACGTATTCAGTGATGAATTCAGCGCCACGGCGTTCGGCAATTCTTCCTTGTTTTCCACAATCTCATTGATCATCGATTGCCGCACAGGTACGTCGTAAGCATTCACGATACCGAGAAATACACTCAGCAGCAGTATCAGCGTCACATTCTTATTGTCGGCGAAAGAGCATGCAGCCAGAGCCACCGCCTGCAGCGCAGACAGCACCTGCGTGACCATCAATGCCTTGTAGCGATTGTACTGGTCGGCAATGATGCCGCCACGCACGGAAAAAACAAAAGAAGGAAACTGCTCGGCGAAAGTCGCCACTCCTATCATAAATGCGCTGTCCGTGATCTCATACACTACCCATATTACAGCAGTGCGCTGCATCCACATGCCTACGCGTGATATCATCTGCCCCCAGAAGAACAGGGAAAAATTGCGGTTGCGGAGGGAAATGAGGCTATCAGATAAGCGCATATGCTCCACAAATGTACAGCAGCAGACCTGGGTTGTATGTGATAAATATCAAAAAATCCTCAGTACTTATTGCTGCTGATTCTGCTTAGGGTTACCGGTTAATATTCCTATAAGAAGCTGAGTAAGCGATTGGTATGCGCTTCTTCCGGATACGGACAAAGGTCGTTGATCGCTGGTTCGGGGAATCCGGTATTCTTATGGCGGGACTGTACTACTCTAAAGGAATATGGATAAAAACAACCGGGTGGCAACAAGCAATAACAGCACCGTATGATGACGTGCTTTGTGCCGCAGTGCATGTGTAAAGTAAACCCGGAAATAATCGTAGCATAAAGCCAGGAGCAGCAACAGTACCGGAATGGCGAAAGCCCTGAAACGGAAGTGCGCAAACAGGATTCCTCCGGCAATACCACCCAGCAGAAAACAGCTGATGATCGACAGGCGCAGGATGATCTTGCGCCGCAGCAAGGCATCTGCACGACCGCTGAATAACAGTCCGGAAAGGTCGATTCCCAGATCGGTGAACATACCTGTGAGATGCGTGGTCCGCACTACAGAACCGGAAATAATGGATACAAGCGCATTCTGCATACCCATTGCGAACAACAGGCTGCCTGCAAAATATCCTGTCTGTGCAAAGCTGCCGCTGTAAGTATCGCCCAGGAGAAACACCGCTACAAGTACTGCGATGATCACGAGAATAGGTACGGTGTATGCATGCGGTTTATCTGCACCGATCCGCCGGATGTAAGCAGCCGAAAGGAATGCTCCTGCCAGGAACAACAACAACCATAGCGCAACCATGCGCACGTGCTGCCAGTTTTCGTCGGAAATATGAACGGCAAGCAATGCGGCGTGCCCGGTAACATTGGTGGTTAATACGGCAAATGCCAGGAAGCCCGCAGCATTGATGAATCCTGCATTCAGGGAGAGTAATACAGCCAGGCGGAGATTATGCAGGAAACTCCGTTTTGCACCTACATGGCGTAACATAGCTTAAAGGTACTGTTTTCGCAGGTATGGAAAAGCAACAATTATTCATCTGCCCGCCAGCGGATTTTCAGTGCCGACAATTGCGGCAGTTCCAGTCGCTCGCCGGGCACAATAGTAAATCCGCTCCTGAGGTAAAAAGGGAGCGGTATGCGGTACAGGCTGCCGTCTGCCTTATATTCCCCTTCCCTGTCCGATACCCACCCATTCAATACGGGTTCGTCTCTTTGCAGTTGCTGCAGCAGTGCACGACCGGTGCCACGCCCCTGCTGTGCCCTATCTACAATGATCGCAAACCAGCGTTCCTGATTGCGGTCGAATACGGCAGCCCAGGCCTGCAATTGTCCCTGCTCACTGAGCAGCAGGTAGTGCCGCACGTTACTTAATTGTGCCAGGTAGCAATCCAGTGCTGCGGTATCTTCGTAACGGAGCGACAGCGGGTACTCCCGGTTCCACAGGAGGAACAGCTGATCCCGTTCCCGGACGGACAGTTCTGTCCGATGTTCTGATAATATTGCTGCCATGCGGTTACAAGGTGAAGACGCACTAAGGTACGAAGTGCGCCACTAGCGCAGCGGAAATTGCACTATACCGGTATCTGCATCCGTTAACTCCGCGTGCTGCACATTATTGATATACAGACCGCGGATTGCCCATGCTGCACACAGCACGCAAACAATCAGCAGAATGGTGCGCAGGAGCGCCCTTGTGGTAAAAGAATGGTTTGACCCGCGATTGGGGCCGGATGCTTTATCGTTGGTTTGCGCTCGTCGGGAACGTGTAGGCTGTTTCATTTTGTGGTCACTTATACGCAAAAAGTACAATAGGACGCAAATATGAAAAAATTACAGACAGCAAATAAATCTATAATAAAAACATGTATCACTTTCAAACAAATACGGCAGCTACTAATGAATTTATCTATATTCCTTCAGGAAAACAGGTTTACCCTAATCCACTGGGATTTAATTTGAGAGGTACTTGCACCGCTGCGGAAAATACGTTAGAAATTGCCTTGTCCGCGTTACAGACTTTATAATAAAAAACAATGATCGTCAGAGCGGCTGCAATACGTTTTCGTAGTATCCGCGTATAAAAACGCTGATGTAGCGACGTAAATAAACGTCATTGATGAACGTGTTTGTCCAGTTATCGAACCGGTGGCATTGCACACCCAGGTAAAAATAAAACAGCGAAACCCCTAATGCCGGAAGCATATCGCGTTCCGTTTCGCTCAACGGAAATATGGCGGTATATCCTTTCAGGAATGCCTGTTCTTTATTCTTTCGTTCCGCGGCATCTTTTTCTGTATTGTACAGTTGCATCAGATAATAAGCCAGATCCAGTGCCAGCCAGCCATTTCCGCAAAAGTCGAAATCGAATAACGTGACGGAACCGTCTTCCGTAATGTTGAGGTTATCAAACCAGATATCAAGGTGCACGATGCCCTGTCTCATCCGGGACGGATCTGCAGACATCCAGTACACTTTCAGCTGTTCACCGGCACGAACGAGGAATTGCATCTCTTCCGCTTCTTCCGGAAGGAAATCGCGTATGCGGTCCAGCGAAAGATCCAGTAATACTGTACTGTCGTAAGTTGTCCGCTGCAATTGTTTGCCTTCCGTTACTTTATGTATCTGCGCCATAAGACCGCCTATGCGCTCGTGTGTGGCCGCATCGTACTGCTGTTGTTTGCGGCCTTCGGCAAACGAGAACAGTACAGCGTAGCGCATTCCTTCCGGCGCCTCTATTTCCTGTACGAGATTACCCGCTTTATCGGCAACAGGGACGGAGACCGGTATTGATGCGGCATTGAGCATCTGCAACAGGTGCATTTCTTCAGCGATCTCGATCGGAGTGCGCCATGCATAGCAATATATGCGCAACACAAATTTTTGCTTACCGGCCTCTATCCTGTAAGTATGGTTGATACCAGTCTTGAGCAAGCGGCAGGAAGGTTCAGCGGTCAACGCATAACGTTCGCGGATAAATGCGGCGAGCGCAACCGGTTCAAGCACAGATGTGATAACGGGAAATACAGGCATAGCGGGTAAGATAAAAAGTTACGGAGATAAGAAATCCGGAAAACACGACTTGTGCTTTCCGGATCGGTATAGGAATTGTGCCTTTATTTGACTTTAGAAATCTTCAGCATATTGGTGGGCAGATGCTCCGCAACAGGCGTGCTGCAGGTATTGATCACCACGCCTCCTTCCTGCACCAGATTTTTATCTTTAAGGAACTGGATCTGGTCTTCGATCATTTTGTCGATGCTTTCTTCTGCTTCGTAGAAGAAGGCCTGCACACCCCAGCTAAGGCTCAGCTGATTCACGAGTGACTGTGTTTTCGTGAATACAAAGAGCGGAGAACTCGGGCGGAAGCTGGAAAGCATAAAGCCGGTATAGCCCGACTGTGTCATACCGATCAGCGCATTTGCTTTTACGGCGTGCGCAATTTCGCAGGCATTGTAGCAGAGGGCGTCGCTCAGGAATGAAGGGGAATGAGGCTGGGGAACAAGGTTGCGGTTGTACACGGTTTCTTCTTTTTCCACTTCGTTGATAATGCTCACCATAGTGCGGATCACACGTGCGGGATATTTACCCATTGCGGTCTCTCCGCTCAGCATCACAGCATCGGCACCTTCCAGTACGGCATTCGCCACATCCGTGATCTCGCTGCGGTTCGGGCGTGTACGGTCCATCATACTTTCCATCATCTGCGTGGCAATGATCACGGGTTTGGCCCTGTGGATACATTTACGGACGATGGTCTTCTGGATCATCGGTATACGCTCCAGGGGCAGTTCTACCCCGAGGTCGCCCCGCGCCACCATCACCGCATCGGAAGCCAGTATGATCTCCCGCAGATTGTTCAGCGCTTCAGGTTTCTCTATCTTCGCAATGATCTTCATATGATCATACCCTTTAGACTTCAGTATTTCGCGCAGCCCGGTAATATCAGCTGCGGTGCGCACGAACGAAAGCGCTACCCAGTCGATACGGTTCTGCACGATGAAATCAATATCCGCAAGGTCTTTCTCTGTGAGCGAAGGCAGGGATATCTTTGTATCCGGCAGGTTGATACCTTTCTTTGAGGTAAGGTCGCCGGGAGTGGTCACTTCCACTTTCACGCGGGTGTCAGCCCCTATTTCCAGCACTTTTACCTCTATCTTACCATCGTCGATCATGATTGTCTCCCCTACTTTCACATCGTTGTGAAAATTGGGATAGGAGAGATAAACGCCGTCAAAATTGCCGAGTTTATAGTCATTTGTAAAATAAAAAATGTCGCCCTTTTTCAGTTCCATTACACCATTCTCTATTTCCCCGACGCGCAGTTTCGGCCCCTGGAGGTCGGCAAGTATTGCGATATTGAAGGGAAAGGATTCGTTGATATTATGTATATGGCTGATCACTTCCAGATGCTGTTCGTGAGTTCCGTGACTGAAGTTGAGGCGAAAGACATTCACCCCTTCCTGTACCAGTTCGAGGAGTTTGTCGTAAGTGTTGCATGCCGGTCCGACCGTTGCAACAATCTTGGTTTTATGTAGCATAAAAGATTTGGTTAAATAGTGCCGACGTTGCATTCCGGCACAATGGAAATCGGAAAATTGCAGGAGTTGGCGATAAAACAACGTTCGTGCGCCTGCTCGTGCAGACTGTTTGCTTTTTCCACCATCCACTCTTCGGCAACCGTTACTTTGGGTTTCAGTACCACGGATGCGAAATGACCGGGAGCACCTGCAGGCTCGCATAAGGTGCCTTCCGGGTTGTCGCGGTAAGCATGCACCACGATGTCGTTATCTGCGCAAAGGTGCAGGTACCACAGCATATGGCAGGACGATATGGATGCGACGAAAAATTCTTCCGGATTGTATTTTTCCACATCTCCGCGGAACGCCGCGTCTGAAGATGCTTCTATAACGGGTTTGTGGGCAGCGCGCACGAGGTGGCTTCTGCTGTACACTTCGTAATTCTCGGTCCCGATACCGTTATTGCCTGTCCATTCCACCTCAAGGGTGTAGTGATGATGCTTGTCGGTCATGTAGCACTTGTTTTAGTCCTCACAAATGTACCTTAGTTCTTGTACCGACTGCGTTAAAATCAGATGAAACTTTAGCGGATTTCTTCAGAGGGGTCCCAGAACAATTTTTTGAAATCGCGAACCCGGTCGTTCTCCACCGTTATACCTTCGCGCTCAAGCAGACGCTGCATCTCATTGCCGGGACCGAAATGGAATTTCCCGGTCAGCAATCCGGAGCTGTTCACCACACGATGTGCGGGTACTTTAGGCTCCACGGCACCGCACCTGCCCATCAGAAAGCCCACCATCCGCGCACCGGATATCATGCCTACTGCGCGTGCGATGGCGCCATACGACGATACCCTGCCTGCAGGGATCAGCCGTACGATCTCATACACTACTTCAGCGATATCAGCTGCGGGGTCCTGCATCTTTCTTTTGTTGTTGCAATGCGCTGCGTTTAGGTTCGGGTACGCTTTCGAAATCAAAGGGACAATGGCGGCATCCTGAGCCGCAGCAATAGCCCCGTTTCAGGTGATACTTTTCGGTGAACACCATTCTCCCGTCGGGCAGGAAATAATAGTCTTCATTATTCGGCTGCCGCATCTTCTTCCGCCTCGTTTTTACGGCGCTCCGGCACCACTATCGGATGAGCAGGCAGTGTAAATGCCAGGTAATAGATCGTCCGGCCTTCGGCCAGGTGCATCTTTTCATAAAAAGTCTGTATTGCCAGCGCACCCGTTGCCTTACCCTTGCCGTAGATATCCTGTATGTCTTCGACAATAGAGCAGGACTGTTCGGCGATCACCTCATGCGTGAAATCGTATAGCTCGCGGGAATCGGTTTTCAGTTTGATCACTCCACCTTCCTTCATCACCTGCTGGTACAATTTCAGAAAACGCGGATGTGTGAGGCGGTTTTTCGGTTTTTTCAGGAACGGGTCGGAAAATACGATCCACAGGTCGCTCACCTCATTTTCGGCAAAGTACTCATTCAGGTGATCGATCTGCCCCCGTACAAACGCAACATTCTCCAGGCCTTCCTGGATAGCTATTTTGGCACCGTTATAAATACGGTTGCCTTTGATATCCACACCGACAAAGTTCCGGTCGCGGTGTTCACGACCCAGATTTACGGAGTATTCTCCTTTTCCGCAGGCAAGCTCCAGCGTGATCGGATGATTATTCTTAAAGAATTCATGCCAGTTGCCCGGCATGTGTTTCGGATATTGAAGCACGTTTCTGAAGCCTTCTATGGCACGGAAGCGGATTAGTTTTTTATGACCCATTTTGACCTGTAAAGAGCGGCAAAGGTACGGAACGCGGCGGAGAGGGTGAAAAAGGAGGGGATAAAAAGTATACCGTATAACATTTATTAGCGGAAACCCATATTTTTGAGAACATACATCATTTTGTCACCCAAACTATACTTATGAAGAAAAGAAATTTATCCTTAATGCTTTGCGCCGGCCTGGGCGCGCTGGCTTTGTCTAGCTACGAAGCATCTCCGGCGACCCGCTCCGCCGCAGGCAACCGAACGGGGGCTGCGGGCTCGGCTGCAAGTTGTAGCGGAAGCGGCTGTCATTCCGCGTCAAGCAGTGCCACAGCGGCCGCGTTCGTGGTGGCAGACCCTGCCACTCCGACCACACCGGTCAGCCAGTACGTTCCCGGAAAAACCTACACGGTAACGATCGGAGGAACCAACACTTCGGCAAAACCTAAATTCGGATTTCAGGCAGCTGTGACGAACGCTTCCAATGCAAGCACCGGTACGCTTACCGCAACAGCTTCTTCCACTGCGGTGCACACTGCCAGTTCCATCAAGATAGTTGAGCATACAGCACCGCTTTCCGGCAGTTCCGGCGTTTATACGGTAAGCTTCAGCTGGGTGGCACCTGCTGCGGGAACCGGGACGGTTACTTTTTACGGGATGCTGAATGCTGTGGACGGAACGGGTACCACTTCAAACGACCAGCCGGGTAACGGATTCACATTATCACTTACGGAAAAGCCTGCCTCGTCTATAACGGAAAACAGCATCAGCAATACATTGCTGATTGTGCCGAATCCTGCGCAGGATTTTATCAGTGTAAAAGGATTGAGCACAAACACTGCTTCTGTTGCAATTTTCAGCGTAAGCGGTGCGCAGGTGATCAGTACCGCAAATACCGCGAACATCAATATCGCTTCACTTGCAAAAGGCACTTATGTGCTGAGCGTGCTGGAAAACGGACAGCGTTCATCGGCCGTTTTCGTGAAGGAATAATAAACATATCATTCACTTCCATAGTCCCTGCAAGCGCTTATCTTGCAGGGACTTCTTTTTTAAATGATCTTATGGGCAGCAAAAGAAACAAGGCATTGCAACTGATACCCGAGCTGTTGAAACCGAAAAAAAGGCGTATTGCTTACGATCCCGCACAGGAGCCGCCACAGCGCCGGGCCGATGTGCAATCGGTCTACTCCGTATTTCACTATAACGCGACTGAGCTGCTGGAACAACAATACAGTTCCATCAAAGATCACCAGGACCTGCGCAAACCCGGATACATCACCTGGATCAATGCGGACGGACTGAAAAAAGAAGAAGTGGAGCAGCTTTGTCAGGCCTTTGAAGTGCATCCGCTGTTGGTGGAGGACATCCTGAGTATCGGGCAAAGGGCTAAGATGGACGAAATGGACAATCGCATGTTCTGCCTGCTGCCGATGATCTATTTCAACAACACTGCTGCCTGTATCGAATTCGAGCAGGTGAGCATTGTAGTGGGTGAAAATTTTGTGCTTTCGTTCCAGGAAGACGCCACGCGTGATGTGTTTGATCCGCTGAGGCACCGGCTGCGCAGTGGCGGACAGCGCCTGCGCGAGCGCAAAGCAGATTACCTATGTTATTCGCTGCTGGATGTGATTGTGGACAGTTATTTCGGGGTATTGGAAAAGCTCGCAGATAAAATCGATGAGATCGAAGATGCGTTGCTGGCCGACCGTGACGCGACGATACTGGCATCGATCAGCCACCTGCGGAAAGAAGTGATGCTGATGAAAAGATCGATAGCACCGGTTCGCGAGCTTGTGGGCGGATTTCTCCGCACAGGCAACCAACTGGTAGAAAGCAGGCATGAAAAATACTTCAAAGATGTGTCTGACCACATTATCCAGGCGAACGATACCTGCGAAAACCTTCGTGATATGCTCAGCAACCTGCAGGATCTGTATATGAACCGGATCAACCTCAGGATGAACGAGGTAATGAAAATTTTCACAATGGTATCGCTGCTGCTGGCCCCGGCAACCGTGATTGGTGGCATTTTCGGAATGAACTTTGAACGTATACCCCTGCTGCATGACCAGCGCGGATTTTATATATCTGTTGCGGCGATGCTGCTGATACCGCTGATGATGATCTTATATTTCAAGCGAAAAAAATGGCTTTAACCGTGCAGGTGTGCGGCGATAAATGAAACCATGGTCTTAGGAAATGCAAAGCGCTGCAATTCGCTGACTTCCACCCAAAAGCCGTCTGTGTCAGGAACAGTGAGTTGTGCGGGCAATTGCACTTCGTAAAATTCGGACAATATCAGCTGGTGCGTCAGGCGTTGACGCAGGCTTCCCATATGCTGCATAGAAACATGGGCTGTCGTAAGCCGGTTTATATGTTGCTCTACCGCTCTGACGGTTGCTGCTTCGGGCGTCTCAACGAGCAGGAATTCGTGCAGATCCTGCCAGATACCCTTTTCCTTACGTTGCCGTATCCACACTGAATTACCGGAGCGCATCACCACGTAATTGAAATGACGTGTCTGAACAGACAGTTTCTTTTCCTTTACCGGCAACAGACCGGTCATGTCCTGACGGCGTGCGGCACAGCGCTCGGCAAGCGGGCAAAACATACATAGAGGTGCGGCAGGCGTACATACCGTAGCGCCCAGATCCATAATAGCCTGGTTATACGCGGCAGGGGAATCTACATCTATCAGCTCCTGTGCCAGTGAAGCAAAAATGCGTTTTCCTTCAGTACTGTCAACCGGTGTTTCGATTGCGAAAAAGCGTGACAGTACGCGGTACACATTCCCATCCACTACAGCATGAGGCAGATCGAATGCAAACGAAGCGATTGCGGCAGCGGTATAAGGCCCTACCCCTTTCAGTGCAAGGATCTCTTCATAGGTATCGGGAAAACGACCCTGATACGTATCGCTGATAAAGCGTGCCGTTGCGAGCATATTGCGGCAACGGTTGTAATACCCCAGTCCCTGCCACAGACGGAAAACCTCCTCATCGGGAGCAGCCGCCAGTGAACGGATATCCGGGTAGGTCCGGGTGAACTTCAGATAATAATCCAATCCCTGCGCAGCCCGGGTTTGCTGCAATATGATTTCGGAAAGCCATATCCTGTATGCATCACGCTCTCCTTTCCAGGGTAACGAACGATCGTTTTGCTCGCGGTGCCACCGCATCAGCGATTCCCGGAAAAATACATATTGCGCTTTTGTTGCCATAATATCAGATACGCACCCGCGGATCGAGCCGGGTATAAATAAGGTCTGTAAGCAGGTTTACCACAACGAATATCGTTGCGGAAAGCAGCACCGAACCCATCACCAATGGAAAATCGAAGCGGTCCAACGCATCTACCGTGAGTTTACCGAGGCCTTTCCATCCGAAAATATATTCCACAAAAAACGAACCTGCCAGCAGTTCTGCAGTCCAGCCGGAAATAGCCGTTACCACAGGATTCAATGCATTGGGCAATGCATGGCGCATATACACCTGAAACCGGGACAACCCTTTTGCATACGCGGTCCGTATAAAATCTTTATGGATCGTATCGAGCAGCGAGTCTGCGCGTAAGCTGTGTAATGATCGCCAGGGGCCTTACGCCTAAAGCAAATGCCGGCAGGACCAGGTGTCGCAGCGCCAGTACTTTGTGACCCGTAAGCGGATCATATTCCCAGAGACTGCCGGTCATTTCCAGACCTGTGTACCGCTGAAGCACATACGCAAAAACATACGCCACCAGCAGCCCTGCAAAAAAAGATGGCAGGGATATACCCGCTACCGATGCAGCAACAGCGGAAGTATCGATCCAGGTACCTTTATAGTAAGCAGACAGCATTCCCAGCGCAATACCCAGCAGCGTTGCGATCAGCATTGCAGTGACTGCCAGCACGAGTGTTCCGGGCAATGCTTCTGCCAGTACCTCGGCGACATTCCGTTTGGTCCGGTACGAACGCCCCAGGTAAGGCCGCTTTACAACGAATTCTTTAGTGCCGGATTGAAACAATACATGATAATTATATTTCAACGCATTTTCCCGACTCTGCTTATAAACGGACAAAGGGGAAAGGTCGTTCAGGTACAGCAGGTAGCGCTCTCCAAGCGGCTTATCGAGATTCAGCTCCCTGCGCACGTTTTCGAGGGAAGCGAGATCACTGCGCTGTCCCAGCGTGAGTCGGGCCGGATCGGCCGGAAGCACATTGAACAGCACAAACACGAGGCTCACCACTCCCCAGAGCACGAATAAACTGTAACCGAGCCTTCGCAACATAGTTTATTGGTAAGAAAGCGTATTTCCGGTTAGCGTGATGCCTTTGGGGTATGTCTTGAACGACCATTTACCGCGGATAGTTCCGTCCCGGAGCAGCATTAGTCCCGGGTTGGTACGCATTGCCGTTTTACTAACGGTTACATCCATCACCAGCCATTGCGCTCCCTGTAATTTGTATTGCTCAGAGAAACGGTTTGCGTCATTACGTCCTGAAGATGTGAGTACGTAGAATGGTATGTTCAGCAGCACCGATTGCCGGATCAGGTTCTGAATGCGATCAATATTTTCAGTGCTGGCTTTATTCACGTCGCGGATAAAGAAAAAGAAGGTGTATCCCGGCTGTTTTAAGATCGCCTCGGTCTGTTCATTTCCTTCATAATCACTCAGCACAAAATCCTTGATCTCAGGATCAGCGTTTCCTTTCTGAATAAGGATACTTTTGCTATCCACAAATTTCCAGGTAGAATCTTCCCAGGGAAAATTGTTTTCATCGAACTCCTGTTGCCTGCCATCTTTTTCATAGATCATGATCGTCTTATAAACATCCGGTTTCGATCCGGGAGGGGGCTGCATTTTCGTCCAGATATGTGTTCCCTTTTTATACGCAAGACAATCGAAGTACGGCAGGTAGTTCAGCGTTCGCCATTGAATGCCGAAAGCCAGTATTACCGTGATCGTCATCAGTACACCCGTAATACGATTGTTGAACATTTGCGGCACCCGCTTACGGAAAGCAAACAGGATCAGTACAAATGCAAGCAGGATCACATCTTTCCAGAATGTTTCGGCATTTGAAATCTTAATGCAGTCACCAAAGCAGCCACATTCTTTGATCTTGTCGGTGAGGTAAACGTAAGCCGTAAGAAAGGTAAAGAAACCGGTGAGTAACAGTAACAGAAATGAAAATATGCGGAAGGCGACGCCGAGCAACACTGCCACGCCCGCGATGATCTCAAAACCGATCATAGCCACAGAAAATGCAAGGGAGTAAGGCATCAGGCCATGCATACCCCAGACTTCAAAAAATTCATTCATTTTGTAGCTCAGACCGTAAGGGTCGTTCGCCTTAATGAGTCCGGAGAATATAAACAGCACACCGACAATGATGCGCAGCAGCCAAAGCAGATATTTCATAGTGTTTCGTTAGTTATGGTCTTTCAAAAATAGGGAAAGTTTCAAAGGACCGTGTTGCGCAATTGTGAAAAGCGGCATCAGCTAGATACCGGGTGTACAGGCGGGGGAGCTCTTCCAAGCTGTAAAAAACCGGTAGTCCTTTAGCGACAAACACCGCCACTTCCTGATCTGCGCCGGCAGAAGCTCCTCCCATACGCAATACAGCATCGCAGCGATCAGCGAGATGCAGGCACAGGGGCATCATTGCATATATGTCGGTACCGGCAGCCTCAATGACAGGCAGAAATGCGTTCACACCCAACACGGGAACATGCCCCTTTTTGAAACACCGCGAGTGCCAACGCATTGAGGTAAGCATGATTGCGGGTCCATACTGCCGGGTCTGCCGATCCATGCGTGTAAGGGCCGGAAATCATCACCATCAGCGGTTTGGATTTATCTGCGGGATTGTGCATTTATATCAGTTGTTACGTTCCTCACCGATACGGATCAGCGCAAACAAAGCATAATTGACGATGTCTGCAAAGTTGGCATCTGCTCCTTCGGACACCTGAACGCGGCCGTCGTTAGCGATGATCTGACGGATGCGCAGCAACTTTACGAGAATCAGGTCTACAAAGGAAGCCTGAGACATCGCACGCCACGCCTCGCCATAATCGTGGTTCTTTTTCAGCATCAGTTCCTTCACCGCATTCGCATGCAGGTCGTAATACGTACGGGCCTCCTCAACAGAAGGTCGATCTGTTCGTCCGCGCCTAATTGCTGCTGTATCAATGCAATGATGCCGTAATTAACGATACCGATAAACTCGCTTTCCACAGAATCTTCGATCAGTTGTACGGTATTTTCCTGTATCTGGCGGATACGCCATGCTTTTATATAAATCTGGTCGACAATGGACACAGGGCGCAGTACACGCCAGGATGTCCCGTAGTCCGCAGCTTTTTTGAGGTACAGGTGGCCCGGCAGGGAATGAATAATATTTTCGTACTGATTCAGTGTATTACTTGCTGTAGTCATTTTATTTTTGGTGCTTCCTGCTCAGGAACTGATTTATGAGCTTCAAAAATACATATTTGCCCGTTGCCACACTGCTGCAAAGTAAAGGAAAGTTGCTGGACCTGTCCCAGCCACAGATCATGGGCATTATCAATGCTACCCCGGACAGCTTTTTTGCGGGCAGCCGCAAGCGCGGAACAGAAGAAATGCTGCAGCGTGCTGAGGAAATGATTCGGCAGACTGCCGTCATACTGGATATCGGCGGCGTGTTACACGCCCGGGCGCGGACAATGTGAGTGAACAGGAAGAAACCGACCGTATAATACCCGCGATCGAGCTACTGCACCGGCATTTTCCGGACACCTGGCTTTCGGTAGATACGTACAGGTCATCGGTAGCCCGGCAGGCGGTAGCCGCCGGCGCACATCTCGTAAATGACATCAGCGGTGGTTTGTTCGATGATACAATGCTTTCTGCCGTTGCGGAACTGGGCGTACCTTATATACTCATGCATTTACGCGGCACACCGGAAACAATGCACCAGCCTTCCGGATACGGCAATGTAACCGAAGGGGTATATGACGATCTGCAACATGCTTTGCGACGCTGCACGGAGGCCGGCATCAAAGATGTGATCCTGGATCCGGGATTCGGCTTTTCCAAAACCCTGCAGGAGAACTACAATCTGATGAATCATCTTTCGGCATTACGCGGGATGGGCAGGCCTGTCCTTACCGGCATCTCCCGCAAATCCATCATCTACAAAACATTGGGTAATACGGCGGAAGATGCGCTGAACGGCACGACAGCCCTTCATATGGTGGCGCTGCAACAGGGAAGTACGTTACTGAGGGTGCATGACGTTGCGGCAGCGCGGGAAGCCATAACACTTTTCGAGATGTTGTAAGTTCAGCGTACAAGATCAATATGCAGCGAATCCAGAACACCGTGGTATTGCGCATCGTCTGTTTGCAGCAATAGCTCGTCAAAAGCCGATGCAGCGGGAATGAATACGGCATAATCAATCCAGTCCCCGCTACTGTGTAGGGGTTGTTTCAACCGCAATTTGCGTACAGGGAAAGAGACACCCGCAAACTGCGGCTGTATCAGAATATGTTGCCCGCCTGTTTCCGATTCCGATCTTATGCGGAAACAGACGCGGTATCCGCGCACATAGGCCAGCACCGGCTTTCCTTTCCAGAGCTTTATCTGCTGATCGCCGTTCACTGTCCTACGGGTGGTATCAGCCATCCATAGGACTATGCGTGCAGCAGCCGGAAAAGGTTCATTGTCTTCCAGCAAACTGTAGGCAAGCGGGTCGGGATGTATAGAGCCATACACGGCACTGTAATAATTGCGATTGTTGGCGCGGTAATCGATCACGTTCGTGTTGTATTGCGCTAACTGCAGCATATTTATGCAGATCAGGTAAATACCCGACACACGCAGCACTAAAGAATTTTGCCCGAAACGATACCATAAAGCACCCAGGCTCAGGCAGCAAACCGGTAAACACTGCACCAATGCTCTTGCAGCATAAGAACCTCCGTAAAGCCAGTCGCTCCAGGCAGTAACGATCCAGATGTTCAGGATCATAAATACAAGAACAGAACGACGGAACGGGTAACGCCGCATACAGAACAGGCCGAGAACAAATAATACCGTTACCGGCGTATAGATAAACCAGTCCTTCTCCCAGCCCCACAGTACCTTCAGGTGGGGCTTCAGAAAATCCCATTTACTGCCGACGTCATATACCCAACTCCCGCTTACATGATGCCAGTATAACAATTGAGGAGCAATACCTATCAACCCCCCGATAAACGCAAACAACAGCCAGTGCCATCGATGGATCAGCACTTTCCGCCGCTGCCATCCGAATGAATGACGGCCGGCACCCCATAACAGCGGTATAAAAATAATGATCGCTTCTGTAGGTCGGCACAGAGTGGCCATCCCGGCAATAAATCCGATTGCCAGGGCTGTTTTTGCGCACGGTCTTGCAAAAAAGTGTGGGGTCACATATAGCATAAGCGCATACCAGAACAATCCATAAATATGCACCTGCCCGCAATCTACCGCAGCGTATTGCAGAAAATTGCTTGCTGCGAATACAAGTAACAATACCCATGCGCTTGTACCCTGATCGAAATACCGAAGCAAGACTTTACGCATCAGCCCTATAGCCATTATTGCGTACGTAAGTGACGCCAGTAATACCGCTAGCTGGTAAGGGAACGAAAATCCATCCCGTGCATAACCCAAAGCCCCTGCCGAAGCATGTGCCAGCAAAAAGAAAGGATATTGCATTACAGAAACACCCACAAAGTATTTTCCCACCCTGTTTCCCCCTGGTAATGCCGAAAACTGGTAAAATCCTCCTGAGCCCTGCAAATGATAGCGCTGTTCTTCCCGTTCGTACCAGTCAAGTTTTTTCAGATCATGATGAATCGTGATTGCAGGAGCATACAGATAGTAACCGAGTGCATCCCAATCGGTGTGACGATAGCCTTCCGGACCTTCTTCGCGCAACTGCTTCAGGCTCCAGAAAAACAGCAGCCCGCAGAGGAGCAGGACGCTCCGGCGGGAGTAATCAATCGATGAGAAATTTTTTCGGGACAACAACGATGGAAAATTACACGAAAATCGTGCTTCGGGATCGATTCCATAAAAAATCAAACTATCTTTCGCTCATGTTTGCTTCCTTTTTCCGGAAAAAATCAATTCAACGCATCGTCGCAGATGCCCAGGCCGGTTTCGGCGATGCAGAACATACGGGACTGCACAAGGTACTTTCCGTACGCGACCTCACTTTGTTCGGGATATGGCGGCCATTATCGGAGCCGGAATTTTCAGCACTATTGGCACAGCCTGTTTCGACGGCGGACCTGCGGTCATTTTCCTGTTTATCGGCATTGCTGCTTACCTGCGGCTTTTCTGCTCTTTGCTATGCGGAAATGGCTTCACGCATACCTGTTTCGGGCAGTGCCTACACATACAGTTACACTACGTTCGGAGAACTCGTTGCCTGGATTATCGGCTGGGACCTGATCATGGAATACGCCATTGGCAATGTCACCGTGGCCATTTCGTGGAGCGGCAATTTTACCACATTCCTGAGGCAGATCGGTATCCATCTGCCCGATTATCTCACCCGCAGTTTCCTCGAAATCCGTAACGGGCATCTGGCTTATCTGTCTTCGCTTGCCGATGGCAAAATTGCTAACGAAGCACAACGCGCTGCCGAGCATCTTCTGGAACAGCGCGCCTCATATAGGCAGTCTTCCGCTGATTCTCGAATCTGCCCGCCTTCGCGATTACGTTCATCATTACTGCGCTGGTGTATATAGGCATCAAGGAAAGCAGGGCAGTAAGCACGGCTGCGAATCTCTTAAAGTGCTGGTGGTGCTGATCGTAATGATTATCGGCGCTTTTTACGTGCAACCGGGAAAAAGCTGCAGACACCCTCTTGCGCTAAAACGGAATGGAAGGCGTGCTGAAAGGAACGAGTGCCGTATTCTTTGCCTATATAGGTTTCGATGTGCTGTCTACAACTGCATAAGAGTGCCGCAATCCGCAGCGGGATCTTCCGCGAGGTATGCTGTACTCGTTGCTGGTTGCAACGCTCATATACATATGTGCTGCGCTGATTCTTACCGGCATGGTCAAATACACCTCTTTGGGCAATGAGGCATTCCTCGCAAATGCTTTTCTCAGAGAGGTATTAACTGGATAGGCGGCGTGATCGCATTCAGTGCATTGATCGCGACGGCCAGCGTGCTGTTGGTTTTCCAGATCGGTCAGCCACGCATCTGGATGAGCATGAGCAGGGATGGATTGTTACCGGCAAAGTTCGCCGAAATCCACCCGCGTTTTAAAACGCCGAAATTTGCCACGATACTTACGGGATTTCTCGTAGGTATTCCCGCACTGTTTATGGACGCGGCTTTCGTAACAGACATGTGTTCTATCGGCACTTTATTTGCCTTTACCCTTGTGTGTGCAGGCATTATGGTGCTGCAAAAGCGCAAAGACCTCCCCGATCCGAAATTCGAAGTTCCTTATATCAATGCCCGTATAGGTGTGCCGGTTATTGTGTTGGGCGTATTGTGGCTTTTATTCCGCGAAGATGGTGACGGTAAGAACATCGCCTCAGGTATTTTCACTATCGAAGGCGGCTATGAAGTCTGGAAACATCTGATCCCGTCCTGGCTGTTTTATGTTTGCTTTGCCATTGCCTGCGGACTGGCTTTTGTACGCCGTTATTCACTGATACCTTTGCTGGGCGTATTGTCCTGCCTGTACCTGTTATCGACACTGGGCGTGGTAAACTGGGTACGTTTTATTGTATGGCTTGCGATAGGAATGATGTATCTATTTGGCCTATGGCCGAAAAAACAGTAAACTTGCGCGCTAGTATTAATAAAAAAATCCTGCTTTGTTTACCCGTAAATCGATGGATGACCTTCAGCGCGTTGCCGCTGCTGAGAACCAGAATGCTCCCAAGTTTCCGCTGATCCTGATACTCGACGATGTGCGCAGCATGCAGAATGTGGGTTCCGCATTCCGTACTGCAGACGCGTTCGCCATCACAGCATTATATCTGTGCGGCTATACACCGCAACCTCCGCACCGTGACATTCATAAAACTGCGCTCGGGGCAACCGAAACCGTTACCTGGAAACACTTTTCCGGTGTTGCGGAAGCGATCGCCGCTGCCAGAGACGAGGGATACCAGGTCGTATCGGTAGAGCAGGCGCATAACAGCGTCAGCCTGAATGCCGCAACGGCAGATTTTCTCGAAAGACCCACGGCACTGATTTTCGGAAACGAGGTGAGCGGCGTCAGCGACACTGCTTTGACCGCAAGCGACGCATGCATAGAGATACCGCAGTATGGCAGCAAACATTCGCTGAACATTACGGTTAGTCTGGGAATTGTTGTCTGGGAGTTCGTCCGCAGGAAATCGATATCCTAATGATGGCGTGCTGCCATTCCCTTGATAAAGTCTGCAATAAGGTATGCCAGTAATTTTCCGGTAAGCGGCGCTTCGTCTGTTCGGCCATTCAATACGGCTGCTGCCTCGGGCAAATGCAGGTAGCATGGAATCAGCGCGTGGGTGCAGAAATGTATATACTGCCTTGCTTCGCGCGTACTGATACCACTGGGAGTTTGCGCGCTGGACAATACGCCTTCTATAGCATCCATATCCAGTTCAACTCCGGATATACCACCCTTTAAATGAAGTCCGCCGCTCCGGAAAGCGCTTCGGCGAAAGAAAATTTGTGGCGGATAAAAATATCTTCAAAAAACGAAGCGTGCAGGTAGGTTTCTTTGCTCATGGTAGCTACAATATCCGCAGCGTTGTATGATTCATGCAGCCCGACGATTGCATAACGGTCCAGGTAGCCATGCTCACGGGCGTAGCGGAATCCGTTACCACTGTGACGGCCTTCCATAAGACGGTAGTCGGAATGAGCATCCAGGTTGATGCAGTGAACCGGATGCCCCAGCGCGTCTGAAACGCCTTTCAGCAGCGGATAAGCATTATTGTGGCCGCCACCGATCACGATAGGAATTTTCCCCGCGGCAACAATTGTGCTGATTACGGGCGCCACCTCTTCATCTATACGAGCCGTAAGCTTTCTTAAAGCTTCTGTATCTGCCTGGCGGGATTCAACCATCCATTCAGAAAAATCAAAATGTCCCAGGATCAGCAGTTCTGCGCCTGAGAAGGCAGGAGTCGATTGAATATGCAGCAGTGATCTGAGCGCAAGCGGCCAGGCAGATGCGGCTCCGCCGATCCCCATATTGGCGCGTACGCCTATGTCTTCGGGGATACCGAGCAGCACAAACTTTGCATTGCTCAGCTGTATCGCCTCTTCGACAGTATTCGCAGTCACCGGTATATGCACACATTGACCCAGACGCGTTTCCCCTGCACGCAGGGTAAGCAGATCGCTTAAGTGCTTATCAGTAAAGAGTGAGAAGAAGCGGCTCATCAGCTAAAAGATTAGTGATTGCGCGATACGCTAGGGAGCCAGACGGAATTTGCGCCAGCTACCGGCGTTATCCGGTTCGAAACAAATGCGATCGTGAAGACGACTTGCACGCCCCTGCCAGAATTCGATACGATCCGGAATTACGGCATAGCCTCCCCAATGTTCAGGTCTTGGAATATCACCGTCTGCAAAGCGTTCGCTGTATTGCTGTTCGTTCTGTTCGATCACTTCGCGACCAGGGATTTCGGCGCTTTGCGGAGAGGCCCAGGCGCCTATACGACTTGCTTCCGGCCTGCTCCGGAAATAAGCATCGCTCGCATCGGGGGACACCTTTTGCACACGTCCTTCCACCCTTACCTGACGTTGCAGTTCCGGCCAGAAGAAAACAAGCGCAGCGTGTGCGTGCTCCGCAATTTCTTTTCCTTTGTCGCTGTTATAATTCGTGAAGAAAACGAAGCCCCCCTGCTCGATTCCCTTGAGCAGGACAATACGTGCGTGCGGTCTTTGCCGGGCATCTACAGTTGCGAGGGTCATCGCATTTACCTCGATCACCTGCGCGGCGAGCGCTTCAGAGAACCAGCGGGAGAAAAACACAAGCGGGTCATTGCCCACGGCTTGTTCATCCAGGGTGGCCAGCTGATAATCCGTACGTATATCTGGCTATCGAAGACAAGGTTATTATTTGTTTTTGGCAAACACGTATTTGAACATTACGTACACCAGTTCGGCAGTGAGAATCAGGCTGGTAACCCAGCACATGGCAACACCTACTTTGTTACCGGCATCATACAGAGCGTTCAGAACTATTGGGTTAGCGATCATAAAACCGATTTGTTAAATTTGCCGGCAAGTTACGACCCTTATTTCAATTTTCCAGCCCTTCACCCCAAAAAACGCACTTGCCTTGTATTTACTGGGGATTGTAGCTACTTTTCCCGGAAATTTGCACGCCCGTTGATGCTGCTACGTCATATTCCGTTTCTCAAAGCCGTACTGATGTACGCCTGCACCGCATTTGGCGGACCGCAGGTGCATATGGCTATGATGATCCGGACCTTTTCCAAAAACGAAAAGATGTGACGGAAGAAGAGATCCTCGAGTACAATGCCTTTTGCCAGATCCTGCCGGGCCCATCGTCCTCTCAGACGGTGTTCCTGATCGCTTACCGACGTGGAGGTGTTCCGCTTGCTTTGCTGACGCTGTTGATCTGGATCCTCCCGGCCACGCTGATCATGACCCTTTTGTCGTTTCTGCTGCTGTACCTGGACTCGAATACGCTGCAAACGCAACTATTCCGCTTTATGCAGCCTATGGCACTGGGATTTATCGCCTATGCCGCCATTAAGATGATGAACAAGAGCGTGAAGCATCCTGCTACCTGGGGTATTATGATCGGGAGTGCGCTCATCACCATTTTCATCAAATCCCTCGGGTATTCCCGCTGATCATTCTTTCCGCGGGATTCATCAGGCAATTTCAGCGATAAGCGGATCCGGGCCGAATCCAACCAGTTTCAAAGTGAACTGGGATGTGCTGTGGGTGTTCGTTGGTGTATTCCTTGTTGCCGGCTTCCTTTCGGAATGGGCAAGGATCGAACATTGGCAGCACCGGCGCATCTTCAACCTGTTTGAGAACTCTACCGTTTCGGAAGCATTGTATTTGGTGGCGGACAAGCGTTAATCCCGATGATGCTGTACCAGTTCGGTTACCCGCAGGCAGCACCTCGCGCAGACGCCCCTGCTGACCCAGAGTCAGCTTATGACTGGATATGGCATGTTGCAGGCAGTGCCGGGACCGGTGTTTTCCATATGTACGTTTGTGGGTGGTATTGCGATGAGTTCGGAAGGGCCTTTATGGCAGATACTCGGCTGCGTTACGGCCACCGTCGGAATATTCCTGCCGAGCACACTGATGATGCTGTTCCTGTTCCCGCTGTACCAGAGCCTCAAAAACTATGTGATCATCTACCGTTCCATCGAGGGTATCAACGCTGCAATCGTAGGAATGGTATGGGCTTCCGGGCTGATTCTGTTCCGGTCTCCAAGCGCCAACGTGGAAATCGTGAATATTGTAATAGCAGGCATTACTTTCTGTATCTTGCAATTTACCAAAGATACCGCCCCCTTTTATCGTGATGGGCTGGATATTACTCGGATGGGTCACCAGTCTGTAAGCGACAAAGATGAAAGCAGCTCCGATTCGTTTCTTCAAGGATATTTTTATCAGCCCGCGCTGGTATATTATCGTGCTCGGCAATGCCGTACTGTTTCTTGCCGCCTATTTCTTTCCCGTGCTGGTCACTCCGGCTTATGCGCTGATGGTGCTATGGATACTGTTCACACTTTGTGATCTGATATTGCTGTTTGGCAGGTCGCGTGGTATCAGTGCTCAGCGCAGCAATGTGCAGGCTTTCAGCCTGGGAGATGAGAACGAAATGAGCATCGAACTGCGGAACGACTTTCCGTTTGCAGGCAGTCTGCAGGTTATCGATGAATTACCGGTACAATTTCAGAACCGTGATTTCCGTATACAGTTTACAGTGCCTGCGGGAACTGTCTTTCGTCACAGCTACCAGCTTCGCCCGCAAAGCCGGGGACTTTATTCGTTCGGACACATACTGGTATACGCGGAAAGCCCCCTGCATCTGTTACGTCGGCGCTTCGTCTGCGGGGAACAGGCGGATGTAAAAGTGTATCCTTCCTTTCTTAAGTTGCGGCAATACCAGCTGATGGCACTGAGCGACAGCAATGCCGCAGGAGCAAAAAAAATGCGGAGGCTCGGACACAGCCTGGAGTTTGAACAGATAAAAGAATATGTAACCGGCGATGATATCCGCAGCATGAACTGGAAAGCTACGGCACGGCGCGGCACGGCCATGCTCAATACTTATACCGATACCCGGCAGCAGCAGATCTATTGCATCATCGACAAAGGCAGGACCATGAAAATGCCTTTCGACGGGCTGAGCCTGCTCGATTACGCGATCAATGCATCGCTGGCCTTATCCTACGTAACCCTGCACAAACAGGACAACGCAGGATTGATCACGTTTGCCGGGGACCAGGTAGAGGTGGTACCTGCGGACCGCCGTAACAAACAATTTGTAGTACTCCGTGAAGCCCTGTACCGGCAGGAAACAGATTTCCGTGAAAGTGATTTCGAACAACTACAGCAACAGGTGGCGCGAAAAATCAATCAACGCAGCCTGTTATTACTGTTCACTAATTTCGAGACCATGGCTTCGCTGGAAAGGCAACTCCCCTACCTGCGCCAGATGGCCCGCAGGCACCTTCTGTGTGTGATCTTTTTTGAAAACACTGCAGTACATCAGCTGAGCCGCCAGGACGCTAAAACCCTCAAACAGATTTACACACAAACAATTGCAGCCCGCTTCGACTACGAAAAACGCCAGATCGTCAGGGAATTGCGCAAACATGGGATACTTGCCGTGCTGAGCAAACCGAAAGATCTCACCGTCAATGTGATCAACAAATACCTGGAGCTGAAATCGAGGCAAATGGTGTAAGCCGCAAATCTTCCTTACTTTTGCGCTCCATATTTTGATAACCCGAATAAATTCCTGACATATGTCCAAATTCTCCTCGTTTAACTTCAAGGATAAAAAAGCAGTAATCCGCGTAGACTTCAACGTTCCGATCAAAAACAATGTAATAGGTGACGACACACGTATCCGTGCAGCTTTACCAACAATAAAGAAAGTACTTGCCGATGGCGGATCTGTGGTTCTGCTCAGTCACTGGGGACGTCCGATAAAAGACATGGAGAAAAAGCCGGAACTCACCAAAGCGGATTTTTCCCTGAGTCGTATCGTAGACCGCCTGAGCGAACTGCTGGGCACTCCGGTGCAATTTGCTGACGACTGTATGGGCGAGGCTACAGAACAGAAAGTAGCCGCATTGCAACCCGGGCAGGTATTGCTGCTCGAAAATCTTCGTTATTATAAAGAAGAAGAGAAAGGCGGTGCTGAATTCGCGAAAAAGCTGGCCTCCTACGGCGATGTATATGTAAACGACGCATTCGGAACTGCTCACCGTGCGCATGCTTCCACGGCTGTTATGGCTGAGCATTTCAGCGCGGATAACAAAATGTTCGGCTTGCTGATGGAGGGAGAAGTAAGTTCTGCTGAACAGGTACTCCATCATGCAGAAAAGCCGTTTACGGCAATTATCGGTGGCGCAAAAGTTTCCGACAAAATACTGATCATCGAGAACCTGCTGGATAAGGCTACAGACATTATCATCGGTGGCGGTATGGCGTATACTTTTTTCAAAGCGCAGGGCGGTAAAATCGGCTCTTCTCTTTGTGAAGACGATCGCCTGGAACTGGCCAATGATCTGCTGAAAAAAGCAAAAGCAAAAGGCGTAAATATCCACCTGCCGGAAGACAGCATTACTGCTGACAAATTTGCGGCTGATGCCAACACAGGTCTGGCAAACAATACTGAAATCCCTGACGGATGGATGGGATTGGACATCGGGCCTAAAGCATGCACTGCTTTCTCAGAAGTAGTCGGCCGTAGTAAGACAATCCTGTGGAACGGTCCTATGGGCGTGTTTGAAATGGAAAAGTTCCAGAACGGCACCCGGACAATCGCAGAAGCTGTGGTGGCGGCTACCGAAAAAGGGGCATTCTCACTTGTTGGCGGCGGCGATTCCGTTGCGGCAGTCAATAAATTCGGTTACGCAGACAAAGTAAGTTACGTGTCTACCGGTGGTGGTGCAATGCTTGAGTTTTTTGAAGGGAAAACGCTTCCGGGTATTGCCGCTATAAAAGCTGATTAAACAATAAATAAACCTGTCGAAAAACGCTCCGCACCTTTGGGTACGGGGCGTTTTTATTTGATACGTTGTCCAAACGAAACAAGCCGTCCTCTCAACGGCTTGTTTCGTTTTTTATAAATGCAATTCCCGATTATTGAAACAGAATTGTCACGGAATTGTTTCTTTTGCAATTCAAATTATTTGTCCCGTGAACAACTTTGGATCGCAACCCGGACCGGAAAAGCCGGCCAATAAGAAAAACTGGCTGCGGCGACTCGGTATCCTGGGTTTTCTTTTCTTCCTGCTGAAAGGTATCGCCTGGCTGTTTGTGTTTTATTACGGTGTAAAATTCTCGGGCTGCCGGTCTGAATCGAAACCTGCAGCTTACATTTTTTCCGGCAGTTCAATACCCAGCATAGACATCGCGTGACGCAACGTACGCGCGATCATCACCACCGTCATCAGCCGCATCTGTTTTTTCTCTTCAGATTCTGCTTTTGCAATGCTGTGCCGGTCATAAAAAGTATTGAAAGCCTGCGCCAGCGAGAAGCAATAGTTACAGAGTACGCTCGGGCTCATTTCTTTTGCAGCAGTCTCTACTGCAACCGGGTATTGCTCCAGCATCTTCAGAATATGCTTTTCCGCCTCAAACAATCCGTCGCCGACAGATTTACCTGCAAAAACATCAGCAGCAGGCATCACCGGCAGTTGTTCTCTACGTAACACCGAACAGATACGCGCATGGGCATACTGGATAAATGTCGCAGTAAAGCCATGCAGGTCTATTGACTCCTGCGGGTTGAAAATCATTTTCTTCTTCGGATCTACGCGCAGCAGGTAAAATTTCAGAGCTCCCAGTCCGATCATGCGGTAAAGCTCCTTTTGCTCTTCATCAGTAAATCCGTCTGCCTTACCGTTTTCTTTCGTCTGCTGCTCGGCCATGCTGATCATTTCATCGATCATATCATCCGCATCCACTACGGTTCCTTCCCGGCTTTTCATACGCCCCGAAGGCAATTCCACCATACCGTAAGACAGGTGAAAGATACCGTCGGCACAGGGTTCACCGAGCTTTTTCAAAATCAGCTGCAGCACCTGCATGTGGTAATTCTGCTCATCCGCGATCACATATACCGAACGGTCCAGTCCGAAATCATTGTATTTAAGCACAGCAGTACCCAGATCCTGTGTCATATACACAGAAGTGCCGTCTCCGCGCAGCAGCAACTTCTGGTCGAGTCCGTCCGCCGTAAGATCTATCCATACGGAATTATCTTCCTTGCGGAACAGTACTCCTTTCTCCAGTCCCTTTTCCACAATGGCTTTCCCCAGCAGGTAAGTATTGCTTTCGTAATAGAATTTGTCGAAATCGATCCCAAGGTTTTTATACGTGATATCAAATCCTGCATACACCCATGCATTCATCTGTTTCCAGAGCGACACCACAGCCTCGTCCCCGGCTTCCCATGCGCGCAGCATCTGCTGAGCCTCTTTCATGATCGGTGCTTCCTTTTCTGCAAGCTCTTCCGACATACCAGAAGCCATCAGCTCTTTTACCTGGGCTTTATATTCGTCATTGAAACGGACGTAATAATCGCCTACAAGATGATCGCCTTTTATACCTGAAGATTCCGGAGTGGCACCCTGAGCAAAATGCTGCCAGGCCACCATAGACTTGCAGATATGGATACCACGGTCGTTTACAAGGTTCGCTTTGACTACCGTATCGCCGTTCACCCGGAGTATATTGCCCACAGCGTAACCCAGAAAGTTATTCCGGAGGTGCCCGAAGTGCAGTGGCTTGTTCGTGTTGGGCGAAGAATATTCGATCATTACTTTTTTGCCGCTGGCGGCGGCTGTTCCGTAACACTGGTTATTCCAATTCCCGGACAGCATATCCAGGAAAAAGCGATCATTTACCGTAAGATTCAGAAAGCCGCTTACTACCTGGAATGCGGAGAACAGTTCCGGATGTTGCTCAGTGAGCCATGCACCGAGTTTGTTACCCAATTCGTCAGGCTTCTGGCGCAGCATTTTTACGAAAGGAAATAATACCACGGTGTAATCGCCGGTAAATTCTGATTTCGTCTCATTCACACTGATAAGCCCCAGGTCGAAGCTCTGATCAGGAAAAAAATGTTGCAGCGCTTCCAAAGCGGCGCTTTTTATTTGTTGGGTAAGCATATCTGGAAAAATTGGGGCACGAAAATAATCAATAAAGCCCGAAAACAGGGCGTTGGGCTAAGAAACGCTTTTGGAAGATGGAAGCGCGGGGCTCGTACGTCAATGAACGAAAATGGCAGTCCCGCAATAAGGACGATTATACTGCCACTCTTTCGTAATCATTTATCTTATCAAGTTCCAGCAGGGTTGCGCCCCCGTCTTCTGAGCGCCGGAATGCAGGATTGAACCGTGCTCCGTAAACCAGTTCTTCAGCGGTGTAAGAAGTGCGTTGTTGCACGGTATTGGAATAATGGTCGTCAAAAGCTTTAACCGTTACCATGAGCTCCAGCCTTGAATCACGAAGCTCGTGTTCGCCCATGTTGTAAAACGGACTTTCTTCATCCAGCACGTGCACAAGTGTCCAGCTGAGCGCCAGCGAATTGATCTGCGCGATCTCCAGTGACAATTGGTAAAATTTCGTAACGCGTTGCCCGTTTTCGATAACGTGAAAAGCAGTTGTTACCTGCGCCTCGGCATCTGTAAGATGATTGTTGCGCTGTGACGCCACCCTGAGCATTAATGCCTTACCTGTTTTATAGGGACTTACGAGCACGTTGTGACTGAACACGAGGTAGGCGCGCGGGCGCGAAAAGCGGGCAAAGAACAGTCCCGTTACCAATGCAAACGACATGATACCCATAAAGGACTCCAGCGACGCAACCACATTTGCCGTGAGTCCGTCCGGGCTGATGTGTCCGTATCCTACAGTTGTAAGCGTTTGCGAACTAAAAAAAAATGCCTGCTGAAAACGTTCAGAGAGTCCGCTTACTTCAGAGGAGCCCTTGAGGCATTGCGGACCAATGGCTAAGTAAATGCAGGCAAACAACAGATTAATGACCGTATAAAAACAGAAGACCACTACGAGGAAGCGGGCACGCGAAAGACGCAGCAATACGTGGTACCAGCTTATCCTCTCGAGTATTCCCGCACCGGTCTTCCGGAGGTTAAGGGTTCCATCCTTATTGACAAGCCGGCGTCCTTCGGCACTGGTATTGGAGCCGAATCCGCTGTTTTCAATACTGCGTCTGTTGTTTCTTTCTCTGGCCATATCGTAGCGTCTCAAATGTAGTATAAACTATCCATGGTAACGGGGATGAAATTGCTCCAGTACGGTTCGCAGATAGGCCTTATCCAGGTGCGTGTAAATCTCCGTGGTGGTGATGCTTTTATGGCCGAGCATTTCCTGTACCGCCCTCAGGTCGGCACCGTTTGTAACCAGGTGCGTCGCAAAAGAATGACGCAGGGTATGCGGGTGTATATTCTTTCTGATACCAGCCTTAAGCGCCAGATCTTTAATGATATTAAACACAGACACACGACTGAGGGAGCCGCCGCGTCGGTTCAAAAACAGCACATCCGAACAGGAAGGCTGCACGGGCACATGGCAGCGGACAGCATCGCGGTATAGTTCTACCTGCCGGATGGCCGAAGTCCCTATCGGGATAAGCCGCTCTTTATCGCCTTTTCCCCGTACACGGATCAGATCTATATCCAGGAACAAACCGGAAAGCTGCAAGCCGGTCAGCTCAGATACCCTTAGTCCGCAACTGTACATTACTTCAATGATAGCGCGGTTTCGCTGACCTTCGGGTTTGCTATGATCGATACAAGCTATCATACTGTCAATTTCCTCGACAGAAAGCACTACCGGTAAGGGGCGGGTTAATTTGGGGGATTCAAGTAATTGCGTGGGATCATCATCTATTTCGCGCTCCAGCAACAGGAAACGAAAGAACGACTTAACGCCGCTGAGTACCCGTGCCTGGGAATTCGCCGACAAGCCCGTTGCCGCAAATGACACCAGGAACTCCTGCAGATCCGGAAGCTGCACCTCCCTGAAAGAAAGTTCGCGTTCATTCAGGTAAGCAAACAGAAAACGTACGTCGTGCAGGTAGGCCTCCACTGTGTGCGGAGACACTGAGCGTTCGAGACTCAGATAAGATTGAAAGCTTTTCAGATACGCCTCAGACACAAGCGTTGATTATTTTATTAGTAACCCTGATTCATCACTGCCACGACATCCGGTGCCGGTAAAGGTTCGAGTATACCGAAATGACGCTGATCAATGGCATCAAGCGCAGCTTTTCTTTTCAGATGTTCACCGACAATCGTCTTCACATCGTTACCGGCCATTTGCAGGATCGCATTTTTGCGACGTATACGGTTCAGACAACGGCCAATAACGATAAAAAGAAATGCGACGATAGCTGCCATTACTGCCGTGGACCAATACAGGTATTCCACTTCCACCTTTGAGAAGCCCGACGCTTCAGGATGCAGACGCAGGCGCGATAAAATATAAAACGGATAAATGCGATCTCTGAATACCACGAACAGAATGCTTCCCAGCGAAGCACTATAACAAAGCAGCTCGGATGCCAGCAGCACAATTTTATTCAATACCCGGGCAGCTACCGGCTTACGCAGCGCCACGCCTAAAGGCACCAGCTTATCGAGCTGTGTGGCTATCATCTCTTTTTCCTCTCTGAACTCCCTGAGCAAATCGTCCTGAAGTCTTGAATTTTCCATTGTCGTATCGGGTTAGTTCGCAAAAATAATCAACGCTTTGGTTTTAAAAGATCATGTGCAAAAAAAACGGGTTATGCACATCCGGCCTTATTTTTGGACCAAATTAACCATATATGGACTGGAGAGGAAGACGCGAAAGCGACAACTTTGAAGATATCACCGGAAGCACCGGTGGCGGGCGTAAACTGATCGGCGGCGGTATTGCAGTGATCATCGCGATTATCGTGGCATTGCTCACCGGCAAAAATCCCCAATCCGTTCTGAATGCGATCCAAAGCGTAAATCCGACGGTTGCTGCCGGCACCTGTGACAATACTGACAGCAAAAACCAGCAATTGCAAAGTTTTACGAGTCGCACCCTCGCCTCGACAGAAGATATCTGGTCTGAACAGTTCAGTAAAATGCAGCTTGTTTATGAAAAACCCAAACTGAAATCCTTCTGCGGATCTTGTAACACTGCCTGCGGACAGGGCCATGCTGCTTCAGGACCATTCTACTGTCCGGCCGACAGTGACGTATATATCGATGTTTCCTTCTTCCGTGAACTGTCGGAAAAATTCAATGCACCCGGCGAGTCGGCCATGGCATACGTTATTGCGCACGAAGTAGGACATCATGTACAGAATCTGCTGGGCATCACCCGGAAATTTGAAGAGCAGCGGGCCAATATGAGTGAGGCAGAAGCGAACAGACTATCCGTAAAACTGGAATTGCAGGCAGATTTTCTGGCCGGCGTCTGGGCACACTATGCGCAAAATGAACAGCACATACTATTACCCGGAGAAATTGACGATGCGCTGAACGCCGCCAATGCAATTGGAGATGACAATCTGCAAAAGCAATCGCAGGGTTTTGTGGTACCGGACGCATTTACACACGGCACTTCGGAGCAAAGAATCCGCTGGTTTAAAAAAGGTTATGAAACCGGCGACATCAACCAGGGAAATACATTTGATACTGCTGAATTGTAAGCAATTTGTCATATAAAGCATTAATTTACCGCGACATTCATGCAAGGCTAGGTTTTGGAGTGTGGAATGGTTACATTTGTTAACTATGCCGATGCCGAGAATATTAATGATTGATGACGATGCCGATGAGCAAGGTCTTTTTGCAGAAACGGTCGAGGAGTTAGGTTTGCCGGAGAAAATCCAATTACATTTTTGTTCTAACGGTCTCGAATCTTTAACGCTGCTGGAGCACACATGTCCTCCCCCTTTTGATCTCATCTTACTGGATATGAACATGCCGCTGATGAACGGCGTGGAATTTCTTAAAAGAACATATCCGCGTCTTGCGGACTTTACCACGGAACTGATGGGATTTTCCACCACGAATAATCCTGATATCATCTCCGAGTTTAAAGCGTACGGAGCTTCAGGGTTCGTGACGAAACCATCGGACCTGAGAAAGTATGAGGAAGTGGTTGCGCGGTTCACCGACCGCGCCCGCGAAAACTATCATATCCGTAAAAAGACAGCTTAGCTTAAGTACTAATCATATTTTAGGTGCTGCATGCCATGTGCGGCACTTAAAATCATGCCATTTACTTAATATATTTGGATGCAGGCATTCTGCTCCACCTTTATATAAAACAGACTTATGAAAAGATCTTTCTTCCTTTTTTGTTATTTGCTTTTTACAGGCACTTTTGTGCAGGCAAAGCTCATTGATCCTAAAAGTCTGAAAGGTCCCTGGCGTGAAACGGTCCGTATGCAGGCAGGTCAGCCTGTAAAATTCCGCGACACTTTGTATTTCGAATTTCTTTCCAGTACCATGTGCGTATGGGGCAAAACCACTCCTTCGGCTCCCCGGCTGAAAGCAAAGCTAACAGGCACCACGCTGGAAATAGGGGCCAATGAATTTGACATACTGGAGCTTGAAGGAGACCGTATGCATCTGGCCGGTCAGGACGGAGTGGAATTGATCATGCAACGGTACAATAAAAGACCTACAAGCGTGCGCAATAGCAACAACGTGGCTTTCCGGCCCGCGCCCAGCCCGAAAAACGGCACTGTTCCGGACCGTATCGAACCATTGGTCGGCATATGGAAATGCTACAAGCGCACCAGTAATAAGCCTTTGGATACTGCCGGAAAGTACCGCATCATCCGTCTCGTAGCCATCGAGGAAACACCCGAAACCATTACCGGAAAAATATACGGATTCAATGATCCGGAAGCAAAACCCTCCTGGATCGTTCAGCAATATGAAAAAGGAATTCTATACACTGCCGGTAAGGACGAACGCAATTTCCGGGTGATCAATTGCCAACCCAATGAATTGGTGATCGAGAACGAAGGGGTTGTCTATTACATGAATAAATTATAACCTTTAACTCAGGACAATGAACGTTCCTGCAAAGCGTTAAAAAGGAAACCGACTCTATGAAACGCCTGTATTTCCTTCTCTTTATGCTGTGTAGCATCTTATGTCGTGCACAAAAGAACAGCGACGCCTTACAATTGAGCGAACAGCTCGTGATCGCAGAAGTCACGGATAAGCATACGGCATCACTGATCATTGACCCGGACAAATTATTACAGGCAATCAACCGGGAATTCCCGGAAAAAGACGCCGAATTTGATGCGGTTTATCTGCGCACTGCGGTTGTGAACAATCACACCTGGCATTACCTGGAGTGTACCACACATAAATCCAACCGCACACTGGTGAAATGGCTGCGTAATACGAATGGCAGGCTGGACTTCGGACAAGCCGAGGGAAAAGCGTTTTCGCTGATGAGTACCTTTTTTATCTGTGAGGGGGAAGCAAGCTGTTATCCGCGACTGTTATTTATCGACGGTATGTATGGATGGAGTTGCCGGGAGACAAGCGCCTGCGTAAGTGATGCCTTCGCGAAACAACATCCTTGCAGCTGTACGAAGGGACGTCTTTTCTGATCTGCTGTATAAGTTTCCTGTAGTCATAGTTGCTTCCCGGAGCAATCCTCCCCAACTAAAAAAAATCTGATCCGAAGCTTTTCAGGCTTACGGATTTAAGTACTTATTATAAAAATTGCACCACACGAAACTGGTGCATATAAAATACAAAAGCTATTTTTGTGCTGCAAAGCGATATCCATTCGTCGCCCACAAATATTTCTCCCGCCAATTCCCGTCCTTAAGACGAAACATTTTTAAAAGATCATTTGTACCGGAATAACCGCTACAGAATATCTGACATCTCTCCAATAAACCGTGTTCCTTTTTAGCGAATATGGGTTTTAATCATTCAGTACTACAGAATTCCCTTCCTGTTTCCGGAAGGAACACCGCACTACAAAATCAGATCGTGGTGATGGCTATGTATTGCCTGACGCTTACCACTAAAAACCGACAAATGAAGACTTTCAGAAGAACAATTGACCAAACAGACGAATTATTGATATGCTCAGACGATTCCTACTTTTATCCTTAATGTTGACTTGTAATTATAATGCAAAGTCACAACTTTATGCGCCTCTTCATACGGAGACTTCCTTTAACAGTGGCATTGATGTAACTAAGCCTGTTGGCAGTATTACCGGAAATGCTACGGTCAATCTTTCCGGAGCCACAGTATATTCAATTCCTGTTCCATGCGCTCCGGGTACATCCGGGATGACTCCTTCCATTTCCCTTGAGTATAGCTCTCAGCATGGAGACGGACTTATGGGTAGAGGATGGAGTATCAATGGCATATCCGCAATAAACAGAACCGGGGATGATAATTTTCATGAGGGAGACAACAGCGTGGTAACTTACTCTAACTACGACCACTTTGTATTACAAGGTCAGAGACTTATCCCTCAAACCGGCAATAATGGAGATCATGGAACCACTTATGTGAGTGAAGAAGAGAATTATTCTTTGACAACCTCCTATGGCAATATCGGGGGTGGGCCGGAATCCTTCAAAGTTGTCAACAAAGACGGCACAATTATGGAGTATGGGAGCTCTTCAGATTCCCGCATGATGAACGATGACAATTCAGTGGTGATGGAGTGGTACCTGAGTAAGATAAGAGACGTAAACGGCAATTATATAGAGTTTGTGTATACCAATACAGGCGGAGATTTCAGAATTGCAGAAATTAACTACACAGGAAATGATGTAACCGGGATGGCGCCATATAGTCGAATTAGGTTCTACTATGAGGAACGGTCTGATAAAAACATCATTTATCACCGGGGAGGAACGCGTAACTCATCGTATTTACTGACAGGAATATCTTCAAAAGACGAAAATTATATTTATACTGAATTCCGTCTGACCTATGGCAGGAATGCTGAGGCATCTTATTTGAAAAGCATTGCTCAGCTGCAAGGTTCAGGATCTTCTTCAATCAATGAAACGCGCTTTTTGTATGGAGAAAACGGACGTGAATTCGAGGAAACAGAAACAGATTTAAGCATCCCATACTCAGCAAGTTCCCCTACTTCAGTTAACTATGATATTATGTCAGGTGATTTTGATGGCGACGGAAAAAGTGAAATTTTAAAAGCCAGTTTTGATTATACAGGTGCGTCGTATCGTTGGGATCGAAATTATTTAGGTTTTGAGTTGTTTTCACAAAACGCCTCAGGATCGTATACAGCCATACCCGGTAGTTCCGTTACATTTCCATCATCATCCTCCAATTCAAAATATCTGATAGGCTATCAGAAAAATACCGATAAAAAAGGTAACCACTTTCTTCAGGCCGACTTCAACGGAGATGGTAAAGACGATCTTCTTTTTATGAATGTAGGAAGCGGAAATACATACAATGGGGTGACGATACTACTACTCCAAAATGGGGAAAGGGAGTTCAGGCTTTACCGTTGAGAACTATGCCCCTGATGCGATTACCGGAGGGCACAAGTTAGCGGATAAGAATTCAGTTTTTATCGGCGATTTTGATGGGGACGGGATTAGTGAGTTTGCCTACCTTACGCAAAATACAAACCCGTCCAGCGGGATTGTTTCCTACAACTTTTATGTTTCGTTTTCCCGGTATGGGCTATTTAACCAAAGAGTTAAAGCAAGCTGGACGCCGGGCACGACATCCTCTGCGAGGGAAGCTGCGTGGATGAATGAGCAACCGGCATCCACGCTGGATTTCGACGGGGACGGACGAACCGACATTCTAACCTACGTACCTTCGACTTTATCGTCGGCGCATTTTGCGTGGATCGGAACTATCATTAAGCTATCGGGAACATATGTATTTAAAGAACTTTACAGCGGCGGTTATCCCCTGCAAAATTACCATGAAGTATTGGGCATAGGGGATTTCAACGGTGATGGAAAAAGTGACCTTGTTATAGCTCAAAAGCCCGGCTATCTCAATACGGCAATTGCTTACTCCACCGGTACCGATTTTAAAGAAATCCCCTTTGTAATGAGCCCGCAATTTAATAAAAGGTGCGTCGTTACAGGAAGCGGTGGAAAATCAGTATCCGACATAGCTGATTTCCTTTATGTAGGAGATTACGACGGAGATGGCAAAAGCGATATCTGGCATGCCAGGAAATATTGCACCAACGAAGCGGAATATTTCAACAACGCGGACTTTGTCTTTTACAATTTCAAGGGGCATACTGAAAAAACAAACCTGATCGACAAACATCTGTACACCGTACCATATGCAATTTCAGAAGTTATTGCTCCCGTACTCAGCGATGTAAACGGCGATGGGCAATCAGAGATTTCCCTGAAGGCATTCGATAAGGATAAAATGCGTCAGTTCTTCTTTAAAAAAAAGACCAGAGTCGATTTCTCTCCAGAATACGAAATGGAATGGGGCATGTAACCAGCTTTAACTATAAACCATTGTCTCAATCGGACGGATCATTCTATACTAAAGATCCGTCTCCGGTATATCCCTATAACTATTCCAGTTTACCCATTTATGTAGTGACGGAGGCCAGTCAGCCCAATGGCATCGGCGGAGAGAATCGAACTAAGTATATCTATTCAAATCTGCTGATGCACCGCGCAGCTAAAGGCGTATTAGGCTTCAAAATCATTCAGGCAATTGATTTCAGTCTGAACGTACGTGTGGAGACGCAATATGGACTTGACGAAACCTACATACGACCTTACATACAAAGAAGAATTTCGTATCAGCATTTTCCAAGTCTTAAGATATCAGAGACTCAGTATAACTACTCATTTTCCGGGGTCAGCGGCCCTTCTTACCGTTTTAAATGCGAATTAAATTCGACAAGCGAGGAAGATCCTTTAATGCAGTTAATTACTACAACATCCAATACGTTTGACAGCTACGGCAATATCATAACGACAGAATCCGAGCTTAATAAAACTACTATTATAGGGTCTGCGCCATTATCACACTCATCCACAAAAACTACTTTTACCAAAGCTGGTGTTTCAGCAATTCCGCATCTGCCAATAGAAGTGACCCAAACCGTTACACGCGGATCACTTCCTCCGTTTACTCAAACGGACCGCTTTGCCTATAACAGTAACGGAGCTTTGGTATCTCACAAAGCTTTTGACGGATCATCGGGTTTGTTTTCAAAAGACTCCTGCGAATACGATGCCTATGGGAACGTAATCAAAAAGATAAAAATGGGATCATATCCCGCCAAAACGATCGTCCAGCAATTTGAATATGAAACGAGCTATCATCGCTTTTGCATTAAGGAAACTGACCCTCTTGGCGGCTACACCCAAACTCAATGGCATAGTTTTTGGGGCAAACCGACAAGAATAATTGCGGCTAACGGATTGGAAATATGGTTTACTTACGATCAGTTTGGAGTTCTTATATCCAAGCGCATATATACTGCACCTGGAATCTATTATACCATTAATTATTTCCAGAGGTTTCGGAGGTTCGGGAAATGAGGTTTATTATACTTCAGAAAGCCATCCGGCGGCTCCGGATTCAAAAACGTATTATGATATTTTGGGCAGGACTTTGCGAAGGGAAACTGAAGGTTTCTCCGGATGGAAACAATCAGTTCAAACTTTTGATGCGAGAGGAAATACAAGTACCGCAACTAACGAGTTCTACAATACAGAAAAGCCGAGGATAACGACAAAAACTTACGACGCGCTGAACAGACTTGCTTCAGTAACAGATTTCAGTGGTACAACAACATATACGTACACTCAGGGAGACGGCCTGGCGACTACAACCGTAAAGTATCCCGACGGCAGCGTTAAATCAAAAGTAACAGACGGTACCGGCAAGACAATTAAAATTTCCGACAACATAACAGGTACCATTCACTTTGAATATGATAGCCGAGGCAATGAAATATCGAGTGGAATGGGCACCTATAAGCGCACCCTACGCCACACTCATAAGAAGAGAATATGACAACTGGGGCAATTTGAAAAAAATGATTGACCCCGATGCCGGAACCATTGCTTACGACTATAACGTGTATGGTCAACTAATGTCCGAGAAAGACCCTAATGGCAAAGTTACAACGTTCGAATATGATTTGCTGGGGCGTGCGGTTTCAAAGAACATCTCAGGTTATAGCACAACGTTTTATGAGTATTATGGTATTGATAAGGATTATCGCTTAAAAAAAGTTACCAGCGGCCATGGAGGCGTTTCTATAACGGATGAATTTGACTATACGACCGGTAGCGGACTGACGCGACATACCCGAACTACGCCGATAGGCATTTTTGAAAAGTCTTACACCTACGATAACTACGGCCGCCCGCTTGTATCCAGCTATTTAAACAGCGGCTTTAAAACCCTTAACTATTATGACGTAAATGGCTATCTGAAAAAGGTTACGACCTACCTTTCCGGGGGACTTAAAGAAAAAACACTGTTTGAGGCGTCGTCCGCAAACGGAGATGAGCAGCTTACGGCGTTTAAACGGGTGGATGGAATCAATTCAAGATATGATTACACTAATGGACACCCAACTTCTATCGATGCATTGGGAGTGCTGTCTCTTTCTATGAATTATAATCTGACTATCCGGTTGACGGAAAGTACCTTTAATTGATCTCTTTCAATGACCTATCCCACTCATCGTCTAATTTCGATTGTAAGATAATTTTCACCCTATCCAAATCATAACTTTTAATACCACACTCTGGATCAGGACAAACAAATGTGGGTTCACCATACCCTTCATCATCCTGATACATCATTTTTAATCTTGGTTGGTTAGGTTGATGAATTATACAATATGGTTCAATAGTATCTAAATAAACATTATCATCTCTAAGAGATAAATGAGTCCTATACTCTATTCCATTTAAAAAATCACCTTCCATATACTTGTATTTCAATTTAAACTCCTCAATTAAATCATAGATTTTTTCTTGTCTCGTCTTTATAGGTCTGGAATTGATTTTTGTTCTATAAAAATTAAAGGTGAGTATTAGAATAATGAAGACAATAAACGATACAATTACTTCCCACAAAGGGATTGGGTAGGATAAGAAGGAGAGTATTTTTTTACTGTGAAAAAATGTACTAACAATATTCTTTAATCCAATTACATCAAGTAGGTAATTGAATAGGTATAAAAATACACCCTCAACAAAAATTAGTTTGACTACTGAAATTGCAATTTTCCTGACTTTATTATCTTCCATCGGATAAAGATAATAACTATTCAAAGTCGAATAATTAAGGGTTACATTTATAAGTAAAGACTATCCCTTTTGTAAAAAGTTGACAAAATTCAACACCTTATTCATCTTTTCCTCATCATTCTTTATTTGACCCAATTTCTGTTTCAGTTCACTTTTTACATCACTCTTCTTCTTTTTCCTTTCCTTATTCAGATCATCAGGTAGTATATCACTTCTCAACTTACTAAAGGTATTACCATCATTATCTTTAAAGAAAACGGTATTCCCCTCGATCCTATTGATTTCCTTATGACCGATTTTATCCTCCTGTTCTCCAGTACTTAAATCGTTCTTATACCCCTCCATTTTATATCTAACAAACTGACCTTTTTTCAATACAGAATTGTTATTCTCATTAAATGTTCTGATGTATTCCATAACCTATATATTAAGTTGGAAACACTCAAAAATTAGAAATCCAGCAATTCTGTTAGTGATATGTCCAGACCTTTACAGACATCAAGAAGGTATAAGTAGGATGGATTAAAATTTCCCTTCTCTAATTTGTGGATTGATTGTCTATCCTTACCCACAACAAAAGATACCTGTTCTAGGGTCAATCCCTTCTCTTTTCTAATGGAATTAACCCTCTCCCCTAACTTTTTAAGTAGTTCTTTTTGTGTATCATCAATCGGACTAGACATCCATCAATAGTAGAATTGTTGTGGACAATTTTTGTCATCCGTACGAATGACAAATCAATATTTCATATACATTTGTACAAACAATTTTTACTAACCTCAAAAATCAAAAAAATGTCTTGGGAGAAATCAAAACAGTTTGGTGTGATTAAACAAGATGGTCCGAAAAGATTACATCTTCATCACTCAAGTTTAAACTACAATATCCTTACTACAGATGTTGAAATCAAAGACTGTAGATGGTCAGGTGATCACCTTTTGGTGACACTATCAAACGGAAAAGTTAGACAGTATCGTTCAATTGATAATTACACCACCATCTAAAGAAAAACCCCACCATTAATGGTGGGGTTTTTTATTTGGAGTATGGAATTTTTTGAAATTGAGCAGTTTTCGTTCGTATGATAATATCAGAGTGTCTAAATAGGTTTTACATCTCTTTTTCCGTAGTTCTAGTTCTTCAATTTTCTTTTTGTAATGGTTAATTCTGGATTGATAGTCGGTCATTCGTTTACACTATATATTTTAAGATTGAGTAGTAACTTAGTCTTATGGAACAAGGAGATCAAGAATTACTAAACCTTTTAAATTGGGACGAAAGAGAAGTTTCAGTCCTAACTAACAATCTTGGATTTTTAAAGTCTCTCAATATAGATATGATTCAAAATATCTTCTTGGGATACTTACATAAATCTCCTTTGTTTCGATATACCATACATGATCGAGTTATTAGAGGAAGACTAAATGAAAATGATGAAGACTTTCATTTAGTTTCTGAAATGTCCTACAATACAGCATCTCCTGAAAGAATAAAAATGGGTCGTTTTAATAGAGATAAACAACCTATGTTTTATGGTACTATTCCTAATGGAAGTAAATTAAGTAATCCAGGTGTAACGTCTTGTATTGAATCTTTACCCGAAATAGTGAGTGAAGATGGTATTCATGGATACCGAGATTTTACAGTTGGGATATGGAAAGTTGAATCCCCATTTGATGTAGTAGACCTGACATTTGATAACGATGAGAGAAATCCTTTTAGAAAAAGAATTGACGAACTAATAATAAATCAGGTTGTTTCGTCATCACAGGAGCAGGTTTCAAAAATCATTTTTGACTTCTGGACTTATGTATCTGAACTGTGTTCAAACAAATCAATAAGTCAATTGGATTATCTTTTATCAAACTACTTATTTGATTCAATTAATACTTGTGGTTACAAAGACTTACCAAAAGTCAAGGGGTTATTATACCCAAGTTCAAGAACCGATAGAATGGGTACTAATGTTGTTTTATATCCTGAAGTAGTAGATGAACACCTTAAACTAGATTCTGTTTTAGTATATAGAATTTTTAGAAGACCCAATGAAAACACCTATGATATTCATCCTATTTGTCAACCTGTAAAAATTGCTGGTTCAGAATTTAAAATCAATAGGTTTAATGATGAAGAAATTAACCAGATATACCACAAAGTAACAACCTATCAAACAAATCTGTCTTGAAGTTTCTACGGTTGATCTTGTAACAGTATTCATTCAAATACAATTGTAAATATTCTTTCCCTATTGAATGATGAATACCTAATAGTTCTCTCTTACAATTAGAAATCGTTTTGTGTACCCAAGGGAGACTTTTTCATTACGTCTTCCTTCTTAATGACTGAAGGAACATGATAATCTACAACATCAGTTAATCGAGTGTAGGATGTACTCTTATCACTTATAACAAGTGAAAAACGATCAATCAATTGACTTACTTCATAGTTAATTCCATCACTGGATAAGTCTTCCAAAACCACCATTTTTACAAATCCCATTTCTCGACTATCCCTATATTCCTTTGTCTGTTCTCTTGGTTCACTTTCCACCATTACCAGCACTTTCATTTTATCACATCCACGACCTTGTTTACCTTTATTCTGATGTACAACTACTAGATCTTCTTGTTTCGGATTTACCACTTCAAAGAACCCTTCATCTAATTCTATCGTACCTTCTAACTTATATTGATCTTCACGTTCTCCCATTGATATTCTAATCTTCCTCATCATATCCCATACAGGTTCGTAACGTGTAATTTCTAGTTGTCTCTGTACTTCTAAACAAGACACCGGTTTTTTAGATGATGTCATGTAATGGATACATTCGAACCATTTGATAAGATCAATTTTTGAGTCTTGAAATATTGTTCCGGATTTTAAATTAGTCCTGGAATTGCATTTTGAACACTGGAATTTCTCTACTTTTTCTAACCACCAATGTTTTGTTTTTTCCTTACAATTTTTACACGTTATACCCTTTTGTTCTCTGATCATTTTAAGATGATCCTTACAAGATTGTTCGTCTGGAAATTTCTTGAAAAACGTACGTGAATTCATTTTTGTTGTTTTGTACAACAAAAATATGATGTAAAAATTGCATTTAATATGGATAGTAGCTATATATAGGATAGCTTAGATCTGTTGTAATTAGAAATGAATATTTTTAAAGAAAAAATGTCATCAAATACAGGGAAGGAAAAAATCTTCAGAAATGATGTAGAAAATCTAATCATTAAACCTCTTAACAGACAACTTTCAAATGAAGGAAATAAGACTATTCCCATAGGTTTTAAGATTCAATCAAAAGATGAGAAAATTATACGTGTATCCTTGATGACAAAAATTAAAGGTACTAAATATGAATCCATCCTAAAAAACCTTATTGATCATTTTAATCGATAGGATGTAGTATTATTAATGTATCTGACTGTAGTTCTCCATTTACTACAGTGTAAAACGTGGAGTCAATTTGAATATCTCCGATTGTTGAATAGGTTCTATCTGATGGATGGATACAACCTTGTTGAGATGATGAAAGTATGATCACTTCGTAATTCGGTAATTTCAGTAGTTCATGTGATAGTTCATGTGATGTCATATGAATTATATGACATCTTCAAAAAAAGTTTTAAAAATTTACTTTCCGTCAACCGGATAGTCAGAAATTATAATTATGCAAACGGAAATCTGACAGACAGAAATGATAAGATAAGTAATACAAGAGAATCCTTCAGTTATGACGGAGCGGAACGACTAACCAGTTCTGCCGCCGCAATTACCCCTGGAGGAAGTCTGCCCGCAGGATCCCATCCATCAATTAACGTAAGTTACGATACGCGCTTCTATGGCAGTTTCGGGCAGATTATCAGTAAGACTGATGCCGGCAATTTTAAGTACGGAGGGGCTATTCGTAACGCTGTAACAAGCATATCGGATCCCGGCAGTCTCGTCAGCCATGAAACACAGAACATATCGTATACCGGATTCAACAAAGTGGAAAAGATTACAGAAACCATTACCTCAATTCCTTACGAAGAAGACTTTTATTACGGTCCGGATGAACAAAGGGCTTACAGTGAGCAAAAGCAGGGAGGCACCCTTTCCAGACAAAGAGTTTATTTCGATGAATTCGAGGCGCAGCGAATTACCGGGAAAAGTCTGCAAATGCTTCATTATATCTATTCTTCTGATGGAAACATCTGCGGCGTGGTAGTGGCTGACGGTGTCTCAGGACGCTTTGATTATTATGGTATTTACACCGATCATCTGGGGTCAATTGTCGCCATTACAGACGAAACGGGTAATGTGGTTCACCGGCAGGCTTTTGATCCGTGGGGAAGAGAACGCAACCCTGACACATGGGATTATACAGCTAGTGCCTATAAAAAGCCGGACTGGCTGTTCCGTGGTTACACCAGCCATGAAATGTTTCCGGAATATGGTCTCATTAACATGAACGGCAGGCTGTACGATCCTTTAAATGGGAGAATGCTCAGACCGGACAACTATGTTCAGGATCCCGGGAACACACAGAGTTACAACCGGTATTCCTATTGCTGGAACAATCCGCTGAAATACACAGATCCGAGCGGAGACATCATTTACTTCATGCCCAATTACAGTATGGGTAACGATGGGAAGGCTAATGTGGGGCTCACCGTGGGTGTAGGCATTCCGAATACGCCATTAAGTGTAAACCTGACAGTGGGCCACGACTTCAGCAGTGGAAACACTTATGCGTCCGCAGGCATCGGAGGCGGAGGATTTTCCGCCAATGCGGGCTGGGGAACTAAAAGCGGATTCTTCGCGAATGTTGGCTGGGGGCCGGGAGGATACAATGGATTCTCCACTAATGTAACCGGAATTGGAGTCGGCGTAAGTGAACACGGTGGAATGTATGCTACCATTGGTCCCTTTGGGATAAATTCGCAGGGAATCGGGTTTGGGGTTTCCTTTTCCTATTCACAGGCACTGGTATACGATTACTCTATTGATGTTGAGGAGGCGGAGAAGATGATGACGATATTTATACGACCAGGGAGTTCGTTATTTATGGTAAATCTGTTAATGCTATTGGCTTCAATAATACTCCTTGGCTAAATTACGCATTTCCTCAAATTGGAATTAAGGAAGCGACAAATAATAATGATGGGCCAAGTGTCGAACGATATTTGCAAACTCTTGGATTTAAACGTGGTAGCGGATTACCTTGGTGCGGTGCATTTGTGAACTGGGTAATGCTCCAATCTGGAATAAAAGGTCCTTCGGCAGCAGGAAGAGCATCAAATTGGAGAAAATTTGGTCAAACACTTGAAAAGCCAGCATATGGATCTATAGGCACGCTTGTTAGAAAAGGTGGAGGGCATGTGGGATTTGTTGTGGGTGCGGATAGAAATCGTCCTGGATGGATTATTATGTTGGGAGGTAACCAAAACGACGGTGTTAGATTTGAATTCATACCCCATTAACATCATGAAATTTAACTACCCTACTGATTACGCTCCATCATACTTGTTGCCCTCCCTACCAAACATTACGAGAGGTGTTAAAATGAACTAAAAACAATTTAATAGAATAATGAAAAAACTCAAAAATACTTAGTGACGCTTTGATAATCGGAGGCAGCTCTGCTTGTCTCAAAAACATCAAAAAAAACCAATAGTGCAATCAAATAAAAACATAGATATGCAAAATTAAAAAAATTAGACTAATTAGTTTATTTTCTACCGAATGATTTAATCAAAATGTGTCTTGCAATCAAAAGTAGTTTTTAGCCACTAGAGGAAACGCCTGACAGCCTGGAATTTAAACTCTGACACTTACCTGCAAGTACCCGTCGATAAATCAGTGGAGTTGCTATTCTGACCAGTAATAACGAGTCGTTTTCTGATCCGGACGAAGTGGATGGGGGCGATTATTTTGCTGCTCGTTACCATTGTAAATATAATCAAAATCCGCATAGATATTGAAACATACCAGGCATGTGTTGTAAATATGCATGCTCGCTCACGAGAAAGCTACTTCTTAAAAAAGCCAAGCAGGTAAACGGCAGCATTAACCTACGCCAATTTCTTACCGGGTTACAGGATATTAGAACGTATAGGCATTCAGCATAATGACTACTGTTTGAAATTAAGGTGAGGCAGACGTAAAAGCGTCGCCATTGTAAACAGGGAATCAATACCAGGCGATAGTTATCAACGACAAATGACATACAGATGAATTTAACCACTAAATTATCCCTGTTGCTGTTCTGTTCCGTAACGGCATTAACCATGCGGGGGACAACCTCATGATGATTTCCCTATGCATACGTTAACGCCGCTGGTAACCCGCATAAGGCGTTCCTTCAATTGCGATGCGCCCCCCCACCCCTGGGACAATACCGGTCAGCAATCACACAAACTTCTATCCGGATTAAACCCGAATCCAACCTCCGGCTTTTGTCACGGGACATCTTATGAACCGGTGAGCAGTGCTTTTATTGAAGTAAACAGCATGGAAGGTATCGCCGTGGCAACACTAACGCTTAGTCAGTTATGCAGTTGATTTACCATGGACCTTTCAGCACTGATACCGGGTATATATACATCGTAACAATACGCGTACCCGGCACTTGTCGAAGGGTATACATTGATCAAGGACGCAATCTGTTTTTATCACATCAATTTGTATTTACCAAACTTTAGCGGTGTATACCGCCTCTTTACCGAAATATAAACGGTAATGGCATTGCCCGCTATACAATAAACTACATCTTCGTGTTCGCTGAATGGTCAGCGTTAAACACAAAACATGAAAACGTTACTCTCCCTTTTAAGCGCCGGCATCATTGCATTACCTGCACGCTCCCAACAGGAACCACCGCATTATAAAATTGCAGCTGACAGTCCTAAGCCCGCTATAATGGAACAATCGAAGCAATTTACGCTTCCTTCTCCCCCAAATGACAGCATCTGCCTGCCGGACAAACGCGTACATTCCTGAACGGATTGAAAAGAGCAGGCAGGTACAATTATCAAAAAGAGCTTTGCCGGATACGACCATAGTATGGCGGTGTATAAAACACAATTTGAACGCGCACTCCTGTCTGTGAATATCTCCCTTAACGATGCCGGACAAATCAATGGTCTGCTTGTTAAGCCCTTTACGGAAGTGAATATCGCCCGGCCTGGAACGCAATACAACGAAAATGGTGTTGCCGTTCAAAGGTGAACTACGGTGATTCTGGCGACACGAAGGAACTCAATTATCATGTGGAAAGCGAAGCTCAAAAAAATGCTTTCGATATTGTGGTTACATACCTATCGGCAGTTCACACAAAAACGACGGTACGAAAAACGAGGATTATTATGCGTTGGAAAGTAGCCGTTCGTCGGTGAAGCCAAGTGGTATTAGTTGTCGCATGGATTAAAGACAACGTGCCGGGAGTGCCGAATCCGGTCTATGTTCCCGGAAATACTGTCATCATACGTACTGCAGCAAACCGAGACGCGCTTTGTGCATTTTAAACAGCATTCCATTTCGGTAAAACAAGGCGAGAAACGTAACGCGGCAAATCGTCACGCTGGTCGTGCACTCTCTACACTTCATACCGCATCTCGCGGATTTCCCGATCCTCCTCAGAATATGGAAGATATGACCACCGCAACCGGATAAAGTGCTTTTTTGAGAACCTGAACGTAAACGGCAACCAACAGCACGATTATTCACCGTAAAAGATGACAAGGTGCTGTTCGGATTTCATCGTGTTTCCCTATTAACCTTAGCAATACGAAACTGAACGAAGTA
>JASGJF010000036.1:0-59004 GCA_049840855.1 Chitinophagaceae bacterium | reverse complement strand
TATTGCTAAGGTTAATAGGGAAACACGATAGAATCCGAACAGCACCTTACCACAAGAAATAAAGAGTATGCCGCGAGTAATATAAACGTTACAGAAGTGTACCATTGCGCCAGATGCCCGAACGCAAGCAACAACAGCACAAGGGCCTGAAGCAGGAAAAAGGCAGAAGCCAGCCGGCGCTGACCACGCAAACGGGGCAGGAACAGTCGAAGCAGTGGTAACTGAAAACGGAAGCATAGGGAATACATAAGAAGAACAGGAATTCTTCCAAGGGCATGTTACACAAAAACGGACCCAGCACATATGCATGATTGAACCCCCATACACCCCAACCTGTGAACAGTCCATCCCATATGAGAAAAAATGAAGCCGTCAGAAGACAGGGCAATAAAAAATAACGCCATTGCCTGTAAAACCGGAGCAATGGATGAAAGGAAAACAGGAAAGGAACGAGGATACAGAACAGATCTACCAACAGGTAAGTCAGGTGCTCAGGAATCATTGCGGGATGTATTTAATGCTTCCCGGAAATATTTCATCGGAACCCACAACATACCGAAACACTCTCCTTCTCCCTTTCCCAGATGCTTGTGGTGTATCTTATGGGCCTTGCGTAGCGCGCGGAAATAAAAATTATCCGTTCGCGTAAACAGCCGGAAACGCTGGTGAATAAAAATATCGTGCACCAGAAAATAGGCAAGACCGTACAGTGTGATCCCGGCACCGATAAAGATCATGAAAAAGAATCCGTCCACAAAAGTGCCTATAAGGAAGAAAAACATGGACAGCGCCGCGAAGATCAGGAAGAACGCATCGTTCCATTCAAAAAAATGTGCGTGATCTTTATTGTGGTGGTCGTCGTGCAGAAACCAGCCGAATCCATGCATAACATATTTATGGGTCAGCCAGGTAACTCCTTCCATCAATACAAACGTGAGCAGCGTAATGCCCGCATACATCAAAACATTCATGATCTGGCAATTTTAATCCGGTCAAATAACAGCTTAAACCATTCGGTGTAAGCTTCTGGTGTGTGTTTCATCTGCAACTCAATGTCGGACAGCGAAAGGTAAGAATAATTCATCACCTCCTCCGGGTTGGGTTCCGGCAACGCATCGGATTCTGCAAAATAAATATGATCGTATTCATATTCCGTCAGCTCATGATCGAGCGCTGCCCGGTATAAAAAGGGGAACTGATAATTGAGCGACGCGCTAAGTCCCATTTCTTCTTTCAGCCGGCGCAATGCAGCATGGGCATGGGCCTCCTGCGGACGCGGATGCGTACAGCAGGTATTTGTCCATAAAGCACCCGAGTGATACTTATGAGCCGCTCTTTGCTGAAGCAGAAGTTCTCCCTTTGAATTGAATACAAAAACAGAAACCGCTCTGTGCAGGTGTGCTCCTCTGTGCGCAGCAAGCTTTTCCATTGCTCCGAGCACATTATCTCTTTCATCTACTAATTGTACATATTCCATACTACAGCGTTTTGAGCAGTTTTATTTCTGATGTTTCGCAGATATTGCTTTGCAGCAGATATGCCTTCATGCTACGGTTCAGCGCAGCAGTATCATTGCCTATCTGCGACTGGTCCTGCAGATAGCGAATCAGCATTCGCTTATCCGTGTTAATGGATGATTTGTACCCAAGCAGTGCAGGTGTGTTTACCTGTGTGCAGAAACGCATAAAGCGCAATTCTGCATTTACAGGATCTCTGCGGATTGCAGCTTCCAGCTGATCTCTGCCCTTTACGAAATGCTGCCACTTAGAAGAAGGCAGAAACACATAGCGACACATCAGCAGATCGGCCATTGCGCGGAATCCATTGAGCAACGCTTCATCCGTATCAGATATCGATCGCGTCTCTCTGAGGAAGCGACGGGCAGCATCACCGGAGCGCGCTGCATCGTCCAGCAACTGACGCAGGTACGTCGCGCTCTGAGCAGAAGCAGCCACACTTGCCAGGCAACATAATATGAAAGCGGCCATCCACCTCATAATATTCCGAGACTGTGTTTTACGTAAGATCCTGCTAGCAGGCTTACTTTCCGGTAATTATTGATGCGGATGCGTTCGCGCATAATATTGTGAAATGACAATGACTTGATCTTAGAGAAGAGCGCCTTGTAATACACGAAAGCTACATACACACCAAAGCGGGAAGAGGCAGGTAGCTGACGAATGCCTTCCAGCGCTGCGTCAAAGTCGGCCTCAATCTCCCGCTCAATAGACAATTTCTCCGCTTCGGAAAAAGCGTTAAAGTCAACCATCGGAAAATAGGTTCTGCCCAGGTCCTTATAATCGGCGCGCAGATCACGGAGGAAATTCACCTTCTGAAACGCCGCACCGAGCCGCATTGCGGACGGCTTCAGTTGTTCGTATAAAGCGGCATCATTTTCGGTGAATACACGCAGACACATAAGTCCCACCACCTCTGCAGAACCAAGAATGTATTGTTTGTACGACGCCGTATTGTGCTCTACGCGATCCAGATCCATCTCCATACTATCCAGGAAACAGTCGATCAGATCGGTCTCGATACCATATTGATTAACGACAGCCTGAAAGCTGTTGAGCACAGGATTTGTGCTGATTCTCCTTTCAAGCGCAGTGTATGTTTCCGAACGGAATTCCTGTAACAATTCTTTTTTCGGATATCCGTGAAATGAATCAACAATTTCGTCGGCAACACGAACAAAGCCGTAAATATTGCAGATTGGTGCATGAAAGCGGCTGTGCAGACAGTGGATACCGAGTGAAAAACTCGTGCTGTAAGACCGGGTAATTGTTTTACTGACCTTTTGCGATACAGTGTCAAAGAGTTGTTTCATAGTCACGATTGTTTTAGGAGGTATTGGTTAACCTGGTGCGCTGCAAGCCGTCCGGATATAAGAGAAGGTGGTACTCCGGGACCCGGAACTGTCAGCTGACCGGCATAAAATAGGTTCTGAACACGCTTATTACGGAGAGACGGCTTGAGTACTGCTGTCTGCGAAAGAGTATTTGCCAGACCGTAGGCATTCCCTCCGTAAGCATTGTAATCCTTTACAAAATCATTTACGGAATAACTTCTTTTGTAGATGATATCATCTTTAAAACTGTCGCCGCAATAGCGCTCCATCCGTTCGATCAGCCGATCGAAATATTCATCCCGAACGGTTTCCGAGTCTTCCAGTCCGGTCGCCACCGGCACCAGTATGAACAGGTTCTCCATCTCTTCAGGAGCTACGGAAGCATCTGTTTTTGACGGGCAACAGACGTAAAACAGCGGGTCTTTAGGCCAGCGCTTCTCACGGTAAATTTCACGGGCGTGCAACGCAAAATCAGTATCGAAATACAGGTTGTGGTGAAAGAGGCCTTTAATTTTGCGTTTCACGCCCACGTAGAAAATAAGGCAGGAAGGAGCAAATGTTTTGCCCGACCAGTATTTTTCAGAATAGTTGCGCAGATGCTCGGGCAACAGCCTTTGCTCCACATGATGATAATCAGCTGCGCCCACTACAGCATCGGTATCGAATAACCCGCGAGAGGTATGGATTCCGGAAGCTTTTCCGTTCTGCACATGAATACCGGTGACTTCGGTTTCAAGATGAATATTTACGCCCAGCTCTTCACAAAGCTGACGCATTCCGTCTATCACTTTCAGCATGCCACCCACCGGATAATAGGTGCCCTGAACCAGCGCGGAATAGTTCATCAGCGTATACAATGCAGGTATGCTGTCGGGCATTGCACCGAGGAATAAAACAGGGAATTCCAGCAAAGCTATCAGGCGCGGGTCTTTAAAAAATGAACGTACATACGATTGTACGGAGGTGAACATATGAGTCCTGGAAACTCCCTTCAGTACATCCCAGGTTGCATATTCAAGCCAGGAAAAAGCGGGTTTATACACCAGCTTCTTCATCCCCACCTCATATTTGAACGCCGCTTCGTCGAGAAAACGCCGCAGTTTCAGCGCACTTCCTTTCTCAATCTGTTCAAAAACCGAGTACAATTGCGTGACATCAGCCGGAACTTCAAGCACATCATCTTTCCCAAAAATAATCTGGAACCCGGGATCCAGCTTCTTCAGCTGGTAATAGTCTGATGTATGTTTCCCGAAGGACTGGAAAAACTGTTCAAACACATCCGGCATCCAGTACCAGCTGGGGCCCATATCAAATACGAAGCCATTATGTACAAAAGCCCTGGCACGGCCCCCGATCTGCGCATTCTTTTCAAAAATGTGCACATCATTACCCGCCGCCGCCGCGAAAGCCGCTGCTGCAAGTCCGCTGAACCCACTGCCGATGACAGAAACTTTGTTCATTTTGTTTAACCTTTATAGCAAATATATTAAACAAAACGATGCAAAAGTGCTTTAAATGAACATTAGGATTTCTTTAGGTTCTTTCAATACGCTGCAATAAGGGAGCAACTCCAGATAGGCTGTTCTTGCAGGATTCCCCGTGACAAGCAGTTTGATTTTACCTTTTGATCCGGCAACAAGCGATTGAAGCTGATGCATAAACCGTTCGTAAGCATCTGCGGTAAGCATGGTAAAGACCACCTGTGGGTTTATCTTGCGGAGCATGAAAGACAAATCGTCCAGCGGTACACTTTGTCCGAGGTTGATTACCCTCGCACCGTAAGACCGCAAAAGAAATTCGGCGACGAGCAAGCCCAGTTCGTGCCATTCTCCCTCGGGAAGAAACAGTAAAAAAGTTTTGCTGTTGTCTGAAAGCGGCAACCTGTCGATCATTGAAAGCAAGCGCCTGCGGACAAGACCGGAAGCAAAATGCTCCTGTACGGGTCTCGCCTCACTTATGCGCCACAGTAAGCCCACTTTGGCCAGAAAAGGATATACCACATCGCGGATCGCATCTTCGGGCCGCATAGTAGTGAATAATGATTCCAGAGTGTCCCCGAAAAGATACTCATCGAAATCAATCATCGCCTTTACAAGTTCCCGGATGTAAAATTCCCCGTCTGCAGGAGCGGCATTCAGCATTTCCTGTTTGATCTCACTTACTGACATGGATGCAACAGCGGAGATCTTATGTCCACGGTCTAACAGTGAAACTACGTTCAGTAATTTCTTCAGTTGGGCATCATCATAATACCGGATATTCGTCCCGGTCCGGAACGGATTGATCAGGCTATAGCGCTTTTCCCAAATTCTTATGGTGTGTGCTTTGACCCCGGACAGGCGGGCCAGGTCACTTATCTGGTAAAACCCTTCCACGGACAGATTATTTTGCCATAAAAGTAATTCCGTTCAAGAATTTCAACAATAATTTTAAAAAACCGATTTGCTGTATTAAATTGGCACCGGTTTACAGTATTGTTAAATGTTTTTTCTATGAGAAAATGGATGATTGCCGCTGCCCTCCTGGCAGCTAGTTTTTCTGATTCGCAGGCACAGGGCGTGGAACTTTCCTACGGTCTGAAGGGCGGATATGGCAGATCTACCATGCGCGCTCCACGCAGAGCGGATATTACCAACGTTTCCGGTTATTACACGTTCAATAGCGAGTTTTACCTGGATATCGCATTCACCGAACACTTCAGCATTCAGCCCGGGCTTGGCGTAACGGGCCGTGGCGCTAAGATCAATGTGTTACAGGAAGAAGCCTCTACCACCACAACGTTTTATAAATATCAGAGCAACCCAATTTATCTGGAGCTTCCGGTAAATTTCATCGCCAAAATACCGATCGGGGACATATTTGACAAGTGCAATGTGATCCTGGGTGGCGGACCTTATGTTGCCTATGGCATCGCCGGCAAACAAAAAGTGAGTGGTAAATTCCTCGGAAAATCGTTTTCATCTGAGGATAACATCACTTTCAGCAACGACGATCAGCCGGTAAACAGCAACAATTTTTACGGAGAATTCAAAAAATTTGACTTTGGATTAAATGCGATTGCAGGACTGGAATACCATTGGTTGACGCTCAACGTGGGATATGCCTACGGCGCAGTCAATATCAATCCCGGAGCCAACCTCAGTCCGATCGACCGGGTGAAGAACCGTTCCTGGTACGCATCGGTGGGGGTAAAGTTCTAAACGATTGCTTAACCATAATATTCATCAGGATGTTTCAACTTTGCAGTTGAAACATCTTTTTTTATACTCATTCCTATGACATCAACAGTAATCTATACAGGCGAACTGCGTACGCAAATGACTCATCTGCAATCAGGAACAGTGGTGGAAACGGATGCTCCGGTAGACAATAACGGAAAGGGTGAACGTTTCTCCCCTACCGATATAGTGGCTACGGCACTTGCATCATGCATGCTTACGATTATCGGTATTGCTGCGCGTACACATGGCTTTTCCATTGACGGTACCTCCTGCGATGTGGAAAAAATCATGGCAGCCAATCCCCGCAGGATCGGCGCGGTACATATCAAGATGCGCTTCCCGCAAGATCAGTCGTACGATGAAAAAACGCGCGCTATTATCGAAAAAGCGGCACTTACCTGTCCGGTTATCGAAAGTCTGCACCCAGACTGCAAAAAAGAGGTGTCATTTATCTGGCCATAGGCGCAACAGCGATTGCCCGACAGAACAGTTCAGACATTGCTTACGGCTGCAATAATGATGATACAGTTCGAGCAATGCCTGGCTTTCGGCTGCGTTATCCGGTTTCCAGCCCCGTTGTTCCCATTCCGATATAACAGCGTTCCGTTCCGGTTCCAGTCCTTCCAGTAAGGCTATTGATTGCGCCACATAGTCGTCCGATTCATGCTGCGCTCCGTACATAAAGCGTACGGGAGCCACCGTATTGGTAATGATATTGGCAATGCTGTCTCCACCGAGGCTCCTGCTGCGTGGCTTTTGCTGTTCCTGATCTCCGAAACGGAAATGCCCGTCCCAGTACTCCGAAGCACTGATGCCTTCAAATAAAGCCGTCAGCTCTTTCAGATCTGACTGTGCGACGATCTGCTGGAAAAGGTGAAATGACTGGTGTACCAGCGCGGCGAATTGTGCGATGCGGATCGTAGGAAAATTTGCGGGCCGCAAGCGCATAAACTTCCATAAATGAACAGGCATCGGTTCCAGACGGTATTTCCGTCTCAGGTATTCATATTCCTGTCTGAGGCGGAACGGGTATTCCTCATTAAATTCTTCCGAAAGAAATCCTGCCTGTCCGAATAACAGTGCTTCCAGCTGAAATAGCTGATCGTGGTGCCTGCCGAGTATTACAAGCGGTATGGATTGCGCCAGCTGGAGAAAAGGAGCGGCATTTGTCCTGAATCCGAAATTCTCGGCCATCCGCCAGTATAACAGCATACGCCAGTCGCCATTGGTTTGCTGCAATAGTGTATCCCAGGCACGGAAACGCGATTCCCATCGTTCGGCGAGCAGTCTTGTAAGCCAAGCCTTTTTCACGAGGTTGTTTACGTTGCCGAGCATATGCCCGCAGGGAATTCCGGAGAGACTTTCATGAAGAAAACGGTATCTGGTGATAATTGCGGCGGGCACATGCGGAGCCAGTACGAGAACGGGTATCGATTCGGGAAGAGAACCCGGCGCATCATCTTCCCAAACCACATGCAGAATGATACGTTCATATGCTTTATCCCGCTGGTGGCCATGTGCAAACCAATCGGAGGCCCTGATGTGTAATTCCACATGCCCTACCAGCATTGTATTCCCGATGCGGATGCGTGCTTCCTCAAAATCGGGACCGGAATGCCGGTTGCGGATACCGGGATTGATAATCGTGAGCGGTTCGCCCAAAGTGGTCCTGAGTGCTTCCGGCCGGTATAAAGAATACTGCCAGAGCGAATGCATGAAATATTCGTCTGTCATTTTTAGTTCGTCTGTAAACTAAAAACAGCAAAAACGATGCCAATGTCTGCTTCTCTACCAGATCTTTCTTTTAAGCCATGCGCGCCATTGTTCCCGGCGCAACAGCCTTTTGTCGGGCAGCGGTAAAGAGCCGGTAAATGCAGTTCCCCTGCGTATAAATAATTTATTGAACGTCGATTGATTGATCCCCCATTTCATCAGGAACTGGCGACGACCATCGTTCTTTACGATCCTGCCGGTACTTTTAGCCTGGAAATGATATACCCGCGCATCGGCAACGCCTACAAAATACCGGCAACCCACATGCCACATTTTCATTGCAAAATCGTCGTCGCTGCTCATACCGGGACTGAACTCCACGCTGTAGCCGCCAACCAGGTGCCAGTAATCACGGTGCACCAGCGCCGGTGGCCATGCAGAACCGTTCCAATCCTGCTTGGGTAAGGAGGCAAATTCCCGCAACAGTCGTGACTCGTCGAACTCTGCAAGATCGCCGCCGAAAGAAGCGGAGATCACACATGGGTTACCTGTATCGCGCGGTTCGATCATTGTAGCGGAAACCATGAAGCAATTGTCCGGAAAACTCCGGATCCTGCGCAGCAGTGCTTCATCCCATCCGGGACAAACGTACATATCGTCGTTCATGTAAACGATGTAATCATGCGCAGCGAGCGCGGCGGCCTGATTCACGGCCGTACAGATACCGATATTCTCTGCTGAAAACGTATGATCAATACATTGTTCCCCGGCCCAGGTCAGGGACCCGTCCGATCCATCATTGATATGCAGTATTACCTGGTGTGTGAAAGCCGAATTTTTACGGATACTTTCCACACACAACTTCAGGTACGTTAAATTGTTCCAGGTGGGAATAATAATACTGAACATAATGCTGCGATTGCCGCCACGAATGTATAATTTTATAGTAACGAAACAGTCATGATTAGCTACATTTACCCGGATAATCCACAGGAACGCAATATCAGGATGGCGGTGGACGTACTGCGTAAAGGCGGTGTGATCATTTATCCGACAGATACTGTTTACGCACTCGGGTGCGACATCTACAATGCAGATGCAATAACGCGTATCTGCAGGATCAAAAACCTCGATCCGAAAAAAGCGCAGTTTACATTTGTATGTAATGATCTGAGTCACCTGAGCCAATACTCCAAAGCAATGGATACACCGGTGTTCCGCGTGCTCAAAAGAGCGCTTCCCGGGCCGTATACATTCATACTTGAAGCCAGCAGACAGGTGCCTAAAAACCTGAAAACAAAAAAAGATACTGTGGGCATCCGCGTACCGGATAACCTGATCACGCAATTGCTGGTGAAGGAACTGGGGCATCCGATCATGAGTGTTTCCCTTCCTATGGAAGGACTGGATCAGGAATATTACACGGACCCTGAATGGATCCACGAAAAATACCAGAAGCTGGTAGACCTGGTCATTGACAGCGGAGTAGGCGGGGTTTCCGTATCCACCATTATCGATTGTACGAGCGGTATACCGGAGCTGATCCGCGAAGGTGCCGGAGAATGGGAATCGCTACTTGCCTGAGTCGGGCTTCAGCGTATACATCACACCCGTACGGGAATTAGAATCGATAGAAACCCAGGAACCGAATATCATATTAGCGGTCGTATCCCATTCAAATTCGTATACGCCGGAAAAGCGACCCTGCCCGATCTCGCGCATGGTATATGCATAACCGCGTTCGCTGGGATGCCGTTTGCCGCTCATTTCGAGATGCTGACCTTTATGATCGCTTTCTCCTTTTACGGTACTGTCGTCTAATTGTTTGATCGATAATAGCAGCGGAGAACCGGCAAAATCTCCGGAAAAATACGTGGCATCCGGATCGCGAGGAGCAGATCCGCAGGAACAAAATAACAAGGCCGGTAAAAGTATGATGGTGCTTATTTTCATAGAGATCGTTTAAGAAAAGAGTGATGCTGCCTGTTCCAGGCTTTCGGGCTTACCCACATCCAGCAACAGGTCTCCGGTGTGATCCAGCCCGCAGATCGTTTGGCCGGCGGCCAGGTCCAGGTAAGCGTCGACAATGGAAAACTTACCGGTTCGGGTAATGTGTTTGAAAATATCCGTATGCAGCACATGAATACCGCTGAACGCAAATTCGGTAAGCGGTTCTGCACGCCTTGCCAGCTTCAGTTCTTCCGATACACGGTTTCTCCAGCCGCATAGCTGCATCTGCTTGTCGAACAACAGCTGACGCGAGGAATTGCGTTGCATGACTGCGAGCGCTGCCAGTGATTTCCGTTCCCGGGCGAGCCGTATCAGACGCGGCAATTCAAAATCTGTCAGTATATCCACATTCATCATCACGAAATACTCTCCGGAAAAAAAATGGGCCGCATGCATCAGTCCACCGCCGGTTTCAAGCACAAACTCCCGCTCGTCAGATACCCTGTACTTCAGACCAAATCCGTTGTTTTGCTCCAGGCATGCCTCTATCTGGTCGGCAAAATGGTGCACATTCACGATTACCTCTGTGATACCATACCGGCGCAGATAAGCAATATTATGCTCCAGCAGGGGCTTCCCATTTACGGGAGCTAACGCTTTAGGATGCTTATCCGTAAAAGGCTTCAGACGGGTACCCAGTCCGGCGGACAGTAAAAATGCTTTCAATTCGGTATATTTTTAAAAATGGTGCATCAGCCACGGTTATTTGAATTTAACAACTTTTTGCAAACAATCATACGGCTGTTAGTGTATTTTTACACTATAAATCCGGAAAATAATCTCACTTAAATAGTTTGTTTTAGTTTAAAGGTAGAGCCTTTGTAGAGTTTCGTCTTTGCAGAGGCCTTTTTTATGTCCCTGCAATATTGATCAGGCAGCCGTCTCCGTAACTCAGAAAGCGGAACTGATGCTCCAGTGCATATTTATATATTTCCTTCCAATCGTCTCCGATCAATGCGGCGATCAGCAACAGCAGTGTGGAACCCGGCTGGTGAAAGTTGGTGACCAGCTGCTTTACAACCCTCACGCGGTATCCGGGTGCGATCAGTATCTGCGTACGTGTAGAGAGCCGTCCGTCGGGACATGACGCGCGCAGGTATGCCAGCAAGGCTTTCATTGCGTCTGTAACAGACACTTCCTGAGGCAATGTGTAGGCATCCCACTGCTCAACGGCATTTGCATTCCAGTTCACAGGAATATGGTGCAGCAATTTCACACCGATCCAATACAATGATTCCAGGCAGCGCAAAGATGTAGTGCCAACGGCTGCTCTTCCGGGCGCAGCTATCAGCTTTTCCACGAAAACAGCGTCGATCTCAATCCATTCCGCATGCATCTCATGATCGCCGATGTGCTCCGTCTTTACCTGCTTGAAAGTACCCGCCCCTACGTGCAGTGTAATATATTCGCGGGTTATCTGCTTCTCATCGAAACTCCGGAATATACCCTCCGTGAAATGGAGTCCGGCAGTAGGTGCGGCCACGCTACCTTCTTCTTTGGCATAGATCGTCTGGTAACGTTCTTTATCGTCGTCCTTTACCTCACGCTGCATATACGGGGGCAACGGTACTTTTCCGAACAGCTGCAGCACCTCCGCAAAGCTGATACTTTCAGGTGTCCAGCTCAGTTTCACGGTAAAGTATCCTTCACCGCGCCCGATAAGCAGGGCGCTTAACCGCACACCCGCTGCTTCATTATACAAGGATAGTTCCTGTCCGTCCTTCCATTTTGCCGCGCCTCCGATCAGGCAACGCCAATACACGTAGCCATTCTGGCTTAAAGCAGTGTATATGTCCGCATACCGGCTATCCGGCTCAAGGCAGAATACTTCGATCCGTGCACCGCTCTCTTTATAAAACAAGAGGCGCACATGTACCACGCGGGTCTGGTTGAACACCACCATTGTACCAGGTTCGATGTAAGCGACAATATTGCGGTAAATATCTTCAGACAGCGCTCCGTTGCGATATACCAGCAAACGGGAAGCATCCCGGTCTTCAAGCGGGAACTGCGCGATCCGGTCTTCCGGCAGATCATAGGTAAAATCTTCTATACGCAACGCTTTAGGGTGCATACCTGGTGCTTTTCATTTTAAGTGTTAACCGAATGGGGCAATACGGATGCCCTGCATCTTCTGGTAAAGATCCGTGGCAAACAGATCCGTCATTCCGGAAATAAAATCGACAACCGACTGAACATTATGATATAAATCGATGCCGGAGTCATCAATCGGAAACTGCTTCGGAATCAGCAGCAATAATTTCTCCGATCGTGAATCTTTCGGGTTCAGCGCCGCCCTGACAAAGGCATGTAGCAGATAGCCTATAATATTAAATCCGCTCAGTTCAATTTCAACAACCGAACGATGGTTATAGATATTTTTGTACGAGTATTCGTTGATTCTTTTGATCAGCGCAGCTTCATCTTCGGGCAGACAGGACAGCAGATCTTTATCCAGGGTGCCGGCAAGCAGTTCCGGTTCTTTATCCATGAATATATTCACGAGGCGATTCACCATCATACCGATCCAGGTAGCGCGTATATACTGCGCCTGCTGGTTCGGGTCCAGTATCTTAGCCAGGGTTTCTTCCACGCGTGTCCGTGCATGATAATCTTCGGTATCGCGGAAGAAAGGCAGCAATAACTCTTTAAAGGTATCAAGTGATACAATACCCAATCTGTGCGCGTCTTCCAGGTCGATAACGCGGTAGCAGATGTCGTCTGCAGCTTCCACCAGGTACACAAAGGGATGCCTTGCATATACATCCTCCTGTAAGCGGGTAACACCCAGTTCTTCCGCAATAGCCTGATATGTGCCGCGCTCGGAATCGAAGAACCCGGATTTTTTCCCCGCTATGCCCGGGAATTTTTTAAAACCCTGAGCGGAGGAGCATGGGTATTTTACGATAGATGCGAGTGTGGTGTAGGTAAGCCTGTACCCGCCTTTTTCCATTTCTGAAAAATGATGGGTAAGCACGCGCAGCGCGTTGCTGTTCCCTTCAAACTGCTGAAAGTCGGCCAGCTGATCAGGACTAAGTTCCTGTTCGAAGCGGGTTTTGACGGGTTCCGGAAGATTGCGGAAATACTCGCGTATTGCATCCTCCCCGGAATGTCCGAAGGGAGGGTTACCGATATCATGTGCAAGACAGGCAGCGCTGATCACATAGGCAAGTTCGTGACGATAGAACTCCTGGAACGATTCGTCTGCATCGCCGTACCGTGCAGCAATCTTTTCGCCGGCCAGCTTCCCGAGGGAACGGCCTACTGAAGCCACTTCCAGGCTGTGAGTAAGACGATTGTGCACGAATACCGGACCGGGAAGCGGGAATACCTGCGTTTTATTCTGCAGCCGGCGGAATGCGGAAGAGAAAATGATACGATCGTAGTCTCTCATGTAAGAGTTTCTTGAGCGATCTTCATTCGCTTCGCGCTTTACGGTGTCGCCCGTTCTTGCCGGGCTGTACAGCCGACGCCAGTGCATTAAATTGTTTGCTTGCATAGATCCCTTAATCCACGGCAGTCCGCCACGGATGAAACAGACTGCAAATTACTGTAATTAGCCAGTACCGCAAGGCAGGCATTTATTTGTTTTTACCTTCCAGCATCGGGACAAAATCGAATGCCCCGAGATCATCGGCCTTCAGTTTGTGATCGATCTCTTTGGTGATACGCAGCATACGCTGGCCTGCAGAGTCGCCCACAGGGATAACGAGAATGCCTCCTGGTTTCAATTGCTGCGTGAGTGCATCGGGTACATAGGGTGCGCCGGCGGTCACGATCACTTTATCGAATGGCGCATAAGACGGCAAACCCGCGTAGCCATCTCCGTAAAAACGTTTGATACTCGGATATTTCCTTATGTAGGAGAATTTACCCACGTGATCGTACAGCGCGCGCTGACGTTCTATCGTAAATACCTGGGCGCCCAGTTCTGCAAGCACGCAGGATTGATATGCGGAACCCGTGCCGATTTCCAGCACTTTGTCGAACTTTTTGATCTCCAGCAGTCTCTGTCTGGTAAGCAACGGTAAACGGATGCGAAATGGTTTGCTGAGCAAGGATCTGGAATGCGCGGTTTTCGTAAGCAATGTGCTGAAAAGCGGTGTCCAGGAAAAAATGCCTGGGTACCGCATTGATTGCCGCCAATACCCGTTCGTCTCTGATTCCTTTATCGCGCAGCGTCTGAACCAGCTGCGCGCGCCGTCCTTTGTGTAAATATGAATCTTCCGGAAGATTGCTTTGTAGCATAGGGGCAAAAATAGAAGTTGCCTGCCCAATAAAAAAACGCCGACACTTATTTTCTTAATTGCACTGCAAGCGAAAGCCCGGCGCCCCCCATCAGCGGGTTGAAATCCGGTCGTATATTCAGACTAAGGTCTTTTGAAATGTCGAAGTTTTTCAGATGCGCTCCGGCTATTGCTTCGATGATCTGCACCGTATAGGCAAGCGAGGCGTAGAGGATCATCATGTCGCGGTTCTGCCTCGCCTGGTCCTGGTATTGTTTGATACCTGCAGTAGTGAGGACGCCTTTGAATTCATCGTTGCTGGTCTGCTCGTTCACCAGCCGGGATATATACGCTTTACGGTAGCGCTGATAATCATTGTTGTGTTTGATCGCAAAATATACCGGTGTACCCATCACTGCATACACGATCGGCATTTTCCAGTACTGACGGTTGTACAGCTGCCCGAAGCCGGGAATCAGCGCAGAATACAGGCCGGCCCTTTTGGCATCAGGTTGGAATTTCTTTTTTACCGGTACCAGCGTATCCTTCACCGCAGCAGTTTCCATCTTTGGCGGAATCGTTATCGTATCCGTATCCTGCGCAAACGCCGGAGACAGGCCGATACAAAGGATAAACAACAATATCTTGAGGCTACGTACCATAAAGCAGCGCAAAGGTAGGATTATTCGTCTTCTGCCGGTGGATTTACAATGTTGATCAGCGTTTCGATCTCGTCGGCTTTCTCTTCCATTTGGTTCAGCCGGTAGCAACGCTGCAATTCTTCCAGCAGGCGGACGATCACGGCCCTTGAATTCAGAGGTTCGAAAAATCTGTCTTCCTTGCTGTTCAGATTCAACCGTTCTATATACACATCCACATCGTGCTGGGTGTAAATCATCCCGTTCTGCGGGTCTATATAAAAGCTGTTCTGCTTGCGCGAAGAGTTATCAAGCGTATAGAAATGCTGCAGATTATCCACATATGCCAGCAAAAACTGACGCGGCACCGCCGTTGCGAAAATCGGTATATCCAACAGTTCAGAGAGCGCTACATACAGAATACCGAGCGTATAGGAGTTGCCGTTCTTGCTTTCCAGCACACGATTGATAAAAAACCGGTCCGGCACATTCTCGGTCAGCTCATGTCCTTTCAGCTTGTAGTAATTGTAAAGAATGCCATTGAATACATCCACTTTCTCCAGGGGAGTCAGGTAATTGTTGAGCTCCAGCCACAGGTTTCTTCGGATCTTATCAAACTGGGTGAGCAGGAACGGGACGTTAAGTTCAGGATACTGGTATTTCGATACCAGGATCGCACCACGCAATAATTCGGGATTGCTTGCCGATGCCCAGGTACGGAGCTCGCTCTGCACATCCTGAAACTGAACACGGTGGATCAGCTGTGAAATACGGTCCTGCACTTCATCATCCTCAGTGGTCTCCCAAAGGTATTCGAGGCCTGGTATAATTTCCTTTCCGAAGTGCAGCAGTTTATCGGCAACTGTATTGAACACCTCATCATCCGGATCGTCGATCAGCCGGAACAGCGCCTGTATTTCTTTTTCGGGAAGCACTCTTACTCTTTCGTTTTTTTGGTAGCTACGGCTTTCTTCTTAGGTGCTGCGGAAGCGGCCTTTTTGGCTGCTGCTTTTTTCACCGTCACTTTTTTGGTCGCTCCGGTCGCTGCTGCTTTTTTAACGGCTGCTTTTTTTGTCTTCTTTTCAAATGCGTCCGGAATCTGATCCGTGATCATTTTTTTCACCTCTTCCAAAGATAGCGCACGCAGGTCATCCTCGGTATATTTTTCTCCCGCTTCATTGCGCCCGAGCTTCAGCATGAGTTTGCCAAAACGGATGAACGGGCCCCAGCGCCCGTTTTCGAGCGCAATCTTATCGGATTCCCATTGCTGAATATAGCGGTTTGCCTCTTTTTCCAGCTTTTTGGAGATCAGCTCATCGATATCATTCTGCGAAAGATTATCAAAATTGTACGCTCTGGGCACGTTAATGAACAGATCGCCCCATTTCAGGAATGGTCCGAAACGGCCTTTCCCCTTACTTACCGGTTGTCCTTTATAATAACCGATCGGGGCATCTGCCTGCTGCTTTTCATTGATAATTTCGATGGCCCGGTCCATATCCACGCTCAGCGGATCTTCGCCTTTCGGAATTGAGATGAACTGCTCATCCCATTTTACATAAGGTCCGAAACGGCCGGCGCCGATCACCACTTCCTTATCCTGGTACAAACCGAGGCTCAGCGGAAGTTTGAACAAGTCCATTGCTTCTTCAAACGTGATGGTCTCGATACTCTGATTTGTTTTGATCGTTGCGAATTTCGGCTTTTCTTCATCTTCGATATTACCGATCTGCACCATCGGGCCAAAGCGTCCAAGGCGGGCTACCACCGGTTTTCCGCTTGCCGGATCGGTACCGAGCACGCGCTCTCCTTTAATACGACCCGCCGTCTCCATGGTATGTTCTACCTGGTGATGGAACGGCTTGTAGAAGTCGCCGATCATCTTATTCCAGATGACTTTTCCATTTGCGATATCGTCAAACTCTTCTTCTATCTTGGCGGTAAAACCGTAGTCCATGATGCGTTCGAAGTTCTCGGAAAGGAAGTCGGTCACCACCATTCCCAGGTCGCTCGGGAACAATTTATTTTTCTCCGCTCCGGTATTTTCCTCGGCAGTGTGCTGTGATATGCTGTTATCGGCATGCAGGGTAAGCGTACCAAACTGGCGTTTGACACCTTCCTTATCCCGCTTCTCTACATAACCGCGCTGTTGTATCGTGCTGATCGTGGGGGCATATGTGGAAGGACGGCCGATTCCGAGCTCTTCCAGCTTTTTCACCAGCGAGGCCTCCGTGTAGCGCGGTGCAGGACGGCTGAAACGCTGTGTGGCTTTCATCTCCACAAAAGGCAACTGCTGACCTTGCTTTAACGGAGGCAACATGCCATTATGTTCATCAGATTCGGCTTCATCATCTTTATCTTCCATATATACCTTCAGAAAACCATCAAACATCAGCACCTCGCCGCTCGCAGTCAGCTGTTCTCTGTTGGTGGAGATATCGATCTTCGCGACGGTACGTTCAAATGCTGCGTCTGCCATCTGGGAAGCCATGGTTCTTTTCCAGATCAGCTCATACAGGCGGGCGGCATCGCTTTCTTCCACATGCATGAGTTCCATATCGGTAGGGCGGATGGCTTCATGCGCCTCCTGAGCCGATTCGTTTTTGGTCTGGTATTTTCTTCTTTTATGATACTGGTCTCCGTAGATTTTCCTTATCGCGACTTCAGCCCCTTCCAATGCGGTCTCCGACAGGTTCACGGAGTCGGTACGCATGTAGGTAATATATCCGTTCTCGTAGAGGCTCTGAGCCAGGCGCATCGTACGTGCGACCGGATAGCCGAGCTTACGGCCAGCCTCCTGCTGCAGCGTAGATGTGGTAAACGGCGCTGCTGGGGTGCGTTTAGCCGGCTTTACCTGGATATCGCTTACATTATATGCTGCATCCACACAGGATTGCAGGAACGCATGCGCGCTCTGCTCATCCGCAAGCTTTTCCGGTCCGGCGGCTTTGAACAGCACTTCCCGGCCATTGATGTCCTGGGCTTTGAACCAGGCTTCCACCTTATATACCGAGCCTACTTTAAAGTGATTGATCTCACGTTCACGCTCCACAATAAGTTTCACCGCCACAGACTGCACACGACCGGCAGACAGATTTTTCTGCATGCTCATCTTGCGCCAGAGTATCGGCGAGATCTCAAACCCGACAAGCCTGTCCAGCACGCGACGCGCCTGTTGCGCGTTCACAAGGTTCATATCCACCGTGCGTGGTGTTTCTATCGCCTTACGGATCGCAGGCTTAGTGATCTCGTGGAATACAATACGTTTGGTTGTTGCAGGGTTCAGTCCCATCTCATCACAAAGATGCCAGCTGATCGCTTCCCCTTCACGGTCCTCATCCGTTGCCAGCCACACTTCCTCACTTTTCCTGGCAAGACTCTTCAGTTCGCTGACCACCTTTGTTTTATCAGGAGAAACCGTGTATTTGGGCTTAAACCCGTTATGTACGTCGATCCCCATGTCTTCCTTCACCAGGTCGCGGATATGTCCAAAACATGATTTCACCTGGAAGTCTGATCCCAGGATCTTTTCAATGGTTTTGGCCTTTGCCGGCGACTCAACTATCAACAGATTTTTAGCCATCTTTTCGTTAGATATATTATAAGTACGGATTGCCTTTTATGGTAAAAAAAGCAATCCGTGGGGTGCAATAATAGAAATTTTTGTTTGAAACAAAGTCAAAAAAAATTTACAGGCTCCTCAAAAGCCTTACCTGTCAGGTATTTCAGCATGTTTTTAAAAGAAAACGGGGTTCGTGTGTCAAAAACGAACCCCATAAACCCATTTTATTTCAAAATCACCACCAGATCTCCTGTATTCACCAGCGTGCCTTCGGACAATATAATCTCCTCAATTTCACCATCGTTCACGGCTGCCACATTGGTTTCCATTTTCATCGCTTCGATGACGAACAAAGGTTGATTCTTCCCTACCTTATCTCCTTTGCGCACGAGTATCTTAGATAATAATCCCTGCAATGGCACGGCTACGTGTGCGCTGTTGCCGCTTTCCGCTTTCCTGTTCTCCCTGCGTTCCACCTTCACCGAACGATCCATCACTTCTATCGCCCTTGCCTGACCGTTCAGTTTAAAGAATACTGTTCGCGCGCCCTGCTCATTTACCGGTCCAATACCTGATAAACGGATCAGGAGGGTTTTACCCGGTGCGATCTCAACCGTGATATCCTCCCTCAGCTTCAGTCCGTAGAAAAACACAAGCGTCGGCACTACGGAAACATCCCCGTATTCACGGTAAAATTTCAGGTAGTCTTCATACACTTTCGGATAAAACTTATAAGAAAGGAAGTCTGTCTCTTCGAGGTCCTGTCCGAATTTTTCACGGAACGCAGCGAATTCCGCATCAAAGTCTATTGGTGCAAGGTGTTTGTTCGGACGGTCGGTGAACGCTTCTTTACCTTTCAGTACGATTTCCTGCAATTGTTTCGGGAACCCGCCGGTAGGCTGACCGATCTCTCCTTTGAAAAACTGCTGCACGGATTCCGGGAATGAAATGCCTGCCCCTTTTTCGAAAATATCTTCTTCGGTAATATCGTTGGCTACCATGAACTGGGCCATATCACCGACCACCTTAGAACTTGGCGTCACTTTTACGATGTCACCGAACAAGCGGTTCACCGTAGTGTACATCTTTTTGATATCGTCGAACTTATCACCGAGCCCCAGCGCGATTGCCTGAGGTTTCAGATTGGAATACTGGCCTCCCGGTATTTCATTTTCAAATACCTCAGCAGTACCCGCTTTCAGACCGGATTCAAACGGGTAATAATACTCGCGTACATCTTCCCAGTAATTGGAGTGTTTGTTCAACGCCTCCATATCATAAGTATTTTCGCGTTTATGGAAACGCATCATTTCCACTACGGAATTAAAGTTAGGTTGCGATGTAAGTCCGGAAAGTGATCCAAGAGCACAATCCACTACGTCAACACCAGCTTCGATCGCCATCAGGTAAGTAGCGGGTTGAAGCGAAGAGGTATCGTGCGTATGGAGGTGTATCGGTATGTTCACCGTCTCTTTAAGTGCAGTGATCAACTCTTTTGCGGCGTAAGGCTTCAGCAGACCCGACATGTCTTTGATCGCAAGGATATGCGCACCCGCATTCTCGAGATCTTTCCCCATGCGCAGGTAATAGTTCAGATCGTATTTGGTCTTCGACGGATCGAGGATATCTCCCGTATAACACATCGCCGCTTCGGCGATACCTCCGGTATGCTTCCGCACCATTTCTATGCAGGGGGTGATATTCTCCATCCAGTTCAGTGAGTCGAAAATACGGAATACATCTACTCCCGTTTCCCAGCTTTTGCTGATAAAGCGTTCGATCAGGTTGTCGGGGTAAGCTGCGTAGCCTACGCCGTTCACACCGCGGATCAGCATCTGGAGGAGGATATTCGGAATAGCCTTTCGCAGCTGTGCGAGTCGCTTCCAGGGATCTTCATTCAGGAAACGCATGCATACATCGAAAGTGGCACCACCCCACACTTCCATACTGAAGGTCTGGGGGTGCTGACGCGCGAAAGCTTCAGCCACTTTCAGCATATCATAGCTGCGCATGCGGGTGGCGAGCAAAGACTGATGCGCATCCCGCAATGTGGTGTCTGTATAATAGATTTTCTGTTCGCGGCGCAGCCATTGTGCGAAAGCATCAGGTCCCATTTCGGTGAGCATATCTTTCGTGCCTTTCGGAAAAGACTCCTGCTGTGAAGCATAAGGGATCACGGGTGTCTGAAAGACTTTCGTATCGTCCTTTATTTTTACGTCCGGATTACCGTTTACTGTAACATCCGCGAGGAAACGCAGCATTTTCGTGCCTCTGTCCTGGCGTTCGATAAAAGAGAACAGTTCCGGGTGATTCTGTATAAAGCCCACGGTCGCATCACCGCTGATGAACCGGGAATGCGTGATCAGGTTTTCGAGGAATGGAATATTGTTTTTCACACCGCGGATACGGAATTCGCGTAAGGCGCGGAACATCTTCTGGGAAGCATCTTTCAGCGAATTACCCTGAGTGCTCACCTTTACGAGCATGGAGTCGAAAAACGGACTGATTTTCATACCCGCGTAGGTACTTCCCTCATCCAGCCTTACACCAAAACCCGCAGCATTACGGTAAGTTACAAGTGTGCCATAGTCAGGTTTAAAATCTTTAGCCGGGTCTTCGGTGGTGATACGGCACTGGATGGCAAATCCGTTCTTCGGGATACGTTGCTGGTCGCCCAATCCGATCTCGGGATCGGACAGGCGATAACCGGAAGCGACAAATAACTGCGTTTTGATCAGGTCAATACCGGTGATCATTTCTGTCACCGTATGCTCAACCTGGATACGCGGATTCACCTCAATGAAATAAATACGCTGCGCTGCATCCACCAGGAATTCCACGGTGCCGAGATTATTATAATTTACCGCGGAAGCAATATCCAGTGCATAGCGATACAGCTTTTCACGGGTGTCGTCGCTGAGGCCGAGAGAAGGCGCAACCTCCACCACTTTCTGGAAACGGCGTTGTACGGAGCAGTCGCGCTCATACAGGTGCACGATGTTACCGAAGCTATCGGCTGCAATCTGCACCTCGATATGTTTGGGATCGGGCACAAATTTCTCCAGGAATACGGTATCGTCGCCAAAAGCGTTCTTCGCTTCGCTGCGTGCTTCGGGATAGGCCCGGCGCAGTTGTTCTTCGTCGTGTACCACGCGCATACCGCGGCCACCGCCGCCGGCAGCGGCTTTCAGCATCAGCGGGTAACCGATGCGAGACGCTTCAGACAAAGCGGTCTCCAGCGAGGAAAGTTCCGCCTGGTTGCTTTCGATGATCGGCACCTGCGCTTTACGTGCCACTTCCTTTGCCGTCACTTTATCTCCCAAAGCGGCCATTACTTCCGGTTTCGGGCCTACGAAGATGATACCGTTGTCAGCGCATGCCTGCGCGAACCGTGGGTTTTCCGACAGGAAACCGTAACCGGGATGTATGGCATCGGCGCCACATTTCCTGGCAATCGCAATGATCTCATCGATGTTCAGATAAGGCTTCAGCGGCTCGTCCTGGCGGCCTACCTGGTATGCTTCATCCGCCTTATAGCGATGCAGGGAATAACGGTCTTCATACGTATAGATGGCAACGGTCTGGATATTCAGCTCGGTTGCGGCACGCGAGATACGGATGGAAATTTCGCCACGGTTAGCGATCAGTAATTTTTTGATTACCATTGAATATGCGGGATTAGAGATTTTCGGTCGGTTTCAAAACAAAAATAATAAGGTGCTCAGGCCGCGCTGCACGAAGTTTGGTAACTGGTATATACGCGGCGGAAAAGCATGCAAAAGAAAAGCGGATCGAGTAGATCCGCTTGTATATATATGTTAATGTTCAAACACGCTATTCGTCGAGCTTCAACACTGCCAGGAAAGCTTCTTGCGGAACTTCTACACTTCCTATCTGGCGCATCCGTTTTTTCCCTTCTTTCTGCTTTTCCAGCAGCTTACGTTTACGGGATATGTCTCCTCCGTAACATTTAGCGGTAACGTCTTTACGCATAGCCGATATATTCTCGCGCGCCACGATCTTCGCACCTACGGCGGCCTGGATCGCGATCAGGAATTGCTGACGCGGCAGTAATTCTTTCAGTTTCGCACAGAGTTTGCGCCCGAAGTCCTGTACACGGCTGCGATGGATCAACGCACTCAACGCATCCAAGGGTTCGGCGTTCAGCAGGATATCCATTTTCACGATATCGGAAAGACGGTAGTCGATAGGTGTGTAATCGAACGATGCGTAGCCGCGTGTGCTGGACTTCAGTTTATCATAGAAGTCGAATACGATCTCGGCCATCGGCATCTCGAAAGTGAGCTCCACACGTGTAGGTGTGAGGTAGTTCTGATTCATGAGCATGCCACGTTTACCGAGGCATAACGTCATGATATTACCGATATATTCGGGTGTGCTGATGATCTGCGCACGGATAAACGGCTCCTCGATACGGTCCAGACGTGTCGGTTCCGGCATTTCTGTCGGGTTGTTCACGATGATGCGTACGTTCTTCTCTCTTTGAGTGTATGCATGGAAACTAACGTTCGGTACCGTGGTGATCACTGTCTGCTTGAATTCCCGTTCGAGGCGTTCCTGGATGATTTCCATATGCAGCATTCCGAGGAATCCGCAGCGGAAACCGAATCCCAGTGCCTGTGAGGTTTCCGTTTCAAAAGTGAGGGAAGCATCGTTCAGCTGCAGCTTTTCCATACACTCGCGCAGCTCTTCGAAATCGTCCGTCTCAACGGGGAAGATACCTGCGAATACCATCGGTTTCACATCTTCAAATCCGTCGATAGCTTCTTTTGCTTCATTATTTACGAGTGTGATCGTATCCCCTACTTTTACCTCTTTTGCATTTTTGATACCGGTGATCACATATCCTACGTCTCCGGCGAGTACCTCTTTCTTGGGCGTCATTGTAAGCTTAAGGATACCTACCTCATCTGCTTCATACTCGCCCTGCGTATTGATAAATTTGATCTTGTCGCCCTTGCGGATCGCTCCGTTCATTACGCGATAGTAAATGATGATTCCGCGGAAAGGATTGAATACGGAGTCGAAGATCAGTGCCTGAAGCGGCGCCTGTACATCCCCTTTCGGAGCTGGTATGCGCGTGATAATTGCTTCCAGGATCTCTTCGATACCAATGCCGCTTTTACCTGATGCCAGGATAATATCCTCCGGTTTGCATCCGATCAGATCCACGATCTGGTCGGTTACTTCGGGGATCATCGCACCTTCCATGTCAATTTTATTGATCACAGGTATGATCTCGAGGTCATTATCCAGGGCCAGATACAGGTTGGAAATGGTTTGCGCCTGTATCCCCTGTGACGCGTCCACGAGCAGCAATGCGCCCTCACAGGCCGCCAGCGCGCGGGACACCTCATACGAGAAGTCTACGTGACCAGGCGTGTCGATCAGGTTCAGTGTATATTGTTCTCCTTTAACCTGGTAATTGATCTGAATTGCATGGCTTTTGATGGTGATTCCTTTCTCACGCTCCAAATCCATGTCATCCAGCACCTGCGCCTGCATATCCCTTTCGGAAATAGTCTTCGTATGCTCCAGCAACCTGTCGGCCAGGGTGCTTTTACCATGGTCGATATGGGCGATAATACAAAAATTACGAATGTTTTTCATCTGTTCAAATCAGACCGCGAAAGTACGATAAAGCCGCCACTTATAGGACGAAAGCGCCTATGAATTAATATAAAATGTGACCGTTATCTTAATCTTTGGTTCAATTGCCGCATGTGGGCTGTTTACGGTCTGCGAAAAAACTGAATTACCTTACCTTCGCCCCCTTTAAAACCAATTTTCAATAGAGCATGTGGCACCGTATTGCAGCCTTTGTCATTAGTTTTCGTATCTACCTGTTAACAGCGCTTCTGGCGGTAACTGCCTTCATGGCTTACCAGGCCACGAAGGTGCAGGTAAGCTATGATTCTACCGGCGCGATCCCAACAGACAATCCGAAATACCAGGAGTACCAGGAATTCAAGAAGCAGTTCGGGCAGGACGGCACCATGATGGTGATCGGCGTGCAGACGGATAAATTCTTTGAACCTGAATTCCTTAAAGCATATGCACAGCTGGTGAATCAGTTGCAGCATGCTTATGCGATCGATAATATCCTGAGCATTCCCACCGCCATCAACCTCGTGAAAGATACGCTGAACGACAAACTGAAGGTGGAAAAGCTGGACGAAGTACTCGCTCAGCAGGGAACGGAGGCGTTTAAGAATGAATTCCTTAACCTACCTTTCTACAAAGGTCTGCTGTATAACCCGGAGACACATGCCTACATGATGGCGCTGTATATCAACAAAGATGTGCTCGCGTCCAAAGGCCGTAAACGTGTGATAGCAGAAGTGACTTCGCTTGGAGATGCTTTTGCGGCAGCACAGAATGTGGAAGTACATTATTCCGGGCTTCCTTATATCCGCACGCAGATCGGCAACAAGATCGAGAATGAAATGCGTTTGTTCCTCGGATTATCCTTCCTGCTCACCGCGGTGATCCTGTTCCTGTTCTTCCGTTCGTTCAGCGCTGTGCTGGCGTCTATGGTGACTGTAGCAGTAGGTGTTATCTGGAGCGTGGGTTCCATGACATTGCTCGGATACCAGATCACGATGCTTACCGCGCTGATCCCGCCACTGATCGTAGTGATCGGGATTCCGAACTGTGTATATTTCCTGAATAAGTACCATACCGAGCATCACAAGCATGGCAACAAGACAAAATCCCTGCTGCGCATGGTTGACCGTATGGGCATTGTAACCCTGTTCACCAACCTCACGGCTGCGATCGGTTTCGGTGTTTTCTTCTTTACGAAAAGCAAGGTATTGAAGGAATTCGGACTGGTAGCCGGTATCAATATCATGGGTCTGTTCCTGATCTCATTGGTATTTCTGCCTGCATTATTCAGCTACCTGCCTGCTCCGAAGAGCAAGCATACCAATTATCTCGAAAGCAACTGGCTTACCAAAATCCTGTCTACACTCAATAACTGGGTATTCAACCGCCGCAAGCTCATTTACCTGATCTCCGCAGCTGTGACGGTATTCTCGCTGATCGGCGTTGCCAGGCTGCGTACTGTCGGATACGTGGTCGACGATCTTCCTAAAAAAGATAAAATTTATACCGATCTGAAATTTTTCGAAAAACATTTTCACGGGGTGATGCCGTTGGAAATCGTAATAGATTCGAAGCGTAAAAACGGTGCTGTTTCCTTACCGACGATTCAGAAAATAGATGAACTCAGCGCAAAACTGGCTGGCTTTAAAGAACTCGGGCATCCTCTTTCCTTCGTGGATGGTGTGAAATTTGCACGTCAGGCGTATTACGACGGGGACAGCACGAGCTACGGCGTACCCAATATGATGGATGGTGCATTCATTCAGCCTTACCTGCGCGCAAAATCCAATCCGCAGGCTAATGGTAAAAAAGATCAGTTCGCGCAGCTGCTCGCCACTTTTATGGATAGCACCAAACAGAAGACGCGTGTGAGCATCAATATGGAGGACGTGGGTTCCGTAAAACTGCCGATCCTGCTCGACAGCATCCGGCCGATCACTTATGCATTATTCGACACGAGTCGCTACAATGTTACGTTTACCGGATCAAGCATCATCTTCCTCGAGGGAAGCAAATTTATCATCAACAGTCTGCGCGACAGCCTGATCCTGGCGTTTATCATGATCTTCGGATGTATGGTGGCGCTGTTTTACTCCTGGAGAATTTTATTTATTTCTTTTACCGTAAACATTATTCCGCTGCTGGCCACCGCCGGAATCATGGGATGGATGGATATTCCGATCAAACCGTCTACAGTCCTGGTATTCAGTGTGGCTTTGGGCATTACGATCGATGTGACCATCCGTTTCCTCGTGAGCTATAAGCACGAACTGAAAATGTATAAGGATGATGTGGCTGCAACTGTGCGCCATACCATATTCGATACGGGATTGAGCATTATTTATACTTCGCTGATCCTGATTGCAGGTTTCGGTGTATTTATCCTTTCTAATTTCGACGGAACGAAGTCACTGGGTTTCCTTACCTCCATGACATTGCTGCTTGCAATGATCACAAACCTCACGCTGCAGCCCGCAATGCTCCTGTGGCTGAATAAAGCAGGCCGCGGTAAAAAGAAAATTCAATCTTCCCAATGGCTGGAACTGGATGACGCCGATGAGGACGAAGCTAAGAAACAACATGACTAAAAACGGAAACGGGCAGCCTTTATAAAGACTGCCCGTTTTTTTGTGCGTATTGCATCCGGATGAGTCCGTCAGCCAAACCGATACGCGGCACATAAATTTCATCGGCGCGGCACCACCGCATTACTGCGATATATATCTGCAAAGCCGGCACGATCACATCCGCACGATCGGCCCGGAAATTATACAGATGCATCCGTTCCTCAACCGTGGACGCACTCAGTTCCCGGTAATAATCTTTCAGTACTTCGAGCGGTAAGGGCTTCCCTTCCTTCTTCTTCGAAAGCGAAAATATCTTATTGATATTACCCCCGCTACCAATCGCGCAAAGCGAAGGATAATCGGCAGTATACGTTTTGATATACCACTTCATATGTTCCCACTGCTCCTCTGTCACGGATTTATTCAACAACCTTATGGTGCCGATATTAAATGATTCCTTGAACACAATACGGTTATCTGCAAATAAAGTGACCTCCGTGCTGCCGCCGCCGACATCGATGTACAGACTGGGTTTGTTATCACCGAGATTTTCGGCGATGTGGGTTTCGTATAATATACTAGCTTCTTCCTGGCCACCTATGATTTCGATCCGGATGCCGGTTTCTTTTTCAATGTTGCGGATAATTTCCTGACCATTCGTTGCATCTCTCATGGCCGAAGTAGCGCAGGCGCGGTAGTGCTCCACCTTATAAATATCCATCAGCAGCTTATAGGCCTTCATGGTATCGACCATTTGCTTTTGTTTTTCCGGGGAGATAAAGCCCTTTTCGAATACATCAAACCCCAGGCGGAGCGGTATACGGAGCAGTGTCAATTTTGTATAATCAACTCCGCCTCCCTTATACGGAACGGCCTCTGAGATGAGCAGGCGGGCTGCGTTGGAACCAATATCAATTGCGGCGAGAATCAATTGTTCGTCTTATTGAAGAGATAACGGTAAGTTTCTTCCTGAGAACGGATCAATGGTTCGTTCTCTTCAGATGCAACATACAAATTATCCTGATTATTGTCGAGAATTCTTGTCTTAATATTACCGGCAAGCTGAATTTTAAGAATCTCGATCAGCTCTTTCTGCAGCTTCGGATCGGTAACGGGGCATGCCGCTTCCACCCGGTGGTCCAGGTTGCGCACCATCCAATCTGCGGAAGAGATAAATACTTTGGGCTTCCCGCCATTATTGAAGACAAATACCCGCGCATGTTCGAGATACTCGTCAATGATGCTGATAGCCTTAATATTCTTTTTGTAGGTTTTATGCTGTGTGATCAGACAGCAGATGCTGCGAATGATCAGGTTAACCTCCACTCCGGCAATAGCCGCCTGTTGCAGTTTCTCCACAAGCGGCTTATCCACAAGGCTGTTCAGCTTTATGATCAGCGAAGCAGGCTTCTTCTTCTTTGCCAGTTCTATTTCTTTGTCGATGAGCGCCATAAAGTAGCTGCGCATGGTCACCGGTGCCACGGGTAATGTTTTGCAGGCACGTAATTCCGCAAGATTGACTTTAGGTTTTTCAAGGCAGTTGAACACTTTGTTTACATCGGCCAGGATACTGCGATTGGACGTAAGCAGGCAGTGATCTCCGTAATATGCTGCGGTAGACTCGTTGAGATTTCCGGTGGATACAAACCCGTAGTATTTTGTATTGTTGGATTCGCGACGCTTGATCACGCAAAGTTTGGCATGTACTTTCATATCCGGTACACCCAGGATCACTTTCACACCTTCCTCTTCCAGCACTGCTTTCCAGGTAAGGTTCGCTTCTTCATCGAAACGTGCGCGGAGTTCCAGCATCACCGTCACCTGTTTCCCGTTACGTACGGCATTCACAAGTGCATTCACCACTTTAGATTCTTTAGCCAGCCGGTAACAGGTAATCTTGATGCTCTGCACAAACGGATCAATGGCGGCCTCCCTCAGGAATTCGATCACCGAATCGAACGAGTGATACGGAAAATGCAGCATCACGTCCTGGTGATCCAGCAACTGCATGATGCGCAAAGGCTGCTTCAGCTGCGGGTGCGTAAACGGTTTCGGACGGGTGGGCAGGTTGCTGAATACCGACGCCGGAAAGTCCATGAAATCTTTAAAGTTATGGATGCGCCCCCCGGGAATCAGGTTGTCTTTTTTGGTCAGACCGAGCCGCTTGCTCAGGAAGTCCAACAGGCCCAGATCCAGGTTACGGTCGAAAACAAAGCGGGTTGTTTTACCCTTCTTACGGTCTTTGATCTGCTTTTCCAGTTTTTCGATCAATGAAGTCTGCACATCATTATCGGCTTCTAGTTCCGCATCGCGGGTTACTTTTATGATGTAGCCGCTGAACTCGTCGAAGCCGAACGGAGCAAACAGCGCACCCAGATTGAAGCGGATAATATCTTCCAGCAGAATAATGTCGGTGGTATGTTCTTCAGAGGGTATGATGATGAAGCGCGGAAGTACTTTCGTGGGAATTTCGATCAACGCATAACGGCGCAGTTTCCGGTTTCCTTTATTGCCCAGTACACAAGCCAGATAAATAGATTTGTCCCGCAGCAAAGGCATCTGCGGAATGCTTTCTATCATCAGCGGAACAATCTGGGAACTTACTTTGTCGGTATAATATTTACGTATAAAGTCTTCCTGCTGCAGAGAAAGCTGCTGCTCATTTTTGATAAATATCTGTTGCTGTGCGAGCTCGCGTATGATCTGCTGATATGTATTGTCAAAATCATTCTGCTGCAATATCACCGTTTGCTGTATCTGCCGGAGAATCCCTTCCGGATTGGCTTCCAGATGCACTTTTGCAGCCTTCCCAAGGCGCACCATTTTATTGAGTGTAGCGACCCTGACCCTGAAAAATTCGTCCAGATTATTCGAGAAAATACCCAGGAACCGCAAACGCTCATACACAGATACCGTCGGGTCTTTAGCTTCCTGTAATACGCGCTCATTAAAAGCCAGCCAGCTCAGGTCCCTTACGATCGGTTCTTTAATCTTCTTCATAATATTGGATGATGCGCTGCGAATGTAATAGGCGGGAATTTATTTCTATATTAAATTTTGGTTATTGAATCACTTTCGTTTCAGCTTTACAGTCGCTTGCTGACCAGTTTTCAAATACGAAACTACTGAATAACGCGTGGCTCCGTCAACGATAGTAATTCGAGCAGAATTGGGAGGTCGGGTGCCTTCATTAAGTGCTTTTATATGGACAATATTGTTACCGGATTTCAAATCAAGCTGCAGCGTTCGCTTTTCAGACGTAATCTCGAATGGAGCTCCTACCGAACTACCGTTTAGATAAACAGATAATGAATCGTGATCATTCGCTCCTCCGTCCCACAACTCCAATTGCACTTGTGTAGAACCGACAGTAAAATCCTGGGACATGAAACTGGTAACCACCTTATTAAGATTTGTATCTTTTGACCCGTCAGGAGTCATAAGTAATTGTGCACGATCCGGCACATTAAAGCGCAGATTTCCATTTCCGCAAAATTGATCGCTTTTGTCTCTGCCAATAAACATCCCCTTCAGTATTTTCTTTTCATTTTTACCACTCATCCTCAAAACAGCATTAACAAAACAAAAGGCCTGTTCTTTAGATCGCGTAAAAAGAAGCGCTTTTTCTGCAAGTATCATCCCGCCTTTCTCTTTTGAAAACTGTACTCCCACGGAAGATTTAGTTTCATTAATGCCCCCTTCATCTAACAAAGTATATCCGGCCCACTTCCCATTGTAAGGTGCAATAACTAATTTATATGTGTAAGTGGAAGCACTGGCAACACTTAAGGTACCTGTAAACGTAAGAGAATCTGAAGATTCCGCAAACGCTCCAAAAGGTGCCAATAGAAGCATGGACAAAATTTTTTTATACAAACTTGGAAAATTATTATAAAAATTCATCGCAATTATTATTTTTGCGAAACTAAAACAAAATCATCTCTATGAGAAAATTTATCATCACACTTTCGATCGCGATCTACACCATCGCATGCATGAACATCCTCAACATCACCGACTCGTTTGCAGCTTTTCCGATCACGGAAAAAACCGCAACTGCAACAATCCCCGAAGTAGCCTCGAACCAAAAAAATGAAGTGGCGGTGAGCTCCGTAAAGGCTGAAGCTGTAAAGCACAATAAAGCCAAATCTGCTTTAGATAAAAGTCAGCTTGCCGCAGCATTGCTTTGCTTTTTCTTGGGTGGATTAGGTATTCACCGTTTCTATCTGGGATACACCTGGCAGGGAATTGTGCAACTGTTAACCGGCGGAGGTTGCGGTATTTGGGCCCTTATTGATTTTATCCGCATCTTAACCGGAGACCTCGGACCTAAAGACAGCTCTTATGACAGAACTCTCTAAAAGATATTATCAAAAGCAAAAGATTAAATTAATGGCCAGGATGAGTATCCTGGTCATTTTTCCTTTATGCCTGTTGGCATTACCCGCTTACACATTCGATAACGGACAGTATACTATTTGCATTTCTAAACTGATCACCGGTAAAGACTGCTGGGGATGTGGGATGTCCCGTGCCTGCCAACATCTGATTCACATGGATTTTCAGGGTGCTTTATTTTACAATAAGCTAAGCTTTATTGTTCTTCCTATCCTGATGGGGCTGATGATAGCATCTTTCCTGAAAGACTATAGAAGGTTAAAATCCGTTAATGCACAATTACAATCCACGGATCACACTCATCAAGCCGGTAGTTGAATATCCTTCGACAAACGGAATCACCGCAACTTTACCTCCGCGTCCAGACACTTCTTTTGCACCTACTATAGTATCGAAGGTATAATCGCCGCCTTTGACCAGCACATCCGGCCGGAGCGCTTCTATGAGCGTGAGGGGAGTATCTTCATCAAATAATACCACCATATCCACGCAGAGCAGCGATGCCACCTGGAACGCGCGATCCTGCTGCGTATTTACAGGTCGCTTTTCGCCTTTAAGCTTTTTCACAGAGGCATCGGTGTTAATGCCCACGATCAGAATATTCCCTTCGTCGGCTGCCTTTGCCAGCAAATCCAGATGACCGTGATGCAGGATGTCGAAGCAACCGTTGGTGAAAACGATCTTCTTTCCGCGAACGCGTTGTGCATTTGCGGCTGTAACCGCTTCGGGAAGGGTTTTAATTTTTTGCTGGATCCACTGGAGTTTGCTCATGGCGTGCACGATTATAAAGAGGAAGCACAAAAAGTGCAATTAAACCAAAGACGAGAATGATCAGCGTCTGGGCCAGCCAGGATATCCATCCGAACGCCAGCGCAAAAGATGCGGGTACTGCATACAGCATAGACAATACGAGCTGTAATGCCTGCGGATAAGCTCCGAGCCCGCCCGGTGTGACGATCATACCGAGGCTTCCGAAAACGAGTACGGAGAGCGCGGCTCCGATGGTCAGTCCTTCAGTGGCAGGCAATCCCCAGAAACCGAGTACGATCAGGAACAGGTAAGAGCCCCAGATCAGGAATGTATAGCCCAGGAATGCACCACGGCGTTTCAGCGTGAGAATAGAGCCGACCCCTTCAGCAAGCCCTTTGATGAACTTACCGATCTTGCCGTCCTTATTCCTGCGGTATATAAATACCAGTCCGCCGACAAGCGCCAGCAGACCTGCGATACCTGCTGCGACCAGCAGCGGAAGGTTCTTACCCGCGAGACTGACCGGACAGGTGTTGCAGGTAAGCGGTTACCACGTCCATCTGAACCAGAAAAGTGAGTACACATATCAGCAGGAGGCAAACCATATCGAAAGCCCTTTCGGCAACGATAGTACCGATCAGCTTATCGGCCGGTTCATTTTCATATTTTGCCATAACCGTACATTTAGCCACCTCACCCATACGAGGGATCAGCAGGTTGGTTATGTATCCGATAAAGACGGCACCGGTGATATTCAGAACAGAAGGACGGATGCTCAGCGATTCAAGCATCAGCTTCCATCGCAGCGCCCTGAAAAAATGAGAGAGAAACCCGACAATAGCGATCGGGATAAAGATCCACCAGCGTTGGCTCACCTGGTCTACAGAAGCACGCAGGTCGGCCATATCGGCAGGTGTAAGCTGTTTATATTGCCCGTAAATCAATGCGAATCCTAAACCGAAAAAAACAGCATACTGAATTAAAAGCAGGACGGTTTTCTTGTTCATGGCAGCATTTTAGGGATAAGATTACAATTGGTTGTCCGGCTTCGGAAATACCACCACCGGCTTATGTTGTTTGGCCAGTTCAAAATCCATCTGGCAATAAGACATGATGATCAGCGTGTCTCCCACAGAAACCCTACGCGCCGCAGGTCCGTTCAGGCAAATCATACCACTTCCGCGCGTACCCCTGATCACATAAGTTTCGATGCGCTCTCCGTTTTCCAGCACCACGATCTGAACTTTCTCATGCTCAATGATATTTGCGGCATCCATTAGATTTTCATCAATGGTAATGCTTCCGACGTAATGCAGATTCGCCTCGGTCACTTTAGCGTGATGAATCTTTGATTTTAATATTTCTATTTGCATTGCGCCGCAAAGGTAATCAGCCTGCCTGATATATCGGTATTACAGATCAGGCAATTCGTTAATTTTAAGTACATGCCTCAGATCACAAAATCATCTCCCTCGGACGTTGCATAGGATTCGGAGAACACAGCTCTCGCTTCTTCCTGAAAATCATCGATATACTTGTATTTTGATGAATAATGGCCCAGCAGAAGCTTTTTCACTCGCGCCTTTTTTGCGAGTTCCGCCGCCTGACCTGCCGTTGCATGAAAGCGGGCAGCAGCTCTTTCCGCATCTGCATTCAGGTAAGTGCTTTCGTGGTAGAGCAGATCCACATGCGCCACCATGTCCAGAAAAGAATCAGTATAAACGGTGTCTGCACAGTAGGCGTACACTTTGTCCGGCTTTCCTTCTGTGGTAACCCATTCGTTCCTGATAATTGCTCCGGATCTGGTTTCATAATCCGCCCCGCTTTTCAGCTGCTTGTAATAGGCCGCCGGTATTTCATAATAACGGCATCGTTCGGGAAGCAGTTTCCGTCCTTTGGATTTTTCCGTAACTTTCAGTCCGCAGCAGAAAATACGATGCTCCACGGGAAAGCTCTCCAGCCGTATTACAGGTGTATCCAACAATACCGATCTCCCTGCGGGCAGCGGTACAAATGTGAGCTCGTAAGACAACTTGGTGAATGCGACATCGAGTATGGCGTCCCAGATAGGTTTAAGTTCAGCAGGAGCAAAAAGCGTGAGCGGTACGGTACGTCCGAGCAGACTCATGGAATTCAGAAAGCCCGGTAACCCGAAGTAATGGTCACCATGTAGATGACTGATAAAAATATAGCGGATGCGGTGCCAGCTGACATTGTGTTTCCGGAGCAATATCTGCGCGCCCTCGCCACAATCAATCATAATGGAAATGCCTCCGATATCCGCGATCTGACAGGTGGGATAACGGTCATAAGCCGGAAGCGCCGAATTATTTCCCAATATCTTCAGGTTCATCTGGGTAAATTATCGGCCAAGCTACTTCGCTTTTACGTAATTTTGAAATCCGTCTATGAAAAGATATCTTAAAGCTATAATGGTAACAGCCCTGGGTTGTATGGGTTTGTTTGCAGCCTGTAAAAAGGATGCGGCTATACCGGACTATCCCGGGAACGCATCCTGGGATATTAGTTTTTCCGTTCCGCAGGGATGGCCTTCCCCTTATTACGCATTTAAAGATAATCAGCTGACAAAAGCAGGTTTTATGCTTGGACGTAAGCTGTTCTACGATACGCGCTTATCCAAAGACAGCTCCACCTCCTGCGGCAGCTGCCACCAGTCGTTCGCCGCGTTCTCGCAAACGGGTCATAATGTAAGCCATGGTGTCAACGGGCTGCTGGGCAACCGCAATTCCCCCGCGTTATTCAACCTGAACTGGAATACGTCATTCATGTGGGACGGTGGTGTTAATCATATCGAGGTACAACCGACTGCGCCGATCACTAACCCGGTTGAAATGGATGAAACCCTGGACAATGTGATGAATAAGCTGAAGGCCGATGCCGAATACCATAAAATGTTTATCGCAGCTTTCGGAACGGACGAAATTACTTCCCAGCGTATGCTTAAGGCCCTTGCTCAATTTATGGGTTCAATGGTCTCCGACAATGCCAAATACGACAAAGTGCAGCGAGGACAGGCGCAGTTCTCAGATGAAGAAGCAGCCGGACTCACTGTATTTGAAAGCAAATGCGCCACGTGCCATCCGGCTCCGCTATTTACAGATCATAGTTTCCGCAACGTGGGTATCAAACCGGGCATTAACAACGACAGCGGTCGCGCCCACATCACGCTGTCCCCCGACGACCTGTATAAATTCAGAGTCCCCAGCCTGCGCAACCTCAGCTATACGGCTCCCTATCTGCACGATGGCCGTTTTGAAACAATAGATCAGGTGCTGGATCAGATGGAGAGCGGTATTTATGCCAGTCCATCGCTGGACCCGCTCGTGAAAGACGGCCTGAAGCTGTCTTCCGCAGAGCGCAGTAATCTGAAAGCTTTCCTCAAAACACTCGACGACGAAACATTTGTCAGCGACAAGCGTTTTGCAGAGCAATAGGCTTAGCCTGCAATCTGTGCAACAAGCGCAACAAAAGCGTCGACCTCTTCTTTTTGCGTATCCCAGGCACACATGAGCCGTACTTCGTTGATGTCTTCACGCCATACGTAAAAAGGAGTATGCTGCATCAGCACTTCATTCCACGATTCCGGGATACATGCAAATACTACGTTCGCCTGTACAGGCCTTGTGATCTTCACCTGCCCGGCTGTCTGCAGAGCTTGCTGCAGGTATTGCGCCATCTGATTCGCATGACCGGCTCCGCGCAACCAGAGCTGGTGCTGCAGCATCGCAATGAACTGGGCTGCTATAAACCGTGTCTTCGAGGCAAGCTGCATCGATTGCTTATGCTTATAATGGAGCAAAGGTTTCAGGTCGGGATGAAATGCCAGCACGGCTTCACCATACATCATACCTGATTTTGTTCCCCCCAGCGAAAGGATATCGACTCCGGATTCACGTACAAATTCCTCCGGACTGCATTGCAGCGACGCAAGCGCATTGAACAGGCGCGAACCGTCGATATGCAGGTATACATTATGCTGCCGGCACACAGCGCTGATAGCCTTCAACTCTTCCAGCGTGTAAACCGTCCCGTATTCCGTGCTCTGCGTAAGCGACACCATGGCTATCTGGGGAAAATGCATGTCTCCTTTACGGATCAGGCGCGCGGCTATTGTCTGCGGCTCCAGCTTTCCTTGCGCGTTTGTCGGCAGCGCAAAAAAACGGCAGCCGGTAAATGTTTCCGGTGCGGAAGATTCATCGTTACAGATGTGTGATATGTCGGCGCATAAAACTGCGTTGAAGGATTGGGTACATGCACTTACACTGAGTACGTTTGCTCCGGTTCCATTGAACACGTAACGCACCATCGGATCATTCCCGAAGATATCGGCGAAGAGCTGATTGCATGAGGCCGTAACCGGATCGTTGCCGTATGAGGAAGCATGTTCCTTATTAGCCGCCAGGATCGCATCCATCACCTCGGGCAATACGCCGGCATAATTATCGCTTGCAAAAGATTTCATAATATAATACAGAACTTATTGATCAGGAATTTGCAGATGTTTCCAGCATGCGGATGAACTCTTCTTCAGTCAGGATGATAACCGTACCGAGTTTCTTGGCCTTTTCGAGCTTGGAGCCGGCATCTGCGCCGACTACCAGGTAGTTAAGCTTGGAACTCACACCACCCAGTATCTGCGCTCCCAGCGCCTCAGCTTTCGCTTCGGCATCGCTCCGTTTCATTTGCGACAGGGTGCCGGTAAACAGGAATGTCTTTCCGCTGAAAGCTCCTTCCTGCTGCAATACAGCGGATTGTGTATTGATCATATTCACCCCTGCATCGGCCAGTGCCTGGATACTTTCCCGGTTATCATGCGATGCGAAAAAATGAGCAAGCGACGCGGCCACCTTCGGGCCGATATCTTCGATACGGATAAACTGTTCTTCCGTCCAGCTGTAAAAATCACGCAGATCAGTGACCTTACGGGCCAGATTCTTAGCAGTCGTTTCACCCACGTGACGGATTCCCAGACCAAATATAAGCCGGTTCAGAGGTTGCTCGCGCGATGCATCGACCGCTGCACGAAGATTGCTTACCGATTTATCCTTGAATCCTTCCAGCGCTGCAACCTGGGTCCAGTCGATCCGGTACAGATCCGGTACCGAGCGGATCAGCTCCAGTTCAAAGAACCGAGCCACATTCGACTCACCCATACCCCTGATGTCCATCGCATCTTTACTGCAATAGTGGAGAATACGCTCGACGGCCTGCGCCTTACAGGCAAAATTGATGCAGCGCCATACGGCCTCATCTTCCGGGCGTTCCAGCATTTCTCCGCAAACGGGACAGTGGGTGGGGAACAGAATTTCCTGCTCGGTCCCGTCGCGAAGATCAGGTAATGCCTTAACGATATAGGGGATTACGTCACCTGCGCGCTCCACAAGCACTGTATCGCCGATATGAATGTCTTTCTCACGCACCACATCTTCATTGAAAAGCGATATGGAAGAAACGGTTGCCCCACCTATATTTACGGGGTCTATTTTTGCAACCGGTGTAACCGAACCTGTTCTGCCGACCTGAAATTCCACTGCACGCAATTTGCTGGTAGCCTGTCTGGCTTTGAATTTATATGCAACCGCCCATCGCGGGTGATGCGCCGTCATGCCCATGCGCTCCTGTTGCGCAAAATCATTTACTTTAATTACGAGTCCGTCTATTTCATAAGGCAACTCATCCCTTCTTGTTTCGAAATCTGCGCAAAAGCCGATCACTCCATCTATGTCCGTAAACAATTTGATCTCCTTCACAGGTGTGGGGAACCCCAGTTCCTGCAGCCATTTCAGCGAATCGTAATGCGTATGCAGGGAGGCAGGTATACCGGCTCCGCCGAGCAGGCTGTAATCACTGATATGATACAGTACTGCAGATAATTTTCTTTTAGCTACTTCAGCCGGATCGAGCATACGTAAAGTACCGGAAGCCGCGTTACGCGGATTGGCCAGCGGAGCCAGTCCTTCAGACGCACGCTGGCGGTTCAGGCCCGCAAATGTTTCTTTATGGATCACCACCTCACCGCGGATTTCCAGCTGGCGCACGCCTCCCCGAGCAAACGCCGCACTAAGGGGTATGGATTTGATCTGTTTTACGTTATTGGTAATCTCCTCACCTGAAACTCCATCACCACGGGTAGCAGCCCGGGAAAGGCGATCCGCTTCATATATAAGCGATATGCTGGCGCCGTCATACTTAGGCTCAACACAGTAAGTAATCGGCTCTCCGGCAATAGCAGTTTCGCAACGCCGCGCCCAGTCACGCAGATCATCCGCATTATAGGTATTGTCGAGACTCAGCATCGGAACCAGGTGCGCAACTGTGGGTAAACGTTCAGACAAACCCAGTGCTACGCGTTGAGTCGGAGAATCGTCTGCCAGCCATTCGGGGTGCGCCGCTTCCATTGATTTGAGCAGCGCAAAAAGCCGGTCATATTCTTCATCGGCGAAAACAGGATCACTTTCCACGTAATATTTCCAATCGGCAAAACGGATGATCTCCTTCAGATGCGTCACCAAAATTTCTGAAGCATCAGGAGATGAGTGCAGGATAGATTTAGCCTGATCAAATATGCGCTTCTGCGCTTCTGCTGGGAACATGGAACTGATTCTTTAAAACAGCAGCAAAGATGCAGGATTATCTACTTACGAGTTTGGCTTTTTTACCACAAAAGGCCCTGTATGGTACTAAACACTGTGCTCCGGCGTTATTAACTTTGTTTTTACAGCCTGAAACCCTAAATCCTTATCTTTGGCTGTCAATTTTTTAATTAAAAAAGCGCCCGGTTTCAAACGGGCTATTTTGTATGCGCAAAATTTTATCCATTGCGACAATGGCAACATTGTCTGTTTCACATTATGCGATAGCCCAATCCGGAGCTAACGGTATCATTAAAGGATTCGTTTATGAGCGGGCCACGGGCGAACCCCTGAGCTTCTCCAACATATTCGTGCAAGGCTCTAAACTCGGCGCACAATCCGACGAAAACGGATACTTCACCATTTCCCAGCTGCCCGCAGGTACGTATACCCTCATGACGACGTCTTTCGGATATGATACCGTATTTACCACCATCAAACTGGCGGCCGGTGATATCGAATCCAAAAAGATCTACCTCACCAACAAAGGACTTGAGCTGAAAGCAGTTAACGTTTCCGGCAGAAAGATCCAGAAAATGACAAGGGTGAATATCGGTACGACCACTATCACACCTAAAGAAATTAAATTATTACCGAGTTCGGGTGGTGAGCCGGACATCGCACAGTTCCTCCAGGTAACACCGGGCGTAACGTTCACCGGTGATCAGGGAGGCCAGCTGTATATCCGCGGAGGATCTCCGGCACAAACCGGTATCCTGCTGGATGGCGTGACGATCTATAATCCATTCCACTCTATCGGCCTGTACTCTGTTTTCGAAACAGATGCCATCCGCTCTGCAGATGTGATCACAGCAGGCTTCAATGCTACCTATGGTAACCGCAGTTCCGCTATCCTCGATATCCATACAAAAGACGGAAACAACCAGCGCCTTTCCGGTGTGCTCTCTGCCTCACCTATTATGGTGCGTGGAATGCTGGAAGGCCCGCTGGCAAAACAAAAAAGCGATGACGGAAGCAGCTCCACATTCCTGCTTTCCGTAAAACACAGCTATCTGGATCAATCTTCAAAAGCCCTTTACAGCGGACTCGGAGACGAATTTAAAAACGGACTTCCCTACTCATTCACGGATGCCTATGGCAAGGTAACTTTCAGCGGTGGTAACGGATCTAAGCTGAACCTCTTCGGGTTTAACTTTAACGATAAAGCGTCTGTACTGAACAGCGCAGGTGCGGCCAATGCCACATTCAACTGGAAATCTTACGGTGGTGGTACCACATTCGTCGTATCTCCAGCCGGTTCTTCCTCACTCATCAATGGTAAGTTTGCTTATTCTAAATACAGCATTGATGCGAACGAAGTAAATTTCAGTCCACGCTCCAGTTCAATCAGCAGCTTCGAGGCAGGCATCAACTTCACGTATTTTTTCCCGAAATACAGCACGCTGAACTATGGAATTGAAGTAGGCGGACAGAATACAAAGCTTGATTACACCAACTCTATCGGCGCGACCACCAACTTCGATCGTAACAACACCACTGCATCTGCATTCTTTGTATATAAAAAGATATTCGATCAGCGATTCATCCTCGAGCCAAGCGTTCGCCTGCAGTACTACTCTTCCCAGAATAAGTTCTCTCCCGAGCCAAGGCTGAACATGAAGTTCAACGTAAACAGCAATCTGCGCTTCAAAGCCGCAGCGGGTCTGTATTCCCAGAATATTGTGGGACTGAAATCAGATCGCGATGTAGTGAACTATTTCACCGGTTTTGTACTGAGCCCGGACCAGAAGATCATGAATACGGACAGGGAATATACGGCCACAAACTTGGAGCGTGCGCAGCATGCGGTTGCAGGTGTGGAGTTCGACGTAAAGAATCTGGAGTTTAATATTGAACCCTGGTATAAAAACTTCTCTCAGATCATTCAACTGAACAGAACCAAAGGTGTAAACCCTATCAATACCGGCGACTTCCAGGCAGATCATGGAAAAGCAGCAGGTATCGACTTCTCGGTTAAATATACAGTGGGGCGCATTTACCTGTGGGGTGTGGTTTCTTATCAGAAGATCACCTATACCACGCGCCTGGAGAATTATGACACTACCTACACCACACAAGCGTATCCTCCTCCATTCGACCGTCGTGTGAATGTAAACCTTGTGGGAGCGTACACTGCCGGCAAGAAAAAAGACTGGGAAATTTCAGCACGCTTCAACTTCGGATCTCCGTTCCCATTCACGCAGACACAGGGCTTCAACGAGCAGGTGAACATTACCGGGAACGGACTTGCATCTAATCCTGTTACCCAGAACGGAAGCATCAATACCATTTATTCTACTACTATCAATGGCGGTCGTCTGACGGATTATCACCGCCTGGACCTGTCCGTGAAAAAAATATTCAAGGTAGGGCGCTACTCGAGCATCGAATCGACAGTTGCGGTTACCAACGTTTACGATCGTAATAATATTTTTTACGTAAACCGTCTTGACAATAAAGTGTATTACCAGCTGCCGGTATTCCCGAGTATGAATCTGAGCTGGAGATTTTAATGAACTAAAGAATTATGAGCGTTACTTCAAAGGATACACCCGGCCTGAAAAGTATTGCTGTTCTGGCATATGCATTGTGTACCGCGCAACTGGCGCCGGGGCAGTTGCATATGCCTTATAATGGCTATAACTCCTGGTTACATCAGTCGGAACTGCTGCTGGATCAGAAACTGTACGGCGCCGCTGCATTTTCCGCACAGCAACATCTGGATGCACGCGTTGCGCTGTATATGAAAGACGACCCGATACTGAATACAGACCGGGCCCGTTATCTGAAAGCCATAGCGCTGCTTTCTTCCGGAACCACCAGCGAAGCAGATTCAGCTTTTATATCCGAAGCCTATCGTGAACGTGTAGCGCTTGCGAGAGCCAGGGCATTGTTTCATGCACGGAAATGGGCAGCATCGGCGGAAGCTTATAAACAGGCGGGCATCGATAATCTCAGCAATAAAGAAGTAGCCTCGTCCAAATTTGAAAAGGCTTACGCGCTCTTCAACGATCATCAGTTCGAGGAGGCTGAAAGCATCCTCTCCTCTGTAAAAGATGTGGAAGGTCCGTACAGCGCGCCCGCACATTATTATTACGGACTGCTTGCGTATAACCGCGGCAGGTTTGACGATGCATTGAAGAGCTTCAGTAAGATCGAACAGATGGATGCGTATAAGGGAGTTGTACCCTATTATATCGCAGAGATCCGTTATTTTCAGGGACAGACCGGCGCTGCGCTGCAAAAAGCGCGTGAGGAAATGTCCAGGCCAACTCCTTCTTTCTACGACAACGAATTTCATTTGCTGGCTGCTCAGTGTTTATTTGAACAGGAGCAATACGAACAGGCCTTACCTTATTTTGAATACTATTACGCGAAATCCGATCAGATACGCAAACAGGATCTTTATGAGATGGCTTACTCCTACTACAGGGTAAAATCATTCTCCAAGGCAATTGAACAGTTCCGACAGCTCAGCAGCAGCCAGGATAGCCTGGGTCAGACAGCGATGTACTTCCTGGGTGATTGCTTCCTGCAAACCGACGACAAAAGAGGAGCAAAAAATGCATTTGCACTGGCCGGCTCAATGGATTATAACAGATCGATTGCAGAGCACGCGACTTTGCTTTCCGGTAAACTGGCGTTTGAACTGGGTTACACTGCAGAAGGGATCGCACAAATGCAGAAGCTGCTTAGTGATTATCCCGATGGTGAAGACCGCAAAGAAGCTACAGACGTATTGTCCGCGCAATTATTGCAATCCGGCAATTATGAAGAAGCATATAATACTTTACAGCAAACGCCGAACGCAGATCCGGCACTGATTCAGCGTGCGGCTTATAGTCTTGCATTGAAACAACTGCAGCAGAAACACTATTCCAATGCTGCAAGCCTGTTAGATGCTGCCATTGAAAAAGGCGTGCCGGATGAATATCTCGCTGCGGCTCATTTCTGGAGAAGCGAAGTTGCATATCAGCTGAAGAATTATGAAGATGCGATACAACATGGCACGGCTTTCCTGCAAACGAATAATACAGGTGTAAAAGCTATTGCACCGAATGTAACGGTGCAGCACGCGCTGATCACCATGGGTTATGCGGCTTTGCATACCGGTGATTATAACGGATCTGCAAAATATTTTGCCCAGGCACAGAATAAAAATGCAGCAGAAGGGTTTTCCCAGAAGCTGGCTTCAGACGCGGCTTTACGCGAAGCGGATGCATCGTTTCTGGCAAAAGATTACGCCAGGGCGATCACCCTGTATGATAAGCTCATCGCTGCAAAAGGCGCCGACGCAGACTATGCGCTGTTTCAGAAAAGTACACTGCTCGGACTTCAGGGCAAAACAACCGAACAGGCAGATATCCTGTTGCAGATCGTAGCACAGCGCAACCCGGTATCTCAATATCTTCCGGAAGCCCACTATGCTTTGGGCGACCTGTTGCTGGATGCCAATAAATTTGAAGATGCCATCAGCCATTTTGAGAAGATCAACGATCAGAATGCACCACACCTTGCATCCAAAGCCCTGGTGAAAATCGCATTTGCTTACCAGGAAGCGGAAAATACTTCCAAAGCAATCGAAACCTACCAGGCAGTGATCAGGAAATATCCTGCTTCCGAAGAAAAGCAGGCTGCCCTCGATGGATTGAAATCGCTGTATGTAAGCACCAACAAACCGGATGCTTACCTGAAATTCCTGAAGGACAACAACCTGAATACCGATAGCGGCAATGCAGGGGACACGGACTCTTTGTATTACCAGGCGGAAGAAACTCAGTATGTAGCCGGTAAATACGCGGAAGCTGCTGCCGCCATGCATAAATACCTGGAGCGCTATCCGAACGGATTGTTCAGTACTAAAGCACACTATTACGGCGGTGAAGCTTATTACCAGCTGAAACAGTATGACTCTGCGCTCACGCATTTCGACAAAGTGCTGGGCAGCGGCTGGAGCGACTTTACGGAACCATCCGCGCAACGTGCGGCCGGCATTGCATATACGCAGGGAAATTATTCTGCTTCAGGCAGGTATTACGCCCAATTGCGCAACATTGCAGAAAGCAAAAATGAGCTGGCTGTTGCGTACCGAGGTATGATGTTCAGCGCAGACAGGATGTCGGACGGTCTTGCCGCCAATTATGCAGACACCCTGCTTACACTTCCTGAGATTGATGAAGAAATGAAGACGGAAGCAATGCTGATCAAAGGCAATGCCGCGGTCCGGAAAGAAAATTTTGAAGAAGCTGCATCTTTGCTGCAACAGGCTGCGACATCTAAAAATATAGAGACCGCTGCCGAAGCACAATACCAGATGGCCAGGCTGCCATTACTGCAAAAGAAAACCGCAGCAGCCGAAAGTGCGGTGACGGAAGCGATCCGTACCACATCCGGAAGCAGTTACTGGAACACTAAATGCTATCTGCTGATGGCCGATGTATTCATCGCACAGAAAGATTATTTTAATGCAAAAGCCACTTTGCAGAGTATCATCCGGAATGTAAAAAATGAGAGCCTGCGTCAGGATGCCACACGCAAACTGGAAGAGGTGAAGTTGTTGGAAAAAGGAAAAAGTAAACTTAAGGAAGGCGAATAATGATGAACCGTAAACAGTTATTATCCTTCGGGTTATTGGCTACGGCCATACCGGCAGCGCAGGCGCAGACCGAAGCGGACACAACGATCCGTGCCACAAGAATTGAGATCACACAGATATATAAGCCCAAGGTAAAGCAGGCCGATAAGGAGAGTCTTGTACCTGTACTACCGCCACGCTTACGCACGACACCCCGTTTTGATTACCAGGTGCCCCAGTATTCACCTGCTTACACCTATAAGCCTTCACCTCTGCAGCCTCTGGCGTTGCTGAACGATTCGGCAGGTGGCGGATTCAGGCATTACCTGAAAGCGGGAGTCGGCAATCGTCACAGCATACTGCTGGAAGGGGGAACTGATATCCTCCAGGGTCGCTATTTCAACGCACAGCTTTTCGGCGGATTACTCAGTCAGAAAAGCTCACTGGCTTATCAGCAGCAACTGCTTGCGAATATTGACGCGAAAGGCACTTACCGAAAAGGGAATACTGCTGCGGATATAGACCTGAACGTATTGCACCGGAACTTTTACCAGTATGGCTATAACCACGATGCGTATCCGTCTAAAGTGCCGGCAAAACAGACGCTGAGCGGCGCAGGCCTGCTACTCAATGTTCGCCATGGCAACGATACAAACAACTGGGCACCGGAAGTAAGGGTACGACTTTCCTATTATTCGGGAAGCCGCATCAATAATGAAAACACAGGAGGCGCCGGCATTTTTGCGAACCGGTATTTTTCCTCCGAACAGCTTCGCCTCAGCTTCGGCGCGGAGGCCGTGGGGACGCAGATATCCACCGATACTTATTCCGCAGGCAACAGTTACGCTTACCTGAGCGCGGGGGTCGTATACTACAGCGGCGACTGGGCCTTGCGTGGCTTCATCCGCCCTGCAATAGGACAACATGGCAACAGCTGGTTGCTGCAGGACCTTTCCGTAACAAGAAAGTTCAGAAGCAGCGGAACAACGCTTGAACTGGGATCTGTAGGCACTATTCAGCAAAATACCTATAAGGATCTGTTCCTGACCAATCCATTTATTTCGACTTTTACAACACAGCAAAGTCACTCCAACGAATTCTTTATCAACGCATCACAAAAAATAGGAAAACATATTTCTGCTGAAGCACGCGGTTCTTTCTGGAAATATGAAAATCTGGCATCATTTTTGAACGGGTTTCCGGGTGAAGGGGAAAAAATGTACACTGTTTATCTTCCCCGTGTCACCGCAGTCTCTCTCCAGGGAAGTCTGCGTTACCAGATTGCCGACCAGATTTCTGTAGGAGCCCAGGTATATCTCTTCCGGTATACGAAAGTTTCTTACGACAATAAAGTGTGGCAAACCCCCAATACACGTATAAACGGAGACCTGCTCTGGCATCCAATCAATAAACTGAGTATCACTGCATATCTGGCATATGTGGGCGGTAATTTTGCGGTCGATTCCACCGCTATAACCCGCAAACTGAAAGCATATGCCGATATAGGCGTGGGAGCCGAATGGAACATTGTAAAAAACATTTCGTTATTTGCGAACGTAAATAACCTGCTCAATAATAAATATGAGCGCTGGCTTGGTTATCAGGCGTATGGTATCAATGTGATCGGAGGCCTGCGCGTAAAATTTAAATAAAGGCATCCGCGGATGCTCAGGTACATTAAAAGAGTAAACAAATTATGGACGTAGCTAAATACATAGCGCTTTTTCTGTTGAAGAATAAATATTGCCATTTACAGGCATTAGGTAATCTGGAAATCAGAAAATCGTCCTCTGTCAACAACGGTAGAGATCTCACCGGGCGTATGTTCATCGCCAGGCTGGACCAGGTCGGTTCCATAGACGATCAGCTTCCATTGTTCATCGCGGTCCAGGAAAAGATTTCCGTTTCCCGCGCATCGGCCCTGGTAGCTGATTTCGTTACTTACAGCAAAAGTCAGCTTCAATCAGGCTCTACGATCACAATTCCCGGTATTGGTAAATACACCATGAAAAACGGGAAAATACATTTTGAACTCGACAGCTATTTCTCGCTGCCGGAGCAAAACATCCCGCTTTCCTTTTTTAACAGCGGCGCGCCGATTCTCACTGCTGATGCAGATCAGGCCGCAACTTCCGATACCGGAACATCAAAAGATGCGGTGGAAACATTCCAGCAATACAATAACTACAACGCCCCTCCTAAAATCAACTGGAATGCGATCGGCTTCTGGGGATTGGCGGTATTGATCTTGTTAAGCATTGTTGCAGGTGTGTTGAAATACACGGTATTTAAAGACGATGTCCCATCGACGGTAATGGTTGCTGCAAATGACGTGCATGTGGACAGCAGCAGCCTGCTGAGTCCTGCCATGATCGACTCCAACATGCATGCTTCTGACTCTGTACAAACTGCAGATTCCGCGAAAGCACCGGATAGCACTCACGCAGTTGCTCCGGCCGCAGCTCCCGGGCTCTTACCGGTTTATCCTGAAAAAATACCATAACCTTCCCCAGGCGGAGAAAAAAAGCAAACAACTGCTTTCATATGGTTACCCCGTAAGCGTAATTTCCATCAACGACACCCTCCATTATGTGGTAGAGGAATTGAAAGTGTCTGCCGCAGATACCACTAAGCTCAAAGATTCCTTTACACGCTGGCTGAATCCGTCAGGCGTGGAAATAATGAAATAATCATCAGGAAGTTTACGCGGAAGTGCGCTGATGCCGGTTCAGGCAGCATCTTCTATTGTGTATAAGCCAGCAATTCTTCCAGGATAGTCCGGCTGTTGCTCAGGCGCGGAACCTTGTGTTGGCCACCCAGTTTATTTTTATGCTTCAGCCATGCTGCAAACCCACCTGCGGGCATACGGTGTACAACAGGCATGCGCAGTGCAATATCCTTATGCCGCTTTGCTTCGTAATCGGAATTAACCTGTTGCAGTGCCATATCCATTTCCTTGGTGAACACTTCAAGCGAACAGGGCAGGTGTTCAAATTCAATCACCCATTCATGTGTCCCGTTAGCATTTCCCGTCATAAATACCGGAGCTGCGCTGTAATCATTGACAATTGCACCGGTAGCTTTGCTGGCGCGCGCTATCGCTTCATCCGCATTATCCACGATCACTTCCTCGCCAAATGCATTCAGAAAAAATGATGTCCGGCCGCTTACTTTAATGCGGTACGGTGCCAGACTTACAAACTGAATGGTATCACCTATGATATAGCGCCACAGACCCGTATTCGTGCTCACAACGATCGCATAATTGATACCGGTTTTTACTTCTTTAAGGGTATGCACAACGGGTTTATCTTTTCCGAATTCATCCATTGGAATAAACTCGAAGAAAATACCGTGATTCAGCAGCAGCAGCATTCCGGCCTCGCTGTCATCCGTATCCTGGATCGCGAAGAAACCCTCAGATGCGTTATACGATTCAACGTATTTCATATCGTCTGAAGGAATGAACTGGCGGAACTGTTCGCGGTAAGGCTTAAAGCTCACCCCTCCATGAATGTACAATTCAAGGTTGGGCCATACTTCCAGCATATTTTTAGCACCGGTGATCTCCAGGATACGTTTAAACAGCACGATCGTCCAGGTGGGAACACCGGTAATGAATGTCACATTCTCCTGAATGGTACTGCGTGCGATTTTCTCTATTTTCTCCTCCCACTCGTCCATCAGTGCAATGGAAAGATCCGGCGTGCGCCATACCTGTGCGGTCCAGGGCATATTCTGCATCATCACAGCCGACAGGTCGCCGTAGAAAGAATCTTCACTGAGCTGGTTCAGTTGATGACTGCCGCCTATCACAAGGCATTTGCCTGAGGTGATCCGAGATTCCGGGTGACGGGCAAGATACAGTGCTATTGCATCCTTGCCGCCTTTGAAATGATTATCGTCAAGCGTCTCGCGCGACACAGGAATGAACTTGCTTTTGTCAGAAGTAGTTCCGCTGCTTTTGGCAAACCAGGTGATTTCCGACGGCCACAATATATTCTGCTCTCCCTGAAGAATACGTTGTATGTAGGGTTTCAGCGAGTCGTAGTTATTCAGCGGCACAGCCTGCTGGAAATCGCGCATGCTGTTCAGATGCTGGAAGTCGTACTTTTTACCGTATTCAGTGAACTGGGCAGAACTGATCAGATCGTGGAATACCTGCTTTTGCGTATCGATGGGATTGAGCATGAAATTATCGATCACGCCGGAGCGTAACTTCAGGAAACTTTTAATTGCCGGACTCAATAATCCCATAATACGTTTTAAATAGCGGCGGATGCCAAACCACAAAAATAATGCCGGGAAGCATAGTTAGTGTGAAAAGACACGATTTTTTAATGATCTACCGAATAGTTTTTTCTTTTCAGCTCAAAGTGCTTGCCCAGATATACGCGGCGCACAGTCTCATCGGCAGCCAATTCTTCTGCAGTACCGGCTTTCAGTATAGAGCCTTCAAAAAGCAGGTAGGCACGGTCAGTAATTGATAATGTTTCCTGAACGTTGTGATCGGTTATCAGAATTCCGATGTTTTTATACTTCAGTCGCGCCACAATGGACTGGATATCTTCCACTGCGATCGGATCGATACCTGCGAAAGGCTCGTCAAGCAGAATGAATTTAGGGTCCACAGCCAGCGCACGCGCGATTTCCGTGCGGCGTCTTTCGCCACCGCTCAATACGTCACCGGGACTTTTGCGTACATGTGTAAGACGAAATTCTTCAAGCAGTGCATCTCTCTTTTTTAATTGCTCTGCCTTCGAAAGCTTTGTAAGTTCCAATACCGCTCCGATATTATCTTCCACGGATAATTTACGGAACACGGAAGCTTCCTGCGGCAGATAACCGATACCCTTCTGCGCGCGTTTGAACATCGGCAGTTTGGTTATATCCTCATCGTCGAGAAACACCAGGCCTTCGTCAGGCTTCACAATCCCGACAACCATATAGAACGAAGTGGTTTTGCCCGCTCCGTTAGGGCCCAGCAGGCCTACAACCTCGCCCTGGTTTACTTCAAAAGACACATTATTTACTACGGTTCTTTTGCCATATTTTTTGATCAAATTGCGCGTCTGAATCTTCAATTTGGGAGATTTTTCTGAACGCGTAAAGATAGAATATTTTCGGCCTACACAGCCGTGAATTAATGAAACACGCGTGAATAAAGGGTTTGAGCGCATATTCCGGAATATTTATTATGACAGAAACAATATCAAAAAACTTGCCGAAAAACTTGCACCGTATTTTTATTGTATTACATTTGTGCACAAATAAATTAACAACTTCTATGAAAAAATTATTCCTTTCTTTGTTAGCATGTGGCAGCATAGCGGCGGCTAACGCACAAGCCGGAAGCTGGCTTCTTTATGGACAAGCGGGAGTTTCAGCACAGTCTTACGATGGAGTAAACGTTGCAGCAGGTACAGCGAATTCAATTCACTGGTACGCTACGCCTGGCTTCGGTTACCAATTCGACAACCATTGGACACTCGGTCTGTATGCTCAGTACAACAACGCTGGTTCTAAAGCAACAGCAACCGGTTCTCCTTGGATCAGAACGAACGACTGGGAAGTTGGTGTTTTCACTCGTTACACTGAAAACCTGAACAAAATATTTGCTATTTACGGTCAGGTGAACGTAGGTTTCAACCACGGCAACACCACTCTGGACGGTAGCGTTATCACAAACTCTCGCTACAATGGTTTCTCTGTTGGGTTCACTCCAGCAATCACTGCTAACGTTCACAAAGGTCTTGCTCTGACCTTCGGTATCGGTGGCCTGGGTTACACAAACCACGCTTACGAAAACCAAAACAATTCTAACGGTAATTTCAACATTTCTTTCGGTCAGCAAATCAGCTGGGGCATTCAGAAAAACTTCGGTGGTCACAACCGTCGCATTCACCGCGAACCAGGTTCTGATCGTCACATGAAAAACTGGAGAGATGACGATGGTGATGAACCACGTAAATCACGCAAAAGCGACGATAACGACGAATAGTCTGAATCGTTTCACAGCATAAAAAACCGGCCATCTTCTATATGGCCGGTTTTTTTATTGTATTTTGTCGCCAGTCGCTCCGCTTTTACACGCCCCTACTGTATTTTTGCCCCTTAGCATGGCCAACAAATTATTCAGAGATCTATCCGCCAATACCGTTCAGACCGGTATTACGCAGTTATCAGGCCGGCGGCATCTTCTACCTGCTTTCGCGGTTTATCCCCAAAGATCAGTTCGGCGATTTTCAATGGACGACAGCAGTTGGCTCCACCCTGATCACCATTGGCTCCCTGGGACTGGACATGGTACTTGTAAAGCGCATCGCAGCCGGAAATAAACCGGTACGTATCGCCGGCATTCACTTTTTCCATACGTTGATCGTATCCATTGCGGTACTGGCGGGATTGCTGCTGACACTTTTCCTGTTTCCCCACCTGCAATTGCTGCACCCGCTTTTCCTGCTGATCATACTGCAGCAGGCGTTGGGCAATATTGCCAATTCCTTTAAGTTTTCCCTTACCGGATTTCAGTCTTTCCGCCAGTCTGGCAATTATTTCCATCCTGTTTAACCTGGGAAAAGCGGGAATTATAGCAGGCCTGTTCCTATCCCACACGCTTTCTGTCCGTAATGTGGCTCTGGGCTTCCTGCTTGCATCATTGATCGAACTCGGAGGCGGCTACGCTTACCTGCACCGGAAACTGCGCGGAAAGCTGAGACCCGTTTATGCCCCGCGCACCTACCGGTCTTTTGTATCAGAATCCCTTCCTCAACTGGGTGTGGTATTGTTTGACTCAGCACTGGCGCGCATTGACTGGATTCTCTTAGGCATTTTCAGCACTACCTCAGTGACGGCGGAATATACTTTTGCCTACAAATTCTTCGAACTGAGCAAATTACCGCTGTTGATCCTCGCGCCGGTACTGCTTACAAGACTGTCAACCCTTACCTCGCAGTCGGGCATATTACCCGAAAATCAGAAAAAACAGATCAATCAGTTTGTACGCCTCAAAATCGTGCTGTCTTTCTGCATCCCTATTGTGCTGGCATGTATATGGACTCCTTTTATCGACAAACTTACAGACGGCAAATTCGGTGCTGTCAATCAGCTGAATTTTGAATTGCTTGCGCTATGTGTACCGCTTCATTTCGCCGTGAACTTCCTGTGGACGCTGGCTTTTGTTCAGGGAAAGCTCAGGACGATCATGTATATCACGATCATCAGCTCTTTACTTAACCTGGGGTTGAACGCTATCCTGATTCCTCAGCTCGGCGGAACAGGCGCTGCTATTGCTTTTCTTGCCAGCAGTATTTTCCAGGTTGCAGCCTATTACTTCACCACCGACCAGTCTCAGCTGAAATTGCATCCGGGAGGCATGCTATGGCAGTTCGCGCTGTCTATTGCCTCCGTAAAAGCCGGAATGTACCTTACCGGATCGGCATATGTTGCGGCTATTGTGGCCTTCGTTGTGTATGTGACCGGTTCCATCGTTTCCGGTCAGTTACCTCTGAAACAATTAAAAGCACTGAAAAAAAATTAAGCTGAACGCCTATGAAAAAAAGCGTATTGCAAAAATCCGTACTCGCTTTTCTGGTTATACTGGGAGGCGCATTTACGTTTTGCGCTGCCTATCCCGGATTTATGAGTCCGGACTCGCTGGACCAGTATCAGCAGGCTTTGTCGGGAAAATATACCGATTGGCACCCTCCGGTAATGGCCTGGATCTGGCACCAGCTGCTATACTTGCACAACGGCCCCCAGCCCATGTTGCTACTGAATACGTTACTGTTCTGGGGCGCCGTGGCAATGATTGCATTTCGTATACGCAACTTTGCACTCAGCCTTATTTTCACCTTATGCAGCTTTGCTCCCTGTTTACTTAACTTTCTCGGCGTGATATGGAAGGACAGTCTGTTGCTGAGCCTCCTGTTTTTGCTCACAGCGCTGCTGTACCATCTTTCCGACAAGCCACTTAAACCGTTTTACAGGACCCTTACCGTCCTTTTCATAACCAGTCTGTGCCTGCTCGCAATACTTATCCGGTATAATGCCGCGGCGGCAGTGGTACCGCTATTGGGTGCCCTGATTTATTATCAGTACCCGTCAAAATCCCTCTCGAGGCCTTTGTTATACGCATTCGGACTGACCGCCGTGCTCTGGCTGGCAGCAGGAAAAATCAATACGACCTTATGTAATGGGAAAAGCCTGCATCCGGAACAGCAGTTGATGGTGTACGATCTTATGGGTGTGGCAAGCGCAACACACACAAACGTGTTTCCGGGATATCTGAAAAATAAACTTACCCTGGACACACTGCCGAAAGTGTACTCTCCATGCGACGGCGCGCTGTTTGCGATCTTTCATATGGGTTGTACCGCGTCTTCTGAAGCTCAGTTCGAAGCCCTGAGCCATTGCTGGCGAAATGAGGTATTGCATCATCCTATTGATGTGATAAGACACAAAAAGCGATCGTTTATGTGTCTTATCAGAGAGAGCAGCCTGAAAACCTTTCCCTTTATACACCCCAATCCTTATGGCTTTCAAGTTAATACCGGTAATCCCGCTTACCGGCTGTTTATTCGTTACACCGAAAACCATTTCGCATATAAGTTGTACAATGCATGGGTCTATCTCGCGATCTGCGTTGCGGTATGTTGCGTATCACTCGTACGATTGCTTTATCAGAAAATAACATCCGCTGCACTTCCAACCTGCATTTCCTTATCCGGATTACTGTATTGCCTTGCATACTTTTTTCTAAGCCCCTGTAACGATCTGAGATATAACTACTGGACATACGGCGCCGGCTTCCTGGGCGCTGTTCTTTTAATCAATTCCTTCGTACGTCAAAAATGACTTGTCCTTTTTAGCACGTAATTTTGCAACCCCGAACCTATACAAACACACATGAATATCCTTTTTATCTGCGACGAATATCCGCCGGGCCTCACAGGAGGTATCGGAATTATCACGCAGTCGCTTGCGAAGGAAATGGTGCGGCAGGGACATACAGTGCATATAGCAGGTTTGTATGCCTATAATTATGGCGGGGAAACTTATTATGAAGATGAGGGGGTTCATGTATGGAAAGTATTTTACGGATGGCGTATGCCGGCTGTACCGTTGCTGTACAGCGCCCAGCGCAAACTCCCCGGAGTATTGAAGCGCATCCTGTTTGCAAAACGTGATTTCAAACGCTATACACGCTTTATAGAAGAGCTTATTGCGGAACACAAAATCGATATCCTTGAACATCCGGACTGGGTGAGCTATGCATATCATATGGGCTTGAACAAACCGGTGCTTCCCCGATTGAGCGTACCGGTGGTCCTGAAGTTTCATGGATCGCAGAGTTATATGAGCGATGTGCTGCACACAAAACTTAAATGGCAGGACGCACGCACAGACATTCAGTTGATAGAAAGAGCAGACGCACTTGCTGCTGTAAGTGCATTTGCCGCCGGCATCAATAAAAAGCTGTTCGAGTTGCAACAAGCGGTTTCGGTTTTATATAACGGTATCCGCCTTCCGGAGCCGACCACGCTGCCGCGTGATAAGCACACAGTCCTGTTTGCCGGTTCGCTGGTGCCGAATAAAGGCATTTTCCAAATCGTGAAAGCATGGCCACTGGTATTGCGCGAGGTTCCGGACGCAAAACTGATCATCCTGGGTAAAGGCAACCAGGAACCATTGAAACAAATGCTCTCTGCTGAAACGTTACGCAGTGTTGTATTCCGGGGTCATCAGCCACGCGAAGTATTACTGCAGCATATGCGCACCGCTACGCTAAGTCTGCTGCCTTCCTTTACGGAGACTTTCGGGCTGGTCGCCATCGAATCGATGAGTAACTATTGCCCGACCATATTTACGAAACGCACCTGCGGCCCTGAAATTATCCGGGACGGAGCAGAAGGGTTGCTCGTCGATCCCGATAATATTGATGAAATTGCGCGCAAAACAATATTGTTGTTAACAGACGAACAGCTCAGGGAGCAATTAGCGGTACAAGGTCGCGAAAAAGTTGAGCAGCTGTTCGACATCAGCAAATGCGCCGCAGACCATATTCAGTTATATACCAGAGTGACGGGAAACTATAAAAATGAGCAACGCTAATAAGATAAAACAGGCATTGACCGTGTGGTATCGTCAGCTGGACGTGCCGTTGCTGCTGTTGTTGTGTACGATCACCTACTCCAGTCTGCTGGTAAAATTTGCCGGTTTGGTACTTGCTTACGTACTGCGACCCGATTTCCGGTTTAGAGCAGGAAAAGGCAGGCTTCCGCTGTTTTATCCGGCAATGATCGTTATAGGGCTTATCTATTGCGTTACCCACTACAATACGATAACGCAAAACTATACGCTCGCAGCCCTTCTGAGCATGCTTTTCTGGATGGTATCTTTCCTGGCGGCCCATCAGCTGATGCTTTCCGTGGAACGGTCGGGAAGCGCCCGAGCAGCCAATACCGTCACATTTTTCCTGTTACTGAATGCCGCCCTTAGTCTGGCAGCGATAGGAGCCATTATGCTCGAAACGCATACCATAAACCCTTTTATGTATGCGGGTATGAACTATCACTACCACGTTTCAACGGGAGACCACATACTGGGAATATTCCGGGATGTATCTACCACCAATTCGTGCATCATGCTGCTGGGCTTTATATTTTTCTTTTTCAGAGGGAAATATGGCCATTCGATACTCAGCTTGTTGATCGTACTGCTCACCACCAGTAATATCAACAACATTCTGCTGCTGTTACTATGTGCCGGAATGCTGCTGTTTGCGCGCGCACACGTTCACAAGAACGCTCGTATTCTGCTTCCTGAGCATGATCCTGTTTTTCCTGGTGAAAGTCACCCCGAATAACCTACGATATACCCTGGAAAAATTTCATGCAACAGCGCTGATAGGGAATCTGCCTACGGAAAATTCCGAACTGGGCATCCAGCATGCGGATGAAGGAGAGGAAAACAGCAATAATACCGCCGCCCGATATGACAGTAACCTGGCGCGGGAAAACAGCATCTTCCGGGAAATCACGATCAAGGAAGCCCTCTACCGTGAAAAGAAAAAAATGGAGGATACTTCAGCCGACTCGGAATTTATCCGGCAACAACAAGCGGCATTCAGGCATAATCTCGTTTTCTCTGAAAGAATATATGGCGACTCGCTGAGATCCTGCACAGACAATCCATCATTGCAACATAAGCCAGGCAAGTGGATAGCATTTGATCAGACAGCCCGCTACTGGACACAAAACCTCAGTCATTTCCTGATCGGGGCAGGACCGGGGAATTTCTCCTCAAAAGTTGCATTTAAAGCATCCGGATTCGGAATTTTCGGAAACTACCCGTCCCGCTATCAGCGCATCACACCCACATTTAAAGACAACCATCTGAAGGTATTGACATACTTCTTTATCCAGCCACCGGATAAACATTCAGTGATGAAACTCACCCATCTCGGTATCGGCAAGTACCGGGAATACGGATTAGCCGTTGCTGCGGTTTCGTTTCCTGTCTATGCGGCTATTTTTTGCGTCGCTATTCCCCGGCTGTCTTACGGGAAACTGCTGATACCGGTTGTGCTGTTGATGCTCGCAACAGATTACTGGTTTGAACAACTTTCTGTTGTAGTATTATTTGAATTGCTGCTGTTCATCGACATAAAAAAAACGATACAGATTCCTCCACTTTAAAAAAGTTTGCCCCATCTCATGACACCTGATATCCCCAAAATCTCGGTAGTGATGCCGGCGTACAATGCTGCCCTGTACATCAGAGAGGCTGTGGACAGTGTACTGAACCAACATTTTACCGACTTTGAACTGATCATCGTGAATGATGGTTCGAAAGACGATACGGAAACGATCATACGATCTTATACCGACAAGCGCATTGTATTGATCAACCAGGAAAACAGCGGTGTAGCGGCAGCGCTGAACACAGGCATTGCACAGGCACGCGGTGCACTGATCGCCCGCGCAGATGCGGACGACATCTGTCTTCCGGAGCGACTCAGTATACAATACGAATTTCTTACAGCCCATCCGGATTACGTACTTGTGGCATCCGATGTGAGTTATATGGACGAGCAGGGCAATTTTGTATTTCAGTTTTACAACACCCATACCGGATACAGCGATACCGAGATCCGCGCGCACTTTTATGAGTATTGTCCTTTCATTCATAGCTCCGTCATGTACCGTACCGATGTGGTACGCAAACTCGGAGGTTATGAAAAAAGAGCGGTCGCATTTGAAGATTACTTTTTATGGTCGCGGCTTATCCGTGAAGGCAAGGTGCAAAACCTGAAACAAAGCCTTATGGATATACGGCTGAATGCCTCTTCCGTCACTGTCGACGACAGGCATTACCCCCGGTGTTCCGCGCGCTGAAAGCAAAAGCCGTACGGAACGGAACGCTTACAGATGAAGAATGGCAAACGCTGGCTGATAGCTACCGCTCCATTTCCAGGGAAAGAAAGCAATATTCGTATCACCTCTTACTGGCGAAGAAGTACCTTTGGGATAATTACCGTCCGGAGCTACCCAGAAAAAATATCAGACGCGTCATTGCAATGAAACCGTTTTCGCCGAACGCTTATGCGCTTTACCTGCTTACGTTCGCCGGTAGAAAAAACCTAGAAAAACTATACAACAAAATAAAAAACAGATAGCGTCCGATTTATGAAGGTGTTGTTTATTTCCCGCGCCACATTATATAAAGTCACAGGCGGCGACACGATACAGGTGATCAAGACTGCCGAAGAATTACGCAAACTTGGCGTGACGGTGGATATTGTGCTGAGCGATCAGAAAAACATTGATTATGCACAATATGATCTGCTGCATTTTTTCAATATCATCCGGCCTTCGGATATGCTGTATCATATACAACAAAGTAAAAAGCCTTTCGTTGTTTCATCGATATACCTGCTGTATGAAGACTTTGAAAAAAATGCTCAGATCAAAAGTCCTAAAGATGTCGTTATGCGCTTGCTGAACGCATCGCAGAAAGAATACCTGAAGGTAATTGCGCGCAGGATCATCAACCGGGAAACGATCGTTTCACCGCGATATCTTGTCTGGGGTCATAAAAAATCGATCCGCTATATCCTGAAACATACCTCCTTGCTCCTGCCTAATTCGGAGAGTGAATACAGAAGACTGAAAAAAGATTTCCCGGAAGCAGGTGGCTATGCAGTGATACCGAACGCTGCGGATCCGGATTTTTTAATTGCACGCAGGAGGATATTGATCGCAAGGATTCTAAAATGGTAATGTGCGTAGCGCGTATCGAAGGACGCAAAAATCAGCTGAACGTGATCCGCGCATTGAAGGGCACAGACTTCCAACTGTATATTGTCGGGAAGGCAGCACCGAATCATCAGAAATACCTGGAGCAATGCAGGCAGGAGGCTGGACCCAATGTGCACTTTATTGCATTACGTCGATAAAACAACGCTCCGGGATCTGTTCCGCAAAGCGAAAGTACATATCCTCCCCAGCTGGTTTGAGACCACAGGTCTGTCCACGCTCGAAGCCATGTTCTGCGGTTGTAATGTGGTGATCACCAAATATGGCGACACCCTGGACTATTTCAGGAGCAGGAACACCTTCGTATGTGAGCCGGACGATGCCCTATCCATAAAAGACAGTATCACGCAGGCCGCCGCATTCTCCAATAAAATGGAATACTTCGAACAGGAAATAAAAGATTATTGCTGGATGAATACCGGCATCCAGACACTAAATGCCTATAAAAAAACACTCGGCATTTAAAAGCTACCCGTAACGAATGGACAGATTACGCAATTACCTACCCGCAGCCGGAGACAGCAGTGAGCAAGCGATGGAAAAAATCCGCGTGATCCTGTGTGCACTGTTCGCTGCATTCCTGCCATTCGATATGTTCTACAGCACCTTCATGATTTTTGTCATTGCAGGAGCCTCACTGAATCGACATATCTCTGAAGAAGATCCGGCAGATTCCCCCTGCGTTTCCCTTTTTTGCGTTTGCAATATTGCTGAGCTTATCCGGAATCTGGTATTCTACGGACGGTTGGCGCGCGCATTACCTCACAGAACGGCAGCTTGCATTTGCAATTTTCCCGGTACTGCTTCCGCTGGCCATCGGAAGCCGACTGCTGAGAAAGTCAATTTGATTTTTGCAGTTTTTGCAGGCTCTTGTGTGTTTGCCATCTCATTCCTGCTGATCAATGCACTTGACCTGATCTACTCCGCACAGTTGCCGCTTCGCTACCTGTTTACCTACAGCTTTTTCAACCATAATTTCAGTGCGCCTATCGGTACGCATGCTACTTATCTTTCACTGTCATGCGTAATGTCCATGCTGTTCCTCGTTGATAAGCTCGCCAGAAGCAGCCGAAACAGGCTCCGTCTCCTATATCTCGCTTCCATCATGATACTCACAGTCGGACTGCTGTTTTTACAGTCGCGGAATGGGATTTTATCAGCTAGTTTTTACCCTGTTGTTCGTGTTCCCGCTGTTCAGTGTGTCAAACCGGAAAAAATATTATCTCATCACTGTACTATCGCTGGCTTTGTTTGCGGCAATCTTAAGCCGCTCAGATTATATACGCGAACGGTTTACAACCGAGTTATCGTCGGATCTGAAAACGGGTAAGCAGGTATTTACAGCACGCAATCCGGAACCCAGAGAGCTGGCGCTGGGCCTGTGCCTGGAAGATCATCCGGGAAAAACCGCTGTTCGGGCATGGTACCGGAGATGAAATCCCCCTGCTGCTCGTTGAGTATAAAAAACATAACTACCAGGTATCGTTCCGGGAACAATTCAACAGTCATAACCAATATCTTTCCGTTATGATCAAGCATGGCGTAGCGGGACTCATCGTATTCCTTGCAGCGCTGGCGTATTTTTTCAGACTGGCAGTTTCCCGTAAAAATTTCCTTTATGTGGCGTTCCTTACGCTTACCTGCCTCGGGTTTATTACCGAGGATATCATAGATGCGAACAAAGGAATTTTCTTCTTTGCCTTTTTTAATACATTACTCGGCTATCATATACTGTATATCCGTAAAACACCGGCTGAAACAAGTACCACACCATGAAGATCGCGATTTTAGGAACCAGAGGAATACCCAACCATTACGGTGGCTTTGAGCAATATGCAGAGTAGGTGCTGTTCGGATTCTATCGTGTTTCCCTATTAACCTTAGCAATACATA
>JASGJF010000035.1:0-378370 GCA_049840855.1 Chitinophagaceae bacterium | reverse complement strand
GGGCACAAACGTGATGCGAAATCACGACATGGGTGGCAAGCAAAAGGCAGGAAAAGACAAGTATTTTTTTTGAAAGGCAGTACAGTATTGGTTTCCAAGCAATCGAAATTTTCTTGGACAGAATGTAAAATGTCCCTGTTACAGGGACAGAGGACATTTGTAAAAAAATGTTTGTCACATTTTTGGCTTAAAATTACTTCGGGTGCCAGATTTAAGCCACAAAATGGTGGCATTAAGCACAAAAAAAGCCAACTAAAGGAAGCTGACTTTTTCTGAAACCCTTATGGATATTGACTTTTAACTGTCTTTAGTTGTGGATGCTTGCTGGCGCTACTTTCCGATACAAAACTTCCCGAAAATAGTGCCTAAAATATCGCGGTCGATTTCGACTTCGCCGGTGATGGTGCCCAGGAAATACAGGCATCGGCGGATATCCAGCGCCAGCAGTTCGCCAGAGATGTCCATCGCCATGCCGCGCTCAATCTCGTCCAGACACTCCGCTACTTTCAACAGTGCTTCATGGTGGCGGGCATTTACCACCACGGTGTTCTCCATGGAAATGTTCTGATCAATTGCTGTATCGTACAACGCGTCTTTCAACAGTTCCAGGTGCTGCTTCTCTTTTGCGGAGATCAGCAATGCCTGCGGGAAAGCCTCCATCCAGGACCTGCGCTGTGCCTCGTCGAGTAAATCTGCTTTATTCAATACAGGCAGACTCCGGATGCCTTCCTCTTCCAGTCCGGCCAGCTGCGCGGCAATAGTTTCCCGGTCGCTGAGCAACACATCATGCAGGGCGATCACCACATCGGCCTGGCGCATTTTCTCCAGGCTCTTCCCCACCCCGATCTTCTCGATCTCATCGGTAGTATCTTCCCGCAGCCCGGCAGTATCAATAAGCCGGAACAGGATACCGCGGATATTCATCACCTCCTCTATCGTGTCGCGCGTGGTACCGGCAATATCGCTCACGATCGCGCGCTCTTCATTCAGCAACGCATTTAAGAGGGTACTCTTGCCGGCATTGGGTTTCCCGATAATAGCCACGCTTACCCCGTTCTTAATAGCATTGCCGAGACTGAAAGACTGTACGAGTTGCCGGGTGGCCTGCTGCATCGTACCGATCAATGCCGCCAGCTGGGTTCGATCGGCAAATGCCACGTCTTCCTGACTGAAATCGAGTTCCAGCTCAATAAGCGCAGCAAAGTTGATCAGCTGCTCCCTCAATTGCTTCAGATCGCCGGAGAATCCCCCGCGCAACTGTTTCAATGCAGTCTGCTGCGCCGCTGCACTGTCTGCCGCTATCAGGTCGGCTACAGCTTCGGCCTGCGTCAGGTCCATTTTTCCATTCAGGAAAGCCCGTTGTGTGAACTCTCCCGGCAAGGCCATACGCGCACCCTGCGCAATACAAACGGCAACAATCCGCTGCAGTATATACAGCGATCCGTGTGCGGTGATCTCGATCGTATCTTCCCCCGTAAAACTTTTAGGTCCGCGGAAAAGACCAGCCACCACTTCGTCTATGTGCTGCTCCGCTTCGGTACCTTTGCCCTCGGCGATATAGCCGAAATGCAGGGTGTGCGTAGCCTGCAACCGGAGGTCTTTCCCTTTGAACACTGCGTTCACAATCGAAAAAGCCTCTTTCCCGCTCACGCGCACCATACCGATAGCACCGGCACCGGGCGCTGTGGCAATCGCAACAATAGTATCCTGGGTATTCATTCAGATAATTGAAACTGTAAATTACATTTTTAGTCGCTCAGGCTGTGCTGCCTGTTTTCCATTGCAACCGCGCGATTCCATTCGATACGGTGCTCCAGATTATGCTGGCGTACTGCACATTCGGGCATCGTGCAAACAGCACACGAAAAAGGTTTGCAGGCATCTATATGCACAAAGCATTCCACCTTACCGCCGAAATGCGCGCGCACCACTTCCTCCATATGGTGTATTTCCGCTCCTGCCTGCTGCACGGAATAATACCAGGGCAATGTCAGGTGTGCATCTATATGCAGCACAGGACCATATTGTATGCTGCGGAGATTGTGCAGATCGATCCAGGCGGGACGGCGATGCTCATTCAGCACAGCGATCACTTCATCCAGCAGGGCTTCATCGGCCTCATCCATAATACCGCCAAGCGATTTACGCAGTACTTTATACCCGGTCACAATGATGATCACGCCAAACACCATAGCGATCACCTGATCCAGCCATGCCCAACCGGAAAGCCGTACGATCAGCAATCCGGCCACCATCGCAAAAGTGGAATAGGCATCCGATTTGAGATGTGTGGCTGCCGCTTCCACCGTCATACTGCGATGCTGCCTTGCAACGCGCAGGGCATATACCCCCAGCAGGAAATTGATCACACCGGTGATTGCCGTTAAGATCATACCACTGTCGAGACGGGATAAAGGATGCGGAAACAGGAACGCGTCAACGGCTTCATAGATGATCATGATGCCGGCGATAAGCACCAGTGCGCCTTCCAGCGCGGCGGAAACATATTCTGCTTTACCGTGTCCGTAAGGATGGTTTTCATCGCGCGGACGTGATGCCAGGGAGAGACTGTACCATCCGATAAAACCGGTGATCACATTAACGGTACTTTCAAGCGCATCGGTGAAGATGGCAACGGAATGCGTAAGATACCAGGCCCACATCTTGCCGGCAAACAGCAGGACGGAACATAAGGCTATCAGCCTCTGAATGCGCAAAGTAAGGTTCATCGGAATGCCGCAAAGATAAGGCAATTATACCGCCCGTCAGGGCTCTGTCGGCGGCGGGGGCAAAGGACCTTCTGTATCTTCTTTTTCCTCAAGCGGGTCCGATTCCTCCTTGCCCACTTTCACTTTGGGATTGTCGCTCGTACCCGTGATGGTCATCGGAATACCTATGATGCCGAGGGGCGGCAATCCCAATCGTGCTTTGAATTTAAGATGATGGTCAAAGTCGGTCTGTCCCTCTATCCGGAAGCGGAATCCGGCCATTTTGATCTTTACTTTTTCCAGTGTGATGATGTTTTTAGCCACCGTGGTTTTAAGGTCCACGTTTTTCACATCCGGGTCTTTCAACCCCTCTTTTCCGCTCTCCCGGGATGCATTGTTCAACAGCTTAAAACCTTTGAATTTTACATTGCGTACGGAAAGTACGCCGCCCCCTTCCAATGAAGGATATACCGGAGACATGTTTTTATCAAGTCGTCCGCGCAACTTGTAGTCAAGTGAAATAATCCCGTGTGCCGATGCTGCGGAAGGTGCCATCTGGTGAAACAGCTTCACTTCTTTGTAAGCGTGATGCACATCAAACTCCTTCGCAAGAATTGAAAAGTCGAACCAGGCTTTTTGCGTACCCGTATTGCGGTACGATGCACTCAGCGCTATACCGGTCCCCACCATCATAAACCCGGTATTGTTCAGCCGCAGCTGCCCGCTGTCGATCACCATCTGACCCGCAAATTGCTGAAGGATCAGCCCATCGTAAGCAATGGTCTTTGCCTGCGCATTGAAGACCATGCTGATATTTCGTGGGATCACGATCACGCCCGATGTATCCACCGCAGCCGTATCTGCAGCTGCGGTGCTGCTCATAAATTCATCCACGAGCAGGTAGCGCGATTTAAGATCGAATGAGCCTTTCAAGGATGCTTTATCGCTTAATGCGTAATTGATGATATGCTCCAGGTGACCATTTAAAGTAATGTCAGACGAACCGTATTGTGCGCGGAAGCGCTCAAACCAGCACTGGTCGTTCCGGAAACGGAAGCGGCCTTCCCGCAGTACAAATGGTTTCGGAAGGTATTTCAGTTCCCGGATCTCAATGTTTTTCAGCAGCAGTGTTCCGGAATTATTGAGCTTACCAAAGCGCTTTTTCATTGCATCGCTCTGCGTGCCGGCAAAATGCAGATCCATCTGTGCAAAGCCGCTTACGTTCAGTCCGTCCTGTGCAAACACCGAATATATCTTCTCGATGTCCAGTTCACCTTTTGCGGTAATATCGTAGTGCAGGTCACTCAGATCAGCCAGCTGTGCCTGCAATACAAAAGGCTTCCCTTCGAAGTCGAACGAAAGCGGGGCAACGGCAATCTGCATCTCTTTCGCTGTACCGCCGGTATTGCTTACCTGCAATGCCAGCTGGATATTGCTGACCGGATGCGGATAATATTTCGTCTGCACCGAACCCTGCTGCAGGTCCAGCTTCATGCCGATCTTAGGAAACTGTTTGTGTTCCGGTGCATAAGGACCTTTTGCTGTGAGGTCCAGCGCCATTTGTCCGGAAAGCGTAAGACTGTCCATCGGCAGGAATTCCCTTATCTGCGCAAGGTTCACCCGGGAGCGTATTTCCGCGTCCATCAGGTAGTTTTCGAGATTAGCAATAGCGATATGTCCCTGCACAAAATTATTCAGTGCCGTTGCTTTTAATCCGTCGATGCGCAAATTGGTGTGGCGGTAATTGCCATCCTTACATGAAGCAAGGATATTGAAACTGATATCCCTGATACCCTGCGGGAGCTGTGCCATTTTAAAGTAACCGCTGCTCATGGCAGCGTTGCAGGTGAACACGGGAACCTGATCGACAACGCTGTTCCCCTTCGCATCCGTATGATAGCGGAACGGTCCGTTCACGTCTGTTTCCAACCGGAAATGCCCCCGCAGATCGGCCGTTTTAAAACCGGTAGCCTGTTGCAGCTTCGCCAGATCCATATCCATACGGACACGTGCTTTTACAAGCGGACTGTCCAATCCCAGCGTATGCAACTGTGCATCAAAATAACCCTGATCCATACGGAATGAAAAGGTGTCGATATCGATGCCGAGGCTGTCTGTATTCAGAGAAGGCATACGTGTATGTAAAGCGAAATACAGCGAAGATGCCGGACTTTGCTTCTGATATGCCACGTAGCCGTCGCGGATATTCATATCGAAATGCATATCCGGTTTTTTATTCAGCGAAGCAATATAATCTCCTTTAAGGCTGAAAGCCAGATCGGCCTCACCCTTTACGTCAGTTTGCTCCAGCCATTTGAGGTAAGCAGGCGGCAATGCTGTTACAAGCGCATACAGGCCGATTTTATCTGCACCTGCCTTGAAGTTCATGGAATATCCATTGGAGAGGAAACTGAAATCGCCCGTGAAAGCCAGTTTCAGCTTATTGATGCGCAGATCGTTTTTACGGAACAGCAATACCAGGGAATTGGTATTTACCTGCGTCAGCAGTTCGGCATTGATCTTTTTATCGCGCAGGTATTCTTCTCCGTCGAAAGAGAAGTCCAGCGCATCTATATTCAGTTGGCTGGCCAGATCGAACACTGCATTGCTCAGGTCTCCCCTGCCTTCATAATTGAATCCGTCTGCATTCAGGTACATCGGAATCGACCGGTCGTGGTACGTAAGATGGCAGCGGCGGATGGCGATCATACGAATTTTCAGGCTCGCGCTTGCAGAGTCATTCACCTGTTCCTGCTGTTGCTGCTCTTTTGTTTTGAGGATATTGTAGTTAGCATTACCGTTTGTATCCACCTGCACATTCAGGCGCGCATCATCCAGGTAGATTTCATCCACCAAAACAGTATGTTCAAACAACACGCTGCGCAGGTTTACGCCGAATGCAATTTCTTCCGCTGCCACGAGCGTGTCATTGGGGTAAGGCGGAGCACCCTTCAGCGAGAAATCGTGCAGCGTGAGGGTGAGCGAAGGAAAATGATCGTAGAAGGACAGACGTACCTTCGAAAAGTTCATTTTCCCATTGATATTATTGTTGGTCCATGTCTTGATCCCGTCGGATATGGTCCGGGGAAACAAGTACGGGAGCAAAAACAGCAATAGTAACAGCGATACGACTCCGATACCCAGATATCTGAGTACCCGGAGCAGACGTTTGCCGGCCTTTTGTAGCGTCATAACGGTGAGATGGCGGATCAGGAATGGTTTTCCAGGCTTTGCCTACGGAGCAGGTATTTTCCCAACACGTCAAATTCGATATTCACTACGGTACCTGCTGCTATGGCAGAGAAATTGGTATGTTCAAAAGTATAAGGGATGATCGTCACGGTAAGCTCGTCGGTACCGAGATTAAATACGGTAAGACTGACGCCATTCAGGCATACGGAACCCTTTTCGATCAGGAGCGCGGCGAAAGCCTTATCGAAGCGGAAGCGGAACAGCCAGCTGCCTTCGAGCGCCCGTTTTTCGATACAGGTGGCGGTGCTGTCCACATGACCCTGTACGAGGTGTCCGTCCAGCCTGTCGCCCAGACGCAGGGATCGCTCGATATTCACGTGATCGTTCACCTGCCAGAGGTTCAGGTTGGTTTTGCGCAGTGTCTCGTCTACTGCCGTCACGCGGTAAAAATTCCCTTCTATCTCCACAACCGTAAGGCATACGCCATTGTGTGCAACAGACTGGTCTATCTTCAGTTCGGGCGTAAGCAGGCATTCCATCCAGAAATCAGTGTTGGTGCCACTGCTGATGATACGGTCTACCCGCGCCTGAGATTCAATAATTCCGGTAAACATGGTTACTTTTTGTAAGCCCTCCCGCGGTGTACCGCAGTGAGCGTATCGCTTTTAATGGTGAATTCTATGTATAATGAACTGTCGGCGGGCCGGTAATCCAGGGTGCCGTTCAGCGTATCCAGATCCCGGCAGAATAGTTGTGTTCCGCCTGCAAGCACACTATCGGAAGTGGCGTGGTAATAGCGGTTGGCCGTAAACGGCAAACTGCGCGAACTGCAATAGCCGGTAATGTCGAAGCGTGCGGAATCCCTTTTTACGATGGAGAAACCGATGCTGCCGTAAGGGATCACCGAGTCGATACCATCAATATAAACGGAATCCTCGAAAGTATAGTTACCCGTAAACGGATCGGAAGGAAACACGCAGGTGCTGTTGTCTTCAATACCGGGGAAGTTCCAGTTGTAGTTGACGGCCGAGGGGATATTGCAATAGGTATTTGTGAAGCCTAGATCCTGCGCCTGTTTATCCTTCCATTTCTGGCAGGAGCTTGTTGCCGTAATTACCGGGAACAACAGAATAAAAATGCGGAAGGATCTTTTCATATGGCAACAAACGCCTGAAGCTGCGGCAAAAGTATTGAAAATAAAAAAAATTTGCTGTGAATAGTAATTATATTAATTTTGCGACTTCTCATTAAAAAACTACCAAAAGGAGGTATATTAAAGTATGTTAATCATAGATGCTAAAGACTGCGAAAACATTGACAAAGCGCTGAAGAAGTACAAGAAGAAATTCGAAAAATCCCGTACTCTGGTTCAGTTGCGCAGACGTCAGGCGTTCGTTAAGCCGTCTGTAAAACGCCGCACTGAAGTGCTTAAAGCAGTTTATGTTCAGCAAATGACCAACGGTCAACTGGATTAGTCGCAGTTTTTGCTCGTCAAAAATAAATTGTAAACCGTTACCCAAATAATTATATTTGTGGTAACGGTTTTTTATGTGCGCGTTGTTTCATAGTTATTTTGAGGATTACAGGCACTACCTGCGGTTCGAAAAGCGCTACTCCGCTCACACCCTCGCTGCATATCTCTCCGATCTGGAGCAGTTCCAGGATTACTTATACCCCGCCGATCCAAACAATCATCTCACTGAAGAAAATCGCCTTCCGCTCCGCGAAGTAGGACTGATACAAGTGCGCAACTGGCTGCACTCCCTGCGCGAACAAGGTCAGGAAGCGCGTTCCATTAACCGGAAACGCTCTTCGCTGAACGGATATTTTCTTTTCCTGATGCGCCTCGGGCATTGTGATAAAAATCCCGTGGCACTCATGCACGGTATGCGCCTGCCACAAAGAATTCCCCAGTTTTTACGTCCTTCAGAGACAGAACAACTGTTTGAGTCTGTAACTTTTCCCGAAAGCTTTGAAGGTCAGACGGAAAGGCTGATACTCGAATTACTGTATAGTTGCGGATTGCGCCGCAGCGAACTGAGCGGACTCAGAGAAACGGATATCGAATGGAGCCTGCAACAACTGCGGGTGTGGGGTAAGGGCGGAAAAGAACGACTGATACCATTGGGAGCAGCATTGCTGGATCAGTTACGCGATTACCTCTCCGTTAAAGCGCAGCAAAGCGACTGCAACCGTGATGCACTGTTTGTCACACAAACTGGTAAAGGTATCAATGACAACCAGGTATACCGGCTCGCAAAAAAATACCTGGCACAGGTGAGCAGCCTGAAGCAGAAAAGTCCGCATATCCTTCGCCACACCTTTGCCACACACTTGCTGAATAACGGCGCCAACATACAGGCGATCAAAGAGTTACTGGGGCATAGCAGTATTGCGGCCACGCAGATTTATACGCATCTTAACATTGACAAACTCAAAAAAGTTCATAAATTGAGTCATCCAAAAGGGTAACCAATCATTTTTAATAACCTAAAAAAAGTCAAGATGAACATTCAAATTCAAACCGTACATTTCGATGCGGACAACAAATTGCTCAGCCACGTGAACAAACGCATCGAAAAACTGAAAACCTTTCATGACCACATCTTAGGAGTTGAGGTGTATCTGAAGTTGGACAATGTCGTTCATCAAATCAAAGATAAAGTTGCCGAGATCAAAGTAATGATCCCTCGTCATACCTTCTTTGTAAAACACGAGAGCAAAGTTTTTGAGGAGTCTTTCGACTGTGCATTCGACGCTCTGGTGAACCAAATCAAAAAAAGAAAAGAAAAAGCACTGGCTTGATTTTCAGGCACACAAAACACAGTAAATCCGGTTATGAAAATAATCGGATTTTTTTTTCAGATGTCTTGCAAGACTAAATAATTAGCATTACTTTCGTGATTATACTATTTCGCACTCATGAATTATAATTTGACTAAAGCGTTACTTTCATCTGTAGTGGCAGCAACCCTATTCACCTCTTGCAAACCCACCCCGGATACGGATACTCCGTTTCCCCCAACTGCTTCTACAGCTGTATTCATTGGCAGTCAGAACCAATTCATTTATTCACTGAACCCTATGACGGGAGCCAAGAAATGGGAAGTCAATGTAGGCGCCCCCGTTTATTCTTCCCCCGTTCTTTATAATGATATTCTGTTTGTAGGTACTCCTTCTTCCACCTTATATAAAATAGATCCGATCACCGGAACGAAGAAATCTTCCAAAGTAAGCATCGCTTACGGAATGACCACAACACCTATAGGTCAGGAAAACCTGCTGATCTATACAACCGGCAACCGGATCGCTGCCATTGATATTACACCCGATACAACCGAATGGTTTGTCGATTTCCCCGGCACGCTGAACTCTTCGCCGATCGTAAGCGACAGTATGGTTATTTTCGGATGTGATAACGGTACCGTATATGCGCGGAATTTCCGCAATGGTAATGCTGTCTGGTCTTCTGCAAATTTCTCCACTACATTTAACTGTTCCCCAACCGTTGATACCGGAAACGTGTACATCGGCGGCGAGAATGGTGTTATGTATTGTCTTGACCGCCGCACCGGAAGCCTTAAATGGCAGTTTGCATCCGGCGCAGGCAAACCGATCAAATCCTCTCCTGTTGTTTTCGGCGGAAGTGTGATCTTTGGTAATGATGATTATAAACTGTTTTGCCTCGAAAACGTATTCGGAACGCCACGCTGGACCGTTAAAACCGATGACCGTATCCGCTCTTCACCTTATCTCTACGGAGATCGCGTGTATGTAGGCAGCTACGATAAAAAACTGTACGTAATCGATGTGCTGAATGGCGGTATCCGCTGGATCAAAGAAACAGACGGCCTGATCGCTTCTTCCCCTGTATGTTATCAGAACTATGTGTATTTCGGAAGCTATGATAAATACCTGTACGCTCTCGATACTGCAAAAGGATCACTGCTCTGGAAATATGCGGTAAACGGTCTGATCGACTGTTCTCCTTCTATCGATCCTAACGATGGTAAAGGAATGGGCATCAACTCCTCTGTAAGCGGAGCCTCTGTATACTAATAAAATACAACCTTATAATACTATTAAAGCGACCGGTATACCGGTCGCTTTTTTTTGCCCCTCAGGATTGAAGATATGCCGGCAAAGAAATCCCGACAATATGATTCCAGCCTGCTTCGAAATTGCTCCGCGCGAAATCGGGCAGCTCCGGAAACGATGATAAGCCGCTATGCGTGAGGCGCAGCAAAGTCTGACTCCCTGCTCCTCCAGTTCAAACGTAACATAAGAGATACCATCATAACCTTCGTACCGCCAGCTGTAAGTGAGCTTCTGTTCGGGCACCACTTCTGTTATTTCGCAAAGATGCACGTATTGTGTCCCGTCCTCCGGTCCTCCTGTAAACGAGAAACGGAAACCTGGTTCAGGAATAAATTCCGATAATGCGAAATACCATTTTTTCATTTCCTCCTTATTGGTAAGCGCACGCCATACCCTTTCCAGTGAAGCGGGTAATAATCTTTCGACAATCAGTAGTTGATCAGACATGATATATTTATTTAAAAATTATTATTGTGTATCAGATAATTGCTGCTCCGGAAAATCAAGGTGACGTTGCTCCATACGCCGCAGCCAAACACGTAGATCTTTAAGGCCGTCGGGTTGAAAACGGCAAACCCGATCCCGGCCCTGCTTTTCCAAAACCACCAATCCACACATCTGCAAAGCACGTATGTGTTTAGCCGCAGCCTGGCGACTCATCCCAACACTATCAGCAACCACACGCATATTTGCGGATTGCCCCGACAGGTATTCGATAATCCTTCTTCTCGTGGGATCGGATAAAGCGAAAAACACCTGCTGTTCCATATATATACTTAACATTGATACAAACAAATATAAGCAACCTGAAAGTTTCTTTTCTTTAAAATATCCTTTCTCCCTTAAAACTTTGACGTGCAGTGATTGCATGAGGAAAAGCCAAATAAGATTTTGTCAATTTATCCATTTAACTTCGCGACACAAATTTTTGGCTACTTTTCTGTTTTACAATGAAATATCCTGAATATAAGCAACTAAATATGCCTTCGATAGAGGCGGATATACAAAAGATATGGTCGGAAAATGATACATTTAATAAGAGTATCAGCACACGGGACGGGGCTACCCCGTTTGTATTCTACGAAGGTCCACCCAGCGCAAACGGGATGCCCGGCATTCACCATGTCATCTCCCGCACGCTGAAAGATCTGGTTTGCCGCTATAAAACCATGCAGGGATTTCAGGTAAAACGGAAAGCCGGATGGGATACACATGGGCTTCCGGTGGAGCTGGGTGTGGAGAAAGAACTGGGCATCACCAAAGAGGATATCGGCGTTAAAATCACTGTCGAAGAATACAATCGTAAGTGTCGCGAAGCGGTAATGCGATACAAGGATCAAATGGGATAACCTGACCCGAAAAATGGGTTATTGGGTGGACCTGAGCGACCCTTATATCACTTTCGACAATAAATATATCGAAACGCTATGGTGGGCTCTGAAAGAGTTGCATAAAAAAAATTATTTATACAAGAGCGTATCCATACAGCCATACTCTCCTGCTGCAGGAACCGGACTCAGCAGCCACGAGGTGAACCAGCCAGGTACTTATAAAGAGGTAAAGGACACTACCATCGTGGCAATGTTCGAAGCAATCCGCAACAGCGAGAGCGAAAAGCTATTCGAGGCATTGCCGGCATCGCAGGAGAAGTTGTACTTTATGGCCTGGACGACTACCCCCTGGACCCTGCCTTCCAACCTGGGATCGACCGTCGGACCTAATATCGATTACGTACTGGTGCATACGGTAAACCCTTATACGCACGAGCGTATCAATATCGTTCTGGCAGAGAACCTTTTGAAAAAATACTTCAAACAAGAGTTTGAAAATGCTGATTTTCAGGAATATAAAGAACGACGGAAAGAACTTGCCTTACCAGATCCTGAAACGCATGAAGGGGCGCGAACTGGAAAACATGCGCTATCACCAACTATTGCCTTTTGAAGCAAATACAGCAGCCGTAGCCGGAGGAGATCCGTTCCGTGTAATCCTCGGTGACTTTGTTACCACCGAAGACGGTACCGGCATCGTACACACTGCACCTGCGTTCGGCGCAGATGACTATAAGGTGGGAAAAGCAGCCAATATCGGCTTCCTGGTAATGGTCAACAAAGAAGGTAAATTCATTGAAGGACTCGGAGAACTATCCGGAAGATATGTAAAAAATTACAAAGACGACCCGGATTATAAAGAGGTGGATGTGGATATAGCAGTCCGACTCAAAACTGCCGGACAGGCATTTAAGGTTGAAAAATACGAGCACAACTATCCGCACTGCTGGCGTACCGATAAACCGGTAATATATTATCCGCTGGATAGCTGGTTTATAAAGACCACTGCGGTAAAGGATAGATTGATTGAACTGAATAAGACCATCAACTGGAAACCCGGCTTACACTGGTGAAGGAAGATTCGGCCAGTGGCTGGAAAACCTGGTAGACTGGAACCTGTCGCGCTCGCGCTACTGGGGCACACCGCTGCCAATATGGATGACAGAAGATGGAAGCGAAGAAATTTGTATCGGTTCTATCGCACAATTGGAAGAAGAGGTGAAGAAGGCCACCGCCGCAGGTGTACTGGATGCGAAAGCAAGATACGAAATACAAAGGGCGAGTTCGAATTACATAAGCCATACGTAGATAATATCGTACTGGTATCAAAATCAAGCAAGGCGATGAAGCGCGTGCCCGACCTGATAGACGTATGGTTCGATAGCGGCGCTATGCCATATGCACAATGGCATTATCCATTAACTAATGCAGAGACTTGTCAAAAAGAATTTCCCTGCCGATTTTATAGCCGAAGGGGTGGACCAGACACGTGGCTGGTTCTTTACCCTGCATGTGCTGGCAGTAGCCTTGTTCGATTCAGTAGCATATAAGAATGTAGTGAGCAACGGCTTATTGCTGGATAAGAACGGCAATAAGATGAGCAAGCGCTTAGGTAATGTAATAGAACCGTTTGAGGCGATAGAAAAATATTCGGCCGACGCTACGCGCTGGTATATTATGCGCAACAGCGACCCCTGGGATAATATGAAGTTCGATTTTGCTGGCCTGCAGGAAATAACCCGCTCGCATTTTGGTACGTTATATAATACGTATTAGTTCTTCGCCCTGTACGCCAATATCGATAGACTGGAAGATAGATGAGCAGAATATAATACAGGTAGCCAAGAGGCCGGAACTGGATAGATGGATCATATCCCGCCTGCATTCTTTAGTAAAGGATGTAAGTGCTTTCTATGAAGACTACGAGCCAACCAAGGCTGCAAGAGCGGTAGAAAGATTTGTAGACGAAGACCTGAGCAACTGGTATGTGCGGCTCAACCGCCGCCGTTTCTGGAAGGGTGAGCTGAATGAAGATAAAAAGGCCGCCTACGAAACATTGTACGAATGCCTGAATGTAGTAGCACAGCTGATGAGCTCCAATATCGCCGTTCTTCAGCGAATGGATGTTTAACAATCTAAATCAGATAACCGGTAGAAACAACAGTGAATCAGTTCATTTATCAAAATATCCTAAACCAAATGAGGCATATATAGATCTTGAACTGGAAGAACGAATGGAATTGGCGCAGTCTACCTCCTCTCTGGTGCTTTCTATCCGTAAGAAGGTGAATATAAAGGTGCGCCAGCCGTTGCAAAAGATCATGGTTCCTGTTTTGAACGATTCTATTGAAAATCAATTGAAACAAATCGAAGCATTGATCAAGAATGAGGTAAACGTAAGGGAAATCGCTTACATACGGGATGCCGAGGGCGTGATCAGCAAGAAGGCAAAAGCTAACTTTAAAACGCTGGGCGCAAAACTCGGAGGCAAAATGAAAGCTGCCGCTGCCGTTATCAGCAACCTGGATCAGCATCAGATCGCACAGTTTGAACGCGATAAAAGCTTATCCCTTGATATCGAAGGCGCTATGGTTACATTTACTCCGGAGGATATAGAGGTGATTGCGGAAGACATACCGGGATGGTCTGTTGCAAGCAAGGACGGACTTACCGTAGCCCTGGATGTAACGATAACGGATGAATTGCGGGATGAAGGAAATGCGCGGGAATTCGTCAACAGAATTCAAAAGATCCGCAAAGACAATGATTATGAATTAACTGACAAGATCACGGTTTCCGTGGAAAAAAAATGACCTATTAAACTCTAGTATTATTAAGTTTTATTCGTACATTTGCGCCGAAATTTTGGCTTCAGATATTATATTTTCTGAAAATATATCTGACGGAGTTGATGTAGAAGTAAATGAAACAACCCTTAAAGTTCAAGTTTTAAAAAACAACTAAACAAGCATGGCCACAACTAAGAAAAATGCTGCTAAAGCGCCTGCGAAAAAAGCGGCGGCTCCAGCTAAAAAAGTTACAGCTGTAAAAAAAGCAGCACCGGCTAAGAAGGCGGCACCAGCTAAAAAAGCTGTTCCGGCTAAAAAAGCAGCTCCTGCCAAGAAAGTTGCTCCGGCTAAAAAAGCGGTGCCTGCGAAAAAAGCAGCTCCGGCTAAAAAAGCCGCGCCAGTTAAAAAGGCAGCTCCGGCTAAAAAAGTTGCACCAGTAAAACCAGCTCCCGCCAAAAAAGCAGTTCCGGTAAAAAAAGCGGCTCCCGCTCCAAAACCAGCTCCGGCTAAAAAAGCGGCTCCTGCCAAACCGGCCCCTGCTCCTAAACCAGCACCAAAACCGGCTCCGGCTCCTGTAAAAAAGGAAGCTCCGGAAAAGAAAGCTGCACCTTCGGGCCGCAGATCGGCACCAACACCTAAAGTCACTAAAATCATCAAGCCTGTATTGAATAATAGCAGCGGAACTCCGGTTCACCCTGCCAAACCGAGTCCTGCCCCTGTAGGCCGTAACCTCCGTGAAGAGAAAAAAGCTCCTGTAATTGTGGCTCACCGCCGTCTGCAAAATGAAAGCGGAAGAGAAGAACGCCAGGCATCTTTCAATGAATTCAATCGTTCCCTGCTCGACGAAGCACCTAATGCACCGATAGTAGGCAAACGCTACAGCGATGAAGAATTAGCTGAATTCCGCGACATTATCAACTCCCGCCTGGAAAATGCCCGTAAAGAACTGGCTTATCTGCAGGGTTTGATCATGCGCAAGGACGGAGAAGGTACCGAAGATTCAGAAAACCGCTTCAATGCGGAAGACGGAAGCGGCGCCATGGAACGCGAAACAGTTTACTCAGCTGGCCAGCCGCCAGATTCAGTTTATCACCAACCTGGAAAAAGCGCTGATCCGTATCGAAAACAAAACTTATGGTGTTTGTCGCGTAACGGGTAAACTGATAGATAAAGCACGTCTGCGTGCAGTACCGCATGCCACATTGAGCATTGAGGCAAAAACTACCATGAAAAAATAACGATTGCCGGTAACCTGGTAATTTTGATAAAACGCGTGCTACGGCACGCGTTTTTTATTAACCCAAGTTTCACAGCGGCAAAAAAAATACCCCCGGCAAATCCGGTATTTTTGGCATTATTTTTTAGCTTGCAGACTATTCTGAGAAAAAATACCTAAACAGACAATATGAAAAAATTAGTCCTTGTGTTTTCCGCTTTCGCGATCAGTACCGGAGCTTTTTGCTCAAAAAGCAAAGATCTACACTGCGAAGGAATATATGAATGACGGAGACATGGCCAAAGCGATCAGCGTTATCAACGAAGCTGTGAACAATGAAGCAACCAGCAGAAGCGGCGACGCATGGTTTACCCGCGGAGAAATCTATGAGAAACTGGGAGATAAGGATTCCGTGGCTTTCGAGGAAAGCAAAAAATCTTACCTGAAGGTAGTGGAAGTAGATCCGAAATATGATAAAGGTCTGATCAATGCAAAGCTTGGCCGACTGGCGGAGATCTCTTTCAATAAAGGAGTAAATGCCTATAATGCCGGTGACTTTGCAGGTGCGGAAAAAAATTACGGTTTTGTACTGTCCCTGTACCAACTGAATGACGGTAAACAGTTTGCCGGAAACGACGCATTCAAAAAGATTGCCGCAAGCGCCCAGCGTTTTGAAGCCTACAGCGCCTACAACCAGAAGAAAGATGACCGCGCGATCGCAATGCTGGAAAAAGTAAAGGCCAATCCCGATGCACGCGAAGTATATACTTACATTGCGCTGATCGATGCTTATGCAGATAAGAAGGACAATGCGGCAGTGGAAAGAACTATTGCAGAGGCCAAAGCCGCCTATCCGAAAGATGAGCAGATCAATGCCCGTGAACTGAACTATTATGCCAATTCCGATAAAGCAGATGTATTCCTGAAAAAACTCGAGGAATCGGTTCAGAAAGATCCGGACAACGCAGTACTTCAGTTTAACCTCGCAGTAGCATACAGCAATGCTGCTAATCCGCGTAATGCAGAAAACCAACCTGTAGCGAAACCTGCAAACTCAAAAGAACTGGAAGCTAAGGCTGAAACAGCCTATAAAATGGCTATCGACGCAGAACCGGGTAATGCAGACTATGTATACAACCTTGGTGCACTGTACTTCAACAATGCTGCCGATCTTACCAATCGTATGAATGAGATCACCGGTACTTCTGAAGCAGAGAATCGTAAATACGATGAATTGAAAGGACTGCGCACACGCGAGTTTTCAAAAGCGCTGCCTTATTTCCAAAAATCATATGACCTGCTGAATCCTAAAGTGGGCAATATGAACCAGGATCAGTTCAACACATACCGTGGAACACTGATTGCTTTACAAACGATTTATGAAGATCTGGGTCAGAAAGAAAAGAGCACCACAATCGGTGCCAAGATTGCCGAGATCACTAAATAGCGGATATAATCCTGTTAAGTAATAACATAAAAATGCCCCGGAACAGAAATGTGACCGGGGCTTTTTATAAGCTTAAAATCGCAACAACTAAGCGCCTTTCTTGGCAGCAGCTTTCGCAGCCTGCAAAGGTCTTGCTATACGGCTCTTACCGTAGCTTCCTTTAGTACGCTTTCCTTTAGTTGTACGTTTGTCTCCTCTTCCCATTGTAGGTAGTTTTTATAAGTTACAGATTAATTAGGCTGCAAAAATAAAAAAAGCAAGCAGTATTTGGTACTGCTTGCTTTTCTTTTAGCAGGAAAAATTATTTTTTACCGCTCGCGATTTTTGTAGAGAACTCTTTACCGGCTTTAAACTTAGGCACTTTGCGTGCTTTGATTTTAATTACAGCTCCGGTTTGAGGATTGCGTCCATTGCGGGCTGCGCGCTCAGATACAGAGAAAGTACCGAAACCTACCAGGGTAACGCGGTCGCCTTTTTTCAGAGTTGCAATCACTGTGTCAGTGAAAGAATCCAATGCAGCATTAGCTTGTGCTTTTGTGATGTCTGCATCTTTCGCAATTTTGTCGATCAAATCCGCTTTGTTCATTTGAATTGATTTTTTGTTTTGTTGAGAAAATAATTTTTTTGTGTGTGAGGCAAATATACAGCGGTTTGTTACATTTCAAAATTTTGGTTGAACTTTTTTTTTGCTCAAACCCTTATCTGTAGCGAATTGTAACAGATCGCCGGTCTGAAAAGCCCTGTTTTTGTGTAATCATTCCGCATGCTGATCTGCAAAGCGGTACCAGATACGGCTATTGCAGTTGCATAATGCTGCGGAACGCCACAATTTTGTCCGCCCAGAGCTTCATTGTTTCCGCTCGCATAGCCGACGCAAAATCATTGATATAGCGGTCGTAATCGGCACGGGATGCGCAATAATACTGTGCGCAGAATGTTGGTCCGTCGCTATCATCCTGCTCCAGTAAACGGAACATCTTCGCATCGGTAAAACAACCCGTATCCATCAGCATCGGGATATGCTCGCGCAGCATCCATACACGCCAGTCGGCCGCTACAGCCGGATCCACTTTGATCGTTACGTTAATAGACCATCATTGCTTTTTGTGCCGAAAGTACGTATTCGCAGCGGAATGTTCCGGAAAAAACAAACGCCCGTACTCAGCAGCACGGGCGTTCCTGAATAACAGGTGTAGACACGCGACTAAACTTTGCGCAGTACGACTTCTCCGTTGCAGCGCAAAGGTGTTTTTTCGAAACAGCGATAAGCATATTATCGATACCATTGAACAAATTGAGTATCGCGCGTGGCAGTTGCACCGTTGCTAATCCTTGGCCGTCACACCGCCAGATAGCGGGAAAATGAAAAATTCAGAGTAATGCTGCGACTCAATCGGAAAACGGGAAATTGGATTCTGAATAGTCGCGATCGTCGAACAGCAGATTCTGGTAATACATTGTTCCCGACCAGAGATTGTCCGGATCGTTGCAGACGCAGTTTTTATCAAACGGATCAACATTATAGTTGTATCCTTCATGCTTCATAAGCTTTAATATCAACCGCAGAAAGAAAGAGCCGTTGATCTCCTGGATCAGCAGCTTTCCACCCGGTTTGAGCACACGGTGGCATTCGTTGAGGAATTTATACGGATGAGCAAGATGGTGAATCATATTGCTGCTTACAATAAAATCCAGGCTACCCGATTCATACGGCATATTCAACGCGTCTACCTTACGGTCCAGCCATTCAAAGTCTGCATAATCCGTTACTTCATAGTTGCCCTTTGTAATAAACAATTTTGACAGCCCATTGCCGGCACCCACTTCAATACCGGTATCTCCATCGTTGATATAGTCGTTCATCCAGCCATAGCGCTTTTCGAGCAGGTAATTGAGATTGCCCGGGCGGTTGCGGATGAAATCAGCTCTGGAAGCGGATACGTCGTCAACGTTGCTCATTTTATTCTGAGAAGCGTCAGGAATAAATGTCTTATTCAGGAACAGGGGTTTCTTAAACATGTTCGTTGTCTTTTTTCGATACGATTTCTTCTACAATAAAAACACGGTCGCTTCTTCACTTCAAAATAAATGCGGCCGATATACTCCCCTATCACACCCAATATCACCATAATTACCCCTCCGAGGAAAAACACGCCCACAGCCAACGTAGCAAGGCCGGGAGTATCCGATGCGGAATATCCGAAGATCTTGAAGTTGAATATGCGATGGACAATGAAAAACAATCCGATCAGGAAAGACGGAATGGCAATCATAAATCCGAGGTAGGTGGCAATGCGGAGCGGAAATGTCGAAAAATCCAGCAGACCGTCTATTGCCAGTTTCAGCAGTTTACGGAAAGTGTACTTCACTTCTCCCGCTGCGCGCTCAGAACGTTCGTATTTCACGCCTACCTGTTTAAACCCGGCATAGGCACGTAATCCCCGCACAAAACGGCTTTGTTCCACCATCTCGGCATTCAGCACTTTCACCACACGTTTGTCCATTACGCAGAAATCGCCGGAGTCCAGCGGAATATCAATATCACTGATCACATGCAGTAAGCGATAAAAAGTGCTGTAGGCAAGCTTTTTGAAAAACCCTTCCTTACGCTTCGTGCGTACTGCATACACCACATGATAGCCTTCACGCCATTTATCCAGAAAGCGGTGCAGCTCTTCAGGAGGATCCTGAAGGTCGCCATCCATGATGATCACCGCATCTCCTTTCGCATAACGCATCCCGGCTGAAATAGCTGCCTGATGACCGAAATTCCGGGACAGCTTTACGCATTTGATATGCGCATCACGTGCACAGATCGACTGCACCATTTCGAACGTATCGTCGTAAGAACCGTCATCCACAAGGATGATCTCATAATCGTCGTTCCACGAAGGACTGGCTTTCGTAAGCCGGTCGTACAGATGGTCGACGTTTTCCTGTTCGTTGTATAGGGGTATAACGATTGATATCATAAGGTTAAAAACCTATTTTACCGGATAATGAACGATTGTAAGGTACGCAAGTTGCGTCAATTCCCATTTTGTTCAGCGCTTCCGCCGCGATACGTATCGAGTTGTTCACGCTGCGCTCATCAGGATAAATATGACTCATGTTGGCGATATACACATTATGCAGCGGTGTCTGACAAGGTAACACCTTTTTCGAAAAATGCAGATCGCATACCGTAGCTGCCGTATTGGTACGGAACAGTAAACACGAATGATATCTTCGGGATCGAAATGCGGATAGATCTCGCGGAGACGTGGCAGCATCAGCTCCTTCAGCTCCTCTTCGTTCATGCCGGCGATGGCTTCTTCATGTGCGAAGTAGCGCGATAAATAAGCAATATGACTACCCTGATATTCTTCAGGACCTACTAGATTGGTATGTTCGATAATGCCGCCGAAGGGAAATTGTTTTCTGCAATATTCAGCCAGTATACTTCGCTCAGCGGCTTTTTCATTTCCAGCACGAGGCATATAGCGCCGAAGTACTTTATCTGGCGTGTTGCAGCAGCGTAATCCGGCAATACCGGCTCCATCAGTTGCGCAAAGTAAGTAGAGGGAATGGTGAACAGGAATTGAGCTGCTTTCAGTAAACGGCCATCAGTAAGCTCCAGTGCGCGCACCGTTGCACCGTCGTATTGCATGCGCGCCACTTCTGTTTTGTTCATCAGCACCACGCCTTTTCGTTGCAGTTCCTGTAATATCCGCTGTAGCAGAGTATCCAGGCTTCCGTCAAGATACCCGAGGCGCTCGTCTCCGGAATCGCGGGAGCCCATGCGCTGGCGCAGGCGTCCGATCATCCAGGCCAGTGGAACCTGCTCGGCATACGGCCCGAATTTGATTTTGAGTAACGGAAACCAAAGTGATGCTGCCGTCGTTTTCCCGGCCCATTTACGCAGCCAGGAAGCAGCGCTTACGTGCTCATACTGTTCCCAGCGGGCAAACTTACCCATATATACAGAGGACAAACCGAATTTGAACTTATCTACCCAACTGATCGGCTTAAAACGCAGCAGATCGGCGGGTGTATTGAAGTCGTAGATAGCGTTATTGCGGAAGACACCCATTGATGTTTTTTTGAACACCAGCTTATCCGTCAGTCCGAGCTCACGGATGAGCCAGTTCAACTCCGCATCATGCGTAAAAAAATGATGATAGAAATATTCCAGACGGTTACCGCCGATTTCAAAAGTGTTCAGCAGACCGCCGAAAGTATCACTCTTTTCTACCAGGGCAACTTTTTTACCTTCCCGCGCCGCGAGGTAAGCGGCAGCAAGTCCGGTGATCCCGCCGCCGGTGATCACAAGATCGAATTCATTGTGTGTTGTATCGCTCATAACATTTGCCGGTACAAACCTTTGATGGTTCTTCTGTTTTTCTCAGGGGGTTAAAAACAAACTCCCGAACCTACAGAGCGCCGGCCATTGTACGGACTGATCCGCGGATGGCCTTTCTGCATTGTTCGGGAGCCTAAATATGCCTGGTCGCTTAAAGTGTACGTTTTGTTTCTACTTCGTCGTAACCTTCGATGATATCGCCGATGCGTACATCGTTGTAGTTCTTCACCGATCAGACCGCATTCGTAGCCGGCAGTTCACTTCCTTCACGTCGTCTTTGAAGCGCTTCAGTGAAGCCAGTTCGCCGGTGTACACTACGATACCATCGCGTATCAGGTTCAGCTTGGTATTGCGGGTCATCTTTCCATCGAGCACATAACAACCTGCAATGGTACCTACGCCGCTGATCTTGAACACTTCGCGTACTTCGATATTGCACACCATCTTTCTTTTCCACTTTCGGTTCCAGCAGTCCTTCCATCGCGCTCTTGATCATCTTCGATGGCATCGTAGATGATGGAGTAATTGCGGATCTCGATATTCTCCTGCTCGGCAAGCTTCCCTGCCTGAGAAGAAGGACGCACCTGGAAGCCGATAATGATCGCATCGGATGCCGTTGCCAGCAATACATCGCTTTCTGTGATCTGGCCTACCGCCTTTGTGTACAACGTTCACCGCAACTTCTTCTGTAGACAGTTTTTGCAGCGAGTCGCTCAGTGCTTCTACAGAACCATCGAAGTCACCTTTGATGATGATGCGAGTTCCTTAAAGTTACCCAGTGCCAGACGGCGTCCGATCTCATCGAGGGTAATGTGCTTACGGGCGCGGATACCCTGCTCACGCATGATCTGTGCACGGTGGTTGGCAATTTCTTTTGCTTCATTCTCGTCGTCGTACATACTGAATTTCTCACCCGCCTGCGGTGCACCGTTCAAACCGAGTATCTGCACGGGAGCAGAAGGTCCTGCTTTCGTAACACGCTGTCCGCGTTCATTGAACATGGCTTTTATCTTACCGTAAGTACTGACCGCATAACGATCATGTCGCCCTGCTCAAGTGTACCGTTCTGTACCAGGATGGTGGAAACTGGTAGCCGCGTCCTTTATCCAGCGAAGCTTCGATCACGCTGCCGGAAGCATATTCTGTCCGGGTTCGCTTTCAGTTCCAGCAATTCTGCTTCCAGGCGAATTTTTTCCAGCAGCAGATCAATATTCAGTCCTTTTTTGGCGGAAATTTCCTGGCTCTGGAATTTACCACCCCAGTCTTCCACGAGTATGTTCAATTGGGCCAGTTGCTCCTTGATTTTTTCAGGGTTGGCTCCTTCTTTATCTATTTTGTTGATCGCAAAGATCATCGGCAGGCTGGCAGCCTGTGCATGCGATATGGCTTCCCTTGTCTGAGGCATGATCGCATCATCCGCTGCCACCACAATTACTGCTACGTCGGCGACTTTGGCACCACGTGCACGCATCGCGGTAAACGCTTCGTGACCAGGCGTATCGAGGAAGGTGATTTTCTTTCCTGTAGGCGTTACTACCTGGTAGGCTCCGATGTGCTGGGTGATACCACCGGCCTCACCTGCTACCACATTGGCTCTGCGGATATAGTCGAGCAAGGATGTTTTACCGTGGTCTACGTGACCCATGATTGTGACGATCGGAGCGCGTTCTACAGACATCATCCGGACTATCCACTTCTTCCACTTCCTCATCTTCGTTCTGATCCAGGTTGATGAATTCAACTTCATAACCGAATTCGCTGGATACCAGTTCAATGATTTCTGCATCCAGACGCTGGTTGATAGACACCATGATGCCCAGGCTCATACACTTACTGATCACGTCCGTAAACTTAACGTTCAGCAGGTTGGCGCAGCTCACTTACGGAGATGAACTCGGTAACCTTGATTACCTGACCATCCTCGTGTTCGGCCGCGGCGCGCTTTTCAGCCATCAGTTCGCGCTTGTCACGACGGTATTTCGCTTTCTGCGCTTTGTTTGCATTACGCCCGCCCATACCACCGGCAAGCTTATTCTGTGTTTCCTGTAACTTCTTCTGAATTTGTTTGGCGTCGATCTCCTGTGCAGGCTGTTGCGGGTTGTTTCTGCCACCACCTTGTTGCGGGCGACGGTCGTTACCACCCTGACGGTTGCGATCGAATCCTCCGCGGTCATTGCGGCCTTGTCCGGGCTGACCAGGGCGATTGTTATTCTGTCCTTGTGACTGTCCGGGGCGCGCTCCGCCATTATTATTCGTATTATTACCCTGACGTTGATCCGGGCGGAATGTTTCCGGTTTTTTCTGAACCGGAATCCGTTTACGATTGCGTTTCTCACGACTGTCACGGCTGTCTGCGGGATTAGACACCGGTAATTCAATTTTACCGATAATCTTCGGTCCTTCGAGCCTCGGAGCTTTCATCTCGATATGCTCGGTTTTGGGCTCTTCGGCTACCGGAGCAACTGGTGCTGCCGGCGCAGCAAGTTTGGATTCCGGCTTTTCCTCGGCTACAGGAGCTGCGGGCTCTTCTTTCGGTGCGGCAGGCTCAGGAGTCTGCTCTTTCACTTCCGGTTTCACTTCTGCTACAGGTGGCGCTACAGGCGCAGGAGCCGCTTCAGGTTGCTCTTCCTGTTTGGCCGCCGTCTTTTTAACCGGCTCTTCCCTGGGCTCTTCTTCTTTCTTTTTAGCCGATTTTTTAGGACGGGTCGATTGGTTCAGCTCATCCAGATTGATCTTACCCAGAATATTGGGTCCGTCTTTCTTAACCGCTTTTTCCGGAGTTTCCGATGTCTCAGCAGGAGTTTCCTCCGCTACTACGGGAGCAGCAGGGGCAGGAGCTTCTTCTTCTTTCTCTGGTGCCGGTGCCGGTACAGCAGGCACCTCTTCCTGTACAGGGGCAGGTGCAGCTTCAGCAACCGGAGCAAGCTCTTCTGTCTTAGGCTCGTCTTTGGTTTTCGCCTTATCCGCAACAGCGGCATCCGGCTCCACTGCAGCTTTCTTACGAGCGTCACCGCCCTGGCTTTTGGGCAGGGCAATTTCATCACTCTTCTTTTTGGCAAGCTTGTCTTTTGCAAACTCAGCCTGAAGAGCGAAATACATCTCTTCTGTCAGCTTTGTGTTCGGATTGCTGGCGTTTACCTCAAAATTTTTCGAAGTAAGGAATTCCACCAGGGTTTCCTTACCGATATTAAATTCTTTGGCCGCTGCCAGCAATCGCGGTGTGGTATTTTCTGTAGCCATTCGTTAGATTACTCAATAAATTTTTTCTGCTATAGGAGATTCACAATCAATCAACATAACATCAGGTACAAACGTACACATTTTATGCCAATTTCGGAAGCCGCCTACCGCGGTAACATTAATAAATTATCGTTATTCCGCAGACTCTTCGTCGCGTTCAAACTCTTCTCTGAGGATGCGCTGCACATCGCGGATCGTTTCTTCTTCCAGATCCGTACGGCGTGCCAGCTCCTCCACACTTGGTCCGAGAATGCTTAATGCAGTATCGTAACCCACTTTTTTGAATTCGTCAATAACCCAGCTGTCGATCTCATCACTGAATTCATCCAGATCGATATCGAATTCACCGAAATCTTCTTCCGCCACATCGCGGTACACATCGATCGTATAGCCGGTCATTTCCTGAGCCAGCTTGATATTCACCCCTTTTTTACCGATTGCCAGGGACACCTGATCGGGTTCAAGGAAAACATCCGCGTGATGTTTGTCGTTATTGACATCCATGCGGTTGATTTTTGCAGGAGTCAGCACACGCTGGATCATCAGGTTGATGTTATTCGTGAAATTGATCACATCGATATTTTCGTTCTTCAGTTCACGCACAATACCGTGAATACGGCTTCCCTTCATACCCACACAGGCACCAACCGGATCAATACGGTCGTCGAAGCTTTCTACCGCCACCTTCGCACGCTCACCGGGCTCACGCACTACTTTTTTCACGGTAATGAGTCCGTCCATGATCTCCGGCACTTCCAGCTCAAGCAGTTTTTCGAGGAACGACTCGTGCGTGCGGCTCAGGATGATCACAGGATTATTGGAACGCATTTCCACTTTTTTAACCACGGCGCGAACGGTTTCTCCTTTTTTGAAGAAGTCAGCGGGAATCTGCTCCGATTTAGGCAATACCAGCTCGTTTCCGTCTTCATCCAGCAGCAGTAACTCTTTTTTCCAGATCTGGTATACCTCACCGTTGATGATTTCACCGATACGATCTGCGTATTTTTTCATCAGGCTGCTTTTCTTCAGATCCCCGATACGCGCTGCGAGCGTTTGTTTTGCTGCAAGGATCGCACGGCGTCCGAAATCCAGCACGTCCATCTCTTCATATACTTCCTCACCCACGCTGTAATCAGGCTCGATTTTAACCGCCTGTGAATAGGGTATCTGTGCGTTTTCGTCTTCCACATCATCGTCTTCCACGATTTCGCGGCGACGGAAGATTTCCAGGTCACCCGTCTGGTCATTCACGATTACATCAAAGTTTTCATCACTACCGTACTTCTTACGGAGCAAGGTCTTGAACACATCTTCCAAAACCTTCATAAGGGTCGGCCGGTCGATATTTTCCGCTTCTTTGAATTCCTGAAACGATTCGATGAGATTGATACTAGACATGATCAGTCATTTTTTTGATGTTAAAATGATATTTGGACAATTGCTTGTTTAATAGATTCGAATGGAATTTCGATTGTTTTGATTTCCTTTTTTTTAGGGCCCGCCGGTACTTCCATCGTAATATGCGTGTCGCTTACTTCCCTCAGCATTCCCAGTTCCACTGTATCGTCCTTACCGGTGACTTCGAGCTTGCGCCCTACATTCTTTATATACTGACGATGGAACAATAACGGTTCGTCGATACCGGGACTGCTGACCTCGAGACTGTAGTCGCCATCGGGAAACATTCCGGACTCGTCAATAGCTTTGCGCAACTGACGGTTTACGGACGAGCTTTTTGAAACGGGAAAGCCATCGTCGGCATCCAGATAAACTTTTACGTTGTTTGTGGGCTTGATTTTCAGCCGTACAATAAAAATGTCTGTGCCCTCAATAATGGGCTGCAGCATCTCTTCAATTTTTTGTAATACTTCCATATAGGTATAAAAGAAGGGGACACGCTGTGTCCCCTCTGTAATTCCTCCGCAAATGTAATACTATTTCAATTGGCGACAAAATTTTCTTACGAAACTACACGCTCGTTCAATCCTATTTTACTTAAAAACAATTTTCCGGTCAGTATACCGATCAGCGCACCGAGCAATCCTCCTGATAAAACATCCGCCGGGTAATGCACACCCACATATACCTGCGCGTATGCCACGGAAAATGCCCAAAGCACTGCAGCCCAGGGAACCCATTTGTACCGGGGGCCGAGTGTTACCGCCATAAACAGTGCCAGCGCGAAGTGGTTGGTGGCATGAGTGGATGGAAAACTGTACCCCACCCCGCATTCCACGATATGACGCACCCTTTCCGAAAAAACAGGATCGTTACAGGGCCTTATCCGTTGCACCTGCTGCTTCAGCACCGATGCGCTGAAAAAATCGCTTACACCGAACGTCGCAATAAAACCCAGACACCAGTAAATACCGGTACGCCCGAATTTCCAGGGCAGAAATATTGCCAGGAACAGATACAGCGGTATCCATGATTTCGGTTCCCGCAATACAGGAGCAAGTGTGTCCAGGAAACCATTTTGCCAATACCTGTTGATTTGCTGCTGACATTGCTGGTCTATCCGGATAATCGTCTCTGTAAACCCCATATTATTTTTTAAACACCATGATCAGGCGCGAAGAGCGTTCATTGTCGAAATCATTCAGCTGGTAGTCGCCGAAAGTCGCCTCAAGCGTAAGTCCCGCCTCCTCAAATAATTTCCGGAAATCTTCCAGTCCGAATGCGGAAACGCGCTCTGTAAAATGCTGAGGGTTTCCTTCCCTGTCCGTAAAACGGATATGCTTGATGATATGGCTTCCGTCATAATCTTTCTGAATATCGAAGTCAATATCCTCACGGTGAATGATTTCACGGGCCTTCATCTGCTGCAGCACCAGATCTCTGTTCAGGTAATCAACCACCAGCCTGCCGCCGCGCTTGAGTCCACCGGCAAAAGAACGCGCCGCCAGTACATTATCACGTTGTGTTGCGAAATAACCGAAGCTGGTAAAGAAATTAAAAGAAAAATCGAAGTAGTTGATGTAAAAAGGCATGCGCATATCATGTACAAAAAAATGCAGCGTGTCCGTTTCTTTCTCTTTGGCTTTGAGGATGCGATTTTCCGCCAGGTCAATGCCAATCACGTCATAACCCTTTCTGGCCAGTTGAACCGCAAAACGACCTTCGCCGCAACCTATATCCAGCATACGGGCGCCCTGCCCGGGCTTCAGGTAGGCAACCAGCGCTTCCGTAAAATCTTCCGCCTCATTCATATCCCTGTTCTGATACAGGACTTTATAATAAGGGGAATTAAACCAACATTCAAACCAGGCTTTTTTCTTCATAAACAACCCTGCAAAACTAATCGCTTTTGCCGATACAGCCCAGCTTTCGAATAAAAATCGTGCACTGCATAGGGGTAAATGCCCGCGGAGTCTGTCCTATTTGCAAACACTCAAAAAATGATGCACTGCCACACACGCTTACTATTCTTCTTTTTCCTGTTCGCCACAACACTGTATATACCGAATGCAGCAGCACAGGAACTGCAACAAACTATACGCGGCAGAGTGACCGATGGAGATACACGCCAACCGCTGACAGATGCCACAGTACAACTGCAACTTCCTCAGAACGGGATAGCATCCGTGACAGACAGCAATGGCTATTTCTCCCTGCCCGGATGCCCTGTAGGACGCGTGGACCTGCAGATAGCGCTTCCGGGGTACGAAACAAGGGTTTTGCGAAACCTGGTATTGAGCAGCGGAAAGGAGCTTGTACTGGAGATCACGCTTAAAGAGGCCTATAAAGGCCTGAAAAATGTGGTAGTAAAAGGACGGCGCAATAAGTCATCTGTGGCCAATGAAATGGCTTTGGTGTCTGCAAGAAGCTTCAGCGTGGAGGAAACCAAACGCTATGCAGGTTCGTTAAACGATCCGGCGAGGATGGTCTCCGCATTTGCGGGAGTTAATTCGGATGGAGCGGGCAATAACGACATCATCGTACGCGGTAACAATCCCCGCTACATACAGTGGCGGCTGGAAGGGATTGAAATTCCCAACCCAAACCACTTTGCAGCCGAGGGACTTACCGGTGGTCCTATCAACGCACTGAACAGTCAGATGCTGGCAAATTCCGATTTCTATACCGGCGCATTTAATCCGCAATACGGCAATGCGCTTTCCGGCATATTCGACATGAAACTGCGCAACGGTAACGATGAACGCAGAGAGTACAGCGTATCACTTGGCGTACTCGGAACCGACGTGACGCTGGAGGGACCTTTCAGTAAAAAATATAAGGGCAGTTACATAGTCAATTACCGCTACTCCACCCTGGGTTTGCTGGATCAGGCTGGTATTGTTCACTTTAACGGAATTCCAAAATACCAGGACGGTTCTTTTAAATTGCAGCTGCCGGCCGGCAAAGCAGGCGACTTTACCTTATTCGGGTTGGGTGGTCGCAGTGTAATGAACCTGAAATATTACGATGAACAGGACGACACCCGCTTAATCGAAACATGGAGCCAGACCAGTACAATAGGCGTTCTCGGTCTGCGGCACTGTTACCGTCTTTCGCGTGCTGCATTCCTCAGCACAACGCTTGCTTTTACCCATAACGGAAGCCAGGGCGACGGAGAAAAGCCGCTGCATGGCAACAATTTTGAGAATTACAACCACCTGCAGCTCCGCAACAATATTGTCCGCAGCAACAGCACACTGACATATAAATACAACAGCAGGCATCAACTACAGGCTGGGCTGACACTTACAAACTACTTTTATAATTTCCGGAATACCTATTATGACCAGCAGCTGCAACAATATCAGACCGGTCAGCACAATAAGGGGGATGCGCAGCTAATGGAGTTGTTCGCATTGTGGAAATGGCGCATCACGCAGTCGTTAAGCGCTGTAAACGGAGTGCATGTCACCCAAAACAGCCTGAATGCTCAATGGAACGTTGAGCCCAGATCTTCATTGCGCTGGCAGTGCAGCGAAACTCAGGCAATTTCTCTGGGACTGGGCATACACAGTAAAATGGATGCGCTTACCAATTATTTTTCGGTTATTGACGGCTCTATGCCTAATAAACGTATGAGGCTGTCTAAAGCATTTCATGCAGTGGTCGGATATGAACACCAGCTGGGCAGGCAGCTTTTCCTCAAAACAGAAGCCTACTACCAGTATTTGTATAATATCCCGGTTGAAAACAAAGCCGGAAGCAGCTATTCATTACTGAACCAGGATAACCTGTTTACCGACAGAATACTGATCAATAAAGGTGTTGGCCGTAATGTGGGCATTGAATTCACGCTCGAAAAATATTTTCACCACCACTATTATTTCCTAGCAACAGCATCATTGTATGATTCGCGCTACCGGGCCCAGGACGGTATCTGGCGCAATACGAGATACAACGGTCATTATACGGCAAATCTCTTAGGCGGGAAGGAATTCCTGTTAAAACAGTCGGCTGCCAGGAAAAACATACTTACTCTTAATACCAAAATTTCTCTGCTCGGCGGCAGGCGTTTGCTCCCCGTAAACCTCAGTGAGTCTGTTCGTACAGGCAAATCAGTGTATGACGAGCAGGCTGCTTTCGACAAAAAGAATGAGGATGTTTTTTATATCAACCTCGGAGTGCAATACCGGATGGAACGAAAAAACCTGACACACGAATGGAAACTGGAAATCCAGAACATTACAGGAAATGCTGCTATTATTGATTATTACTATAATAATACCACCGGAAAAACAGAAGCGCTCAAACAGTTGGGGACACTCCCTACACTTTCCTATTACCTGTCATTTTAAAAAAAGAGTCGTACAGCTGGCTTTCCTGCACGACTCACTACCTACTAAAATTAAGGACTACCAAAGTCCTGATATAAAGTTACGCAATTAATTAAGCCATTTCGCCGACGTATTTATAGTATACTGTTAAACTATAATGCCAGAAAGGAGCCGCCGGCATAAGCCTGCGACTCCTTAACTATTTGCTGGATGCACTTACGAGCGTTCGGAAACTGGCCCTGAGTTTATTGGTTTAATTCATGCTCCGGATATATGGGTGGATATTTCGGTTATGAATAGACGGCCTTACGTCTTAATAGCATTTGTCAGAGTTATTTCCAGCGTTTCTCTTTTCAAACTGAGAGACAAAGTTGATAAAGCATATAAATTTACTTTTATGTATTAGAGGAGAATTCTTACATTATTTCCACATCACCTTATACACGGACGCATTAACATACCCTATAGATTGTTTTAAAATAACGTTATCAGGCATCCCCGAAAGTGTCTTTTAGTTTTACCTCCAGACAAAAACCATAAAATTGACAATTATGAAAAAGCTACTACTGCAAATTGCCGGACTCTGTGTATTGCCTATGATGAGTATTGCAACTCCCAACCATTATAAAGGTGATTATCTCGGACTTATCGGTGAACTGACGTATATCCAGGAAAGCAGCGAAATGCATGCGCGCCAGATTTTAAATGATGGCTCCGCCAGCCCCGAACTGAAAAGCCGCACACTTGAGGCCTACAATACCGTAAAACAGCTTGACGACCAGCTGCTGAACCAGCTTGAAACAGACAGCCGTATACACAACTCTGTCTGCAACTACAAAAAACTGGACAAGATGCTTACCTGCCATACTATGAAAGAAGTAAAACGTGACTTCAACAATCCCCGCCATCACTATTGTAATGCAAAACTGGAAGCTTACGTTTACAATCTCGTGTTGCTGCACAAGGCACATAAAGATCTGATGCAAACCGGCAATGAAATGGAGTGGAACAACGCCTATGATTCCTGGAAGGGATTTGCCGGACAGGATCATAAACGCAGTTTCCATTACGGCGATTGCAAAGTGGAAAATATGGCGAATGAACTGGACCAGACTCGTCTTTGCCCTGTGAGCAAACTTATCAGAAAACCAGAGCCCCGCAAGGAGCAAACAATCATCCTGAAACAGGTTTGCGATAAAGAGATGCCTGCACCACTACCCCCTCATGCAACGCGTACAGTAAAAAAACACCGCCACACCGGTAAAAAATGCAGTTGCGGTAATCGCTGATTCCTTCATACAATCCAACAATAATAAACGTAAAGCCCGCCTGTCATCTGAAACAGGCGGGCTTTTATTGTTTGTATATTATCGAAACGAAGCAGAGAAACGGGAATTTACTCTCTTGCAAATGTTGTTAAGCATACAACAGCAAAAGTTTTAGCTGGCCATATCAGAAAGGATAGCCGATCGCAAGGTTGAAAATAAGGTTGTCGCTACGCCATTCGGGACTTCCAAAATCGATCTGCCGGAATACCCAGCGATCGCCCTCCGGCAACCAGGGCTTACGAACCGGAATTGCCGCATCGAAACGCAACAGCAGGATCTTGAAGTCGAAGCGCAAACCCAACCCTACATCCACGGCAAACTCCCGCATGAACGACGGACTGAACTTTCCGCCCGGGAAAGCCGGATTATCATTGTAGAGCCATATGTTTCCCGCATCTGCAAAGAAGCCAAGCTTAAAAAAGCGATACACATTCACGCGCATTTCGGTATTTAATTCCAGCTTTAGATCGCCGAGCGTCTGAATGTAATTCGTTGTTCCTTTCAGGTACTTTTCATTAAACGTTCCGGGTCCCATAAGCCGAGAACGGAATCCGCGTAAACTACTGTTCCCGCCACTGAAAAACTGTTTGATATTGGGTAACTGCGAAGAATTGCCATATGGAATACCCGCGCCGATCAATATCCTGTTTGCCCAGATGTTTCCGCCGTTGAAGCGATGGTAGTACCGGAAGTCTGCCTGCAGTTTTGCATATTGCGCATAAGTCTGACCGAATATGGTGGAGGGGTTTGTCTTATAATCTGCGCGGTCTATTGCCCCTACGAGCACACCGGAAAAGTCTGCAAGACCGTCGAAATAATAGTTGTCCGGACTGGACGAACCGATCTGCGAGTTGTAGGTAAATTCATATGTAGGCCCTATGATCAGTCCGTCAAATAAGAGGTTGGCATAAGTAGCCTGTGTGGAAACAGAGGAAAAAGTGTCAGTCTTAACGTAATTGATATTAAACGGGTAAAACTGATGTTCCTTTTGCAAAGTTTCTTTCCAGTCGTAACCGAAGGAAACTTTGTAGGAGTTGATTCGGAGCAGTCCTTTCTGAGATTCATAACCGTAAGACGTTTTCAGAACCGTGCGCGGCACCGTGGATGAGTTGGAAGGAATCTTGAAAAACGGCACTACAAAATATGGAAACGATATGCCTAATTCTCCGCCCACCGTGTAAATGCTCGGCTGTTGTGCAATACCGGTGTATTGCGACTCAAAGCCACCATTCAGCTTTACATAAAACTCTTCTGCAGCACGGAATGCATTCCTGTTGCGCCAGCTGATACTGACAGAAGAACCCGCACGGCTGTCGTTCTGCGTATTGGCGCCGACCTCAAAACGCAGGGACTTACGCGGGAAAGGACTCAGATAGTAGTAAACATCCAGCAAAGTATCGCCTTTCAGTTCGAAACGGTTCTTCACGAACTTGAATGTATTCAGGTTCACAAAGCGGCTGATGGTACGGTTTTGAATCGTGCGGTTATATACCTGGCCGGAGTCGAACAACATCATGTCACGAAACAGGAAAGGACGGTACCGCTTGCGTTTATCCAGAATATGCAGGCCTTTGTAATAAACAGCATTGTTGAGATTGGTGTCGCTCACCGTACGGTTCAGTTGGTAATTGGCATAAATAAAAACCTGGTTCAGTTTATGGATACGGTATGCATCGTCTGGAATGGAATCGCGCTTCACCCGGATACGCATATCCACCTGGAAATTGCCCGCTGTTGTATCCGCTTCCACATACAGATAATCAGGTTTAAATAGATAGTAACCTCTGTCTTTAAGATCTCTTTCTATCCTCAGCCGCTCTGCCTTTACGATTTCCAGATTAAAGGGAGCATTAGGTTTCAGCAGAGTTTTGTTTGCAGTCTGTTTTATGTCGCTCGCGACATACAGATCGCTGTCGATTGCAAAAACCGTTTCCCGGATATGATATTGGGGGCCGGTACTTACTTCAAACGAAGCGCTCGCTTTTCGCTTGTGCATTTCCATAGTACCCGTTACACGGGCAAAAAAGTAGCCACTGTTTTGCAGCTGGTTTTGCAGCAGTTTTTCATTGGTCGCGATATTGACGGAAGAAGCGAGCACAGGCGGCTCTCCGAATTTAGCCCCTAACCAGTGCCGCAATCCTTTGTTCTTTTTTGACGCCCCTGCCCAGTTGTAAAAGCTCAGCCGCAGGCGCATACCCAGCGTTTTGCGGTTGGGAAGCGGCCGTACAACTGCATTAAGTTCCGATTTAAGGTTCTTTCTTTCTTTTTTGGAAGCGTTTTTATCGGTGATCTTTACGCTGCTTCCTGTATAGAGCTGTTGCTGTTCGCTCAGGTAGCGCGTATTGGAGCATGCCGGCAGCAAAAGCGTGCTTACCGCCAGCAGTAACAAAAGATATATTCTGTTTAAAGGCATGTTACTTTTTAGATATAGTCCGCTGTTCTTGTCTTTGTTTACGCATCTGGTCCAGCTTTTTGCGACTGATGAATAAAGTCCGGAAGCGGTTGTAGTCGTACGTGATAATAAAATTGAGCCCGGTTTCCGTAACAAAACCCTGGATAACGCCCTGATCCAGGCTTTGTCGATAGGCGCGTATAGAATAGCGGTTGTCTGCAGATAAACTGTAGTCGACCGCCAGGTTTCCGGGTATCAGCGAGCTGTTGGAATTGTTTGTTTTTGTCTGCGGGCCCTCCAGCTCGAAATTATTGCCTATTGTCACTTTCAGGCGGTCGTTGAACAGGCGTTTCGAAGCTGCAATGCTCAGATCGGTACGCTCTGCGCGGGCTCCCGTGGTGTAATCTTCTGTGGAGGCAAGGTCGACGGAAAGATCGACTCCGTTCAATAACTGGTTTGCCACCTGGTTCAACTGTTCTCCGATAAACCGGCTGACACTTTGCTTTGCTGCAAATTCAGCAGTGCTTCCGGAACTGGATGAAAATGGGTCGTCAGTAATAAATCGTTTGAGTATCAGCAACGCAAAAACCTGTTTATTAAGTTCTGAAGTGTCTATGCGCAGCTGACTCAGCTTTGCCTGCACTATTTGTACCGCGTCGGAAGAAAGGCGATACGTCTGATTCTCAGGCAGGACAATATCGAAATTCAGAAAGGGGGCCATAATCGGGCCATTCATATGCAGTGCCACCTGAAATGGCAGGGCCTGCCGGTAGTAGATCAGTTGAGCCGGGTCCGGAACCTGGCGTTCAACAAGGTCGTAAGGAGCAACGTTCGCTTTATATACCGCAGTAATGTTCATTTCTGCGTCGAGCGGATCGCCCGCAAAGGTGATCGTACTGCCTTTGCTGATATCAAACTTACGCTTGATCAGGTTATAGTTAAGCTGATAAGCTCCTGAGCTGAGCTCATAAATGCCATTCATGGTAAGGCCTCCGCCCCTATCCATGGATGTATTGAGCTGTGCCTTTCCACGAACGCTCAGGAAATCTCCGGTAGACTGATCAATGATCACATTGAATTCTGCGTTTTCATCGGTAGTCAGATTTACATTAATATCCGAGCCGGGCGCAAGGCGTGCAAACTGGATTGTATCTTTTACAGGTAAAGGTTTGATCCGAGCGGGTTTATCACGATCAACAAACACGATAACACCTGCCTGGTCTTCCAAAGAAGTTCCGCTTTCCGGAAGTACTATGGTGAGATTAGTACCTTTCTGGATATTGATATTACCATTGATCGAAGGTTGTTTTAATGACCCGTCAATATTCAGATGAGTAGATAGAATCAGGCTTCCGTAGAATAACTGGTTATCCCCTTTTACGGAGCTGAGCGCCTTCCAGTTTTTGGCGTCCACCACCATACTGAGGCTAAGATTATTCAGATCGCGTGTATCAACAGATCCGTCGATGGAAGCGACATTGCCCGGAGCTATCCAGTATTTTAAAATGATCAAAACGGATACCTTCACTGCTGAAACGTATCGTTTCTGAAGGCATACGGAATCGTGCCTGAAGTGCGGTTACAGTCGTTTGCAATTCCTGTGTGGAGAGCGAGCCTTCAATGAGTGGCGCAGCAGCTGTACCCCTTAATTTGAGGTCACCTTTTACGGAACCCGAACTTTCCCTGATCTGATGTTGTGCAAGTCCCTCGAGCGATTGAATATTCAGTGACCGGATATTTACTGCGAGATCGAAATTGTTTCCATTCTGCAGCACAGGATAATATACCCCTTCCGCAGTGAGATCATTGCCTCGTCCGCTGAGCACTACTTTCGTATTGATATTTTCAGCCTCGTTATTTGCTGCGGTCAATGTAAGATCGCCTACCGTATCATTCAGAAATGCGAGTTGTGACACCTTAATATCAGCATCAAACAAGGTTTTGGGTTTCAGCTGACGTAATGTGGCGGTACCATCAATGATACCCGAAGCAAACAAAGTATCTCCCGAGATCATCTGCATGATATCAGCTATATTGAAATTGGCTATCTGCACCTGCATCGGAGATTTAAAATCCTGTTGCTCACTGTTGAGTGAAATACGTGCGCCATTGCCGCTCAGTGTCACATTCTGCGCATACATACCTTCGGGCCCGAACACCAGCTTATTCGGTTGCGCAACGCTCCAGTTGCGGTAGTCGAGCATCAGGCCAGGACTAATAGATAACTCTTGTTCCTTTCCGCGCGTATACAGGTTTGCACTTATCTTAAAGCGTTCTTTTCCCGATGCGTCATGCGTCTTTACATCTGCCGTAATCAGGTTCGTATCCACTCTGCCTTTCAGCTCCGTCTGCAACAGCTGTATGCTTCCCTGCGTAAAACGATCAAGTAATACAGCGTAAGTGAATGCCGAATCGCGTTCTGATACATCCACCGTAAGTCCATCCAGCTGTTGCGTTCCGTAAACAACACGACGGGCATCAGCTTTAAGACTGAGCGCTGTCTGATCCAACGCGGCATTCAGATGCACGGTATCCAGTTCTTTCAGCTGTGGCAGGAACGCCTGTATAAAAGGGGTGGGAAACAATGATGCCTGAAATTCCAGGTTATATTGCTGCGGAACCGAAGTGTCGCGTACTGCTAGCACTTTTCCGGAATCCGAACCCGGGTTTTTATAGTGCCTGTTGATGTGCTCGGTTATAGCCGGAGCGATTGCCCGTAAAGGCGTTTTTCCGGTAAGGTATCCCTGGAAAAAATCAAAGTTCACGGTAATATGCTGACCACTGTCGGCGTTTGGCTGAGAGCGGATGTAGAGGGAATCGACAGTGTATACTTTTCCCGGTGTTGCAATTACTGGATTTTGAATAGTAACGAGACCTTCCGGATAATCGGGGTTTAACACAGGCATATCCGCCCGGATATTACCCTGAAACTGTAAGGGATTTGCAGCAAGCTTTATGGCATAAAAATCGATGCTGTCGATATTTACCTGTGCGTAGACTGCCGCAAATTCTTTCCGCAAGTCAGCATGCGCATTGAGCGCTAAACGAACATTCGGATCGTTTGCACGCAATTGCAGGTTGCCCAACTGTTCTTTAAGTTCACCTTTAAAGTTAATATCTCTGTATGCATAGCCTTTCAGCAAAGCAGATTCTATCGCTCCCTCCACTTTTGCAGACATTGCCGACGGGTCAAAACTGCAACCCTGAATATGGACCGAAGCGGTGATGGGCCCCATCAGCGTATCTTTCCGCAACAAACGTCCGAGGTTCAATCCGCGCGTTTGCAGCGTGAGGTTATATTGTTCCCTGTTTTTTCCGCCCGACATCCTGAGCATTCCTTTCACATGCGCATTTCCGTCTGAACTCCGTAGATACAGATCGGGAAAATAATCCTGAGCAGTTCCCGATACTTTTCCTGAAAGTGTAAATACATCCGGCAAACGGAAACTTTTTTCAGAGGCGGGCGGCAGGAAAGGACTCAGATCAACTCTGGAGGAGCGCAATTCACGGACAGTAAGTGCATAACGGATCCGGTTTGCATCCGGCAATCCGTCCAGACGTCCCTGAATATCTATAAGCGTATTATTGCCGGCCATGATTCTTGTCCTGCGCAGGTTCAATGCCCCCAGATAACCTTCCCAAAAAGCATCCAAAAACACCGTCTCTTTTTTCAATGTGCGCAATTGTTGCATGGTGTCTATTTGCGGAGCAAAAAGCAGCACATCTTGCATATCTATTTTTGAGGACGGTAAATCCACATATACATAAAGCGAATCCGGCCTCCGCTTGATTTGTGCAAGCGAGGCGTAAGCAATGCGGATATCCTGCTTCAGAGTGGTTCCGGGCGTCTGCAAGAGCAGACCGCTTAATCTCGCCCCCGTATCAGAATAATAGAATGCAGTTTTCAACTGCTGTAACTGAAAACCACTTTGTTCGGAAAGCATTCCCCGTGTAATGACGCCGGATATGAATGAAGGACTGTATTTCAGATCATGCGCACTTATATGCATATTCTGGATATCCAGGTGAGCATAGTCCATGCCCTTTTTCAACTTTGGCTGCGCGAGGTCATCCATATGAAACGCGAGGGCATTGATATCCAGCTTACCGAGTGTTACGTTCCATGCAGCAGCGGAATCTGCAGCCGCCACGCTATCGCTACTTATTTTCTCCTGGCTTTTATAGACGAAGCGGATCTGGGGTTGATCCAAAGAAAGATTGTCCAGGCGAATACGCTGTTGCGCGAGGTCAATCTCTTCGGGTTTCGCAGCAAAAGCCTTCAGTACGATAGAAAAGTCGGTATGTGTTGGAATACTTGAAAATGCAAAGTCTGTATTTTTCAGAGACAGTTCATCCAGGCCAAGCGTAACAGGCTTTCCTGATGCGGAAGAATCAGGTGGAATTAAGGAAGAGTCCTGCGCAAAGCGTGCATATAAGCCGTCTGCGTGCAAACTTTTCAAACGAAAAATCATTTTTTCCGGATCCAGTTCGCGCATGCGTATATCCAGCTGCTTTAACTGTGTATGTAAGTCAATTCCACCCGTTTGATCTGCGAAGTTGATACGGATATTATTCAGCCGAACGGTACCTACATCAAATACGAACGAACTTCCGCTGGTATCCACCTTTTTCGTTACGGCGGTGTCCGGCGACCCGGCAAAAGCCTGAATGATATAAGAAAAGTTGTACAGGGTATCCGGCTTATTCCGATGAGCGTTGATAACAGCATCTTCCAGGACCAGATCATTTACGGATATTTTTTTGTTCAGCAATTTGAGCAGATCTATATCGACTTTAAGAATGCCTACCGACAGCAGAGTGTCGTTCTGCTGGTCTTTGAGCAAAACGCCTTTCAGACCGACCATTTTTGGCAATTCATATTCAATTGCCGTAAGCTCAACCTGAGTATGTAATTTTTTTCGCAGAAAGGAAAGCAGCTGATCGCGTACAATCCGCTTCCCGGGAGGACTTACGAGTAAAGCGATCGCAAGAACAAGCAATGTCAGAATGATTCCAACGCCCCATAAAAGGATACGGAATATTTTTTTGAGTATGACTGGTTTGGTGCGCATTCAGCTGCGATATTAGCGCTTTATGTGATAAACGGCGTTCCAATTTACCGCCAAATGCTTATACAATTACCATATACACATAAAAAAACCCGCATATAAATGCGGGTTTGATTGTATTTTATGCTCTTAACTTTTAACGACCTCATTAAAAAAGAGGCCCTTTTTCTCGAGCCTGTTTAAAACAGGCTTATATACTTCAGCGTTTGTCGGGATGATCACACCATGTAACGGTCTGATCAGTTTAAATGCAAGCAGCTCGGCGGCAATGGCCATAGGCAGGCCTACTGTTTTGGCCATGGCCGAATGTTCATTATCGTCGCCAACCACTACCATGCTGCTTTTCAATCTGCATATCTCAGATTTTTCGGGGTGAGCATATTCCACTTCATGCTGCATCACAACCATATCTTTATCTTCCGGTTTCATGGCCCACTTCTGCTTCAGAACATCCAGCAATATTTCTCCCGAAGAACGAAGCCCGATGTTCAGCTTGGTATCGGTAAAAAATCCGAGCCAATCGATCATTTTCTGGATCTGGGGATTGCGAATATCATATTTATCAAAAGTGTAATCACGCAGGGAGATATTAGTGTTGTCATACCCTACTACTTTTTTGATCCATTCTTCTTCTGTGAGCATTGCTGTATCATGCAGTACAGCATTGTCCGTAACACCCATGGTTACCAAAGCATTCCATCCTTTACAAAAATCCGGATGGCGCAATGTTGCACGCATGAAGTCTTTTACGTAATGCAGGTTGTATTTGTGGATATAGTCGAGCGAATCGCGGTTGGGGTAATAAGCCAGATCACCAACACCTTCGCAGGTTATATGCTTTTCATGTGCGAACATATCGTGGTACCCTACCTCTATCGGAGTTCCCCCTTCCAGGAAGCGGGCACCATCTTTGCCTGCATTAATAATGTTGATCGGATTCCAACTGAATTTATAATGCCAGGGATTGTCGTCACTTTCCGGAGCAACCAGCCCACCGCAGTAAGACTTAAACGAAATTACCTCACAATTGACACGGTGAATGCTGTCGAAAAGAAGACTGGCACTCATATGATCCAGACCGGGATCAAGCCCCATCTCGCAAAGGAACATCAGACCGGCATCTTTCGCAGCTTTATCCAGTTCCTTCATTTCATCGGAAACGTAGGAAGATGTGATCAGATGTTTATGAAATTGCAGGCAATCTTTGGCAAGCAGGATATGCAGGTGCGGAGGCATAAGCGACAGGACGATGTCCGCGCGCTTTACCAACGCCTGGCGTTCCCGTTCGTTGGTAACGTCAAACACCGCTATCTCACCGTTAGGAAAATGCTTTACCTTGTTTTTAAGACTTTCTTCATCGCTATCTGCAACAATAACTTTCCATGGAGTTGATTTACGTTGCGTAAATTTCAGCATCGACTCTATCAGAAATGTCGAACTTTTTCCTGCTCCAACGATTAATATTGTTACCATAGAAATTGGGATCTTCTTTAGTAAATAAATATCTCAAAAATTATGCCAAAAATGAGTTTTTTTTGGTCAAACTCGATTTTTCTTTAAAAAAAGAAGCTATTTATAAAGAAGTTAATACTTGAAGTACAGATTACACCACAATTTTATTTCCCGCGTCTCCAGTAAATCCCGTGCACGGCCGTCCACACCAAGCCTTGCATTAACATATTGCCTGGTTGCCGGAAGCGGTCCGATCACCTTCGCAAATATGAATTTCTGATTAGAAGGATTAATGATCTTGATTACGCGGCCTTTGCGAACTTCATTACTGAATGCAAACAGCAGTTTGCTGTTGACCGTCGTCTGAGGTTTAAAGAACACGACCATTCCGCTCGCAGAATCCAGATATTCCTCATTGGTGGTCTGGTAATTATAAATTTTTTCCAGTTCAGAAACCGGTTCCCGCAGCGTGTCGCGCTGGATAGGATTGGTGTGGATCGTGGTCACACCGGAAGTACCGGAACTGACAACCGCATGGGATGACGGTTTATCCGAAAGGTAGCTAACCCATCCGATGAGGATTGCGGAAGCTGGTTCAGGATTCAGCGCTCTGAGGGTCGGTTCGCTCATATCCGCAGCCCTCGCAATCATTCCCATATTTTCCTGTCCGGCCCTGTAATACAGCGGGGCTGTTCCTTCGGTAGCAGTTTTATAAAAATTATAATTCCCCAATGGAATTACAAGAAGACTGCCATCCGCCAAAGGATCGTAAAAGGAAATATTATTGTTCTGGCTTAATACCAGTGCAGGTACGGAATACTTTTGCGCAATACTGTAAATCGTCTCACCGTGCACCACGTTATGCATTGCGTACATGCGTCCGTTTCTTATCCCCGCATAAAGCGTGTCTGAAGCCCGCACTGCGCCCGGAATACAAACGAGCAAGGTGAGGATAAAAATGAGATACATGCTTCTTTTCATAGTCAATCTTTTAATAGTGCCCGTCTTATTCTGCACCGTCATCGAACTGCCCGACCGCGTCTGTATTTTTGATCAGGTTGTAAACCACCGGCGGTTGACGGTAGATGGCGTTCGAATGTTTATTGCCGAGAACAATAATGGTGAAATTATCCTTGATAAACCGGTAAAAGCAGGTATTGTTCCCATGCCACCAGCCATTATGGTAAATAATTTTATAGCCATCCGGGTAACAAAGCATGCGCCAGCCCAACCCGTAATTCTTTATTCCGGGGCGTTCAAATGAGCAAGGTCCGTAAGCCAGTTCCAACGTCTCATTCGACAGAAACTTGTTGGAGTAAAAGGATTGATCCCAGCGATACATATCTTCCACGGTACTGTAGATATTTTTATCTCCATACACCCCGTCGCGGAAGTCTAAAGGAAACGGTACATAACCGCCCTGATAACTGATAGTGGCGCTGGCCGGGAGCTGTTTATCCGCCGTGTAAACAAAAGTATGCGTCATACCTAGCGGCTTGAAAATATATTGCTGCATAAATGCATCGAAGCTCATTTCCGTTACTTCCTCAATAATACTTGCCAAAATCAGGTAATTGGTATTACAGTATTTAAAACGCGTATTGGTTTTAAACTCCTGATGCGGCTTGTGCTGCGCCATAATACGCAATACTTCATCGTTGGAAATAAAATCTTTGGTTTTGCGGTACAACGGAACAAAATGCCCGTAATCAGGTAACCCTGATCTGTGGTTCAACAGCATTCTGACGGTAATATCCGGGTAGTGGAAATCTTTGATATACTGAGCAACCGGATGATCGATATCCAGGTACTTATTTTGATGCAAATACAGAATTGCAGCTCCGGTAAATGTCTTGGATGTGGAAGCCAGACTGCACGGCATTATCAGACGACAATGGAATGTTCTCACGTTTATTGCTGTAGCCGATATACTTCTCATACAGAATTTTTCCCTGGTAACCAACCAGTACACTTCCATTGAATCCGGCACGCTCCTGTAAGCGGTAAAAAGAGTCCAGACGACGAGCGATCACCTTCCATTCGGGACTGTTGGTATCGCTGTAGGAAAGCTGTATAGCCCCCATTTCAATAGGCGGCAATCCGAGCGCTGGCCGCGCATTTACTTTTTCCCTTCCTGACTGGCAGGCAATAATAACTATGGATAAAACTACGCTAAGAAATACGGTTCGTTTCAAAATAATCATTCTTTCAAGTACTAAAAAAAGCTGGTAGGCTTGCAAATATAAGTTCAGGTGCCCGTTCCGTTCAGACTCAATTCAACTTTAACATATCGAATTATATCACCTGCAAACGTTTTATATAACTGCTGCATGGTGTCGAAGTTTTGGTGGAAAAGTGCATAGGCCGTTTCCACCTCCGCTATGTTACCTGCACGCCGCATCAGGCCGTTCAGAGACCGGCGCAACCCGGTATCTGTTCGATAACCCAGCAGCCAGTTATGTTGTACCATACTCTCAAAATAGGGTCCGAATCGTTCAGGAAAATAGCTGCGTTGGCGATGCAGCTTCTGGTATACATCAGCAGCAAATGCTCCCAAAGCATCCTGAGTTGGAAATAATTCAGGGTCGTTTGCGACGAAGTGGTCCGTAAGGGTATCCACTACAGCCCCGGAATAAAGTCCGTAATGAGGACGGAAGATCACCTTTGCCTCACCTATCGCCCAATGCTGGTCGGTAAATGAATCTATTTTCCGATGCAGCATCAATCCCGTCCGTACGCGATCCGGATATTGCATTAAAGCGACTTTACCCTTCACAAAATCGCCAATCATATTGCCGACCAGAATCTGTTCGTCTTTAAAAGAAAGGACGGCATGTCCCAGATAATTCATTTGCTGAAGGTACAAAAAGCCCGGCAACATGGGAAGCAGACCGAGAACCAATTTGATTTTGCGATTGCAAATTAAATACCTAATTTTATTAGGTATATCTACGAATGGAAAACGGGAAAATCATCAAAGGAAGTTTAAGTGCCATTATCCTGAAATTGCTCGAAAATAACGGGGCGATGTATGGATATGAAATGACAAAAGCGGTCCGCCAGGGGAGTATGGATAAAATGAAGGTCACCGAAGCACGCTCTGTATCCTGCTCTGCATAAACTGGAAGAATCCGGTATGCTTGAGACAGAAATAAAATTTGTAGAAGGCAGGCAACGGAAATATTACCGGCTTTCAGAAAACGGCAAAGCAGAAGGAAGGCGCCAATTGGAGCACTTGCAGGAAATGATTGTGTCGTTACAACAGGTATTGGATTTTCGTTTACAAAAAAGCTGATAAAATGCTTGGGAGAGAAGAATTACAATTATTGGAAACTTACATCAAAAAACGTTCTTTGCGTTTTGCGGAACCTGCGATCTTATCAGAGATTCTGGATCACTTTGCATGTAAGGTGGAAGAGTTGCAGACAGCGCATCCGGGCATGCAACTGGAGGAAGTTATGTTACGCGCACACGGGTCTTTTGGTATTAGGGGCTTCGGTCCTTTAGCGGATGTGGCGGAAAACAGCGTTTATCTGAAATACCGTAAATACGCCTTTGCAGAAATGCGTCAAGCTGCTGTTCTCGCCGCACATACTATATATATTATCAGCCGGGGCTTTTTGTCATCTACTGTTACGTATGTGTTTCGGTAACCTGCAGTACAAAGATCTCCTGTGTGCGTTGGATATTCCATTGCTGGTATATGCGGTTAGTCTATGGATAGTAAGAGCCCGTCGCTTAAAGATGCAGAAAAAAAACCGGCTGGAATTTCAGATGTGCCAACGTTGCAGCCCTTTGGGATTGGCTTTCAATAATACGCTTATACTTTCCTGAGTTTTGTTTGCATGGCCGGTATCACTGATGCTCATTTCGGACTCAACCTGATAATATTACCGGTACTGGTGATGTTTACATTGTTCAGCGGTATCGTGGAATTAAGGCTGCAGAAAAGAGCACTGCAAGACATTGCATCTTCTGAAAAGATGTCTGCTGTTGTAAATTATTAAGTCGCGATCAGGTATATAGTGACCTGCCAATTTACAAAAACCAATAATTGGGTAATCGACTATTGTGTGTATGGTGACCGATGGAGTTGAATATCTGTGGAACAAACATCAGAAAAGCAGAACCGATAAACTTTATTCAGTACTATAGTATTAATGATTTTTGGGTTTCGGGTAAGCGCAAAAAAAAAAGCGTCTCAGATTTCTCTGAGACGCTTGTAATAAATATGGCAGCTACCTACTCTCCCGCATTGTTGTGCAGTACCATCGGCCATGAGGGGCTTAACTTCTCTGTTCGGAATGGGAAGAGGTGAACACCCTCGGCAATACCACCATAAGATCTTTGCCGTGACGACTAATAATATCGACATATTGGGTCAGCATAAACACCGTAATAATAAAGTTAAAGCTTACGTGCAATTAGTACTACTCGGCTTTGATGTTACCACCTTTACACCTGTAGCCTATCAACGTCATCGTCTTTGACGGCACTTAAAAGTAAACTCATCTTGAGGAAGGTTTCGCGCTTAGATGCTTTCAGCGCTTATCCTGGCTGTACATAGCTACTCTGCACTGCGCCTGGCGGCACAACAGATACACCAGCGGTACATACGTTCCGGTCCTCTCGTACTAAGAACATGTCCTCGCAATTTACTAACGCCCACCACAGATAGAGACCGAACTGTCTTGCGACGTTCTGAACCCAGTTCACGTGCCACTTTAATGGGCGAACAGCCCAACCCTTGGGACCTTCTCCAGCCCCAGGATGTGACGAACCGACATCGAGGTGCCAAACCTCCCCGTCGATATGAGCTCTTGGGGGAGATCAGCCTGTTATCCCCGGAGTACCTTTTATCCTTTGAGCGATGGCCCTTCCATACAGAACCACCGGATCACTTTAGCCTGCTTTCGCACCTGCTCGGCTGGTCAGCCTCACAGTCAAGCACCCTTATACTAATACGCTCTACGTACGATTACCAACCGTACTGAGGGCACCTTTGCGAGCCTCCGTTACTTTTTAGGAGGCGACCACCCCAGTCAAACTACCCACCATACAATGTCTCCTCTTCAGGATTAGACTCTAAGCAACAGAAGGTTGGTATTTCAACGGTGACTCCACAAACACTGGCGTGCCTGCTTCACAGTCTCCCAACTATGCTACACATCTGTTACTCAAAATCAATGTAAAGTTGTAGTGAAGGTTCACGGGGTCTTTTCGTCCCGTGGCGGGTAACCGGCATCTTCACCGATACTACAATTTCACCGGGCTCGCGGAGGAGACAGTGTTCAACTCATTAGACCATTCGTGCAGGTCGGAACTTACCCGACAAGGAATTTCGCTACCTTAGGACCGTTATAGTTACGGCCGCCGTTTACTGGGGCTTCGGTCACAAGCTTTGGATTGCTCCGAACAAGCTTCCTTAACCTTCCAGCACCGGGCAGGTATCAGGCTCTATACGTCTTCTTTCGAATTTGCAGGGCCCTGTGTTTTTGCTAAACAGTTGGTTGAACCATTTTACTGTGACCGCATTACTGCGGTACGCTTTATCCCGAAGTTACAGCGTTAATTTGCCTAGTTCCTTCTCCGCGGCTCACCCGAGCGCCTTAGAATACTCATCTCGACTACCTGTGTCGGTTTACGGTACGGGTTGTAATAGCCTAACCTTAGAAGTTTTTCTCGTGGGCTGGATTAGGGTCACTATCACTCCGGCCGAAGCCTTTGCGTACTATCAGGTTCATCAAAAACGGCGGATTTGCCTACCGTCTCTATAACTACACCCTTTAACGATCTATTCCGTAAGATCGCGGACCTTTCACTTCCCCGTTACTCCATCGAAACTATTACAAGTGTTGGAATATTAACCAACTTGACATCAGCTACGCCTTTCGGCTTTGCCTAAGTACCCGACTAACCCTGATCCGATTAGCGTTGATCAGGAACCCTTAGTCTTTCGGCGAACAGGTTTTTCACCTGTTTTATCGTTACTTATACCTACATTTTCTTTTCCAAACGCTCCAGCATGCTTTACAACACACCTTCAACGCAGATTGGAATGCTCCCCTACCATGACTATTGCTAGTCATCTACAATTTCGGCGCCATGTTTGATGCCCGATCATTTTCCGTGCCCGGACCCTCGACCAGTGAGCTGTTACGCACTCTTTAAATGAATGGCTGCTTCCAAGCCAACATCCTGGCTGTCTTAGGATCCGAACTTCGTTTGTTCAACTTAACATGGACTTAGGGGCCTTAATTGATAGTCTGGGTTATTTCCCTCTCGGCCATGGACCTTAGCGCCCACAGCCTCACTGCCGCAGATATTTATTAGCATTCGGAGTTTGTCAGGGTTTGGTAGGCGGTGAAGCCCCCTAGCCCAATCAGTAGCTCTACCTCTAATAAACTTCTTATATGCGACGCTGTTCCTAAAAACATTTCGGGGAGAACGAGCTATCTCTCAGTTTGATTGGCCTTTCACCCCTATCCACAGGTCATCCCATAGCTTTTCAACGCTAATGGGTTCGGTCCTCCAGTGTGTGTTACCACACCTTCAACCTGCCCATGGATAGATCACAAAGTTTCGCGTCTGCACCCACTGACTAAACGCCCTATTCGGACTCGCTTTCGCTCCGGCTCCGTTACTGAAGAACTTAACCTCGCCAGTGAGTAGCAACTCGTAGGTTCATTATGCAAAAGGCACGCCGTCACCATTGCTGGCTCCGACCGCTTGTAGGCGTACGGTTTCAGGTACTATTTCACTCTCCTATTCGGAGTACTTTTCACCTTTCCCTTACGGTACTGGTCCACTATCGGTCAATAGGTAGTATTTAGCCTTACCGGATGGTACCGGCAGATTCATACAGGATTTCTCTGGTCCCGCACTACTCAGGATACTGCTCGTCCTCATTAATTTTTACCTACAGGGCTTTCACCTCGTTTCGCTCCCCTTTCCAGAAGATTCGGCTTCATAATGATTTCTAAATGCAGTCCTACAACCCCAAATCCGCACGCGGATCTGGTTTGGGCTCTTCCCTGTTCGCTCGCCACTACTTAGGGAATCATTTGTTATTTTCTTTTCCTCCGGTTACTTAGATGTTTCAGTTCTCCGGGTTGGCTCTCTTTCGAGTGATACTTCTTCAAAGTATCAGGTTGTCCCATTCGGAAATCTTCGGATTAATGCTTGTATGCAGCTTCCCGAAGCTTATCGCAGCTTACCACGTCCTTCATCGCCTCCTATTGCCTAGGCATCCGCCATACGCCCTTATTCGCTTTAAATATTGTTTGAATTGCGTTCTCACGCAATGTTTTTACTACGTTATGCTCTTACCCGGGGGGTAAGATACATTGTTTTGCTTTCCCAATATGTCAAAGAACTTAAATACTATACTAACTACAGTATTAACTGTGATGGTAAAGGACTTGAACCCTTAGTGCCGCCTGTCGGCTCATCTAATTTTAATCTCTAAAGAACTATTCTAAAAAATGTGGAGGATATCGGAGTCGAACCGATGACCCCCTGCGTGCAAGGCAGGTGCTCTAGCCAGCTGAGCTAACCCCCCATTCTTAACCGCTAAGCTCCTCACTTAACCGCTAATATGAGTAGTCCCGTCCAGATTTGAACTGGAGACCTCTACATTATCAGTGTAGCGCTCTAACCAACTGAGCTACGAGACTATTTCTACTCCTAGCTGCCAATTCCTTGATCAGCCTTCCTGACAATCTCACGATCGCACTCTTTCTCGTTTCACTTGGCGCTTTAGAGCTTCTTAACTTAAGAACTTAAATATCTTGAAATAGAATGGAAGCAAATAAAACAGCGTTGATTTCTCAATTCAGGTCGTATACTCTAAAAAGGAGGTATTCCAGCCGCACCTTCCGGTACGGCTACCTTGTTACGACTTAGCCCCAGTTACTAGTTTTACCCTAGGCGGCTCCTTGCGGTTACCGACTTTAGGTACACCCAGCTTCCATGGCTTGACGGGCGGTGTGTACAAGGTCCGGGAACGTATTCACCGCAGCATTGCTGATCTGCGATTACTAGCGATTCCAGCTTCATGGGGTCGAGTTGCAGACCCCAATCCGAACTGAGAGAAGGTTTTTGAGATTAGCTCCCTGTTGCCAGGTGGCGACCCTTTGTCCTCCCCATTGTAGTACGTGTGTAGCCCTGGGCATAAAGGCCATGATGACTTGACATCATCCCCTCCTTCCTCACGCCTTACGGCGGCAGTTTCTTCAGAGTTCCCGGCATTACCCGTTGGCAACTGAAAATAGGGGTTGCGCTCGTTGCGGGACTTAACCCAACACCTCACGGCACGAGCTGACGACAGCCATGCAGCACCTTGCTTTGTGTCTATTGCTAGAAAATCTCCTTTCAGAGACGGTCACTCGCATTCTAGCCCAGGTAAGGTTCCTCGCGTATCATCGAATTAAACCACATACTCCACCGCTTGTGCGGACCCCCGTCAATTCCTTTGAGTTTCATCCTTGCGGACGTACTTCCCAGGTGGATTACTTAATGCTTTCGCTCAGACACTCACTGTATATCGCAAATGTCCAGTAATCATCGTTTAGGGCGTGGACTACCAGGGTATCTAATCCTGTTTGATCCCCACGCTTTCGTGCCTCAGCGTCAATCGTTGTTTAGCAAGCTGCCTTCGCAATCGGTGTTCTATGTCATATCTAAGCATTTCACCGCTACATGACATATTCCGCCCACCTCAACAACATTCAAGACTAATAGTATCAATGGCAGTTTCCGAGTTGAGCTCGGAGATTTCACCACTGACTTAAAAGCCCGCCTACACACCCTTTAAACCCAGTGAATCCGGATAACGCTTGCACCCTCCGTATTACCGCGGCTGCTGGCACGGAGTTAGCCGGTGCTTATTCATCAGGTACCGTCGGCTCAAATAGAAATCTGAGGTTTCTTCCCTGATAAAAGAAGTTTACAACGCAGAACGCCTTCATCCTTCACGCGGCATGGCTGGTTCAGACTTGCGTCCATTGACCAATATTCCTCACTGCTGCCTCCCGTAGGAGTCGGGCCCGTGTCTCAGTGCCCGTGTGACTGGTCGTGCTCTCACACCAGTTACCCATCGTTGCCTTGGTAAGCCGTTACCTTACCAACTAGCTAATGGGACGCACGCCCATCCTAAACCGCCTCAGCTATTCTATACAATTGATGCCAACCATATAGTTTACGGTGTATTAATCCTCGTTTCCGAGGGCTATTCACCTGTTTAGGGTAAGTTGCGTACGTGTTCCGCACCCGTTTGCCGGTCGCCACCAGGTATTGCTACCAGTGCTGCCCCTCGACTTGCATGTGTTAAGCCTGCCGCTAGCGTTCATCCTGAGCCAGGATCAAACTCTCCATTGTAAATGAATTGTTCAATTCTTAGCTTATTTTCTCTCGAAAAAAAGACGAATCGTGTATTTGTATTTTTGATACTGAACTAACTACATAAGTAGTTGTTCTTACCTGCGGTTATGAAATTCATCATAACCCGCTGCTTTATTTATTTTGCTTCCATCTGTTTCAAAGAACTTTGTTTAACAATTACCAACCTCTGTCAGTAACCTTTACGCTAAACCATGATCGATCCGGGGAACTCGAACCCCGCTGCCTGCCTGTCATTCATCGACTCTCTTAAGAACTAACCCCTTATCTCTCTTTTCGTTTGGGGCTGCAAAGGTAAAACCTTATTTTCAAACCACCAAATTTATTTTTAAAAAACTTTCCGAAAGATCTGCTCAACTACTTTTCTTTTTCGTTGGGGTTGCAAAGGTAAAACCTTTTTTCAAACCACCAAATTTTTCTTGAAAAATTTTTGAACTTTTTCTTTTGAAAACCGAAGGGCTATTAACTTGACAATCAATTTATTAAACCCTGCTTTAAGAACTGTTTTCCCTATTCGTTTTTCCGTTTTGGGAGCGCAAAGATAAGAGCATTTTCATTCCCGCCAAATTTTATTTCAAAAGTATCTTAAAAAAAATGGGCACCTTAATACGCATTTCAGCTGTAACCCGCTACAGCAAAGGATTTCACTGCACAAAAAGATTTCAATATTTTTTCGGACTTTTCCGGGATCAGCTGCAGAACCCCCACCTGTATAACGTAATATTCTTCGCCAGCAGTGTTTATCGCAGCATTTCAAGGCGTACCGAAATGAAGACACCGCGATACAAAAGCTCTTGTACCGCGGTGCCGATTGATTGTATTTATGCTGCTTATCGCTGCTTTCGCAACAGAAAGTAGTTGTATACAAGGCTGATCAGTAACAGTATGGCTACCATCTGATGCAGTTCTGCCAGCCATTCGAAGCGTTGGAATTTGCTTTGCGTCATAAGCGGTGCATTAAGAATCGTACACACCCCCAATAGCACCTGCAGCAAAACCAGTCCTGCTGAAACGCCCGCAGCGCGGCGCATTTCCGGCGTTGTACCTGTAGAGCGTATGCGGAAAAAGAATACTAGCAGTAATGCAGTAATAAGGTATGCCAGGCTGCGGTGTATGAAATGCACCATCAGCGGGTGATCCGTGAATATATGTATTCCCGAATAGCTGGCTGATCCGAACTGATGTATATCAGCCGGGAAGAAGGACCCGTTAATATCCGGCCAGGTAGCGGCCGCGGGAGCAGCTTTCAACCCTGCCATAAACGCGCCGTAACAGAGCTGCAATGCAAACAACACAAGTATTGTCCCGGCGAAACCTTTCAATGTTGTATTGTAGGTAACAGCTTCCTGCCTTACACGCAATTTCAGCGCGAACCAAAGCGTGTAGCACAACAGTACCAGCGCAAACATAAAATGCATTGCCAGTTTGATATGGCTTACATGCGTATCGTCGGGGTTGAGTCCGCTCGCCACCATAATCCATCCCACAGCTCCCCTGTAAAGCTCCCAGCAGGAAGAGCACAATCAGCGGTGTTACCATGCCTTTCCCGAAATACTTCTTTACGAGGAAATACACAAAACCTATAAGGAATGCGCCGCTTAATACGATACGGGCCCATTCCCTGTGCATCCATTCCCAGAAATAGATTGCCTTGAAATCTGAAAGCGTGTAATCTGCATTTTGGGTGAGAAATTGCCCCGACGCCTTTTGCTTGTATAATTCAAAAGCCTGATTCCAATCTTCCTGGTTCATTGGCGGTACCGCACCCAGTATCGGCTTCCATTCTGCGATCGAAAGTCCCGAGCCCGTAAGCCGGGTGATTCCGCCGAGTAATATCTGTATCAATAAAATGGCAACGCCGAGTAATAGCCAACGGGCTACTGCTCGGCGCTGTTTCTCTTGTCTTACGGTAAGAGATTCCGCATTGTGGTCTGTCATATGACGTCTAGTTGTTCGGATAGGCTTTTAAGGCTTGCTCGAGGCAATCCATTGCGTGATTGATATCTTCCAGGTTCAGTACATACGCGAGGCGGACTTCATCTTTACCGCAGCCGGGAGTAGCATAGAATCCTGCAGCAGGAGCCATCATTACTGTAGCGCCTTCATAAGAGAACTCTTCCAGCAGCCATTGGCAGAAGCGTTCCGTGTCTGTTACCGGTAATTTGGCCATTGCATAAATGCGCCTCCCGGATTCGGACAAAATACGCCGTCCATCGCGTTCAACCGGGATACGAGCAGATCGCGGCGTTTGTTATACTCTGCATGCACTTCATCAAAGTAATCCAGGGGCAGATCTACGGCGGCTTCTCCGAGTATCTGCGCAAAAGAAGGGGGACTAAGACGAGCCTGCGCGAATTTCATCGCTGTTGTGAGTACGGATTCATTTTTGGTAACAAATGCTCCGATACGGCCGCCGCAGGCGCTATAGCGCTTGCTGATCGTATCCATCAGAATAGCGTGCTGCTCAAGGCCCGGAATGCTGAGTGCGGAAATGTGTTTGTTGCCGTCGTAGCAGAATTCGCGGTAAGCTTCGTCAGAGAACAGGAACAGATCGTATTTCAGACAGATGTCGCGCAATACTTCGAGTTCCTGCATGCTATACAGGTATCCTGTAGGATTGTTGGGATTGCAGATCATGATCGCTTTGGTACGCGGTGTGATCGCCTTTTCAAAAGCTTCGATCGGGGGCAATGCAAAGCCGGTCTCGATAGACGATGGAATCGGAACTACTTTTACTCCGGCGCTGATTGCGAAACCATTGTAATTTGCATAAAATGGTTCGGGGATGATGATCTCATCTCCCGGATCCATACACGACATCACACCGAACAGAATTGCTTCTGAACCTCCGGTAGTAACGATGATCTGGTTATGATTAACGTCAATATTGTTTCTCTTGTAGTATTCTACCAGCTTCCTGCGATAGCTTTCGAAACCTGCACTGTGACTGTATTCCAGCACTTTCATATCGGCGTTTCGTACAGCATCCATGATCGCTTTCGGCGTTTCGATATCGGGTTGCCCGATATTCAGATGGTATACTTTTGTACCTCTCTTCTTTGCAGCTTCGGCAAAGGGTACGAGCTTACGGATCGGGGAAGGCGGCATTATTTCGCCGCGGTGTGCAATTTTAGGCATGCCGCAAAGTTAAGGCATAGCTCGATTCGCGATAAAGCCGGATCGCTATATCAAAACAATTTATCCGCCACTGAAAATCAGTACTTTTGATCTATGGACCTGATTGTAGACCCGCTTACTCTGAAGCTGCTTATATTTCTTCCCGTATTGCTCTATTGTATTACGATATGGCTGATTATCCGGAATGAAAAGGACCGTTGGCCATTTGCCCTATGGATTATCGGCATATTTGTGTTGCCGGTTGCCGGTTGCATCATCTATCTTCTGAAATTGATGTTTACACCGTTAAGCAGCCGGCGTGCCACAAGCAATAAATTACCGGTTCAGTAGCCCCCATAACCGGTAAAGTTCAATATTGTAACATATGGACATAAAAAAAGCCGGAACTTAATCCGGCTTTAAAAATCTATTGCTGATTATTCTGAATCGTATGCCCACTTCAGGTATGTGGCGCCCCAGGTGAATCCTCCGCCAAAGGCAGCGAGGATGATGTTATCTCCTTTCTTCAGTTGTTTTTCCCATTCCCACAAACAGAGGGGCAGCGTGCCGTTGGTGGTATTTCCGTATTTCTGAATATTCACCATTACCTTTTCTTCGTCAAGGCCCATGCGCTCACGTGTGGCGGAAATAATACGCAGATTGGCCTGATGCGGAACGAGCCATGCTACATCTTCAGCGGTAAGGTTGTTGCGCTCCATGATCTCAGCTGAAACATCCGCCATGTTCTTAACCGCAAATTTGAACACCGTCTGTCCTTCCTGGTACACGTAATGTTCTTTATTCATTACGGTTTCCATAGATGCCGGCTTTACAGATCCGCCGGCTTTCTGGTGGAGGTAGGCTCTTCCGGCGCCATCGCTGCGCAGGATAGAATCAATAATACCGAATCCTTCTGTATCGGGTTCGAGCAATACCGCTGCGGCACCGTCTCCGAAAATGATACAGGTCGCGCGGTCTTCGTAGTTGATAATAGAAGACATTTTATCTGCTCCGATCACCACCACTTTTTTATACTTTCCCGTTTCAATAAACTGGGCACCTGTGGTAAGTGAATAAAGGAAACTGGAACAGGCTGCGTTTACATCATAACCGAAAGCATTGCGCATACCCACCATATCGCACACTACATTGGCAGTAGCGGGAAATTGCATATCCGGGGTAGTGGTCGCACAAATAACCAGATCAATTTCCATAGGGTCTATCCCTCTCTTTTCCAGCAATTGCTCCACGGCTTTTGAAGCCATCGTAGAAGTACCAAGACCTTCTCCTTTCAGAATGCGTCTTTCCTTGATTCCTGTACGGGTGATAATCCACTCGTCGTTTGTATCAACCATTGTTTCCAACTCTGCGTTGGTCAGTCTGTATTCCGGAACATATCCTCCTACTGCTGTAATGGCTGCGTGTATTTTCTGCATTTATGTTTAATTATGTTGATCTAATAGTATCAGTTCATTCCTCCGCAGGTGCTGATCACCTGCCCTGTAACATAGCTGCTCATATCTGAAGCAAGGAACAGCGCTACATTTGCGATTTCTTCCGGTTTTCCGAAACGTTGCATCGGGATTTTCTCAAACCATTTTCCGCCTCCGTCTCCATCGTTCAGGTAGTGTGTCATATCGGTTTCGATAAATCCCGGCGCAATTGCGTTTACACGGATATTACGGCTTCCTATTTCCTGCGCGATAGACTTGGTAAAGCCGATGATACCCGCTTTGGATGCCGCATAGGCACTCTGACCGGGGTTGCCTTTAACGCCTACCACCGAGCTCAGGTTAATGATGCTTCCCGCGCGGTTTTTCATCATCGGACGGATCACCTGACGGGTAAGGTTGTATACACTTTTCAGATTGGCCTGCATGGTTTCATCCCATTGTTCGGGCGTCACACGCAGTAAAAGATTGTCACGGGAAATTCCGGCATTGTTGACACAGATATCGATACCGCCGAATTCTCTGATCACATCATTTGCCAGCGCTTCTGATGCTGCATAGTCGGCTGCATCAGATTTATAGGCTTTTGCTTTGACACCGAGTGCAGTGAGCTTTTGCTCCAGTGCGCGGGCGCGTTCATCGGAAGAAAGATAGGTAAACGCAATATTGGCTCCCTGTTCAGCGAATTTGATCGCAATGGCTTCGCCGATACCTCGACTGGCACCTGTGATTAATGCCGTTTTATTTTCCAATAACTTCATTGAAGGATTGTAATTAGTCGGTAAAATTAGTAAAAATATCGGAGGCTGGTAAACTCAGCAAGGAAAAGCTTAGATGAGTATCCGCACATCTCCGCCCACAGCGTATCCGGTGCAGGTGAGCACGCGGCCTTCAGCAATCTCTTTGTCAGGCAATACTTCGTTGTAAGCCATCCATACCCGGCCTTCAATACATTGTGCGACACAGGTTCCGCATCGTCCCGATTCACAACTGTAGGGCATAGGAATACCGGCTTTTTTTGCTGCAGAAAGGATGGTATCCGGGTAAGTGACCGGAATGCTCATTGTTGTAGCACCCTGTATGATGGTTACATCGTGGGTTTGCGTATCCGGAGGCAATTCTTTGGGAATAAGTTTCAGCGGTACGAAATCTTCCGTATGGATCTGTTCGTCCGGAGCTCCTCCCGAAAGCAATGTAATCCTTATCATACGCATGTACTCAAAGGGGCCGCATAGATAATACGCTGCTTCCTGTGGTGCAACAGTCCGGTATTCCGCTAACAGATTTCCTAAAAGCCACTTGCTCAGGCGTGCGCGTGCCAGATTTTTAGAGCTGCTGTATAAGAATTCAATCTTCAGTCTGTCCGGGTGACTCTGTTGCATACTCTTTAATTCTTCGACAAAGACAGTTGACGATTCATCCCTGTTGCTGTAAATAAGCACTACATTAAGTTCGGGGAATCGCTGAAGTACTTCCGGCAGCAATGCAAATACGGGTGTGATGCCGACGCCTGCGGCAAAGAAAAGCAGTTGCTTCCACCTGGCAGCGTCTTCCTGTATCACAAAAAAGCCGGATGCTCCTATTGTCTTAAGCAGATCGCCTTCCTGCGCATGATCATGAAGCATGCGGGAGTAAGTGCCATTGTCGACACGCTTTACGGTTATCGACAGCGGATAAACAGACGAAATAGAATAGCTGCGACGTTCTTCTGTTCCGTATGGTGTATCAAAAACAAAGGTCAGAAACTGACCTGCCCGGAAGGGGAAATTGTCATCCGGGGTTAATGGTTCAAGCGTGAATGTTTTCACACCCGGTGTGTTCATTGAGATGCTTATAATCTTTAGAGTTTTGTACAACGCCATTCCCGGGCAAATGATTTGGTATAAAGATAAGGCCCGCACTTGTTTTGTGCGGGCCTTTAATTCTGCGTGACTTTTTTAGAAGCTGGTATTGGCTTCTTTCATGATATCCCAGTCATCTTCCCTGGAAGATTCCGGAACGAAATTACGCATGAAGTGATATTGTGTGGCAATCAGCAGCGGGATTGTGATAGCCAGGCCTATGATCAGCACAAGCACGCCGAGAAGGGAAAGACCAATACTCAGCAATACGAATGCGATCAACTGTACAATGTTATTCCGGCCTATCTTCCAGCTTGCCTTCAATGCTTCCGAATAGGACATTTCTGTAAACTGTAGCAGGAAAAAATAGGCAAAAAACCAGATTCCGAAAATAATGGAAACCACCAGGAATATCAGAGCGATGCCGGCAAGCGTGGATCCGTAAGTGATAATGAAGGTTTGCGGATCTTCCACAAGCACAGAAAATGCAGACAATCCGAGCATAGCAATGGAAATGATAACAAGTGGAATCATCACCAGTATTGCAAGCCCGATATAAATCAGGTTACCGAGAAACAAACGACCGAATTTGGGACTCCAGGAAAAAAAATTTCCAAACTCCAGCCGGCCGGTCTGGCGGTAATGGTGGCATGCTGCAAAAATGCTTACGTTAAAGATAAAGCTTACGAAGCCTGTGAGCATTCCGAGAAAAGGAATAAAAGAAAGGATGGCATATACAATCAGGAATACTACCGAGAATCCTGCGTACAGGAATACGTTGCTTTTTATATCCTCCCAGGCCCTGCTGAGGCTCGTTCCCATTCCATAACCGGCTATCGTAGAATTTATTTGCATATCTGTTGATTTTTATCAAAGATAAGAATGCGCTTTTTTTAACCAAAAAAGCGCATTCCTTTTTTATAAATTCATTTTGCAGCCGGACTTTAGATACCGGAGGGCAGCAGCAGCTGCGGTGCAACACCGAGCAGTATTACCAGCGCCGCTGTGAGCACAAGCAAAAATTTATCTGTGCTGCTTACCTCAGCGTGCAATTGGGGCTCGCCTGTTTTAAAGTACATAGCTATCACTACGCGGAAATAATAATAGGCGCTCACTGCCGCCATAATAAGCGAGAAAATCACGAGCCACATCAGGTTTCCCTGGCGTACTGCGGCCTGCAGCATATAGAACTTAGCCATAAACCCTGCTGTCAGCGGAATACCGGCAAGAGAAAAAGTAAATACCGTAGCGGTAAAAGCCAATACCGGCTCCTTCTTTGCGAGCCCGTTAAAACCATCAAACGTATAATCTTTCAATTTCAGCAATACTGCGAACATACCGAGTGTAGCCACTGTATAAGCAACTGCATATACAAGCAATCCCTGCCAGGCGAGTGCACTCACCGATACTACAGAGAACAGCATAAACCCTGCCTGGGCAATGGACGAGTAAGCAAGCATGCGTTTAACGCTTTGCTGGAATACCGCTGTGATATTACCGATGAAAAGTGTTGCTGCCGTAACAATTGCCAGCACAGTCATCCAGGCATTGCTGATAGAAGCAAAAGATGTATGGAACAAACGGATGAAGCCGATGAACGCGGCAGCTTTACCGATGGTGGCCATGAAGGCAGTGAAAGGTGTGGGAGAGCCATCGTAAACGTCGGGAGTCCAGAAATGCATGGGGGCAGCCGAAACTTTAAATGCAAATGCAACGATCAGGAAGAGCACACCGCTCAGCACCATCGGATTCAGGTGTTCCATTTGCAGAAATGAAAATTTGCTGATATTGAAGTCGCCGGTTGCTCCGTAAATAAGAGTGATCCCCATCAGCAGGATACCCGTAGAAAATGAGCCCATCAGGAAATACTTCAGAGACGCTTCACTGCTTTTCAGATTCTTTTTGTCGGCACCTGCAAGAATATATTGCGGGATGGAAATGATCTCAATGCCGATGAACATGATCAGCTGGTTATTAAAGGAAGACAGCAGATACGTACCGGTAAGGATGAAGAAAAACAGCGCAAAGTATTCACCGGTGTATTTACCCACCTTGAGTATATCGTTACCCATCAGCAATACATACAATAATGTGGCGGCCGTCATCAGCGTATTGAACCAAAGGCTGAAGCGGGTGATGGTCAGCTGGAAATTGAACAGTGATATGGTGTTGCCTTCTTTTGCCTGGAATAGTTCCCAGACGTTCACGCCCAGCAATACAACGAGGGCTAAAGTGGCAACGGAAAGCAGTGCCTTTTTTTCTTTGGCCATAAATCCTGCGTACATCATGATAATGCCTAAGACTGTAGCTGCTATAATTGCGTTCATAATATCTTTTTCGTAAAAATTAAGCTTATTGAAATTCTGTTCGGGGATCGCTTAGAGCGTCACCAGATTGATCAATGGTTGGGGATAAACACCGAGCACTATAATAAAAACCAGTAAAACAATTACCGACGTTAGCTCTGCAGCACTCAGCCCATTGACAGACGCCACACCGGAATTATTTTCACCGTATGCCACTTTCTGAACCATAGACAACGTATACACTGCGCCTAGGATAATACCCAGTCCTGCTACTGCCATAAAAACTGCACTGTAGCCGGACACACCCTGGAATATTCCCGTGAACAGCATAAACTCTCCTACAAATCCGTTGGTCAGCGGCAGGGCGATGTTTGCGAAGGAGATAATAACAAGTGAAATGGCGATCACCGGAGCGGTCGTTGCGAGGCCACCCATCTGGCGCATATCCTGTGTTCCGTAGCGGTTTTCTACGAGATTAACGATCACCCACATAGCCGCGATATTGATACCGTGATTGAACATCTGAACCATCAATCCGTCCATAGCTGTCTGGCTTTGCGCGAACGCAGCAGCACACATCAGTCCCATATGCGCAATAGAGGAATAAGCAACCAGTCTCTTTACATTCGTCTGCACCATCGCAATCAATGAAGCATAAACGATGCCGATAATGGAAAGAATCATTACCGTTTCAGACCAATAGGACACCGCCTGAGGAACGACGGGTAACAACCAGCGAACCACAGCATACAATCCCATTTTCACCATCAGTGCACTCAGGATAATCGTAACCGGAGTCGGTGCCTGCTCGTAAGCATCAGGCTGCCAGGTATGGAACGGGAAGATCGGCATTTTAATGGCGAAGGCCAGGAACAACAATACAAAAACGATGTTCTGCTGCATGGCTGGCAGTGCTTTACCGGCTGCGATAATGTTGTCGCGACTGAACGCGTCCACTCCACTTGTCTGCAGCGACAGGTAGATAAGCGCCGCCAGCATCATCAATGAGCCCAGGAATGTGTACACAAAGAATTTGAATGTAACGGCAATGCGCTTTTCGCCACCCCAGCGGGAGCAAAGAAAATAAACAGGGATCAATGCAAGTTCCCAGAAGAAATAAAACAACAGCGCGTCGGAAGCCAGGAATACGCCCATAAGGCCCGCCTGACTCATCATGATCAGACCGTAATAAGAGGCTTCACGCTCCTTCTGGCGATCCAGCACCAGCACTACAGGAAGGATAATCCCGGTGAGCAGGCACAACATAGCCGCCATACCATCGGCAGACAAACTGAATTTTGCGCCTAAAGCAGGCATCCAGTTCATTGAAAACGACTCGATGCGTGCTCCGCCGTAATTGGACGCGACAAACGCGGATAAAGCCAGCGTACACAAAGCACCCAGCAGGGAAAGATTCCGCGCGCCTCCCTTGGCAAAAAAGGAAACTGCTCCGACAAGCAGGGGAATCAGTATAAGCAGTACTAAAATCATATCTTCCTTAAAATAGCTTAATTAAAAATTGAAACAGAAAAGTCCGAGTACGAACAACAGCACAATACCTACCACCATAGTAAACAGGTAAGCTCCCACCTGTCCGTTTTGCAGCAGGCGCATCCTGTCGGCACCCCAGCGCACCAGTCGGCCAACGCCATTTACCGCGCCGTCTATACCTTTGCGTTCTGCGATACGATCGAGAAATCCACTGAACTGAACCAGGGGACGCACAATAACCGCGTCATACAACTCATCCACATACCATTTGTGCTCAAGCACTTTTGCCAGCCCGGTATTCGGAGCGAAGTCAGGCTTTCTGGTACGGCTGTAGGCGAAAAAGATCATCACCGCAACTAGGGAAACAGATATACCCATCAGCATATATTCCGTACTGTGATCCAGATGATGTGCGCCATGGTTGTGCACTACCGGACTCAGAAATTCATTCAACAGATGATGTTCTCCGAACACTTCGGGCATACCGAAAAATCCGGCAACAGCAGCCAGTATAGCCAGCACCATTAGCGGGAAGGTCATTGCAATCGGACTCTCATGCAAATGATGTTCCTGATCGTGTGTTCCGCGGAAATTTCCCGTGAACGTAAGGAAGTATAAACGGAACATGTAAAAAGCGGTCATCAGCGCTGCTCCTAATGCCAGCACATACAATACCGTATTGTGCGCGAATGCAGCCGCCAGAATTTCATCTTTTGAGAAGAATCCTGCAAACGGCGGTAAGCCGGCAATAGCGATACAGCCGATCAGGAAAGTCCATTTTGTGATCGGCATTTTTTTGCCAAGCCCGCCCATAGAACGGATATCCTGCTCGCCACCCATAGCATGGATAACAGATCCGGAACCCAGGAACAGCAGCGCTTTAAAGAATGCGTGCGTCATCACGTGGAATACGGCGGTGGTATAGGCGCCGCAGCCGATAGCCAGGAACATGAATCCGAGCTGACTCACTGTTGAATACGCAAGCACCTTTTTTATATCATATTGTTTGATAGCGATAGACGCTGCGAGGATAGCAGTAACAAGTCCGATTACTGCAATGAACTGCAAAGCAACTTCAGAAGCGTTATAGATAGCGGAACTGCGGGCGATCATATAAATACCTGCAGTAACCATCGTTGCGGCATGGATCAGTGCAGAAACCGGAGTAGGACCGGCCATCGCATCAGGCAGCCAGGTGTACAAAGGCAGCTGTGCACTTTTACCCATTGCGCCGACAAAGAAGCAAATTGCAATCGCAGTAGCCAGACCGTTGCTCATAACCATTCCGCCGGTCTCGGCAAAAAGGCTGTCGTAACTCAGTGTTCCGAAGTTGAGCAGCACCAGCATCATCCCGATCAGGAAACCCAGGTCACCTATACGGTTCATAACAAATGCCTTCTTGGCAGCATTTGTATAATCGCGGTTTTTAAACCAGAAACCGATCAGCAGGTAAGAGCAGAGCCCTACACCTTCCCATCCGATAAACATGATGAGGTAGTTGGCGCCCATCACGAGCAGCAACATTGAAAATACGAAAAGGTTCAGGTAGGCAAAGTACTTCACCACACCTTCATCATCATGCATATAAGACGTGGAATACACATGTATCAAAAAACCGACGCCGGTAATGATGAGCAGAAACAGGGAAGACAGCGCATCAATTTTAAATGCGAACGGGATTACCAGTTTCCCTGCATGAATAAAGTCGAACAAATGTATCGGAGCAATTGCAGCCGTTGCATTTTTCACTTCGAAGAATACTCCGAGAGACAATCCGAAAGAGATCAGCATCATCAGGCTGGCCAGGAAACCGGCAGCCTGTTTCGGAACGGTCCTCCATCCCAGACCGTTGATCAGGAAACCGACAAGCGGGAAAAGAGGAATTAAGTAAGCAAGTTGTACCATACTGTCTTTATATATTGGCTGCAGCAGCCGGAATAATAATTTGATTAATGCTTGAGACGATTCAGAATATTCACATCCACTGAATGGACTTTACGGTAAACCATCACGATAATGGCGAGACCCACTGCCACTTCCGCAGCGGCCACAACCATAATGAAGAATACAAATATCTGTGCGGCGCTGTCGTTGTACATTTTGGAAAATGCGGCCAGCAGCAGGTTCACGGCATTCAGCATCAACTCGATACTCATGAAGATGATGATCGCATTACGACGCATGAGCGCTCCCATAATTCCGATACAGAAAAGGGCAAGACTCAGGAACAAATAATATTGAATGGGCATTCTAAATAATTTTAAAGGTTACTCAGCTTCTTTTTTACCGATAACGATCGCTCCGATCATCGCACTTAAGAACAGCACACTGCTGATCTCAAAGGGCAGCACATATTGTTTGAACAATACCTGACCCAGCACTTTGATCAGGCCGATCTTTGAACTTTCTTCACTGATCACACCCATCAGATGTGCTTTGCTGATTGCGGCGATGATGACCAGGAAGAGGGTTCCCCCCGATAATACACCGGCCAGCTGCACCAGCCAGCTTTTCTGCGGTTCGGTATCTGCATTCAGGTTCATCAGCATGATCACGAACAGGAACAATACCATAATGGCACCTGCGTAAACGATAATATTGACGATGGCCAGGAATTGCGCGTTCAGCAGCAGGTAATGTCCTGAGATAGCGAAGAATGTAAGGATCAGGAAAATGACGCTGTTCACAGGGTTGCGGCTCAGCACTACGCCGAGCGCACAGCCAATGGCCATGATGGTGAGCAACCAGAAGACTACTTGTAAAATATCCATTGCAGTAATTAAGCTTGTGTATCGTTTTTAGGTTTTGCAATGAGCAGATCTTCTTTCTTGTAGATGAAGCTCTCTCTTGTATAGTTCGGTGGCATTACGGTCTCGGAAAGATAAATAGCATCTTTCGGACAAGCTTCTTCACAGGCGCCGCAGAATATGCAGCGCAACATGTTGATCTCGTAACGAGCGGCGTATTTTTCTTCACGGTATAAATGCTGTTCTCCGGCCTTGCGCTCGGCAGCCTCCATAGTAATGGCTTCTGCCGGACACGCAACCGCACACAATCCGCAGGCGGTGCAGCGTTCACGACCCTGCTCATCCCGGTTGAGGATATGCAGGCCACGGAAAACCGGGCTGAAGGATCTTTTTTCTTCAGGATATTGTACCGTAGCTTTTTTCTTGAAGATATGCCCTACGGTAATGCTCATACCTTTGAGCAGCGCAGGGAGGTATATACGCTCTTTCAGCGTCATCGGACTGCGGTCTACAGGTGCAGAGCGTTTGGTTAATTTTTCCATTTCCTCTTCTTTTTCCAATTATTTAAAAAGCCACAAAATAGCAGCACCGGTAAGCAACATATTTACCAAAGCCAGCGGAATCAACGATTGCCAGCCCAATTTCATCAGCTGATCGTAGCGGAACCGGGGCAGGGTCCAGCGGATGAACATGATCAGCAGGATCATGCCCGTGATCTTTGCAAAGAATACGCCGATACAGATCAGCGCAAACAATACAGGAGATACGGAAGCTGCAACAGCGTCCATACCGGGGAAGTTATAGCTTCCAAAGTATAAGGTTACCATTACTGCAGAACCGATAAACATATTGATATACTCGGCAAACAGGAACAGACCCAGTTTCATAGAGGAATATTCCAGGTGATATCCCATGTTCAGTTCAGAGTCACACTCAGCCAGATCAAAAGGAGCACGGTTCATTTCTGCCATAGAACAGGTGAAGAAGATGATAAAACCGACAGGCTGCTTGAAAAAGTTCCAGGTAAAATATCCGTCGTGCCAGAAACCGTGTTGCTGGGAGGCAATATCACGCAGGCTCAGGGAGCCGCTGAGCATCAGCAGTGCAATCAGGCTCAATCCCATAGCCAGTTCATAGGAAATGGACTGGGAAGCGGAGCGGATACTGCTCAACAGAGAGAATTTATTGTTGGAAGCCCATCCGCCGATCATTACACCATATACACCAAGGCTCACCACACCAAAAACAAACAGGATACCAATATTCACATCGGCTACCTGCAGAGAAAGTACATGTCCGTCGGCGAGCGGAATATCCGGTCCCCAGGGTATCACGGCACTGGTCATCAATGCTGTCAGCATAAACAGGAATGGCGCCAGCAGGAACAGGAACTTCGTTGAATTTGTCGGAATGATCTCTTCCTTCATAAACAACTTCACACCATCTGCCAGTGGTTGCAGCAAACCGAAGGGGCCGGCACGGTTGGGACCATAACGATCCTGCATCACGGCGGCCACTTTACGTTCTCCCCAGGTAGCATACGCAGCCACTCCGAAGGAAATAAGAATGATCGTAATGATCAGTCCGCCTTTACTCAGCAGCAGAAACCAATCAATATCTAGTAATATCATGTGCACTCTTTAAAATTTTTATTTTGAGAATCAGTTACAATAACCCGAACACCTATTTGAAGTCTTCGGAATGCGCCGGACCGTCAATCATACTCAGGTGTACATTCGGTTTGTTCACATCGCTCACATCGTGAATATCCATCTTCATCACCGGTTCTTTTCCGATCACTTCAGCCAGTAATTCCACCTGGGCTTCGTGAACAGTTCTGTCGTAATGCCCTTGGGAGATCACGCTATGGCGATTGATATTAGTTGGTCCTTCGATCACCCAGTCTTTGGTGCTTTTCTTTTCGAAGCGGCATTCATTACAGATCCATCCCGGCTTGCCATTGCTTGCCACAGCCACTTCACCCCATTCGTCTTTGCGTGCGGTAACGCGGAACACCTCATCACCACGCATCCACAGACGCACTTCACCACAACATTTCGGGTTGGAGCAGTTGCGGTGTGCATCCAAAGGTTTCGTAAACCATACGCGGTTTTTGAATCGGAATGTTTTATCGGTAAGCGCGCCCACCGGACAAACGTCGATGACGTTGCCGATAAAATCGTGCTCCAGGGATTTGCTGATACAGGTACTGATACGCGCATGCTCTCCACGGTCCAGGATACCATGCTCACGGTAATCGGTGAGTTGCTCTGCAGTGAATACACAGCGGAAGCACATGATACAGCGGTTCATGTTCAACTGGATATACGGTCCCAGATCTTCGGGTTCGAACGTACGGCGCTCGAACTCTGTACGGGTGCCTTCTTTTCCGTGTTCATAACCCAGATCCTGCAGGTGGCATTCTCCGGCCTGATCGCAAACAGGGCAATCGAGCGGATGATTCAGCAGCAGGAACTCCGTGACGCCCTTACGTGCGTCGACCACCTTTTCGCTGGTCATGCTTTTCACTTCCATCCCGTCCATCACACCTGTACGGCAACTCGCAACCAGCTTGGGCATGGGGCGCGGGTCTTTTTCCGAACCCTTACTCACCTCCACCAGGCAGGTACGGCATTTTCCGCCGCTGCCTTTCAGATGGCTGTAATAGCACATCGTGGGCGGAGCAACCTGACCGCCTATTTTACGCGCTGCTTCAAGAATGGATGTTCCGGCAGGAACTTCCACGGTTATATTGTCGATCGTTACTTTAATATTAGGTACTTCAGACATACTGTTTAGTTTTTAGGAAGTCTAAGACTTCTGTTTAGGCAACCACTGCTATCGGGTCTGCATAATGCGCCAGACCAAAATTGCGCTGCTGACTTTCTTCCGGATGTTGTACGTGCCACTCAAATTCGTCTCGGAAATGGCGGATTGCCGCAGCCACCGGCCATGCAGCCGCATCTCCGAGCGGACAAATGGTATTTCCTTCAATTCTTCTCTGAATATCCCAGAGCAGGTCTATATCCGCAGAAGTGCCCTGACCGTATTCCAGTTTTTTCAGAATGCGGTACATCCAGCCTGTTCCTTCACGGCAGGGACTGCATTGTCCGCAGCTTTCATGCTTATAAAAACGTGCAAGGCTCATCGTATGACGCACTACGCACTGATCTTCATCCAATACGATAAAGCCTCCGGAACCCAGCATCGAACCTGTCTGAAATCCTCCATCTGAAAGGCTTTCATAGTTCATACATCTTGTTTCTCCCTTAGCGGTTTTCAGCAGCAGATTGGCCGGCAGGATCGGAACGGATGATCCTCCGGGAATGCAGGCTTTCAGACGTTTGCCGTTGGCCATACCCTGACACCATTCGTCGCCGAAAATAAATTCTTCAACAGAAAGGTCGAAAGGTATCTCATAGACACCCGGACGTTTCAGATTACCGCAGGCAGAAATCAGTTTCGTACCGGTGGAACGTCCCACGCCGATCTTTCCGTATTCTTCACCGCCCATATTGATAATCGGAACAACCGCTGCGATCGTTTCCACATTGTTGACCACCGTGGGGCGCATCCAGAGACCCTGAACGGCCGGAAACGGCGGCTTGATACGGGGATTGCCGCGCTTGCCTTCCAGACTCTCAATAAGTGCTGTTTCTTCACCGCAGATATAGGCTCCGGCTCCGCGCTGCACATAAATTTCACAATCAAATCCGCTGCCCAGGATATTCTTACCCAGCCATCCATTTGCCTTTGCTTCAGCAATAGCCTGCTCCAGGATATCCGGAATCCACGCATATTCGCCGCGGATATAGATATAGGTGGCATTGGAACCGAGCGCGAAACTGGAGATGATAAGACCTTCCACGAACAAATGCGGGAGGAACTCCATCAGGTACCGGTCTTTAAACGTTCCCGGCTCCGACTCATCCGCATTACACACAAGGTGACGCGGAACACCTTCGGGCTTGGCGAGGAAGCTCCACTTCATTCCCGTAGGAAATCCGGCACCTCCGCGGCCTCTCAGTCCGCTCTTCTTTACTTCTTCCACAATATCATCCGGAGCCATCTTCAGAGCCTTCTCCACGGCACGATACCCGCCATTTTTACGATAGGCGTCGTAATAGCGTATTCCTTCGATATGCGCGTTTTCCAAAAGTAATTTCATAACTATAATTCAAAAGGCTATGCCTTCGCTTGTTTTACTGATTTATACTTAACTCACTCTGCCGGCTCATCAGCTGCCAGCGGTGCCGTTTATATTTCCATATCTGCAGCACGTTCAGATGATACACCGCATTTTGTCCTTTCATCTGCACTTCATAGCTTCCTTTGCTTTTCACCAGGGCAATATTGCCGTTCAATGCCAGCGAACTGATATCACTTTCAATACGGCGATAAGACAATGTGCCGTCGTAAAGGTGGTGTATCATTTCCTTTCTCGATTCCGTCCAGCCATTGGAATGGGCGTATCGTATGCGTGGAGCCAGCATCTTTTTCAGCGCGTGCACATCCTTAACGGTCAGCGCCACGTTCAACCGCATCACTGTTGTCTTCAGCGCTGCGGTGTCCTGCGCAAACGACGCAAACGACAGCACGCTTGATGCAATGAATAAAGAACTATAACCAATACCTGACTTCTTCAAATCAATCCCGGTGAAAACGGACCATCAAATAATCTTCCAGCGGCGTGAAAAAGAGCTCTATCCAGAAGGAATGCTGACTATCCCGTTCGTTTTCATCCGGCAACCCGGTCTGATCCAGCACAAGATGTGTATGATCCCCGTCTTTTTTCAGTACCATTTTCACTTCCGAATCGGCAACGGAGGAATCCCATTCATTTGTTCTCCAGGTATAATGCAGCTCCGATTCCGAAAGACGCAGCACCTTTCCGCTCATCCAACCGTCAAACATTTCGATGTTTCCGCCTTCCCTCGCTTCAAAAACACAATTTTCACCTGTCCACAGAGCCACTTCCTTGTGCTGTGTCAGCATATGCATCACCTGTTTGGGCAATGCGGGTAAAGCGATCTCTATATGGATATGATGGTTCAATTACTGCTGTTTTAACAAAATACTGTTTTACGTTTCTTACCGATCTTTCCGGCCTGCTCCATCTTGCCGATATAAGCCACCGGGTCGGGAACTTTACAAGCCGTTCCTCCCTGATCTACCTGCACTTTTCCGATCCTTCCCGCGATCGCTTTCGCCTCTTCCGTCAGTGCTGCCACATATCCTCCTGCGGAGATCAGAAATCCGTTCATTGTATAGCGAACCCTGTTCGGCTGCCCGTGTATTGTCTGCTCAATGCGCTTCATCAGCGAACGGATCTCTTTCAGATCCAACGCTTCATCTTTCTTCAAAGCGAGCAGACAGCTGTAGGTAGTCCAACCGGCCGATGCCACGTGTTCCTCCCTTGCATCTATCCACTCCAATGCCAGTTCATGTCCGAAATGGCTTTCCGAAGCCGCCCAGGCAACTGTATATTCACTGAGCATATACCAGTTAGCCGATATCGCCCATTGGCGCAATTCATCTTTACTCATTTTTAAAGGCTCTGAGATAAGCCCTCCGAAATACATGGCATCCGGCACTCCCGAATCAAACAGCCGCAAAGCCAGTTCATGATCCCGCTTGATTTTCTTCTGTATGACTTTCATATCACCCACCTTCACACCCCAAACCTCGCCCTGCGCGCCGTGGTTGATCCACGTCTTGCGGGTTTGTTCATTGCTGAACGACCGGAGGGCATCCATTACTTCCGTGAATGTCATACAAAACGTAACATTTATTACTAATTGCCGGCTGCAGCGCGCAGTTCGTCCAGCAATGCATCTACTTTTTCAATTGTCAGGTGTTCTTTAAAGAACTTGCCGAGTTGCATCATCGGTGCATAACCACATGCTCCCAGGCATTCAGCAGGCTTCAGTGTGAACAGGCCATCAGGTGTGGTCTCTCCTTCTTTGATACCCAGCTTGTTTTTGATATGCGAGATGATCTGGTCGCTGCCGCAAAGCATACACGGGCCCGTCTGACACACTTCCAGCACATAACGGCCCACCGGCTTCATGTTGAACATCGTGTAAAAGGTAGCTACCTCATACACTTCTATCGGCTTGATGTTCAGAATTCCGGCTACATAATCCATGACCGGCACGTCCAGCCATCCGCCAAATTCTTCCTGTGCCAGATGCAGCAAAGGGATCAGTGCACTTTTTTGCTTTCCTTCCGGATAGCGGGCAATGATCTCTTGTACTTTGATCATCTTTTCGGGAGAAAACTGAATATTCATTGTTTACTTCTGCTGAATTAAAATAATTAATAGTCGCCTTTAGGCATCCAATTCTCCTGCGATTACGTTCAGGCTGCTGAGTGTAATTACCGCATCGCTGAGCAATCCATCTTTAATCATTTCCGGGTAAGCCTGATAATAAATAAAGCAGGGCCTGCGGAAATGCAGCCGGAACGGAGCACGGCCGCCATCACTGATCAGGTAATAACCCAGTTCGCCGTTTCCGCCTTCAACCGCCTGGTATACCTCTCCGGCGTTGATGTCTATCTCTCCCATTACAATTTTGAAGTGATAGATCAGCGCTTCCATCTTTGTGTATACATCTTTCTTTTCAGGAAGATAGTATGCAGGAACATCTGCATGATAAACAGAAGGGTCCAGGTCTTTGAGCTTATCGATTGCCTGGTTGATGATGCTGATACTCTGCCACATTTCGCCGTTGCGCACCATATACCTGTCGTATACGTCACCCCTGGAACCTACGGGAATATCAAATTGAAAATCTTCGTAAGAACAATATGGAGTATGCACCCGCACATCATAGTCTACTCCGGCCGCACGAAGATTGGGACCGGTAAAGCCATAGTTCAATGCGCGTTCAGCACTGATAGGACCGGCATCAATACAGCGATCCATAAAAATGCGGTTGCGGTTCAGCAATGTTTCGAATTCGGTAAGCGCTTTAGGCAGGAGCTCCATCAGCTTAGACAGCTTATTCCAGGTATCTTCGTTGAAGTTGCGCTCGAACCCGCCGATACGACCGATATTGGTGGTAAGCCGGGCGCCGCAGATCGATTCATAAATCTCATAAATACGCTCACGCACCTGGAACACGTAGGTGAAAGGGGTAAGTGCCCCGGTATCCACCGCTACCACTGAATTACAGATCAGGTGATCTGCGATACGGGCAAGCTCCATCATAATAACACGCAGGTAATCTACGCGTTTAGGCATTGTGAGACCCAGTAATTTTTCAACGGTCAGCTGCCACCCTATGTTATTGATCGGTGCAGAGCAATAATTCAGCCGGTCTGTGAGCGGTTGAATCTGCCCGAAGGGACGACGCTCGGCAATCTTTTCGAAAGCACGGTGGATATAACCCAGACGCTGTGTGGCACTCAGCACTTTTTCGCCGTCGATCTCGAGTACATTCTCGAAGATACCGTGCGTTGCAGGGTGCGTGGGCCCCAGGTTCAGCGTCGTCGTTTGCTTCTGGATAGATTCCTCGGCAAGCTGTATATGTTGTATGTGTTGATCTGACATTGTTCTGATTTTTTAAACGGATGTATTATCAGCCTCTTCCAAACATTTCATCGTCCTTATCCGTACGGGTCGGATCTTCCATCGGATATTCCTTCCGCATCGGAAAATAGTTCATCTCATCTGCATTCAGAATGCGGACCAGATTCGGATGTCCCACGAAGTTCACACCAAAAAAATCATACGTTTCACGCTCCATCCAGTTTGCACCGGAGTACAACGGCACTGCTGTTGCGATATCCGGTCTGGAAATCGGAACGGAAGCCCGCAAACGCAAACGCTTATTTGCCGCAAGATTGTGCAGGTGGTATACAATACACAACTCTTCGTCTTTTTTATCCGGGAAATGAACGGCCGTGATATCTGTCAGGAACTGAAAACCCATAGACGGTTCTTCATTCAGAAAACGAAGAATGTCCATGTTCAGATCCGCTTTGATATAACAGGAGAAAATGCCGAATGTTTCTTCAAACCCCCACACACCATCGCCGAAACGGCTGCTGAGTGCTTGTTGTATTTGTTCGTTGGTCATTGTTTGCTGTAATATTATTCGATGCCGTAGCTTTCCATCAATTGTTTGTAACGCGGATGTGTACGTCTGCGAATACTTTCATTTTTCACCAGATCCTGGATACGCATAATGCCGTCGAGGATCCCTTCCGGACGCGGAGGACAGCCGGGTACGTAAACATCTACGGGTATCACCTGATCGATTCCCTGCAACACCGAGTAGCTGTCGAATATGCCGCCGCTGGAAGCACAGGCACCGATTGCCACCACCCAGCGGGGCTCGGCCATCTGCAGGTAAACCTGGCGCAATACCGGAGCAAGTTTTTTGGAAATGGTTCCCGCCACCAGCAACACATCGCACTGGCGCGGGGTGAATCCCATACGCTCGGCACCGAAGCGACCGAGATCGTAGTTGGAGCCCATCGTAGCCATAAATTCAATTCCACAGCAGGATGTCGCAAAAGGCAAAGGCCATAAAGAGTGTGAACGACCTAAGCCCACCAGATGATCCAGCGTGGTGGCATGAAAGCCTTCTCCCGAATATCCTTCCGGAATAACAGGCTTCTTATTGTCTAAATTCGTATTGTACTGTACCGGACGACCCATAATTCTTTCTGTAAAGCAGAAACCACTTTTTGTTTACTGATTAATTAATCCTCCCACTTCAGGGCTCCCTTCTTGATAATGTAGATAAAACCTAACAGGAAAAAGGCCACAAACATAATTACAGCAAAAAATCCTTCCTGACCCAGGTCTCTGAAATTCACCGCATACGGGTAAAAGAATATTACCTCCACATCAAATAATACAAACAGGATAGCTACCAGAAAATATTTGATCGCCATTGGCTGGCGCGCATTACCGATAGCCTTGATTCCACTCTCGAAGTTGGCGAGCTTATCTTTCGTTTTCCTTTTAGGACCCAACAGATGCGATCCTCCCATCATAATGGCCACTATTCCCAAAGCCAGAAAAACCTGGAGTACGATTGGCAAATAGTCTGACAAAGAGTCCGTTGCCACATTTAAAAAAAATAAATTCATATGATAACTGATCGTTGAGCGCGTAAATACAAGCAAAAATAACCCTAAGCGGCAAATATACAATCAGATAAATGGCTTTTTAGTGACAATTTTGGTGAAATAAACGATACCTGCCTGCGCATCCGTCCTGATTTGCTGCATTCTTTAGAATATCTTTGCAGCCGTAAGCGAATGCGTCGTTCCTATTCAATAGCACTGGTCGGTAATCCCAATTGCGGAAAAACCTCTCTGTTTAATGCCTTAACCGGTCTGAATCAACGGGTAGGGAATTTTGCCGGGGTCACCGTAGATAAGAAAACCGGCCGTACCCAGCTCCCATCCGGAGAAGAAGTGCAGATCATAGATCTTCCCGGAACCTACAGTCTGTATCCTAAAAGTAACGATGAACAGGTAGTATTTGACGTGCTGCTGGATTGTGCGAATCCCGACCGCCCGGATATGGCTGTTGTGATCGCAGATGCGGCCGCACTTAAACGCAATCTGCTTCTCTGCACGCAGATCATGGACCTGGGCATCCCCGTGGTACTGGGCCTGACGATGATCGATATCGCCGCAAATAAGGGGATCACGATCGATGTGCCTGAATTGCAGCGACAACTCGGTATTCCGGTTATCGCATTGAATCCTCGCAAAAACAAGGGTATCGGTCAGCTGAAAAAAGCACTGGAAGACGTACGCCTCGGAAAATATCCTTCTCTTCAGAAAGATTTTATTGATATTGAGCAACTTTGCGGATCGTGGATCCTCACTGCTTCGGAAATTGCGGGATGTGCCACATTGTACGGTGCCATGCAGATCTGCTGCCAATTGCCCGAAGTATCTTTCCTGAATGCTGCGCAACGCATTCAGCTGGCAGCACTGATGGGCGAGTCCAAATTTCATAAATCCCGCATACAGGCTGAAGAAGTATTGCTGCGCTACCGCAATATCAGTGAGATACTGAAAAAATGCCTGCATGAAGACACTCCGCGGCAGAAGAGTCTGCGGAGCGAACGTATCGACCGGATATTGCTGCACCCGCTCTGGGGCAATCTGGTACTGCTTACCGTATTGTTTTTACTTTTTCAGAGTATCTTCTCGCTTTCGGCGTATCCGATGGACTGGGTAGAGGCTGCATTCGGGAAGCTGGGGGGATGGTTGTCAGACATCTTACCTCAGGGACTCTTATCGGATCTGCTGATCAATGGCGTACTGGCTGGTATCAGCGGCGTCGCTGTATTCATTCCCCAGATCATGATCCTGTTCGGACTGATCACCATACTGGAAGATTCCGGGTACATGGCGCGTATCTCCTTTCTCAGCGACCGGCTGATGCGCAGCGTGGGGCTGAACGGACGATCTGTGATGCCGCTGATCAGCGGAATGGCCTGTGCCGTACCGGCTATCATGGCTGCACGTACGATCCAGAATAAAAAGGAACGCCTGATAACCATTCTCATTACGCCGCTGATGAGCTGTTCGGCACGATTGCCTGTTTATACGATATTAATCGGCCTCGTAATACCGGAACAAAAGATACTGGGCATCTTCAACCTTCAGGGCCTGGTACTTATGGGTCTGTATATGCTTGGATTTATTGTTGCGCTCATTGTAGCGAAAATATCCAATCTGTTTATCCGTGTTAAAGAAAAGACCTTTTTCCTGATGGAATTACCGGTTTACCGCGCACCGCGATGGAAGAATGTGGGGGTGACCATGCTGGAAAAAGCGCAGATATTTGTAAGGGATGCGGGAAAAGTCATCCTGATCATTTCTATTATCTTATGGGGCCTGAGCACCTTCGGACCTTCCGAACAAATGAAGGCAATCGATCAGAAATACGAGACGCTGAAACGCCTGCGTCCTACGGAAGTTGCACAACTGAATTCTGATATGGCTACTGAGAAACTGGCAAACTCCTACGCCGGAAAATTAGGTCATGGTATTGAGCCTGTTATCCGTCCGCTGGGATATGACTGGCGCATCGGTATTGCTTTGATCACATCATTTGCCGCAAGAGAAGTCTTTGTAGGTACTATGGCCACACTCTACAGTGTTGGCGACACAGACAATCCTGACGCTTCTCTGCGGGACAAGATGCGTGCAGCAAAAAAAGCCGATGGGAGTCCGATGTACACACTGGGTACAGGCGTTTCCCTGTTGCTGTTCTACGTTTTTGCGTTACAATGTATGAGTACGCTCGCAATCACAAAGCGTGAAACCGGATCATGGAAGTACCCGGTAATTCAATTCCTGTATATGGGTGTACTGGCTTACCTGTTTGCTTTCGGAGCGTATGCGCTTCTGAGCTAGAATGCAAATTTTATCTCGTAGATCTTAGGCCACATCTTTCCTGTTACGTATACCTTCTGCGACTGTGGGTCGAACGCTATACCATTCATTACTTCGGCACGTTGCGATTTACTGCGTGCATCGTAGGCAACAGGATTCAGATCCAGGCGGCCTTCCACCTGACCGTCTTTAGGATTGATTTTTACGATGTAGTTGGTCATCCAGACATTCGCGTAGATAAAACCGTTGATATATTCCAGCTCATTCAGATAAGGCAGCGGCACGCCTGCTTCCATTACCTTGATCTGGCGGGAAGGCTTCATCGTTGCAGGATCGATAAATGTGAGTGCATCGGTACCATCGCTCATGATCAGTTGTGTACCGTCTGTAGTCAGGCCCCAACCCTCAGCATTGTCGTAAGCGAAAGTACCAGTCTGCGCAAACGTTTTTGCATCGTATATGAAGCCCATTTTATTTTTATAGGTGAGTCTGATACAGCTTTCCATTCAGAAAGCTGATTCCTTCCCCGAAATATTTCGTTTTATCTATTTCCACCTTGCGGGTAAATACACCGGAGGGAAGCGCTATCGTGCCGATTACCGATCTCAGTTCCGGATCTTCCTCGGGAGACCCGGTGCTTTCATATAATTTCCCTTCATGGAACAGAAAACCTTCTGTGAACAGTGACGTATCATGGGGGTATGTACCCACTACCTGATGCGGAATGATCTGTACCGGTTTGGACGCTGGTGAAGTCTCTGCAACAGGTGTTTTGTCTGCAGAAGGATTGCCTTCGCCACAACCGGTAATTGCTGCGCTGAGAGACAATAACGCTATGGAAGCTATATTACGGGACGATTTCAGAAAGGTCATAATAAACGTTTGAGTGACAAAAATAAAAGATGCGCTCTCAATTAGCGCAGGCACATAAAAAAACTCCGGTATAAAAGTACCGGAGTTTCTGAATGAGGTAAAAGTTATCAGCGACTGCTGCTTCTGCGTCCGCGCGGACAGGTTGTCTGCCAGTAGGTACGACTGTTGCCGCCTGAATTGAAGTAAATAGAAATGGTAATATTTGCAAACCACATCCAGTCGTTTGCACGGCTGTCTCCACGCTTGTCTGTGTACGTAACATAGTTACCATCCCATCCGGAAGCGGTGTTGCCTCTGTAGGAAAGTTTGGCAGCCTGCATACCTTTATATTTTACGAGTGTATCGAGGTTTACGTAAGATTTGCTCACATCATCCAGATAGTCGGTAGTCGTGGGTCTCAGACCAACTTCTCCGCTTACCACGAGTGTTTTGTTCACCAGGAATTTCATACCTGCTCCGAATGGAAAAGATACATTGATATTCGAGTAAACTTTACGATCAGGGTAGGCAGGTAATCCCTGTCCTTCTGTGCTCAGCGGACGGAGGTAAACCTTTTCACCATTCTGGTTGTTCGTGTAAGGATTGCTGTAGAACACGCCAACACCTGCAAATACATAAGGGCTGATGCGCGAACGAACGCGATCTACCGGCCAGAAATTATATTCAACACCTGCATGTGCTTCAATGATACGGGATGCAAAACTGAGATTGCGCAGGTAATGAGCTTTAATGTCTGAAAGGCTGTCTGCCCCTGATATTGTGGTATATGACGCACCAAACCGCAAGCCGATCTGAGGGGTCATGAATAGTTTATAGGAAACTCCGATCATCGGATGATAGTCCGTTGAAGGCAACATTTTGGTTTGTAAATCACCATAATAGTTGGCCACTCCGAAAGAAATCCCCGCTTCATGGTGCTTTTGCGCCTCTACCAGAGTAGGCAAAAACAACGCAAGAGAAAGTAAATATCTTTTCAAAACAGATTTTTTTTGAAGTTTGTTGGCGTAAGATAATGCGAAAAAGTAGAAAACAAAAGGAAATGCAAATTTTTTTCGCATTTCCTTTCTGTATGTAAAAATATAATTGTTTATTTATCAGGTAATTATGCCTGATGCTCATTCAGATTACCTTCGCCATCCACCGTCAAAGTTGCCGTTGCAGCATCTGCCGGTTGTGCTTCTGAGGCGCTGGACGGTAATACCATATCGATATTAATATCTTTCAATTGCGGAAGCTGTGCAGGCGAATTGATGCCCAGATAGTCCATAAAATTGCGTGAAACACTGTACAGCAGTGGTTTTCCAACTGCATCTTCATTACGGCCTACAATAGTGATCAGTTCCTTTTCCAACAATTTCTGAATAGAATAGTCGGCGCTTACTCCCCTGATGAATTCAATATCACCTTTGGTGATCGGCTGCTTATAGGCAATAATCGCTAAAGTCTCCATAGCCGCCGCGGACAACTTTTTTATGTGCTTGTCCCCATTGAGCTGCAGTACTGTTTTATGGTAATCTTTCTTTGTAAGGAACTGGTATCCGCCGCCGATTTCCCGGATATGAAAAGGATAAAAACCTGCTTCATATTTTTCACGGATAGCATCTACAGCCGCTTCTACTCTTACCGCATCAATTTCTTCCTCCAGTGCCTGACTTACATGGTCCACTATTTCCGCAGGAGTGATCGGACGCTCGCTTGCAAAGATCAATGCTTCCACATGTAATATCAATTGTTCCAGTTCCATAGCTGATGTCATTAGAAACCCGAAAATAAAATCCGTTTTTCAGAACGCTTCCGAAAGAAATACACAACTGTGGGTAAATCGGCACACGATACTAACAAAAAGGCGGAGCACCGCGCCCCGCCTGTATCCTGATGTGGAAAAACTACTTATGCCTTTGCCGCTATAATCGCGTTCATCGCTCCGTTCCAAAGGGTTATGCGATTTTGCAGCGACTGTTTTACAGCGATCGATGCCTGCTGCCACAGTTGCTCATCCGACCCGCACAACTCTTCGGTCATCTGTAAGGCCAGGTGGCTGTGATGGTCGCCATCCACTTCAATGTGACGCTCAAGATAATATTTGAAAACAGCTATCGACTCCGGCACGCGCTGATAAATATCGTTAACCATGGAAAGGAACATATCAGGGATCAGATCTTCCCGCCCGAAAGTGAATACGGCTGCCTGCAGCGCTGCATTTTTGCTTGCGATCACACTGAAAGTGCCGCTTACAAAGGTGCGCGCCGCTTCCGGTGTACCTGCACTAACAAAGGCGCTTTCTATATTCTGCGTGCGAATAACAGATGCAATAAATGAATCGATCGCAGCGTAATCAGCTCCACATTGCGCCATTGCATCCCTGTACAATTCGAAATGGCTTTTACGCACGCCGTTCTGATCCACATCCGATTCTTCGCCGCAAACAATTTCATTGATCAGGAAACGGGTTTCGGGATTACCTGCGGGAACCCAGGGAACAGATGTGCAGGTAAGCTGATTCTGCAACGATTTCAATAGCGACATAAAATCCCAAACGGCATACACATGGTATTCCATGAAAATTTTTAAATCTTCGATTGTATGAATATGGCTGTATAACGGATGGTGTATTATTTCCTGTCTGATCGGTTCTATCTGCTGCTTTAGCTGGTTTAAATGGCTGTTCATATACTTTGCTTTGTTGAAGCGGGGCAAATTTCCCCGTTTTTACGCATCTTTCCGATAATTATTTCGAAACCTGCTTTTAGGATATCAATAAAAACAAGGGGCCACACATTTAGCGCGAATCGGTTATTTTTACTCACTGTAACTATAGTTACATAGGTCTGTAATGCACATAAGCTCTTCTGCAACCCGGAATAACCATCGCCGCTATTTATTAGCTGGCGTTACGGGAGCATATGCACATACGATACTCGATCAATCCGGAGAAGAAAATGTCGACCCGGATGCGCTTCTGCCGTTCCTGCATTTATGTACCTCACCGTCATTTTTGCTGCTGGGTACACAACGACGGCTTTTTTTTAATGACAGTTTTCAGTCCCTCACACAGGCAGACATCAGTTTTATCGGTTGTCCGCTGGCGCAGTCTCGGACTTAACCGATATATCAACAGCAGCAGAAACGTTATCGTCCGCAGCACCGCAAAAAAGCTGTTTGTGGCAATGGCGACATCAACTGCTTTACTGTAATCTGCAATGGATGGGGCATACGGATGCTTCCTGGCCGGCTGTTTTCGGTTCGGTTGTTACGGCAGACGAACAGGCTGAAAATACCAGCGAAAGCAGTCCGGAATTTATGCGCATGGTGGAACAGGCCCCGGTAGGAATTGCTGTTTTCCGCGGGCCTTTATTGATTGCTGAACTGGCCAATGAACAATATCTCGCGTTGATCAAACGTAAAAAAGAAGAGTTTGTCAATAAGCCCTTATTTGAGTCACTCCCTGAAGTGCGAACGAGCATAGAGGGTATCCTGGATAACCTGTTACAAACGGGAGAACCTTTTAAGGCTTCGGATTTCCATGTTCCGCTCATGAGGAACGGGCAGATCGAAAGTGCTTATTTCAATTTTATTTACCAGCCGATGTCCAACAGCCGTCAGGAAATTGATGGTTTTATGGTGGTAGTGACAGAAGTGACCGACTCTTTCCTGGCGCGTCATCAGCTAAAGGAAAGTGAGGCGAGGTTTAAAAAAATGGTGATGGATTCTCCGATCCCGATGACCATTTTCCGCGGACCAGAGCATATTGTGGAAATGGCCAACCGTCAAATGTTTGAAAACATCTGGCGAAGGGAAGAATCTGAGGTATTGGGAAAGCGCATAGACGATGCATTCCCGGAATTACGCAATCAGAAGTACATGGAACTTCTGGACCATGTGTATCAGCAGGGCATCGTACATACAGAAAAAGAATCTGTGGCTTTTGTTGAAGGGAGCACCGGCATGCGGCGGTTTTACCTCGACTTTGAATATGCAGCGCTTAAGGACCATGAAAAAAAGGTTTACGGGATCATGGTCACCGTAAATGATGTAACAGATAAGGTAAAAGCGCGGGAAGCCATATGGGAAAGTGAGCAGCATTTCCGTTCGGTTGCCAACTCCGCGCCCGTGATGATCTGGATCTCCGATCCTTCCGGCCGCTTCGAATATTTTAATACGGCAGCCCTCGACTTTCTTGGCAATAAAACCGGCTCTATCAGCTTTGAAAACTGGCTGTCGTTTATTCATCCGGACGAGCGTGCCATCTATGAAGATGCTTATAAAAAAGCACTGAACAACAGGCACAGTTTTTCTATAGAAATGCGTTTGCGTGACTATCAGAACACATACCGGTGGATTTCCTCACGCTCAGTAGTGCGATTAGACAAACATGGCGATTTTCTGGGTTTTATTCATGCCGGAACCGACATCCATGAACGTGTTTCGTTTAACCTTGCACTTCATGAAGAGGAGGCACGCAGAAAAGTGATGCTTGAGGCCAGTGAGCTCGGAACATGGGAGTTAGACCTGCTTACCAATACCATCACCTGCTCTCCGAAATTTTTCAGTATTTTTCAATTGGGAGAAACACGGTCTTATACCCACAGGGAACTGATTGACTGTATTCACCCTGAAGACGCGGACATACGGAAAGAAGCATTCAAAAGAGCGTTTGAAAAAGGTCGTCTGGAGTATAGCTCACGCATCATTACTCCTTCCGGAAATATTCGCTGGATTGAGGTGAAAGGGGTACTTGTGAACAACGAAAAACAGGAGCCGGCAAAACTGATCGGCACTGTGAGAGACATAACGGATGCGCGCAACTACGAGCATATTCTGAAAGAAAGCGAACGTAAATTCCGCATGCTGGCAGACGCGATTCCCCAGTTTGTGTGGACGACAGATGCCGAGGGTATTTTTAATTACTTTAATAAAGCAACCATAGAGGAAACAGGTCTTAGTGAAACAGAACTGATCCGACGGTCTTTTCTGCATTTGCAAACACACCCTGAAGACCGCGAAGTACATCTTCAGAAATGGCAGCGATCCCTGGAAAGCGGAATGGAATTTATCTCCGAGCACCGTTTTCTGAATAAATCTGGTCAATACCGCTGGATGCTGAGCAGAGCTATTCCCCAACGCGACAATGATAAGAATATCTACCTCTGGGTAGGCACCAGCTCAGATATCCAGGAACACAAGATGTTTGAGCAGGAGTTGAAGCACCAGGTGCAGGAAAGAACCAACGAACTTCATACACTCAATATGGCGCTGCAGAAAAGTGAAGCGCGCTATCACCTGATGGTGAACGAGGTGCAGGAGTATGCCATCATCTACATGAATAAAGACGGCATCATCGAAAACTGGAATAAAGGCGCTGAAAATATTAAAGGATACACCGCCGAGGAAATCATCGGCAAAAGCTTTTCCCTGTTTTATACCGATCAGGACAGGGCCAGGCAACTACCGCAGCAACTGCTAGCACTGGCAGCCGAATCGGGGAAAGCCAAACACGAAGGGGTAAGGGTAAAAAAAGACGGTTCTCTTTTCTGGGCTGATGTCCTGATCACCGCAATACGGGATCAGAACAGGAACATAATTGGTTTTTCAAAAGTAACGCATGATCTTACCAAACGAAAGGAAGCGGATGATCAGATCAGGATACAGGCAGAATTGCTGTTTCAGAAAAATGAAGAGCTGGAAAAAATGAATACTGAACTGCAGTCGTTCGCCTATGTATCCAGCCACGACCTTCAGGAACCGCTGCGAAAAAAATTCCAGATTTTTGCCGGTCGTATTATAGAGAAAGAATTGAACAACCTGTCTGACAAAGGCAGAAGCTATTTTGAGCGCATGCAGCTCTCTGCAGCCAGAATGCAAAAGCTGATACAGGACCTGTTGATCTACTCACGCGCAAACAACAATGAGCAGGCTTTTACGAATTGCGACCTGAACCTGATTCTTCAGGATGTGCTGAAGGAGTTTCCAGGATACCATTACAGAGAAAAACATCCGTTTCAGTTCTGACCCCATGGGTAGCCTGCACGCTATTCCGTTCCAGATTTACCAGCTCCTGCATAACCTGACGGGCAATGCGATCAAGTTTATGCGCAACGGCACCGAGGGCCGCATCCATATTTCCTAGCAGAGAAGTTGAGGCAATCGAAGTATCTTCTGTACCGCTGAAGGCAGATAAAAAGTATGCGCATATTGCTGTTGAAGACAACGGTATCGGTTTCAACCAGGAATTCAGCGAGCGGATCTTTGAAGTATTCCAGAGACTGCATGAAAAAGAAGAATTCAGCGGTACAGGTATCGGGCTGGCCATTGTGAAGAAGATCGTCGACAATCACGGAGGTGTCATCAGGGCAACCGGTGCGATGCAGAAAGGCGCCCGCTTTGACATTTATCTGCCTGTATGAATTATGCTTTGAACGGAGCCATTGCATCTGCAATCACCCGGTCGTTACTTAATCGCGGCACTTTGTTCTGACCTCCCAGTTTTCCGACACTTTTCATATACTCAATAAATGCATGGGGATGCATAGGGGTTACTTTCAGCGTTTGCAAAATGGCTCCGCGCAACAGGTCATCGTAATAAACGTTTTTCTGTCGCAGCGTTTCATCCAATGTGGTGGCAAATGCTGTCATATCATCCGGAGCCTGCTCAAAGGAAACGAGCCATTCATGGTAAGGAAGACTGCCGTCTGCAGTTTGTATCATTGGGGCCACGGTAAACTCAATAATATGGGCTCCATGTTTTTCGGCCGCTATTCTCATAGCATATTCCACTTCTTCGGCAATCACATGTTCGCCAAAAGCCGATATAAAATGCTTGATCCTGCCGGTGACAAAAATACGATACGGATCCAGGCTTACAAACTTTATGGTATCGCCGATATTATAGCCCCAAAGCCCAGCATTACTGTTAACGATCAATGCGTAGTTCTCGCCGACCTGCACCTCTTTAAGCGAAAGCCTGCGCGGATTTTCCGAAAAGATTTCTGCAGCCGGAATGAATTCGAAGAAGATTCCTGAATTTGTATTCAGCAGCAAGCCTTCTTCCTTTTGAGAATCCTGAAATGCAAAAAAACCTTCGGAAGCGGGGAATGTCTCGATTGTATCCACAGTGCCGCCGAGGCTCTCCATGAGCCTGGCACGATACGGTTGAAAATTCACACCACCGTGTACGATCACCTGAAGGTTCGGAAAAAGTTCCTTTATCTTCTTTCCTTCATTTGCTTCGCTAAGCCAGTCGAAATACATCTGCATCCATGGCGGAATGCCGCTGATCAGGCGCATATCCTGCTTACTGGTTTCGGCAACGATTTTGTGGAGCTTTGTTTCCCAGTCTTCAATGCAATTGGTTTCAAAACTCGGCATCTGATTCCGACGAAGATATCCCGGTACAAAATGGTTGACGATACCGGATAAACGGCCCGTGGGAATACCACCTACACGCTCCAGCGTGGGAGAGCCCGACAGGAAGATCATTTTACCGTCGGCAAACTCAGGCCGGCCGGACTCTGCCATATAGTTCAGCAACGCGTATTTGGCCGTATCGATATGGTTACTGATAGAATCTTTACTGATGGGGATATACTTAACACCGCTAGTGGTACCGGAAGTTTTCGCGAAATACATCGGCTTACCGCGCCAGAGCACGTTTTCAGTGCCGCCTTTGATCTGATCTATATAATGCCTGATTCCCTCGTAATCGCGGACCGGAATTGCCTGTTTGAATTCTTCATATTCCTTTACATCCTCCATGTGGTGATCCTTACCGAAAAGGGTCAGTTTGCCATTCTTCAGCAATTGCTGTAAAATAGCCGACTGGTCTTCGACGGCATTGGCCATATTCCTGCGGATTTTCTTTTGTACCGCATAGGCATACGGTTTTGCCAGAAAGGATTTTAGTTTCACTTCACCAAATTTTGCGGGCTCCGGCCTGAATAGTCGTAAAGCCTCAGAACGATGCGTAAATGTACGTCATTTTTAAAAGTCAGTATGACCTGAAGGCAAATCGTCAATCGTTGTAATGTGGTTGCGGTGAATCTCCTGAAGTATAGCGGCCGCCCTTATATAGGCGCATTTCCCTTAACTTTGGCATCGTTTTACGAAATTCAAATAAACATTCTACAAATGAAAGAAGTAGTAATAGTATCCGCTGTCCGCACCCCTATAGGTAGCTGGGGTGGTTCGTTAAAAGATTTCTCCGCTACACAGTTAGGTGGTTTCGCTATCAAAGGTGCATTGGACCGTATTGGCCTCGATGTGAATGTGGTGGATGAAGTGATCATGGGTTGTGTAATGCAGGCAAACCTTGGCCAGGCCCCCGCGCGTCAGGCTTCCAAGTTTGCAGGTTTACCAGATGATGTGATTGCGACCACTGTGAATAAAGTTTGCGCTTCCGGTATGAAAGCCGTTATGATGGCTGCACAGAACATTATGCTGGGTGACGCCGAAGTGGTGGTTGCCGGTGGAATGGAAAGCATGAGCAATGTACCTTTCTACAGCCCCAATATGCGCTGGGGCAACAAATATGGCAACGTAAACATGATTGACGGATTGGCGAAAGACGGCCTTACCGATGTTTACGGCAATTACCCGATGGGCAATTGTGCTGAGAACACCGCTAAAGAAATGAACATCAGTCGCGAAGCACAGGATGAATTTGCAATCCGCAGCTATCAGCGCAGTCAGGCTTCTGTAAACGAAGGGAAATTTGATGCGGAGATCGTTCCGGTAATGATTCCGCAACGCGGCGGCGATCCGAAACCCTTTGCTAAAGACGAAGAGCCATTCAATGTAAAATTCGACAAGATCCCGGCTTTAAAATCTGCATTTATTAAAGACGGTAGTGTTACCGCTGCCAATGCTTCCACTATGAACGACGGAGCTTCTGCACTGATACTGATGAGCAGTGAAAAAGCCGCCGCATTGGGACTGAAACCATTGGCGCGTATTAAAGGATATGCCGATGCAGAGCAGGCTCCGGAGTGGTTTACCACAGCGCCTTCGGCAGCTGTACCTAAAGCGGTTGCCAAAGCAGGGCTGAAAATGGAAGATATCGGTTTCTTCGAACTGAATGAAGCATTCAGTGTGGTTGGGCTGGCGAACTGTCAACTGATGAATTTGAAACCGGAACAGGTAAATGTACTGGGCGGTGCAGTTTCACTGGGACATCCACTGGGCAGTAGTGGTTCCCGCATCATTGTTACGCTGCTCAATGTACTCAATCAGAATAATGCGCAATACGGAGCGGCCGGCATCTGTAATGGTGGCGGCGGTGCGAGCGCTGTCGTTATCGAGCGTTTGTAATATTTCGGGATACCCGGACGACCGTAATCGTCCGGGTATTTCTATTAAATCTCCCAATTCCCCGCTTCTATGCAGTCTTTCCGTAGTCTTGTTCAGCAATTTGAGCAACGAGTATCTGCCCCTGACCTATTCCCGGTACAACCTCAGAATCTATATGACCCGTGCCGTTATCTGCTCTCCCTGGGAGGTAAGCGTATACGTCCGGTTGTGTGCCTGATGGCGCATGAACTGTTTGCACCGATCAAAGAAGAAGCCTGGAACGCGGCGCTCGCAATAGAGTTGTTTCACAATTTCACGCTGATCCATGACGACATTATGGATAAGGCTCCGCTGCGCAGAGGTTTTCCTACCATTCATGCAAAATACGGACTCACAGCCGGTATCCTCGGTGGGGATGCAATGAGTATCTATGCCTACCAGGCCCTTTCCCGCGTAACGACCAATTTCCGCGAAGTGCTGGATGTGTTCAATACCACTGCCATCCAGGTATGCGATGGTCAGCAGATGGATATGGATTTCGAATCCAGGAATGATGTGAGCAGCAAAGAATATATTGAGATGATCTCGCTTAAAACTTCCGTATTGCTTGCAGCGAGCCTGAAAATAGGCGCATTGGTAGCGGGCGCAGACACACAGGCAGCGGAAGCTTTGTATGCATTCGGCAAGCACCTGGGCATCGCTTTCCAGCTACAGGACGATTACCTGGACGCTTTCGGCACCTCAAAAATCGGCAAACAGGTGGGCGGTGATATTCTTGCCAATAAAAAAACATACCTCCATATACAGGCAGTAGACCATGCAGCGACTACGCAACTTGCTTCCATTGAAGCATGGTTGGACAGGCATGACGCACCTGAGCAGAAAGTAACGGCTATGCTGGACATTTTCAGAGACACACAGGCGGATGAAAAATGCCGTGAAGCGGTAGCTTATTATTCCAACAAAGCTTTCGAAAAACTGAGTGAGGTGAGTATTTCCGAAGATAAAAAAGCGAATCTGCACAGTCTGGCTAAAGATTTGCTGTACAGAGAGCAATAGGCATTGTGCAAAAAGCAGTGCTTACCACTTATGATCAAGCTCCTGCTCCGCTCCCTGACAGATGTATTTTATCCCCCCTTATGCGGCTTTTGTGCCCATCCGCTGCTCGACAACGAAGAAGTATTGTGTCTGCATTGCCTCGCTGCACTCCCGCGTACACAATTTCATAGTCTGCCTGAGAATGAAACGGTAATGAGGCTGGCCGGAAGATTCCGTTTTGTTCATGCGAGTAGTTTCCTTTACTTCTCCAAAGACGGTATCACCCAACATTTGCTGCACCAGGTAAAATACGGGCAACAGCGGCGAACTGCGGTGTATTTATCAAAGCTGTTTGCGGCTGAGTTCCAAAAAACAGATTGGTTTACTTCTATAGACCTGATCATCCCCGTTCCTTTACACAGCGCCAAACAAAAAGCAAGAGGATTCAACCAAAGCGCAGTAATTGCACGCACACTGGCTGAACAAAGCGGAAAAATCTTTTCAGAAAATAATTTGAAAAGGATCCGGAAAACGCAAACCCAGACGTTGAAAACCCGTTTTGAGCGATTGAAAAACCTGGAGCTGGCTTTTGAGCTGACGCGTACAACGGAGCTGGAGCATCAGCATGTACTGATCGTGGATGATGTGCTTACCACCGGCGCCACACTCGAATCATGTGCATTGGTTTTAAAAGACGTGCCGGGCATACGTATCAGCCTGGCCACAATGGCCATTGCGCATCAGTGATTCCAGGAACGATATTCTTCTGAACTGATTACCTTATACCCGTCAGGCAATAAGAACAACGTATTGTCCAGCGGCTTGGATTCAATTTTGGATAGAGTGAAACGCATTGTCGCGCCTTTCTCGTTTTTTATTTCATATTTAAGCGGCAGATAACCAAAGCGGGGAAACTGCTCAAACAGTAGGTTGGAAGAGATGGTCCAGTCTTTTGTATAATACACTGTGTGCGTACCGGCATCGTTGCAGACGAGCTTTGCGCATAATGTCCTAAACCCTGCTATGGTATTGGCTTCTACCGGCAGATTGGTCAGCTCCATCTGGGTGCACTTACTTCTTCGCTCTGCAATCTGAGATGGTGCAAGTTGTATTGCATAACGCGCATTTCCGATTTTCCGCAGGGAATATGCAGACTTGTCGCCATCCAACAGCATTGTATTATTAAACCCTGAATTCAGCTTCAGCTCTTTCACCACGCGATTTCCTTTCAGCCGGATGACCAATGTCCCGTCTTCGGATTTCTGAACCGGAGCTGCGGGATCTCCTTGTTCAATATGTACTTTATACGTGATCTCTCCTTCTACAAACGATTGTTGTGCGAAGGCATGCAGGGAACACCCTGTAGCAATAACTAAAGAAAATATCAGACGCTTCATGAGCAGGTTAATTGTCTGCAGCAAAATACAGAAAAGCAACAAAAAAGCCGCCCTGAAAGAGCGGCTTTAAAAAATTTATCAGGAATATTACTGATGTGTAATTTTTCTGGTAGCGATGATGCTTCCTTTACTGTCTGCGATGCGTACAATGTAAATTCCGGAAGGCATATCAGCCGGGAACTCACAACGTGCGCTGCTTTTGTCCGTTACTTTGTAAACGTTAACCGCTTTACCGATCAGGTTGTACAAGGTAATTGTTTTCACATCAGCAGCCGGATTATAAATCACATCAATATAGTTAGATGCCGGGTTAGGGAAGATGTTCACATCCGCGTCTTTCAGCATTACCGTTGAAACACCTGCCGCAGTTTTGTAAGCAATAAAGACAGGCTTGCTGGATGTTGATCCGTCTGAAACATTCAGCACCAGATAAGCATATGAGTTTACAGGAGCAGCATCACCATCGAAGGAAATGTCATAATATCCTGAAGCACCGCCCGGTACTGTGCAATTGAAAGAAGTGGAACCGGATAAAAGACCAGGTGTGGTATTTGAATAACAGCTACCGAATGGTTCGCAGACACTTGGAATCTTCCAGGCACCGCCTGCGTCGCTGTAAGAGTTTACACTCCAGGAAAGACTAACATCACCGGAGCCCGTTGGCGTAACTTTGATTTTGGTCTCAACCATATAACCAACTGCACCCCAATTTCCTTTCGAAGTATCTTTATCCAGCGTATATTGAGCGTTTGCGTTAACGGCAAAAAGTGAACAGATCACCGAAGCAGCGTAAAAAATTCTTTTCATAGATTCTGATTGTATCTGCAAATTACTAAAAAATAGCAACTAAACAAAATTGTCTGGTTTTTCTTTTGTTAAAGCAATTTTGAATGCCGTTATGTGGTTTTTTTGCTAACTTCCCTTTGAGACGTAATTTCATAAACCAGAATGTTCAATGACTGAATTTAAATCCCATACGCGACAATTCATCTGGGGCACTTTTGCAATTTGCTGCTTTGGCTTATTCGTACAGGCAAAAACCACAGATTCCTATTTCGAAATGTCGAAAAACCTGGAGGTATTTGCAAATATATTCAAAGAGTTAAATACATATTACGTTGATCCAATTGAGCCCGGAAAACTAACAAAAACCGGTATTGATGCAATGCTCAACGACCTGGACCCCTACACGAATTATATTACGGAGTCGGATATCGAAGACTACGAATTTATGACCACCGGTAAATACGGGGGTATCGGTGCGGCGCTGCAGAAAAAAGAAAAAGATGTGTATGTAGGCGAGATTTACGAAAACAGTCCTGCACAGAAAGCAGGCCTCCACTCTGGGGACAAGATCATCAGCATCGACGGGAAAAATGTTTACGACAAAACGATTGACGATGTGAGCCTTCTGCTGAAGGGCAGTTCCGGAACCAAACTTGTGATAAAAGTGAAAGACGCATTTTCCGATGTGGAATCGGACAAGGTGGTCACACGCGGGGAAATAGAAATATCCAGCGTGCCCTATGCCGGCATGATCGGAGCATCGAAAGATATCGCATATGTGAAACTGACGCAATTCACAATGAATTGCAGTAAGTTGTTACGTCAGTCTTTAGACAGCCTGAAAAAAAATAATGCCGGCATGAAATCGGTGGTACTTGATCTGCGCGGGAATCCCGGGGGACTGCTGGACGAAGCTGTTGAGGTATGCAATATCTTTATCGACCGGGGTCAGCTGGTAGTCAGCACAAAAGGTAAAAACAAAGAGTGGGATAAAAATTTCAATACGGAAGGGTCGCCTTGGGATACGCAAATCCCTGTGGCCGTACTTGTGAACGGATCATCAGCTTCAGCATCTGAGATTGTAGCGGGTACAATACAGGACCTTGACCGCGGTGTGGTGATCGGCACTAAATCTTATGGAAAGGGATTGGTACAGGCAACCAGGCCTCTTGGTTTTAACGCACGCCTGAAGCTTACCACCGCAAAATATTACACGCCAAGCGGAAGGTGTATTCAGGCGATCGACTACAGCCACCGCGATGAAAACGGTAATCCTGATAAGATTGCAGATTCGCTGATAGCCACTTTTAAAACAAAAAATGGCCGTCTCGTAAAAAGCGGTGGTGGTGTTACTCCGGACGTAACAGCGGGCACTGAAAAAATAAGCGCGTTATCGGGAGCACTGTATTCCAAAAATTATTTTTTTGATTACGCAACCCAGTATGCCAGATCACATAAAACTCTGAATGGCGGAGAAAATTTCAGTCTGACGGCGGCTGAGTTCGCCGACTTCAGTAACTGGCTGTCTTCAAAAGACTATTCCTATAAAACCAAAACTGAAATACTGCTGGACTCACTTACTGCCGCCGCTCAGCAGGATAAGCTTTACGATGCAAGCAAAACCGAATTAACGGCGCTCAAAACGAAGGTGATGCATGATAAAAAACAGGACCTGCTGAAAAACAAAGAAGAGGTGATGCGCATCCTGGAAAACGAAATCGTATCGCGTTATTATTTTCAAAAAGGACGTATCAATCAAAGTCTGCGTAATGATGAAGTTGTGAGTAAAGCTGTTGAAGTGATCTCCAGACCCGACCAGGTAAAATCATTGCTGCAGGCCCAGAAATAGGTTATCGCATTCATGCATTATACACATCAGTTTCCCGGCGGCCGTACGGAGTATTTTCTGAATTCAAATTACTCGCAGCTATTGCAACTGGCACCCGTATCGAAAGTAGTGATCATTACCGACGAGCAGGTGCACAGGCAATATGGTCATTTGTTTTCTGAATACAGGGTACTCATCGTACCCGCGGGAGAAGAAGCCAAGGATCTTCAGACCATTGCACAACTTACTGCTAAGCTTGCTTCCTTTGAAGCGCATAAGCATACCTGCCTGATAGGGATCGGCGGGGGTATGATCACAGACATTACCGGCTTTCTTGCAGGCATTTATATGAGGGGCATTGCATTCGGCTTTGTTCCCACCACACTGCTGGGAATGGTGGACGCCGCAATAGGCGGAAAAAATGGTGTGAATGTAGGGCTGTATAAGAACATGCTTGGCCTGATCCGCCAACCTTCTTTTATTCTTTTCGATAATAGCTTTCTCGATTCGCTGCCACAGGAGGAATGGTCTAATGGATTTGCCGAAGTGATCAAATATGCCTGTATCCGGGACCGGGAGTTGCTTGAAGAGCTGTTTCAGAAATCGCTTGCCCGTTACCGCTCCGTTCCGTCGGAACTAAATGAACTGATTGTCCGATGCGTTGCGCACAAGAATGAAGTGGTATTACAGGACGAGCAGGAACGCCACCTGCGCAAAACGCTCAATTTCGGGCATACCGCCGGACATGCCTTTGAGACCATCTATCATCTGAAGCATGGCTATGCCGTGGGACTTGGAATGATTGTAGCGCTCATCGCATCTGAAAAACACCTTGCTCTGGACCCTGAAGTTCGCATCCGGCTTGTTCAGATGCTGCATCGTTACGGGTTGCCGGCAAAACTGCATATTGATGTTGATAAAGTAATGACTGTACTGCGCCGGGATAAGAAACGGCAAAATGACCACATTGATTTTATCCTGCTTCGTGAAGCCGGCTCTGCAGAAGTGACGGCACTTTCTTTTGATTTTATACGAGAATGCCTGAAGGTATTTGCTTCCGATTATGGTAATTGATTGCACAAGCGTTTCGGGAACCTTACGTATTCCCCCATCCAAAAGCCATACGCAGAGAGTATTGGCGGCCGCGATGCTGCATCAGGGAACAACGGATATAATCCGGCCCGGAAATTCTGAGGATGAGTCCGCTGTGCGTGAGATAGTCCGGGATCACTGTGACCTATTTGAAGAGATTGCCAATGGCTGGCGGGTGCATGCTTCGGGTAATCATTCTTTCACAAAAGACTTCTTCTGCGGCGAAAGCGGCCTGGCCGCTCGGCTGCTCACTCCTGTTGCTGCGTTGAGCCAGAATCAGATTTCTGTTACGGGCACGGGGTCTTTACTCACACGGCCGATGCATTTCTTTAATCAGGTGTTGCCTCAACTGGGCGTGCATGTAGAGAGCAATGGCTGTTTGCCTGTCCGCATCAAGGGGCCACTTTGTCCGGCGGATATAACGGTGGATGGAAGTATGAGTTCTCAGTTTATTTCCGGTCTGATGTTTGCCTTTGCTTTTGCCGCCGGGAAAGCAGTTGCAATAACTGTAAAAAATCCGGTAAGCATTCCCTATCTGAGCCTGAGCCGGCAGGTATTGCAGCTGTTTGGAAAATACATCGGTCAGCCGGAAACAGGAAGATATCTTTTCGATCCCGGAAAAAATGAAATAAAACCGCGAGCTGCATATCGAGATAGAAGCAGACTGGAGTTCAGCTGCTTTCTGGATCTGCGCTGCTGCCATAAATGGTTCGATGCAACTGGAAGGTCTCTCCGCAGATAGCCTGCAGGCAGATATCGCTATCCTCAAGGTGTTGCAACAGTCAGGAACGCCGTTTCATTTCGAGCAGCGCAATCTCTTTGTACGCAGCGGAGAACGGCTTCCGTTTACGATAGACCTGACGGATGCTCCGGATCTGTTCCCTGTGCTGTCGGTTTTTGCGGCGGGGTGCAATGGTGTAAGCTATCTGTCAGGAGTGCACCGGCTTAAGCACAAGGAAAGTGATCGTGCGTTCGAAATTCAGAAATTGCTGTCGGATATGCATATCGATTGCTCGGTAGAGAAAGATACACTGCGCATTGCCGGTGGAAAAACAATGGCACCGTTGCAATTCATTCCTCCTGCAGATCACAGGATGGTAATGGCCACGGCACTTGCGGGGATGTATCACGGTGAGGCTATCCACCTGCGCCATAATGCGGAGGCGGTGGGAAAGTCTTACCCTCTTTTCTGGGAGCATCTGCGCCGCCACGGAAACTAAAAAGGCACATCTGCTTTACAGATGTGCCTTGAAAAATCAATATTATCAGGAGGATCAGCCGATCGCCTGTTCCAGATCTGCGATAAGATCATCGGCATCTTCTATGCCCACGCTGAGGCGTATCAGCGAATCGCTGAGCCCGCGCGCAATACGATCTTCCTGAGGAATGGAAGCATGTGTCATGGTAGCCGGGTGACCGATCAGCGACTCCACTCCGCCCAGGGATTCGGCGAGGGAGAATAATTCTGTTTTTTTCAGCACAGCTAATGCTGCATCAATATTGTCATCTTTGAGTGTGAAGGAGATCATTCCTCCGAAATCGCGCATCTGGCGACGGGCGATATCATGATTGGGATGGTCTTCAAATCCGCACCACAATACGCGGCCTACCTTAGGGTGGTTGCGCAGATACTCAGCTATCTTCCGGCCGTTTTCGCAATGGCGCTGCATCCGTACATGCAGCGTTTTGATTCCCCTGAGTACCAGGAAGCAATCCTGTGGCCCGGGAACGGCACCGCAGCTGTTCTGTATGAAACGCAGCTTTTCTTCCAACGCTTCGCTGTTCATGATCAGTGCACCATGAACCACGTCCGAATGGCCTCCCAGGTATTTGGTTGCGGAGTGCAGCACGATGTCGGCACCCCAGTCCAGCGGATTCTGCAAATAGGGAGAGGCAAAAGTGTTGTCCACAACTAATATCAGGTTATGCGCTTTGGTTATGGAGGCGGCTTTTTCTATATCAATGATGTTCAGCAAGGGGTTGGTCGGTGTTTCTATCCAAACCATTTTCGTTTGCTTGTTGACATATTTTTCAATATTCGCTGCATCAGACATATCAACGAAATGGAACACGATGCCGTATTGAGCAAATACTTTGGTAAAGATCCGGTAAGTACCTCCATAAAGATCATTGGATACGATCACCTCGTCGCCGGGAGACAAGAGTTTGGCAACAGCATCTGTGGCAGCCATTCCGCTTCCGAAACACAATCCGAAACGGCCATTCTCAATACTGGCCAGTGCGGCCTGCAGCGTATGACGCGTAGGATTTTGAGTACGCGCATATTCATAGCCTTTATGATCGCCCGGAGCCGCCTGTACATATGTGGAGGTCTGAAAGATCGGAGTCATGATTGCTCCGGTTGAGGGGTCCGGTGCAACGCCGGCATGGATGAGCCGCGTAGCGAGTTTATGCTGTTTGCTTGCCATATGGAATGTTTTCCTTTAAATATTGAAATGAGGGCAAAGGTAATTCACAACCCTAAATGCTATGAGTTATATTTGCATTTTACCGACACAAAAGCAAACCAAGTGAAGTATCGTTACGCATTGCTGATCATCTTTCTGGTATTGATAGCAGATCAGTTCTCGAAAATTTATATAAAGACTCATTTTTATTACGGTCAGGAAGAAATGGTGCTCGGACAATGGTTCCGGCTTCATTTTATTGAAAATAATGGTATGGCTTTCGGCATGAAGTTCAGCCAGGGAGATGCAGGCAAACTGATCCTGACCAGCTTCCGTCTCATAGCCGTAGGTTTTGGATTTTATTTTCTGAAGCAATTGGAGCGTAAACAATACAGCCGCGGTGCAATGATCTGCGGTGCATTGATATTGGCCGGGGCTATGGGTAACCTCATCGACAGTATGTTCTACGGTCTTATTTTCAGCGAAAGCTCTTTCCATATTGCGCAATTTGTCCCTTTCGGAAAAGGGTACGGGAGATTCCTGCATGGTCAGGTGGTGGATATGCTGTATTTCCCGATCATCGAAACGAAGTTGCCCGACTGGATGCCTGTTGTCGGCGGAAAGGTCTTCAGCTTCTTTGATCCGGTATTCAATATTGCAGACGCAGCTATCAGCATCGGTGTGATTGCATTGCTGCTGTTCCAAAAGAAAATTCTGAAACACGAAACTGCAGGAAGTACTTCTTCTTCGGCAAACGCTTAATTTTATACTAGTCATTCACCTATTTGCAAATGCACTATGCAGGATGAAGATCTGATACCAGTAAATCTTTGGCTTTCCGGAAGGAGTTATCGCATCAAGGTTAAAAGAGGCGAGGCGGAGAATATCCGGAAATCGGTAAAGCTGGCAGATGAAAAAATTTTTGAGCTGAAGCAGAAATATTCCGGCCGCGACGACCAGGACTTCCTTGCCATGTGCCTGCTGATGTATGCATCCAACAGCATGGACGAACCCGCTCCTAAAGCTCCTGTGGGCGTAACTGATATAATTCAGCAGATAAGCGATACGATCGATAAGGCATTATCCCGGTAAACGGGCAGCTACATAAAAAAACAGCCTCCGGATATCCGGAGGCTGTTTCAGTTCAGAGCAGTTCCTTATTTGGCTTGCTCAGGCAGCATCATCGCATGCAGCGTGTTGCCACCCGTGAGGTATTTGTTAGCAGTAGCGGTAAGGTCGCCGGGAGTAACGGCTTTAACGCGTGCTTCAAAGTTCATGATATTCTCGGTAGGCAATCCGTATTGCTGGTATTTGCTCAGAATGCTCAACCAGTAATTGTTGGTTTTGATACCCACTTTATATTTCTGGAACGAAGTTTCTGTAGCCTTTGTCAGCTCCTCAGCCGTGATGTTTCCCGGCTTTTTACATTCGTTTACAATCTCCCAGAAAGCAACTTTTACCTTTTCAGCATTTTCCGGACCGCAAGGCAGGTAGCTCTGCATCATGAAACGCTCTTTAGGGAAACGTTGCAGACGCATGCCCACACCACCACCGTAGATTGCGCTCATTTTTTCGCGGATGATGTCTGTGATACGGTTGTTGATCACTTCAGACAACAGGTTCAGCAGCAATTCATCTTTTGAGTTATAACCGGCGTTGGAATATTTCATTTCATTTACCATTGCTTTAGGTTCCGTACCCACGCGGAATGTAAATGAATTTTCCCCCGGAGATCGGTTCTATGCCCAGATCTTTATATTTCGCTTCAACTGCATTACCACCCAGGCCACCGATGTATTTTTCGATCATCGCCTTGAATTGCGCTTCAGGGAGGCTTCCCACGAAGAAGTAATTGAATCCGTTAGCAGAGCCGAAACGCTGTGAATAGAAATTAACCGCGTTATTCATATTGATCGCTTCGTAATCGGCAGGATCAGGTATTTGCTTATTGCGGGGGTTATTGTGGTACATATAATTGTTCAGGCTGTCGGCAAAGAAGCTTTGCGGATCAGATTTCATCTGAGCGATCATTTGCACCTGGCGGTTTTTGAAAGACTGGAATGCAGTCTCGTCGATGCGCAGAGCTGTGGATTTCAGGTACAGCAATTGCATAGCCGTTTCAAAATCTTTTACTGTGGAGCGACCCTGAACCATTTCTGAATTCAGGTCAACGACAGTATTTACTGTAACGGTTTTCCCTTTCAGGAATTTCTGCAGATCTGTGTTAGAGAATGCGCCGTAACCCATTTCATCCACTACATTATTGCTGTAATCAGCACTCTGGTAGTCGGCTCCGCTGTAAATAGAGGAACCACCGAAACGGTACGCAGAGAAAAGGATCTCGTCGTTTTTGAAATCAGTTGTCTTGTAAGTTACTTTTGCACCGTTGCTCAGCGTCCAGGTCGTAGTACCGATTTTCGCGTCTTTTTCTTCTTTCACGATTTTTCCGGCAACAGGTTCTTTAGTAAGCAGTGTTTTAGGCAATTCTTTTTCTTCGTAAGCAGTTACCTGGCTGTTCAGCGCTGCATCCACATAAGATTTCAGATCTGCATCCGAAGGAAGTTTGTCTGCAGTTTTCGTAGTTACCAGTGCAAAGTAGGTCTGATCGATATCTATCAGGCTTTTCAGGCTGTTTTACGTCGTTCAGTGTGATCTTAGGCAAATCTGTTTTTGCGATCTCATATTCCCACGCGATACCCGGAACCGGCTCGTTGGTCAGGAAATGACGTACCAGTTCATCCACGCGTGTACGGGATTCTGTTTTGTCACGCTCGTTGTAAGATTTTTCATAAGAAGCGAGAACAGAAGCTTTTGCACGATCCAGTTCTGCCTGCGTAAATCCGAATTTTTTGATCTTGAGTGCTTCGCTTACGAGTGCTGTAGTGGCATCTTTGATCTTGTCTGTACCTGCAATAGCAAACATCTGGAAGCTTTCCCATCCGCGGGCCCATCCGCCGGAGATGCCGGCGAAGCCAAATACGAAAGGAGGATTGGAAGAGTTTTTCGTTCATCCAGGCGATCTCCGATCATGGAGTTGAACAGGTTTTGTTTCATATCATCAACATACTCCTTTGTAGTAGTGGCAGAAGACTTTGCGATGAGAATTTCCGATGATCTGAACAGTGGTATAAGGAGCTTCGTTATCGCTCAGCACCATAGCTTTGCTGCTGGTGCGTGCGGGAACGTCGATGATTTCAGGACGTGGACGCGGACCTACGGGATTTTTAAATCCACTGAATTTTTCTTTGATGATACGTTCAGCTTCAGAAGGCTCGATGTCAGCCACCACCATTACGGCCTGAAGGTTCGGACGGTACCAGTCGTTGTGGAAACGTTTCAGCACATCATATTTGAATGTTTTCAGCAGTTCGTCGTCACCGATAGGCAAACGTTTTGCATAAAGAGAACCATTCAGGTATTCCGGCAACCATTTTTTCATCATGCGGTCGTCGGCACCTTTTCCGAGGCGGCTTTCCTCGAGTACAACACCGCGTTCTTTGTCGATCTCGTCATTATAGAGCAATGCTCCGCCCGCCCAGTCAGCAATTACCTGGAAGCCCTGATCGATTTTCTTTTTATCGTCTGCGGGAATAGGCAGGATATAAACTGTTTCGTCGAAACTGGTATAAGCATTCAGGTCGGCTCCGAAATCCACTCCGATACTTTGCAGGTAATGTACCACTTCATTTTTAGGGAAGTGTTTCAGACCATTAAAATTCATGTGCTCCATGAGGTGAGCGAGAAACCGACTGATCATTATCTTCCAGGATAGCACCGGCATTGGTAACCATTCTGAGTTCGATCTTATTCTCCGGCTTTTTGTTCTGGATGATGTAATATTTAAGACCGTTTGGCAATTGTCCGGTCTTTATTTTACTGTCCAGAGGGATTTTTTCATTTTGCGCCGACGCAAGGAACGGCAGCATGAGGCACAGAAGTGCCACAAATTGTTTTAGTGAACGCATAGAAGAGATAAATTTGAGCTAAACTAACGCAAATAAGCGAGAGTTATTACGTTGATAAGGAGAAACAAGTGAAGAAAATTTATTTGTTTACATGCTGACACAAAAAAAAAGAGCTGTCCGGCGAATGCGAACAGCTCTTTCTGAAAACCAGAGATATCTTTATGCCTGAGGCTTATCCTTTTTAATAATTGCAAAAACTTCTATACCAAGTCCGGCGAGGATAAGGATCGGTGCGAGGGTAATCCGGCGGAAGCTGTAAACTTCATCATAATTAAACTTATGCGGATCGGGGCTTTTACCACCCGCCATCAGGAAAAGTCCCACAAGAATAACAGCAACGCCTATCAGCATCCACTTATAATTGCTTTTGTCGAACAGGAAGTCGGGTTGTTTGTTGGAGGTACTGCTCATAAAATATCTTTTAAAAATTTTGGAATGGTTTTTTAATAAAGGTCGTCAATAGGAAGTTTGAGGTATTTAACCACAGAACGGTGTGTGCTGATCACCGAGATCAGGATACCGCCGATGATCATGCTAAAAATCAATATAAATAAAGAAGCGCTGCTGCTGAGCGCTTTCAGCTCAGGTACACTTAATTCGGCAACATATTTAATAAACAGCAAACCTGCAGAAGCGACCATACCGCTGATCAGTCCGTTAACGACTGCGCGCTGATCAAAAGGTTTGGAGATAAACCAGCGTGTTGCTCCCACCATTTGCATGGTTTTGATCAGAAAACGGTTAGAGAACATCGCCAGGCGAACCGTATTATCGATCAGAACGATCACCACCAGAATGAGGATGACAGACATAATCGCAAGTATAATGCTGATTTTACGCAGATTTGCGGTCATCTGGCTTACAATAGTCTTCGGATAAGTAACACGTGCAACTACGTTACTCTGTTCAATAAACAGCGTAATTTTTTCGATGCTGTCTTTACTTACGTATTCATTGTGCAGGTTTAATTCGATGCTTGCGAAAAGCGGATTATAGCCCAGGAAATTACGGATGTCTTCTCCTTCCAGTTCGCTCTGCATTTTCAGTGCTTCCTCTTTCGTAATCACGCGGGTTTTCTTCGTAAACGGCTGTTTATCAAGGATGGCCTTCATCGCAGCAACGTTTTCTTCGCGCGTATTGTCGTGAAAATCTATCTGTACTGCCATATTTTCCTTCACCACATTGGTAAGGCTTTTACCATTGATGAAGATCCAGCCCATAGTTCCAAGTAGAAACAAAACCAGCGAAACGCCGATCACCGAGAAAGTATACGATGCTTTGGATTTGTTTGTGGTTGCCATTCTTCTGTTCTTCCGAAATGTATTAAAGTATCAAAGCTAAAAAATTACCGCTAAAGAAACTCTGTTTTTTTAAATAAAAAGGAATGCATCAGCGCTGCATCGGTGCTCTGCGTGAAAATAGAAGCAGGTAAACCGCGATCAGCATCATCGTAGTGAGTGTTGAAGTAAGAATCTTCAGCAGCAGGTATCCTATATTGCTCAGGCTCCACAGTTCGATGATAAAGAAAACGGTGTGATGAATGAGAATGAGGAAAGATGCGTACGTGATAAACGGAGGCCAGCCCATTGTCTTTACGGAAGGCGACAATTGTTTGTATTCTTTCAGATGCTTGGGAAGCAGGGCCAGCAGCACATTGGTGCGCAGGTAGGCGATCAGTACCATGCTGCATGCATGCATCCCGGGTGTATTCATGAAAGAGTCTACGACGCAGCCTGCCAGAAAACCGATTACCAGCAATGCCCAGACAGGTGTTTCGAAAGGAAGCAACAGCAGGAACAACGGATAGATATATGGTGTGAATACGGGAAAGCCGGATGGCTGCGACCACCAATGTAGCAACACATTGTTCAGGATGAGCACCTGGAACAACAGCAGCAGGAAAAACTGCAACACATATTTGAAATAGTAGATCATTTCTTCTGCCTGTTATCTGCTTTGACGGTACTGTCTTCCAACCTGCGCCGTTCTTCGATGAATTCGTTCCTGATCGCGTATACGTATTGTAGGTTGCGGAAGTTTGTCGCAGGTCTGATATGTAGTATGCGCGAATTATCCTTTTTGAGAATATACACCTGCTTTACCGTTCCGATCAGCATATCAGCCGGGAAAACGGTGGAATAGCTGGTGGTAAGGATACTGTCTCCCTTGCGGATTTTGATTTCCGGCTGTACCACTTTCATCAGCATCTCATCCGGTCCGGAAGCCTGTTCCCAGTAGACGAAAGATGTGGTACCATCTTTGAGCTTTGCGCTCAGCCTCTGTTTGGTATTGAGTATGGAAAGAGCAGTGGCAAAGTGTGCGGAGGCATTGACCACCCGTCCCACCACGCCGGTTCCGGATACCAGGGCCATATTCGGTACGATGCCATCTTTATAGCCGCGGTTGATGGTGATAAAGTTGGATGCGGCCCCGATGGAATTATTAACCACTCTTGCTTTGTAATAATAATAGTGCGCGTATTGTACCAGTTTCACCGAGTCTTTTATCTCGACTACAGGGTGTACCACGGCGCTGTCTTTCAGTGTGTCCACCTCACCCATGCGCGCAAGCTCCTGGCGGAGACGGGCGTTTTCGCTGAGCAGGCTGTCATTTACCTGGCGCAGTGCGAAATAGTTACTTACCCCGCTTTGCTTCTGATACCAGTAAGCCACTGTAATATTTGCAGAGTTCATGATATCATTACCCTGCATGTTATTGGTTCGTGCGATCATGATCACACACAGAATCTCCAATCCCAGGAAAAGTATGAGATTGAAGAAACGCTGTATGAAAGAAATGAGGACGCGCAAAGAAATTCAATTATATACTGGCCGGACGGGGAAGGGTTCATCAATCAGGAAAATCAATCCGCGGCAACCGCTTATTTCATCAGGAAAGACATCTTGGAAATGTTTTTCAAAGCGATACCGGTACCGCGAACTACCGCGCGCAGCGGATCTTCCGCTACCTGTACCGGCAATTTGATCTTATGCGAGATACGGCGGTCGAGGCCGCGCAGCAAGGCTCCTCCACCTGTGAGGTACAGTCCGCGGCGGTAAATGTCGGCAGCCAGTTCCGGCGGAGTGCTTTCCAGTGCTTTAAGGATAGCCTCTTCGATTTTGAATAATGATTTGTCCAGTGCTTCCGCTACTTCCTGGTAGCTTACCATGATTTGCTTCGGAATACCGGTTACGAGGTCACGTCCGTTCACTGCGATATCCTCAGGAGGAGTATCGAGATCTTTCAATGCGGAACCAACGTGGATTTTGATCTGCTCGGCAGTGCGTTCGCCGATCAGCAGGGAGTGGTAACGGCGCATTGCTTCCATAATATCATTGGTGAATTCGTCTCCGGCAATACGCACAGACTGGTCACAAACGATACCGCCAAGCGCGATTACGGAAATACCGGTAGTGCCACCGCCGATATCAATGATCATATTACCGGTAGGCTCTTCCACATCGATTCCGATACCCAGTGCCGCAGCCATAGGTTCATGGATCATATATACCTCTTTAGCTCCCGCGCGCTCAGCAGAATCATGCACCGCACGCTTCTCGACTTCCGTAATGCTGGAAGGGATACAGATAACCATTCTCCAGCTTGGCGGAAAAAGCGGCTTCTTCGGATACACCATTTTGATGAATTCGCGCAGCATGCTTTCAGCAGCGTCGAAATCCGCGATAACACCGTCTTTCAGCGGACGGATAGTTTTGAGATTTTCATGGGTTTTTTCATGCATCATCATTGCCTTTTTCCCCACTGCGACCACCTTATTTGTAGTTCTGTCTTTAGCTACAATGGATGGCTCGTCTACTATAACCTGATCATTATGAATGATGAGCGTATTGGCAGTACCTAAATCTATCGCGATTTCCTGCGTCAAAAAATTAAATAAACCCATAAAATATATTGTTGCCCTGAGCGCGTGTCGGCTGTTTTGAAGTCAAAAAAATGTACACGAATGCACGGTTGCAAAAATAAGGATTGCATATCAGGAATCACTTTTTTTATCTGCAAAAAAAATGTGACAATACAGGCCGGTCCGGCACTCATTGCCAGCGGGGATATGCATTAGTTTTTCCGGATTCTGTAAAGCAGTTTTCCTGATTGTATAAGCCACTTGTCTTTTCCCTTCCTTTCTTTGTAACCTGATTTCTTGCTCCTTACTGTAAAATAATTTGTAATAGGTTTCCCGTTGGGAGGCCTTTCGCATAACGTTACTGGTGCGCCACTTCTGACCGGGAGGGGCCGGGGAGCAAGAAAGGTTCCGACTGTTGTCAGAGTGGCCACCATCTAACTGAAAGATATTTAAAACCACAATGCAACAGTTTATGAAACCTTCAATACTCGTTTCCGCCCTTCTGGCGACTTTTTCTGCTCAGGCACAGACCAGTGTTTCCGATACAGTGATCCTTGGCTCCGGCTATGCAAACCAGGTATGGTACCGCCTCCCTGCCGATGAAGTGGCTACCCAACCCAAAAACAACTGGGATATCGCCTTTCGCATCAGCGGGTCTATGAGTTCAGACATCATGGTGAATAACAGCGGTTCCGGTGCACTCTGGGTATACCCGAAATCCGACGTCAGCGGATGGAGCAGTGTAGATACGGCCGGTCTGAGCACATGGAGCGGTCTGTACAATAGCGAAACAAGCTGGCTGGGTGCGCTGGGCCGTTACACAGATGCTTCCAATCCTTACGATCTGGGTTGGGGTATTTATGATATGGGAACGCATAATGTAGTAGGTGATTCTATCTACATTATAAAAACGCAGGCCGGAAACTTTAAAAAGCTGACCATCGAAAAGCTCGCCAGCAGCACCTATACATTTACCTATGCAAACCTCGATGGTTCTGATGAGACAACATCCACTATCGCAAAATCATCCTACACAGGTAAAAAGTATGGCTACTTTTCTCTTGATACAAAAACGGCCCTGGATCGCGAACCTTTGAATACCGACTGGGATCTGGTTTTCGGACAATATGCAACAGGAGATTACGCGTCCATGGGTATTGCAGGTTATACCGTTACGGGAGTGCTCGCAAATGATACACTCAAAATCGCCAAAGCAGTTGTGGACCCCGCAACACGCAGCAGTTATACCGCATTTTCTTCGCTTACCTTTTCGGGAAATATCAATGGCCTGGGCTACAACTGGAAATCAACCTCCGGAGTGGTTAAAGATTCGAATGTTTATTTTATCAGAAGAAATAACGGTGATATCTGGAAGTTGTATTTCACAGGATGGATCAGCGGTGTCTCCGGAAACGGCAGTATCATCTTTACAAAAGAGCAGCTGAGCGGTACTTCCATCAGCGAACAGGTAAAATCAAATACCACGCTCGCACTTTCACCGAACCCTTCCCAAAGCGGCCAGATGGTGCAGGTAGTTTATCATTTTGAAACGGGTATTGACAATGCTCAGCTGTATATCAGCGACATCACCGGCCGTATTGTTCATCAGACTGCATTGGAAAGAACGGCAGGGCTGCATGTGTATGGCTGCAGTGCTCCGCTTTCAGCCGGAACATATTTCGTTCAGATATACACAGGATCAGAAAGATCCGTTCAGAAACTGGTAATTCAATAATCCCTATCAAAATGAACCGTGCACGGTCTGCATTGCAGCTCGTGCACGGTATTTTAAACGCAGTGAAAATGAGACGTATCAAATTCTCGATTTATGTGCTGTCTGCACTTGCAGTTGCGGCTTGCGGCGGCTCGGGGCAGAGAGCTGTAAACAGCACGACAAAAAATTTCGATTCGGCAAAAATCGTGTCCGCAAACGGAAGCATCACCGAAACCTTGTGTGCGCTTGGATTTCAGAAAAATATTGTGGGTACAGATGTCACCAGCACTTACCCGGAATCGATCTCCGGACTCCCGAAGATCGGCCACAACCGAAATATATCTGCAGAAGCTATTATTGCGCTGCACCCCGACCTGCTGATAGGCTTACAACAAAGTCTGAATCCTGATCTGCAGCAGCAACTTGCGGCGGCCAACATCAGGGTGATTTCCTTACCGCTTGTATATTCTGTGGCCGGAACAAAAACGCTGGTGCAAAGCATTGCCGACAGTCTGAATGTTTCGCCGAAAGCGCAACAGGTGAAAGATGGCATTGACAAAGATCTCGCAAAGCGTGTAGTACTTCAGTCAAATCCCAAAGTGCTGTTTATCTATGCGCGCGGAGCCGGAACATTAATGGTCGCCGGAAGAAACACTCCTGCATCTGCCATTATTGAGCTTGCCGGCGCAACGAATGCTGCCAATAGCTTCGAAGACTTCAAACCGCTTACTCCCGAAGCATTACTAGAAAGTAATCCTGATGTGATCCTGATGTTCGACAGCGGACTGGAGAGCCTCGGTGGTATCGAAGGATTGCTGAAAATACCCGGTATTGCCCAAACGAATGCCGGTAAACGCAGGAAGGTAATTGAAATGGATGGCCAATTACTTACAGGATTCGGGCCTCGTTTAGGTCTGGCTGTTGCCACGCTGTCCAAAGCATTGAATGACGCACAAAAATAACAAACGCCTTATAGCAGTTGCCCTGCTGTTATTGCTGCTGCTCATCGCATGCGGCATGGGAATTGGTGCGGTGCGCATACCGCCGCGCGCACTCCTTTCCATTTTCGCAAAGTATGCAGGCACCGGTATTACTCCCGTACATAGCGAAGTACAGGAGTCGGTACTGCTCGCTATACGTATGCCCAGGGTATTACTGGGTGTATTGGTGGGTGCCTCTCTGGCAAGCGCCGGAGCCGCAATGCAGGGTCTGTTCCGCAATCCGCTGGCCGATCCGGGATTGATCGGTGTTTCTTCCGGCGCTTCTTTAGCGGCGGTTGTTGCAATCATGTCCGGTGCCCATTTTGCAAATGTGGCCGGTATGTCTGCATTGTCGCTCATCACTTTTACCGGTGCGCTGATCACTGCGGTCATCGTATATCGCATATCACGTGTAAAAGGTAAGACGATCGTATCCACCTTACTGCTTGCGGGAGTAGCCATCAATGCGCTCACCGGCGCCGGAACAGGCATGTTCACCTACGCAGCAAACGACGCACAGCTGAGAAGCATTACATTCTGGATGCTGGGAAGCCTCGGCGGTGCGACCTGGACACAGGTTGCGGGCATCCTGCCTTTTACGCTGATACCCGTATTGGCTTTTCCGCTGATGGCAAAGCAATTGAACGCACTTTCCCTGGACGAAGCAAATGCCGCACATCTGGGAGTGCCGGTGGAGCGGGTAAAGCGTCAGATCATTCTTCTGAGCGCCTGCTGTGTCGGTGCATCTGTTTCCGTAAGCGGTGTGATCAGTTTCGTCGGACTGGTAGTGCCGCACATCATCCGTATGAGCGCCGGTCCCGATCACAGAACACTCCTGATTCTATCTCCTATTATCGGATCTGCCCTGCTGGTATTCGCAGACCTTTTTGCGAGAACCGCATTCAGTCCCGCGGAACTGCCGATAGGTGTCGTTACCGCGCTCATAGGCGCTCCTGTATTACTGTATATCGTCACTAAAGAAATTAAACGCCGTATTCCTTTCTGATGATCACCGTCAAAGATCTTTCCTACCGTGTCTCTGCCGCACTCAACCTGAAGCGGCTCAGCTTTGATATCCGGCCGGGTGGGATCACTGCAATACTGGGCCCCAACGGCGCGGGCAAGTCAACGCTTATTAAACTCATCACGGGTGTGTTGCAGGCTGACGATGGTAATATTTTTCTGAATCACCTGCCTTTGACCTACTGGCGCAATACAGATGGTTTAGCCCAAATTGCTGCGGTGCTCCATCAGCAGCATACGTTACAGCTGCCTTTTACGGTGAAAGAAACCGTGATGATGGGAAGATACCCACATTTCAAAACCAGGGAAACGGAAAACGATCACCGGATCGTGGAAGAAGTAATGCAGCAATTGGGTATACATCACCTGTCTTCCCGAAACATCCTTACGTTATCGGGCGGAGAACAACAGAGAGTTTCATCTGGCACGCGTGCTCGCTCAGGTATCCGGACCATCATCGGGAGAACCGAAATTTCTCTTTATGGATGAACCGAGCAACAATCTGGATATAGTGCACCAGCACACATTGCTGCATATAGCGGAAACCTTCGCCCAAAAGGGTAATTGTGTGCTCGTTGTATTGCACGATCTGAATCTCGCGCTGCAATATGCAGATAACATTCTGTTGCTGCAATCGGGCAGCATCAAAGCCTCCGGGCATCCCGAAACGATACTCAGTGATGATCTGCTGAGCGAAGTGTATGGATTTCCGCTTTCCCTTATCAGGACGCCGCACTGCAGACACCCCATTATCCTGGCAGGCTCAAACACGGAACATCAGAAACAACTTTCATGTAATCATTTTAAAAATCAAGAACAATGTCCCATACTATCGTAACCGACCTGAAAAGCCGGTATGAACAACTTAAGGCGGAACAGCCTTCTGCCAGAATCCGCAACGCAGCTGAAATGCTGCATGTAAGCGAAGCTGACCTCGTAGCATTAAATGCAGGATCCACGACAACCGTACTGCGCCCGGAATTTCAGGAAATACTCAAAGAGTTGCTTCCGCTTGGTGAGCTGATGGCACTTACACGCAACGATAGCGTCGTGCATGAACGCAAAGGCCTATATGATAATGTTTCATTCCAGGGGCCGGTAGGACTCGCTGTTAATCCGGACATAGATCTCCGCATATTCCTGATGCATTGGAAATTTGCATTTGCCGTTACTGAAGGAGAGCGCCACAGCATCCAGTTCTTTGATAAGAGCGGAACAGCGGTGCATAAGATATACCTTACCGCCGAGAGCGATCCAGCTGCCTATCATGCGCTGGTTGACAGATATGCTGCAACCGAACAAAGTGCCGAACTGATCACTGAAGCGTATCCTGATGCTCCGGCGGAACTTCCGGATGCGGATATTGACATTGCTGCATTTCAGGAAAGCTGGAAAGCGCTGAAAGATACCCATGAGTTCTTTGCACTTACCCGCACCCACAAGCTTACCCGTACACAAGCTCTGCGACTCGCTCCTGAAGGATATGTCCGCAGTACGGATAATCGGAGCAGCACGCAAATTGCTGCAGCTGGCAGCCGAACAGCAGGTTCCGATCATGGTGTTTGTGGGAAACCGCGGATGCATCCAGATACATTCCGGTACCGTAAGCAAGCTCATGGAAACCGGGCCCTGGTTTAATGTACTGGACCCGATGTTTAACCTGCACCTGAACGAACAGTCAATTGCCGGAACATATGTGGTACAAAAGCCAAGCACTGACGGTATGATCACCTCCCTGGAAGTGTTTGACGAAAGCGGGGAGATGGTCGTTCAGTTTTTTGGTGCGCGCAAGCCGGGTATTCCTGAACTGGAAAGCTGGCGTTCTATTGCAGCTGCGCTGTAGTGAGTTTTTACCGTAGATACTAAAAGCAATGAAAAGGAAATACCTGCCGGTGGCCGTATCCGCCATGCTTGCGGCAAATATGCAGCAAAGCTATGCGCAGCAAATTCAGGGGAAAGTAAGTACGGACAGTATCCGTACTTACCACCATCTGAACGGTGTGGTGGTAACAGGCCAGTATAAACCTGTGCAGGCGGAAAATGCTGTGCAGCGCATCCGCGTGATCGACCAGCAGAAAATTGCTGCAATGGGCGCCCAGAACCTGCGGGATGTGCTCACGAATGAAATGAATGTTACAATAGCCCAGGATAATGTGCTCGGAAGCAGTGTGCAGATGCAGGGTATATCGGGACAAAATGTAAAAATACTCGTGGATGGCGTACCCGTGATCGGAAGGCAGAACGGCAATATCGACATCTCGCAGCTGAACGTATACAATGTGGAAAGGATCGAGATCATCGAGGGCCCTATGTCTGTGAACTACGGAACCGATGCATTAGCGGGTACGATAAATATCATTACGAAAAGCAGTCTTTCCAGCGGAATCGAAGCGGGAGTGAACACCTATACGGAGAGCATCGGAAAGTATAACATCAATGGCAGAGTGGGTGTAAACCGGGGCAGGCACAGCTTTGTACTATCCGGTGCACGTAACTTCTTCGACGGATGGGACCCCAAAGAAGGATGGGACTATGCAGACTTCAAAGCGAAAATGCCCGACAGCAACCGTGCCCGTCAATGGGATCCGAAGGAAGAATACAATTTGAATTTTAATTATTGTTACCGGCTGAAACACATTCAGCTCAGGTATAAAGGCGACTATTTTCAGGACCTGATTACCAACAGGGGAAATCCGGAAGGCTTTTACGGCTACACCGCCTTTGATGATTATTACCGTACCTGCCGGTTCAACAATGCGATACTCGTAAATGGCACGGCGGGCAAAGGATACAATATTTCCTTCCTTGCTGCTTACAACAGCTATCAACGAAAAATGAACCGGTACAGCCGCGATCTTACCACCGGCTCGGATCAGCCGGGAAGTCCGTCTGACCAGGACACTTCGGATTATGCGTTATTTAATTCCCGGGCGACCATCGGGAAATCCGCTTCCGGGAAAAAGCTCGCTTATGAAGCCGGCTATGATATCAATGTAGAAAAAGGTACAGGAAAAAGGATTGCCGGTGGTGTAAAAAACATAAGTGATTACGCGGCATATGGCAGCGCCGAGTATCGCCCCACCGACTCGTTGATCCTTCGCGGAGGATTGCGTTATGCCTATAATACCGCATTCCGCGCTCCGCTTATCCCGTCTCTGAATATTAAGTACACACCGCATAAAGGCCTGGACATCCGCGCAGCTTACAGCCGTGGGTTCCGTGCGCCTGGTGTCAAGGAACTGTTTTTTGAATTCAATGACAGCAATCACGATATCATAGGTAACGACAAACTCAAGCCTGAACAATCCAACAACCTGAATGCTTCCGTTTCTTTCAGGAAGGAAATACGGCAGGTACATCTGAGTATTGAAGTCGCGAGCTTTTACAACAGTATATCAGACATGATCAGTCTTGCACTGACAGACAGCGCACGCAACCAGTACAGCTATATCAATATCGATCACTACAAGGCAAAGGGCATACAGACAAACGTTTCACTCGGCTATAAACATCTTTTGGCGACTTTCGGAGCTTCATATATTGGCAGATTCAACCAGCTTTCCGGCGGTGATGAAACTAGTATACCGAAGTTCAGCTATACGCCCGAAGCGCGTCTGAATCTGAGTTACCAGGTGCCTGTCTGGCATTTCACAGCTTCTCTGTTCGGCAAATACACCGGTAAAAATCCCGGTTATGCACTTGACACGGCCGGCAATGCTGTGATGACCACTATTGCTGCTTACACTATTGCGGATATATCCTTTACTAAGACATGCGCGCAGAACAGGATCAGCATCAGCTTCGGATGCAAAAACCTCTTTAATACAGGTAATGTAAACCGGCTCAATGCAAATGTGTCCTCCGGAAGCGCACACAGCAGTTCCGGGCCTCTTTCCATTGCAACCGGCCGTTCATTATTCATAGGATTAGGGTACACGTTTACACATGCTAACACTAAAAATCATGATCAGCAGCAACATTAGCCGCCTTGCATTACTGGCCCTGTTGTGGAGCAACGCAGCTTGTATGTCAAAAGAGCAGCTTGTTCCCGTAAAGCCGCAGGGAGCAGAACAGATCGCATCTGTCGAGCTCGGTGAAGACTATAAGTGGCAGGTATATTACAGCCTTGAAAACAATAAGGAAATAGCCCGCAACCTGATCACGGATTGGGACCTGGCTTTTGAGTGCGGAACGGCAGGATATCGCATCACACTGAACAGTGCAAAATTCCGAATGGGTGTATATCCCGTTTATGGCAAGGACTTTTCCTCGGTATCCGCAAAAGATTCCAGTGGCATAAAACTGCGTACCGATCTGTACACCGGCTTACTGGACAGTACTGCTATCGGAGACTGGAGGAGCGGTAAACCTGTATTCATTGTAAACCGCGGTATCGATGCGGGCGGAAAAAATACCGGTACGTGCAAGATACAGGTGTTGGAAAGCGATGCGGCATCCTATACCGTTCGTGTATCCGGACTGGATAACAGTAATGATACCCTGCTGACTGTGGAGAAAGACGATCGTTATACTTTTACTCAGGTCTCTCTCGCGAACGGCGCCGCTATACTGCATACCGAACCTCCTGCAAAAGATTGGGATATCGTGTTTACAAAATACACGCATTTTTATACCGATCTGAATATGCCTTATGCGGTGGTCGGATGTCTGCTCAACCGGTATAGCACCTTCGCTGCAGTTGATACCATGCACACAGATTTTTCGTCCATCACCCTGCAATCGGCGGAGAATGTCAGTTTCTCTTCGCTTATCAACACGATAGGATTCGAATGGAAATCGTACGATATAAACGCTGGTTTATACACCGTCGATTCAAAGAAATATTACCTGGTTAAGGTTCAGTCAGGCGCTTATTACAAAATGCGCTTCACGGGATTTTATAAGAATGGATTGAAGGGTGCACCCGAATGGCAGTTTCAGCGACTCTAAACAGAATTTATACCAAAAGGGGCAGGTCTTACATATTTATGCGATTTTTATTTTCCTTAAGAGTCTCAGATGCCCTCTGATCGAAAGCCATGCTACCTTTGAATTGAACAAAATTTCATGGCTATGAAAAAGATAATATTGTTTGCTGCAAGCCTGTATCTATCGACTTTCGCAAAAGCCCAGGATCAAAACCTGATTCAATACAGCAATGCTTCCAGCGGTGGCTTTATAGACGCTGTGGATATTATAAGCGGATCGCTTCCTTATCCTAACCCTACCACCGGCGCACTTCACCTTGACCTGGAAAAACCATCAGAAGTATTCATTTATAATGCCAACGGATTGCTGGTTATGCATCAGAAATTACAACGAGGCAAATACACCCTTGATCTTAGCGCCCAGCCTACCGGACTGTATTTTATGAACCTGATCGCGCTGGACAATAGCGGTGTGGAGAACCATCGTATCAATAAATTCTGATCCAACAGTTTTCAGAATAATGGCTTTGCATTGCTGTTCCTGTAGTATTCAATTTTAGAGAAGAAAAGGGCAGCCATTTTATTGCCGCGTTCTTTCGCGTCCAGCGCAAGAGGGCCGGTGAAAAAACGGTCAACAGTCTCATGCCACAGCTGAAGCCACCTTTCGAAGTGTTCTGCCCGTACGGGCAGCTCTGCATGCGGGGGAAAAGGTCTCCCGTTATACGTGTGTTCTTCAAGCAGTACTGTTTGCCAGAAGCGGTACATTTTTTCCAGGTGCTGTGGCCACCTGTCTCCGATCACCCCATTGAATATGCCACCCAGTAAAGCATCTGTCCGGATCCTTTCATAGAATGTATTTACCAGTAATTGGATGTCCTCTATGGAATGTATGTCATTTTTCGGTGCGTCCGTCGCCATAAATAAGTGGTTTAGCGTTTCAGAAAAGCAATTTTGTTTGTAAGGTCGTCAGTGAAAGCATCCAGCCTGGAATGCTCCAGCATCGTACGGATCTCGGAACGTATCTTTTTAAATTCGTGATGCAGGGGACAGGGACGCTTTTCCGAACACTGACGCAGCCCCAATGCGCACCCCTCAAAAAGATGTTCTCCGTCAATAGCGCGTACCACATCCGCCATGCTGCATTCGCTCATTTCCTGAGTAAGATAAAAACCGCCTTTAGGCCCTTTGGCCGAACCCATCAATCCTTTCTTCACAAGATCCTGCAGGATTTTTGCAGTAAAAGATTCAGGAGCATCCACAGCCACGGAAATCTCTGTGATCCCGCAACGTTTACCTTTTGCCGACTGGCAACTCACATATATCACTGCCCGGATGGCGTGTTCGCATGTTCTGGAAAACATTAAGCTGCGTTGATTTTTACAAAGGTAAACAAATCCGCCTTAATAAAAGACAAAATACTCTTTTATTAAAATCCGATGTCCAATGTAACTATAGTTACAATAAAAGCCTGAGCGCGGAAATAGCTTTGCCGGCGAAAATGATGATACAATGATTTTACGGCAATTCACCCTGAGCATACTGATACTTTCCGCAGGTATCAGATCCGGCGCACAGACACTCCATCGTTCGGAAGCACTGGCGACGGCACTTCAGAACAACAGCGACCTGGCCATTGCCAGAAATACCACATTACAGGCTGCAGCGCAATACCACCAGACAGATGCGGCTTTTCTCCCGCAGCTCGGAGTTACCTATACTGCGTACACAAGCAACAACCCGCTCAATGCATTTGCCTTTAAGCTGCAACAGCAAAACATCACACAGAATGATTTTAATCCTGCCTTGCTGAACAACCCGGACAGAACCTCGAATTTTACTACGCAGGCAACGATACAGCAGCCCATTCTGAACCTCGATGCATTTTACCAGCGAAAAGCGGCCAGAACAGCAATCGAAATAGCAGAGTTGCAGCAGGCGCGCCTCCAGGATTATATCAGGTTCCGCACGGCAGGAGCTTACCTGCAGCTGCAACTTGCCTATGAGGTGGTGAAGGTGCTTCAGCAGGCCTTCCGGACATCAGACTCTGTGTATGCGTTCACAAAAGCCAGGTATGAACAGGGATTCCTGCAAAAATCAGATCTGCTGAACGCGGAAGTGCACCTAAGGAGTGTACAAAGTCAGTTAGCCAATGCGCAAAGCGCAATACAGGACCAAAGCGATAATCTGAGTTTACTGATGCGCACGGCACCGGGCAAAGTATACGAAGTAGACACGCTGACTCCGGAAAGCATTGTTACCGAAGAAAACATCCCGGAAAGCCGCCCGGACTTCAGGGCCATGCACCAGGCGATAAAAGCACAGGAACTAATCGTGAAAAGTACCGGCCTGGGATTGGTGCCCCGGTTGAACGGATTCGGGAACATGCAACTCAATGACCGGACAGCAACCGGATTTTCAAACGGCTCATACCTTTTAGGATTGCAGTTAAGCTGGAATTTCTTCCAGGGCAACGCTGTGCACAGCCAGGTAAATAAGCAACAGCTGCAAAAGGATCGCATAGCATTGCAACTGCAACAGATGAAAGAGGAATCTGAAAAAGAGCTTCAGGCGACAAAACGCAGGATTGCAGATGCCGCTTTCCAGATAGCACAAACAAAAACTGCCGTGGAGCAGGCTACCGAGGCACTGCAGATTATACACAACAGGTACAAACAGGGCCTTGCCGGAAGTACTGATGTACTGATGGCGCAAACACAGCTCTTCCAGCAGCAACTCAGTTACCGGCAGGCGATCATGATGCTCAATATGAGTATTGCCTACTGCACTTTCCTAACAGCAAACTAAAAAATAAGTAATGAAAAAATATACACAAGCAACGCTATACTCCCTGGCTGCATTGAGCATGCTGCCCGCCTGCGGCAACTCCGGAGAAAAAGAAGAGGCATCCCAAACCACGCCTGTAGAAGTGACTGTATCTACTGCCGGCACGGGTTCTGTAAACGGGCAAACGGAAGTTTCCGGACAGGTGGAGGCCGTTCGCTCCGCGATGATCAGCACGCGTATGATGGGCTACATTCAGAAAATATATGTCGATATAGGTGACAAGGTAAAACAGGGACAGGTACTGTTCAGCATCAACGCCGCAGATATCCGGGCTAAGAGCGGCCAGGCCGATGCATCCGTTGCACAGGCAGAAGCGGCCCTGGCAAATGCAAAAAAAGACTACGAAAGATTTACTGTTCTGTACCAGCAGAACAGCGCCACGGCGAAAGAAATGGACAACATCACATTTCAGTACAAAGCCGCCCAGGCTCAGCTGGAAGCGGCCCGCCAGATGCATAACGAAGTGAAGGCAAATATGAGCTACGCTGTGGTAACAGCACCCTTTGATGCAGTGATCACCCAGAAGATGATGGATGCAGGGTCTATGGCCACACCGGGCATGCCCGTGCTTATGATAGAACAACCCGGTGCATTACAGATTACAGCTTCGGTAACCGAGGCTTCAGTAACGGGTATACACGAGGGAGACCCGGTATCCGTGAACATTTCCGCTCTGGGAAAACAAATGAGTGGTAAAGTGGCCCGTATCAGTCAGTCTGCAAGCACCACCGGCGGACAGTACATTGTAAAGGTGTCCATTCCCTCAGATAAAGACATTCGGTCCGGAATGTATGCCACAATTGCATTCAGCAACAGTAATCTCACCGGTGTGCAGGAGCACATCCTGATCCCCCAGAGTTCCCTGGTACATCAGCACGAGCTTACAGGTCTCTATACAATCGACAACAAAAAAACAGCCGTATTGAGATGGGTGCGCACCGGTAAAGTATCCGGAGCACAGATCGAAATCCTGAGTGGTCTGCAGGCAGGAGAAAAATACATCAGCGAAGCACACGGAAGGCTGTATAACGGAGTATCAGTAAAAGCGCTTTGATTATTATCTATCGCCAAAAAAAATTAAACTATGGAAAACGGATTTGCCGGGAAAGTCGCGCAGGCTTTTATCCGGTCTAAGCTTACAATATTATTGATGGTCGCGGGGCTGCTGCTCGGTGTGTACAGCGTGCTCATGATACCCCGTGAAGAAGAACCGCAGATCAAGGTGCCGATGATCGATGTATTTGTGGGATACCCGGGTGCCAAACCGGCGGAGGTTGAATCAAAACTGGTAGTGCCCCTGGAGAAGATCATCACCAACATAAAAGGTGTGGAACATGTGTACAGCACCGCTATGAACGGTCAGGCCATGCTCATAGTACAGTTTATTGTGGGGGAAGATGTGGAAGTTTCGCAGGTGAAATTGTACAGTGAGCTCCTGAAAAATATGGACAGGATGCCTGCAGGTACAAGCATGCCGCTTATCAAATCGCGCGGTATCGACGATGTGCCTGTGTACTCGATGTCTTTGTGGAGCGATCACTATGATGATCTGCAACTGAAACAGACAGGCAATTACCTCGCAGATGCACTTAAGAAAATACCGGGTGTGGCGGACGTCAGAATTATCGGCGGGCGCAGCAAGGAGCTGAAAGTAACGCTGGACAAAGAAAGAATGAACGGCCTGCATGTGGACCTGCTTTCGCTGGTGCAAAACATACAGGCGCAGAATACGCAAATGCCGGGAGCTGTCTTACGAACGTCAGACAGTGCCTTATCCGTAACAACGGGCAATTTTCTGAATACCGCTGAAGATGTGAGCAATCTGATCGTAGGGGTGAATGGACAGCAACCTGTGTACCTGCATCAGATAGCAAAGGTGGAGGAAACAGCATCGAGCCCTTCGCAATACGTAAACTTCGGATACGGAAAAGCTTCAGGTACCGCAGCCCGGAATTTTCCCGGCAGCTTCCCCGCCGTCACACTTGCCGTGGCCAAGAAGAGCGGTACGGATGCCATGGCGCTTACCCGGGAAATAGATGCCCGTATGGAGACGCTGAAACAAACGATTGTTCCGGCAGATATGCAGCTGACCATTACGCGGAACACAGGGGACTCTGCTTCCGAAAAAGTATCGGAACTCCTGATGCACCTGGCTATCGCTATTATTGCCGTTACCTTGTTCGTGATGATGGCTATGGGCTGGCGCGGCGGACTGGTCGTGTTTCTTTCCGTGCCGGTAACCTTTGCGCTTACGCTGGTAGCATATTATTTTCTCCACTACACACTGAACCGGATTACCTTGTTTGCCCTTGTATTTATTGTGGGCATTGTGGTTGACGACTCGATCATCATTGCAGAAAATATGCACCGGCACTTCAAGATGAAAAAGCTGCCCTTTTTGCAGGCTGCTATTTACGCTATCAACGAAGTAGGGAATCCTACAATCCTTGCCACATTTACGGTAATGGCGGCAGTGCTGCCGATGGCATTTGTAAGCGGAATGATGGGACCCTACATGAGTCCGATGCCGGTGGGTGCGGCGGTGGCCATGTTGCTTTCGCTGGTGGTGGCGCTTACGCTCACACCCTATCTCGGTTACGTATTTCTTCGTGAGAAAGAAAAAGGAAAGCACGGCAACGATCATGCAGCCCCTGCACTTGAGTCGTCCCGCATTTATAAACTGTACTACAGGCTGATCTATCCGATGCTGACACAGCGTAGGAAGAGATGGACCTTCATGCTGGGAACCACCTTCATCCTGTTGCTGTCGTTCATTCTGTTCTACACAAAATCGGTACGTGTGAAAATGTTGCCGTTCGATAACAAGAATGAATTTCAGATAGTGGTTGATCTGCCGGAAGGGTCCACACTGGAGAGAACGCAGGCTGCCGTTATGGAAATGGCCGCCTACCTGTCGGGCCAGTCTATGGTGGTCAATTATCAGACGTATGCGGGTACTGCGTCCCCCATCACGTTCAGCGGACTCGTAAGACATTATGATCTCCGCACCGGCGACAATGTAGCGGATATACAGGTGAACATCCTGGACAAAAAAGAGCGCAGCATGCAAAGCCATGAAATCACTTCCCGTATGCGTGCATCACTCAATGCCATCGCTCAGAAATATCATGCCAAAATTAAGCTCGTGGAATTATCACCCGGTCCTCCGGTAATGTCGACGCTGGTGGCAGAGGTCTATGGCCCGGAATATAAAGAGCAGCTGCATATAGCATCTGAGGTGCAGCGAATACTGAACCGGAACAAAGATGTGGTGGACATGGACTGGAATATCGAAGACGCACAGACGGAATACACTTTTGTGGTAGATAAAGAAAAAGCGATGCGCTTCGGTGTGGCGCCCGCCCAGATACCCGCGACGATCTATGGTATGCTATCCGGTATGAGCGCAGGTGTGTTACATCAGCCTGAGGCACACGATGCACCGGCGATCATGCTGCAATTAGCCGATGCGGATAAAGACCGCCTTGCAGCCCTGGACAATATACCGGTTAAAAACCAGCGCAGCGAAATGGTGCAGCTCGGCACACTGGGCCGTTGGGAAAAACAGGTACGCGAAGCAAGCATTTCGCATAAAGATCAGAAACGGGTGGTGTATGTGCTTGCCGATATGGCCGGGGAACTGGAAAGCCCGGTATATGCCATTACAGCGGCTTCACAACAATTGAAAGAAATAAAACTGCCTACCGGCTACCGGTTAAACGAAGAGTATACGCAGGCCCCAAAAACAGAAGACGACTATACCGTTAAATGGGATGGCGAGTGGCAGATTACCTATGAAGTTTTCCGCGACCTGGGTATGGCATTTGCCGCAGTGCTGCTCATCATCTACATGCTGATTGTGGGCTGGTTCCAGGACTTCAGGGTACCACTGGTAATGCTTGCTGCGATCCCGCTTTCACTGATCGGAATTATTGGCGGCCATTGGGTGATGCATGCCTACTTCACCGCCACCTCGATGATCGGGTTTATAGCACTTGCGGGTGTGATGGTACGCAACTCCATATTACTGATCGACTTCATCGATATCCGCCTGAAGGAAGGGGCATCTCTGCAGCATGCAATCGTGGAAGCCGGAGCCGTGAGAACCACTCCTATCTTACTTACTGCGGGCGCAGTGGTACTGGGTGCAGTGATCATCCTCTTCGATCCCGTATTCCAGGGATTAGCCATCTCGCTTATCGGGGGCACCCTTACCTCAACATTTCTGACACTGATTGTGGTGCCGCTACTCTACTTTAAGATGCTGCGTAAAAAATATTCAACCACTGAAAATAAAGAATCATGAAACTATTAATCGTTACTGCATTGAAGGAGTATTCAGAGCAAATCGACGATATTTTTGAGTCGTCCGGGATATTGGCGTATAGTAAGGCAGACATTACAGGCTTTAAAAACACCGGTAAGCAAATCAGTTCTGCCGACAACTGGTTTGGGAAGGAAGGAAAGATCGCCGGCGACTCTCTATTGTCTTTCAGTTTTACAGACGAACAGACTGCGCGAAAAGTACTGAATGCATTGCGCGAACTAAACAACTCACCGAATAAGGATTTCCCCATACGGGCATTTATTGTTCCGGTGGAGGACGCCATTTAAGAAACAAAGGGTGCCGTTCCTGCCGGCACCCTTTGTTATCCTGACATATACAGAAACCTCCGGCTGCATCACCGCAACCCTGTTTCGAAAATGAGCAATGCTGCGGTTTACCACGAAGCCGCAGGAAACGACCTATCATCCCCGCTTATCGCCGGCAGCGATTATTGCAGACATCTTTTTTACTTCTTTTCCGGCCATTGAATATTCCAGTGGGCAAGGTAGTCGGCAAGGGGTATCATTCCGGCTTCCTTTCGCCAGGCGTCCACCTTCCGATCATCTTCAAGCGGAAACAATTCGTATTGCTGTGTTTGGGGATTGTAGTTTACCTGGCTGCCATACCGTTGAGGGCTTTCCCGGGTAAACTTCCGTTGGCAATGTATCATTCCAAAAATGCTTTATAAGGGGGCGCGCCCGCTTTATCCGCTATTGCGGAGCATTTTATATAAGGCAGTATGGTTGCTTCGGATTGGTTATGGTTGGGAGCGGGCCGGGCTATCACTGCAAGTCCTCCGGCTGCATACTTTGCCGTGCGGGCTTTCCGTTCTATCCCTCGCGCGGTGCAAGGCTGATATATATCCTTCTGGCAAAAAACGGATGATGTAATCCGGGTTGTTTACCATTTCTGCTAGCATCGGTTACCTTTTTTAAAAGAAAAGCCCCGCAACGAATTGCGGGACTTTTCTTTAGGCTTCTGAAAAGAAATGTAATTGAGGGTCAGCTAAACAGTCGTTATAATCTTCGAACATGGATATTATCTCCATTGTTTTCGCTGTTTGCTCAAGTTGTAAATCAATGCCCTGATCAACTTGAATTTTAGTCTCTTGAACAGCCATACTGAACAAGAAATCAAAGTTGCTAGTTTGTGTATTAGGTTCCATCTTAAATATAGTTTAGTGTATAATTTTTTTACCTGATTGAGATTCTATTTGAATTCTTGCATTTATTAAATTACTTGCCGAACCACATTTTGAACACACAAAGATATTGTTTTCTGGAAAATCAACGTTTGGCGGCGTTATTTTTACATTTTTGTCAAAACGGGCGACAATTCCATATTCTTGATGACACTTGGGGCATTTAAACATAAAAGACGCTTCCGTGGCTTGAATGGCCTCTTTCTTTGCGGCATTATTAACTTCTGGAGTTGCATATCTTAATATTTGCGAAGTTGTTGTCTCTATTACTTTATAAATATTTGTAGTTTCAAAAACTATTTGTAAAAGCGTATAATATCTGCTTATGGCATCATCCAGCTCGGGAATTTGCTCATAATTTATAATTTTTAGCCCGATATTTTCGAGTTCACCTATTTTTATTGATCTTCCATGTGTCAGCCAATCAGAGTGTTTACATAGTTTTTCTGCAATTTCTTTCGCCTTATTTGCTTTTTCATCATCAGTAACTAACTCTCCCGTGGAACTATGGTGTGTCCATTTCGCGAACTTGTAAGTACGCAGCCATTCTCGAACCAGTATTTGCGAGAATTTTTGAGCGTTTTCGCAATTTTGAATTTCACCTGGCGATATGTTTTGAAGTATAGGTATGTACGCCGGATTTAGCCTGCCAGTAGCCAAAACATCAGCTTTTATTTTTTCTAAGCCTTCAAGAAATGCATCTGCAGAAAATTTTTTTGAATTTGTCATTATTTGCGCATCAATCGGCCCCAGTGAAGAACTGGATGACATTAGTATTTCGTCTCCTGCCATTGCAAATATGGTTCCTGCGCTTTTTGCTGTTCCGGGAATTATAATGCCGACCTCATTGTATTTACTTCGAACTAACTTTACTAAATCTTCAACTATCTCTCCTACTCCTCCAGGCGTTTCAAGAATTATGTCAATCGCCTCGCCATTAAGGTTCGATATTTGATCTTTGAATGCTTGTAAATCCGAATATTCGATTGAATTTGGAGCGCGTTGTCTATTTTGAATATCACTAGCGTAAACGAGAACATCTCTATTATTTCTTAATTGAGATATTTGGCTCAATTGCTTCTTTCGTTCGGCAGTTAATTCTTCAAAAGAGTATTTACCTGATAAGTATTCGGTGTATATTCCCATGTAGTTAAAATTTGATTGGCTCTAAGTAAATTAAAATTTTTTACAAATCAAAATTTTAAAATATACTAGCTTTGCTTCATTAATTTGTTGAACCATAGCTTTCGTCCGAATGAGCCATGCGCTGATATTTTGATCCTTTCGCCGGCGCCACATTCCCTGTACTCTAGTGAAGTCCGAACTCATCGCAAGACCGATATAGGTGTTTAGGTTTTACGTCCATTCATTCCTCATTTGAATAGGCTCCCAAACCCTTAACTATTGTTCATATGGTAACAGCTCGTATATGCCCTCAAATAAATCTCGAAAGAAAATCTTCTATGCTTCGAAAAATTGTTCCGATTTTAGCAGCGAAGGGCATATCTCGCTCTTTATTACGACATCGATATGAAGGAATTTCCTGCAGTTCCGGATTTGTTTTCGTATTACCTGATAATTTTCGAGCACTCGCAGTGTGGATATTTCTCGATCCATCCATCGCAACAACCAAGTAATTGTGATAAGCTTTCTCTGAAGAGAAGTAAGCATTGAATTCTCGCAATAATTTAAAACTGAAGTCCGTGTAGCAACAATTTTATATTGCACGCTAAATTAATAGCATCCTAGTTTTTGTGCTCCGTGTTTTCAATACCCATCAGGACTTTAAACGTTCGCTGCCGCAGGAGTAAGGATTGCAGTAAATGTCCTGATGCGCTGTAAACTTGCAGGTATCCTATGATACATCAACGAATAAAGAAGGAGCCGGTACGATACGGCTCCTTTGCGTTTAAGTTCTTTCGTTATCTCTATCGCTCCAGCAGCGACTTGAGCATTTGCATCATTTCTTCTTTCTCATGAAGCATGCGCTCGTAAAGGGCAATCTTTTCTTCGTGGAGCTTTATCAGCATTTCCATGTTGTTATTATGGAATGTTGGGCTGTAATTGATGATTCCCTGCGTGTCATGAAACGTGCTGGAAATGATATTTATAGCCTGTTCTTCGTCAAAATTCTGAAACGCTTCCACCGGAATTTTCAGCACAGATGAAATCTGTTGCAGTAAAGCAGGTTCAATACTTTCCTTTTGCTCCAGCAATGATATTTTCTTCTGGTTCCAGTCGTCGCCCAGGTCTATAGCCAGGGCGTCCTGTTTGATGCCCAGCATTTCTCGGAAGCGTTTTACGTTTCGTCCTTCGTGTATTTTGTTCGCCATACAGATGTGCTTTTTTCTGTTGCGACAAATGTAGGTTTTTAGCCCGGTAAGCAACCCGTTTTATTGCAGAAAATGCTGCCGGTAAAATACCAGCCGCCACCCGCGCAGCTTTCGGCCAAAAAACACTGTTATCTAAGCATTTTCGCAGGTATGGCACAGTAATTGACCCTGACAATTACTAAAAAACAACACCTGATGAACGCCTACACACAGATCCATGCGCCCCCGCAGGTGGCTTAGCCGTTGCAGATCAACCAAAAACTCAGTCGCAGCCCAGCAGCGCCTTTGCCGGAACACCGGAAAGCCCCCCGTACCCCTGCGGCAAGCTTGCCGGAACACCGGAAACCTTCCCGCACCCCTGCGGCAGCTTTGCCGGAACGCCGGATTGCTTCCCGCACCCCTGCGGCAACCTTGCCGGAACACCGGAAACCCTCCCGCACCCCTGCGGCGGCTTTGCCGGAAAAACTAACTGATAAACCGCAAACGATGAGCAACAAAAAATTTCATTAAACATTAAAAAATCAGAAGATCATGATCAAAGGAATCGATTTAAGGATGTTGCGTAATGCAGAGTTTATCCAGTTCTCCAAAGCCGTTTTAAACATTATCGCGGCAAACGACCCCTCCGGGATGCAGGTGATTGCCCAGCACCAGGCTTTTGAGAAAGTGATATCTGCTATCTCCGACCTGTTTGTCACCGCACAGGGCAGTGCCATTACCGCAGCTGTTGAGGCAGCCGATAAAAGAAGAGACACTGCCATATCCGGTATCAGTCTCCTGGTAAATGCCATGATGTACCACTACGACCACAACATGAGCTGGTCTGCAGAAATGCTCAACGAAAACCTGGCCTTGTACGGAGCGGGTATCGCGCGCCAGAATTACATGGCAGAAACAGCCTCCATCAGCAACCTCATAGACGACTGGACGCAGAAGCCCCAACTGAATGCAGCGGTAAACCAACTTTCTCTCGGCGGTTGGCTGGCAGAACTGAAAACAGCCAATACCGAATTCGACAACCTGTATATGAACCGTACCCGTGAGCTGGCCGTAGCCAATCCGGACACCATCCGCGAAAAGCGCATAGAAGCTATGACTGCCTATTATGTGCTGCGCGACCGGCTGGATGCCTACCACACCATCAGCAGTGGCGCCGGGCTATGGGGCAAAACACACAATGAGATCAACGCGCTCATAGATCAGTACAATGTATTGCTGCTGGGGCGTACCAGCTCCACCGACGAGGCAGCAAGCCCGGAGCCTGCTCCGCAGCAATAACCAATCTGCCATACATGAAGACGGCGGGGAGAACTATGTTCTTCCCGCCGTTTGCTGTTGGTGCTACGAGTGGACTTTTTGCTATCCGAAAAATCTTAACTAATCTGGAATGCTAACAAAAAAACCATTTTCTAAAATTCGTTATCGTATTTTAATTTTCTTATTAATGCTAGGGAGAACGTATATGCTTTTCAAAACGTGATTGACTATATCTAAAGCATAACAAAGCATGTAAATTGGAATCCCTTTTATTTGGTGAGTCGCCGCATTTCCTATAAGTCTCAATTTATCAAGGATTGGAACTTCATTAGTTGAAATCAAACCGCTCTCTTTAAGTCCAATAATTTTCTTTTGTAAATTAGCTCCTGCTATTTTCTGTTCTACACAGATTGCTTCAACTAATGTTCTAAGTCCGATCCCAGATAATATTTCTGACTCCGCATTGAACGCTGATATAATTTCTAAATACAATTTTCGCAAAACTCTAGGTAATATTTCTTGATCTTCTTCCGCTAAAAACATAAAGCCAGAATTATCTTCTGGGTAATTCATATCTGCGACCATCGGCTGCTCATCAGGATCATTAGGCTCCAAAAAGGTAATCCTTTTTAAAAAAGATATGGTATCACATCCAGCACATTCTATAACCATATACTCATGCTGATTACGAATATAGAAGTCCTCATCCTCCGGGGTTTCTTCTGTGACTGTACAGTGTAAAACTTTTTGATTCGTATGACCTTTGCAAGAAAGGCAATGAGTACTTATAAGTTTAGGCATTTTTAAATCTTTGTTGTCTTAAAAAGAAAGTTAGCAACATGATTTGTTTATCTGTATAAATGATGCAAGTCTGAAGTTGCACGGCTCTCGGTTATTCTTCTGGTTCGCAAAAGACTTGTAATCACCCGGGATAAAGGACACAAATCAATGACATTCTATCAAATTTTATCGGAAGTCCGAATATTTTCCAACTAGTTTGAAGATACATGAAGACTGCTCTAAATTGAGCTTAGTCGATGCTCAATCATACCATTCACTTCTTTTATTATAGAGACAAAAAAGTTCACTTCTGCTATGGCAAAGTTGGACGATTCTATTATACCGTGCAGCATAGGAAGTTGCTTATTCATCTCAATAAATCCGTCTCTAACGGCCTTGAAGCCGTCGTTGTGATCTTCAAAATAACTAATCAAACCCTTGTGTGCATTCAAGATTTCCAATAACTCCTCGCGCGCTAACAACTCTAAAAATCCCAACAAAATTGCTTTGTTAAAGGATTCCATAGCGTTTCTTATTTTATTTCCACATTGAGCGAACGTCACCCGGATTTTCTCTGCTCCCTCGTCCATCCATCCCTTAAAATCTCTTAATGCCTGGCTTATATCGTCTTCTGACCATTTGGCGGAAGCCATCTGAGCAGTCAATCGCTTTAAATTGTTGGAAAAGTCAGCGAGGATAAATCCAGCAGAGGAATTGAACTCACCAGCTAACTGAAGATAGACCTTTGCCATCTCTTCTCTAAGTTCGTCTACAACTCTAAATTTCTCATCGCCAAGAATTTCCGGCAACGATAGCATAATATCTTGCTCTATCCTCATTAAAAATTCCAACTCAGTATCAAAATCTTTAGATATTAGCGCTTTTGACTCTACTTCACTTCGAAACTCCAATAGTTTTGAATATTGTTGAAGTTCTTCTCTTGAAGGACTATCAAGGCGAGCTTTTTTGAACATTACAATTATTACCGGGGCATTCTTTCCTGTGGCCCTTTGATCATAGTGCCGTCTAAATTCATGGACCGTACCAGATGGAGATCCTTCAACAGGTGTCCCTATTCTTTTCCAAAGTATCGCTAAAAAAATAGAAGGATCTTTAGGAGACTGCCGATCAATTACTAATTGCGCATTTTTCCCAACATCGGCGTGAACATTGGATTGGTAATGAAAAACCTCGATTTCAACTCCAAACATTTTTCGAAGCCAAATATTTTTTACGTCAATGGCATTCTTCAGTATTTCAATTTCATGCGCAACGTCACTAGGTGCAGAAAGAAATAGTTTAATTGATTTATAGCTGACCATACGGGTGTTTACAGTAACTACCTACAAAAATAACTTTAATAAAATCAAAGTATTTCCTGTTTTGCTTCTTAAACATCAACTCTCTTTTGAGGGCTGTTGTTTTATCATCATGAGCTTTCACATAGCGCAGTACCCATGGAAGTTTAGTGCTTGTGTATTTTGAAAGACCAGAATTATGTTCTTCCAGCCGTCTTGCATAATCGGTTGTATACCCTTTGTATAAGGTACCATCCAAAAGGCTTTCAATGATGTAAACATAATATGCCATAAAGCAAAAAAAGCTTCACAGATTGTGAAGCTTTTTGCGGACTGGACGGGACTCGAACCCGCGACCTCCGCCGTGACAGGGCGGCATTCTAACCAACTGAACTACCAATCCGTTTGCGTTGGGGTTGCAAATATAGAACCTTTTCTTTCAAAATTCCAAAATTCAGCGAAATTATTTTTTAGCCTACATTTGTGTCCAATCTCAAAACAAGCAAACTATGCAGTTTCTGGACTTCGAAAAACCCCTTGAAGAACTGTACCACCAAATGGATAAGCTCAGGGAAACCGCCGAGAAGAATCATTTGGATGTGAGTGCAACCCTGGGCGAGCTCGAAAATTCTATTAGACAAACACGCGAAAAAATATACGCAAATCTTACTCCCTGGCAACGTGTACAACTGAGCCGCCACCCGGAACGTCCTTACACCTTATATTATATCGATAAGATCTTTACCGACTTTATTGAATTATACGGCGACCGCCAGGTAAAGGATGACAAAGCCATGGTAGGCGGAATGGCCAGGCTGGACGGTACTCCGGTAATGGTTATCGGACAGCAGAAAGGTACAAATACCAAGATGCGTCAACTGCGCAACTTCGGTATGGCGAACCCTGAAGGCTACCGCAAAGCGTTGCGCCTGATGAAAATGGCCGAAAAATTCAATCATCCCATCATCACCTTTATCGACACTCCCGGCGCTTACCCGGGCCTGGAGGCAGAAGAAAGAGGCCAGGGCGAGGCTATTGCACGCAACCTGTTTGAGATGACCAACCTGAAAGTGCCGGTTATCTGCATCATCATCGGCGAAGGTGCATCCGGCGGGGCTTTGGGTATCGGTATAGGCGATAAAGTGGCTATGCTCGAAAACACGTGGTACACCGTGATCTCTCCCGAAAACTGCTCGACCATCCTCTGGAGAAGCTGGGATTATAAAGTGAAGGCTGCCGAGCAACTGAAGCTTACTTCGGAAGACATGAAAGGTTTTAACCTCGTGGATGATGTATTAAAAGAGCCACTGGGCGGTGCACAAACACAACCTGAAGAAATGGCCGCCACGATGAAGCAGTATCTCATTCAGGCCGTTGCAGAACTGCAAAAAATTGACGCTGAAAAAAGAATCGACGACCGTATCGAGAAGTTCTCGCATATGGGATTCTACGAAGAGCGCTAAGTGTGGACATTCTTAACTACTAAAATAAAAAAATGAGCATTTCATTCCGCGGTACGGGAGTAGCATTGGTAACTCCTTTCCGCAATGATCATAGCATTGACTATGATGCATTGGGCAAACTGATTGACCATGTGGTGAACAACGGTGTAGACTATCTCGTTGCACTGGGCACTACCGGCGAAACACCTACACTTTCTTCCGATGAGAAGAAGCAGGTGCTGAAGTTTGTTGTACAGCATAATGCGGGCCGTGTGCCCGTTGTGTGCGGAATGGGTGGTAACAATACTGCCGAAATCCTTGAACAACTGAAGGACTATGATCTGACTGGTGTATCTGCGCTGCTGAGTGTTTCGCCATATTACAACAAGCCTACGCAGGAAGGCATTTATCAGCACTATAAGGCCATTGCGCAAGCAACCCCGCTGCCGATTATCCTGTACAATGTTCCCGGCCGTACCGCTGGAAACATTCTCCCTGCCACTGCTTTGCGCCTCGCTAAAGATTGCAGCAATATTGTTGCCATCAAAGAAGCAAGCGGAAATATCGTTCAGTTCATGGAGTACGTATCACTAATGCCGGATGGCTTTCAATTGCTTTCGGGAGACGATAACCTCGTATTGCCGCAAATTGCAATCGGATTTCACGGGGTGATTTCTGTTGCCGCAAACAGTTATCCGAAACTATTTACGGAAATGGTGAATGCCGCTCTGGATGGCGACTTCGGTAACGCACGTACAAAACACTACCAATTGCTGAAAGGCATGGATCTGCTGTTTACGGAAGGGAATCCGGCTGGTGTAAAGTGCGCATTGAAACAGCTTGGTGTATGCGGCGATACCCTGCGTTTGCCGCTCGTAAATGTGAGCGATACAACGGAACAGGCTATCAAAGCTTTTGTGGGCACAATCGCATAACACTTCAAAAATCATGTAAAAACGCCGGAAGATTATTCCGGCGTTTTTTTTATCCTTCAATAAAATCAAGGTTTTTACCGAACGTATCTTCCGATCTCATGGTCGCTATAACTGCCGTTGAGATCAGCACAGAACCAATAACCATCGCTGCCTTCACAAAGCCCCAGGATTGTTCCTGGCTCAGGTAAACGAAAATGGCAGACACACCTACAATAGTACCTCTCACAAAATTCGGAATAGTGGTGGTGACAGTTGCGCGGATATTCGTACCGAATTGTTCCGATGCGGTAGACATAAACACAGACCAGTAGCCGTTAGGAATACCGATGATCAGCAGCATCCAGTAAAAAAAGGAACTGCTGGCTCCGGTAGCGGCGAACAGAACCCCGATGGTGGCTGCAAGCGCAAGCAATGCAATAAGCAATGCTTTTTTACGCGAGCGTAATGTCTGGCTCAATATACCACACAGAAATGCGCCGGCAGAGGCACCAATATAGTGATACATAACAGCCGTGCTTCCTTTTACAACACCTGAAATGTGCAGCGCCGTGGCGAGCTCGGTGGCCATCGTCACGATGATTCCGATCGTGAACCATATAGGGATACCGATAAAAATGCAGCGGACATACGCCACAAAATTTTTACGAACGAGGAGGAAACGAAGAAATCCGCCGCGTACTACTTTCTCTTCGCGTATCCTGGCAAACATACCGGATTCCGCAACCGACACGCGCAACAGTAAAAGAAACAAGCCCATTCCGCCACCTGCATAGTAAGCAGTACGCCAGTCGAACTTATCAGCTACCAGGAACCCCGCTACTGCACCCGCGATCCCTATACCGGAAACGATCGTTGTACCCAGGCCTCTTTTTTCTTTGCTCATCACTTCGGAAACAAGCGTGACCCCTGCTCCCAGCTCTCCCGCCAGGCCAAAACCTGCAACAAAGCGGAGCACGTAATACTGCTGGATGTTCTGGATCATACCATTGAGAATATTGGCGAGGGAATAGAGCAGGATCGTGCCGAACAAAACCGACAACCTGCCTTTCTATCTCCCAGAATGCCCCATACAGTGCCGCCGCTCAGCATCCCGATCATCTGCAGATTCAGCAGGAGAATACCTTCACGCGTAAGATCTGTTCCCGTGTAGCCAAGCGCCGTAAGGCTCGGTTGCCGCACAATGATAAATAATATCAGATCATAGACGTCTACAAAATAGCCCAATGCTGCGATCAGGATCAGCATGGCAATCTTTCTGTTATGGTTCATATAAACAATGAAAGCAGCAAAATAAACAACATCGGATAAAAACAAAATGTATTTTGATGCAGCAAGCCAGTACCTTCGCTGGCAAATGCGTGCGCTTCAGAAAAATATAGAATTCATCGCGGAACGGTACAAAGGAGATGTTCCATTGACGCATTTTCTGAAAGCCTATTTCAAAGCCCATCCTGTTCTGGGCAGCCGGGACAGGAAAATTATCGCCGATGCTGTCTATAGCTACTACCGATGTGCTTTATTTCTGGATGATACGTTGACGCTTTGGGAAAAAGTACTTGTTTCGCTTACACTTGCTGAAAACGGAAATCCGCATACGCTGAAACTGTTGCCGGAAGCGCTGCAACAGCTTCAATCTGCGGACACAGATAATAAAACGGAAGCGCTGCTTCAGATGGGCTACCTGAGCGCCGGAAATATAAAACGGACTGAAGCTTCGTCATCATTATCAGACGGCATTACTGCAAGCGAATGGCATCGATCCCTGTGGCAGAAACCCAGGGTGTTCTTTTCCGTAACCAAAGGAAAAGAACAAAAGGTGATCGCATTACTAAAGCAGGCTGAGATTGTCTTCCGGGAAGAGGGTAACAACTGCTTTTCCTGCAATGCAAACACTGCCATAGAAAAGATATTAGCTCCGGGAGATTATCGCGTACAGGACTTTTCGTCGCAGAACACTGCCTCATACTTTGCGCTGCGTCCCGGCTGCAGCGTTTGGGACTGTTGCAGCGGTGCAGGTGGAAAATCGCTTCTGGCAAGCGACTCAGAGCCTTCTATCCGGCTTACGGTGAGCGACATCAGAAGCAGTATACTGCACAACCTTAAAGAGCGGTTCAGACTTTATAAAAAAACGCTCCCGGAACAATTGCTGCTTTCTGCGGCAGATGCTGCTGCGTTGGAAACAACGATCGGCAACAGAGCATTCGATCAGATTATTGCCGATGTACCTTGTACGGGGTCGGGTACCTGGGCTAGGACGCCGGAGCAATTCTATTTCTTTGATACCGCTCAGATACAGACTTTCGGCGAACGGCAAAAGCAAATACTGAATAATATCAGCCGCTATGTGAAGCCGGGCGGTCATATCACCTATATCACCTGTTCCGTTTTCCGCGATGAAAACGAGTCGGTGCTCGCCTCCTTCCTGGAAAATAACAACCGGTATGAGCTGTTGCAATCGGGTATTCTGAATGGCATTTCACGCAAGGCAGATAATATGTTTGCTGCACTCATCCGCCGGAAAGCATAAAAAAAAACGCGATGCCCGCCTCTGAGCACCGCGCCTACCCTTTAAACAAAAACTAAACTTATTATGAATGCTTCATAGCATTTTCATCAATAGTCACACCTAATCCCTGTGCTATTGCCATTCCCAATCCTATGTCTGCTCTGAAGAAATGACATAACTGCCGGTTGATAATTTCCATGCGCTTCGGTCCGTCAATTCCACTCATTGCTCCCACAATATTGCCGACAAGGTGTTTCTTATCTTCAGCACTGAGCACTTCCCGGTAAAATATTCCGGGCTGGGAATAATGATCGTCCTCGCCGGGACCGTTTCTGTCGTACCAGTCTGCTATGTTGCTTTCCATTTCCAATGCGGGTTCCTTATACGACAGGTCCGGACGGATATTATCAAAACTGTTAGGGAAATAGTTGGGAGCACTGCCTCCGTTACCGTTGAGCGCCATTGCCCCGTCACGCTGATAGTTATTGACCATGTAGGGACAACGGTTCACCGGAAGCTGCTCAAAATTCGCACCGATACGGTGACGATGTGCATCCGGGTAGGAGAGGATACGTCCCTGCAACATTCTGTCGGGTGAATATCCGATCCGTCCACTACATGTGCGGGAGCAAACGCCGCTTGTTCCACATCAGCAAAATAATTGGCAGGTATCTCGTTCAGCTCCATCGTACCCACCTCAATCAGCGGAAACTCTTTCTGACTCCATGTCTTTGTAAGATCAAACGGATTGAAACGGTATGCTTTCGACTGCTGCTCATCCATTACCTGGATGTACATGGTCCATTTAGGAAAATCACCTGCGTCAATTGCGCGTACAAGATCTCTCTGCGCAAAATCGGGATCTTCGCCTTTCATTTTTACCGCTTCATCATTGGTAAAGTTTTTTATACCCTGGGCTGTGCGGAAATGGAATTTCACATACACTCTTTCATTGGACGCATTGATCATACTGAAGGTATGACTTCCGAATCCATGCATATGCCGGTAGCCGTATGGTGTTCCGCGATCGCTCATCAGGAACATCACCTGATGCAGGCTTTCCGGGTTCAGGCTCCAGAAATCCCACATCATAGTCGGACTTTTCGTGTTGGTGCGCGGATCTCTTTTCTGCGTATGAATAAAGTCGGGAAACTTCTTAGGATCTTTAATGAAGAATATCGGCGTATTGTTTCCTACCAGGTCCCAATTCCCGTCTTCTGTATAAAACTTGATAGCAAAACCACGCGGATCACGTTCGGTATCAGCGCTTCCTTTTTCGCCACCCACAGTGGAAAATCGCAGAAAAACGCGCGTTTGCTTACCCACAGTATTAAAGATCTTTGCGCGGGTAAATTTACTTATATCGTGCGTCACGGTAAATGTACCATAGGCACCGGTACCCTTGGCGTGTACCACTCTTTCGGGGATACGCTCACGGTTGAAATGCGCAAGCTTTTCATGCAGGATATAATCTTGCAGCAATAATGGTCCCCTTGCGCCGGCACTCATGGAATCTTCGTGATGAGTATACGGAATACCGCTTGCCGTAGTTAGTTTTTCTGTACTCATATGGATGACGTTTTAGTAAAACAAAAGTACCCGCTACGCTTTTAAAACCTAAACGTGATTTTAAATGTCGTTATAGGCATTTGTTATCCGTCTGCCTAAAAACAAAGCCGCCTGCAACTATAATGGTTGCAGGCGGCTTTGCTGTAAAAAAAATTCTGCTATTTGATAATGAGCTTCTGTACTGATTTCTGACCGTCTGTAGTAAGTGTGATGAAGTATACTCCACCGGCAACTTTACCACTGAGATCGTAGCTATGGTTAAATGAAGAACCAATGCTTTGGTATTGTTCCAGCATTACCTGCTGACCTGTAATAGAGGTAACAGAAACAGAAACGTCAGCTATTGCATTCGGCGCGTTGAAGGATACTGTGAACTGTCCGTTATTAGGGTTAGGATAAATCTGCAGATTGTCCACATTTGTCACATCAGCGATGCCTGTGGTACGGCGATGCAGGATTACCAGGTAATCTTCGATCTCTCCGGAAGTAAACTCGTCACAACCGAAGTCGTTCGGATTGCTACCGCCCGTATTGTTGTTCAGAACCACACGCAGGCCCGTTGCAACATTTGGAATTACGGCTGCAGGAATTCTGATTGTATCGTGCGGGTAGAAGTTGGCGTATGTAGAAGTTGCGGTCCATACCAGCTCCGCCGGCACATCATAAACCAGGTTGTGGTTATAGTCGATGAATACGGAAATTCTGGCGTCTCCGTGTGTTGGCGTTACGAGCGTATGGTACACTGCAATATCATACTTGGTATCAGCCCAGAGATCCATTGGGGTAAGATCGGTACGGTCGGTACGTAAACGGATTGCTTCCGGATTGCGAACGTGTGCACCACCTGTATTAAATGTATAGGTACCGATTTTGAACGTACCAATATCTGAACTGTCAGCACCGCCGGTTCCGTTTGCTATGCTATGGCAGTAACATTTGTATGGTTCTTTACGCTTGATGAATACTTTATTGGAGTAAATAGTATCGCGCGTTGCTTCACACACCATACGCAAACGGTAATAGGTATTCTGGCGCACTACAGGAGTGATCGTATCTTTCAGGCGTGAAGACGGGGTTACATTCGCCCAGTTTGTATTGTCAAGTGAATATTCCCACTCCCAATGCATCTGAGACATGCTTCTTGCATGCGCTGTATCCCAAACGGTAGTGGTGTAACCGTCGCACATAGACGTATCGGTGATGTAAGCTTTTCCGGCATCGAGCGGACCAGGACAGATCGGATCCTGTACCATTACCAGGTAATCTTCTGTTTCTCCTTCTGTGTAAGCACCGCAAGGAGGTACGTCTGAAGCGGTTGCTGCACCTTTTTTCATCACCACACGCATACCGAGCGTATCTTTTATCGCCCAGGATGGTACCGAAATGCTGGAGATGAATTGTGCAGAAGTTCCGCTGATGATATTAAAGTTGGCAAGCTCCGTAGAGGTATTATAAACCCCGTCTTTATTCCAGTCGATATAAGTAGCAACACCGGAGCCCGCAAAGGCGAATGTATCCCGTGTGATACCCATTACCGAATATTTGTAAACCGAATCGCGGTTTAATGCGGGAATAGGACGAACGCCTGTATTCAGTGTATAGCTATGGAAGAATTGCTTGTTCAGGTAACCAGGTGTTCCTGAACCGTTATTCAGCAAAGTATCGTTTCCTTTATTGATGATTTTTACATTACCGATATTCACGCCGCTCAGGTTGTCGTCAATGGAGGCAGCGGAATAACAATAACAGTTATATGGTTGTGTGATCAGTGTAATGTGTTTCACCGGAGTAGTGTCGCTTAATCCGGAAGAGTCGCAGGTTACGATCACGCGCACGCAATGTATCTGCAGAAGCGCAGATTCCGGGAAGTATTGTGATGTAGCTGTTCCGCCTGTGATATCAGTCCATGGTCCTGAAGAGGACGATGCAGTTTGCCATTGGTAGTGAACGCCGTAGGTTGTAAACGGATTAGGTGTTGCACCTGAAAGCTTTGCAACAAAAGGCTGACAGGCACATACGCTATCCGGCTGACTGATAACACCGGCAGCGGGTTTACCACAACATGCCTGGTAAAATTGCAACACCTGGTTGTCGTTGGGCAGACCAGCCTGAGCCGCACCCCAGGATCCACCCCTGTTTATTGTGGGTGTGGAAATAGGATTATTCATCATGAAATAGTCGTAGCCCGGACATGGTGTTGCCGGATAAGGCGATGTATAGGAACTAGGCTTTTGTTTCCCCATTCCAACCAGGTACAGGTTAACCGGCCCTGAGCCACTTGATGTACTTTCTATCTTGTAGCAATATTCGATCAGGTTACTTCCTTCATAAAGTTTTACCTGGAAACTGACAACGTAGTACCCAACACCCGTCGAGGAGGAGTTCGCAGTGACACGCCAGTTTTTCCACTCCATGGTAAATACTTTATTACCGCTGGATAATACATCTGTTGAGTAAGTCGCTACACCACCATAAGCACCGGAAACCTGGGCACTTTGACCATAAAACGGCCATAAACCCGGGAAGATAGTCTGCGGAGCAACACCTGTTCCGGCAACCGGCTGGCAGCCGGAAACGGCGGCACCGAGATTAATCCAGCCGTTGGAGCTTATCTGAACCGTATTATGAGTCGACTGGCTGCCACAGGGACCAAACTTGAAGTTGAATCCAAGCGGAATACCTGTTTTAGAAGCACAATCCGATTCGATATCAGTAACCTCAGTACCTGAAGACAAGTATTCAAATGTTCTTGAAAATGCTGTCAGGTTAGACTTACAGCCCAACGTTTGTGCCGATACTTTGTTCTGCACCTGGAACATCGTAAATGCAGTGAACAAAGTGAATAGGGTAAAAAGTTTTTTCATAACCACTATCTTATGGTAACAGTTTTGACGCTTACTCTTGTGTAGGATTTTCAGCTTCCTCCTTGAAGGTTAATCACAGTTTATCCACAAATCCTGCTTTAGGAAAACTATAACAAGACTTTGGAGCAGCAAGATAAAATTTTTTTTTGGAAATGCAAATTATAATGCCGCCTACACTCAGACGTAAAAAAGCACCCATTGCGTTGGGCAATGGGTGCTTTAAATATAGACATATTCAATTTATTTCAGCTGAACGCTTCCGGAACCGATTTTGTAACCGTTATTGTAGAAGGAGATATTGTAGTCGCCTTTCTGATAGGCGCTTTCCTGTTTCCAATCCACCGTTACATTAGTCATACGCTGGCCCTTTTCCAGATTGATGCGTTTAACAACAGTATAGTTCAGTGCATTTCCGTCTGCATCAGTGGTAACACCGGATCCATATGCCGCATTACTGAGCAGTTTGCCTTCCACACCCTGAATGATCACATAAATTTCCGCAGGGCCATCATTCACCACGCGATTTTCATCTATATCGAACACAACGCGCAGGATATCGACTTTTTTGGCTTTTGTGGTAGCCACTTCTTTCTCGCCGTTCTTTTTAAGATTGATCGGTTCCATGCGAATATTCGAAATATGAAGCACGGAACCTAATTTGCGGAGATTTTCGGCTTCGCCGGACAAAGAATCGTTTTGCTGATTCAGTCTGTTGTTCCCTTCCGTAAGCACCGTATTTTCTTTTTCCAGTTCCGCAATACGCTCTTCATACGTTTTTACTTTCGTATTCAGGGTTGCAATGAGCGACTGGGCTTTTTTCAGATCAGATACGGTTGCGTTACGTTTGGTAAGCAAAGACTTGATGTCGCTTTTCAGCTTGGTGATCTCTCCGTCTTTATCTTTTACCATCTGATCCAGCTCTGCATTTTTGCCGGTCAGTTCATCGAGACGGGCAAGCGCCGCATCATATTGTCCCTGAAGGGTGTCTTTTGCCGCATTCAGATCCGTATTCTCAGTGATGAGAAAGTATTTTGCTCCACCACCTGCTTTCTGTTGTACATGAGCCAGATGTTTGCAATAACGGATATAGCCAGCAACACAACCAAAAGCGTTGTGTAATTCTTCTTCGGTGCCGTCTGTGCAGACGGGGTTCCCGTGCTTTGATTCATTTCCTGATTCATAATTATCGTTTTTGGACTGGTTTTTGCAAATGTAAAATCCAAACTATGACAAAAGAACAACTTTCGTCGATCCTGTTTATCGACATTGAAACAGCGCCGGTGGTGCCGGACTTTGAATCTCTTTCCGAAAACATGAAAAAACTGTGGATTGCAAAATCACAATGGTTTCGCACGAAGGAAACGGAAAATGCAGCTCCAGCAAGGGTTTTTGACCAAAAAGCAGGTATTTTTTCTGAGTTTTCGAAAATCATCTGCATCAGTATCGGTAGCCTGAATGCGCTGGAAAATGAGTGGGTTTTACGGCTGAAATCATTCACGGATGAGCCCGAGAAAACTTTGTTAAATAACTTTTTTTCTATCATTTCGAGGTACGCACAGCGGCAAAAAAAGCTTCTTTTCTGCGGGCATAATATAAAAGAGTTCGACCTCCCGTTTATCTGCCGCCGCAGCATAATCAATGGAATTTCGCTGCCGGAATCTTTACAACTGCAAAACAGGAAGCCCTGGGACCACCCGCATATAGACACGATGGAGCTATGGCGTTTCGGCGATATCAAACACTTTACATCGCTGGCCTTGCTGGCAGAGGTCTTGGGTATTCCGTCACCCAAGCAGGATATGGACGGAAGCATGGTTGGGAAGGTATTCTGGGAAGAAAAAAATATCAGCCGGATCGCTGATTACTGCATGCAGGACGTAATTACAGCAGCCCGCGTATACCTGTATCTCACAGGCGTTAATGATTGCCATTTCCGCGTTGTTTACGCTTAACTTTGCATCATGGCTGTAATGACTTTCAAACAAATTGCCGATAGTATCCGTAAAAAAGAATTTGCGCCGGTATACGTGCTGGATGGAGAGGAGGCTTATTTTCTCGACCAGCTGATGGACTTGTTTGAAGCGAATGTGCTGAGCCCTTCTGAGAAGGAGTTTAATCTCAGCGTATTGTATGGCAGGGAGACGAATAAACAGGATCTGCTGAATGCCTGTATGCGTTTCCCGATGTTTGCAGAAAAGCAATTGGTGCTGCTGAAGGATGCTGCAGCGATGGACAAGTTCAATGAGCTTGAGAAATATATCGAACAACCGTGTACGACCACTATACTGGTAATTGAATACCGGAATAAAAAAGTGGATGGAAAAACACGGATTGCAAAAGCTATTAAGGATAAAGCCGCCTATTTTACCGCAGAAAAGGTGAAGGAAGATGCGATGCCGGCCTGGCTGATGCAATGGGGAAAAGAGATCGGCTTTGAAATTCCCGAAAAAGAGGCCGAGATGCTGACACTATACCTGGGCAGCCATCTGCAGCGTATCGTGAACGAAATAGAAAAGATACGCATTAACGTACCTGAGCAGAAAATGCTTACAGGAGCGCTGATTCAGAAATACATCGGGATCAGCCGAGAGTACAATCTGTTTGATTTCGTGGATGAATTTATCGACGGTAACAAGGATAAATATTACCGAATGCTTTCTTATTTTCTCAGCAATATGAAATCCAGCCCGATGGTGCTGGTCACCGCATCGCTGCAGAATAAATTTCAGGCTTTGTATCGTGCCAATTATGCTGCGCAACTACCCGAAAAAGAGTGGGCAACCGCAATCGGCGGCAGTCCGTGGTTTGCCAAAAATGTAGTGGCAAAAACAAAACGCTGGCCTTTATATAAAGTGGAGCAGTGTATGATGACTATTGCTGAATTTAACCGTCGTTCCGTTGGTATCGATTCTGATGCAGGGGATACAGAAAATTTTAAAGAACTGATCGGGCGGCTGGAGCTTATCGCAGCTTCCTGAAAACACGATCGCCCTCTTTTCAGGAGGGCGATCGTGTAATTATCATGAACGTTGTTTATTTATTCTCAGCAATGAATTTTTTTGCCATTTTCACGTAATCGTCATTCTTCGCTTCAGTTGCCAGGCGGATCACTTCTTCAGCGGTGGTCAGTGCTGCTTTGCGTTCTCCTTTTTTCAATTGGATTTTCGCCTGCTGCATGCGTACCCAGAATGCTTTCGGATTCTGTTCTACCGCTTTACCGATCCATTCGGAAGCTTTATCCAGGTCTTTGTTGTTATCGTAATAGTAGGTAGCAGCCTGATAGTAGGGACGTGTGTCCATGGCCAATGCTGCATCAATGCTCTTCATTACTTTCCCGTCGATTTCAGTTGCAATTTTCACCGGTACGCGTACGTCATCCCAGCTTAATTCCAAAGTTGCCGTTGTTGCTTTCACTTTATCAAGGTTGATCGTAAAAGACTCCACTTTATGATCGGTCATTTTAGGAGCAACCTCAATACGCAGCACTTCTTTTTCTTTATTATAGTCCGCAACGTTTCCGGCAAGTGTGAGATCGCTGTACAGCATTACTTTCCAGGAAGATTTACCGGGAATCGTGTATAATGCATATGTACCTGCTTTCACCGGTTGTCCTCCGAAAGTCACATCTTCGGAGAAAGTCAGTTTGGTAGCGCTGTTGGCTCCGGTACGCCATACTTTCCCGTAAGGAACCAGTTCGCCGAAAATAACGCGGTTACGTACGAGCGGTCGTGAATACTCAATTGTAATATCCCCGAGACCGAAACTTTGCTTCACCATTTGTGATGGGCTTGCGGCCGGAATTTTCAGGGATTGGGCCTGTGTGCTGGTTGCAATGCTCAGTGCCAGGCAAGACACGGTAAGCAATCTGCTTATGGTATTTTTCATATGGATAATTGTTTTTTTGTTTCGTGTTATATGCTATTCTACCAATACGCTGCCGGATACGTAGCGGTACAGATAGAGATTGGTATTTTCAAAATAATAGAAATTGTTGTCTGCGTCCCACTTGGGTTTGATATCAAATTTGGTGAAAATGGCCATGCCGTTATCGCCGGTCTTTTCATTAAACAGGGTACCGTATTTATTCAGCAGGTCTACCATCCAGTAACTGAGTTCAAATCCGCGGTAGGTAAGTTCTCCGGCCTTTCCGGAATATGTTTGCCGGTATCGTTCGGAAAGCATTAATCCTGCCGACACCGTAGGGTCGAAATAGTAAGGCTGTGTAATGTTGATAGCAATATGATCTCCGAATGCAAGCACCCTGCGATCGTTCACGATGGACTTCCAGGTAGGCATACCAAATACTTCAAAGCGTGCTTCCGGGAAATAGTGGTGCAGATCTGACAGCAGGCTTAACGCGTAACCAGGGTCCATAACCGGCATTACGATCATGTTGCCGCCGGAAAGATCTATTGCTGAAGCAATAGCTGCAGAATCGGGTGGTGTTGTAGCAGAAAGTTCCGCGAAGTTTTTCAGGTGCCCGCTATCCAGCAAAAAAGAGAAAGCAGCGCTGTCCAGATTCTGAGACTGACGTTTATACACAACCATAAACTCTTTGCTGCGCCGTTTTGCAATCGCTTTAGCGAGCGCTTCGCAATTATGCTCCAGGGTCGGGTTGATCAGAAAGAAATAAGGATTGTTGCTGATACCTGCATCTGAAGGGGAGAATGCAGAAACGAAATTGACGGTATGTTCCTGCGCAAACTTTGCTACAGGGGCCACTTCATTTGTTGGCACAAAGCCGATGATTAGATCTGTCTTACCCAGACTGTCTTCGTTCAGCAATGCAGCAGACCCTTCAGCAATATCATGAACGAAGATATCGGTACTGTAACCCATACTTGCGAGTGTATCGACCGCCAGTCGCACACCTTCATAAAAATAAAGACCGGCCAGCGCTTTTTCGGGAATATGGGATTTCTGCACTTTATTTTCTTTCACCAGTTCATCCAGGTAAAGTGGAACAAGTACATCGATCCGGTAACGGTCCCTCTGCCGGCTATCGGGAAGGTCCAAACGCTTTTTTCGGCGTTTTTTTTCTGTTTTCGCGGGCTCGCCGGATGCGTTTCTTTTAGCAGCCGCACTTTCCTTTTCGGTCTTTCTGTCAGACTTCCGGGATTGTGCCTGAACGCCGGTTGCAGCAACCAGCGATAAGCTCAGAAAACATCCTAATACTTTGCGGTACACGAGTTTTGCGTTACATTTTAGGTTTATGGAAATGGGGTGATTATTCCCATTCGATCGTAGCAGGAGGTTTGGAGCTGATGTCGTACACGACACGATTCACGCCTCTTACCCGATTGATAATATCATTAGACACCTGAGCCAGGAAATCGTAAGGTAATTGTGCCCAGTCTGCGGTCATACCGTCAACAGAAGTAACCGCTCTCAGCGCAACCGTGTATTCATAAGTACGCTCATCGCCCATTACTCCCACACTCTGTACCGGCAGCAGCATAGCGCCGGCCTGCCACACCTGGTCGTACAATCCCTTTTCGCGCAGCAGATTGATGTAGATCGCATCTGCTTCCTGCAGCATTTTTACTTTTTCTTCAGACACTGCACCCAGCACACGGATACCCAAGCCGGGTCCAGGGAAAGGATGACGCCCGATGAAGATAGGGGCTATACCCATTTCGGTTCCGATACGGCGTACCTCATCTTTGAACAACGCACGCAAAGGCTCTACAAGCTTCATGTGCATTTTTTCAGGTAAACCGCCCACATTGTGGTGCGATTTGATAGTCTGGGATGGTCCGTGCACAGACATGGATTCAATCACATCGGGGTAGATGGTTCCCTGACCCAGGAAGCTGACGCCATCAAGCAGCCTGGCCTCTTCAACGAATACGTCGATGAAAAGCCTGCCGATGATCTTACGTTTCTGTTCCGGATCGCTGACGCCTTCCATCTCTTTATAGAAAGTGTGGCTTGCGTCTACGCCTTTTACATTCAGGCCTAAAGTTTTATAGCCATCCAATACCTGCGTGAACTCATCTTTGCGCAGCAATCCGTTGTCTACAAAAATGCAATACAGACGGTCGCCGATGGCTTTATTGATGAGCATGGCGGCCACTGTGGAATCCACGCCGCCGCTTAAAGCCATCACCACTTTCTGATCTCCGATCTGCTCTTTAAGTTGCGCTACTGTTTCCGCAACAAACGCAGCCGGAGTCCAGTCCTGTGCGCAACCGCAGATGTCGGTAAGGAAATTATGCAGCATTTTGCGGCCATCCAGGCTATGGGTTACTTCAGGATGGAACTGGATTGCATAAACAGGATTCGGGGCATATGCTTCTGTAGAACGGAAGGCTGCAACCGGAATACTGTCTGTAGTTGCAATAATTTCAAAACCGTCGGCCAGGCGTTTGATAGAGTCACTGTGACTCATCCATACCTGTGAACCGTCGGAAACTCCTTTCATCAGTGCATTTGCGATAATCCCTTTCAGATGCGCACGTCCGTATTCGCGATGTGCGGATTTCCCCACTTCGCCACCGGTCTGCTGTGCCAGCAACTGAGCACCATAGCACACTGCGAGTACCGGAACCTTTTGCGCCATTTCGTGAATGTCAGGCTTCGGTGCAGCCGGATCGTTCACGGAGAACGGAGATCCGGAAAGAATGATCCCTTTCAGAGACGCATCGTATGCTACGGGTTTGGTACAGGGCTGTATCTCACAGTAAACATTCAGCTCGCGCACGCAACGGGCAATGAGCTGGGTGTATTGAGATCCGAAATCGAGAATGAGGATTTTGTTATGCATCTAAAAAGAACCTTGTAGGCTGATAAAAGAAGTAAATATTAAGCTTGGCCGGGGTTTCCGATCGGAGTGAACGGTACCTGTGTCTGTGCCTGCTCTTTAATGAGGCCGTTAGCGGCTTCAAATTGTTTAACATTATCGATCAGCGCGAGCATCAGGCGTTTAGCGTGCTGCGGTGTCATCACGATACGGGATTTCACTTTAGATTTGGGTGTATTAGGCATTACATTCACAAAGTCGATAATAAACTCTGCGAAAGAGTGCGTGATCACCGCGAGGTTCGCATACTGCCCGTCTGCAACTTCTTCTGTAAGTTCTATGTTCAATTGTTGCTGATCCTGATTTTCCATTTCGTGGGTGTTTAAGTTTTTGTTTAAGGTGCAAAACTACTAAAGCTATCGCAAAAAGGATAGATCAATTAATGGTTAAGCGAAAAGGCATTCCATATTACTTATCTTCGTCTGACATCATAACAAATCCTACTATGAGCCATCCTGTTTATCCCTGCATCTGGTTTGACGGCAATGCAGCCGAGGCTGCTGATTTTTATATAGAAACGTTTGGAAAAGGGGCAGTTACCGCACACAATCCTGTAGTCACAAGTATTACCTTATCCGGCGAGCCGTTTATGCTGCTGAACGGCGGACCAATGTTCCGGCCTAATCCGTCCATATCTTTTTATGTGGTTTGTGAAACTATAGAAGAAGTGGACGATGCATGGAAAAAACTGGAGCAGGGCGGGCAGGTGCTTATGCCGCTCGGAACTTATCCCTGGAGCAGCCACTATGGATGGATACAGGATAAATACGGCGTTTCGTGGCAATTAGCATTTGGAAAAATGAGCGATGTCGGACAAAAGTTCGCGCCTTTATTGCTTTTCTCCGGTGCACAAAACGGGAAAGCCGAAGAAGCGCTGAATCTGTACACGGATATTTTCCCCGATTCCATCTCCATGGGAATCGCACGCTACCAGGAAGGAGAGGGAGATACACCCGGGCATGTAAAGCACGAGCAGTTCAGGATCAACGGTTTTGTGATGATGGGGATCGACAGCGGACATCCGCATCCTTTCTCCTTCAACGAAGGTATCTCGCTTGTTGTTTCCTGCCGCAACCAGGAGGAGATAGATCATTACTGGGAAAAGCTTACAGACAACGGTGGATCAGAAAGCATGTGCGGTTGGCTGAAAGATAAATTCGGGGTATCCTGGCAGATTGTTTTTGACGGTCTCGGATCGCTGATGAGCAGTCCGGAGCGATCGGCACAGGTTATGGAGCGACTGATGAAAATGAAAAAACTGATTATCGCGGATCTTGAAAATGCATGATAAAGCCGGAGGGAGATCCTCCGGCTTTATCTATAAAGGTGCCACCGTGTAATAAACGCAGGTAGTAATAAAATTGCGCAGAAAGGGTATATATCCTACAAACGCGGCCTGCTTACGTGGTTGCAGTCCGAATTTGAACTTATAGATCGGGTTGATCAGGTAATGCTGCTTGTGTATTACTTTAAGTCCGGCCCGCTTCACATATTTTTCAAATTGCCCGATGGTGATACTTGTATCCCAGATCTCCGCCAGTGTTTGGATGGTGGTTGGCGATTCTCCCATCATCTTCAGAAACCCGAGGTAAAGAGGTCTCGGCAGTATATGGTAATAAGGCAGTTTGCTGGTAAGCTTACCGGCGCATACCTGCTGATGCCCGCCGAAAGGCATATACCAGGGAGGAAACCCGAAAAATATCTGACCGCCGGGTTTGAGAAACCGCATCAGGTGCGGGATAAATTTTTCCTGCTCCGGTACATGTTCGATCACATCCTTAAGGATAATAATATCGAAACTATGCTCATATCGTGCTACAAACGCTGCTTCGTAAATATTCTGGCAGACAAAGGTTGCTTTCCCTTTTGCCACTTCATCTGCAAGCAGGCGATTGGCATTATCGATCCTGTTCTGCTCAAGGTCCACACCGAGACAGGTGCACCCTCTCTCCAGGAACGGACGCAGCACACCACCTTCCGAACAACCCACCTCCATCACACTTGTTGTTGCATCGATCACATGCGTGGATTCGATGAAGGGCAATACATAATGTGCGGAATTGTCGGCCTGCTGATCAAAGCGAACCTGAATATTGGTATGTTGGATAAGGGCCAATGGAGACTTGATTTATTCGGGTAAAAATACAGTTTTATTGCTCTTTTGCTGCAAGTTGCTCCAGTTGTTTGCGGATGCTCTCATCATGAATGATCTGCCACAGCGCGGCGATATAATCCTGGTTCAGGGAAAGCCTGGCTGCTTGTGATTTCCGGGTTTCCATGATCTCCCGCCAGCGCTCCGGCTGATACGCGGTGATCTGGTTACGCCCTTTGATCTCCCCGAGCTGAGCGCTGAGCTCCATACGCTTCGCAAGCAATTCAATAATTTCTGTATCGATACTGTCAGCAGACTGACGCAGGAACTCGATCTTCAGTAAATCCTCGCCTTCAGTCTCCGCCATTTCGCGGCGTATCACCAATCCGGCAAGCAGTTCTGCGAGCTGGGCTGGGGTGATCTGTTGCGCCGCATCGGTGAGTGCATGTGCCGGGTCAATATGTGTTTCGATCATCAGTCCGTCAAAACCAATATGCATGGCTTTCTGGGCCACAGTTGCAACATTGGCAGCCTTCCCCGTTATATGGCTGGGGTCACAGAATATAGGCAATCCCGGCATTCTGCGGCGCAGCTCCACAGGTATGATCCAGTGTGGCTGGTTTCGGTAGCCTGAATCACTCTTATACATCGAAAACCCGCGATGAATAGCAGCAATGTCACGTATGCCTGCTGCTGCAATCCGCTCTATGGCCCCCTGCCACAGATCAGTGTCGGGGTTCACCGGATTCTTGACCATCACTGCCAGCGATGTGCCTTTCAGCGCATCAGCTATATGCTGCACCTGGAAAGGGTTTACTGTGGTGCGTGCACCTATCCAGACACAATCCACTCCATAGCGCATTGCCTGCTCGATGTGCTCGGCTTCGGCTACTTCCACTGTCAGGGAAAAGCCGAAATGTTTTTTAATCTCCGCCATCCACTCCAGCGCCTGCACCCCTTTACCCTCAAATGAACCGGGTCTTGTGCGGGGTTTCCACACTCCCGCCCGGAAAAGTTTTACAGGTAATGATTGTAAGCCCTCAGCTGTTTGCCACAACTGTTCGCGGCTCTCTGCACTACAGGGGCCTGCTATCAGGTATGGCTTCTGGTCCCGATCAAATAAAGACATCAGGCAAAGTTAGGATTTAGCTGAAAGGAAAGTGTTTGGAAAAATCTATAATTCCTTAGTCATAAGCTTATGCGGGATACCTACTTCCTCAAAAGTGTCACCCTGCATCGCATAACCCAGCTTTTCATAAAAGGGAATGGCTGTGCTGCGTGCATGCAGCAGAATCTGCTTTGCGCCGTTGCTTCTCACAAAAGCTTCAGCAGCCTGCATCAGTTCGCGACCAATGCCTTTACCCTGAAACGAGGAATCCACTATCATCTGACGCAGCTTTACCACCTGGCCCGGTAATGGCTTCGCCATCAGGCAACCAATTACCCTGGCCCCATCCTGCGCAATAAAAATATCATCTTCCAGGTCGCCCGAAGTATCCTCCTCGTACAGCGACTGACCTAAAGGCTTGCGCAGGCCCGCATCTCTGAGTGCAAATACTTCCGGAAATAAGGGGTGCCGGGCGTCGATCCGTGTTAGGGTAATAGTTGAGGACATTGCGTTATTTTAGTTCCAATGAAGTGGTTTTGGTAGCATAAACGTGAAATGCCACCACCTTTTCGGGCAAACCGGCCCCGAGTGTATAATGAATCTCATACAGGCCCGGAAGCAATTCCATAGTCTGAGAACCGGGATTACCAATGATATTGAGCGCCGAAAATTGCATAAACTTATCTCCGAGCTGGTAATAAAGGGTCGCCTTACCAAGTGTCTCCGTATTGGTAACCTGCACGATTCCCGGTTCGTCGATGGGAATAATCACAGTTGCGCCAAACGTAAGATCGACCGAGCGTACAGAAACGGGAACCGTATTAATTTCAATATGGTAATTGCCGGGAGGGTAAGGCATCACCGTATCGCAACGCTGTGTAACCATCGGTTGCGGTACAAAATTTCTTTTTACCTGGGCAAAATATTTGGAAACCGGTTCTTTATTGGTACCACCGCGCCAAACGAATTTAAGCGAACCGCTGCTTACGGTGATTGTGATCTTATTACGTGTCTTCGCCACTATTTCCACGGATTTTAGGAAAGTCTTGTCGCTTCCCACAACGCTGAGATTATAAACACCCGCCTGTACCTGTACCGGATCCGGATTGCCATTTTCGTCCACCGTGCGGTAAAATAATTTTACGGGTTTATTGGTCGCCGGGTCGCTTAACTGGATCTGCGGTGTGGTACTGTAAAACCTGCCGTTACCATCCGTGAATACGACTTCGACGAGCGTTTGGTCTGCAGGTGTTTTTTCCTGTGTATAATTTGCCGGTGCAAGTGCAGGCTTTACCGGTGCAGGAGTTGGGGTGGGTCTGGCAGCGACAGCAGGCTTAGCAGTTGCGGGCGTTGGAGTCGGAGTTGCTTTTACGGGTGCAGGTGCCGGAGTTGCCACCACCGCCGGTGTTTCTTTCACAAACTTTGTCAGTTCCATTGGATGAACCGGAATCTGTTTGGGCGAAGGAATAACAGTAAGCAAACGCATATTTCTGGGCTTACGGCCGCCTACAGCAGGCAATGGCTTAAGGGCGGTGCGCAGTACTGGTTTGGGAGGTTCGGGAGGCCGGTTGCCTATCGCCGACAGCAGGAACGGTCTTACCGGTACCGGTGTTGCAGCAGGAGGTACTGCTTCCTGGATTACCTTAAATGTCCTTTTGCCGGATTTAAGACGCAAAGGCTGGATATTTTCCTTTTTGCGCGGTGCAGGAGCAGGTTTGGGTATTTCCTGCCTGGGTTGCACCGGAACGATCTGCTGCGTGGAATCTGTCTTCCTGATCTGGATTGGGATACGTATGGTGTCCGGTATCACCGCAGGCTTGGAGGGTACTGCAGGTTTCGGCGTTTCCGGTTTTGCCGTTACAGGCATTACGGGAATCACTGCTCCGGTTTTTGCCCGGATAAATCCTTCCCGGTGACCATCTACAATTTTCGAGATTACAGGGGTTTGCTGTGCAGCATTACTGACCGTAAGGAAGGTGCCGAGACAGGCGTACATATCTTTCAGCGGTGCATAATCCACCAGACTGACAATATAAGGCTTAAAGAAAATTTTACGCTGCAGCAGTTTATTCACCACCTGGCAGATATCGCCGTCGCAGCTTTCTCCACCGTCCGTGACGAGAATGATGCTGTAGGCATATTTACTTTCATTTTCGAAATCTTCCATAGCTGCCTCGCTGAGAGAATAGGCAATCGGCGATACACCGTAGCCATGAAGCGACTCGAGCCGGGTAGACATCTGGATTCCGCTGTAACGCGAAAAACCGATCTCAAGCTTAGTATCATAGCAGTTACGTTCCTGAGCCGGATACTGATGCCCGAATACACGCAGACCGAATTCGACCTTATCATTCGCTGCGCTCAGGCTGTCCAGCAGGGTAAGTATAAAGGTTCGTGCCTGTTGGAACCGTGTTTTACCGGACGTCCAATCTTCGGCCATACTGGAGGAGCCATCCAGTAAAAATAAAACCCTGGGGGTCTTTTCTTTGGATTGCTCTACCTGCGCGGATGAGACAAGCGGAAACAATAACAGGAAGCAGAAAATAAAACGACGAAATGCCATGAAGCGCTGAAATAAAGTAAATACGGCTTCACAAACATAGTTCATTTATTTTGGTTTGTGCCTTAAAGCGATGATAATAAAAAGGCCCCGGTGAACGGGGCCTGAAAGATTATGCATTTGCCGGAGCAGACAAATAAAAGAGCGTGTTTTCGTTGCCTTCGCGGAACACATTGCGTGCTGTAGCCAGCAATCCTTCACTGGTGACCGCCTGATATTTGTTCAACTCGTCGTTGATCTGGGCGGCGTCTCCCAGCAATTCGTAAAAGGCAAGGTTATTTGCACGGGACAGCAAACTCATATCTTCAAATGCGATCATCGATTCGATCTTATTCTTTGCTTTTTCCAGTTCGCTGTCGCTTACGCCATCTTTCAGCAACAGCGCAATTTCTTCTCTGATCGCTTTATCCGCTTCCCCCGGAAGTTTGCCTGCCGCAATCTTACCTTCTATCACCAGCAGACCTGCATCGAGGCTGCCGGTATGATAACAGTTGATATTGCTGAACAGTTTCTGTTCTTTTACCAGCGAGCGGTACATGCGGGATGCGTAGCCGTTTCCCATGATCTCGGTGATCAGATCACATTCGTGGTATCCCTTTTGCAATCTGGCCGGCATATGCCAGGCCTTATAAAGCGCATTCAGCGGAACATCGCGGTGCAGTGTTTCCGTACGCGGTGCTTCCTGCCGGGGTTCCTGCGGCAGAGCACGTGTGTACTGCTCCCCTGAGGGAATACCCCCAAACCATTTTTCCGCCATGGCAAGCACTTCATCTTTGTTTATGTCTCCGGCAACACACAGAACAGCATTCTGCGGGTTATAGTGTTTAAAGAAAAAATGTTTTACGTCTTCAAGCTGTGCGTCTTCGATATGCTTCAGCTCTTTCCCGATGGTCATCCATCTGTAAGGGTGCTGCTGGTAGCACAATTCACGCAGGTACTTCCAGGCATCGCCGTATGGTTTGTTGATATAGTGCTCTTTAAACTCTTCGCACACTACTTTCCGCTGCACTTCAAGGCTTTTCTTACTGAACGCCAGAGACAGCATGCGATCGCTTTCCAGCCAGAAAGCGGTCTCCATATTCTGCTTCGGCAGCTGTATGTAATAGTTGGTAATGTCGTTAGTGGTGTAGGCATTGTTCTCTCCTCCTGCCATCTGAAGCGGTGTATCGTAATCCGGGATATGTACCGAACCTCCAAACATGAGGTGCTCAAATAAATGCGCAAAGCCCGTCTGTTGGGGATCTTCGTCGCGGGCGCCCACATCGTATAAAACATTCACGGCTACCATCGGAGATGCCGCATCGTGGTGTACGATCACCCGCAATCCGTTGTCCAGCGTAAATTTTTCGAATTGAATCATTGTTCTTGCTTGTCTCTTTGTATGATAGGTGGCTGCGTTTATTGCTTAATCACGTTCTTTCTCCATTTTGCGGCGACGGAGCGGATTTGCCGTATATTCATCATATTGTTCTCTCTGGCGTACGAGGTTCACGGCCTGAAACACAGCTTCCAGGAAGGAGCCGTTGTCCGCAAGGTTTTTTCCTGCAATGTCGAAAGCGGTTCCGTGATCGGGTGAAGTACGTACCACCGGAAGCCCGGCTGTAAAGTTCACACCTTCACCGTGAGCGAGGGTTTTGAACGGAATCAGTCCCTGATCGTGGTACATAGCAAGTATCGCGTCGAAATTGCGATAATTGCCTTTCGCAAAAAATCCGTCTGCACTGTATGGACCGAACACGAGATGTCCCTGCTGTTTCCATTGGTCCACCAACGGCTTGATAACAGTCTGCTCTTCCGTACCGATCATACCATCGTCTCCGGCATGAGGGTTAAGTCCCAGCACAGCGATCTTCGGCTTGTCGATCCCGAAATCACGCACAAGCGTATCGCGCAGGAGCGTCAGCTTACTTTGCAGATTTTCGGTAGTGATATGATCCGACACTTTATCTACAGGCACATGCTCTGTTACGAGCGCCACGCGCAGATCATTATGGTAAAGCAGCATCAATACATCTTTTGCTTCAAATTTATCTTTCAGAAAAGGTGTATGACCGGAATAAGGAAAATTCGCAGAGTGGGCATTCGCTTTATTGATGGGGCCGGTTACCAGTGCATCCAGCTGACCATCTTTCAGGCACTGCGCCGCAACCTCTAATGAACGAACCGCATACTTACCTCCTGCTTCCGTGAGCACTCCCGGTTGAATCGGTACTTCCTCATCCCAGCAGTTGAATACATTCACCTGCTTGGTATTCAGTTTGTCCATCTCCTTCGTGCTGTTAAAATTCAGCTGGTGATCAGAAACAATACGTCGATAGTAGTTGATCACCTTATTGGAGGAAAAGATAACCGGGGTGCAGATATCAAGAATACGGTTATCTGCCAGTGTTTTAATGATCAGTTCCGGACCCACTCCATTGATGTCTCCGGTAGTGAATCCAATAATCGGTTTTTCCATATTGCGCTAGGCCTGAAATGAATGAATGATCTACAAAAATAGTCTTAATTTATGCAAATAAGGCGTGAAGTTTCACCTCCGGCGCTATAGCTGAGACGCTCGTTCCTTCAGTGCCTGAACGTTGGCTTTTGTGTTTCCGATAAATATTTCTTTACCGATCACAGCAACGGGCCGCTTCAGGAATGTATATTCTTCCAGTATCAGGTTGCGGAAATCTTTTTCGGAAAGGTTCACCTCTTTTAATCCCCTTGCCGTATACTGCATGGAGCGGCGGCTGAACAGCGCTTCGTAGTTGCCTGCGAGTGCTTTCATATCATCCAGTTGCTTTGCAGTTATCTTGTCGGTCTTGATATCCTGCATGTCAAATTTGTCCGGGGTTATGCCCGCCTCCTGTATGATCTTCTGACAGGTGGAGCAGGTAGCGAGATAATAAAATATGGGTCTCATGATCTTGTATTTTTTGTGTAATTAATGGGCCTCGAGCCAATTGGCACCGAAGCCGCTTTCTGCCTTTACAGGAACTCCGTTGGGCAGCGGCATCGCCTGTTCCATTTCCGTTACAATGAGCTGCTGCACCGTTTCGATTTCATTTTTCGGAACATCAAGCACCAATTCATCATGCACCTGAAGGATCATTCTCGTCTGGAGCTTTTCCCGTTTCAGCGCGTAGTGAACGGCGATCATCGCGCGCTTGATCATGTCTGCGGCGGTTCCCTGTATCGGCATGTTGATGGCGTTGCGTTCAGCGTAGCCGCGTACTACCTGATTACCGCTTACGATATCCGGAAGCCAGCGCTTACGGCCGGAGAGGGTTTGCACGTAACCATGATCATGTGCAAAACTGATGGTAGTGCTCATATAACGGCGAATGCCTGCAAACTGTGTGAAGTAAGCATCAATGATGCCTTTGGCCTCTGTGCGCGAGATACCCAGGTTTTCTGCAAGTCCGAAAGCCGACTGTCCGTAGATGATCCCAAAGTTTACGGCTTTGGCATTACGTCGCATGGTTTTATCTACTTCCGTTTCCGGAACGCCATATACATTAGCTGCGGTCGCGGTATGAATGTCTTTTCCTTCACGGAACGCCTGTATCATGCGTTCATCTTCGCTTATAGCAGCAATAATGCGCAATTCTATCTGTGAATAATCCGCAGACAGCAGCACATGATCTGAATCGCGTGGAATAAATGCTTTTCTGATCTCCCTTCCGCGCTCTGTTTTGATCGGTATATTCTGCAGATTTGGGTTGTTGGAACTAAGTCGTCCTGTAACTGCTACAGCCTGATTAAAGGACGTATGGAGCCGGCCTGTCTTCGGGTTGATGAGTTGCGGCAATGCATCCACATACGTACTTTTCAGTTTGGTCAGTTCACGGTAGGCGAGAATGTCGTCCACGATCTGATGCTGATTGCGCAGCTTCTCGAGGACATCTTCACCCGTCGCGTATTGTCCGGTCTTTGTCTTTTTTGCTTTCGGGTCGAGCTTCATATGCTCAAATAAAACTTCGCCGAGCTGTTTGGGTGATGCGAGATTAAAACGTACACCCGCCTGCTCGTATACGCGCGCTTCCGCAAGCCCTATATCCGTCTGTAATTCCTTAGAGTAATTGATCAGAAAATGCTCATCCACGCGAATGCCTTCGTACTCCATATCCGTGAGCACCGGTACCAGGGGATTTTCTATTTCCCGGAATACGCGTTCCACTTCCCTTTCTTTCAGCAAGGGATCGAACACCTGTTTGAGCTGAAACGTAACATCCGCATCTTCCGCCGCATAATCTTTGATCTCATTCAACGGTACATCGCGCATATTTCCCTGTGTCTTTCCCTTTTTACCGATAAGGGTTTCTATAGACACCGGTTCGTAATTCAGGTATTTCGTACTGAGCACATCCATATTCCGTTTACCCTCCGGCTCAATCACATAGTGCGCCAGCATTGTATCATATATTTTCCCTTTGAGCTCGTATCCGTACCATTTCAGCATCAGCATATCATACTTGATATTCTGTCCGATCCACTCTTTATCCTCATCTTCAAAAACAGGACGGAATCTTTCAAGGATAGCCACCACACTTTCGGCGTCGGCCGGTACGGGCAGATAGTATGCCTTTCCCTTTTCCCATGCAAAGCTCATACCTACTAGTTCCGCAAGGTTCGCATCAATATTTGTTGTTTCGGTATCGAAGCAGATTTCTTTCTGTGCATGCAGCTTTGGCAGGAATATGTCCAGATCGTTTTCACTAAGTAAGGTATACTCATGCGGCAATGTGTGGATCGTATCGGTGCTTTGCGGCAGCATATCAAACAGCATCTGCTGCGTGGGGCCGAGCAACGCAGCGGCATCTTCCTTAGCGGGAGCGGAAGTCTTCGTACGAACGTCATTACCGAAAAGGTCCTTATTCACGGGAGCTGCCGGAGCTTCACCCAGCAATCTTGCAGCCAGTGTTTTAAATTCAAGCTCGGCAAACACTTCCTTCAGTGCATCTTTGTCCCAGTCTTTCACACGGAAATCTTCTTCGTGAAATTGCACAGGTACATTGGTGATGATCGTGGCGAGGCGTTTGGACATAACCGCACTTTCTTTTCCCGCACGAACTTTCTCTCCGAGTGCGCCTTTTATCTCATGTGCAAATTCGAGTACATTCTCCAGTGTATCATACTGGGCAAGGAGTTTGGCAGCTGTTTTTTCCCCAACGCCTTTAATACCCGGTATATTATCGCTCGCATCGCCCATCAGTCCCAGCAGATCGATCACCTGGTCCACACGCTTGATATCCCATTTTTCGCACACTTCTTTTATACCCAGTACCTGCGGTCCCTGACCAAAAGCGGCGGGTTTGTAGATCAGTACCTGTTCCTTCACAAGTTGTCCATAGTCTTTATCGGGGGTAACCATGTATACGGTGTACCCCAGGTCTGCCGCTTCCCACGCCAGTGTGCCGATCAGGTCATCAGCTTCGTAGCCGTCCAGTTCCTTGCAGGGCAGACTGAAACCGCGTATGATTCGTTTGATATCGGGTATGGCCTGTAACAGATCTTCGGGTGCTTCCTGACGATTTGCCTTGTAATCGGTGAAATCGTCGTGGCGGACGGTTGCCGTTTGGGTATCGAAAACCACAGCGAGATGGGACGGCTTTTCTTTGTTCAGCAATTCCAGCAGGGTATTGGTAAAGCCAAACTGGGCATTGGTATTTTTGCCTTTCGAGGTAACACGCGGATTACGCTGCAGTGCGAAATATGCACGGTAGATCAGCGCCATAGCGTCTAACAGAAATAATTTTTTCTCTGACATGGCACGAAGGTAAATGGGTTTTAAAGAAAATGGTGTACAAAGAGCATCGGAATACCTGTGTATCGTAAATTAATCCAAGACCGGCTCATCCCGCCCATCCTTCACGATCGAGGCTTCGGTACTGTATCGCTTCGGCGAGAAACTCGGGCCGGATCATTTCGCTACCGGCCAGATCAGCTATGGTGCGCGACACCTTCAGAATCCGGTCGTAAGCCCGCGCTGAAAGATTAAGCCGCTCCATAGCCGTTTTCAGCAATTTTGCCCCCACCGGGCTGATCGCGCATACTTCCCGCAATTGCCGGGTACCCATCTGTGCGTTGCAATAAATGCCGTCCTGATCCGCAAACCGCTGCTCCTGCAATTCCCGGGCTTTGATCACTCTTGCTCTGATGGCGGCACTATCTTCTGCGCTGTTTTTTTGCAGGTTTTCGCTGCTCAGTTCAGAAAAAGATACGGGAGTTACTTCCACATGGAGGTCTATACGGTCCAGCAAAGGACCCGATACTTTATTGAGATAACGCTGCACCGCAACAGGAGCACAGGAGCATTGCTTTTCCGGATGATTGTAATAGCCGCAGGGACAGGGATTCATGGAAGCGATCAGCATAAAGCTTGCCGGGAAATCTACGCTCAGCCGGGCCCGTGAAATGGTCACATGCCGTTCTTCCATCGGTTGCCGCATTACCTCCAGCACCGTACGTTTGAATTCCGGCAATTCATCCAGAAATAAAACCCCGTTATGTGCGAGTGATATTTCACCCGGTTGCGGAACACCTCCTCCGCCCACCAGCGCGGCATCACTTATGGTATGATGCGGTGCGCGAAAAGGTCTCTGCGCAATAAGTGAAGCGTGGCCCGGAAGCTTTCCTGCAACAGAATGTATCTTGGTAGTCTCCAGCGCTTCGTGCAGTGTAAGTGGCGGAAGGATGGTAGGCAGCCTTTTCGCAAGCATTGTTTTGCCGGCACCCGGAGGGCCTATCAGGATTGCGTTGTGTCCGCCGGCCGCAGCGATCTCCAACGCACGCTTTACATTTTCCTGTCCTTTCACATCACTGAAGTCGAGCTCAAAATGCTGCTGATTTTCGAAAAATTCTTCGCGTGTGTTTACCACAACAGGTTTCAGCGTGGAGGGATCACGGAAAAAATCAATTACCTCAAGAATGTGATGTACGCCATACACTTCCAGGTTGTTCACAAGAGCGGCCTCGCGTGCGTTGGCGGCGGGCAGTATCATCCCTTTGAACTGTTCGTTCCGCGCCTGGATGGCCATGGGCAAAGCACCACGGATAGGTTGCAGGGAGCCGTCCAGCGACAGTTCTCCCATAATAATATAATCGGACAGGAAATCGGCAGCTATCTGACCTGAAGCTGCCAGCATACCCAGTGCAATCGGCAGATCGTAGGCAGAGCCTTCTTTACGGATATCCGCCGGAGCCATATTCACGAGTATTTTGGTACGGGGACGATCAAAGCCGTTGTTCTTGATCGCGGAAACAATACGCTCCAGACTTTCCTTGACCGCGTTGTCCGGTAGCCCTACTATAAAATAACCGGTCATTCCACCGGTGTCGTCCACTTCAATAGTGATTGTAATGGCCTGCACGCCCTGTACGGCGCTGCCTGAAACTTTTACCAGCATAGTTCTTCTTAGTGCTTCTGATTCGTCTGTTAGTTATCATTGATCAATGTAGATGCAGAATACTTCTTTGGGGCCATGCACACCGGTTACCAGTGTCTTTTCTATATCCGCAGTACGGCTGGGACCTGTCTGCAGGCTGATCATGGAAGGAGGCTGATCTTTATATTTCTTCTTTACTTTTTCGTAGGCATCGGCAATGTCATACACCAGGTCGCTCTGGTAAGCAACCACAATATGCACCGGATAAAATACCGGGCTTACGCGGCCGAATTCCTGGCGGCTGCTGATGAGGAATGAACCGGTGCGTGCTATGAGTGCTTCACAACGTGTAATACACGCATCGGCAGTTTCGTCTGCGTTATCAGGCGGCAACACAAAGTGTAATTGTGCTTGCCTCGCTTTGTCCAGGTAACGGCTGTCTGCACAGAATAATTTCTGCCAGCCGAATGTAGTGTGGAGTGCCGTTATCTGCTCCAGCGCTTCTTCATCGTTTGCACAGTAAATATACTTACCGCCAAGAGATAAAAAGCTTTCCGCAAACAATTCGTCTTTGCCAAGCTCACTGTGAACAAATCCATCTTTCGGGTCAAAATGATCGGCTTCGGGAAATGGCATCGACGCAGCGTGATCGCGCAATGCAGCGCGTATCTTACCGAGTATCTTTTCCCTGGTGGCCGAACCTTTTTGTACCAACATGATTATTCGTGTTTTCGTAAACGAAGATACAGATTTTGCAGAGCAGTAAGTGGTTTGAGATCCTTACTATTCGTGATGCACACTTAATTTACGTACCATCTCATCGCTTTTTGAATCGGCATAAGCACCGAAAGCATTTACCAGTACTCCATGTATATCGTAGTGGGTCGAACTGATTGCGTATACAATCATTTCGTCACCGGGATCAGTATTCCCCTCGAAACGGTAAAATTCATCTATTTCGAATTCCCGTGGGGAAAGTGCTTTGTCGTTATGGTACACGAGCATATCCCCGCCTGCGCCCAGGTTAAAATCAACCGTATACCCGCGAACTTTCAGATCGTTAACTGCTTCAGAAACGGTGTCGTAGCTTTTCATAAAAAAACCGGTTTTTCGTTACACTGAAGGTACGCGAAAAACCGGTAAATATTTTTGAAACAATACTACAGGGAGGCAATTCGCTGATCCAGGAATTGTTCAGCACACACCATATCGTCATGCAGAATACGGTCTTTGTCCATAAAGGAAATTTCTTTACGGAAAGCCTGCAATATGCGTTCCAGTGCCGGTGAAGTTTGCAGCGGACGACGGAACTCCATTGCCTGCGCAGCAGTAAGCAACTCGATTGCCAGCACACGCTGTACGTTCTGCAGTACTTTGTACAATTTAGTGGCGGCATTGGCCCCCATGCTCACATGGTCTTCCTGTCCGTTGCTGCTCACGATGCTGTCGGCAGATGCAGGAGTACAGTATTGCTTGCTCTGACTTACAATACCGGCAGCGGTGTATTGAGCGATCATAAATCCGGAATTCAGTCCCGCATCAGGCGCCAGGAAAGGCGGTAACCCACGCTGACCGCTGATGAGGAGATAGGTTCTGCGTTCCGAAATATTTCCAAGTTCTGCCATGGCAATAGCGAGAAAATCCAACTGCAGTGCCATCGGCTGCCCGTGGAAATTACCACCGCTTACTATAAGATCTTCTTCGGCTATCACCAGCGGATTATCGGTTACTGCGTTGATCTCGGTATGCAGCACTTCGCTGAAGAAGCGCAGACTGTCTTTGCTCGCGCCATGCACCTGGGGAATGCAGCGGAAAGAATACGGATCCTGTACCTGCTCCTTATGTTGCTGCTGCAATGTGCTTCCGGCAAGATAACTGCGGATATTGGCCGCCGTCTCCATCTGTCCTTTGTGCGGGCGGATCGTGTGGATAGTCGGGTGGAACGGATCTGCTTTCATCATGAATGCTTCTCCGGAAATAGTGGCTATCGCATCGGCCCACTCAGAAAGGCGGCTGGCTGCCATGTATGCCCAGGAACCATAACCGCTCATGAATTGTGTTCCGTTCAGGAGCGCCAATCCTTCTTTCGCCGCCAGGCTCAGAACGGGAAGACCCTCCGTCTGCAACGCTTCTGAAGAAGGAACAATAGCACCTTTATAGTACACTTCGCCTTTACCGAGCAAAGGCAGACTCATATGTGCCAGCGGAGCAAGATCCCCGGAAGCTCCGAGCGAACCCAGCTCGTATACCACAGGTATGATATTCCGGTTGTACATTTCCGCAAGCCGCTCTACAATAACCGGACGAACACCACTGTAGCCTCCGCAAAGTCCTTTTATTTTCAGAAAAAGCATCCAGCGGACGATCTCTTGCGGTACGCGATCGCCCATACCGCAGGCGTGACTGCAGACAAGGTTTTCCTGAAGTAAAGAAAGATCTTCAGGACTTACAACCACATTGCACAGTGACCCGAAACCGGTATTGATACCATAATGTACTTTTCCCTGCTTCAGTTTGTCGTCCAGGAAATCACGGTTACGGCGCACACGCTCCAGCGCAGCAGTGGATAAAAGGATCTGATCAGGCAATTGGTTGCCGATCTCATTTATTTGAATATGTTCTGGTAATTCCATCCCGGCAAATATATATTTTTTGGGCGGCACGGCAGAAAATCGCACATGCCGGATCGACTGTAAAAATGTTTTCCGGCGGGCTAACTTGCGGCTTTTGCCTAATTTCGCAGCAGAAAATACAATCTCTTGGAATACTTACAACCGGATAAACTAAGAATCGGCGTATTGGGTGGCGGACAACTGGGCCGCATGATGATACAGAGCGCTATCAACCTGAACCTGCAGGTATGCTGCCTGGACCCGGACCCAAATGCTCCCTGCAAACACATTGCCAATGAATTCAGCGTGGGCAGCCTCAATGATTTCGACACGGTTTATGCCTTTGGAAAGGATAAGGATGTGATCACTATTGAGATAGAGAATGTGAATACAGATGCATTGAAGCAGTTGCAAAGCGAGGGCAAAAAGGTGTTTCCCCAACCTGAAGTTGTGGAGCTCATCAAAGACAAGGGATTGCAGAAACAGTTTTATCAGGAGCATCATATTCCAACACCTTCATTTGTGCTGGTATCCGGCAAATCGGAAATCGCACAGCACGCCGCAGCTTTTCCTTTTTTCCAGAAAATGCGTACCGGCGGCTACGATGGCAAAGGCGTTGTAAAACTTTCCGACCCCCTACAGCTGGACCAGGCTTTCGATGTACCGTCGGTGCTGGAGTCGCTGGTTGATTTTGAAAAAGAGATTTCGGTCATCGTCGCGCGCAACGAAAAAGGGGAGAGCTCCTGCTTCCCTTCTGTTGAATGCGCCTTCAATCCGGAAGCCAATCTTGTGGAGTTCCTGTTTTCTCCGGCAGACATCAGCAATGATGTGGAATCTCAGGCGATTCAGATTGCTACCGCGGTCGCGGAAAAACTCGGGATTATCGGATTGCTCGCGGTGGAGCTGTTTGTCACTAAAGACGGTAAGGTACTTGTGAATGAAATTGCCCCCCGACCACACAACAGTGGCCATCATACAATAGAAGGAAACGTAACATCACAATTTGAGCAGCATCTGCGTGCGATCACTAATATGCCATTGGGCAATACGGATATTGTTCGTCCGGCTGTAATGATCAACCTGCTGGGAGAAAAAGGATACGAAGGTGCCGCCCGCTATGAAGGATTAGATGCGGCGCTAAGTGAAAGTGGCGTGTATGTGCATCTGTACGGAAAAGCGATTACCAAACCGTTCCGCAAAATGGGCCACATTACTGTGGCAGATAAAGAACTGTCTGTGGCTACTGCAAAAGCGAGACAACTTAAAGACACTGTAAAAATCATCTCTTAGTAAAAACACTTTTCTATGGTAGGAATTATTATGGGCAGCGCCAGCGATCTAAATGTAATGAATGAAGCGGCGGCTGTATTGCAAAAACTCAGTGTTGCTTATGAACTCAATATCGTATCGGCGCATCGTACACCCGAACGTATGTTTGAATACGCCAAGTCGGCACACGAACGTGGTATTAAAGTGATCATAGCAGGCGCGGGTGGAGCTGCGCATCTGCCGGGCATGGTGGCATCGCTTACTGCATTGCCGGTAATCGGTGTACCGGTAAAGTCCAGCAACTCTATAGATGGATGGGATTCTTTGCTGAGCATTGTTCAGATGCCCAACGGAGTTCCGGTTGCCACGGTTGCACTGAACGCTGCTCAGAACGCAGGCATTCTTGCGGCCCAGATATTAGGCACGCATGATCAGGAATTATTTAAAAGATTGGTTGCTTTCAAAGAAGAACTGAAAACTAAAGTGCTCAAAAGCGTAGAAGAACTGAAAGCTTAGTCTTCGTCTTTTTCGTCCGATTCATCGTCTTCAGCAGCCTGCTTTTTGGCATTAGGGTCAACACCGGTTTTCATATGGGAAACCGGTGTTGTCATTTGTAAGGGTTTCCCCTCGCTCTCTGAAATGCGGAGCAGGTCAGCCTCAACAGTGGTTTTTGCGTTTTCAACAATACGGCCCAGCTCTTTACCATTTTTTGTGACGATAATTGTCGGAACCATCGTCACTCCGTAAGCCTGCTGCTCATTTTCTTTAGACACTTTATTGCGGTCTACAGCGTACATATTATAATTGGTGAAACAGTGCGCCAGTAACATGGTCTTATACAGTTTGGGCAACAGATTCTGCGTGTCTTCACACCAGGTACCCATAAATATAACCAGGTTACAGGAAGGCAGATTTTTTTTGAGCTCCTCAACCACGAGCGGATCCGGATTGTAGGAATTGCTGGAGGTAGTGAGCCAGCTGAAGGAAGCTTCGTCGTTCAGGTCGTCAAAGGTGCAACGGCCTACATACATCGTCTGACCGGTATTCTGGTCTTTAGTAATATCAAAACCATATTGGGCCTCAGCTGCATTGCACAATAACAGCGCAAGAAAAAGATTCCATATTTTTTTCATATGCGGTAGACTTTTATACCTGGCGGCGTAGCTGCAATAAGGTTTCCCGCAACGCCTTAAGTGTGTTGATAATATTACTTTTCTGAAGTTCTTCCAGATTCGTGTTCTTCAGTTCTTTCATTTTGGCTTTGGCACCGGCAATCGTAAATCCCTGAATTTTTACAAGATGATGAATCAGTTTCAGCTGTTCGATATTTTCCGGAGTGTATAAGCGGTCACCTTTACGGTTTGTACGCATTTTCAGCGCGAACTGAATAGTCCAGAAACGTATGTGGGATGTGCGTACTTTGAACATCTTTGCTATCTCTCCGATAGCATAATAATTTTTTGTTGTCCCGGATTCACTGGCGGATGTCTTTGTCGCCTTTGTAGCAGATTCAGGTGTATTTTCTTCCGGCACCTCAGCCACTTCCGCAACTTTTTCTTTTTGGGGAGTACGCTTCTTTTTTTCCGGAGTTTCCTTCGGAATCTCTACAGGGTCCTCGTCAAAAAGGGAAAGTATGCGCACATTCATACCTTACAAATGTAATTCAATTTACAGGATTATTTCCAGCGCATCGTCTTAAGTAAATGTTGTATATCCTGCTTCAGGAAGTCGTTCAGCGGCTTCAATGAGTCGGCATTCGGAGTCACATCAAAATAAAGTGCGCCGCGGATAAAATGGTGCAGCGAATCTGTAGCCACAAACTGGTATTTGGATGCAGCTTCTCCGCCCCATTCATACAGATATCCGTTAACCCCGTATTCGTTTTTAAAATCGTAGGGAATCTGGTAGTCGGCACGCTTTGTGTGATAGTAGGACATGAAGTGTGCATCGTCGAGCAATTTCTCCAAAGTCTGTGTACCGTTGATGGTTTTGTAGGAAAGGTAAATTACTCCGTCACCGATGGAAGGGAAATTGATATTCAGCCAATACGGATTATCCGGAGACTTGTCGAATACTAGCTTATCGCGACTGATGCGCGCGTAGGTTGGGTATTCAAATGAGTAGGGAAAATCTTCCTGATCGAATAATTGATAGCTATGTGATGCAGGAGTATCCACCCGCGCATAGGCCCGGGGTTTCGGAACAGGATCTTCCGGACGGCAGGCTGCCAGCAGGGCAAACCCGAGTGAGAACAGCAAAATCTTACTACGCATATTATACCTTTCAAAACTAATCATTTCCGCGCGACTTTTAAAAACAGCGCAAAGAAAAAGCGACATCCTATTACGGAATGTCGCTTCTTTTTATTTCTCAGATGATCTTAGCGGATGTTGTCATTGTAATATTTTACGTTCGCTTTGCGCATCATCATTTCCTGCAGACTATTTCCGATGGTACGCTGCATTTGTTGCTGCTCCATCATCTGTTGCTGCTGGAAAACCGCAGCTTCATTGGGATTCGCCTGTTTTGGAACACGTTGTGTGATCACCATGTAGCTTACTCCGTCCTGTCCTTTGATGGCCGGAGATATAGAACCAACTTTTGCATCTTTGTAGAAAGAATACCCTACTACTTTAGGCTCATATCCTACGCTTGCCAGGTAAGGAACGGTATTGGTAAACGAATCTGCAGCAAGAACAGGCTGACCTGCAGCCTGGGCAACCGCTTCCAGGGATGTCTGGGATTTGTATTTCTCAACGATCTTATCCATTTTCTTTTCCATTCTCACGATGTTCTCCAGTTCGGGCTTCACTGCGTCATTGACTTTCAATGTTCCTTTACTCTGAATATTGGTGAGCTTGGCGATAATATAGCGTGTATTCGGAGACGTAACTTTCAATACTTCCGAAACATCACCTTGTTTAGCGTCATACATCCAACGAACGATTTCACGGGCAGGGCCCAGTCCACCGATTGAGAAATCCTGAACACGCACCTGATCCGCTTCTCTCTTTTGCATTTTTGTTGCCGTCACACCTTCTTCAAATTTTGCGCCTTTATATTTGGAAGCAAATTCTGTAGCTTTTGAGTAGATCTCTGTTTCTGTTGCATCGCTCGGATACAAAGATTTGGTGATGAAAGCAATCTTGGTTCCGTTCTGCAGATTTTTCTGATCGTTGATTCTGACGATATGATAGCCGAATTGTGTTTTTACCACTTTCATTTCTCCGGTTTTTCCCATAAAGGTGAAATCGTTGAATTCGGGAACCATCTGTCCGTAAGCAAAATACCCGAGGTCTCCGCCTTTATCACTGTTCTGTTTATCGGCAGAGAACTGGTGCGCGAGTGAATCGAAATTAGCTGCACCGCTCTGGATTGCAAGCATCAGGCTGTCTGCCATTTTATGCGCAGCGCTGTCATTCATCTGCTGTGTAGGCTGAATCAGGATGTGTTGCGCTTTTACGGAATCCGGCATTTCGCGACGGTCTGTAACTTTCGCAATCACGAAAGACTTACCATCTATATAAGGACCCACAACAGCTCCTACCGGTTGAGACAGCAGGGTATCCGCATAAACAGATTTCAATGAAGATTTTGTAAAGTAAAAATCACGATAAGCATCTTCGGAGTTAGTATTTACAAAATCTTTCAGCTGATCTCCGCTTTTTACGGTAAGATCCTGTTTCAGTTTAGCCAAAGACTCTGCAGCTGTGTTGGTATCCTCAGTGCTGGGTACCACATCGAATGCTACGTAATCAATTCCGCGCATATCTTCTTTCAGCTCAAAGCGTTTTTTGTGCTTTTCAACATAGCTGTTGATATCAGCGTCCGTCAACGGAACTTCGCTATCGGGTATAGTGGCTGCAGGCACCTTCACCACACGTATGCTGGCCATCTCGTTCTGAGCGGCCATTTTATAATCCACCATAAATTTAGGTGAATACATACTTGCATTGACAAGTCCGTTAAAGCGTTGCATCTTATATTGGTGCATTGCGAAAGACTTATAATTTTCCCACTGCTCACGCTCTTTTTCCAAAGCATTCAGGTCTACCTGCGCAGGAGGATTTGCAAGTTGCTCCTCATATGCCTTGATACGGGAAGGATCAAAACCACCTGTTTCCGGATTTGTAAAAACAGGGTAGTTCATTATAATATTGCTGGGTGTGGTACCATATACCACATCCTTCATTTCTTTGTCTGAAATAGTGATTCCCAGTTTGCTCAATTGCTTGTCGATGATCTTTTCATTCACCAGGTCACGCAGCGCCTGCTCACTGATCTGAGCACGGATCTCGTCCGTCATTTCGCGGTTCTGATTACTGATGGAAAAGACTGTATTGTATTCGCGAACGCGTTTATCAAATTCCAGAGGGTCAATAGAAGATCCGTCTACTTTGGCCAATGCTTTGCTGCTTCCGAATATACTTCCGCTATTACTGTTAAATGCATCGTTCACCACGAACGCTATCAGCGACACGGCAATAACACCGCCGGCCAGCTTCGCATACTTGTCTCTTATCTTTTGGATGATAGCCATTAGAAGGGTTGATTATAATTTTTGAATGAGCGCAAACATACACAAAAAATATTGTATAGCGCTATCAGAAACGCATGAAAAATATATACACAGCATTTTATCTTACAGGAAGTAAATGGCATTATCGCGCGCAGCGGAAAATTTTTATAAAAACGACATTTTTACCTGGCTAATTGTGGATTATAATGCTTTTCCCCACGCAAATGTGGATTTTTGTGGACAACCGGGGATTAAGCATGGTATTTCCTGCCACTTTCCTCACATTATTTCTTTTCCTCTATAAATTTTATAAAAAAGTTCCATTTTGGTTACAACTTCTTAACATCCCATTCTGCTATTCACACCTGCCCAGTTTTGCACATGCCAATAATTTTATTGTTTTCTTTTAATCCCCAAATACCGAAATAGCGATAGCTTTGCGTGTGGATTACTGTGGAAATGATCTGAATAAAGCGGGTTCTGCATAAAAGCAAATAGAATTCCGGTTTTGTTTCCCCATATTCACAGCTGTAATTGTAATAGTTCTTTTTTAAAAAATTTTTCTAAGAATATTCTATGGTCGCAAATGAAGCTGAAATTTTGGGTTCCGTCGCCAAAAATGGTTTTTACGATATCGATGTTGATCCTACCCTCGACCTCTTCGACGAGATCAATCGCCTGAAAAAGGAAAAAAATGCAGTTATACTTGCTCATTATTACCAGGAACCGGATATACAGGACATAGCTGACTATATCGGAGATAGCCTGGGATTGGCCCAGGCAGCCGCAAAAACGGACGCAAAGATGATTGTGTTTGCTGGGGTTCACTTTATGGCAGAAACGGCTAAAATCCTTAATCCTGATAAGAAAGTATTATTGCCTGATCTGAATGCAGGCTGCTCACTCAGTGATTCCTGCCCACCCGAATTATTTGCCCGGTTTAAAGTAAAATATCCTGATCATATTGTGATTTCTTATATAAATTGTTCTGCGGGTATTAAGGCATTAAGCGATATTATCTGCACTTCAGGCAATGCAAGTCAGATTGTGAATTCTCTTCCTCAGGATCAGAAGATCATATTCGCTCCGGATAAAAATCTTGGTGCATATATTAATAAGCAATCGGGAAGAGAAATGGTATTGTGGAACGGCGCCTGTATGGTACATGAAATTTTTTCGCTTGAAAAAATCACTCGTTTGAAGGAGCGGCACCCGAATGCTAAATTCATTGCTCATCCTGAATGTGAAGAAGCGGTGCTCGCACTTGCTGATTATATCGGAAGCACGACCCAATTGCTGAAGTATACCGAACAATCGGATCTCAACGAATTTATTGTTGCTACGGAAACAGGTATCCTGCATCAGATGCAGAAGGCTTCACCTGATAAAACATTTATACCTGCGCCTCCGGATAATGCCTGCGCTTGTAATGACTGTCCGCACATGAAACGAAATACACTGGAGAAATTATATTTGTGTATGAAGTACGAACAGCCGGAAATTATTATGGATGAAACTTTGCGACTGGCCGCTAAAAAGCCAATTGACAGAATGATGGAACTTAGCAGGCAATTCGGTCTGATATAAATTTTTTCCTGACAAAAAAAGGCAGCTTTAAAGCTGCCTTTTTTTATCGTCCCATAAACACCATCAGTATCTGAATGTCGCTCGGATTTACTCCTGATATGCGACCAGCCTGTCCCAATGTCTTTGGTTTTATCTTTTCAAGCTTTTGTCTCGCTTCCGCACTCAGTGCAGTCAATTGTTGATATGAAAAAGCGTCAGGGATCACGAGGTCGTCCAAATTGTTCATTTTTTGGGCTAATTCACGCTCTTTTTGAATATAAACGTCATATTTCGCCTGAATCTCGGCTTGCTGGAGGTTGATACGGTCTACGCTTCCTATACGGGCTTTTAAATGGGGTACTGCAGCCACCAATTCTTCGATTTTAATATTCGGGCGCAACAGTAATTTATAAGCTTTACTTTTTTCAGTAAGTGGTGCCGACTGTTTTTGTTCGAGGAACGAGTTAATTGTATCCGGTTCTACACTTGTCTCCATCAGTACTTTTTTAATTTCTGCTACTGATGATTCTTTATCTTTCATCAGCTGATATCGTTCTTCTGAAGCAAGGCCGAGGTCATACCCTTTTTGTGTCAACCGCAGGTCGGCATTATCCTGCCGGAGTAATGTACGGTATTCCGCACGACTGGTAAACATACGGTAAGGTTCGTCGGTACCTTTATTAATGAGATCATCAATCAGTACCCCGATGTAGGCTTCATCACGCTTGAGTGCAAAAGGATCTTTACCATGTGCATTGTTATGAGCATTGATTCCGGCCATCAATCCCTGACAGGCAGCTTCCTCATAGCCGGTCGTTCCGTTGATCTGACCTGCAAAGAACAGATTTTTTACCAGCTTTGTTTCAAGATTATAGTTGAGTTGTGTCGGTGGAAAATAGTCGTATTCGATTGCATATCCTGGTCTGAAGAATTTACAATTTTCGAAGCCTGGTATTTTAGTCAGAGCATTATATTGTACTTCCTCGGGAAGAGAGGTACTGAATCCGTTTACGTATATTTCAACTGTATTGAATCCTTCCGGTTCTACAAATAATTGATGTCGGTCTCTCTCTGCAAACCGGTTAATTTTATCTTCAATACTGGGACAGTATCTGGGACCACTACCCTGTATTCTTCCCTGGAACATTGGAGATTGGTCAAAACCTGTTTTAAGAATATCATGTACTTCCTGACTGGTATAAGCTATCCAGCAATGTTTTTGTTGTTCCAGTTTTATTTTTTCTACTGGTAAGTAAGAGAATCCTACAATTTCGGTGTCCGGTTCCTGAATTTCCATTTTTGAATAGTCGAGGCTTCTGCCATCAATTCTTGGAGGTGTTCCGGTTTTTAATCTGTCGGATTCAAAGCCTAATGCAACCAGTTGCTCCGTTAGACCGGTAGCTTTGCTTTCTCCCATTCTTCCCCCGCCGAATTGTTTTTCACCGATATGGATCACTCCATTGAGGAATGTTCCATTGGTTAACACTACCGATTTAGCTTTGATCTCCTGCCCCATTCCGGTTATTACTCCACTAATTGTTCCACGTGAAACAATCAGGCCCTTTACCATATCCTGCCAAAAATCAATGTTGGGTGTTTGCTCCAGCATTTCTCTCCAGGTCTGGGCAAACAACATTTTATCATTTTGAGTTCTCGGACTCCACATTCCCGGACCTTTGCTCTTATTGAGCATCCGGAACTGAATCATACTTTTATCACTTACAATTCCGCTATACCCTCCTAAAGCATCTATCTCACGTACTATCTGCCCTTTTGCAATTCCTCCCATAGCCGGGTTACAACTCATCTGTGCAATTGTTTGCATATTCATGGTGATCAATAAAACCTTTGATCCCATATTTGCGGCAGCGGCAGCAGCTTCACAACCTGCATGACCTGCCCCCACCACAATAACATCATACTCTTTAAACATAGTGCAAAGATAGTGAACTCCTTTCTATAGGCTGTAATAAATGAAAGCTCGGAATGTTTCACGTGAAACATTCCGAGCTTTCAACTTAAGATAATGTTCCACGTGGAACATTATCTTACTGCGGTTCAGGTCCGGCTGGCGGATGATTAAATAATTGGTCTAATTCCTGTACCAATTCTTTAAATCGTTCTTGTTGTTCAGGGCGGCAAAGCGCTTTTATATCTTCAAAGTGGGCAAGGTTTACCCGTTCAATCTTCTTTTGCTGCTCTCCGATAACATTAATCAGGCTGTCACGGTTAGTTGGTACCAATAGGGATTGGTATAAAGTTCTTTTTAATTCCGCTGTTTCCTTATCAATAGCAATAACAGCAGAACGATGCTGCCGGATCAATGCTTCATAATGATCAACCTGTGCTTCATCCAATTGTAACTGTTGGATAATTCCTCTTTTAGGACCTTCGTTTCTATCAGGCCGTATAAATGATCTTTCGCTCGTGCGATTGTAAATCTGCCATAGAAGAAAACAGTTACAACTTAGCAAGACGAGTATGATTAATAATATCAAATGCTGCTTTCTCATAAGCTTCCTCCTTCATAGATATTATGATCTGGTATCAGGCCTGGCACAGCTTCCGTATAAGCATTCTTTTGGCTTGTGATACCATCGTTAAGTTTCCTGCTAAAAGAGATATTTGTGATGAGTATTACCAATAATAAAGTAGCAACGCTGATAACTACCCCCACCGGAGCGCGTTCCTGTACTTCTCTTTTAATTCTGGCATAGATGTCAACGACGTCCGTTTTACTGGTGCCGGGAATTATTTCCTGTAATAAATCCAGTTTCTGTTCAATATTCGGTTTCATACTTCAACTATTTATTGGATCGCATTTTTTGACGACAATCGGATGCTATTCCTTCGATGTCGCTTCAATACGTTTAATTAAATTCTGTTTTGCACGTTGTAACAAAGATTCCACAGATTTATAGCTTAGTCCCATTATCTGGGCTACCTTTTCTATAGGTACGCCTTCCAGCCTGTTCAACACCAATGCTGTAAACTGATTTTCCGGCAATGAGCGGATATGCTGCATCAGCCGATCGAGCTCCTGTTTATCTTCCACGCTCAGGTCCTTATGGGTCCAGATATAGCTGAAGCCCTCTTCATGCTGCAGGAACGGAAGGAAACGAAGAAGCTGTTGTTTTCTTTTCTTTGAACGCAATATGTCCAGGCAGTGATTTACTGCAATCCTGTAAATCCAGGTACTGAGTTGCGCTTTATCCTGGAATGAATCCAGTTTTCGGTATACCTTGATAAATACTTCCTGCATCGCATCTTCCGCTTCCTGTTTATGTTGCAGGTAGCGTAAACAAAGAGAATATACTTTGTCGCGATGCTCGTTGAAAATAAAATCGAATTGCAATGCAAAAGGACAATGGAACAAACGTAGATAAAATGCCTGTATATTCTAAATTATTTTGCAAATAAGGGACGGAAGTAGCCCGGGCTTCTGCTACCTTTGCGTATCGTAACACAGTTTCAAAACTTTATGTCTGCTCACACCCTATTTATAGAAGCCGCCCTGCGTGAAGACGTAGGCCTTGGCGATTTTTCCTCTCTTGCATCCATAGATGCAACTGCCAAAGGAAAGGCTGTTCTCAAAGTAAAAGAAAGCGGTGTTCTTGCAGGCCTTGATCTGGCCAGGGAAATATTCCTTTTCCTGGAACCCTCTGCCGTATTCCATGCCCTTATGCAGGATGGTGACAGCATGAAGGCTGGAGATATAGCGTTTGAAGTTACTGCAGGTATTCATACAATTTTAAAGGCGGAGCGCCTTGCACTGAATTGTATGCAGCGTATGAGCGGTATTGCCACTCTTACCAGGGAATATGTTCAGCTGTTGTCCGGATACAAAACCAAAATACTGGATACACGCAAAACCACTCCTTTATTCCGTTATTACGAAAAACTGGCAGTGCATATCGGTGGTGGTATGAATCATCGTATGGGGCTATATGATATGATCATGCTTAAGGATAATCATATCGATTTTTGCGGCGGAATTACAAAAGCTGTTCAGAAAACTAATCAATATCTCAAAGAAAAGGGTCTGGACCTTCAAATAGAAGTAGAAACCAGAAATCTCACCGATGTGGAAGAAGTATTGGCCGTAGGAGGCATCCATAGAATTATGCTGGATAATTTTACCCCAGAAGAAACATCGGAAGCTGTTTGCCTGATAAACGGACGCTACGAAACGGAAGCCTCCGGGGGTATTAATAAATCCAATGTGGTGGATTATGCCCGTGCGGGAGTGGACTATATTTCAGTAGGAGCTATTATCCATCATGCCGTAAGCCTTGATCTGAGTTTAAAAGCACAATTGCAATGAGCCGAAGGAAACTGGTCTTTATTGTGAATCCACGCTCGGGAGTGGAAAGAAACAAGCAGGTTCAGCAGGCAATAGACCAGATAATCGACAAAAATATTTATGAGTACGAGATCCTGCATACCCAACGGGCCGGACATGGTGAAGACCTTGCCCGGGAAGCAGCAGGCAACGGCGTTTTTGCTGTAGTGGCAGTTGGGGGAGATGGTTCGGTAAACGATATCATCCGTGGACTGTACGGTACGGGCACGGCATTGGCGATTATTCCCAAAGGTTCCGGGAACGGACTTGCCAGAGCTTTGCAGATTCCGATGAAGGTGGAAAAAGCTTTGCAGCTGATCAACCGGGGTAAAACCGAGTTGATTGATATAGGGAAGGCAAACGGAAAGATATTTGCAAGCAACGCCGGACTCGGATACGATGCGCTGATCTGCAAGAAGTTTGCCAATAGCAATCGTCGCGGACTGGCCATTTATTCCTGGCTGGTGACTAAATATATGTGGTTGTATAAGGACAGGTCCTGGACAATTCGTGTCAATGGTGAAGAACTGAAACGCAAGGCTTTTCTGATCAATGTAGCGAACGGAACACAAATGGGATATAATTTCAAAATTGCTCCCGATGCAGACTGGACAGACGGGCTGTTCGATCTTGTAATCATCCGAAAATTTCCCAAAATACTGGGAGGATTGCTGGCCTACCGTATGTTCAACGGAAGTTTGCTCAGCAGTCGTTTTGTGGAAAGGATACGAACCGATCGTGTGGAAGTATCTGCTCCCGATCTGAAATGGATGCAGACCGACGGAGATCCGGTGCCTTGTACAGAAACAGTTGTGTTTGAAATGCTTAAAGGGGTGCAGAAAGTAATTATACCTTAAAATCTGTGATACCCATGAAGATCCCTTGCAAAACCGGAGGAAAGACCGGTATAACGTTGTATCAGAGTGCGTCCGGGTTACCGGACTCCTGGGATTCGCTTCTGCCCGACGGTCATCCGATGCGCAAACACTCACTGATGCTTTACGAAGGCATGCAGCTTGCGGATATCAGCTTTTTTTATGCACTTTCCGGAGATCCGGCCAGACCTAAAGCATTGGCTTATTTTCAATTGCTTTCTATAAAGCCGTACCATCTGAATGCAAACCTGCTTTCCGGCTGGCAGGCAAGGACCATTCCTCCGTTGATCGGGCTCTTTCGTCCTACGCTGCTTGTTGCCGGCCATTTGTTCCGGCATGACATACCTACATTTTATGCTATTCCGGAATGCACAGATTTCGAGTCCTATAGATATTATCAGCAGATGATAGACGCGGTTTCTGCTCAGAGCTGTGCGAAAGCGAGCCTGATTAAAGATGTTCCACGCGGGTTGGTGCATTATTTCCAGAACTTTTCAGGGAAATTCGCACAATTACGGAATGATATATCTATGGAAATGTGTCTGCCTGATGAATGGAAAGATTTTACCGATTATGAAAAATCTTTAAAACATAAATACGCTCAGAAGTTGCGTAAAGTCAGGGCTACCGTGAAAGATCTTCATATTGAGGAACTGAGTGAAAGTGCCGTATACGCCCAGTCTTCCAATCTGTTTGCCCTGTATAGCCAGGTATGCCGGAATCAGACATTCAGCATGGGAATGGTAAATGAGCAATTCCTACCTGATCTGAAAAGCGCCTATAAAGAAAGGCTGAAAATCTGGGGATTGTATGAGCAGGGTAAAATGGTTGCCTTCGCTTCTGCATGGGTGCATGATTCTATATTCGATATGTTTTATATCGGTTTTGATTACGGCAGAAATACCGAACTCAATTTGTATTTTAATATATTATATTTATCTATAGAAAAGGCTATCGTATTTCGAAAAACCCATGTTGTTTTAGGGCGCACAGCGCTTGAGGCAAAAGCACGCCTGGGATGTAAGCCACGCTACCTGCATACCTTTTTGTCTGTTCGCAGTAAAGTGCTCAGGGAACTCGTTTTTGCCAAGATCAATACACAGCATATTCAGGAAGGTGCCTGGGAGGAAAGACATCCTTTTAAAGCCTAATTCAGTCTGAAAAAGGCGGATAACTGTTGCTATCCGCCTGTGGTTCTCTTTTATGAAGATGCTTGTTTAATTAAAAAGTCCGTTGAAGAAATTGTAGCGCGCCTTATCGTCTGCTATCCTTTTCTCAAGGGCTTGGGTTATCTCGCCTTTCAGCAACCCGCTTCCCCCTCCATAATGCTGTAAAATAATCACCTCCGGCTGTTGAAACAGAAACAGAGATCTGAGTTTAGCTTCGCTCTCAGGTTCTATACCACTGCTGAGCAATACCACATCATACTGCATTTGCTGGAATTGGAGGATCGCATCCTCATCTGTATAGGCAACTGTGGCCTGCCAGCTTTCTTCCTGTTCAATGAGCCGTTGCAGTACAGGAACAATCTCCTGGTTCCTGCCCACAACGAGTATCTGAATTCTATCCATACGCTATTCTGCTTGTTTAACCATCTGCACATCTGCGTGCAGTTTTACATCTTCGCTTACCAGCACACCACCGGTTTCAAGTGCTGCGTTCCAGGTAAGTCCGAAATCTTTACGATTGATTTTTCCATTCAGCGTAAATCCGGCTTTGGTGTTGCCCCAGGGATCTTTCCCGATACCGCCGAATTCCACGTCAAATTCTATGTTCTTGGTAACGCCATGGAGCGTAAGATCTCCTTTAAGCACATACTCACTGTCACTTTTCTTTTCAAATGAGGTGGATTTAAATTCGAGCTTCGGATATTGCGCTGCATCGAAAAAATCACCGCTTTGCAAATGCCCGTCGCGATCTTTATTACCTGTATTTACAGATGCCGTTTCAGCATGAAACGCGATGTTAGCATTGCTGAAATCGTCTCCCTCTGCTACTGCTGTAGCATCAAAATTTTCAAATTTTCCGGAAACATTAGTAAACATCATGTGTTTCACTTTAAATCCTACTTCTGAGTGGGAGGGGTCTATTGACCATTTTGTTGTTGCCATTTTCTGGTTGTTTTTATTTTTGAAATGATTTGAATAAAAGATTCTGGCTGTTATTAAAGTTACGCATTCATCTCCATCGGAACTTCTATCAGCAGTATTCTGGAGCCGGGAGCAGTTGCTTTTAACGTAAGCTTATCGGTTTCCCATACGCCCAGTGCATCGCGGCGTCCCAACTGTTGTCCTTCAACTTCGAACGCTCCTTCCAGCACGAATGCGTACACACCGTTTCCTGTTTTATGAAACGCATAATCAGTTCCGGCACCTTCTTCAAAGTTACCCCAGTGCATCCATGCGTCCTGGTACACCCATACACCTTCACTGTCAGGATTGGGAGAAAGAATCTGTTTCAGTTCATTTTGTCCCTGGTCTATAGGTTTCTGATCGTATCGCGGCGCAACGTTCATTTTATTCGGATAGATCCATATCTGCAGGAATTTTACTTCCTGATCGTGTTTTTTATTGTGCTCACTATGTTGTACACCCGTTCCGGCACTCATTACCTGTATATCGCCCTGACGGATCGTAGCCACATTACCGATGCTGTCCTGATGTTGGAGATCACCTTCCAAAGGAATGGAGATAATTTCCATATTGTCGTGCGGATGTTTTCCGAAGCCGGTTCCTCCGCGAACTACGTCGTCGTTCAATACACGGAGTAAGCCAAAGCCCATTTTACCGGGATTATAATAGTGGCCAAAGCTGAATGAATGATAACTGTTCAGCCATCCGAAATCTGCATGACCTCTGTCTGTTGCTTTATGAAGAATTGTGTTTGCCATTTTGTATTCCTTTTTTGTTTTGATAATGCAAAGATGCTATCAACGGAGCGGCGAATCCAATAATGTAGATTAAGAAATTGCTTATTAGTTTTGGTAACGATTGCATTGGACATACAGACACGTTCGCCCATTACGTCAGCGCAATTTTTTACGCGTGAATACGCAAACTAGGTTCCGGCCCTGCAAAAGAATGTGAGATAACAAAAGCAACAATATCAACGTGATGTTTCCCGCCAATATTCTGCTTTCATTTTACTGAGAAATTCCGGTGTTACACCGATGTAGGCGGCGATTTGCTTTTGCGGTACACTATTAATCAGCGTTGGATAGGTGCCGCATAATTTTGCATAACGTTCTTTTGCACTCAACTCCAGATTATCCAATACCCTTTGCCTGTTTGCTACAAGGGAATTTTCCACAAGGATGCGGAAGTAGCGTTCAAATTTGGGCACTTCCTGATAGAGCATTTCCTGATTTTTGCGACTGAGCAGCAGCGCTTCTGTTTCTTCGAGTGCATCAATGTTCAGGTGAGCCGGCTTGTGCGAAAGAAGGCTGTACATATCGGTGATCCACCAGTTGCGCGGAGCGAACTGGAGAATATGTTCCACTCCGTTTTCATCTATCGAATAGGCGCGGAAGCATCCCGAAAGTACAAATGCTGCATGATCACAGATCTCGTTTTCCCTGAGAAGAAAAGCTTTCCTGAAAAATTTCTTTTCCTGCAGTAAGGATAAAAAGTAAAGCTCTTCCTGCTTATCAAGCTCTATAAACCTGCGGGTATGCGCTATTATAACAGATGTGTCCATAAGCCTTGTATCAAATGTACAGCGCCTTGTGAAGAAAGTAAAACATAAAAAAGAGCGGACCGAAAATCAGGCCCGCTCCAATACTTTTTAATACACTATTTACCGATCAGTAAAGGAAGCACATGCTCCTCTTCGCCGGCAGATATCTTCACCAGATATCTTGCTTTGGCCAGCAGTTGCGACAGTGCAAAGTTAGCTTCAACGTACCCTTTCACGGCATACGTTTCGTAGGTATAGATTTTCTGACCCAGCATATTGACGAGTATCATAGACACTTTTCCATCATAGCTTTTATCCAGCATACCCTTTACGGTAAATGCACCGTCGTTCGGATTTGGCAATAATGTAAGTTTCAGGTCTGCATTTGTATTGATGCGAACATCAGTCACATCAGAGGTATCGCTGCAGATACCGTTGGACACAACGAGTTTGTAGGCCCCTTCTTCTGTTACCAGAAGCATAGTGTCGGTTTGTCCGGACATTACCGCTTCGTTGCGCAACCATTGATAGGTATAGTCGGTTCCTTTAGCTGCTGTAAGAGTGGTACTCTCATTTTCTTTGATCGCCACTGTTCCGGCCGGGCTCAGTAGTGCTATGGGTCGCGCTACGGCATCTATTGCTGCATTGCCCGACATATACATAGAACAGGAAGTTGTTTTGCTTGAAGCGATGACCGTGTAATTTCCCGAAGTGCTGAATAAGCCGAAATGCAGCGCATTACCTGTGCCATCCAGCGGCGTGCCGGTGGGGCCACCTCCATTGTATAGCTGATAGGTAACCCCCGTATCAGAACCGGAAAGACTGATGTCAAATCCTGCATCGCCCACGCAAAGCTTTCCGCCACCTGACACATTATACACACTAAGAGCTGGCTTTACCGTAATGGTGACAGCAGGTGTTTTAGCGGGACAGCCGGAAACCTTTACCTGTACCGTATAATTACCAGCTGTCGAAGCGGTGTAAGCGCTTGCAGTGGCACCTGGTATTGCCACACCATCTTTATACCATTGATAGGTATATCCGGTACCGCGACTTGCGTTGAGCGTTACCTCGGCGCCCGGGCATAAATTAGTATCAGAGGAGGGAGTAATGGTTATATCCGCTGGATTACACAGCGTATCATCTACGAGCATAAACCGGGATGAAGGGTTAAATCCGGTGAATGTACCCCGGAATCCGACATAATTTGTCCCGGTGAGCAATACCGGTGTTACAATTGTAGCATTCGATTTATTGATTGTGGCATCACTCACTTCGTCTGTCTTCAGCAGCAGTAGTGAAGAAGGCACTTTTCCCGCAGTCTGTATTGCTCATGTAAACGATAACATCGTAAGTGGTCGTGGAACCGTTGATCGTTGGAGTGATCGTTACTTCTTTCAGAGAACGGTTTCCGGGAGAGAATAAAGAAGGTTTCATGCCATTTCCGGATTGCGTGATTGTTGCCTGCACACAGCCAAGGTCATTGCTTGTGTTCTTAATGCCTGCTATCAGGTTTTTATTGGTGGGATTATAGAAATACACTTCTTCGCCTGCAGGAATATTCCAGGTCCGGGTGGCGGAAAGATTTGTTTCGATGGGTACCGTACTTACCAGGCTGGGTATACTGTCGTTGTTATTGATATTAATGGAAAGGGTATCGAATGCCGCATTTATGGTTGCAGAAGTACCCATCGGATTTAAAGTAAAGGCAAGCTTCAGTGTTTTGCTGTCGTTCACTGTTCCGTCATCGAAAACGGTCAGGTCTGCATATTGCGTGGCAGAACTGCCTGCAGGGAAACTAAGAACGGTTCCGCCCAGTGTATAGTCCTTACCGGAAACAGCAGTTCCACCGGCGGCGGCAACAGTCACAATAGGTGTTCCTCCTGTAATGAGCCCCCCGCTGGGTTTCACACCGATCTTGTAAACGGTGCTGGCCGGACAGGATGTCGCTGTTGCAAGCTCATTTACTTCCATGCTCGCAACTTCAAATCCTACAGTGGTGAGGCAGCTCACGTAGGCGGTGCCCACACCTACCGCATACCAGGCATCCGTAACGCTCTTTACTTCAGGGGAACAACTGCCATATAAAAGGGTTGCGATATTAATGGACGCCGTGCGGCAATCCATATAAGTAGCAGTACTGCTGAGCACAAGCTCTGTCTGGTACAATATGGCAGGTGCTTTTGTCCAGCCAAGCCCGGCTACGGAATAAACGCTTCCTTTATCATTTGTTCCTGAACCTCCGTCTGTGAGCAGGAAATAAAATTTATTCATTACACCGCTATTGTTGTGTACGCCGCAATAATCATTGGTCGACGTAGGGGTGCAACCGCTCACATTATACCAGTAAGTGCCGCCGTAAGTATCCGGATCGGCACGAAGTTTCGGGAAATCCATACGGCGCAGAGGAGTTCCGGCACCTATTTCTTCTCCGATATACCAGGTTTTTTTAGGTTGCGCATCTGTTTCGTGCGGATCGGCATAATGCTCAATGGTGGCACCCCAGCAATCGCTCAGACCCTCATTCATTGCTCCCGCCTCTTTTTCATATACCAGGTTACAGGTAGCTTCGCATACACCGTGACCAATCTCATGTCCGGTAACGTCGAGGCTTACCAATGGATCAAATCCGCCTGAAGAACTGCCGGTCCCGTCTCCGTAAGTCATATAAGCACCGTTCCAGAACGCGTTATTATATCCCGAACTGAAGTGCACATAGCTTTGGAGAACGCCATCCAGATCATCCCAGCTGTGTCTGCCATGTTGCGAAAGCCAGTAGTCATAAACCATTTCCGTGCCCCATTGAACGTCGAGGGCGATGTTGTGTGAAGGGGCCGTAGGCCAGGTATTGGATACGCTGGAAAAATTGATTGCTGAACTGTAACTCGTTCCGTAATTCATATTCAGGGTGTAGACACCATCTCCGCGCGTTGAATCAAACAATATATAAGTGCTGGCGGGTTTTGCAGTTTTAAAAGATACGGTTCCGCTGTAGCGTGAGGCTCCGGTTGCCGACGTGTGCTTCAAAATAGCATTGGAGAATAATATCTTACCCGTGTTTGCATCCACATATACCTGCTGGCGGCTCAAAGGCTGCTCCGCATAGATATCGAAAGAATAAGCAAGTTTCACTTTACGGTCTTCCTTATCGTCCCGCATATCTTCGATCCATACCAGTTTCCCTTCTGGCATAAACGAGGTATCAGGATTTCCGGAAATCTTTTTGATAAATGCTTCTTCCTCCGGGATTTGCCATTTATACGAAGTCGCGCCCACAAAATCGACAGCTTTTTCAAATGCCGCTCTTTCCTTTAAAGATGCGCTCGGCGCCGGGTTATCGCTGAAAGGATAATAATTTCCGGTGAAAAACTGTACCAGATTATTTTTTACAGTAAGCGTGCTTCCGCCGTGTGCGACTTTAATTCCCTTATAATATTGGATAAAACGCATTGTGTTCAGACCGGTATTTGCATGGGTAGTATGCTGAAGCACCATCACATTTTCTTTGCCGTTGATACCAAGATATGTGTTGAACAAAGCATCTGCCTTATCTGCACCGATATTTGCCGTTTCTGTAAAACGCATCGATTTAATGGAATGATCAATGCTGTTACGTTCGACGGCATATATGTCGTTAGCAGACTGGGCGGTAGCGAGTGTACCGATACCGGTAAATACACAAGACGTCAAAAGCACCTTTCTCAGAAAAGGTCGAATCGAAGAAATCATATTATCTTAAATTGAACAAAAAGTTTGCTCAAGATAGGTATAATAACGAATAATTATATAAAAAACAGCGAATTGGGAGGGTTGCGCCCGCATTGTCTGATGAACACCGGACCAATTTATTATCCGTTCAATTCTTTCATCAGGGCTGCGAAAGCCGCTTTCAGTTCGGGCAAGCTCCAATTCAACGGCGCTTAACCGTAGTTCTATTTCTCCTGTAGCCCGGGGTTCTGTTTCTGTCATTTCCTCCTCCACGGGGATATCTCCGGTAAACAGGTGTACAAACCGAGCTTCTTTCTGTCCGGGGCGGCGAGGAAGTTGTTGTACGAAAGGCATCGGTCCACCGGATAATTTTTCTAATACGGTAAGTACTTCTTCGAGTGTATCAAATTCATACAATCTGCCTGAATTGGTATTGATCTCTCCAGGGGTCTGTGGCCCTCGCAGAAACAACAGGCACAGGATCGCGAGCTCATCCGGAGTGAACGGAAACATTAACGCGAGATTATGTTTATATTTTACAGTGCGGCTGCCTCCGCCGGTTGCTTTGGATACCAGATTTTTACGCTTCAGTCGATCCAGCGTCAAAGCAACGGTTTGCTCGTCGTAATTTACTACAGGCCTGCGTGATGTTTTTTGATTGCAGGCGGCGGTAAGACCATTAATGGTCATCGGGTAATATTCCGGGGTAGCTTTGGATTTTTCTATAAGAGATCCCAGTATGCGAATCTCCTCTGCGTCTAATAGCGGTAAGCTTTCTGGTGTTTCCATGCCGGTAAAGATAGGTGGAGTTAGTTATCAGTAAAAATCGGTCAGGTAGGGATAACGCTCTTCGTAAAGTGCTTTTACCTTTCCAAGAACCGTATCGCGAAGCGAATCAATATTTCTGCGTTCGGTTGCCGAAACAAAAACTGCATTGTTATGTGTGGCCAGTTGCCAGCGTTCATGCAGATCGAGCAGTAGTTCCTGTTTCACGCTATCATCCAGCCACTCATCAAAAGTCTGCTTTTCATACAGGTCCATTTTATTGAATATCGTAATGATCGGTTTATCGAATGCTCCGATATCCTGCAATGTCTTATTTACCACGCCCATCTGGTCTTCATATGCCGGGTGGGAAATATCCACTACATGCAACAGGCAGTCTGCTTCGCGTACCTCGTCCAGTGTGCTTTTGAAGCTCTCCACCAGATGATGCGGCAGTTTGCGGATGAATCCAACCGTATCCGAGAGCAGAAAAGGAGTTTGCTCATATACTACTTTGCGCGTGGTTGTATCCAGTGTTGCAAAAAGTTTATTTTCTGCGAATACATCTGCTTTGGTGAGGATATTCATCAACGTACTTTTACCGACATTGGTATACCCCACGAGCGCTACACGAATGTATGTACCCCGCTCTTTACGTTGTGTAAACGATTGTTTGTCGATTTCAGACAGACGTTTTTTGAGCAAAGAAATTTTATCTTTCACGATACGCCTGTCGGTTTCGATCTCCGTTTCTCCCGGGCCGCGACTCCCGATACCGGCTCCCTGACGCTCCAAGTGCTGCCACATACCTTTCAGGCGCGGAAGCAGATACTGGTATTGAGCCAGCTCCACCTGTACCTTAGCCTGAGCTGTTTTAGCGCGGCGGGCAAAGATGTCCAGGATCAGATCACTTCTGTCGATCACCTTGATACCGATCGCTTTTTCAATATTTATGATCTGGGCACCGGTGAGCTCGTCGTCGAATATAGCCAGGTTTACCCCTTTCGCATGGACATACATTTTTATTTCCTCCAGCTTACCTTTTCCGAGAAAAGTACGGCTGTCCGGTTTGGGTAGCTTCTGAACAAAACGCTTATCTACTGCTGCGCCGGCAGTTTCAGCCAGAAAAGCAAGTTCGGTAAGGTACTCATTCACCATCGCCTCGGTCTGGCGCTGGTATATCAAGCCTACAAGGATGGCACGTTCTTCTTCGTGTATTTTCTTATTAGTGTCGAGCAAAGCAGTGTTAATATAAAAGTTCAGACAAATATCGGCTAAAGCTGCCTTCGAACCGCGTTAAAATCAACAGTACCTGATTTTTCGAAAACTCCTTGCCGGCAGCACGGTAAAGGCGGATCGTAAAATGTTAGGAAGCTAATATCGATTTTATTCTTTATCAGAAGGAGTTGATTGGATTTGTTGTGGGAAGTCGGGTATGCACAGCATGCATTCGACTCCTGTTACTTTGATCATTGTGACAAGTCCCGTTGTAATTAAAGCAGAAAAGTCAGTTATAAAGCCAATCCTTAGATGCCTGTAAGGTTCCCGGCCGGAAGAAAAAACATTCATTGTCACTGAGTCCGTCTGCTGTAGTAAAGTTTTCGAAAGTGAGTCCGTTGAAGCGCGAAATACCTTTATCGGTGCCCAACCAGAAAAACCCTTCCGGATCTTTGTAAATATCATAAATGGTATTGCTGGCCAGTCCGTTGTTGATCGTATAATGCAGCATGGGGTAATGCTGTGCATACGTGGATAAACAGGATGCAAGCAGTATCAGCAGACAAAAAATCGGCTAACGTTTCTTTTCAAGCAGTATACTGAGTTGGGCATGTCTTCTACGGCTGAGTGGAACAACCGATCCGTCGTCCATTGTAAGTTCAAAAGATCCGGCTACGACGAGACCGGAAAAGTGTTTCAGGTTGATCAGGTAACTTTTGTGTGTGCGGAAAAAGTGATCCGGCAGCAGGTCCTGGTAATATTGCAGGCCATGACTGGCAAGAAACTTTTTAACGCGTTTATCCTGATAATAGAAAAAACGGCAATAACTGCCGACGGCTTCGATAGAAATAATATCGGTGAAGTCCAGATATACAGATTCCGATCTGCTTTTTAATACAATGCTTTTGGGCTCCTGTTCAAGCGATGGGAGCGGTAGTTCCTGCAGTCCGGGTTCTTCATAAATCTTGTTCACGAGATCCCAGACTTTATCTACAGCTGTTGTCAGTTCATCTTCGCACACGGGCTTTAATATATAATCCAAGGCATTGATTTTTATCGCACGGATAGCGTACTCATCATAAGCAGTTACAAAAACGGTGTAAAAGTCTTTGCGATATCCGATTCGCTCCAGGAATTGAAACCCGTTTTCAGCAGGCATTTCAATATCCAGGAAAACAACTTGCGGCCGCTTTTCTTTTAAAAGCTGTTCCGCTTCCGTCGTAGATGTTGTCTGGTAAATATCTGTGACTTTATCACCACAATATTTATGAAGCAGGATATTCAGATTCAGACATGCATCCGGTTCGTCATCGATTATCAAAGCGCTAAGTCCCATATTGGGTTGTTTCTGAAGAAGCGTTTTCATGATTGCATTGATTGCAAAACAAAGCTACCCTCAACCGGAACACTTTTTTTGCCGTTCGTAAAATAAGGTATACCGTTCCTAAAATACAAAGTATGTATTACCCTGAAAATATTCATTTTTGAGAAGTATTTGAACGATGCTTCTATACAACCCTAATCTGGTTGATTAAGACCAGTTATCTCTACCGAAAACGAAGTTAGACGCTTCAACAAAACAAACATGAAATGGCGTGCTGTAATCCGGCATGCCTTTTTATTTTACGGAATTTTCTATTCGGTTTTATTATGTGAACCTGATTCGATTTGTTGTGGGAAGTCGGGTATGCACAGCATGCATTCGACTCCCATTGTAGCTCCGTTTTTTTCGATGTTGTAGATACTGTATGTTATTTCGAGCCTGTGAATGCGGTTGAGATGATTTATACGTTGCCTGATATTTTCCACGGCATAAGATTCATGATTGGTATCTGATTTTACGGCTGTTCCGAGGGGTGCACCATTGTGCCTGATACGAACACATATTCTGTCGTGTTCTTCATTCACGTCTATTTCCAGTTTTGCGTCTTTGCTATCCTGCGGCCATATTCCGTGTTTGATGGCATTCTCTACTAAAGGCTGTATGAGCAACGGTGGGATGCGTATATCCGTAAGATCAGCATCAGGGTCTATGTTTATAGTATAGTTGAGTTTTTCCTTGAAACGAAGTTTCTCGAGTTTGAGATAGTTTTCAATGAGGTCAATTTCCTTTGTAATGGGAATAAGGTCGTGGGTCATATTATGCATGTTCTGCCGGAGCAGGTTAGAGAATATGCGTATGTACCTGCTGGCAGGAGCAGTTTCATGATTGTTTACCATACTCTGCAGGCTGTTGAGAGAGTTGAAAACAAAGTGCGGGTTCATGAGCGCATTAAGGCTTCTGTATTCCGAGATGAGAAAGCGGACTTCATTTTCTTTTTTTCTGAGTCTTCGTTTGATGTTCCACCTGGCAGCGAGAGAGACGAGCAGCACGAGCGCTGCGAGACAGCAGATAAGGAACCACCATTGCGCCCACCAGGGTTTGTTGACCTTTAGAACAAAGACAGCTTCAGAGCTGTATTCACCGGACAGTGTTTTTGCCCTGACTTTAATAATGTGGTTTCCGAAGAAGAGTTTGATAAGGTTGAGCTCTTCTCCCTGTATGGAAACCCACTTACCATTTTTGTTACCAGAAAGGATAGCGTATTCATAAGTAAGAACAGTATTGAAGAAAGAGACGGGCTGAAATTTTATTTTGAGGTCCTGAGCGTCGTTAAAGGAAAGAGCAATTGTATCGGTGACGGGTATTTTACGATTACCGCTGGTGATATAGGTAAAGTGTACGCCGGGCATTGTTTTTTGTTGGGCGAGGTATTTATCGGGGAACAGGAACATTTCACCTTTGGCGAACATCATCAGTCCGGAGTCTGTAGCGGTAACGTAATCGGGTTGATAAGGAATAAATGGGTTATCGAGTGTACGGATGCGGAAAGAAGTTTTACCGGAGCGGGAAAAGAACCTGAGCAGTCTTGGGTAGTTGTTGGTAGTGATGAAGAGGGTGCTGTCGTTCAGCTTCAAAAGCTTGTTCCATACGCAACCGTTATTATCCAGGGTGTCTGCAGAAACGGATCGCGCGCTATGATCGCGGCATACAACCAACCGGTTACCGTCGCTGATACCAACCAGGCATTGTTTCATGAATACCATCTCGCGGAATGCCAGATTTCCAAATTGTGGCTGAGGGACAAAATTGTCTGACCTGATCTGATAAATCCTTTCCGTTGTGGATACCCAGATAGTTTTATCATCACGTTCGGCAAAACCAAAAAGGGAGATTAACGGCTCTCCTATTCCAAAATGAGCTTTGACGGTAATCAACCGCTTCTTTTCCAGATCATGTACATCCAGTCTCACTATTTTGTGGCGGATTTCCGTAACCAGATCTGTATCACGGTCTGCATAATAGTTTATGGATGTATTGAAGTCCAGATCTTCAATTATTTCCGGCTTAGGATGGTCCGTGGCAAGTGAAATTCTGTAGTTGGTATCGCGGCAAAGACTGTAGAAGTAGTTGTTCCTGATAAAATTCAAAGTTGGTATCAGCTGGCTAAACTGATGAACATCGATTGATTTGATTTTTTGAAATGAAGGACGTTGGTATATCGAAATAGCCTTACGTTTATCCAGCAGGAGTAACTTATCATTTACAAACTGAGCATGATCAACCCTGCCTTCAGGCTTCGGATATAATTTATTGCGTATTTTATGATCCAGATCGAATAAAAACAGACCATCGGCAGCAGTACCTACTAATAGCAGTTTTTTGTCTACAGTTGCAGAAAAGGCTGAGGATACTTCCTCAAAGCGTTGACCATTATTATCTTCAATTCCGCTGTTTGCAACAAAAAATGTGTCGGTCTCATTGCATAACAGTTGATTGAGTACGGCATTTTTAGAATTATTGTAGTGTGTTACTTTATTTAGTGTGATAGCATCGTCTATTGTATACAGATCATCGTTTTCCAGGATCAGGATCAGTCTGCCTTGTTTAAAAGTAACGTTTTTAACCCGGGGGTAAATGGGGACTTCTTTTTCTACCCTGCCGGTACGAAAGTTAAATATCAGTGCTTCTGTTTTATAAATAAGCAAATAGCGACGATCAGATACTTTCCTGGCATATTTAAATGTATTAAGGTAGTATTTGTATTTGAGAGGAATAGACTCTGAATTCAGAATGGTCACTTTCTGATCTTTGATTTCCACAATGGGATGGTCCTCTTTAAAGAAAAAACTGATGCTCGTATCTTTGTTTATAACGATATCGGTAGTGTGCGTAAATACAAATGGGAGCTTTAGCCATGGAGTATTCTTTTCATTGTAAAAAGTCCCGTTTTTATAAAAACACAGATGTCCGTTATAAGTACCGATCCATAGACGCCCGCATTGATCCGGCCGGAAGAAGAAACACTCATTGTCACTGAGTCCGTCTGCGGTAGTGAAGTTTTCGAAAGTCAGTCCATTAAAGCGCGAAATACCTTTATCGGTACCTAACCAGAAAAGCCCTTTCGGATCCTTATAAATATCATAAATGGTGTTACTCGCCAGTCCGTTGTTGATTGTATAATGCAGCATGGGATAATGCTGGGCATGCGACCATAGCGGTAATAGCAGCTGCGTTAGCAGTCCAAAAAGCAGGTTATGGATCTTGCTCCTGTAATAAGCTAGAGACATGAGCGCTGTCGGAAAAAGAAATTTATCATCATTATATTGCGGAAAATCCGGAAGCAATTCAAATACCGTTCTCCCTCATTATGATAGTTCACACGCAATCAGCATGCAGACTCCGGTCTCGGTGCTTTCGGTAAAAGTATTATTACTTCAGGATTGTAAAGCAAAGCTAACCTTAGTCTGAACGCGCTTTTTACCGTTCGTAAAATAAGGTCTGCCGTTCATAAAATATAAGACGGGTGAAAATAATAAAGTCATCATTTTTGTGAAGTATTTGAGCAATGCTTCTATATACCCAATCTGGCTTTTCTCATGGCCAATCATCTCCATTAAAACGAAGTTAGACGCTTCGACAAAACAAACATAAAACGGCGTGTCAGTCTCAGACACGCCGCTTTTATTTTATCCGTTAAGCCCTTTCCTGAATCCGCAGCCATCGCTCTGGTATTTCGTTTTCACTCGCAAGCAGGTAGTCGTTATAACTGCATGGCTCAAAGCTTCCATCCGGTAATTGCATCCACCAGCGATTGCTGCGCTTGCTCTTGATAAAAGTTATGTCGTTACCTGTAAACTGAAGTTGGTACTCTATAAATTCATTTTTGTCGGAGAGCATCGCTTCGTGTTTGCGCAGGTAAAAGCCATCAATAAAATACCATAGCATTTGTGCAGCCAGTGTGGCAGTCATATCATCTTTATCCAGCGTTTCGTCGAATCCGTAAATACCAAACGAACGTAATTCACTGCTCATGCCCGCAAACCGGGTAAGGGTACAGGCTTCATCTCCTGCAAGCCCGTTCGGACTTCCCTGTTTGTTCATAGGCGCATCACTGTATTTCACAGCGTTCAGATCGAAACTCAGGAGATGACTTCCTCTGATTACCGGCTCCATTTCCTCAATCTGCTCTTTCACTCTGCCTACGCGGAAAAAATCGAATCGAATTTTATCCAGTGTTTCCAGCATTACAGGGTTTACAAAATAGCTTTGAAAACCGATGTGATTATAGTGTGCTACAAAATTAGGACTCGTGGTCAGCATCTCCATCAGAAAACTCCGGGAGGTCGTCAGTTCCGTTTCATCCAGATCCACCAGCATATCCACTACCGTTGCGTTGATAACCTGCTGCGCCTTTTTAAATACGTCGTATTGCTGCAAAGTAAGGTCATGGCTGCCACCCAGAACAACCGCTATTTTACCTGCAGCATGAATCTCCTGTAATATGGTGCGCAAAGCAGCTCTTGTATCGTCGATATCAGCACCCCGCACTATGTTACCCGCATCGAATATACGGATCCCGGAATGCCAGTTGTAAAGTTTGTAGAATTGTCTGCGTATAGCGTCAGGAGTATCATCCTGCGAATCCGCATCGGGATGTTCGCCCCGATTCTCCCCGCATCCGACTATCACAATATCAGCTTCCGTCCAATCAAAATTTCCCTCGGATGGATAGTCTGTCAATGCTCCCCACTGAAGGGCGTCGTAGGTGTTCTGGTGATCCTGTAAAAAATGTGTGTCTGAAAAAAAAGCCTGTAAGTCCTGCATACCGACAAAAATAAGCATTCACATCAGTTTCTTCAGAAACAAAACGTGACCGGAAATAATTGCTTTTCCACATGCAGGACATTGTTAGCGGACAGTCTGCCAGATCAGTTACGCGTTCCCGTTGCGGACGTGCTCTTACTTTTTATAATTCGAGGCACACCTGCGAATAGCCGACCTTGCCTTCCATGGGTGGATGTAGTTTCCGGACGCATACCCGCACTCGTGCCACAAAGGGAAAATGATCACGGATATCTTTTTGGATGTGCTCACACAATAGCTCCAGCGTACTTCTTTCGGGATGGAAGGCGTTCCTTACAAGTGTATTGAGAACGGTGTAGTCTACAAAAAATCCGGAACGGTAATCGCTTACTTCGGTCCATACGTCCACATCCGTTTCAAATTCATTTTCCAAAACAGACTCTTCAGGATATAGTCCAAGTGTGGTGAAAGTCTTAACACCATGAAGCGATACGGTATACATGCCTAATACAGGTCTATGGAATACAGTAATATTTTATTGTCTTTACTGATCCCGAACAGCTGACTTTTGAATACTTCGAAGCTCTCGTACTGTTCCATTAGTTTTTCTGCCAGACGGATGCGGCGCTCTTCATCATCCACCTCCATGATCTCTTCCTCGTCAGTAAGGCCGGCCTTATATTCCTGGAAAGCTTTATTGGCCAATACTTCCTGGTCAATTTCTTTCATCATAGCCACAACGTCGGAAGTAGGGTCTCCTAGACTGAAGTCGAAAAGCTGCTCCAGCAAAGTGTCCTCATCACTGAATTTCTGATTCTTAATAAACATACCGGCCCAAAAATACAAACAAAAATCCCTGCCGCAATAGACAGGGATTTTAAAGAAAAATACTTACGGGAATCAGTTGATATTCATTTTGCTCCGCAGTTCACCCGGAATCGCATGCTTATTCAGCAGGAAAGCTGTTGTTTTTAATTCCACATACGCTTTGGTCACATACAGATAACCTTTATAATCATTGGTTGTACCCCAACTGTTTTTCACGATGTAATATTCTTTACCATTCTGATCCTTGGCTTTTCCCACGATGTGCATTCCATGATCATCCGTCGTGCTGTAGTTATCAAAGGCCTGCTGGCGCATAGCCGGTGTGATGACACGTTCAGGCTTCGGCCCATTGAACATATCTTTCTTCTCGTCATCGCTCATGTCATCGTACTCTTTTTCCGGTACATAAGCTACGCCATTTTTCCAGGAGAAAGATTTCTCGCTTACATCTGTTGCCCAGGCCACAGTGTAGCCTTTGTCGAGTGCATTGTCGATGATATCAGTGATATCTCTCATTTTTACATTGTACACCTTGTCGAAGCTCCAGTTGTCCGGAACCATCAGCATCGTCTTTCTGTAATATGGCTTGTCGGTAAATGAAGACAACTCGATATAATCATCGGGATTAAGACCCACCACTTCGTCTGCAAAGCTCTGAGGTGTATACGTTCTTCCTTTGTACTTAAATGTTTCAGGCACCTCACCCAGGTATGAATCCATAACCGCTTCAAAAGCTTTTCTCCAGTTTGGCGACAGTTTCCCGTTCGGGTTTTTCACGAGTGCATCCAGCATGGCCTGTAATACAGCCTGCATTTCTCCGAATTTATTTTTGCTGAAGCCGTAATGCAGCCCGGAATAGGCACTCTGAGGCATTGCGCCGTATTTTGCATACATGTTGATTACGTCATGACACGCCCCGCCATCGCCCCAGGAAACAGCTCCGTGCATACGAATGTACGCGTCCGCTTTTTCGCCATATACCTTGCGTGCGGCATATATCTGCGCCAGTTCAACAGGCTCCTTTCCTTTGCGGATCATTTCACTTTCCAGAAAAGAGTTAGTGGAATAACTCCAGCAGGTTCCCGAACTGGCCTGATTTTTCACAGAAGTATTACCCAGATCGATTACATGCTTAAATTTATATTTGTTTTTAGAGCTGTCGCTGCTGTTTTTATCGATCTTTTTGATCAGATCGTCCTGTGCCAGTACACAAAGAGGCAGCATCGCAGCCGCAATAAGGGAAAGTTTTTTCATTAGTACGTCTAAAAATTTTGGAATGCTAAATTAAGCTTATCCGCTAATAAACGGATGCGTCATCGGCGTGAAAAAAGGTGTGAGTTTTTTTAAAGGCTATTTTTGTGTATGATTTATTCTTTTAAAGGATTTGTTCCCGTTGTTGACGCTACTGCGTTTGTGCATCCTCAGGCCGTTGTTACAGGCAATGTGATTATCGGCAGGGATGTGTATATAGGGCCTGGTGCTGCACTCAGGGGAGATTGGGGGGCAATTGTTATTGAAGATGGTTGTAACGTACAGGAGAACTGTACCATCCATATGTTCCCGGGTAAAACAGTCCTTCTGAAAGCGGCTGCCCATATCGGGCACGGTGCTATTATTCATGGAGGTACCGTGGGCTACAATTGTATGGTAGGCATGAACGCTGTAATCATGGACGATGTTGTAATCGGTGATGAGAGCATCATTGGCGCGCTTTCGTTTGTAAATGCCGGTATGCAGATTCCTTCCCGTTCTCTTGTGGTAGGCAATCCGGCTAAAATAATTAAAGAAGTAAGTGATGAAATGATCGCCTGGAAGACTAAAGGTACAGCACTGTACCAGCAATTGCCGAAGGATTGTTACGATAGCCTTATTGCCTGCGAGCCATTGCGTGAAGTGCCGGCTGACAGGCCGCCTCAGGAGGCATTGTATGAGATTTGGGAAAAAATAAAAAACCAATAAAAAAGGGACTCCAAGCGGAGTCCCTTTTTTATTGTCTTGCAAATCTATTAATAATATTTGCCCATTTTTATCAGAGTAAAGATCAGACCTGGCAGATAGAAAAGAATGTACAACAGCAAAGAGATCAACCAGTCGTAACCTTCGAAGTCATCGTTGATTCCCATTGCCAGCCATCCCAGCCAGAATATTGCAAGGATAACATACAATACTACAGGTATTGTATCGGCGGTACGTTTTGCCTTTTTGGTGTGCATTGTTTTTTGCATTTCAGTTACTGCAGGTGCAGGTGCTGCTGTAAGGGTGGCAGCCTGAGCCGGGTCGTTAGCAGCCTGAGCGCTTACTGGCTGTTTTACCGGAAATGCGGCTTCAGAGATGTTGCTGATGCTTACAAAAAGAACAGCAAAGAAAATTGTCAGGAGTTTTTTCATAATAGTACAAATTTTATTACCCTCAAAAATATAGTTCCTTTATGAACAAATCCTAAAAGTTGCGTTAAACTCTCAATATCCGTTTCCAATTACCGATACCTTACTTTTGCAATCTCAAAACGAGCTATTTTACTTATATGAGTGAAACTAAATTTGCGCGGGAAACAGCGAATGTAATGACCGAACTGGTATTGCCCAATGATACCAATACGCTTGGAAACCTGATGGGAGGCCGTTTGATGCACTGGATGGATATCGCTGCAGCTATCGCTGCGATGCGTCTCTGCAACAAGCCGGTGGTCACTGCATCTGTAGACAATGTCTCCTTTGCACGACCGATAAAACTCGGTAACATCTTATCTATAGAAACAAAGGTGACCAGATCCTTCAATTCGTCAATGGAGGTGTACCTGAAAGTTTCCGGTGAAGATCTCCAGGAGAAAACCAAATATGTATCGAATGAAGCCTACCTGACTTTTGTAGCATTGAACCCTGATGGTAAGCCAACAAAAGTTCCTGAAGTAATCCCTGAAACTGAAGAGGAAAAGGAAAGATACAACGGCGCGCTCCGTCGTCGTCAGCTGCGGCTCATCCTTGGTGGCAAAATGAAAGTCGACGAAGCTGTGGAATTGCGTGCGCTGTTTATTAAAGATTAAAATATGGCGGAGAAACTAAGACTCGATAAATATTTATGGTCGATCCGCATTTTTAAGACCCGGACGCTTGCTGCTGCGGCAATTGATTCCGGTAAAGTGCGTACTACGGACGGACAGGCTGTAAAGGCCTCCCGTGCCGTTGGTATCGGAGATAAATATGAGATAAGGACGCCGGCGAGAAAGTGGATTATAGAAGTAAGCGGGTTGCTTGCTAACCGCGCAGCATACGATGTGGCGGTGCAACATTATATTGATCTTACTCCGGAAGAGGATAAAGTAACGGAGAAGCCGCTCACTCGAGCTTCTTCACTGGTAAGCGCTTAAGCAAAACAGGTCGCCCGACTAAAAAACAGCGGCGCGACCTGAATGATTTGCTTGGAGGAGAGGATACTCCTCAAATGGATTAATATACCAGACGGTAATCTCCTGGTTTTACTTTTATCCAGGTTCTTCCTTTGTCTTCGCTTCTGTAAATACCGGTATTGGTAGCGATAAATACATAACTTCTGGAAACGCCGTTTTTGTAGATATTCTCTTTCACGGCAATGGAATAAGCTATTGTTTTAACGTCAAGCCCGCTATTCGAGGCATTGAACTGTGTATTGTCGCCATAAAGGTAGATGCCGTTGCTGGTAGCAAGCATTACTTTATCAAATGCCGCTTTGGTATCGTAAATGATGATATCGTTCGGCACACCTGCATACTTTTTAAAAGTAGTACCGTTATCCGTACTGTACCATACACCCTGGCGACTGCCATAGTCAGCAGCTATCACGGTGTTGCCAATGTGGGAAACGTAGAAGCTGTCTCCTCCCATTCCTATAGCTGGGTCCGGGAAAAGATTCGTGGTCACCTGCGCCCATTCAGAGTCTTTTTTGTCTTTTTTGTACAAACGTGCCCTGTTTGAATAGCGACTGCCTGAAGTGCTGTAGCCGAATAACGTTCCGTTGTCAAGCTCCGTGAACGAGGTAAAGAAAGATGCGGTATCGCCTCCTTTTTTCCAAAGGGTATCAGACATGAAATACCTGTCGTCCCCGTTATCGTCCGTAAACACAAGATTCGTTGCGTAATTCGAAAAGTAGGTCGGCAGATAAATGCGGTTATCTGTCTTTGTGTTGATCAGAAAATGTGGCCAGTAAACAGAGCTGGACATTTTATATTTATCCACTGTAAATGGCGTAAAAGATAAGCCCCCGTTCATGCTTACGAAAAACAGACTGTCTTTCACCATAATGACGTTTGTTTTGGAGGTGGCTAACGCGCGCAGAGGACGGCCATCGCCGGGAAGCATGCTCGTGAAAACTTCTCCGTCATTCGTTTTTACAATCCCGCCGATCGCATCGCTGGCATATAAAGCATAAGGAACCTGTAATACGTTATTATTGTCGATACCATTTTCCTTCTTGCAACTTTGCACCGTAGCAGACAAAATTGCTGCTGCGGCAATTGCGCCGAAGAACTTTAAGCTTTTCATTATGATAAATTTTCGTACAAGTTAACAACAAAATTTTTCAAATCAAAATATGGCAATAATATGCTATTCGGCGAGTTCTGCCTCCATTGCCTCCTGACGCTGTCTTACTTCCTGCATCAGAATCCGGGCCTCTTCATCGCGGATCACCTGTGCTTCCTGCATAGCTTTGCCGAAGTCCAGCAGTTGTAATATGCTGCTTTCGTTCTTATTCACGAGATTGATACTCATCTGATACTTAAACCCATCTCCTTCAAGCTTTCCGCCATTAAAGACGATATTGTCAAACGTTTTGATCGACGCAGCGTACACCATCGAATCGGGCTTAGTGGCTGCCAGCATACCCTCACTTCTTTTGGCCCAGCTACTGAAATCGAAGAACATGCCGAACGGGTGCTTCAATACATATTCTTTGATCTTCAGTGAAGACTGACTGCTGTATTGTCCGTCTGCAAACGATTGTGCTACTCTGGATTTGTTCGAGAAAGAAGCATACCCGTTACGGATAACAATTGCGGCGCTGTCGCTCGTGCCGGATTTCAGCTTATACACATCAGCCCCCGCATTTTCAATCAACTGCATCGCAACAGCAAGGTTCACGATCTTTTCAAAAGCCTGTTTATTGTTGATCTTCAGTGCAAACAGAAAATCCATGTCGGTTTTATAACTATTGAAGGCGGAACTCGCATCAGTGCTGTCGAAAAGAATGGTTTCCTTTGTCTGGCGGTAGTTGTTCATAGAAAATACCATATCGCCGGAAATAGCACTCAGGATTTCCTCAACGCTTAAATTCTGCTCCTTCAGGAAGCCGTTGGCCATACCCAGCATGCCCATCTTTTCGATGGTTTTAAGCGTTCCTTCGGGAGACATATGATAGCCAAACACATAATCCAGGTTTTCTTTCGGAATACGCTTTACCAGATCTTCGTCCACATCCTTGTTGCTGTATTGCTTATTCAGTTCTTTGAATTCGTCGGAACTGTACATCATCATTTCTGTAAGCACTCTCCCTTTTTCAAAGTTGGTTGCCGCAGAAAATGCCGAATTACGCCACATATTGTTAGACAATGAAATACCGCCGGTTACAGACTCCGAGATTTTTCGCACCGTAATTGCTCATAACCGCGTCGATATTTACCCAGAAACCAAGATCATGCTTTGTGTTTCGAACTGTGCGAAACGCTTATCCGAAAGCAGGGAGTTGTCTGAGCTCACAGAAAAAGCAGACTCCAGGTAAGCAGCCATTCTCGTTTCATTATCGGTAGTCTACGGAGCACTTCCGTCATCAGGAATGAACGAACCGGTCTCCTGCAATGAAACCAGTATCATAAGACTGTTGGTCCATCCGGCATAAATATGCTCATCCAGTTTTGCCTCTTTTTACGTTTGTCATTGTCTTTGATAATTGTGCCGGGGAAACTCTTTTTAATAAAGCTTTCCCATTTCATGGCATCTTTAAGCGGTACGAGCGCTATAAAGCATGCTTCCTGCGTATTGCTGCCATTGTTATTAAGGTATGCATAAAATGTGTTCAGCTCGTCTACCCCAGCTTCCTGCATGTTTTTGATAAACTCGGACTGACGGATGGAGTCTGCTTTGTTCTTTTTGCCGCGAAGTTTTCCCAAAGGCTGCTATTCGTGATCATACTCCAGGCTATTTTTTTGGATAACTCTTTGGTATTGATCTCAGCTACCATCAGCGCATTCTTCGGAATGTACTTGGCATGTTCGGGTGTGCTGTGGCATCCGCTTGCAACAACAATAAATGCCAGCAGCAGGCAAAGTAGACGCAATCTGTTAATCATCAGTTTCTAAGCTTAAATACAAAAATTCAGGGGTAGCATTGATTAGAATGGGAGGTCATCTGCCACACCGCTGTTGCCACCAGGGAAGCTGTTGAAGTTTCCGGAAGCGCCGGAAGACGGAGTTCCGCCGTATTGCTGTTGTTGCGGAGCGGCATTATAGCTGCTGCTGTCGCCCTGGGTGGCACGCTCAATTCTCCATGCATCAAGACTGGTGATATAGTTTACGCGACCATCTTTCTCCCATTTGTTTCCACGGATGTTGAAGCTTACTTTCAACATGTCGCCCACATTATAACTATCCAGCATGTCGCAGCGATTCTGTACTGCCTGCATTTTTGCAAAGTTGGGATAAGAATTTCCATTAATCTCTTCTGTGATATCCAGAACAAACTCACGTTTTTTGAAACGCTCAGATACCTGTTGTGTAGGATATTTTTCAATCAATCTTCCGGTTATTTCGAGATGCCATTTTTATTCAATATTTAGGTGTTAAAAAATTAATTCTGTCAAAGATAATAAAGACCTGTAAAAAGTCCTGAATAGAAAAAACCCCCCGACTTAAGCCGGGGGGCGAATAAGAAGGGAGATAAATGGGTCTCGAACCCACGACCTCCAGTGCCACAAACTGGCGCTCTAACCAACTGAGCTACTACCTCCGTATTTCTTTGGGCAGCAAAGGTAACCGCTTTTTCCGAAAAACCTAAAATTGTTTTCTTTTTAGCAGAAATTTTTACCCCCCAAAACTGTGTAGCAGCCTGGTTTACCAGCCACGATAATGATGATAGTGATGAGGGTAATGGCGTTGATGATAGCCGCGGTTGTAATAGCCTCTTCCGCGCGACGGATAATAACCCACATAACAGGAACTGAGTAATGTCGATAAGGTTACAAGCAATAAGGTAACCATCAGTATGCTTCTCTTTTCATAAAAACGATTTTTGGTTATGACCTTCCGGTAAGATAAAAGTTTAATGGGATAATTTACGGAACACTTTTTTCACTACGCCAAATGAAGGGTTTTTTTAACGTTTCGTCCGCTGATTGCCGCTATCTTTGCACGCACAATGAAGCATATGAATAAAACCCTTGTATTGCTGGGTGCGGCTTTGCTCGGAGGCCTGAACGCCGGTGCACAAACCACCACAAAGGAGCCTGAAGAAAAGAAAAGTACGGTAGAAAAACCATCGCGCGATTTCGTAATGATCAAAATTACCACTGGCGGATGGGCAGATAAGCCGGATAGTGTCAGTACGAAAAATCTGGGAAGAGGGTTTGCGATATCACTCATGTATGATTTCCCGATTAAGAAATCAAACTTCAGCTTTGCGGCGGGCCTTGGAATAAACGCTCAGAATGTGTATCTCGATGGACAGAATATCAATTTCAAAGATACCGGTTCTCAGTCCATATTTTTTGAAAGCTCTGCGTACAAGCGTTATAAGCTCACTACCACAAGATTGGAAATGCCGCTGGAGCTTCGTTTTTTCGGCAATAATAAAAACCGTAATGTTGGATTCAAAGCCGCCGTCGGAGCAAATATAGGTCTCACGATAGGATCCCATACCAAAGGTGTTTCGGGAAGCGGAGGCAGCAAATACAGCGATAAGGTGGTAACCCGTCGTTTTATACAGCAATGGGATTTCGCTCCTACCATGCGTATCGGATATGGTAACTTCAGCCTTTACGGAAGCTACAGCCTTACACCGTTGTTTAAAGAAAATGCCGGTCCACAGGTAGTGCAATATTCAGTAGGTATTTGCCTTACGGGACTCTAGAAAAATAATAATACAATAAAAAAGAAAGACCACTCTCAGAGTGGTCTTTCTTTTTATGTTTTGAATGTTTATCAGCTGACTGACTAGGCTGTCGCGTCTGGCTCTTTAACCGGACCTTCAGGTAGATCTGCAGCTGCTTCAGCGGCATAAGAAAGGAGATCCCCTGAGTCGTCACCGTACGGACGTTTTCCGATCAGACTTTCCAGATCATCCTTAAACAGCACTTCTTTCTTCAGCAGTTCCTCGGCAATCAGTTTCACGTCTTCCAGTCTTTCAGTAAGCAACTGCTTCACGCGGTTGTATGAATGATCGATCAGCAAACGTACTTCGCTGTCTATCAGTTTGCCGGTTTCTTCACTGTAAGGTTTCTGGAAACTGTTTTCGTTATTAGGATCGTAGAAAGAGATGTTACCGATCTTGTCGTTCATGCCATATACACTTACCATGGCATAAGCGATACGGGTAACGCTTTGCAGATCGCTGAGCGCTCCGGTAGAAACTTTTTTGAACATGATCTCTTCGATTGCACGACCGCCCAGCGCCATGCAGATCTGGTCCTCCAGTTCTTCGCGCAGCGTGAGGTATTTCTCTTTAGGAAGGTATTGTGCATAACCTAAAGCAGCATCTCCGCGTGGTACAATGGTAACTTTCACCAATGGATGAGCGTGTTCCAGGTACCAGCCGGAAACAGCATGACCAGCCTCATGATAAGCAATTACTTTTTTCTCTTCCGGAGAAATGATTTTGTTTTTCTTTTCCAGTCCACCTATGATACGATCGATCGCATCATTGAAGTCCTGCATGTCCACTTCATTTTTGCCGTTACGTGCCGCGATCAGAGCGGCTTCGTTACATACGTTGGCAATATCCGCGCCGGCAAAACCGGGAGTCTGAAGCGCAAGCTTATGGATATCGAGGTTTTTTGATTTTTTAATCGGAGCGAGATGTACCTCAAAAATTTTCTCTCTGCCTTTTACATCCGGAATATCAATCGAAATCTGACGGTCGAAACGGCCCGGGCGTAACAAAGCGGCATCCAGTACATCGGGGCGGTTCGTTGCGGCAAGTACGATAATACCGCTTTCACCGCTGAAGCCATCCATTTCAACGAGCATCTGGTTCAACGTGTTTTCACGTTCATCGTTGCTCATCATCATATTTTTTCCGCGTGCGCGGCCAATAGCATCAATTTCGTCAATGAAGACAATACAAGGTGCTTTTTCACGGGCCTGTTTGAACAGATCTCTTACACGGCTTGCCCCTACTCCCACAAACATCTCTACAAAGTCAGATCCGGACATAGAAAGAAAGGCACCTGCGCTTCTCCGGCAACAGCTTTTGCAAGCAATGTTTTACCCGTTCCGGGAGGGCCGACGAGCAATGCACCTTTCGGTATTTTACCCCCAAGCGCCGTGTACTTCTTCGGGTTTTTAAGGAAGTCGACGATCTCCATTATTTCCACTTTCGCTTCATCCAGACCGGCAACATCATTGAAGGTTATATTCACTTTCGTTCCTTTTTCGAACAATTGCGCTTTGGATTTTCCGATATTGAAAATACCACCGCCGCCGCCGCCGTTTACGCCGCCGCCCAGTTTGCGCATTGCCATAAAGGACATTGCGACAAGGATAATTACCGGCAGTAAAATGCCGGACAGCTCACGCATGTAGCTTCCGCGGCTTTCGTACATGATCGGAACTCTCTTCAGAGAAGGATTGGTGGTATAGGCAGCCTCCAGGTCCTTATTGAATTGTTCTACAGAGCCTATGCGAAACGAATACAGCAGCTCCCGTCCGCTGTTGAGCTGACTCATGGGATTGCTGGCATCCGCAGGCGTGGTGCCGACGAGTTTTGCTTCAGCCACTTCGTTGTTTACGATAGTGATCTTTTCCACATTCCCTTTACTCAGGTAATTGTTCTGAAAATCGAGGAAACTGTGTGTGTCGACGGTACTGCTGAAGTTATTGGAGAACATCGTCATACCGACAAGTACGAGCATGATGATGCCGAAAATCCAATAAATATTGAATTTCGGACCTCTGTTCGGAGTGTTTTTACCGTCGGTGTTTTTGTTGAATTGACTGTTTTCTTGCATTGGATTTGGCTGTTTCAGCCCGATGATCGTTTAATTAAAAATTTTTTACTCAGGAGATTTCCGCGTGTACCGCATCTGCCCAAAGTCCCTCAATATCGTAAAACTTACGCTGCTCCCGGTCGAAGATATGAATAACGATGTTCACATAATCAAGAAGTGTCCAATGTTGCCCGTATTGGGTATGATACGGTTTTTCGCCGCATTGCTCGTTCACCTCTTTTTCTATGTTGGCCGCTATGGCACTTATCTGTGTATTGGAATTAGCCTCGCACACGATAAAATAGTCCGATACTGCTTCCTCGATCTTACGCAGATCCAGGCTTACAATATATTCTCCTTTTTATCCTCAATCGCCTTGAGAACGGTCTTATAAATTTTGCTGTTGGTATTGAGCCTTGGCAGGCGTTTAGATGCTGATTTGCTATCTGTTGTTGCTTTCTCGAGCGTCTCAGTTTTATTGGAATTCAAGATTGGAAGCAGTTTATGTAAATCGAAAGATCGGAAATTGTACTTTTAACTATCAAAATTAAAAAAAACTTTGTCATCAAACGTTAAAGATGTGCTAGACGCGCCCATCATCCGGTTAGACTCCGTAGATAGTACCAACAATTATGCCGCAGGCTTAATAGATGCCGATAAGGCATATCACGGTCTTACCGTTCTCGCAAATTGTCAAACACAGGGTAAGGGTCAGCGGGGAAATGTATGGAAAGATCTGCCCGGAGAGTCGGTTTTAATGAGTGTCGTTTTAGAGCCCTCTCGTCCTGTAGACCGTCAGTTTGAGCTTTCGGCGCTGGTGGCCGCGGCGGTAGCGGAAGTTTTACGCGATATATTATCTTATTCTGATATTTTTATCAAATACCCCAATGATATTATCATTAATGACAAAAAGGCAGCTGGCATACTTATCGAAAACGTATTGCGTGGCGCTTTGTGGACTCAATGCTATAGTGGGTATCGGTATCAATGTGTACCAAAGATCCTTTCCTCCCGAATTGCCTAATGCCGGTTCGTTGCAGAGTGAATTGGGTTTGCCGGAGTTTGTCGGTTTAGCGGATATAGCACAGCAAGTCAGAGCTAAACTGACTCTGTAAAATACACGATACTCAGGCTGAGGAGGCGCTCCGGGTTTATAACCAATATTTGTACAAGAGAGGTCAACCGCAGTGTCATCAGTTTAGGCGGTGCTTTGACGGAGGTACAGATTGTATCCTGCGCTCCTGATGGCCGACTCAAAGTCCGTTTTCCGGATGGAAAGGACAGAGACTTGGTGCATGGTAGTTTTGAGTGGATATGGCAGTCAGGTTCTCTTAAATAGAAGGTTTGTTCCTCATGTACCGTTCTGTCAGTTGCTGCCTTTAACAGCTAATAAACACCTGCTTAAACAGACTTTTGAAAAAGAATGCAACTCGTCTTGTTTTTAAACTGCCGGAAACAATCTTTTCGAAAAGATGTCTGTAAACCTTCCGTAAAACGGCATCAGAAGCTAATCAATGTTAAGCCCGATGTGTTTGAAATTTAGCGTTTTAGATTAATTTTATATACCTTTCACTTTTAATGCTGTTTTTATGATTCTGATCCTGTTACAATGGATAATTTTCTTTTTAGGTAGCGTTTCTCTGGCATTGCTGGCAGATAAGTATCTGTTAAGGGTTCATATTAAGGATATTGTTTATTTGTTTTTAACAGGTGTTTTCATACAGACATTTATCGCTGCAATTCTCAATTTCTGCTGTCCTCTATACCCCCGCTTTTGGCTTTCAATTACAACAATATCAATAGTGTGGGCAATTTTTAATGGTAGTTTAAAGCAGTGGAAGAATCAATTACCCCGATTTATAAACAAGTATGGCCTGGTATTCTGGTGCTTCTGTCTTCTGTTTGTCCTGTTTGTATCCAGTTTAAAATCTATTGCTGACGATGATGGTGCCTATCATATGCCTTTCATCAAATGGATGCAACATTACCGGCTTACGACAGGTCTGGGCAATTTACACGATCGTTTTGCATTTAATTCTAATTTCCACTTACTAACAGCTTATTTCAATACTTCGGAGTGGCTGCATTACGCGACTAATAAAATAAACGGACTATTTTATATCGTATTCTTATATAAGTTTTTGATCGATTTCGAACGTGCTAAAAACCTGACCAATAAATGGATTTATGCGCTTTTGATCATTTTTATCCATTGGCCGCACTTTTATTTTATTTACCATGTTAATGCGCCTTCTCCAGATTATATTGTTTTCTTATTGACATTGTTTTTTCTTTCAGAACTGTTGGTTGACAGCAGAAATTCCAGGGAACAAACCCTTTTGGCCTTTATACCTATCTATTTGGTGACGGTCAAAATTTCATCATTTCCTTTGGTACTTTTTGTGTTGCTTTTTCTATACCGGCAACTGAAGGCAAAAGAGTATAAATCCGTATTCTCGTTTTCTTTAGTGAGTATTTTTATGATCGGTCTTTGGCTGGTCAGGAATTTTGTTATGTCGGGCTACCTGGTGTATCCGATTGACTTTACTGTATATAAAGCAGACTGGCAGATTCCTCATGATATTTTATTGCGACAGGCAGAGGTCATAAAAAACCTGGGATTTAAGCTATATAGTCCGAATGCAGTGTATGTAAATGACTTAGGTTTTTTTGATAAATATGTTATCTGGTTTAGAAATAATCTGAGAATTCATGAAAAGCTTGCTGTCGTAATGGGTGTCTGCTCTATTATGTTTGCTCTTCTAAACTTCCGAAAGCTGGTATTACCCAATATTACTTTTGCGCTTATTGCAAGCATTGGCTTTTTATTTTGGATAATAGCCGTTGCCGATCCCAGATTTGGTTATGCATGGATTTTTGCGTGGATTTCTTTGTCGTCTAGCTTTTTATTAAGTCGTTTCTTTATTAAAGAGTCCTTGTTTTTTGCCCTAATCGTATCTGTGTCGTTGTTATTGCAGGCAACCACCCTGATATTATATTTCCATATTCGGGATATAAAATTCAAGAATGGTGTCGAATATCTGGATATCAATAGAGGTACGGGTATTAGCAATATTATTTATCCGGAAAAAACCTGGGTTAGTCCGTATCAAAAACAAATAATAGGCGGGTATGAATTTTATGAATACCCTTATTCTCAATCGTTTCAGTGGGATGGGCCGCTTCCTAATACTGACAAAATATACAAAGGCTTAGAACTCCGGGGCAAAACAATCGATGATGGATTCAGAATAAGACGAACTATCGGAGATCATCAGGTGAGATAACTTTTATCATCCAGCCATGAAATTGCTTCGAAACAGGTATTGTCATACCAGTGACATTTCACCGCACTATTGCGGCTGACAATGAAATGACAAATAGAAATAAAAATATTCCAAAACGGAGCTGAAAACCGCACCAGTACTGAGAAATATTTTTTTGGAAATGTGTATAAATTCTCAAGTTTGTATTGTACTTTTGCTCCGTTTTCGTGTAAAAGAATGTTAATTCTAATCTTTTAAGGTGCCAGATAAATTTATGCTTTTGATTCAAAAAATTACGAAAAGTGCCTTGTCACTGTTTGTAATCCTCTTACTCAGCCAGTTTTCAGCATTTGCTGCTCCCGATGGTCAAGCTTTATTTAAGGCGAATTGCGCCAGCTGTCACAACCCTTTGAAAGACGCTACAGGTCCGGCTCTGCAGGGTGTGGACAAACGTGTTCCGAGTAAAGAGTGGTTGCACAAATGGGTACACAATTCTGCAGGAGTGATTGCCAGTGGCGATAAGTACGCGAACGACCTGTACAATAAGTGGGGTAAAACTGCAATGACAGCATTTCCTAATCTGAGCGATGAGGAAATCGATGCAGTAGTGACTTACGTGAACAGTGTAAAAGCACCTGTTGCTGCTAAGAAAGAAGATACTGCTGCTTCTAAAGAAGACGGCGGAAGCTGGTTATATCCGATCATTACCCTGGCATTGCTGGGTCTCGCAATCATTTTGTGGAGAGTAAACAAAAGTCTCCGCCGTGTGGTGAATACCGCTGAAGGTCTGCCTGTTAAAAAAGAAATTCCTTTCTACCGTCATAAAGTGATCATCGCGATCATTGCTATTGTTGTGTTCATCTTCTGTGGTTTCTTCATAGTAAACGGTGGCATCAATATGGGGCGCCAGCAGAACTACATGCCGGAACAACCTATTTTCTATTCCCACAAAGTGCATGCGGGCATTAACCAGATCAACTGTCTGTATTGTCACGCCGGTGCTGAAAAAAGCCGTCAGGCGATGGTTCCTTCTTCAAACGTTTGTATGAACTGTCATAAAGGTATCTCTGAATATACAGGTGCTGCAGATCATCCGCTGGTGAACCACGAAGGCAAGACGATTGACGGAACTGCAGAGATCCAAAAACTGTATACATATGCTGGTTGGGATCCTGTTAAGAAAGAATACAAACGCGATGCAGCAGGAAACATCCTGGCTAAGCCGATTGAGTGGGTGAAAATTCACAACCTTGCAGATCACGTTTACTTCAATCACTCTCAACATACCAAAGTAGGTCAGATCCAGTGTCAGCGTTGTCACGGTCCGATCGAGGAAATGGATGAAGTATATCAGTTCGCGCCACTGTCTATGGGCTGGTGTGTAAACTGTCACCGTCAGACTAACGTACAGTTCGAAAGCAACAATTACTACAGCCTGTATCAGAAATACCACGCAGAACTGAAAGAAGGAAAGCGCACAGGGGTAACAGTTGAAGACATCGGCGGTCTGGAGTGTCAGAAATGTCACTACTAGCAGCACGGTAACAGCTAACAGTTCAAAGCATTCAAAAATTGTTCAAAAGCGAAGAGTAAAAAATCTTATCCGCTAATTGTAAAAAATAGTATGAGTCAGAAAAAATACTGGAAAGGTTTGGAAGAACTCCACGAAACGCCGGCTTTTCAAGAGTCTAAGGCGAATGAATTCAAGGAGGATTTACCTTTTGATATAAGCGGTGGTCTGCTTCAGGCAGAAACCCCACGTCGTGACTTCCTGAAATTTTTAGGATTCAGTACGGCGGCGGCGGTTGTTGCGGCTTCCTGCGAAATGCCCGTGCGTAAAGTAATTCCTTATGCAATCAAGCCTGAAGATATCCAGCCGGGTGTTGCCAACTATTATGCATCTTCTTTCGTAGACGGTGGCGAATACTGCGCTGTTGTTGTAAAAACACGTGAAGGTCGTCCGATCAAGATTGATGCAAATACTAAATCTACTATCACCGGTTGCGGTACTTCTGCACGTGTGCAGGCCTCTGTACTGAACCTGTACGATAAAGCCCGTCTGCGTCAGCCACACGCTAATGGTAAAGAAGAAACCTTCAGCAACATCGATAAGATGATTATGGAAGGTCTGGCGGCGGCGGCAGGTAAATCAATCTATCTGCTTACTTCCACGATTATCAGCCCTACCACTAAAGAAGTAGTGGCAAAATTCCTGGCAAAATACCCTAATGCGAAGCACGTGACTTACGATGCTATCTCTCATTCCGGTATGCTGCAGGCAAATATGGAAAGCTACGGCAAACAAACACTGCCTTCTTACCATTTCGACAAAGCAAAAACAATCGTGAGCCTGGACGCCGATTTCCTCGGTACCTGGTTGTCACCTGTTGAGTTTTCTCAGCAATATGCAAGTAACCGTCGTGTGAATAAAGGTAATCTGAACATGTCCCGTCATTATCAGATTGAACCTACGCATACGGTGAGCGGTGCTTCCGCAGATTACCGCGCTACCTGCCGTCCTTCTGAACTGGGAGCAGTGGCAGCAGCGCTTTACGCTGCAGTAGCCAGCGGAACAGCTCCGTCTTTTGCTAATAAGCATCTGAATGAAGTAATTGCAAAAGCAGCAAGCGATCTGAAAACCGGAAACGGGCTGGTGGTTTGCGGCAGCAACGATAAAAATATTCAGGTGATAGTAAACGCCATAAACAGCGCTATCGGTGCTAATGGTGCCACTATCAACTGGGCTGTAACAAGCAATTATAAAGAGGGTATCGATGCAAATATGGTTGCATTGGTAGCCGATATGCAGGCCGGCAACGTTGGTGCATTGCTGATGCACGGTGTAAACCCTGCTTATGATTACTACGAAGCAGACAAATTTACTGCTGCGCTCGCCAACGTTCCTGTGTCTGTTTCTTTTGCAGACAGAATGGACGAGACTGCACAAAAGGTGAAATTTGTTACACCTGACCATAACTGGCTGGAAAGCTGGGGTGATGCAGAGCCTAAGACAGGCTATTTCGGTTTGATGCAACCTGCAATCGCGCCGTTGTTCAAAACACGTGCATTCCAGGACAGTCTGCTGATCTGGGCCGGCGCTGGTCAGACGTACCATGATATCTGGAACAACTATTGGTCTGCGAAACTCGGAGGTCAATCCGGAATTGATATTGCTTTGCAGGAAGGTGTTATCGAGCCATCAGCCACGGCTATGGGTGGTGCCTCTTTTGCCGGTAACCTGAGCGCAGCGCTGACTGGTATACAGTCTGCCCCTAAAGGGTCTGAGATGGAACTGGTTCTGTATCAGAATGTTGCTATCGGTTACGGTGGGGTTTGGAGTAACAACCCCTGGCTGCAGGAATTACCTGATCCGATCACGAAGGCAACATGGGACAACTATATTTGTATGTCTCCCAAAACTGCCAAAGAAAAGTTTGATGCAGAACTGAACTCTATCAGCGAGGTTGAAGCAAATAAGAAACAGGCGAAAATTACCTGGAATGGTAAAGAATTGCTCTTGCCGATCGTAGTAGTGCCTGGTATGCACAACGATGTGGTTGCTGTAGCTTTCGGTTATGGCCGCGATAAAGGAGTGGGACGTGCTGCCGCCACAGGGGTGGATAAAAACGGCAAGCCTGTAGGTGGTAAAAACGCTTATCCGTTCGTTCGCTATAATGCTGCGACACAAACATTTGATTATACAAATACCGCTATCAAAATAGCTGCGGACGCTTCCAGCCATCCGATTGCGATCACACAGACGCACCACAGCTACGAAGGTCGTCCGATCATACATGAATTCACATTGGAAGAATTCAGTAAAGATCCCGAAGCTTTGCTGAGAGAACGTTATGCAGAGATCGGCCATTTTTCTGAGAAGCCATGGGAACATCATGAAGCTCCGGCGAAAGGATATGATCCCGATATGGATGCTAAGTTCCGTGATGAAGGTACCTTGTACCCTGATCATACAGAGAAACCCCGTTATGAAGCGATTCACTGGGGTATGTCTATCGATCTGAGCACCTGTACCGGTTGTGCGGCTTGTGTGGTGGCTTGTCAGGCGGAGAATAATATTTCTGTTGTAGGTAAGACACACGTTCTGAAGTCTCAGGAAATGCACTGGCTGCGTATTGACCGTTATTTCAGCGGCGATCCTAACAATCCGGACAGCGTTCAGACGGTATTCCAGCCGATGATGTGTCAGCATTGTGACAACGCTCCTTGTGAAAACGTTTGTCCGGTAAATGCTACCAGCCACAGCAGCGAAGGCCTGAACCAGATGACTTATAACCGTTGTATCGGTACGAAATACTGTGCGAACAACTGTCCTTACAAAGTACGTCACTTCAACTGGATGGACTGGAACGGTGCAGACTGTTTTGCAGACAACCTGTATGAAGACGACCGTCGCGATGATATGAACGATGATCTTACACGCATGGTGCTGAATCCGGATGTTACTGTCCGCAGCCGTGGTGTGATGGAAAAATGTTCTTTCTGTGTGCAGCGTCAGCAGGAAGGAAAGCTGCCGCGAAGAAAGCAGGCATTCCGCTGAATGATTCTCACGTATATACGGCTTGTTCTTCAGCCTGTGCGAACGGATGTATCACTTTCGGAAACGTAAATGATCCTAACAGTAAGATCGCTCAGCTCAGAAACAGCACAGATAAAGAAAGAGTATTCTACGTTCTGGAGCAGATTCACGTATTGCCAAACGTAAGCTATATGTCTAAGATCAGAAATACCGAGAAGATCACAGCCGGAACAAACGAAGATCTGATGATCAACAGAAGTAAGCTGATCAGCTAGTCTGCATGTCATTTATCAGAAAAGGAAAAACAGAATTAGATAATAATTTCAGAGGTGGCACAGAAAAGGCCACAGCTTAAAATAAAAAGCAATTATGCACTTAAAGTACGAATCCATAGTTCGCGAGCCGCTGGTAGATGGTAACAAAACCTACCGCCAGGTAACAGAGGATATTGTAAGTCCGATTGAGAAAAAGCCCGGCAAAATGTGGTATGTCGGTTTCTTCATCTCCCTTATCCTTTTGGGCTTTGGTGTTTTCTCCGTATTCTGGGAGGTTTACTTCGGTATCGGGGTATGGGGTATTAACCGCACTGTAGGATGGGGTTGGGATATTACCAATTTCGTATGGTGGGTAGGTATCGGTCACGCCGGAACCCTCATCTCTGCGATCCTGCTGATCTTCCGCCAGGGCTGGCGTACAGGCGTTAACCGTGCGGCAGAGGCGATGACGATCTTCGCGGTAATGTGCGCCGGTCAGTTTCCGATTTTCCACATGGGCCGTGTATGGGATGCGATGTTCGTATTGCCTTATCCGAATACACGCGGTCCGCTTTGGCCGAACTTTAACTCAGCGCTTCTTTGGGACGTATTCGCGATCTCTACTTATTTCACGGTTTCTTTATTGTTCTGGTATTCAGGTCTGGTACCTGATTTTGCAACGATCCGCGACCGTGCTAAGACCAAATTCCGCAAACGCGCTTATGGTCTCGCATCTTTCGGCTGGACCGGTACTGCAAAAAACTGGCAGCGTTTCGAATCCCTTTCTCTGGTATTAGCAGGTCTTTCCACCCCACTCGTACTTTCCGTACACACAATCGTATCTTTTGACTTTGCCACTTCCGTAATTCCGGGCTGGCATACCACGATCTTCCCGCCTTACTTCGTTGCGGGTGCGATCTTCTCCGGATTTGCGATGGTGCAAACGCTTTTGATTCTTGTCCGTAAAATTCTTTCTTTGGAAGAATACATCACACTGGGTCACATCGAAGCGATGAACAAGGTAATCGTACTGACCGGATCTATCGTTGGGGTTGCGTACCTTACCGACTCTTTATGGCATGGTACAGTCAGGTGGTATACGAACAGGATGCATTCAACTGGCGTATTATCGGTCCTTACTGGTGGAGCTACTGGGCGATGATGACCTGTAACGTGGTTTCTCCTCAGCTGTTCTGGTTCAAAAAGCTGCGTCGCAATATTCCGTTTACGTTCATTATGTCTATTGTGGTGAACATCGGTATGTGGTTTGAGCGGTTTGTAATCATCGTTACCTCATTGTACCGCGATTACCTGCCCGGTAGCTGGACTTATTACAGCCCAACATGGCCTGAGGTTGGTTTTTACCTGGGAACATTCGGATTGTTCTTTACATGCTTCTTCCTGTTTGCGAAATACTTCCCTGTAGTTGCGATCGCGGAAATCAAGTTTGTGCTGAAAACTTCCGGAGATAATTATAAGCGTGAAATGGCGAAAGAGGATGAAAAATCACTGGAGCAATTTGTTCACGAAAACAGTCACCACTAATTAAATAAATAGAAGAACTGAGAACGGATTCGCTCTTCATTCTTTCAAAATAGAATAATATACAATGGCTATTAAGAAATTTGCAGTTGCTTGCTACGATACGGAGGATACACTGTTTCCTGCTGTGGAAAAAGTTCGCCATAGCGGTTACAAACTGCATGATGTGTACACACCATTCCCTGTTCACGGTCTGGACGTAGCGATGGGATTGAAAGAAACGGATCTGCACGTTGCCGGTTTTATATTCGGTCTTACCGGAACCAGCACTGCAGTTGGTTTTATGTCGTGGATTTTTACTTCCGACTGGCCTATCAATTTTGGCGGTAAGCCCCATTGGTCATTACCGGCATTCATCCCGATCACTTTCGAGCGCACCGTTCTTTTTGCAGCGGTAGGAATGGTGCTCACCTATTGTTACCTGAATCAGATTATGCCGGGTGTTAAGAAGCATGTGTTTCATCCTCGTCAGACAGATGATTACTTTGTGGTAGTTCTGGAACTGAACGAGCATACAAATGAGGCGGAAGCACTGGAATTCCTGAAAGGTACAGGAGCGCTCGAAACGAATGTTCAGGTAGCTGAAGAAGGCTGGTGGTATGGCCGCTGGGATGAGCAGGAAGCATACGAACTGGCATAAGCGGCTGGTTGTAAAAAGCAAATTTTGAAAGAAAACAACAGTAAAGATTTAAAAGATATTATGAATAAGACCCGAAGCATATTATTGGCAGGCCTTTTGGCAGGAATGGGTTTGATGTCTTGTAATAGCGGTAATATCCGTCGTAATCCCGGTAAGATCTATGCTCCGGACATGACTTATTCCCGTGCCTACGATGCGTATACAAGCAATCCGAATTTTGCCGACGGACAAACCAGCCGTGTGCCGGTTACCGGTACAGTGGCAGTAGGTCATGATTTGCCCGATCATCTGATTGAAGGTGATACAAATGCCTACAAAACGTTCAACACTGCTTATCATTTCGATGAGGCTGAACTGAAAGAAGGCGGTCGTTTGTATATGATCTATTGCGGTATCTGCCACGGCGGAGAACTTGACGGTAACGGACCTTTATACGCAAGCGGCAAATTCCCGGCAATGCCGGCTAACTTCAAAGATGCCAAGTACCAGGCAATGCCGGTGGGTACAATGTATGCGGCGATCAAATACGGTAAAAACCTGATGGGTTCTTATGCAAGTCAGCTTGATATTAAACAACGCTGGCAGGTTATCGCTTACATTAAGAAAGTTCAGTCAGAAAACGGGGGCGCTCCGTTCATGATGGGTAAAACTGCTGAGGCTGCCACGGCTGTTGCAACCACTAAGGATTCTGCAAGCACACAGCCTGCAGCACCTGCGGAAACTACTCATCACTAATCTGATTTAAGTATAAAGACAAAAATTACCTATTTAATTAAAAAGTAAGAAATGAACGAACGTTTTGAAGTACCGGCCCGCTTACGCAATACCAGTCTGGTGTTGATCGCAGTTGGTGTTTTGGCATTAGTAGCTGCAAGCGTAACCTTGTTGGGTGCCAACTCTACAGATGTGGATCATACCCGCTTCTGGGCTGGTTTGCTGCACAACTCCGTATATTTTGCATTCCTTGCAATTATCAGCGTATTTATTCAGGCTGCATCGTCTCTGGCTCATGGCGGCTGGATTGTTGCCTACCGTCGTGTTCCGGAATCAATCGGTGCAAATGCATGGTTGTTCGGCGGAATTGCCGCACTGGTAATTATCCTGAACATTCTTTTGTTCAAAGATCATCACGGACACAACCCTATTTTCCATTGGGTGAATCCTCACGGAGATGCTATTCTCGAAGGAAAATCACCTTTCCTGAATAAAGGAATGGTAATCGGATTTACAATTGTAACGGTTGTTCTCTGGGGCTTTTTCGGACGCAAATTCCGCGCTATGTCTATCGCTCAGGAGTCTGCTCCCAAAAACAGCACGAAAGGATATTTCAAATTCATGTTATGGGCTGCGCTCTTCCTGGTGGTATTCGCGCTTACTATGATGAGCACCACTCCGTGGATGTGGATCATGAGCATCGATGCACACTGGTATTCTACCCTGTTCAGCTGGTATGTATTCGCAAGCTCACTTGTGGGCGGTATGTCCATGATCCTGCTGTTTACTGTTTACCTGAAAAATCAGGGTCACCTCCCTATTGTAAATAAAGAGCACATCCACGATCTGGGTAAATTCATGTTTGCTATATCTGTATTCTGGACTTACCTGTGGTTTGCGCAATACATGCTGATCTGGTATGCTAATATTCCTGAAGAGACAACTTACTTTATTATCCGCCAGCATGGACCTTACAGCATCCTGTTCTACGGTGATTTTATTATCAACTTCGTAATGCCTTTGCTGATCCTGATGTCCCGCCCAAGCAAGCGTAACTACTTTACCGTTTGCGTTATGGCACTGATTATCATCTTCGGTCACTGGCTCGATTTTTATCAGATGATGATGCCTGGTCCTTTGGGTGCAAACTGGGAGATAGGTTGGTATGAACTGGGTCTGCTGGCTGGCTTTGTTGGACTGTTGATCTTCTCTGTTTCTAAAACACTGAGTAAAGCATCCCTGGTTCCGCATAACAACCCATTGTTGAAAGAATCAGTCATCCATATCAGCTAAGAGGCGTTTTATCGCAGGAAATAAAATAATACTTGTAAACATTAGTGATTTAATAAAATGTCGATATTTATAACAGTAGCAATTATTTTTCTGGTGCTTATGATTGTGTACCAGATCGCCCAGGCAAGTGAATATGCAGCTTCATTGCGTAGTTCAGAGTCTGAGCGTCAGAAAAAGACAAACGTGGTAATGGCGTCTTTGCTTGTTGCGTTTTTCCTTTGCGGACTTTACGGAATCTGGTATTGCCATACCAATCTGAAAGATTTGTTGCTGCCGATCTCAGCATCCAAGCAAGGTGAGTCTTATGATATGATGTTTGTGGTGACTCTTGCTGTTACCGGTATTGTATTCCTGATAACGCATACACTGCTGTTCTGGTTTGCATTTAAATACAAATCAACAGAGAGCCATAAATCTTCGTACTTCCTGGCGCACAACAATAAGCTGGAGTTGATCTGGACCACTGTTCCGGCTATCGTGATGGCCGTTCTGGTTGTGATCGGTTTGCGCAACTGGGGCGTTATGACAGGTGCTGCTCCTGCAGAGTCTGAAGTAGTGGAAATCGTTGGTAAGCAGTTCAACTGGATCGTTCGCTATTCTGGTAAAGACAAGGTATTCGGTAAACGCGATTACCGTAACATCAATGACGCAACCAATGTACTGGGTATGGATGATAAGGACCCTGCAAGTGCAGATGATATCGTCGCTCAGAACGGAGAAATGCATCTGGTTGTAGGTAAGCCGGTTAAATTGATCATCGGTTCCCGTGATGTGATTCATGATGTGGGTTTGCCGCATTTCCGTATGAAAATGGATGCGGTACCGGGTATCACCACTACAATGTGGTTCACCCCTACAGTAACCACTGCTGAGATGAAGAAGATCACCAAGAATCCGAATTTCGTTTATGAAATTTCCTGTGATCAGATGTGCGGTAAAGGGCATTATTCCATGCGCGGAACGATCATCGTAGAAACGCAGGAGGAATACAACAAATGGTTTGCGGCTCAGGCTCTTACTTCGCGCCTCAAACGCACTCCTGCAACTGACACAACTAAAAAGGCAGAGGCTACAGTAGCTGTTAAATAATCAATCGTAACCGAAGCAAATTAATTTTTACATCTTTCGAAGATGTTCGCATACAAATAAGATTTTTAAAAAAATGAGCAACGAAGCATTAGTACACGACGCGCATACAGCACACGCACATGATGAACACCACGGTCATGCGCACGAGCATCATGAGCAGCACTTTATTACTAAATATATCTTCAGTCAGGATCATAAGGTTATTGCCAAGCAATTCCTGATCACAGGTATCATCTGGGCTATTATCGGTGCATTGATGTCGGTTTTCTTCCGTTTACAGCTCGGTTTCCCGGACAAGACTTTCCCGATCATGGAGAAATTCCTGGGCGAGTGGGCTAAGGGTGGAAAACTGAGTCCTGAATTCTATTATGCCCTGGTAACAATGCATGGTACAATCCTTGTATTCTTCGTATTGACAGCTGGTCTGAGCGGTACTTTCTCGAACCTGCTTATTCCACTGCAGGTGGGTGCACGTGATATGGCGTCTCCGTTTATGAACATGCTTTCTTACTGGTTTTTCTTCGTTGCCGGTATCATCATGTTTATTTCCCTGTTCATTCAGACTGGTCCTGCATCAGGAGGCTGGACAACTTATCCTCCGTTAAGTGCACTTAAAGAGGCTTCTTTGGGTTCCGGTCTCGGTATGGATCTCTGGCTGGTGAGTATGGTGTTGTTCGTGGTGTCTTCCCTGCTGGGTAGTCTGAACTATGTTTCCACTATTCTGAATATGCGTACGAAAGGTATGTCGCTTACGCGTATGCCTTTGACTATGTGGGCGCTGTTCTTCACGGCCGTGTTGGGTATCCTTTCGTTCCCTGTACTGGTTTCCGGTTTCGTACTGCTGATCTTCGATCGCGGCTTCGGTACTTCTTTCTATCTTTCTGAAATCTTTATCGGTGGTAAAGCCCTGCCAAACGTCGGTGGTTCTGCTATCCTGTACCAGCATTTGTTCTGGTTCCTGGGCCACCCTGAGGTGTACATCATTATGTTACCGGGAATGGGAATGGCTTCTGAAATCCTGTCGACACACAGCCGCAAGCCGATCTTTGGTTATTTTGCGATGATCATTTCGATGGTTGGGATCACACTCCTCGCGTTCCTCGTATGGGCGCACCATATGTTCGTGACCGGTATGAGCCCTTTCCTCGGATCTATCTTCGTATTGTTGACATTGCTGATCGCGGTTCCTTCCGCTGTAAAAGTGTTCAACTGGCTGACCACCATCTGGCGCGGTAATATCCGCTTTACTCCTCCGATGATGTTTGCGCTCGGATTTGTATCTCTGTTCATTTCCGGTGGTCTTACAGGTATCTTCCTGGGCAACTCTGCTCTGGACATTCACCTGCATGACACTTACTTCGTAATTGCCCACTTCCATATCGTAATGGGTGTGTCTGCATTCTTCGGTATGTTTGCCGGTATCTATCACTGGTACCCGAAAATGTTCGGACGCTTTATGAACAAGCCTCTGGCATATATCCACTTCTTTATTACATTCATCGGTGCTTACCTCATCTTCTGGCCAATGCACTATGAAGGTATCGCCGGTATGCCTCGCCGTTATTACGATTACAGCGCATGGGAATCTTTCAAGAACTTCGGTACCCTGAACTCTTTTATCAGTGTGGTGGTGATTGTTGTATTCTTCGGTCAATTGTTGTTCGTGTACAACTTCTTCGCCAGCATCTGGAAAGGGCGCAAGGTAACTACTCAGAACCCATGGAATGCGACCACACTCGAGTGGACGACTCCGATCAATCCGGGTCATGGTAACTGGGAAGGTGATATTCCTGAAGTTCATCGCTGGGCTTACGACTACCGTGAAGATGGTAACGGTAACGACTTCATCCCGCAAACCACGCCGCTGCGTCCGGGAGAAGAAGAGCACTAGAATCTTCCTGAATGATATTTTTAAACAAGCGCCCTGCCTGAAGCGGGGCGTTTGTTATTAATCAGGTTCATGTTTGAGATTACAATTACCGTGTTGCGAAGCCGGCGCGGACGAACACCGGGAATTCAAAGTCGTACAAAGCCTCCGGATCAACTGCCGATGCCATCTGCCTGATGGACGCCAAAGGATCTTTTTCGTAGCGCTCTTTATAATGATTTACCGCGGACCAGGTTTCTAAATACGCGCATAGCCGGTTTGCGGTCCATTGTTCCGCAATAGCGAAGTGAGGACAGCTGATTTCCCCGAAGGGGAAGGGAACGGTCTTATATTCGTCATCTATATACTTACGTTCAGGATCCCAGCAATCTCCCAATAAATCGTAATACAAATGACGGATAGCGCCGTTAAATTGCTCATCTCTACACCCGATCAATCCGTAACCTGCTGCAGCAAACAATCCTTTCGGTTTCAGGTGTTCGTATACGCGTGCGTAGAACGAGGGGAAGTCGAACCAATGTATTGCCTGCGCACTGATAATTAGATCGAAGTTCTCCTGCTCGGAAAACACTGCTTCTGCGGCTTGTTTGCGGTATTGTATATTGGGTAAGCGGGTTGCTTCTGCAAGTTGCTTATCGCTTATATCGGTTGCCAGCACGGTTGTAAAATGACGGGCCAGTTTCGCCGCGATCTGTCCGTTCCCCGTTCCCACATCCCATGCTGATTCGTGGTTTTCAAGATGCGCATAAATAAAGCGAAACAGCTCAGCCGGATATTGAGGCCGGAACTGCGCATACAGGGCAGCATTTGCGGAGAAAAGATCTTTCATAGCCTTGGTGTTGACCGAATTTACGGAAAGAATGGGATACTGCTGAAATGCTCCTTTCGTATATATTATCGTTCAGGCACCCTATTCCTGCCATGTTTAACCGCACATATAGGGTAATAGAGGTTTAATACAGGTGTTACAGACCGTTAATGTGCTGCGGGTATTTTTGGCACAAATCGTTATAAATGAAAAAGCCTGCTTACGCGCTTACTACAGCGTTATCCGCATTGATGCTTTGCGCATCCTGCTCTAAAAAAGAGAGTGCGATTATTGTACCACAGCCCTCGGGCACTTCCACACAAAAGATATCCGGTGCTACCGTGCTCGACGCTCCCGTTGCCGAAGCAAAAGTGTATAAGCTGATGCCTGGTTACAGCAGTTCCGACAACTTTGAAGCAAGCGGCGTTTATTACCTGAATGGCTATTTCTATGTTGTGTGCGACAACCGGTACAAAATTGCAAAGATCAAAAGCACCCTGCCGGTCAACAGCTCCGACAATACAATGCTCAGCTCCGGTTCGGGCGATTCCGGATTTGAAGCTATTACCTATGATAACTGGAATACTCCTAACTTCTTTGTAGCAGAAGAAGCGGTAAGTCACAATGGTTCCTATCAGCCGAGGATCCGCGAATATGATGCAGATATGAATTATCAGAACAGTCTCTGGGCCGAATATTATTTCACGTCTTCCAACAGTAATAAAGGTTTTGAGGGTATTGCCTGGATCAACAGGGGAGGGGATGATTATATCTTAGGTCTGGTGGAAGGCACCGGTAAAATCCCTGTATTGAAGAAGACAAGCACGAAGTGGGAATTTGTTACGGAGATAACCCTGCCTGCTTCAGTTACTTTCAGCGATTATTCCGACATCACGCTCTACGGCAACAAGATTGCGATCACATCCCAGGAGGATGGTCAGTTCTGGATCGGTACATTGAGCACTAGTTCCTGGTCGATTACCGGCGGCACGGCTTATGAATTGCCCAAGGGAAGCAGTTCCGGAGTAGTAGGAGCCGGCACTAATTTCCTGTATGCGAATATTGAAGGCATCTCGTTTATCAGTGATACGCAGGTAGTGCTTGTTTCTGATAAAGCTAAATAAGACCAGCCGTCATACCAAACCTATAAAGACCAATCTGTGCATATTTTTAACCTGCCGTAACTCTTATTCTGGCAAAAGAAAACGCCCGCATGTAATTCATGCGGCGTTTTTATTGAAACCAGACTTTATTTACTATTTACTCAGGTGCATACTGCGCTCCTTATACAGATTGCGGAACCATGGGTCGCGCAGGTTTTTGATGAAGCGGATCGCTTCACCGGTGCTCTTCATTTCCGGTCCGAGTTCTTTATTCACATTCGGGAATTTATTGAAGGAAATACCGGCTCTTTTACTGCAAAACCTTCCAGATTCTTTTCCATTTTAAAGTCTTTCAGCTTTGCACCGAGCATCACCCTCGTCGCGATATTCAGGTAAGGAACGCCGTAGGCTTTTGCGATGAACGGCGTGGTACGGCTCGCGCGCGGATTTGCTTCGATCACGTACACTTTGCCATCTTTGATCGCATACTGGATGTTGATCAGACCGCGGATATTCAGGCTTCTGGCAATTTTTTTCGCAATTTCAGACATTTCTTCGACCACCATCGGAGGGAGGTTGAATACCGGCAGTACAGAGTGACTGTCTCCGCTATGAATTCCTGCTGGTTCTATATGCTCCATGATGCCCATGATGTGCACATCTTCTCCATCGCAGATCGCATCAATTTCGGCTTCCTGGCAGCGATCCAGGAAATGGTCGATCAGGATTTTATTGCCGGGCAGATGTTTCAGCAGGCTTACCACACTTTTTTCCAGTTCGTCGTCGTTGATCACAATCCGCATGCGCTGGCCTCCCAATACGTAGGACGGGCGCACGAGCACCGGGTAGCCTACCTGGTTGGCAACTTCGATCGCATCATCGGTAGTGTAGGCGGTTCCGTATTGAGGATAAGGAATATTCAGGTCGCGCAGCAGGTCTGAGAAACGTCCGCGATCCTCTGCGATATCCATATTGTCGAAAGAAGTACCGATGATTCTGATACCTTTTTCTTCCAGCTTCTTCGCAAGCTTGAGCGCAGTTTGTCCACCCAGCTGCACAATCACACCTTCCGGTTGTTCATGCTCGATGATTTCCCAGAGATGTTCCCAGTACACCGGCTCGAAGTAAAGTTTATCAGCAATATCGAAGTCTGTTGATACTGTTTCCGGGTTACAGTTTACCATGATGGATTCGTAACCGGCTTCTTTGATAGCCATCAATCCGTGTGTACAGCAGTAGTCGAATTCAATCCCCTGTCCGATACGGTTAGGTCCGCTGCCGAGCACGATGATTTTTTTCTTGTCGCCGCCGGTCATGCTTTCATTCTGCGTCAGTCCGCCTGAAAGTGCCGTTTCAGCAGGGCTTTCAAAGGAGCTGTAGAAATAAGGGGTTTTTGCTTCAAATTCGGCGCTGCAGGTGTCCACCATTTTGTAGACGCGGCGGATGCCCAATTCTTTACGACGCTCGTATACCGCTTCAGCATTGCTGTCTTTCATCAGACCGGCTATCTGTTCGTCGCTGAAACCCATACGCTTTGCCTGCCAGAGGTCATCAGCCGGTATTTTATCGAGGCTTTTGTATTCTTTAAGTTTATTTTCGAAGTTTACGATATCCTGTATCTGGTAGAGGAACCACCGGTCGATCTGCGTAAGCTCGCGGATGGTTTTGATGGAAACTCCTGCTGCAATGGCTTCGCGGATACGGAAGATACGGTCCCATGTAGGTCGTTTCAGGTATTCGATCAGCTCTTCCGGTCTCTTTCTGGCTGCTGCTGATAGAGGTAAGTCCGGTTGCATTATTTTCCAGGCTTTGACAGGCTTTCTGTAATGCCTCGGTGAAGGTGCGTCCGATGGCCATTACTTCGCCCACAGATTTCATCTGTAGTCCCAGTGTGTCGTCTGCTCCTTTAAATTTATCGAAGTTCCAGCGTGGTATCTTCACTATCACATAGTCCAGTGCCGGCTCAAAGTAAGCGGAGGTTGTTTGTGTGATCTGGTTTTTGAGTTCGTCGAGATTATAGCCGATTGCGAGTTTAGCCGCAATTTTCGCGATCGGGTAACCGGTAGCTTTGGAAGCGAGCGCCGAAGAGCGGCTTACGCGGGGGTTGATCTCGATAGCAATGATTTCTTCTGTTTCCGGGTTCAGGGCGAACTGAACATTGCAGCCTCCGGCAAAGTTGCCGAGATCGCGCATCATATCGATTGCTGTGTTGCGCATCAGCTGGAAAGCCGTATCGCTGAGGGTCATCGCCGGAGCAACCGTGATACTGTCGCCGGTATGGATACCCATCGGGTCGAAGTTTTCGACGGTGCAGATGATCACCACATTATCAGCGGAGTCGCGCAAGGACTCCAATTCAAACTCTTTCCATCCCAGTACGGCTTTTTCTACCAGTACCTCATGAATCGGAGATGCTTTCAAGCCTGCTTCCAGTGCTGCCTCCAGCTCATCTTTATGCTTTACGAATCCGCCTCCGGTTCCTCCGAGTGTAAAGGAAAGGCGGATAACGAGCGGAATCCCGATTTCCTGGGCAAACTCTTTACCTTCCAGCATCGAGTTGGCTACCCTGGCAGGTGCAACCTCGATTCCCATTTCAATCATCCAGTTGCGGAACAGATCACGGTCTTCCGCTTTGTCGATCGCTTTGATATCCACACCGATCAGGCGCACATTGTATTTTTCCCAAAGTCCCAGTTCATCTGCCTCTTTACAGAGGTTCAGCGCCGTTTGTCCGCCCATGGTTGGCAATACGGCATCGATCTGGTTTTCTTCCAGGATTTTTTCAATACTTTCTGCGGTGAGCGGCAGCAGATACACTTTATCAGCAACGATAGGATCAGTCATAATCGTAGCCGGATTGGAGTTGATCAGTATCGTTTTGATACCTTCTTCACGCAAACTGCGTGCGGCCTGTGATCCTGAATAGTCGAATTCGCAGGCTTGTCCGATGATAATTGGCCCGGAGCCGATAATGAGAACGGTTTTGATGGAATTGTCGCGCGGCATATATATAAGGAGTAAAAATCTGTGTCGACGCGCTGAGCAGACTGTACTGCGCTGTGCAGATACAAAAATCGGGCTCAACGCCCGAGGTGCAAAAGTAAGCGATTTTTAGTGAACCGCGATCCAAAAATTTTCAAAAACAGAAAGCCGCAATCCGATTGCGGGATTGCGGCTTTCAGAGATCAGTTGTTACCGGTTAAAATTCATTTTTAGCTTCGTACAGGATAATAAATTCCACCCGGCGGTTTTTTGCTCTTCCTTCTTCGGTAGCATTATCCGCCACCCGATGCCTTTTACCCATTCCCCAGGTGCTGATCCGCATGGGATCCACAGCATTCATGATTAACGCACTCTTAGCCGTATCTGCCCTTTGTGCAGACAGGCGTTCGTTATAGCCGTCGTCTCCGATGTTATCGGTATAGCCGGAAATCAGTACTGCTGTTTTATCAAATTTATTAATTGCTTTTGCAAAGCGGTGCAGTGATGGTTGCGGACTCAGCTTTGATAATTGCACTGTCGAAGCCGAACATGATATTTGACGAAATATCACGCGTACGGAATCATTCAGGCTGCTTACTTCCGCATTGTCGAGTGATTTTTTTATCGCATGGAATGTATGGCGCATGTATGCTTTCTTCTGTTGTTCAGCGGTGCGGCAGGACATAACCAGCAAACCGCCGAAAAGGAAGGAGTAAAATAACTTCATATGTGTAAAGATGATTTGGATACTAGCTAACTACCATTTTAAAGCCAACACCGTGTATTGTCTGAATCTCAATCCCCGGCTGGCCCTTAATGTATTTTCTGAGTTTGGTGATAAATACATCCATACTGCGTCCGAGGAAATAGTCATCTTTTCCCCAGATTTTCGTCAGGATATCTTCACGTTTCAGGACAGTGTTCTTGTTCTGGTAAAAATACCGGAACAATTCCGCCTCTCTTTGTGTCAACTGGATCGTTTCATGTTCATTTTTCAATTGAAGATTTCTGAAATCGAAGAACAGATTGCCTATCGGAACGGGTTCTTCCATCGGCTCCGACTTTTTCTGAGTACGTTTCAGAAATACTTCCATACGGAGCAGCAACTCCTGTATATTGAATGGTTTGGTTATGTAGTCGTCGATTCCTTTCTGGAATCCTGCTATTTTAGATTCATCACTTCCCAATGCTGTCAGCATGAGAATAAGGAACTGTCTCGTTTTTTTTTCTGATCTGTGCCGCAAGTGCCAGTCCGTCTTTTTTGGGTAACATCACATCCAGCAGGCAGATGTCGTAAAAGTTGTTCCGCATAAACTGCTGCCAACCTGTTTCACCGTCGACACAATATACAACCTCGAAGCCACGGTCTTCCAGGTTATCCTTAACGATAAAGGCGATAGACGCGTCGTCTTCTACTAACAGCACTTTGGCTTTGCTGGATGGTGTCATCGGCGGGGACGTGTTTTAAGCGTGATTAAGCGGGAATGTCAGGGTAAATATAGCGCCTTTTGACCACTCACTTGTAAACGAAACGTTACCATGATGTATGCGGGCTATACTCATCACGTAATTTAATCCCAAACCGAAACCCTTCACATTGTGTACGTTACCTGTTGGAATCCGGTAGAATTTCTTAAACAGGTGGCGGTGGTATTTTTTTTCAATCCCGATACCATTGTCCTGAACACTTACAAGTATTTTTCGTTTCTCAGCTTTCAGGCTGATGACGATCTCGGGTGCAGATTCACAGTATTTGATCGCATTGTCCACCAGGTTACGCAGCATATTGGTAAGGTGCAGCAAATCCCCGTAAAATCGTACGGGTTGCTCCGGCATCACAAGATCGATTTTTCCGCCCCTTGCTTCCACCATGTTTTCGAAGCTGTCCCGCACCTTTACTATGATTTCCTGCCATATCACGGTTTCTTTATGCAACAGCATCCTTCCCTTCTCGGATTGCGCCATTTGCAGCACCCTTTCCACCTGCGCGCTCAATTGTGTGCTTTCCTTCAGAATGATATCGGCATAGCTTTTTAATCGTTGTGGTTTTTCGATGATGTGCTCATCCTGCAAAACCGAAGCACTCATCTGTATGGAAGCGAGTGGTGTTTTCAATTCGTGGGTCATATTGTTCACGAAATTTTTCTGAACATCGCTGAACCGCTTCTGGCGCAGAATGATGAACAGCAGGTACCCCAGGAACGCAATAACTGCTATCAGCACGACGGAACTGATAAACCAGATGCTCATCTGGGAAGTAAGTAATTGCTGACGATGCGGGAAATAGACACCAAAATAATAATTCTCCCTTTTAATATTCGGAAAATCCACTTGCGTATAAGGTTTCCTGTCGCCGCCGGACATATGTACCCAGCCTTTGTAGTTCACCTTTTCGCTCATACAGTCGTAAAGACCGAACTGAAAATCCGTGATGATATTTTGCTGGGCAAATGCGGTTTCCAGGAAATGCCTTAAGATGTCCTGCTCCACGAAAACGTTTATCTGCACTACGTAATAATCGTTGGTTATTTTTTCGACAGGGCTGTAATTGGGCATCTGCACCTCTTTCAGTTGCATCACGTTCTGTGCAACGTTTGCCAACGCTTTATTCACGTTAAAGTTGAACTCTGTCTCCTGCAGATTGTATGCCCGCCTCACCCAATAGGTTTGTGTGATAATGATTCCCACCGATACAAGCAGGGCCAGAATCATGATCAGGCGGATGGATGCGTTTTTCATAGCTTACTTCTTTGAAATGATACGGTCCTGGTTGTCTGCAAGGAAAGAGGCCCAGTTCTTGGCACCTCCCGCAGTTTTCTTTTTGGGCAAAACGGCCGTATCCCGCGGCTGGATAAGCTGCTGACGACGCTGATAGTGATGACATAAAGCAACAGCAAGTGCATCCGTGGCGTCCATAAATTCAGGTCGTTCCTCAAAATCGAGGATGCGTTGCAACATGCCCCACACCTGTTCTTTTGTAGCACCGCCCTTGCCGGTAATGGATTGCTTTATTTTTCGCGGCGCATATTCCGTGGCTTCAAGGCTATGCATCATAGCTGCTGCAATTGCAACTCCCTGCGCACGCCCTAGTTTCAGCATACTCTGAATATTCTTTCCAAAGAAAGGCGCTTCAATAGCCACAGCTACCGGCCGGTGTGTACGGATCAGCGTTTCCATTTTCTGAAAGATCAGTGAAAGGCGCTCCGGGTGGTTTTTATACTTAGATAATTGCAATACACCCATCTCTACAAGAGAAGTGCGGTTGCCCTCCACAGCTATCAGTCCGTATCCCATTACCAGCGTTCCGGGGTCGATACCCAGGATGATTTCACGCGCATTTTGCAATATCTTCTTTGCCACAGGTACAAAAGTATCTAAAAATGTCGGGGTATTGCGGAGCCACCTTCCGGGGTTTGTTCAGTATTCTTTAACCTAACGGCCGCCGGGTTAACGGAAGTAATTTGTTTTTTTGCAATAGGAGATCAAACCTCTGGGTTCCAGATCGGTCTCAGCATATAAATTGTACCAGGCATGAATCGGATACTGCATACTTTACTCGTGGCAACAATGGCATTATGGTCGGCGGAGGCTCATGCCCAGGACGACTTCTGCCATATCAGTAATTACAGTTTCCGTGAAGGGGAGCGTTTGCTTTTCAAAGTCTATTATAACATGTCTCCCTTCTGGATCCATGCCGGCGACGCAGAATTTACGATCGGCAGTGCCACTATCAGCGATGAAAAGGTATACCATATTGCAGGTACGGGAAAAACACTCAGCAGTTACGACTGGTTCTTTAAGGTGCGGGATAAATACGAAACGTTCCTGGACAGGGAAACATTGCTGCCTAAACGCTTTGTGCGTAACGTGGACGAGGGAGGTGTGAAATTCACCAACTATGTCAATTTCAACCATAATGCCGGAAAGGCTACATCGACCAATGGTACTTACAATATACCGAAATGCACACAGGATGTTCTTTCCGCCATTTATTTTGCGCGCAATATTGACTATGCCAGATACAAGCCCGGAGCTAAAATTCCGTTCTCCATGTTCCTCGATGATCAGGTCTACGATCTGTATATCCGCTATCTGGGGAAAGAAAAGATCGAGACTAAATATGGTACGTTCAATGCAATTAAAATAGCACCATTACTAATAAAAGGAACCATTTTTAAAGGAGGGGAAAAAATGACGGTGTGGGTGACAGACGATGCCAACCATATACCTGTCCGTATATCCAGCCCTATTATCGTCGGTTCCATCAAAGTGGATATGATGGAGTTTAATAATCTGAAATACCCGCTTTCAGCGCTGGTAAAGCGCAAATAGTGTTATTCCGGTATTAACGGGACTTTCCAGCGGGAGCGTTCCTGGGTATGGGGGCGCTGGTATCAAAAGGCATTTTCGACTTTCTTTCGACCGATTTCATTTCAATCGTACTATCGTCGTTATATACCTTATTATCTTCATAAGTAAGCGGGCGACTGCTGTGACACGCAACAGCCAGCAACAGGACAACTACAATAAAAAGGTATAAAATCTGACGCACATTCATCTGGAAACGGATAAGTCTGATCCTCTAAAATACCACTTTTTCTTTGCTTTTTGATATAAGTCCCGGCCCTAACTTCGCGATATGTTTTCAAAAGATCAGGTAATCCGGCATGCCCTCGAGTCTATAGAATTACAGGCAGTTTCGGTTGCCGCGTTGGCTGCCTTTGCTAACGATGCTTTCGCCGAAGCGGTTCATACGATTCATCATTCAAAAGGTCGCCTGGTTATTTCAGGTATCGGAAAGAGCGCCATTATTGCTCAGAAGATTGTGGCAACAATGAATTCCACGGGTACTCCGGCATTGTATATGCACGCCGCCGATGCTATTCACGGAGATCTGGGAATGGTGCAGGAAGACGATGTGGTTATGATCATCAGCAAAAGCGGTGAAAGTGCAGAGATTAAATTTCTGGTTCCGGTGATCCGGAATTTCGGTAATCCGGTAATCGCACTATGTGGTAATGAGCACGGCTACCTTGCCCGGGAGGCCGATATCTGGATCAACTGCACGGTTGAAAAAGAAGCATGCCCCAATAACCTTGCTCCTACCACCAGCACCACTGCGCAGATGGTAATGGGTGATGCGCTGGCGGTATGCCTGCTTCGGTTGAAAGGATTTTCCGGAAAGGATTTCGCACGTTATCATCCCGGCGGAGCGCTTGGTAAAAAATTATACTTAAGGGTAAAGGATCTGATCCGGATGAATGAGGTTCCGGTCGTTCGCCCGGGAAGCACCATCCGTGAGGTGATCATGGAGATATCCGGCAAACGCCTCGGAGCAACTGCGGTACTGAATGAGAAAGACGATTTGCTGGGAATTATCACCGATGGGGACATACGCCGCATGTTGCAGCGATATGCAGATGTAGATCCGCTCAAAGCTGCGGACATCCTTTCAACAGCTCCGAAAACAATTGACGAAGACGAACTCGCCGTTCAGGCCCTGGAGCTGATGCGGCAACATGATATAACACAGTTACCCGCAACGCATGAAGGCAGATATGTCGGGATGTTGCATCTGCACGACCTCGTCCGTGAAGGAATCATTTAATACGTAAACACATTTATGAACGATATAAACACGGCTACGGCCAATATTCAGCCTAAAAAAAGATCATTCCTGCCTGAAGACTTCCAGGTAAGTTCCTGGGAACAGTTGCAACCCTATTTTGACGAATTGAGTAAGCGGGAGCTTACCTCTCTTCATGAACTGCAGGAATGGCTTTCCGACCTGAGCGAACTGGAGTCGGTGATTGGTGAGGATGCCTGCTGGCGCCAGATAAAAATGACTTGTGATACCACAGATCCGAAACTCGAAGAGGCATTTACCTATTTCGTTACAGAAATAGAACCCAAGCTGAAGCCCTACATGTTTGCGATCAACAGGAAATTGCTGGATTGTCCCTATAAAGAACAGCTTGATGATCAGCAGTACTTCCCATACCTGCGCGGTGTAGCAAACAGCGTGTCATTGTACCGCGAGGAAAATATTCCGTTACAGTCGGAGATCAGTTTGCTTGCGCAACAATATGGCGTTATTTCCGGCGCGATGACGATTGAAGAAAATGGTAAAACACTTACCCTTCAGCAGGCGGCAAAATTACTGCATGACCCTTCACGTACCTTGCGTAAGGATGTATTTGAAAAGGTTGCACAGCGCCGGCTGACGGACAGAGACAAGTTGAATGAGCTGTTTGATAAGCTGCTCCAATTGCGGCATCAGGTAGCCGTGAACGCAGGGTTTGACAATTACCGCGATTATAAATTCCGGGAATTGGGTCGCTTCGATTATACACCGGATGATTGTTTTGCATTTCACGAAGCAGTGAAAGAGCATATTGTCCCGCTCCAGCGTTCCCTGCTGGAGTACCGCAAAGCATTGCTCGGCATCGAAAGCATGAAGCCATACGACACGGATGCGGAACCGGAAGGCCAGACGCCTTTGCAGCCCTTTCATTCGGGTGCAGAAATGCTGGAGAAATCAATTGCCGTATTCAGTACGCTTCGCCCTTTCTTCGGGGATTGTCTGCGCAGGATGAAAGAGATGGGTCGCATGGATCTGGACAGCCGCATCGGAAAAGCTCCCGGCGGATATAACTGTCCGCTTCCGGAGACCGGTGTTCCGTTCATCTTTATGAATGCAGCAGGTACTGTAAACGACCTTATTACCATGATGCACGAAGGAGGCCATGCCATTCACTCGTTCCTTTCCCATAAGCTGCCGCTTGCGGCGTTTAAGGAATATCCGATGGAAATCGCGGAGCTTGCCAGCATGAGTATGGAACTGTTTACGCTGGAACACTGGCAGCAGTTTTTTGATACAGCCGAAGAATGCCGTCGCGCGCAGTGGGAAGAACTGGAAAGGGTAATTGACGTACTCCCCTGGATTGCTACGATTGATAAGTTCCAGCATTGGCTGTATACCCATCCCGGCCATACTGCTGCCGAACGCGAGCAGGAGTGGCTGCGCATCCATCAGGAGTTTTCAACAGGAATTGTTGACTGGCAGGATTTTGAGACATACAGGGCGTCATTCTGGCAAAAGCAACTGCATTTGTTTGAAGTGCCGTTTTATTATATCGAATACGGAATCGCACAACTGGGTGCTATAGCAATGTGGCGTCAATACAAACAAAACAAAGAGCAGGCGCTGGACAATTATATGAAGGCGCTGAGTCTTGGCTATACCCGCACACTCGGACAATTATACGAAACCGCCGGCATCCGGTTTGATTTTTCTCCGGCTTATATCCGCGAACTTTCGGCCTTTGTACAGACAGAAATGCAGCTTTTATCCGATAGCAAAGCAAACTGATGGCAAAAACTAAAACAGCTTTTTTCTGCCAGGAATGTGGCCATGAGTCGCCTAAGTGGACCGGTAAATGTACGTCTTGCGGCGCCTGGAACAGCTATGTTGAGGAAGTGGTGCAACGCGATGAAAAGCCCGCGCGACAGCAGGCGGTATGGGATACGGGAGATAAAGATCAGGTCAAAGCGTTTCGGCTGGACGACGTAATAGTAGAAGACCTTCCGCGTGTGATTTTAAATGATACGGAATTGAACCGGACACTGGGCGGCGGACTCGTACCCGGATCGGTTACACTCGTAGCCGGTGAACCGGGCATCGGGAAAAGTACTTTGTTCCTGCAGACCGCATTGGACTGGCGGGCCGGGAATGTCCTGTATGTTTCCGGAGAGGAAAGTCTTGCTCAGATAAAGATGCGTGCACAGCGAGTAGGTCATGCGAATGAATTATTATACCTGCTGAGCGCTACAGATACTGCGGCCATCTTCCGTGAGGCACAGAAAGTGCATCCCAGGCTCCTGATCATCGATTCGATCCAGACACTTGAATCACCTTATGTATCATCGCCGGCGGGCAGTGTATCGCAGGTGAGAGAGTGTGCGGCGGAACTGAACCGTTTTGCCAAAACATCCGGGATACCCGTGATCATCATCGGACACATCACTAAGGACGGTTCCATAGCCGGGCCTAAGGTGCTGGAGCATATGGTGGATACCGTATTGCAGTTTGAGGGAGACAGGCATTATGCTTACCGGATGCTCAGAACGTTGAAAAATCGCTTTGGGTCTACATCAGAACTCGGCATCTATGAAATGGCTTCAGGCGGTATGCGCGTGGTAAGCAATCCTTCCGAACTGCTGCTGGCGCAACACCATGAACCATTAAGCGGAATCGCGATCGCTGCTACGATTGAAGGCATGCGGCCATTGATCATTGAGGTGCAGGCACTGGTAACCCAGGCAGTTTACGGAACACCCCAGCGCACTGTAAGCGGTATGGATTTACGGCGCCTGCAATTGCTGCTGGCTGTGCTGGAAAAGCGCGGTGGCTTTCATTTCGGGATGAAAGATGTTTTTGTGAACATTGCAGGGGGCATCAAAATCGAAGATCCGTCTATTGAACTATCATTGGTGTGCGCCTTACTTTCTTCATATGAAGACCGGGCGTTACCTTCTAATCTCTGTATGGTAGGGGAGATAGGACTCAGTGGTGAGATCCGGGCGGTAAGCCGGGTGGAGCAACGCATTGCGGAAGCAGATAAACTCGGAATGGACCTTATGCTGATACCTGCCGCCAATGAAAAAGGGCTGGACCTGAAGCATTACCGTATGTCCATAAAAGGAGTGTCTAAGGTGGAAGATGTTTACAGAATGATATTCTGATAATTTGACCTGCCAGAAAAAAATTTGGTCAAATGCCTGTTTTTTTTAGTTTTGTTACCAGGAGATTTACTCAAAGAAACCTGGTGGAGTCCAGATACCACTTAAAAAAACGGGGCATACCCGAAAAGCCTTACGAGTAGGACCTTTATTAAACAAAACGAATTTCATGAAAAAAGCAAAAATTGCAATGCTCGCCTCAGCTGTTGCCCTGCTTTCCAGCTGCTCGCTTACGCTTCCTGTAAACGCTACAAGCAATACTGTGGGTAGTAAGGTAGGACGTGCGAAAGCTACCGGTTATCTCGGTGTGCTGTTCTTTAATCAGGATGCCTCTATTCGTCAGGCTGCAAGAAATGGCGGTATTTCTAAAATTTCAACTGTCGATATCAAATGCACCAGCATTCTGAATATCGTTGTTACTTACGAAACGATCGTTACAGGAGAATAATTCTCTATAGAAATTTAATCGATACAGGGTGTGGCAGATGCCGCACCCTGTTTTTATAAGCGAAATTGATTTCAAATGCAGAAACTTCGCCTGCTGTCCCTCTTATTGTGCGTGTTAATTACATCTTGTTCGGAAAGCAATCCGGACTCGTTGCTGCTGTTCAATAACCATAAGTTTACATTGCGAACCGGAGAAACGGTCATACAGGCAGATTCCGGAATTGCGGCTACCTATAAACAGCGCTACAATAATGAGACGACTGTACAGCTTCCGTTGTACCGGCTTGTCCGCGGAAAAGACTATCTTCTGTTTATAGCCGCTCCGTTTCATGCATCACTGGATCGTATCGCAGAAAGCAGAAATAAAGTGCATGCAGATACCGTTTTTTCTGAATCACACGATCAGCAGGAATTTCACCGCTATTACCGGTCGGGAAAAAAGTACTGCTCGGAATGGGTTTTCGCTATGGATACTGCGTCAATGATTTGTATTTTTGGCGAAACAACGGAGCGTGGTATCGCCGAGACTGTGCTGAACCCCTCCGAAATGAAAAAGCGTATTACTCAATAACACTCCCCAAAACACCCGTATAGGATTATGTCGCGTTTCCCGCCCTTAAAAGTTATTTTGTTTGCTGCCTGCGTTGCCGGATTAACGGGTTGTCTTTCCATAAAGCCCGGAGCTGTAAAGTCCGGCAAAAACCTCTACGAAATGTTTGCGGCCAAATCCGGTGGAACAATGTATTATATCAAGCCACTGGAATTTGTTTCTATCAACAAGAAAGGCACGCTTGCAATGGATTTTACATTCCGTCACGCAGATGTAAATAAAGATACCGTTTCGCTGAAGTTTTCCGCATTCGACGCCGAGGTTATCAAGCAGATGGACAGCGTGCAGATCAGCAACGGCGCTCAGACCATCACTTTTCATAATGTAGAGCATATGTTTTCCGATTGGGGTCACAATGAATACATCAACCGTTTCAGTATTGATGCTCCGCTCGCGTCCGTTAAATCATTGTTTGATGCCCATCCCTGGAAGATCACCTTATTCCGCGATGGTAAAGAACGTCATTACAACAGTGTGAAAAAGACCGATAAGAATATTCCGAAACTTCAGAAATACGTTTTTGCTGTTTTATAAGCTATAAAAGAAAGGGGATCGTTTATCGATCCCCTTTCTTTTTACAATGTCTGATTCAGATGGTTTTGCGGCCGGTACACCAGCGACAAAATGATGTACAATACAAACAACGCTGGTATTGCGGCGAATTTCAGGAAAGGGAATAATACAGCGCAGGCTCCGATCAGTGTAATACGCGGCCATAGGCTTTTCATATCCCACTTGGAAGGCATCAGCTTAAAGAAGGTTATTTTCGATACCATCAGCCAGGAAACCAAGGCAATTACCAGGTACAGCAACCAGGGGTTTTTGAAGTACATTCCGAATTGAGGTGTATACAGGTTGATCAGAGGAAAAGAAGCGATCAGTATACCTGCTGCGGGAATCGGCATACCCGTAAAAGTGGCACCTGTAGAAACAGAAACATTAAATCGCGCAAGTCTTAAAGCGCCGAAACAGGCAACCAGGAATGCAGGTGCCATCGCCAGCATGCTGACGTCCATCGCGTTTGGCTTTGCAATATTAGCTGCCCATAACATTTTAAACAGGATCATCGAAGGAGCTACGCCGAAGCTGACGAGATCGGCCAGTGAGTCCAGGTCTTTACCTATAGATGAAAAAAGTTTCAATCCGCGTGCAGTAAGTCCATCGAGCACATCCAGTACAGCTGCAAGCGCAATAAACAATGAACCTAAGCAAGCCTGTTCGGTCCCGGTAATCCAGTAAGGAACCGTATTGATCTCGATCAGGTAAGGTTGTGAAGAGGTGATGCACGCAATGGCAATGCAACCGCAGAAGAGGTTGCCCAGCGTGAGGATATTCGGAAGATGTTTCATTCGTCTTTTTGAAAATAATTTGCCGAAAATAAGCTTTAGCGCGCTAAAATCAGTAAGCCATCAGTTTTTCGATCGTTTCACCCAGTCTGCTTTTTGCCAGGAAATTTTGTTCCAGTTCCACAGAGAACGGGACCGGTGTGTCCAGGCTGGCACAACGCAATACAGGTGCATCCAGTTGCTGAAAGCAATTTTCAGTGATCCATGCTGAAAGTTCACCACCGATTCCACCGGTAAGCGTGTCTTCATGAAGTATCAGCACTTTTCCGGTATGGGCGACCGTTTCCCGGATAGCCTCGTAATCCAGCGGCAGCAGACTGCGCAGATCCAGTATCTCTAAAGAAAAATCTGTATGCTTCGCTGCATATTCAAGCGCCCAGTGGACCCCCGCTCCGTAAGTAATAATACTCAGATCGGACCCTTCCTGCACTTTCTTAGCCTTCCCGATTTCCACCGTGTAATACCCATCCGGCACAGAGCCGGTGATACTGCGGTATAATGCTTTGTGTTCAAAGAACATTACCGGGTTCGGGTCGGCAAGGGAAGCCAGCAGCAAACCTTTTGCATCTTCGGGGTTAGACGGGTATACCACCTTCAGCCCGGGTGTATGTACAAACCAGGCTTCATTACTTTGTGAGTGAAACGGTCCGGCGCCCACGCCGCCACCGGTTGGCATTCTTACCACTACATCGGCATTCTGGCCCCAGCGGTAATAGATTTTGGCAAGGTTGTTGACGATCTGGTTGAAGCCTACGGTCACAAAATCCGCAAACTGCATTTCCATCATCGATTTATAACCCTTGAGCGACAGCCCTAAAGCTGCTCCCACGATTGCACTTTCACAGATAGGTGTATTGCGTACACGGTCTTTCCCGAACGCGTCGGTAAATCCTTCCGTCACTTTAAATGCTCCGCCGTATTCGGCTATATCCTGACCCATCAGTACGAGTTTCGGATACCGGTCCATTGCAATACGCAATGCATCGCTGATGGCCTGGATCATCTTCATTTCGGTCCGGTTGCCACCGGCTGCCACCGGAGCCTCGTCGCCTGGCTTATAAATGTCATTCAATTCATATTGCGTGTCCGGTACAATAACAGGTTCAGCAAAGCCTTCAGCAATTCCCGATTCGATTTCCTGACGGATAGATTCGCGGATCTGTTCTATGGCCTTTGGAGTGAGTATGTTTTCATGCAGCAGGTAAGCTTCGAAATTACTGACAGGATCTTTCTTACCCCATATATCAAACAGCTCTTTAGGTACATATTTCACGCCGCTGGCTTCTTCATGACCCCGCATGCGGAAAGTCATGCACTCGATCAGAACCGGTTTTTGCTCCGTAATGCAATAGCTGCGGGCGTCTTTTATGGTATTATATACTTCCAGAATATTATTGCCATCTATGGTCAGCCCCTTCATGCCATAACCTGCGGCGCGGTCTGCCAGTTGCTCGCAGGCATATTGCTCATTTACCGGAGTACTGAGTCCGTAGCCGTTATTTTCAATGATGAAGATCACCGGCAAGCCCCATACCGCAGCTACATTCAGCGCCTCATGAAAATCTCCTTCGCTGGTACCGCCGTCGCCACTGAATGCAACACATACCTTGTCTTCCTTACTTAGTTTATGTGCGAGCGCCACGCCATCTGCCAGTGCTAACTGCGGACCCAGATGAGAGATCATGCCACATATGTGATACTCATTAGTTCCGAAATGGAAAGAACGCTCTCTGCCTTTGGAAAAACCGTTCTGAGAGCCTTGCCATTGTTTGAACAACTGTGCGAACGGAATTTGGCGGGCCGTAAATACCCCCAGGTTACGGTGCAGCGGCATGATGTATTCATCCGCGTCCAGGGCTTTGGTGACTCCGACAGCTATTGCTTCCTGTCCGATACCGCTGAACCATTTACTGATCCGTCCCTGGCGTAGCAACACCAGCATTTTTTCCTCGATCATACGCGGTCGCACGATCTCCGTGTATAAGTCAATCAATTCTTCAGCGGACAAACCTGTCGAGACAAAATCCATAGAAATCAGAAATGGTTAATGGGTGACAAAGTTAATGTTGCATCTGATACGAGATTCATCTTGTAAATAAAAGCCCGAACCTGTTCTTATTCCTTTAGTGAGGTAATCTTCCTTATTTTTGCCGCCATATGGAAAACAGGAAAGTACGGGTACGATTTGCGCCGAGTCCCACAGGTGGCTTACATCTTGGGGGAGTGCGTACTGTGTTGTATAATTATTTGTTTGCGCGCCATCACGGAGGCGATTTTGTCTTGCGTATTGAAGACACCGATCAGAGCCGTTTTGTGCCCGGAGCAGAAGAATATATCATGCAGTGCCTCGACTGGTGCGGATTGCATCCTGACGAAAGTCCTGTAAAGCCTGGTGCATACGGACCTTATCGCCAGAGTGAGCGTAAGGCGCTATATCGTCAGTATGCCGAGCAGCTTGTTGCACAGGGCAATGCTTACTATGCCTTTGATACACCGCAGGAGCTGGAGCAAATGCGCGAAAAATACAAAACGGAACATCATCAGGCTCAGTACGACAGTCGTACACGTGGGTTTATGCGCAACTCGCTCACGCTGGAAGCTGCGGAAGTAACATCCCTGCTGCAGGCGGGAACCCCGCATGTGATCCGTATCAAAATGCCGGAACATGAGTCGCTTGTTTTCACAGATATGATCCGTGGGGAAGTGCATTTTGATACTTCGGTGGTTGACGATAAAGTATTACTGAAGGCCGACGGTATGCCGACCTACCACCTCGCGGTGGTGGTGGATGATTATCTGATGGAGATCACCCACGCGTTCCGCGGAGAAGAATGGCTGCCCAGCGCCCCTGTACATTTACTGTTATGGCAATACCTCGGCTGGTCCGGGAAAATGCCGCAATGGGCACATCTGCCGCTCATTCTCAAGCCTGACGGGAACGGGAAACTCAGTAAACGCGACGGTGACCGACTCGGTTTTCCGGTCTTTGCTATGGACTGGACAGATCCCCGCACGCAGGAGCAGACCGTAGGTTTTAAAGAACGTGGTTTCCTTCCGGAAGCGTTTGTCAATATGCTCGCAATGCTCGGCTGGAATTCCGGTATGGAGCAGGAGTTGTTCTCAATGGATGAACTGATTCAGCATTTCTCCATCGGCCGTGTACACAAAGGCGGCGCAAAATTCGATTACGAAAAAGCCAAATGGTTCAACAACCAGTATATTCAGAAAACGGATAATGATGTTTTAGCGGGGCTGGTTTTACCTTTCCTTGAAGGTAAACCGGGGGAGGCGGATCTGCCGCGCATTGCCGCAGCTATGGGCATGGTGAAAGATCGCATGCATCTGCTTACGGAGTTCTGGCCGCAGGCTGCTTATTTGTTTGAAGCTCCTGCTGAAACTGATATTGCGTCTGTGCAGGCAAAATGGAAACCGGAGCACAAAGTGTTCTTTGAGGGATTTGCGAACCGGATTGATGCTGCATCAGAATGGACGGAGGAGTCGGCAGAGCATTTATTTAACGAAATGGTGACCGCATCCGGACTGAAAAAGGGAGAGGTCATGCTTCCGCTGCGCATCATGCTGGTGGGCGGTAAGTTTGGTCCTGCGGTATTTGCCATTGCTGCTTTTATCGGGAAAGAAGAAACCGCTGCCCGCATCCGTTCTGTAATCAGTGGGCTGTAGTTTAAAATCCGCAGCCGGATTTAATGCGGAATGCCTAATTTTGCAACGCGACGCAGGTCGTTTTAATCAAATTTAAAATATATTACAACAATGCACTTTGTAGCGCACATCAACATAATGCCTTTGAAAGAATTACTGGATCCTCAGGGTAAAGCAGTAAACAGCAGCCTTCATAATCTGGGTCTTACGCAAATTCAGAATGTGCGCGTAGGAAAGCATATGACACTGAATGTTGAGGCGAAAGATAAAGCAGAGGCAGAAGCATTGGTGACCGATGCCTGCAAAAAGCTGCTTGCCAACCTGGTAATGGAATCCTTCGAGGTAAGCATCACCGAAGCTTAATATAAGAAACGTGGCGCTGTTCTTGGTTCCCACACCCGTAGGTAACCTCGCAGATATGACCTATCGTGCGGTCGATACGCTGCGAAGCGTGGACGTGATTCTCTGTGAGGATACGCGTACCAGCTCCGTGCTGCTCCGGCATTATCAGATAGAAAGGCCGCTCACGCCGTACCACCAGCACAACGAACATAAAATAGTTCCGCATCTCGTGGATCAGATGCTCGCCGGTAAACAGTTTGCGCTGATAACCGATGCAGGTACACCCGGTATTTCTGATCCGGGATTTCTGCTGCTTCGCGAGTGTGCACGACAGGGAGTTCCCGTTACCTGCCTTCCCGGTGCTACCGCTTTTGTGCCGGCACTCGTTCAGTCCGGGCTTCCCTGCGACTCCTTTGTGTTCGAGGGCTTTCTGCCGGTGAAAAAAGGTCGCCAGACGGCTATGAAGGCGCTCCTGGAAGAAACGCGTACTACCGTTTTTTACGAATCACCACACCGCATGTTAAAAACTTTGCGCGAATTCGCCGCAATACTGGGTGCAGACCGTAAAGCGGCAATAGTAAGGGAGATCTCAAAAAAATTCGAAGAAACCAGAAGAGGCACCCTCGCGGAACTCTGTGCTCATTTTGAGCAAACCGAACCTAAAGGCGAGTTTGTTTTACTTATAGGAGGTTGTTAATCTTGCAATAACGACTTTCTGTCGTTTACCAAAATGCAAACTGGTAAAGTTCTGTAAAAAAATTTTTGATTTACGGATTCAATTTTTTAAATTGCATCACGGATATAGTGTGTTTATTCAGATATTTTTGTTTGAATAGCGCTATTTTTCCATTTCTGACAAAGAAAATACTGAATTCCATGAAAAGAATTTTTACCTCACTCCTATTACTGTTAGCTGCTTTCAGCTCACGGGCTACATCTTTCTCGGGTATATACTACATTCCCGGAAGCTATCTCACGTTGACGGACTTTCTGACAGATTTCAATTCAAGCAGTACTACTATTGCAGGAACCATACTGGTAAATATTACCCAGGACCAGTCAGCTCCCGCAGGCGGTTGGGTAGCAGGAAGTGATTCGGTCAATCCCAAAATGGTAGCGCCTTATTCCATCACATTTGACGGTAAAGGGCATGTGTTTACCGCTAATTCCGGAACGGGTGGTCACGACGCGATCCTTACAGTTCAGGGTTTGGACAATGTGACTTTCCAAAATATGAATCTTGTGGAAAAGGCATCGAATACAACCGCTACGTCCCGTATGGAGCATGGATTCTCTATTGTGAAACTTAACAACAATGATGGATGTAAAGGCGTAAGTATTATAGACTGTGAGATCACTCTGAACAATGCGAATACAACGGCAGCTTCAGGCGTTTCTCACTATGGTACAGCCGGTGTGTTTGTGGGCAACTGTACGTATCTATCCACTACCGCTTTGGCTCCTACATTGGAAGACGGTACCCACAACGTGGTATATCTCCTGAGAGATACCATGCATAACGTAAACTATGGCTTCTACGGATACGGTAACGCGGTTGCCGCCGACGGGTCTGCATTTAATGATAAAAACATCACTGTTCAGGGTTGCCGTATCGCCAATTTCACGCATGACGGCGTTTACCTGAGCTATTTCAATAATGACAACATTGCTAAGAACTACATCAACAATACAGACGACGGCGGTACGGCTCCGGTAACCAATTATTTGTATGGTGTCCGGTATCTGAATCCTAACTCTGCTTTGCAAACGAGTACAAACTGGACCTGTTCAGATAATAATATCAATCTTACTATTAATTCGGCTGGTACCTATGCTGCAACGGGCATTCTCACGCAACTATACGGAACGGGTACAACAGACATAAAAAATGACACGGTTCAGCTTACCTCATCCGGAACGAGTGCTCAACTGTTTGGTATATTCAGCCAGAATAATAATGGAACACAAAATATCAAGTCGAATGTGATCCAGAACTTCAGTACGCAGACAACCAATGCTCAGGCGATTATTGGTATTTTCGGCGGTGGTTATGCTGTAAGTACCACCTATTCCGGTTTGGGACTTTCATCCGCAATATATCCGACATCTAATACTATAGACGGGAATATCATCCAGAATTTTAATGTAAGCAGCGGAACGTCGAATCTGACGAGAATTTTTGCTATTGAAGATGACAATTTCACCACTGCACCAAGTGTTATTACGAACAATAAAATACTAAAAATTAATGCTAATGCCAACTCCTATCAAATGGTAGGATATGGTACATTGTATGTTTGGGGCACCGCAGTGGCACGTACTGCAACCGTTACCGGGAATGTAATTGACGGAATGACTGTATCTGCGGCTACAAATACCACGCCCCTTGTAGGATTTTCACCTGCCTGTACTTACCCGTCAGGTTCGGTTGGAAATACAATTACCTTTTCAAAAAATAAGGTAAGCAACATCAATGGTGGTGCTGCAGTTGTGAACGCTTATCGTCTAGAGTATGCTGTTGCAGCAACGATTAATGCTGATACAGTGAACAACATAACCGTTGAAGGATCAAATGTATTCGGTGTGAGCTCCGGAAATTCAGGATATTCTCCGGCTACCGTTACCATCACCAAGTCGAAATTTACCAATATCAAATGTAACTCCACAACCGGCGGATGGTCGGCTGTAGGTTGTTACCCGCTTTCCGGTTCTACAGCTACGCTGACCACATTCAATTTTACAAATAACCTGTTTCAGAATATCATCACCGCGGATGCAAGCGGATTGGCATTTGGGCTTTACTCTACATCCGGAACGGCAACCTATAATATCAACACCAACATGATTTCTGATGTTATCGCCGCTTCCAATACAACCAATTATTCCTCCTCAATGGGAATGTATCTGGCAAACACCGGAACAGACAATATTTATTACAATACCATCAATATGGCCACTACTGCCAAAACAGGCTATGGTGCGACCGGTATCTTATATAATACAGCAGGAACAAATAAAATTCAGAATAATATCGTTCGCGTGAATGTAACTGCGGGTGCGGCTAATAATACGGTTGCAATGCGCGGTTCTGCGGGCGTTGCTAAATCTGCTCCTTCCACTTCGGCTTATGGTTCTGCGAGTAATATATATTACGTACCCAAAGGCAGCAACAACTTCCTGTATGCAGAAGGTGGTTCTTCCGTTGTAAATGGTTATGCCCAATCCGGTTTAACACCTGACGCAACCAAGAATATTGTAAATGATACATTCTTCAACAGTGAGTGCGGAAGAAGCTCTTTCCATAAATTTATGCAGACGGCTTCTGCCAAACGTGATACCAATACCTTTACAGAAGATAACCTGACCGGCAGCGGAGGAGTATACACACCTACCGGTATCAGCTATGCAGAGAGCCGGGCTACGGACAACTCGATTGCGCTGGATTTCTTCACAATTTCCCGTCCGTTCGGAAGTTCTGATATCGGTGCTGCGGAGTTTGCAGGATCCACGATTCCTTCCATGAATATCACCATCGTTTCCTCAACCGGTTTCGATACGGCCTGTACAGGGAATTTACCCATTCTCCGTGCTACCCATCCTTCTTACTTCAGCCATACTTCCTATCAATGGTACGTTGATACAGTAACACGCCCTATACCCGGAGCAACGGATACCTTTGTTTCCGTAGGAACCACCGGTGGTAAATATTACATCTATATCTATGATTCTGTTACCGGATGTACCTATAAGTCCAATCCGTTCCGCATGACGGTTGTACCGCCTCCGACTTCAGTGATTACTTATTATGATTCTTTGAACTTCTGCCAGTCCAGTGCTGTTGTTGTTCAGGCTAATAAAGGATACAGATTCTCTTATCGCTGGATGCGCAATGGTTCTTACCTCGCGGGCGAAACAGATGATCACCTGGTTATTGATAAATCCGGAACTTACCAGGTAGAAATCAATACACCGCTGGGTTGTCCTTCTGTGTCTCCGGGAATTGTAGTGACTGTTTATCCGCTGCCAACGCCTTTTGTTTATTACGTGCGTGACCGCGTATTAGGTGTGACTCAGAAATTCTACACATACCAGTGGTACCGTAACAATGTGAAGATCCCGGGATCTGACGCAACCAACGCGCTTTATTATGTTCTTGATGACGCTGCTTACTCCGTGGAAGTTACTGACAGTAACGGATGTACTGCAAAATCTGAAGTCTACCTGTATAGCCTTGCTGTAAATGAGCATGCAATGCAGTCCTCTGTTAAAGTATTCCCTAATCCTGTTACTGACGTATTACACATCACTGCTGACGTACCCGTTTCTGTGAGTCTGACAGACATCACAGGCAGAATGATCATCAGCAAGGCTGCTGTAAATACCATGGATATGAGTCAATTGTCTGAAGGTATTTATTTACTGAATATTTATGACAGCGAAGACAAGCTGATCAAGGTCGAGAAAGTCAACAGGGTAAGATAACCCTGTTGACCTGCTCAAACCGCATAAATGAAACACCAATAAAAAACTCCCCCTCCAATAATAATCCTATGAAACAGTTCTACAGTCCGCTCCGGGTGCTTACGCGGCCGGACAGAAAATGGAGTAAAGCGTTCTCGCTGGCAGTACTCCTTCTCTCGTGTTTCCCGCTTTTATCAAAAGCCGGCTCGTTCAACATCACTAACGGGGCAATTATTACGTCCTGCAGTGATTATTTCTACGATCCGGGCCGGGCCTTATTCTAACTATGCTGACAACCAGCATAAGACCCTTACGATCTACCCGAGCACTCCGGGTTCCAAGGTATCGGTTGATTTCACTTCCTTCTACCTGGAAGATTACTATGATTACCTCTATATCTATAATGGGTCGTCAACAAGTGCTACGCTCATCGGTTCCTACACCAGTACGTCTGGGCCCGGCACTGTTACCTCTACAGCATCTGATGGCTCACTTACATTTGAATTTATATCGGATGCATATGTGAACACCTATGGCTGGGAAGAACAGTTCCCTGTTCTTCTTTGTCAGCATGTTCCGGTACGATTTCCGCCGGTACCGCTGTTTCTTCAGTTACAACAGCCTGTCCCGGTGTTCCTATCGTATTAAGCCTTTCAAGCTTTACTGCTGCGTCCGGAATTACCTACCAGTGGGATACTTCTTCCACCGGAACCGGCGGATGGGGGGCATATGTAGGTGCTACCACGGTACCTTTCATTTTTACGCCACCTGCAGGAAAAACGTATTATTACCGTTGTAACGCCACCTGTACTGCAAGCGGAAGCACGTCCACTTCCACTACAGTTGCAGTATCTGTAGGCGGCTCCGGATTACCATATCTTGAAACGTTCGAATCCACATCGACCGGAACTTTCCCTACATGTACAGGGGTGACCTATTCCGGTTATTATGATGGTTTTTATGTGCACTCTGCTTCTACAAAACCGTCCTGGTACCCCAGTTCTCTTGCGAATCATACGACGAGCGGCAGTAATTTTCTGCTTGGTGGATATCGTCTGGGTATGATTGATTATACACCGGATTATTTCTTTACCCCCGGCTTTTACCTTCAGGCTGGTAAAACATATCAGTTCTCCTACTGGTATGTAGCCGACGGATACGGACCGTATTCAATAGGAGCGTATATGGGTAATGATCAGACCAAAGGTGCTATGACTACAGCCATAGGACCTACGATCAGTACAAATACCACGTCTTACGCACAATACACCACTACATTTAATGTAACTACCGACGGATTCTATTTTATCGGGTTGATGAATTCCCAGAGCACTTACTGGTATGGTATGGCTTTTGACGACATCGAGCTCGAAAGAGCTTCCTCCTTGTACGGGTACCCCTGCTTATGCGGGTAAGGCATCCGTGTCTCCCAAAATGTTGTGTAGTACACCGGGCTCGGCAACACTTTCCGTTTCCGGAACGCCTCCGGTTTCCGGCCTCACATTCCAATGGTTTGAAGGTAGTTCCCTGTCGGGTCCGTTTACGTCTGTTTCGGGCGCAACCTCCAATCCCTATACCCGTACAGGCATTACTTCTTCTAAATATTATTTCTGTAAAGTAGGATGTTCGTCAGGAGGTTCGCTTGTAAACACGGATACCGTGCTTCTTAAAACGACCCCACTTGATCCTCCTTATATAGAGGACTTTGAAACAGGTACACATGGCGTGAATATGCCTTGCGCCTCTTACACTTACGGGTGGAATGCCTACAGCTACTGGTATTTATATGACGGACCGCACCCGTACAGCTGGATTTCACTGAGCAACCATACCACAGGTGGTAGTAAATGGCTGTTCGCCGGCGGCGGACTTGGCTATTATTCCGGCGGAGAATACTGGTTCTCTCCTGCAATTAATTTCACCGCAGGTAAAGCTTATAACCTGACCTACTGGTATAAAACAGATGGTTATGACACCTATATTTTCGGTGCTGCACTGGGTAACTCCCAGTCGTCGTCTGCAATGACCACCCCAATCGGATCCGATGTTTCAACTTCCACTACTTCTTATACGATGTATTCCGGATCGTTTGTTTGCGGTACAACGGGTGCACAATATTTAGGTATAAAATTCAAAGCCTCCAACTGGTGGTACGGTGCCGCAATTGACGATATCGGATTATCGCAACTGCCGCCTTGTTCAGCGAAACCTAGTGCAGGCGCAGCGAAGGCAAGCCCTACTATGATCTGTTCTGCTGGAACTTCCGGAACAACACTTTCCCTTGTTGGTCTCTCAGCTGCATCTGATCTTACGTATCAGTGGCAGGAATCCACCACTCCGGGAACATGGTCTAATATAAGCGGTGCGACAAGCCCGTCTTATACTACTGGTCCGGTGAGCGTTGTTACCTGTTATCGTTGCGTTGTTACCTGTCCGCTGATCGGAACTCCTAATTCAGACACATCTGCGGCTACCTGTGTATCAATTGCTCCGATCGTTCCTCCTTACATCGAAACGTTCGAGTCTGCAACACCAGGCGTTAATCAGCCATGTGCAAGCTTCACTTCAAGCTGGGATGCCAGCACCGGTACAAGCACTTATACAGGTTGGGGTATAAAGGGTACACCTGGTACCTATTACCCTTCAGTTGACAACCATACCACCGGTGGTTCAAAATACCTTTCGGCCGGTTACTATATCAGTTCTTACTGGCTGGGAGCCTACTCTGCTAATCAGCAATACTGGTTCTCTCCCGGTCTGGCACTTACTGCAGACATGTCCTACAAATGCAGTTACTGGTACGTTACCAGTGGGTATAGTTATTTGCCTTCAACAACATTCGGATTGTATTACGGTACTTCCCAGGATCCGTCCAGCATGAATCCTATATGTCCGGATGTAACTGGAGAAACCAATACTACTTACAAACAGATCTCGGGCTCCTTCGTGGCTCCGACAACCGGCACCTACTATCTGGGGGTAAAAGTAAATAACGGCTACGCATATTACGGAGTAGCTATAGATGATATAGGCGTAGAGCAGTTACCGTTGTGTACAGCTAAGCCGGTAGCAGGATCTGTTACCGCAAGTCCTTCGCTGATCTGTTCTTCAGGTACGGCAACGCTGTCCCTTGTTGGTGCAACAGCTGCTTCCAGACTGAGATACAAATGGCTTATCTCCACTTCCGGTACTGCCGCAGGTCCGTATGTTCCCGTAACAGCCGGAACGGGCGGAACCTCTGCCGTATATACTACCGATGTGCTATCTGCGACGCAATATTACCGTTGCGCGGTTTCATGTCCGCTCGCTGCTGATACTTCATATGATACTACCGCTGTATATGCGATGAGGGTAGGTGCGCTTGATCCGCCTTACATTGAAACATTCGAGTCTTCAACTCCTGGTATTAACGTACCGTGTGCGGGCGCTACAAACTGGGCGGATTATCTGGTTACCACAGCTTCAGGAACAGTATCCACTTACGGATTTACAGATCTGACAAACCATACACCGGGAGGTTCAAAATGGTTGCGTGGAAGCTATTATGCAACCCTTTATTACGGTTCCAAAGATTTCTGGTTTACACCGGCTATTCACCTGGTTAGCGGTTCTACATATGAATTTTCATACTGGTACCTGCCCGCAAACTACCCTTACAGTGGTGTTATGTCTCAAACCGGTTTATATGTAGGTAATGCGCAGACAAGATCTGCAATGACCACTAACCTGATACCGGATTTCAGCCCCACAAATGGTGTTTATCAGCAGGCAACTGCTAATTATACACCTACCAGCACGGGTAACTATTACTTTGGTATTTACCTGAGAGGGGATTACAGCTATGGTATCGCTATTGATGATATCGGCATTATCCAGCTTCCTCCTTGTTCGGGTAAGCCTGGCAGCGGAGGTGTGGCAAGCGTTTCTCCTACTATGCTGTGTTCTCCGGGATCAGCTAACCTGAATCTTACCTCGCTTCCTAAAGTTGCCAATCTCAGCTATGAGTGGTATACCTGTGACGCTTCGGGCAACCTGATCGCATCTGTTACAGGAACCGCCTCCACGACGCCTGCATTAACGGTATCTGCTTCTACAGGTACTAACTACCGTTGTGTGGTGAAATGTACGTTGGGAACTTCTGCGGATACAACTTATTCGTCTGTCGTTAAGTTGGATGTAGGAGCGGTTATACCTCCGTATATCGAGACTTTTGAAAGCGGCACACCGGGTACAAACATGCCATGTGCTTCCTATACTTACAGTTTCGGCGGATACTATACGTGGAATGTTCAGGGAACTCCTGTGACATATGGTACCAGCCCGCTGGACAACCATACAACGGGCGGATCTAAATACCTGGTTGCAGGTTATAATATCGGATATTACTCCGGAACACCTGAATTCTGGTTTACACCGGCTATTACTTTTACTGCAGGTAAACTGTACCAACTTTCTTACTGGTACCAGACTGACGGAACAACAGGCGCGAACTATGGGCTGGCAACTTACATGGGTTCATCCCAAACAAAAGCTGCAATGACTATTCCGCTCGGAACACCGTTTACTACGTCTACTACGCTGTACAAACAGTTTAAACTTCAGTTCACTCCTGCGAGCTCCGGAAACTTCTATATCGGTTTCAGCAAAAGCCAGACAGGATGGGGTTATGGAGTCGCTATCGACGACATCGGATTGCAGGAAGTTCCTCCATGTTCTGCACCTGTAGCTGCCGGAACTATCGTTGCCGACCCAAGCCATGTCTGCTCCGCAGGCGGCACCACGCTGCTTGATGTAGATGGAAGCACTTTGGCTACCGGTCTTGCATACGAGTGGTTCAGTGCGCCGGATGCATCCGGACCATGGACTACCACGGGCGGCACTTCATTACCATATACAACAGATCCGTTGTTTACACCTACATGGTTTAAAATGGTGATCAAATGTAGCGCCACCGGTGCCACAGATACCACAGACCCATTCCTGGTGGGCGTGGGCGGCTTCGATCTCCCTATTCGAAGAACTTCGAATCCACGCCTCCAGGTGGCGTTCCATTGTGTAGCGATGCCACACTCTGGGCAGAATACTACAACGGTGGAAAATCCACGGAAGTACAATTGACGGTGATTATAAAAACCATACACCGGGCGGTAAAAAATACCTTATCGGCGGTTATTATCTGGGATCGCCCACTTCACCTTCCGAAGAACAACTACTGGTTTACTCCGGGCTTTAATATGCGCGGAGGTTACAAATACGAATTGTCGTTCTACTACGTGAATAAGATTTCCTGGTCCAGCACCGGTTCTAAAATGGGCGTTTACTATGGTAAATCTCAGTCGGTAGGCGGCATGACCACCAATCTGATCCCATACCGTTCGTTCTCCAATACGTCTTATACGCTGTACGATACAACGTTCACTCTGGCAACCAGCGGTGTATACTACTTTGGTTTCCGGAAATCCGGTAGTAATCCGACCTCGTGACTATTCTTACTATGGTACGGCGATCGATGATATCAACCTGAACTATGCTCCTTGTGATGCACTTCCGGTAGGAGGTGAGATCAACGGCAGCAAACCTTCCGGTACACAGTATTGTATCGGTACGCTTCTGAAGCTTACAGATATCGGTGCTACGGTTTCTCTTGTTCCCGGTATCAAATATCAGTGGCAACGGGCTGCTATCGGTGGATCGGCAGGTTGGTCAAATGTAGTCGGAGCAACAGATACCGTACTGTCCGCAGATACCCTGGTAGGTTATGTTTATCGCCTTGCAGTTATCTGTAAGAACACCCATGACACTGCATACAGTACGATATTCGAAATTCCGCGATATCCGCCTCATCCGCCTGTTAACATATCTCCCATCCACTTCTCCGATCGTTTACTGTCTCGGTGATACTGTCAAATTCAATGCGACAACTTACACCGGTGCTACTTACGACTGGATGTTGGATAGTATGGTTATTCCGGGATGGAAATTCAGCGACATCGGAGCTACAGAACCCGGAACCTACATGGTGAAGGTCACTTCGGCGGCATCACCTTGTCCTGCATATTCCAACCAGGTTGAGCTGATCGCTAATGATCCTGGTTATTACGTGGATATCACCAAACCGGCAGACAGCTTCATTTGTGCAGGTTCATCGTTAATGCTGACCGGTACAGGAAGTAAACCTGGCCTTACATATCAATGGCGTAAAAACAACGTGAGCATACCGGGAGCTACTACTTCGTCTTACCTGGTAACTACTTCCGGCTACTACCGTATTACTGCCAGCGACGGTTCATCTTCATGCCCTGCTGCTTCCCGTAATATCTATATCACCGTAAGAGATAATCCTCCTGCCCACATCTCTGTGCCAGGTGGTTCGCTCACTGCCTGTGAAGGAGAAGGGGTACGCCTGAACGCCAATATCGGCGGCTACACTTATCAGTGGAATCGCGGAGGTTCTCCGGTTTACGGATGGACAGACAGCTCTGTACTTATCAATGCTTCCGGAACATACTCCGTTAAGGTGATCACTCCTGATGGTTGTTCAAGCACGTCGACCTCTGTAACCGTGAATATCCTTCCGGCGCCTACTCCGATAATCACGCGTTCCGGTTTTGTACTGACAGCAACCGGCGGCACCTACGTAACGTATCAATGGTATCGCAACGATGTCGCTATACCAGGTGCAACAGGTAGCAGTTTCACCGCTACACTCAAGGGACTGTACAAAGTATGTGTTACCGGTACAAACAACTGTACAGGTTGTTCTACTCCTATATCACTTATGGATGCAGAACTGGGTATAGATCAAAGCACTGTTGCAAACAGTGAGATCCGCATCTTCCCGAATCCTACGAACGCGATCGTAAACATCGAAAGTCCGATCAAACTGAATGTTGAAGTAAAAGACGCTGCAGGACGATCTGTAATGTCCGTATCTGATGCGAAGCAAGTTGATCTGAGCAAACTGGCAGATGGTGTTTACATGTTCATCCTGCGTGACAAGGATCAAACTGTACATCAGCAAAGAGTGACTAAGGTAAGTCGTTAGGCTTTCCTGAATATAACAAAAGGGCCGTGCAACCGCGGCCCTTTGTGTTTTCCGATGTACGCACCGGAATGTTTCTGTTGATTTATTTCCCGTAATGCAGCAGGAAGTCCAGCAATACCCTTACGCCAAAGCCGGTTCCGCCGATTGTATGATACCCCTTTTTGCTCTGCGCGAATGACACACCGGCAATATCAAAATGCAGCCAGGGGTAATCCGTGAAGTGTTCCAGGAATTTGCCGGCGGTAATAGCGCCGCCGGTAGGGCCTCCCACATTTTTGAGATCTGCAATATCTGATATGATCATATCTCCATACTCCTTCCAGAGCGGTAATTCCACCATGCGTTCATATTGCCTGCGTCCGCTTTCTGCAACGGCCGATTTTACCTGGTCTGAGGCGGTTCCCATAAATATCATTCCCTCCGCGCCCGTAATAGCGGCAGCGGCCCCTGTGAGCGTGGCAAAATCTATTACCAGTTCCGGTTTGTAACGTTTTGCCCAATGCAACGCATCTGCGAGCAGCAATCGTCCCTCCGCATCCGTGTTCAGTACTTCTACGGTAGTACCGCTGTACATCCTGATCACATCCCCCGGAACATAGGCGTTTTCTCCAGGCCTGTTATCCGTGGCTGGCACCAGCGCTATTACCTGCAATGGCAATTTCAGTTTGGCTATAGCGTACATCACAGAGGTGACCACTGCTGCTCCGCTCATATCGCTTTTCATCCGGTCCATGGAATTAGGAGTCGGTTTCAGCGAAAGTCCCCCGGTATCATAAACAACGCCCTTTCCCACCAATACTATGGGTTGCCTGTTCAGGGATCTGGCTGGTTTATATTCCATAATGCTGAACGCCGGCGGGTCAATACTACCCCGGTTCACAGCAAGTATTCCACCCATTTTCTCCTTTACAATATCGGACTTGCCAAGCGTCCTTGTCCGGAATCCAGCCTGTTTACCTAATGACGCAATGCGCCCTGCCAGCTCTTTTGCTCCAAGGGAATTCAACGGTTCGTTTACCAGATCGCGCGCAATGCTCACTGCCTCCACAACAATACTGAGCTGTTGCATCTCTTTCACCGTAATCGAACTTTTGTCAAACTCAATCGTCTTCAGCGAATATATTTTCTTCTTTGCATCCGTTTTATATTTCAGGAACTGGTAAGCACTCAGCGACATACCTTCAGCAACCGAGTAGGCGGCCTGCGCAAAACTGCTTCTGTTGATAACAGATACGTTGGTTGCAGATTCAGCGGAAAGGATCGCAGCGGCTTTTGCACCTGATTTACGCAGTTGTTCAGCCTTTTCTTCCGGCTGGTTACCGGTAACAATGATAACACATATGGCTGCTCCCGGGCGGGCAATGCTTATGTAACGTGTTCCCTCTTTAAAGCATTTCTCGAAATAAAGCAATTCTGGCTCGCTCAACAGCGACAGGCTTTGTATCTGTTGCACATTGTCAGCAATTGCTACAATGTACCGGGATGTGGATTTTGCAGGAATTTTGAAAAGCATAAGCGCAAAAGTAAGGCCTTATTAATTTCCCCCTTCTTGCGATGTGAAGGTACTTTAGCCTAATTTTACAAAAATGACGAAACCGTACACGTTAAAGAAATCACTCGGCCAGCATTTTTTGCACGACGAAAATATGTGCCGTAAGATTGTGCAGCAACTGAAGTACCAACCCGGAGCACAGGTGCTCGAAGTGGGGCCTGGCGGCGGCGCACTGAGTAAATACCTCATAGAGGAGTCAATCGACTACAAGGCTGTCGAGATCGACAAAGAAAAATATGAATACCTGCAGGATACTTACCCGGCATTGAAGGGCAGGATAATTCTCCAGGACATTCTTCAGGCAGATATCCCCTTTGCAGGACGATTCCACGTCATCGGCAATTTCCCGTATAATATTTCTTCGCCTATCATGTTCCGGATGCTCGACTGGCAGGAACAGGTGGATGAGATCATCGGTATGTTTCAGAAAGAAGTTGCCCAGCGGATTGCTGCGGGACCAGGGTCTAAAATGTACGGCATATTAAGTGTACTCACACAGGCGTATTTTTCTGTGGAGTATCTTTTCGATGTTCCGCCCGGCTGTTTTACCCCTCCTCCCAAAGTAATGAGTGGCGTATTGCGCTGTGCGAACCTGAATAATCCCTTTGCAATAAAGAATTTCCCTAAATTCAAGCAAATGGTGAAGATGGCATTCGGACAGCGACGTAAAACCCTTCGCAATGCATTGAAAGGGTTTATACCGGTGCAGGATGTGGAAAAAGAGCTGATGGACAAAAGAGCGGAGCAATTGACCGTTGCCCAGTTCGTCGCACTATACAAACGTTTTTTTGAGGCTAATGGATAGGAAAGGAAAAGTGCTTATTGCGGCCCCGGTTCACGAAGTGCTCACAATGGGATTGGCAGCAGCGGGTTATGAGCTTTTGTGGAGTGAGCAAATTTCACAGGAAGAAGCATTGCGGCTGTTACCTGAATGCGTGGGCGTGATCACCTCTACCCGCTTACAATTAAACCGGGAATTAATTGACGCGGCCCCTATGCTGGAGTTTATCGGAAGAATGGGTTCGGGTATGGAAGTCATTGACGTTGACTATGCCAGTCAGAAGGGTATCCGTTGCATCGGCAGTCCGGAAGGCAATTGCAATGCCGTTGCCGAGCATGCCATGGGTATACTGCTGTCGCTTACGAAACGTGTGACCAAGAGCTTTTCCGAAGTACGGAACGGACAATGGCTGAGAGACGAAAACCGGGGAATAGAACTGGAAGGGAAAACTGTCGGCATCATTGGGTTCGGACATACGGGATCGGCATTTGCCAGACTGTTGAGCGCGTTTAATATGCGCATTCTTGCTTACGATAAGTACCATCCTGTCGCCGCAACAACAAATATCACGCCCTGCAATTCGCTTGAACCTGTTTTCCGTGAGGCGGACATTATCAGTTTCCACGTGCCGCAGCAGGAAGATACGCATCATCTGTTCAACCTGGAGTTTGCAACTGCAATGCAAAAGCCTTTTATACTGCTGAATACTTCACGCGGTACGGTTGTAGATTCTGAACTGCTGCCTGGGTTGCTACAGTCCGGGAAGATAGCTGCTTTGGGTCTGGACGTCTGGGAAGAGGAACCCTTGTCTAAAATGAGCGGGAAATTGCGTATAGTATTTAACGAATTAATAACCCTTCCCAACGTGGTGATCACGCCGCACATAGCGGGATACAGTGTGGAAGCGCTTTTCAAAATGGGCGACATCTTACTGAAAAGAATTATTCGATAGTATAAAACAAATTAAATATAAGTAAAATCTGTTAAAGATTTTTTGGCTAAATTTTTGTTTATTTAACGATTAATTCTACCTTTACTCCCTTATACTTAACAAATAGCTGAACATGCTTATGAGACGTTCGTTTATTTACCTTTTCATTTTACTTTTAATCGGTTCTGCCTCAACAGCGATGGCTCAGGGGGAGATCTACGGTACGGTAACCAATGAGAAAGGTCAGCCTTTTGAAGGGGTGATCATTAAGGTTACTCAGGGAGGGCTGCTGAAGAGTGGATCGGTTTCTGAAGATGATGGTTCTTATTCTGTAAAACCATTGCAACCGGGTACTTATGACATCGAGTTCTCTTCAATTTCTTATGAAACTATCAAAGTTTCCGGTGTTGAGATCACTTTAGGTGGTACCAAGAAGCAGGATGTGAGGATGGAAGTTCAGGGAAGCGGTTCAGGAAAAGTACTGAATCAGGTTGTGGTTAAAGCGCGTAAGCCAGTAATTGGTGTCGTGAGCGTAACGCAGGCAAAAAATATCGAAGCTGCCCCTACCACCAATATCATTGATATGGCCGGTTTGAGTAAAAACGTTTATCAGGCTCGTTCCGGTGGCGCACTGTCTATCGGTGGTGCGCGTCCTGAAGGTACCGTATATATCATCGACGGTCAGGTTTCCCAGGTAGGCGGCGCGATCAACCCGCCCCAGGGAACTGTTCAGCAATTGCAGGTATTCTCTTCCGGTATCCCGGCTAACCTCGGTGATGCGACAGGGGGTGTGGTTTCCATTACTACCAAAGGTGCTACCAGTTCGCTGAAAGGTAACATCCGTGCGCAACACTCAATTGACGGATACAACCAGAACCTGATCAACGGATCTATTACCGGTCCGTTGCTGTCACGTGAGAAAGATGGCCAGAAGCAACCGATTCTCGGTTTCCTGCTGGGAGCAGAGTATCAGTACTATGCGGACGATAATCCCACCTATTATAAAAATCCTGTTCTGAAAAAAGATGTTCTGAAAAATCTTCAGGAAAATCCGCTGACGCTGGTAAACAGCCAGAACTCTACAACAATGGTTGCCTCTTCTAACTTTGTAACGAAAGACGACTTTGTTTATCAAAAGCAACAATTGAACAACTCATCTACTACCGTTCGTCTGAATGGTAAACTGGATTACGCGATCAACAGCAATATTAATATTACAGCGGGTGGAAACTTTACCTATGGAAGCAGCGACGGTTATTCCCGTGCAGCATCTTACTTCGCGCCTGAGTCTATCCCTGTTCAGACAGATTATACGGGTCGCGGATACCTGCGTTTCAAACAATCTTTCCCGAACGCTGCTGTTAAGAAATCTGACAGTGGTGGACGTACCAAACCTGTGATCTCCAATGCATATTATACATTGCAGTTGGATTATCAGATTACCAAAAGCAATACCGAGCATCCGAATTTCAAACACAACCTGTTTGATTATGGTTATGTAGGTAAATTCACGCAATCACGCGTACCTGTTTACGCTTACGGTAAAGACTCTCTTTCCGGACGTGACGGAATTATCCTGCAGACATATGATGCTGTAAACGGTATCTCTTTCCAGGCGTCGGATAAAAATCCAATCCTGGCTGCGTACACGCAGGCTGTATATAATAACGCATCTAAATTGAATTTCCTGTCTGACTATACAACGGTTCAGGCGTATAACGGATTGATGAATGGGGACTTCCCGCGTAGTGCGCTTTCTGTTCAGAATGTAGGTATCACCGGTGTGGGTGCTGCAATGACAGGTTACTCCTACAGCACATTTAACCAATATGGTCTGCATGCTGACGCCGCTTTCGATTTCCGTCCGGGAAAATCAAAAAATGCGATCACGCACGCGATCCAGTTCGGTCTTTACTACGAGCAGCGCTCTTCAAGCTCTTATTCTGCAAGTATTACAAACGGAACAGGAACTTCTTTGTGGCTGCAAATGCTTTCTCTGGCGAACAACCATATCGGAAGCCTTGATTACAGCAATCCGATCTACATCCATAACGGACAACGTTATACGAAGGATCAGATTGATGCAGGCGGATTCTTCCTGCCTACAGATACTGTTATTTACGAGCGTCGTGATAACGGACAGCAAAGCACGTTCGACAAAAACCTGCGCTCTACTTTAGGTGCCGGAAAAAATGATTACCTGGATGTATATTCGGTAGATCCCAGCAAGCTTTCTCTGGGTATGTTCTCTGCAAGCGAACTGCTGGGTGCATCACCCAACTCCAATTATGTTTCTTATAACGGTTATGACTATACCGGTCAGAAACTGAAAGGAACTGTAAGTTTCAACGACTTCTTTACACAAAAAGATGCTGCAGGAAATCTTACCCGTCCGATCGGCGCTTTCAGCCCTAACTATATTGCCGGTTACATCATGGACGCATTCCGTTATAAGAGCCTGCAATTCAATGTGGGTGTTCGTTTCGAACGTTATGATGCGAATACAAAAGTGTTGAAAGACCCTTATTCATTGTATGAAGCACGTACTGTTAGTCAAACAGATGCTTCTCTGAATGCAAGCGGTGTACATCCTGGTACTGTTAGTCAGAACGCAATGGTGTATGTGGATAACAACAACAGTTCTTCTCCAAGTATCGTAGCTTATCGCGATGGAGACAAATGGTACGATGCTAATGGTGTGGAAGCAGTTGACCCAACAGTTTTTGAGAAGAAGCTGGGTGCTCCTATCGCTCCATACCTTACCACAGCCGGTAAAGTGAACATTACCGATTCAAAATTTGATCCGAATAACTCCTTTACCGATTACAAACCAAAGGTTACCGCTTCACCGCGTTTCCAATTCCAATTCCCGATCAATGATGATGACGCGTTGTTCTACGCGCACTACGACATCCTTGTGCAGCGCCCTAAAGTAGGTAACTATGCAAACGCGCTGGACTACTACTTCCTGGAGCAAAATCAGGGAACTGCTATCGGTAACCCGAATCTGAAACCTGAGAAAACATTTGACTATGAGCTTGGATTCATGCAATCTCTCGGAAAACGTAAAAATGCCGGTATCGGAATCTCTGCTTTCTACCGTGAGCGTAAGGATATGATCCAGCTGCGTGCATATCAGAATGCATACCCTAAACTGTATTATTCTTACGGCAACCGTGACTTCTCTACTACAAAAGGATTTACGTTTACGTATAACTACACAAGTCCTGATCCTAAAGTACTTCCTTTGGAATTGTCTGTGAACTATACATTGCAATTTGCAGATGGTACGGGTTCAAGCGCAACTTCCGGAAGCGGTTTGCTGCAGAACTTCCAGACGGCGGGATTACCTAACCTGCGTTACGTTGCTCCGCTGAGCTATGACTCCCGTCATAACATCAACCTGAACTTGTTGTACACATACGGTCAGGGCGAAGGTCCAGAAATCAATGGGAAACACTTCCTGCAAAACCTGCGTGCAAACATGATCCTGCGTGCACGTAGCGGTGAGCCGTATACCACGAGCTCAGCTGTAAACAATAACGTTATACAGGGAACACTTAACGGTACACGTCTCGGCTGGCACTTTGGAGCCGACTTGCGTATCGATAAAGGATTCACTATCGACGGATTCTCTAAAAAGCGCAAACAGGCTGACGGTACTACAGTAGTAAGTTCCAATGCTGGTGGTCGGAAATACAATGTTGGAGCATTTATTTACTTCCAGAATATTTTCAACATCCGCGACGTGCTTCAGGTATACCCTTACACAAGTCGTCCTGATGATGATGGTTACGTTACTTCATCCGTTGGTAAGCAATACTTTACGGCTTCTTACAGCCCGCAGTCTCTGCAGGATTTGTATAGCCTCTATGTAAATAATCCTGATTATTATAATGCGCCTAGAAGAATCAATATCGGATTTACGTTCGCATTTTAATTAATCTATTGAAGCAATAATCGAAAAAGAAAAAAGTTAAACTATGAAAAAGAACTTAGTGCAATTAGCGTTTGCCGCTCTCGGTGTAATAGCAAGTGCGAGTAGTTCATATGCATATGTCACCCTGGGCAGTGATGGTAAACCCGTTACTGCAAAGGAAGCCTTGTTGAAAACGACGGCTGGTTGTAAACCATCGACCGCTAATATCGACCTCGATATCAACAATGTTCGGGCGCGACTGATGACAGGTGGAGATATGTGGTACAATACAGGTAGTTTACTGCCTGCATACGAAGTACCTAAGGGGGGACAGAAGCATTCGCTGTACGCCGGTTCGTGCTGGATCGGAGGTATCGATGGTAATGGCCAGCTGAAGGTTTCTGCGCAGTTGTATCGTAGTCTGGGTAATGATTACTGGCCTGGTCCGATTGATAAGGCTACGGTAAACATTACAGCTGAGTCCTGTTCTGAGTGGGATCGCTTCTGGAAAGTGAGCCAGGCAGATGTTGATGAGTTTATAGATATTTACAAAAAATCGGGTCCTTCTGCGATCACAGACAAGAAATTCGACGTGATCAAACAATGGCCGGCCACAGGTAATATTTATGCTGTAGGTGCCAACAATAACTCTTTGCCTGAACTGCTGGGTCCGGTGGATGCTTACGGATACGCTCCATTCGTAGACGTAGACAACAATGGTATCTATAACTGGCAGGACGGAGATTATCCGAAGTCTTACGCACAGGGTAACCCGGATCAGTTTATCTGGTGGGTTTTTAACGATGTCGGTAATACCAAGACAATGACCAAGACTCAGTCTATTGGTATGGAAGTTCAGACTTCAGCGTTTGCCTATAAAAGTTCAGACTTCCTCAATGACGCTACTTTTTATAACTATCGTTTGATCAACCGTGGTAACCTGGTTCTGGATAGTTGTTTTATCGCTACATGGACAGATGCGGATCTGGGTTCTCCTTTTGATGACTACATTGGTTGTGATACTACCAGAGGTTTGGGTATCCTGTACAATGGTGAAACTCCGGATGCGCCGAATGGACAGAATACATACGGAACCCGTATTCCGATGATTGCAGTTGACTTCTTCATCGGGCCCCGTAAATATTACACCGATGAAAACGGAAATCAGACTAGCAGACTGTTGAAAATGCGCTCATTCTCTTATTTCGAGGGAACGCTTACCGGCCCGGTGCGTGACCCACGTAAAGGATCAGAGTTTTATTTTTACATGACCGGTTCAAATGCGGACGGAGATCCGTTTTCAAATGACCAGACAAAAGGAAGTTCTTCCGTAGGTTATGGCTCTGGTCCCGTTGCACCTTATGTATTTTATGGAGATCCGGCGAATACATCAGAGTGGTCTATGTGTGCGTGTAAATCTCCTTTGAAAGATCGTCGCTTCATTCACTCTTCAGGTCCGTTCACTTTGTTCGCCGGTGAGAAGAATGACATCACAATCGGAGTTGTTTGGGTTGATGACGCGGGAGCTTGTGGTACTACTTCATTCAAGAAAATCCGTGCAGCCGACGACGTTGCTCAGGCATTGTTTGATCAGGGTTTCAACAGACCTAATGGCCCTGATGCACCTTTGCTTACTGTTCGTGAACTGGATCAGAAACTCATTTTCTACATAACCAATCCTGAACGTAGTAATAACTTCAGTGAGCGTTACGGAGATCCCGATTATATCTCAGATTCTAAATACCGTGTTACCTCTACTAAAGCTGTTGCTTTGGGCAACCCGGATTCTATTTATCGTTTCGAAGGTTATCGTGTATTCCAGTTGAAGGATTCTTCACTGACCAACTTCTACGATGAGAAAGGTAACCTAGTAGACGGAGTAGTGGAAGTATTCCAGTGTGATATTAAAAACGGCGTAAAACAAATTACCAATTACACGAAAAACCTTGAGATTGTCTCTACGATTGACCAGTATGATGGTGCTATCAAGGTGACGGGTAAAGACAGTGGTATTGTACACAGCTTTGTACTGACTGAAGACAAGTTCGCCAGCGGAAGCAGCAGTTCGCTTGTTAACTACAAAACATACTACTACGCAGTTGTAGCATATGCATACAATAACTTTGCTCCTTTCGATCCTCATAACGAAGTGGGAACGCAGAAAGATGCTTATTTCGAGAGTAAATCTCCGAATAAATATTCTGTGATGCCGAACCCGATGAATCAGAGAGGTGACACATTCCTCAACAGTGCCTATGGCGACGGTGTTATTGTGACACGTATCGAAGGTATCGGTAACGGTGGAATTGATGTTCAGCTGAATGATACTTCTGAAGCAGCTATATTGTTGTCTGCGACAAATCAGATTCCTTATCCGACATATGTTGCAGGAAAAGGACCGATTAAAGTAAAAGTTATTGATCCTGTTAAGGTACCAGGTGCAGACTGGAGAATTTCCTTATCCGGTACATTAAACCCTGCTGACTCTGTTTTCCTTGGTTTGAATAAAACAGCTACATGGAAAATCGAGCGTCTGGATGACAATGGTTCTGTTGCTGACGTGATTTACAGTGAACGTACAATCGGCGGAAGAACTAACGAACAATTGCTTTCTGCATATGGTCTGTCAGTTACCGTTGAGCAGGTAACGCCTCCGGGATACGATCAGACTACAAGCAGTAAAAATCCAAATGGATATATTACTTCCGACATCACTTATGCTAATACCTCACTGCCATGGCTGTCAGGTGTTCATGATGGCTCCGGCCGCAGCTATCTGAACTGGATCCGCAGTGGTTCTTTCAGCGACGAGATACCTGCCGGAGAAACCGCACCTACCTGTGGTCCTTTCGATGATTACCGTGCAGATTCCATCGGTGCATTCTACAGCCGTATGTTTGCAAACAACACTGACGTTGAAGCTACGTGGGCTCCGTTCGACCTGGTTGCAACTTCTGACGGACCTTCCTGCGGATATTCTCCATTGGTTGACAAACCTATTAAATCGACTCCATTGCTGACGGCAACTTCTTTATACAAAGTGCCGGATTCTGCAGGTTCTACTGCAAAAGCAGTTCAGGGAAGTGAATATCCCAACGTGGATCTGGTGTTTACCTCAGATAAATCCAAATGGACTCGTTGTATTGTTCTGGAAGCTCAGTATACTACGGATCTTGCTGAAGGTAATGCTGTTAAATTGCAGGCGCGCAGTCACAGATCATGGAATATGGGCATCGACAACGACGGCAATCCTGTGTATTCCAGCGATCCGACTGATGTCGGCTACAGTTGGTTCCCTGGTTATGCTATCAACCAACTTACCGGTGAGCGTCTGAATATCGCATTCGCAGAAGATTCTTATCTCCGTAAATACAATGGTGCTGATATGATCTGGAATCCGACTTCAGATGTTTACAACAGCTACGGAGAAACAGTATTTGGCGGACGTCACTTTACCTACATCCTTAACACCAAATATGACTCCTGTAAGTCATTTGCTGCAGGTATCAAAGGCACCGGGCCGTTCGTATATGTACCGGCTTACCGTCAGATCCGTTGGGTGGGTATTCCTTTGCTGAATTCCGGAAGTCAGTACCTGTCTCTTAAGGATGGTCTTATTCCTACCGAAACAAGAATGCGTTTCCGCGTAAACACTCCTTACAACAAGTATAAACTTATGGATGGTCAGACAGCCACTAACAGCCAGCTGCCTCTTTATAAGTTCTCTACGAAAGGAATGGCTACTCAGGAGTACACCGAGAAAACAAGTGCTGACGCTCTGATGGATAAGATCTTTGTCGTACCTAACCCTTATAAAGGAGAAGCTTCAGGCGGAAATTCTTATGAGACAAACCGTCTTGAAACAAGAGTTAAGATCATCAATCTGCCTGTAAAAGCTACTGTTCACATTTACGCTTTGGATGGTACGCTTGTGCGCAAGATCGAAAAGGATAATAATGATCCGGCAATCGTCTGGGATATGTATAATCAGGCAGGACTCCCGATCGCGAGTGGTATGTATCTGATCCATATCAATGCATATGGAAAAGATAAAGTGATCCGCTGGTTTGGAGCTATGCGTCCGCTGGATGTAACTAACTACTAAATTATCTCCGGGTGCGGTAGCTTCCGCACCCGGAATTTAAAACTCGAAAGAAGAATTACTACAAATAACACATTTGAGTATGAAAAGTAACTATAATAAGGTTCTGTTGGCTTCATTGTCTTTAATCGCGGCAAGTCCTGCCTTCGCGGGTAACAAGGACCGGTCCGGACAATCCGGTGCATCGGAATTGCTTATCAATCCATGGGCACAAAGTACGGGTGTGTTTGGGTTGGATGTCGCTAACGTTCGCGGTATTCAGTCTATGAAGGTCAACGTAGCCGGTCTATCTTTTTCCGACGATCTGGAGGTTGGTGCATCCTATAGCCGCTACCTTTCCGGAACGGGTATTTCCGTTAATAACCTTGCTGCAGCATACCGTCTGAGTAGTTCGGCTGTAGTAGGCGTTAACGTGATGTCTATGTCTTTCGGCGAGATCGATGTAACTGATATTGACCATCCCGAAGGAACCGGCGCTAAATTCAAACCATCTTTTCTGAATTTTCAACTGGGATTTTCTAAAGAATTTTCTGAACGTATCCGTGGTGGTGTTGCCGCAACGTTTATTTCCGAGCAAATTGGGAATATCGGTGCTTCCGGAGCCAGTATCGACGCCGGTGTGCAGTACGTAGACCGTAATCTTCATATTGGTATCACGCTGCGTAATGCCGGTACCAATATGCGTTTCTCAGGTGGTGGATTTTCAAGTACATCTACCGCACCTAATGCAGACTATGCCTTCACGCGCTCTACTCCGCAGGAGAAATTCCAACTGCCGACTTACATGTCAATGGGTATCGCGTACGATTTCTATATCGCCGGTCGCAGCGCATCTGCTACAGAAGGCAAAGGAGATCATCGCATCACTGCAATCGGAAACTTCACTTCCAATTCCTTCAATAACGATTACCTGGGTATAGGTGCCGAATACGGATTCCGTGAGATGTTTATGGCCCGCGCTGCTTTCCGTTATGAGAAAGATATATTCGATGCATTAAAAACCACTACCTTTTACACAGGTATAAGCATGGGTGCAAGTGTTGCCGCCCCGCTTAACAAGAAAGGTTCTAAATTGTATATTGATTACAGTTTCAGACCAACACAACGTCCCGCTAACGGAGTTCACGTTTTCGGCCTGCGCTTTAATTTCGCAAGTTCAGACAAGTAATTCAGTCTTTTTATTAAATTTGGCAACGCTTCTATCTTTGGTAGGAGCGTTGTGTTTTTATTTGTTGTATACAATAATATATTGTCTTTATGAGTGCTGTACATTATGTGACGAAAGAGGCATTGGAGGCCTTAAAAGAAGAGATTAACCGTATGAAGACGTCGGGCAGAGCGGAAATAGCCCGGCAGATATCAGAAGCCCGTGAAAAGGGAGATCTGAAGGAAAACGCAGAATACGATGCTGCAAAGGAAGCACAGGGGCTTCATGAAGCAAAGCTGGCGACCCTGGAGTCTACTCTGGCCAATTCGCGCGTGCTTGATCCAAAGAATATTGATACAAGTAAAGTATCCATCCTTAGCAAAGTGCGCGTAAAAAATCTTGCAACAAAGAAGTCGATGGAATATCAGATTGTTTCAGAAAGTGAGGCCGATTTGAAAGCGGGGAAAATTTCTGTTACTTCTCCCATTGCGAAGGGATTGCTCGGTAAAGTAAAGGGGGATGTTGCAGAAATCACAGTTCCCAACGGTGTGATGAAATTCCAAATCGAAGAAATTAATATTTAGATGGCCTCTGTATTTTCAAAAATCATCAGTGGTGAAATTCCCTGCTTTAAGGTGGCAGAGAATGAACTATTCCTGGCATTCCTGGACATCATGCCGCTTCGGGAGGGGCATGTGCTGGTTGTTCCAAAACTTGAAGTGGATAAAGCTTATGAGCTGCCGGACGCATATCTGACTTCCTGGTTCCAGTTTGCACAACCCATTGCACGCGCGATGGAGAAAGCTTTTTCCTGTAAGAGAGTAGGCATCAGTATCATTGGTCTGGAAGTGCCCCATGCACATATGCATCTGGTCCCTATCAATACAGCGAACGACCTTAATTTTACGGAAACGCCCTCTACACCATCCATGGATGAATTGAAGCGTGTACACGAAAAACTGATGACGCATTTGTCTTAGAGAAAAAAATATTTCTGAAAAAACTGAAAAAAATTTGGCAGGAAAGAAACATTGATTACCTTTGCTGCCCGTTCCGAAAGAACATAGGTTGATTTCGTAGCTCAGTTGGTAGAGCAATACACTTTTAATGTATGGGTCTTGGGTTCGAGTCCCAACGGGATCACGAAAGAGGTCAGCAATTGCTGGCCTCTTTTATTTTATTACGCTCACGTTAAATTAACAGTCTGATCTGATTTCAAAAGTTTATCTGCCTAATTTGACGTACTTTTGCAAAAAATTTTAAGGTGCTGTTTTTCGCATTGAACGTAAAGGTTATTTCCTGACAGCACCTTAGTAAACAATCCGCTTTATGAATATTCGTAACATTGCCATTATTGCTCACGTTGACCACGGAAAAACTACCCTGGTGGACAAGATCATCCATGCTACTCAGGTTTTCCGTGACAATCAGGAAACAGGTGAGCTGATCATGGATAATAACGATCTGGAGCGCGAGCGCGGGATTACTATCCTGGCAAAAAACATCTCTGTTAATTACAAAGGTGTTAAGATTAACGTTATCGACACTCCGGGTCACGCCGACTTCGGTGGAGAAGTTGAGCGCGTACTGAAAATGGCAGACGGTGTATTGCTGCTGGTGGATGCTTTCGAGGGTCCGATGCCGCAAACGCGTTTTGTGCTTCAGAAAGCATTGAATCTTGGTCTGCACCCAATCGTTGTTATCAACAAAGTAGATAAGCCAAACTGTCGCCCGGATGAGGTACACGATGCTGTTTTTGAGCTGTTTTTCCAATTGGATGCAACAGAAGATCAACTGAACTTCCCGACATTGTACGGATCTTCTAAACAAGGCTGGTTCAACACCTCCCTCACCCCTACGGATAACATCAATGCCGTATTGGATATGATCCTCGAGAAGGTGCCTGCTCCTAAAGTAAATGAGGGTACGCTGCAAATGCAGATCACTTCACTCGACTATTCCTCTTTCCTCGGTCGTATTGCTATCGGCCGCGTGTCCAGAGGTGTCATCGCAGAAGGTCAGAACATCCAGTTGTGTAAACTCGATGGTTCAATGGTGAGAGGAAAAGTGAAAGAGTTGTACACCTTTGAAGGAATGGGTAAAAAGCGCGTAACGGAAGTGAGCGCAGGCGATATATGTGCTGTAGTGGGTATTGAAGGGTTCCAGATCGGTGAGACGATTGCAGATTTCGAACAACCCGAAGCACTGCCGGTCATCGCGATAGATGAGCCTACCATGAACATGCAGTTCAGCATCAACAACTCTCCTTTCTTCGGCCGTGAAGGTAAGTTCGTTACCAGCCGCAACCTGCGTGACCGCCTGATGAAAGAACTGGAAAAGAACCTGGCACTGCGTGTTCAGGACACAGACGATGCGGATAAATTCCTGGTATACGGTCGGGGTATCCTCCACTTGAGTGTACTGATCGAAACTATGCGTCGCGAAGGGTATGAGCTTACCGTTGGCCAGCCGCAGGTAATCACCAAAGAAATCAACGGCCAGAAATGTGAACCGTATGAGGTATTGGTTGTAGATGTTCCTTCGGATTTTTCCGGTAAAGTAATCGATCTCGTTACACAACGTAAGGGAGAAATGCTGATCATGGAAAGCAAGGGAGAAATGCAACACCTCGAATTCGATGTTCCTTCCCGCGGACTGATCGGACTGCGTTCCCAAATGCTTACCGCTACTGCCGGAGAAGCTGTTATGGCTCACCGCTTCAGTGAATATAAACCCTGGAAAGGCGTTATCCCGGGTCGTAACAATGGTGTATTGATCGCTAAACAGGCCGGAAGTTCCACCGGTTATTCCCTGGATAAGCTGCAGGATCGCGGATCTTTCTTTATCGATCCGGGAGAGGAAGTATACGCAGGTATGATCGTCGCCGAGCACATCAAGCCGGGAGACCTCAACGTAAACGTAGTGGAAGGTAAAAAGCTTACCAATATGCGTGCTTCGGGTTCTGATGCAGCTACCAACATCGCACCTAAAATCCAGATGAGCCTGGAAGAATGTATGGAGTATATCCAGCAGGACGAATGCATCGAGTGTACTCCACAGAGCATCCGTCTGCGTAAGATCCTGCTCGACGAGAATGATCGCGTCAAATACGCAAAAGCAATGAAGACTTCCTAATAAGATTCTCTAGCTGAATAAAAAATGCTCCGTAAGATAAGCTTACGGGGCATTTTTATTATAGCTGAGCTTATGCTGCTATGGTACAGCAGAGGAGCTATTTCAGCCTTTCGATCAATACATCAATAGTCATCCGCTCCTGTCCATCTCCACCGAATTGTTTTACCCGGATGGTACCCGTATGCTGCTCTTCATTTTCTGCGATAACCACATAAGGAATCCCCCGGTTGAACGCATACTTCATCTGCTTGTCAAACTTCGCATTGTCTGTGTAGATCTCGGAAGAAATGCCCTGTACCCTTAAATGATTCAGGAGGGAAAGAGCATATGCCTCGTTTGTTCCGCCACTATTGATAACGATCACCTGTGTTCCCACATTCAGTGTTTCGGGGAATAGCTGCAACTGCTCCATTACGTCGTAAATACGATCGATACCGAATGAAACGCCGACGCCGGATAAATTTTTCAGACCGAACAGACCTGTCAGGTCATCATAACGGCCGCCGCCACCAATGCTGCCCATTTGTACACGATCGTCTGCACAGATCACTTCCACGATCACACCTGTATAATAACTGAGTCCTCTGGCAAGCGTGAAATCAATTTCCACTTTTGAGTTCGTCCAGGACACTTGCTTCAGCTGATCGTGATAGTTTAATGTATTGCGTAGTTCCTGTATGCCGGTCAGTCCCGTAGAGATCTGTTTCTTTTCGAAAGCCTGCTCCATCGATTCCAACGTGGAAAGTCCTATTAATTCGATTATATCAGCTATCTGCCCGTCGCTGAGGCCCCTTTCGGAAAGTTCTTTTTGTACCCCCTCTTGCCCTATTTTATCCAGCTTATCGATAGCTGTGGTGATATCCACAAGTTTTTCCTCCGCACCGCAATACTGTGCGATGCCGGTAAGAATTTTGCGGCTGTTTAGGCGGACCACAATATTGGGAATCGCAAGTTTTGCAAAAAGCTTCTCTGTATATCGCCAGTAATTCCGCTTCATTGATCAGCGAGTTGCTGCCCACGATATCGCAATCACATTGCCAGAATTCGCGATAGCGGCCTTTCTGAGGACGGTCTGCACGCCATACCGGTTGCATCTGGTAGCGACGGAACGGAAATTGAATTTTGTTCTGGTGCATTACCACGTAGCGTGCAAAGGGGATAGTAAGATCATATCTCAGTGCACGTTCTGTAAGGTTGGTGTCATTTTTGCCGAGCAAAACCTGTTCCAGAGCGGCACGTGTTTTCTCTTGCTTGGACGGTTCCTGTAAACCATTGTTCAGGATCTTGAAGATCAGCCTGTCCCCTTCGTCTCCGTATTTGCCCATGAGTGTAGACAAATTTTCCATAGCGGGGGTTTCTATCGGTTGAAATCCACAGGTTTCAAAAATAGAACGCAGTGTCTGTAACAGGAATTGTCTTTTGCGAACCACCTCAGGACTGAGGTCTCTGGTTCCTTGTGGAATAGAAGGTTTTGACATAAGTAGGGGGTCAAAATTAATGTAATAACGTTTAGTTGCGGGGAGCATTTCCGTATTTTCTCACAATCGCTTCGCAGGCTTCTTCTATCAGCTGGTAAACCGGCAGGTAACCGTCTTCATTCCCATACCATGGATCCGGCACATCGCGCGAACCATCCTGATGAAGCTCTTCCAGCAGGAAGCGTACTTTATCCATTGGCGCATGCGTTCCCGCTATTGCGTAAATGTCGTCATATACGTCCTGGGCCAGCGCATATATGATATCGTATTGCTCCAGATCTGCAGCAGTGATGCGGCGGGCGCGCTGCTGGGAAATGTCTATGCCATAGCCCCGGCATACTTTCTGGGAAAAGCGGTGAGGGGCTTCGCCGATATGGTAACGATTGGTACCGGCAGAATCTATCTGCCAGTCTAAGCCCGCTTCTTTTGCCTTCGCTCTTAATACACCTTCTGCAATGGGAGAACGGCAGATGTTACCCAGGCACACCATCAGTATTTTCATAAGCGCAAAGTTGCGGCAATACAAACAAAAAAAGAGTGCCTGTAACAGGCACTCCAGATCTTTTCGCGGTATTTTTTATTTTTTCCACTTGATAGTACAGCCGATCGCTTTCGTTTCTGCTGTAGCGGGTTTCAGATTTTCTGATAAATCCGTGAGTGCTTCTTCCACATAGCGCCTGTGTGCCTGTGCAGCATCTTCCCAATTGTTATCGATCGCTCCGGTGTATACGAGTCTCCAACTTGCCTTGCTTGTTCTTGTTCAGTAAAAACACCTGTGGTGTTCTTACGGCGCCGAATTTCTTTGCGATTGCCTGACTTTCGTCAAACAAATAAGGGAAGGAGTAATTCTTTTCCTTCGCACGCTCCGCCATTTTCTCAAAAGAATCTTCAGGAGCTTCTTTCGGGTCATTCGAGTTGATTGCTACAACCGGGTAACCACTCTGACGGAAATTTTTATCCAGGTCCATGATCCTTTGCTCGTAAGCTTTAGCATAAGGACAATGATTGCAGGTGAAGATTACAATATAACCTTTTTCCTTACCCGCGTCTGCAACCAGTCCGCGCATTGTTCCATCCACGTTCTTCAGTTTGAAGTCGCTTACAATATCGCCTACCTTATAAGGGGCTGTGGTTTTCTGGGCTGAAGATGAGCATACTGCTGCAACAACCAGCATCAATGCACCGATTATTCTTTTCATTTTTATTTATGGTTTTTAATAAATGTTTCCAGTTCTTTTTTTGATTCGAATGACCCTTCCTGAAAGCTTACCTTAGCGCCTTTCCGGTAAAGAAAGGTTGCAGGTATGCTTCCCTGCCATGATGGTTCCAATGCATTGATCCATATATTCGGATCTGCTTCCGTGAACAAATGCGTTTCAAGCGGGATCTTCTTTTTATTCAGGAATGCAGCCACTTTGTTTCCGTCACCGGACGCATCCAGGCTCATAAGGATGAATTTTACAGGCTGCTCGGCCATTTCAGACGACAGATTTATAAAATAGGGTAATTCCTTTACACAGGGGCTGCACCATGTTGCCCAGAAATTTACCACATACAAAGTATCATTGTCCTGCAGTACGCGGCTTTGAAACTGCTGCAGTGTGCAGGTGTTCAGTGTTTGTGCCTCAGCACGAACAATACCCGACAAAAAGAGAATGAAAAATATCAGATGACGCATGAGGTACCTTGAACGTCAAATTTATAGCGCAACGGACACATAAGCGTCTTTTTTTGATTAATTTATCAAATTACGTGGCGGAGCACGGTTTAGCTGGTGTGAATTATAAAGTTACCTTTGTGCATATGCAGGATTTTGAACAACGCTGGATTCAGGTAGAATCTTTCCTGGTGGAACGTTTTGGTAAGAAACCCGATCTGGAAGGAACTTTGTACCTGATCGGGATTAATGAACTGGGAGCATTTCCTGAAACGAAAAACTTCACAAAAGAGCAAAAGCAGGACCTGATGCATATAGCCGTATGCAAGTTATTAAGTCAGGTCGGCATTTTTGTGCTGGACAAATATGATGAAGAAGGTTGGCCGCACTACATCCCGACGGGTATTGAGGCTCCGGAGGCGATGAAAGACCAGGAGCAATTATTGAAGGAGTGTATCATCCGGTACTTCGAACAATAGTCTATGGGAGTCGTTTTCAGACAGTCAGTCAAAACATCCATTATCACTTTTACCGGGGCACTGCTCGGAGGCATTGTAGCAATATATTCGTCTAACGTAATGCCGAAGCAGGAGCTTGGGTTTGTACGTTTATTGCCCATTCAGGCGGTTATTGCAAGCTTCTTCCTGATGGTGGGCATGAACAATGCCTTGTTTTTTTACCTGCATCGTTTCGATGAGCATGCAGACCCTGAAAAGAAATCTGTATTGCTTACGGTCAGTTTTGGTGTTCCGCTGCTGGTATACAGTTTGGGTGCGCTTGGGTATGTGCTTTTCCTCGATCACTGGCTGCAATTCAACCAGGAGCAGGATCGTCTGCTTATGAGCCGGTATGCATGGTGTCTTCCGTTATTTGCACTGTTCAATCTGCTGATGATGCTTTTCGAAGCCTATCTGCATGCGTACATCAAGGCCGCACAGGCGAGTTTTGTACGGGAAGTGCTGATCAAAGGAGGCAATCTGCTTTTGTTTATTTTATTTGGTTTACGGCTGATTCCGTTTCCTGTTTTCATTTCTTTGTTTGTGGGGATCAATCTCCTGGCCGTTCTGGTATTATGGCGCATGGCATCGCGTATTGCCGACTTTAAGTTCTCTTTTCAATGGCAGCTCGTTTCCCGCGCTGAATACCGCTCTATCCTTGTATTCGCGCTGTTTCATGCGCTGATGGGTATTTCAGGTACGCTATTCGGATTCCTGGACTCGCAATTGCTCACCACCCTCAGCACGGATGGACTGGCGTCTATCCCCGTCTACACAAATGCCACATTTATTGCCACACTGATTTCCATACCCTATCGTGCTCTATCTGTTCCTGCAAGCGGGGACATCAGCAAGGCATATGCGCAAAACAATCATGATAAAGTGGAGAATGCATACCAGCGTGCGGGACTTAATATTTTCATTCCTTCCCTGTTCATGGTGATCCTCGTGATCGGCAATCTGCACAATGCCGTGGCGATATTGCGTGACGGATATGAAGCGGTATTTGGTATAACGCTGATACTGCTGATCGGAAGGCTGGGTGACAGTGCCACCGGCCTGAATGATATGGCGCTGAATATGTCGCCGTATTATCGCCTCAACTTTTATCTTTCAGCCAGTATTGTTGTGCTGATGATCGTGATGTTCCACGTGATGATACCCGCTTTCGGGGTGTATGGTGCCGCATGGGTTTCTTCCGGGGCACTCCTGTTGTTTAACCTGGCCAAAGCCTGGTTTGTATGGAGTAAAATGCGCCTGCATCCGTTTTCCGGCGGAACGCTGAAAACAATCGGCATTGCTGCTGTGGTATGGTTGCTCACCTACTTTATTCCTCATTCTGAAAACCCTTACTTCGATGCAGTGTGGCGCAGCATACTAATTGCGGTCCTGTTTGCCGGTCTCGTAATATGGATCAGGCCGAGTAAGGATATCTCCGATTTTCTGAAAGAGGTGCGTAAAAAGAAAAGGTTGTTTTAGCCTCTGCCAAAACAACCTTGCTCCTGGTTTTGTTACCTTTATCGGAGTCGGTCTACCGACCTCAGTAATTCTTCATCTTTTTTGATGCCGCTCAGCGCAAGGAACAAAAACACGATGGTCAGGACCGGGATCACCGGTCCAGGAAGCGCAAAGTTATCATTGATCGCAGGCTGACCGGCGTTTTTCAGGTTTTGAATTTTCATCAGCATTACGGCAATGAACGCAGCAGCGGTGAGGATAGCTGTCCAGACCATTCCTTTCTGACGTTTTCTGTTACGGAACTGAAAGATGGCCACCATCGGCAGCAATGTCATCAATGTTGCAAGCACCAGCAAAAGGTATTCGTTACGGGCTCCCATGAGTTGCTCCGTCCCTCCCTGTGTATAATGGTAAAGCGGAAAAATAAACAGTGCAGCACTGACAAATGCGGCAACAAAAAGCCATACGGATTGAATGCGTTGTATCATTTGTACAATTGATTAGTTTATAACATTTTTACCGAAGTAGGGTACCAGCACCTCTGGTATGTTCACTCCATCGCCGGTCTGGAAGTTCTCCAGCAGACAGGCCATGATGCGTGGTAAGGCCAGGGAACTGCCATTCAGGCTATGAAGCAACTGCGTTTTTCCTTCAGCGTTTTTAAAGCGTGCTTTACAGCGATTGGTCTGGAAGTTCTCAAAATTACTTACAGAGCTTACTTCCAGCCAGCGCTCCTGCGCAGCACTGTACACTTCGAAATCATAAGTGAGCGCAGACGTGAAGCTCATATCACCGCCGCACAGACGCAGAATACGGTATTCGAGTCCGAGATTTTGAAGCAGTTTCTCCACATGCAGCACCATTTCCTCCAGTGTTTCGTAGCTCCTATCGGGATGTGTGAACTGAACAATCTCCACCTTGTCGAACTGATGCAATCTGTTCAGTCCGCGTACATCTTTACCATATGATCCCGCTTCACGGCGGAAACAGGGGGTATAAGCCGTCATTCTGATCGGTAATTCACTTTCCGGCGTAATGGTATCACGAAGAATATTGGTGACAGGCACCTCAGCCGTAGGAATGAGGTAAAAGTTGTCGGCAGTCACATGGTACATCTGTCCCTCTTTGTCCGGCAACTGTCCCGTTCCGTAGGCACTTGCTTCATTCACCATAAAAGGAGGGTACACTTCATGGTATCCCGCTGCCGTATTGTAATCCAGGAAATAAGCGATAAGCGCACGTTGCAGGCGGGCACCCTGGCCTGTGTATACAGGAAATCCGCTACCCGTTATCTTATTACCTAATTCAAAATCAATGAGTTTATATCTGGATGTAATATCCCAGTGAGCCAGTTTCTCACCGGGTAAAGCCGGGCGGGTGCCACCGGTACGAACGACTTCATTTTCTTCCGGGGTTTTTCCGGCAGGTACGGAGTGGTGCGGCAGGTTCGGGAGACGGATCAGGAGATCATTCTGTTCTTTCTCAAGCGCTGCAAGGGTTTCTGCAATTTCGCGTGCTTCTTCTTTCTTGCCTGCCACCTCAGCTTTTGCAGCCTCAGCTTCTTCTTTTTTACCCTGACCCATCAGTTGGCCGATATTTTTGGATGCCGAATTGATGGATGCTGCGATATGGTCGTTTTCAACCTGGATTTTGCGGCGTTTTTCGTCGAGTTCGATGATCGCATCCACGATCTCTGTTTCCTTAAAGTTTTTCTTTTTGAGTCCGGCGAGAATTAGTTCTTTGTCCTGCCGGAACAGCTGTAATGATAACATATCGCAATTATTCTAAGTGCAACAAAGATAGGTATTACGCTATGGTTTTCCGTAGCTTTTTTCACCCGCTTCGATGCGGATTCTCAAACGGTTTTCTACCGGAGGAATCGGACAGGAGTATCCTTCACGAAAGGCGCAATAAGGATTATACGCCTTATTGAAATCGATAGTCAGTATGCTGTTCCGTATATCAGCAATACTCAGGTCGAGGTATCTTCCGCCGCCGTAGGTGGTTGCATAATTGGTCAGATCATTGAATGGAAGGAACAGGTCGTTTTGTTTTCCCGGCATGGCTGCAATACGCACATTCTGATAGATGGAAAGTGTGCAGCTTTTTCCCTGGAGTGTAAACGTTGCTTTCGCATAATTGCGGTAACGCTGCTTTTTCCCGCTATGTGTTTCCATATCAAATTCCGGAGCATTGGGAACCAACTCTATATGCGCGTTTACCCTGTAAACGGGATTAACCGGGAAAAACCGGATAAACGCAGTATCGCTTCCTTTCAGCGGGCTACGTTCTTCCGCAATAAATTCCTCTTTATAATGCCTGCGATATTGCTCGATCTCCTTTTTATAACTATCCTGCGCCATCCCCCGGAGCGGCAGCAATATCAGTACGCTATAGATCATCCGTTTCATAAGACGAAAATAGCAAGTTTCGCGGTGTCGCGGCAAAGTCTTGAAAACTTTACTTTTTGTAAAACAAACTTTACATATTGATTGTTTTTTCTACTTTTATACAAATAACACCCTATGAGATCGCAATATCTTTTGCCGCATCGCTGCAAACTGCCGGCCATGCTGTTGTTCGCGTTTTTTTTCGTACTGGGATTGGTTCAGCTTTCCGGTCACGAATTTGATTATCCTTTTCTTTACCGGACGGTCATCAATATTGCGCCGTCCAACCTGTTTCAAAACGGGATAAAGCCTGATTTCATACAGCGGGTGAATATCGCGAATACGGTTTTAGGCGTTGGCTTTATCTTATCTGCGCTGATGCTGGGATTTTCTGCCGAAAAGCACGAAGACGAATATGTGTCCGGATTGCGTTTATCGGCGCTCAGCTGGGCGTTGATTGTGAATTACCTGTTGCTGGCTGCGGCGTTCCTTTTGCTGTATGATCTGTCGTTCCTGTCTGCAATGACCTATAACCTTTTTACGGTACTGCTGTTGTTTCTCGCACGTTTTCAATATTTACTGTATAAGTCCCGAAGCAATCTGCCGTATGAAGAATAGTATAAAAATTGAACGGGCTGTAGCGGGCATCACGCAGGAAGAACTGGCAAAACGTATAGGTGTGAGCCGGCAGACCATTAATGCGATGGAATCCGGGAAATATATTCCTTCCACAGTGCTGGCTTTAAAGATCGCTCGTGTCTTTTCTAAAAGCGTGGAATCGGTTTTCTCCCTGGAGGAGCGTGACTGATGCCGATACCTCCATTACTATTTAGTATAGCCTTTACCGGGTGCCGTCCCTATCTTTGCATCTTTTATTAAAGTTCCACGCATGAGTAAAATGGGAAAAGTGCTGGTAGCGATGAGTGGCGGTATTGACAGTACAGTCACCGCTCTGATGCTGCACGAGCAGGGCTATGAAGTTGTAGGCATTACTATGAAGACATGGGATTATGCTGTTTCCGGGGGAAGTAAGAAAGAAACCGGATGCTGTAATCTCGATTCGTTTAATGATGCACGACAGGCTGCCGTGGACCATGGTTTCCCGCACTATGTATTTGACATCCGTGAAGAGTTCGGAACGGGGGTGATCAATAATTTTGTGGAAGAATATATGGCAGGGCGCACTCCCAACCCCTGCGTCATGTGCAATACCCATATCAAATGGTCGGCGCTGCTGAAGAAGGCAGATGCACTCGGCTGCGATTTTATAGCTACCGGCCATTATGTGAAAGTACGGGAAGAGCAGGGACGTCATGTGCTGAGCAAAGCGCGTGATCTGAGTAAAGACCAGAGTTATGTGCTCTGGGGCCTGGGACAGGATTGCCTGAGTCGCAGCATTTATCCGCTCGGGGATCTGCTCAAAACCGAAGTGCGCCAGCTGGCAGCGGATATGGGTTACGTGGATTTATCCAAAAAGGCGGAGAGCTACGAAATCTGTTTTGTACCGGATAACGATTACCGCGGATTCCTGAAACGCCAGAATCCGGGATTGGAAGCTGCTGTAGACGGCGGCGACTTCGTCCTGAGCGACGGAACGAAAGTGGGCAAACATCGCGGTTATCCTTTTTATACTATAGGTCAGCGAAAAGGGCTGGAAATTGCGTTGGGCAAACCTGTATTTGTGACAAAGATCGTCCCCGAGACCAACACCGTAGTGCTGGGTCCGGCAGAAGAATTAAAGCAGGCGAGTATGCTGGTAAGCGGATTAAATATGATCAAATATGCTGACATATACGATGGTATGAAGGCAAATACCAAGATCCGCTATAAAGATCCCGGTACCGAAAGTACCTTGTACTGGGCCGGAGATAAACTGGCCGTTCATTTTGATCATCAGGTAAACAGCATCGCTCCCGGACAAAGTGCCGTGATCTATGAAGGTGACGATGTGGTGGCAGGAGGCATTATTTTCTCCGGAATATAATTTTTGCATTTTGTTATGTTTCTATAGAAAAAGAATTATTTTTAGCCTCATTTTAATCAGTGCTTATCTCTACATTTTCTTACAGTATGAAAAAGACCAGATTGCTCGCTCTATCGATGATTGTTGTAACAACTGCTGTATTAAACTCCTGTAAAAAGGATCAGGTGATTGTGAATACGAACGGGAGCGATATGTATCAGTCATTTGTGCCGCTCGAAATCGGTAAATATATCACGTACGATGTGGACTCTTCGATCTGGGATGATGTCAATTGCATACGCTATTCTCATAAATCGCAGCAGCAGTACTACGTTGCCGATACTTTCCGTGACGAACAGAACCGCTTGTCTTACGCAGTCAATATCTTTTCGCGTCTTACTGCTGCTGATAACTGGAAAGTGGACGATGTGATTTATTACACACCTGCAGCTGAAAAGATGGAAGTAGTACAGAAAAATGTGCGTTTCATTAAAATGGTAAATCCTGTAAAAGATGGCCAGGTATGGCAGGGTAACAGTCTTTTGCCGCAGGATGATCAGGATTTCAACTATCTGAAAGGATGGAAATATACCTATCAGAATGTGCTGCAACCATATGATAACGGCGCCAAGACTTTCGATCAGACTGTTACTGTTTCTGAAACAGACCAGGTGCTGAACAACCCTGAGACACAACCGGATGATTACGGATTTCTGCTGCAATCCAAGGCGGTATATGCTTTCCGTGTAGGTATGATCTACCGTGAGTATACGTATTGGGTTTATGATCCGGTTCCCGGCTCCACAAATTGCCGTAAAGGTAATGGTGTGATCATGCGCGCGATCGATTACAACTAATCAATATTTTACTTTCCATAAAGGCTTTCATGCTGAAGAAAGTCGTATCTAATTCTTTAACTTTGATACGAGCTCACTTTCTCGCACTATGAAAGCCTTTTTTTTTACACTCCTTTTACCGCTCGTATTCTTGTTGTGTCCTGTGAAAGCATTTTCCCAGGCACAGTATGCATTTCGTGTGAGTTTTACTGATAAACACGGAACGGTCGGAGATCTGAGCCGCCCGGAAGCATTTCTCTCGGCGCGCGCTTTAGCCAGAAGAACCAGATTGGGCATTGCAATCGACAGTACCGATTTGCCTGTATCGGCCACCTATACAGATTCAGTACTGAAGTTCACATCCGGAGTCCTGCACACCACATCCCGCTGGCAAAACAATATGGTAGTGCTGCTTACGGATACAACAGTTGTCGCTTCACTGCGTACACGTGCTTTTGTAACCGGTGTTCAGCTGATCGCCCGCTTCGGATCTCCGCTGCATGCGATGCCGGTAAAAGACGGTAGCGGCAGAAAAGATCTGCCAACTGCGGAAAAGGAGGCATCGTTGATGAAAACAACCGGCGCAGCATATTATGGAGATGCATACGATCAGATACATCTTGCCAACGGAGATGTGTTGCACAATAAGGGCCTCAGAGGCAAAGGAATGCTGATTGCCGTCCTGGATGCAGGATTTGCCGGACTGAACACACTCGGCGGATTCGACAGTCTGCGCAATTCAGGCAGAATTGTAGATACGTTCAATATTGATTACCGTGTACCCGATGTAGACGGCTATGCCATACATGGAACTGAGGTGTTAAGTACCATGGCCGGCATTATTCCCGACCTGTTTGTCGGTACCGCACCGGATGCTGATTACGCTCTGTACGTAACTGAAGACAATGGTTCCGAACAGCCCTTCGAACTGGATAACCTTGTTGCCGGACTGGAACGTGCAGATAGCGTTGGGGCGGACGTGGCAACGATCTCCCTTGGATACAACTTTATGAGTATCGGTACGATGGACGCGAGCCTCAGTCTTGCCGATATAGATGGTAAAACAACCGTAGCTGCCAGGGCCGCAAATACAGCAACCGCTAAAGGCATGCTGGTGGTTGCTTCAGCCGGAAACGACGGCGGGGTATCTGATTGGGGTAAAGTGCTTACCCCCGGAGACGCCGACAGTGCGCTTACCTGCGGCTCGGTTAACGGCTCCAAAGCAGTTTCCCCGACCAGCGGACGAGGTCCTAATGCAGCCGGTGTATTAAAGCCGGACGTATGCATGATGGGATGGCCCGGTATCGTGCTGAACAGCAGTGGTACTACCACTGCCGTAACAGGAACTTCTATCGCCACGCCGGAACTTGCCGGACTCGCCGCATGTTTCTGGGCATCCAACCTGAAAGCCACACCCGCGCAGCTGCGACGCGTGATCCGCGAAAGCGCCCATCTGGCAGAAACACCTGATAATACTGCCGGCTATGGTGTGCCGGATTTCGGTAAAGCAACTTTATCTTTCGATTCGATACCTGATCTTTCTCAATTCCGCGTAGGTCCTAATCCATTTACGGGCTCGCTGAGTGTATGGACAGGTGCGCGTATCACGGACGATCTTGAGTGGCGGCTCACCGATCTTTCCGGAAGACAGCTTGCCGGGGGCACTCAGGGCAGCACGCAGGGAGGAATTGTGTACATCATCACCATAGCTGCTGATGTGCCGGCCGGAACCTACATCCTGCAATTGTCCGGCGGAGGTTCGCTGAAATCCGTTCTCGTTCAGAAAATGCTTGAAAATCACTAAGTATACCTTTTGAGCGGAAAATAACAGTATACATTTTTTTTAATTTTGCCTTTCCTGTTTGGTTTAGTAATTTCGTACCCTCAAAAAACAGGGGCTCCTCCTCTAATAATAACCGTTAAGATTTTTTCAGATGATTGAAATTAAAGTGCCTACGGTAGGCGAATCTATCAGCGAAGTGACACTGACCCAATGGCTCAAAGCAGATGGCGCCTGGGTAGAACGCGATGAACTTCTTTGCGAGATGGAATCTGAAAAGGCTACATTCGAACTGAATGCGGAACAAGCCGGTATCCTGCACATTGTTGCCAAAGAAGGCGATACGATCAATATCGGAGATGTTGCGTGTACAATAGATGAAACGGCTGCCCGTCCCGAAGGCGCTGCCGCTGCTCCCGCTCCCAAGGCAGAAGAAAAGCCGGCTGCAAAAGCAGAGTCTCCTGCACCAAAAGCAGAAGCACTCCCCAAAGATGTAAAAGCTACTCCGGTAGCACAGGCAATAATGGCCGATAAAAAGGTGAAACCGGCTGAAGTAAACGGATCGGGTGTAGCCGGGAAAATACTCAAACATGATGTGCTGGAAGCATTGAATAGCCCGGGCATTAAAGGTGGGGCTGCTCAGGTAACCCGTACAGATCGTCCTGAAAAAATGAGCAATCTGCGTAAGACGATCTCCCGCCGTCTGGTGGAGGCTAAAAATACCACTGCCATGCTCACCACTTTCAACGAGGTGGATATGACCCGCATCATGGAAGTACGCAAACTGTACAAGGATACTTTTAAAGAAGCACACGGTGTGAACCTGGGCTTTATGTCTTTCTTTGCCAAAGCATGTTGTATAGCTTTGCAGGAGTACCAGGCAGTGAATGCCTACATCGATGGAGACAATATCATCTATCATGAATACTGCGACGTCTCTATTGCGGTATCTGCCCCTAAAGGTCTGGTAGTGCCCGTTATCCGCAATGCGGAAAGCAAAAGCATGGCAGAACTTGAAATGGCTGTGGTGGATCTGGCGAAGAAAGCCCGCGATAACAAATTAAGTATGGAAGAAATGACCGGCGGAACTTTCACTATCACTAACGGTGGTGTATTTGGCTCGCTGATGTCAACCCCTATTATCAATATTCCTCAATCCGCTATCCTCGGTATGCATAAAATACAGGATCGTCCGATGGTGGTGAATGGAAAAATTGAGATCCGCCCGATGATGTATCTCGCGCTCAGCTACGATCACCGTATCATTGATGGCCGTGAATCAGTAGGCTTCCTTGTGCGTGTGAAAGAGTTGCTTGAAAACCCGGAACTCATGCTGATCGGTAAAGATCCTGTGAAAGGCTTACTCAATCTTTAATCAATAGCTACGCTATAAAAAAGAGCGAAACCACATCCGGTTTCGCTCTTCTTCTTTTAATCTTGTTTTTGTTTTTTTACCCCGTCGGATTGTTTCTCCTCCACTTTTTCACAATGGTTGCGTTTTGCTTCGTCAATTGAATGAGATGCAAAAGAGTCGTCTTCATTTTCTGCAAGTTCCGATAACGTTATATAAAAGCGCTTCAGCTTATCCAGTTCTTCCTCGGTCAGATCTTCAATATCAACAAGACGGTTGCTCGCTTTTTCGCTGGATGCAATGAGCTCATTCAGCTTCAGGTGCAGGGCAACCGTATCTTTATTCTGAGATTGCTGGATCACGAACACCATCAGGAATGTAATGATCGTCGTGCCGGTATTGATAACAAGCTGCCAGGTGTCTGAAAATCCAAATACCGGACCGAGTATTGCCCATATAACAACGATAAGCATAGCGGTGAAAAAAGCCCAGGGACTACCGGTGGCTTTCGTTACTTTTTTAGAGAAGGAATCAAAAACAGAAAAAAAAGTTTTTTGGCTTTTTGGCATATACAAATTTTTATGTCCTTAAAGGTACATGCAAAGTGTATAATGCTGTTACAGGATTTACGCTGGTATTTGCCGTATTATACACAAATGGAGCCGGACGACAGGATTGCGCATCGTTCCGGCTCCGGTTTGTTTTGTTTTAAAAGGCAGAGCGGGAAGGCCCTGTGTTTACGTACTGTGCAATCCTCTTATATAGGCTAAACCAAACAGTACAAATGTATTCCCGGTATCTGAGCGGGGCAATACGATACTTTTCGTATTTACCGGAATTATTAAAATAAAGTTTAAGGTATTATCTTTAGTCCCTCCACCTGAATCAATAAACAGTGAACCGTATACTTCCTTTACTGTTGTGTATGTCTGTACTTTTCATTGCCACTCCGGTATATGCAGACATGGATACACTGCTCGATAAAGCACGCAAAGCATATGCGGGGCATAATGATTCTTTACTTACCATCATCGACGAAGCCGCGAAAAAAGCAGTATCTGAAGGTGATTATCCTGCACAGGTAGAGTTGTTGCGCCTGAAAGGGATTTACTTTTTTCTCAGCGGCAACCATGCCAGGGGTCTTGATATATTACTCGGGGCGTCCCTGCTCGGTGAGCAGCATCAGGTAAGGAAAGAGCTGATCATTACTTATTATGAACTGGGTACGGTGTATTCCAAAAACAAGCAGGTATCACTTGCACGGAAATACATCAATAAGGGACTTATACTTGCACGACAGTACGGCGATACCGCATCCATGGCAGACGGAAATAACCGGATTGGCATTCTGTATGAAAACAAAGGCGTTAAAGATTCCGCATTGCTGCATTACCGTATCAGTTATGAACTGAATCTGCGAGCGAAAGACAGCCTCGGTTTGTCGTACAGCCTCGAAAATATGGCAACGGTGTATGCGTCGCTGCATGAATTCAGCAAATCAATAGCTTACCTGAAGCAGGCGCTCGCTATACGAGAAGCGAAAGGCGATGGTTACGGTATTGCCATTGCAACCATCAACATCAGCGAAAGCTACCGCGAAGCAGGCCAGACCGACAGTGCGATACATTATGGGCACCTGGCTGTGCTCAGGGGAAAGCAGGTTAATTTTCCGGACTTATTACAACACACCTATTTTCACCTCAGTGAATTATATAAAGTACGTCGCCAATACGATTCGTCGCTTTACTACCACGAGCAATATGCAGTGCTCAAAGACAGTGTATTCAACTCTGAAAAGTCGCGGCAGATAGCCGAAATGTCTGCCCGGTATGAAACAGATAAGAAAGAGCAGCAGATCAAAGTACTGAATAAGCAAAAGACCATACAGCGTCTCGGGCTTACAGCATCCGTTTTAATGCTGGTGATTCTGGGTATTATAGTGTATGTATTATTCCGGAACCGGCGGATGAAGGAGCTGCAACTGAAGCAGGAAGCAACCTTCCAGCTGCAGCTTCAGGAAGCGGAAGCACGCAATGCGATGCAGCAGGAACGCCTGCGTATCTCCCGCGAACTGCACGATAACATCGGGGCGCATCTCACTTTTATCAATGCTACCGTAGATGAAATGGCAAGTGACCAGTCGAAAGTAAAGCAGGTCAAAGAACTGACGAATGAAACGATAAGGGAATTGCGCAAAACAGTATGGCTTATTAACCGCTCATCTGTTACGCTGGATGAATTTGTACTGAAGCTGCGCGACTTTCTCAAAAATATTCCTCATTTACAACTGAAGGCAATCATTCCGGATGCCTCGATCAGCCTGAGCCCGGACGTGGTTACGGAATTATTCCGATGTGTACAGGAAGCCGTTAACAATGCGCTTAAATACGCGCATGCTTCTGAGATAAAGGTCAACATCATCCTGAAGGGGCAAAAAGAGTTGTCTGTAGAGATAGTGGATGATGGTGTGGGCTTCGATCCCGGACCGGCAACGGATACAGGATTCGGTCTGCAGCATATGCAGCAACGCATGCAGCTGATACACGGATCGTGTACATTGAAGACATGTCCCGGTGCGGGAACACAGGTACTACTGCTTACGCCGCTTTCATAATACGATAATCATCGTACGAACCTGTACATTGATCATTGGTAACTTTGAAAAAACCGTAGCCATGAACCAGATCCATATTGCAATAGCCGAAGACAATGCCATGGCGCTTAAAGCCATAGAAGGCAAGCTCGCGCATTATCCGGATATAGCGGTCCGGCTCAAAACGATGAATGGCCGTCTACTCATCGATCAATTGCCCAGACACCAGATCGATCTGGTACTCATGGATATCGATATGCCGGTGATGAATGGCATTGAAGCTACAATTGAAATCAAAAAGCGCTATCCCCAGATAAAGGTGCTTGTATTGACGACCTTCGACGACGACGAAAAGATTTTCGACAGCATCATGGCCGGCTCCAGCGGATATTTATTAAAGGAAGAACCCAGGGAGCAAGTGTATAAAGCTATCTGCGAAGCAATGTCGGGTGGTGCGGCGATGTCGCCGATCATAGCGATGAAGGCGCTTAACCTGATACGTAATCCGTTTAACGGCAGTACCAACCGCCAGGATTTCGGATTAAGTCCGCGAGAGATTGAATTGCTGGAGCAGCTTAAAAACGGGCTGACCTATGAGCAGCTGGCAACCAATCTTTATATCAGCGTGGGAACGGTTCGCAAGCATATCGAAAATATTTACCGGAAACTGCAGGTGAACAATAAGGTGAACGCGGTAAAAGTTGCCATAGATAACCGCATTATCTGAAAGCGCTCCTGTATCAATAATCCTGATAAGGTGAGTGGCCTTTTTACCTTTACTTTGCGACCTAATTGAAAAATATGGCTATGCATCAGGACTTTTCCGCTCTTTCCGAAATTATGGTCCGTCGGAGGAATATCAAACCTGCCCAGATGAACGGGCAATCTATCCCGGAAGAACAGATCGTTCAGCTGCTGCATATGGCCGACTGGGCACCTACACACGGTCGTACGGAACCCTGGCGTTTCTATGTGTTCGCAGGCGACAAGGTGCGCCAGTTCTGTGCGGATCATGCGGAAATGCGACGTAAGGCAGCACCCGATCTTTCACAGGAATCGTACGAAAGGCTTTCATCTATGGGAGACAAAGCATCGCACGTAATACTTGCTGTGATGCGCCGCGGGCATTTGCCTAAAATTCCGCAGCTGGAAGAAGTGCTCGCAGTAGGAGCCGCGCTTCAGAATCTGTGGTTAAGCGCCGAAAGCCTCGGTATTGCTGTTTATTGGGGTACCGGAGGAAGCGTGCTGGAGCCGGAAATGAAGGAATACCTTTCCCTGCGTGAGGAAGACCTGGTAGTAGGGGCGTTATACCTCGGTTATACAGACGAACCGGTTAAGCCCGGCACGCGTAATGTGCCTGTTTCGGAGAAAATACACTGGATGTAGTATATTTTCTTACAGGCCTTTGTGCGGGAGCCGGCTTGTATCATTTTCTGCTGCCAGACGTTCGATGATGACGAGCATGCTCAGGCACAGATAAAACATAGGTCCGATTTTGTCCGTCTCGATAAGTTCGGAGAAAAGATTGTTGACGAAAAATATGCCCAGTGCCCAACCTATCGCAAGCAGCAGACTACGGTAAAAAGGATCTTTCAACCGGTGGTAAACATACTGAACACGTCCGAAGGCTACCAGCATCAGGATCGCGTACAGCGCCATAGCCGGAACTCCCTGCTCCACAAGCATGAGCAGAAAATAATTATGCGTGGTCGATCGCTCATAATTTTCGCTTACATAAGTCCTGTAAGAAGAAAGTGTATAGGGCTTATACTGAAAATAAAACGAATGCGGACCGAATCCTGTAAGAGGCCTGTCTGCACCCATACGAAGCGCGGCAATCCAGCGATACAGGCGTTCAACAGAAGACATATCCTTGCCCTGTATAGTAGCTTTAAGGTGATCTTCAAACTCGTGACGCATGTAGGTTTCCTGGAAGTGCGGCCGGTACTTCAGAAATTGATTGTCTTTTGCGAAATAAAAAACCAGCCCCAGGCTTACTGCGTAAAATGCAGGCAATACCCAGTTCACTTTTCTCAAACGTATACAGGTTACCATAATCAGCCCGAATACAACGCCTCCCATCGCGGCGCGGGTAAATGACAGAACGATGGACAAACCGAAGAATAGCAGCGTAGCAAAAAGCAGTGTACGGTATATCTTTTTTTTCTTTTTGCTGATTGCCCAGGCAGCCCACACAAACGGAAAAAACATAGAGATAACCGAGGCATAATCCACATGCTTATAAAATAGATTGCCGATAGCCGCATCTACGGAACTGAATGCAAACTCCAGCATCGCATGTTTGATAAGGATGATGATCATGTAGGCAAGCAGGGGAATCAGCCAGCAGATAAATACGGTGCCGAAGTCCCTCCTTGAGCGCAGTATCCAGACCGGAAATACAAAAAAGCAAAGAAGGTACCAGCTCTTTGCCAACAGGAATTTCAGAGATAGCAGCGGTACTTCCGAGGTCAGAATGGTGAGCGGAATCCAGGCCAGTTGCAGCAGTATGATCCATGTGACGGGATTCAGTAAAAACTTTTTCTCGATGCTTTGAGGTTTTGCAACGAGGAACAGTACGCCTATAGTTGCAAAAAGGATGATCATCGGTTCGGACGGCAGCGAAAGCGAATAACTGTTGTTCAGAAATTCCTCATGAATGGAAAGCGGAACGGCAGCCATAAGCAACAGGTAGGCAGCCCGGATATCTTTCAGCATCCATTGCAGGTATAGGATTACCGGTGCCGGAATAAGAAAAATCCATTCGTCGGTGACCGCAAACGCAATGAGACCGGTAAAGAACAGGATAATAGCGATAAGGCCCATTGCAGAAAAGCGCAACGGAGCACCGGCACCCGTTATTACTGTTTTTTGTTTAGCGACGTTCATTAACGAGCACATAGATGACACCGAAAGCGAGTCCGGAAAACAGGCATACCAATAGCGTACTGATATAACCCAGCGTGGATGCATGCAATGGCGGCTGGGCTGTTTTGATGATCTGGATCAGCGAAAGATCTTTTACGTTTTCTCCCCCCTCATATTGATTGGCGAGCGAGAGGTGATCCGAAAGATCCGCCACTGCGCGGTCTTTCACCGACTCCAGGTTTTGTATCAGCTCCAATCCCTTTGCGAAATCTTTTCTGCCGTTTCTATTGTAGTGGTTGGTGATCACCGTATTGGATCTTGTCGGGCTGATGATATCGTAGATGCCGTACTGTTCGCGAAGGGCAGAAAGCGAATCTGTTAGCAGATTCAGCTGGTTTTCTTCTTCGTGTATCTTCTCTTTGAGCGCACCGAATGCATCGTTCCGCACGGAATTGTAGTTATTGCGCAGGTGAAATTCTATCAGCCTCAGGTATTCATTCGCAATACGCGCAGCCATTTGCGGATTTTTGTCCCAGAAGGCCAGCACGGCGTGCTTTTCAGGGGTATGGTAAATTTTTACACGTCCGGAGATCTTTTTGCGGAGCTTACGGTAACCGGGATCTTTTCGGAGGTTTGTTTTATAGTAAGCAGCAAGGTGCAACCGCCCGATCAGGTCGTTCATTACTGCGTCTGCATCTTCCAGTGCAACAAGTCGTTCGATATCATCTTCTGAAGCATAATAATTGATATACCGCATATCCTTGCTGTACAGGTAGGTGCGGTCGGCAAAAAGGTGGTTCTTAAGCACGAATTTTGTTTCTGCGATATATTGCTTCGGGCGGAAGGCACAGATAACCGCACCGATCAACGTTGCAGCAAGCGTCACGTAAAGCAGAAATTTCCGGCGTGAGATCAGAACAGACAATAAATGCTGTAAAAGATTCTGGGGACTGTTGTTCATGGTTTGTTTGTAAAAAGGGTGCAGAAATGCCTGTCACTTCCGGGCCATTGCGGTCATCAGTGTAAAGCAGCGTGCAAATCTAAGAAACTGTCATCTCTAAACGCTAATCGTACCCGTATCGTATGCAACTCTTTGCCCCTGCTGCATTGCAGTTCGCTTTTTTAGTGCAATCATTCCGCAGCTTCTGCGAAATATGGTTATTTTAGCCGACTGTAAATTTATTTTGAAAAAGAGCCTGCTTGCTGTTTTATTGTTTGCGATAGCCACATTGACTGCCACTTTTGTGCAGAAAAAGTGGAGGTCTGAGCCGTTGACGAAATGGGATGTTTCTGGTTATTACCTGTATTTGCCGGCAATTTTCACTTATCACGATTTACTGGAATTAAAGTTTTATGATTCGCTGGATAAGCAGTACCAGTTTTCGCCCGGTTTTGATAAACCATATGCACTTTACAAACAGCCTGTTACCGGAAAGATACTTAACAAGTATGCACTTGGGGTAGCTTTAGGTGAACTCCCTTTTTTTGCGATTGCTCACTTCCGCTGTACCTTGCCTAACGCTCATTACCGTGCTGACGGGTATTCACCGCCTTATCAATTAGGTATAGTTTTAAGTACGATTGTATGGTCAATTATAGGTTTGTTGATAATTGGGTCCGTATTAAGAAGGTATTTTTCAGATCTAATTACAGCGATTTGTGTTCTGTGCCTCGGATTCGGAACGAACTTTTTAGTTTATTCCGCCGTGGATATGGGTATGAGTCATACCTGGATGTTCCTGCTGGTAAGCAGTGTGATTTTTTTCACCGAAAAGCTGTATCGTACGTCATCACGCGGCAGTGCTGTGATGCTGGGTCTTTTTCTGGGTCTGGTTTTTATATCCCGTCCAGTGGATGCGCTCATTTTGCTTGTGCCGCTTACCTGGCCACTACAATATGGAAAAGGGATACGCGCACGGCTGGGATTCTGGCGTAAACATTTATCCCACCTATTGCTGGTTATGCTTGTAGGCTTAGTAGCTTCCTCGCCGCTTTTATTGTATTGGAAAGCGACAAGCGGTCACTGGCTGCACTTTTCTTATGAAGAAGAGCGGTTCATATTCACAGATCCGCAGATCATAAAAGGTTTGTTCAGCTACCAGAAAGGCTGGTTCGTGTATACGCCGCTTGCGTTTATTGCGTGTATGGGCATGTTCCTGCACCGGAAGGAGAGAAGAAGTCTGATGTTGCCTGTATACTGGTTTCTGCCGCTGTTTATTTACGTGGTTTTCAGCTGGCAGCATTGGTGGTATGGCTGGGGGTTCGGTGCGCGCCCTATGATCGATGCATTACCTGTTGTTGCTATAGCGCTGGCAGCTATTTTAGAATGGGCATTACAAAAGAATACGTTTACCAGAGTACTCTGCACAATGATGCTCGGCTTCTGCATATGGCTGAATATTTATCAGACGTTCCAGTATTACAATGGAACCATTCACGGATACCTGATGAATAAAGAATATTACTGGCGTATCTGGAACCGCATGCACGTTAGTGATGAAGACCGCAAGCTGTTGGGGTAAAGCAAATTTTTTCCTGGTCTATAAAAGGAAGCATGCATCAATTCGTTAGATTGCATACTTTTGCGGCTCTTTATACAGGTTGGTCTCGTAGTTCAATGGATAGAATAGAAGTTTCCTAAACTTTAGATCCAAGTTCGATTCTTGGCGAGACCACTTTTTCATCCTCCCACAATCCGGCCCAGTTTTTCAGCATTTGCAATCCGTCGGGAGTGCCGATACTCTCCGGGTGGAATTGCAGTCCGATCATTTTCAAACGCCGATGAGCCAACGCCATCAGCATTCCGTCTTCTGCGGTTTGCGCGATACTTTGCAGTTCACTTTCCTCATCCAGTTTGATGCATAGAGAATGATACCGCATCACCGGGAAGGGGTTGCGGATGTTGTTGAAAACAGGATGGCCCTGATGTACGACAGTACTCGTTTTACCATGAACGGGTTCCGGATTATGCAGCAGTTGTCCGCCAAATAGCATACCTATCGCCTGATGCCCGAGACAAATACCCAGAATCGGAATCCGTTCCTGAAAATATTCGATTGCTTCCATTGAAATGCCTGCCTGAAGCGGTGTTTCGGGACCGGGAGAAATAATAAGCCGCGTTATGTCCATGCGATCCAGTTCGGATACGGTTACCGCATCGTTGCGGAACACCCGGCATTCCCGACCCGTCTGCAACAGGTAATCGTGCAGTATGTAGGTGAATGAGTCGTAATTATCAATGAGTGCCCACATGCTCCGGAAGTTTTTGATTTACCCCGTCGAAAAACTGATGCAGGTTGTCAAATGCATGTTGGGCAAACGGAAGGATCCTGCCTACGCGGCTGAAAAACCAGGGTGCTGCCGGCTCAATAAAGCAATAGGTTCGTGATGTGGTCATCGTTTCGGCGCCGATCAGGTGTGCCCGATTGCACATCCACAGCGCGCTGCTGTAGATGATCCAGACCGCACCCAGATATAGCAGGCCTCCCGCGAGTTTATTGGCCCATCCCAGCAATAAAGTATTGCCAAGGTTGTCGATGAGCTTTGCCAGCAGGCGTACGCCCCATAAGACCGCAAAGAACAGTACCACATAGCTGATCAAAGGCGCCCATGCGCCCGATGCCCAGCCTTTATCCTGCAGGTACAGCGCGAGTTTGGCAGAGAAGCTGACCGCACAAACCACACCGAGCAGCAGCGCGATAACCGAGCAAAGGGCGACAATGAGCCCTTTGCTGTATCCTTTTATAAAAAACAAAATCGCCAGTATAATGCCGATCACGTCGATGCTCATGCAGGATAATGTCTATTTGGCAGCCAGAATTTGCTTCACCATTTCGGAAATGGCTTTCCCATCTGCCTTGCCGCTCAGCTGTTTGCTTGCAACCCCCATTACTTTACCCATATCGCCAGGTCCGGCTGCACCGGTCTGCACAATAATGGCTTCTACAGCGGCACGCAGCTCTTCTGTACTCATCTGCGCAGGCAGGAAACGTTCAATGATAGCAAGTTCCTCGCGCTCTTTCGCAGCAAGGTCTTCACGATGCTGCTGCACAAAAATATCCAGTGAATCTTTGCGTTGTTTGGCGAGCTTCTGCAACAGTTTCAGTTCGCCGGCTTCGTCTATCGTTCCGGAAAAGCCTTCGGAAGTTTTCTCATTCAGGATCGCAGATTTAATGGCGCGTAAGGTGCGGAGCGCTGCTTCGTCCTTTGCTTTCATCGCCTCTTTCAGTTGATCCATTACTTTTTGTTCTAAAGACATATTGCTTGTTTTTAGTTTGGGGAAATAATACCGGATCAGGCAGGCTTATTCAACGTATCCACTGCCTGTTTATGGAATTTCTTTGCGAAATCTTTAATCTCTTCTGCGAGCTCTCTGTTGTTGGTTGCACGTGCAAACGTATCTGCCATGCCAAAAAAGGTCTGGTAAAAGAAATCATTCATTTCATCCACCATCATTTTTTTCGTCCAGAGATCAATACGTAATGCCGTCTTTTCTTCACCATCCCACACGCCGAACAAAACGGCTTTCGCTTTCTGGTTACCTTCGACACCACCATCGGGAGCGCTCCATTCTATGGATTCAGGCATTTTATCCTCGTCCAGTCCGATCTCTATATTGATTCTTGATTTATGCATAAAGTCTGTTACTTAAAATGTGTGTTTTGATTGTTGTTTGTTCAGTTGCTGCACACAGGCATTGATATCTTTAGGCAGCGGTGCTTCTATCATTTGCTCCCTGCCCTCCATATCTTCAAAAATAAGCCGGTAGGCATGCAGTGCCAGCCGGCTCAGCAAGGGGCGCTCTTCCTCCTCTTTCAGCGATAATTTGTATTTCTTTTTGATAGCCGAGAGCCGGAACGGTTCGCCATCACCATACAGATTGTCTGCCACAATCGGATGACCGATGGATTGCATATGCACCCGTATCTGATGCGTGCGACCGGTGTGTATCTGGAATTGCAGCAGGCTGTGCAGGGGCCACTGTGATACCACCCGGTAATCCGTTACGGAAGGTTTCCCGCTTTTGGCTACGATCATTTTTCCTTTAATGGTGGGATGCTCGGCAATCGGGCTTTCTATGCGGCCGCTTTCCTTTGCCAGTCTGCCATTCACGAGTCCTGCATAAAATTTGCCTACACTGTGTTCCTGAAACTGGAGCGAGAGTTTCTTATGCGCCAGTTCGTTTTTAGCGAATAAGAGTACACCACTCGTATCCCTGTCCAGACGGTGTATCACCCATATCCTGCTGCCTGTTGCTGCCTCCAGCAGCTTGTTAATGCTCGGTGCGTCGGTATTGAAGCGGTCCGGAATTACCGGAATGCCTGCAGGCTTATTCACGGCAATCAGGTGTGCATCTTCGTATAATATCTCCAGTTTCATTCGAGTTGCGAAGGTAAATCATTTACGGCGCTTACCGGAAAAGACCGCTGGATAAAGCGGCATGCAACCTTTCCTGTTCATTCCCGCTCACCACGACGAAAGGTTTCCCGGATTCGATAACCAGTTCATGGTACCATCGGAAAAAGTACTGTCTCATGGATTCGTCAGGGTGTTCCCGTTGCGGATCGGGCTCCCACGGCATGTCAATACTGCACAGTATGTATCCGTCATAACGACGGGTGGCGATCTGCTGCAGTATAAACGGGTCCGTCTTCCCGTATTTATGGCTGCTCCAGACCGCTAGTACATATAGATCTGTATCGCAGATAAGGACATCCCTGGCCTGCCGGAGATTCCGGTCTTCAGTTTGCAGCTGACCTTCCGCGATGCGGCGCAGGTCTTCAAACTCATATTGATTATGCCGCTGCTCCAGGTAGGCCCTGGCATACTCCTCTGAATAACAGGTATTCAGGGATGCTGCAAGTGCCTGACTAAGTGTGCTTTTGCCGGTACTTTCCGGCCCGATTACCACAATTTTTTTTACAGAAGTGCGCATAGCGTAAAGGGCGTTAAAAATAAGCCGGCCGATTGGATTTTAAGAAACGTTAAAAAGATTTCTATGCCGTACTATATGTTTGCACAGCGATTATTTTTGGCTTCCCAAATCACGAAACAATCTTTATGTCGATAGAGCAATTATCATCTTCGTCTACGGACATCCGCGAGCTGAATGAAAAGATCCATCAGCACAGTGCGTTTATCGACCTGCTTCAGATGGAGTTGAATAAATCTGTGGTAGGACAGAAGCACATGGTCGAAAGGCTGCTGATCGGTATGCTGGCCAACGGCCACGTGCTGCTGGAAGGAGTTCCCGGTCTCGCTAAAACCCTCGCCATCAAATCACTTGCTACTGCGATCAATGGCCAGTTCGCGCGGATACAGTTCACACCGGATCTGTTGCCGGCGGATATCCTGGGTACGATGGTGTATAACCCGCAGAGCCACGAATTTGCGGTGCGCAAAGGACCTATTTTCGCCAACTTCATTCTTGCGGATGAGATCAACCGTGCTCCCGCGAAAGTGCAGAGTGCGCTGCTGGAAGCGATGCAGGAGCGTCAGGTAACGATCAGCGATCAGACCTACCGCCTCGCTGAGCCTTTCCTGGTACTGGCAACGCAGAATCCTATTGAGCAGGAAGGAACTTATGAACTGCCTGAAGCCCAGGTGGATCGTTTCATGCTGAAAGTAGTGATCACTTATCCGAAGAAAGAGGAAGAGCGTCATATCATCCGTCAGAATCTGAATCCTTCCGGTAACGCAAAGATCAATCCTGTGGTGCAGCCGGAAGATATCTTGAAAGCTCGCCAACTGGTTCGCGAAGTCTATATGGATGAAAAGATCGAACAGTATATTCTGGATATTGTGTTTGCAACACGTTTCCCGAATGAGTATAAATTGCCGAAACTGAAAGATCTGATCAGTTACGGAGCTTCTCCGCGCGCAAGTATCAGTCTGGCGCTGGCAGCAAAAGCTTATGCGTTCATCAAGCGTCGCGGCTACGTCATACCGGAAGATATACGTGCCGTATGCCACGATGTACTGCGTCACCGTATAGGTGTCACTTATGAGGCTGAAGCAGAAAATATTAATTCTGAACAGATTATTAATGAAATACTGAATGTAGTGGAAGTGCCTTAACAGTAAGGCCAGATCAGCTGCCTGAAGAATATAAGGTGCAGATCTCCGGTTTTGTCACAGGGGGCAGAATCCGGGAATCTGCACCTTCCCAATTTAAGGCGGATGAGGATTTTTATTTTACAAAAACATTATTACCTTTAACGCAATTCTATATTCGATTTATACCTATGAAACAAATCCTGTTGTGCGCGTCTTTGTTGATGATGCTCGTCTCCTGTTCCAAAAGTTCATCGGACGGTCCCACGAACGATTCGATGCTGCGTGCCGGTAAATGGAAGACAACGGCCTACACTGTGCGTTACAGCGACGGCGGTGTTGAAAACGTTATTGACCTGATGATCAAACGTGATACCTGCCGTACGGATGATTATATCATATTTGATTCCAGCTACAGCGGCAATCAGGCCAACGGTACCCTCATGTGCGGTTCCGAACTCGCGAACGCTCCGTTTGAATGGTCATTGAAAGATAATCAGAAAACGCTGATCTTCAACAATGCACAATATACTCTGGGTGTTGCACCGATTGTGGGTGTAAACGGACTCGAATACGTCGAGGCAAAAATCACCAAGCTCAGTTCCAAATCTTTAACGATCACGTATGACTATGAGATAGATTCTGTACAGGTGACCACACCGACAGATCCTCCCGTTCCATACACGATCGCACACGCTCATTTTTACTTCACGCAAGTATTCACGAATTCAAAATAACTGATTCGCTCCGAAACGTTTTACCTTAACCACCGGTGCGCATACCGGTGGTTTTTTTTATGCCTGTGGTAAAAAATCGCTAATTGGACGGAACAAACTAAATTTGCACACTTTTTATATAAGATACTCAAATGATTAAGATCACATTCCCCGATGGCGCCGTACGCGAATATCAGCCCGGCACTTCGTCTATGGATATTGCAAAGTCTATCAGTGAAGGACTTGCACGTAAAGTGCTGGCCGCAGAAATTGATGGCGAGATCTGGGATGCTTCCCGCCCGCTTGATAAAGACGCTGCTATCAGATTTCTTACCTGGGACGATAAAGGTGGTAAATCCACTTTCTGGCATTCATCTGCCCACTTACTGGCAGAAGCCATAGAAGCAATTTTCCCGGGTACGAAATTCGGTATCGGACCTGCTATCGATAACGGCTTTTATTACGATCTGGATCTGGGGGGTGCGGCTTTGGGAGAAGAGGATCTGGCGAAGATCGAAAAGAAAATGAAGGAACTGGCCGCTCAGAAAAATGAGTATAAACGCCAGGATGTAGCGAAGGCGGATGCAATTCAGTATTTCACTGAAAAGGCAGACCCTTATAAAATAGAATTGTTGCAGGATCTGGAAGATGGTAAGATCACATTTTACAGCCAGGGGGCATTCACCGATCTGTGCCGTGGTCCGCATATTCCCAATACCGGCTTCATCAAGGCCGTAAAGCTTACAAATATTGCCGGCGCTTACTGGCGCGGTGATGAGAAAAATAAGATGCTCACCCGCATCTACGGTGTTACATATCCTTCTCAAAAGGAACTGGACGAGTACCTGGCACTGCTGGAAGAAGCAAAGAAACGTGACCATCGCAAATTGGGGAAAGAGCTGGAGCTGTTTACTTTTTCGGAAAAAGTAGGAGCCGGGCTTCCGATGTGGTTGCCTAAAGGGGCAATGCTGCGTCAGCGTCTGCAGGATTTTCTGCAAAAGGCACAAATCGAAAGCGGCTACCTGCCTGTGATCACTCCGCATATCGGGAACATTAACCTGTATAAAACATCCGGTCACTACGAGAAATATGGCGCCGACAGTTTTCAGTCGATCAAGACACCGCACGAAGGAGAGGAGTTTTTCCTGAAGCCGATGAACTGTCCGCATCACTGTGAGATCTATAAATCGTCACCCCGCAGCTACAAAGATCTTCCGCTGCGTCTGGCGGAGTTCGGTACGGTGTACCGTTATGAACAGAGCGGGGAATTGCACGGGCTTACCCGTGTGCGTGGATTTACCCAGGATGATGCGCATCTGTTCTGCCGCCCGGAGCAGGTGCTGGATGAGTTCAAAAAGGTGATTGACCTGGTAATGTATGTATTCTCTTCTCTGAACTTTGAGAACTTCACCGCACAGATTTCCCTGCGCGATAAAGTGAACAGGGAAAAGTATATAGGTAGCGAGGAAAACTGGCAGATTGCCGAGAATTCCATCATTGCCGCGGCAGCCGAAAAAGGACTGAGCACAGTTATCGAATATGGTGAGGCTGCATTCTATGGTCCCAAGCTCGACTTTATGGTGAAGGATGCGCTCGGTCGCAGCTGGCAACTGGGAACCATCCAGGTGGACTATAACCTGCCTGAGCGTTTTGAGCTGGAATATGTAGATGCGGACAATACCCGTAAACGTCCGGTGATGATTCATCGTGCGCCATTCGGATCTATGGAACGCTTTGTGGCAGTGTTGCTGGAGCATTGCGCAGGTAACTTCCCTGCATGGCTTGCGCCGGAGCAGGTGAAAGTATTGCCGATCAGCGATAAGTACAGCGAATATGCCCATGAAGTGACTAAAATGCTGAAAGCTGCCGATCTGAGGGCGTCTGTAGACGATCGCAATGAAAAGATCGGTAAGAAGATCCGTGATACCGAGCTCATGAAAGTTCCGTACATGCTGGTGGTGGGCGAGCAGGAGATGACCGGTAACAAAGTGGCGGTACGTAAGCATGGAGAAGGGGACAAGGGAGTGATGGATACCGTGGAATTTGTAGCCATGCTTCGTGAAATTGTTCAGGAACAGACAGCCGGAACAAAAAAATAACAAAATGCCGCAGGCTTTTGATATTTAAAAAACATTATTTTTGACAACTAAATGTCTTTTCTTTAAAAACACTGAATGCAAAAAAAACCAAAACCAAAAGTACCCTACAGGCCAAGAGTAGTTCAGAATGAACACAAGCTGAATCAGGAGATCACCGCTCCGGAAGTACGTTTGATCCGCGAAGGAGCTGAGCCAATTGTATGTACAATACGCGAAGCGCTGCGCATGGCTGAAGAGGAAGGGGTGGACTTGGTTGAGATCTCTCCTAATGCTGTACCTCCGGTATGCCGGATTATCGACTATAAAAAGTTCCTGTACGAGCGCAAGAAAAAGGATAAGGAGCAGAAAGCTAAGGCCAAACAGTCCGAAATCAAGGAGATCCGTTTCACGCCGAATACAGATGATCACGATTTCGACTTCAAATCCAAGCATGCGGAAAAATTCCTGCAGGATGGCGATAAAGTGAAGTGTTATGTACAGTTCAAAGGCCGCGCGATCATGTTCCAGGAACGCGGTGAATTATTGCTGCTGAAATTCGCAGAGCGTCTCGCGGAAGTTGGGTCGCTGGAAAGTATGCCTAAGATGGAAGGTCGCCGTATGATTGCGATTTTTACACCGAAAAAGAAAAAATAAAGACCGGTAAGGTTTTTTTAAAGACAGCTTTTGATCAATACAAAAGCTGTCTTTTTGTTTAACATCCCGACTTAGCGCACCGCCTTTTTTGGCCGTACCTTTGCCGGGTTATAAATTAATTTATGAAGTTGATGCGTTACTGGCGGCATTATCCCCGCTTTCTTCAGGTGGTGCTGCTGATGCTGATGATCTTTACGCTTTCGTCTTTCGCTACTGTGATCGTATATGGTACGATCAAGCCGCTGTTCGGCGCAGGCATAGACCAGATCACCAATATAGGCCCGGGCAGTGCACCCAATATTATTCATGGAGCGCAATACCTGCAGGCGCTGATCAGTTTGTTCACTTTTGCCTTAAGTGCGCTGGTGTTCGCCTACCTTACCCATCCCCAGCCGGGGGCCTACCTGGGACTGCGCGCCACGGGCAAGAAGATCCAGTTTCCGCTGGCGCTGATCTGTTTCCTGTTTTTTATACCCCTGGTTAACCAGTTGGGCAGCTGGATTCAGCATCTGAATCTCGGAGAAGGTTCCCGGTTGCAGTTTGAGCGCAACGAGCAACTGACGCAGACATTAATGAGCGGCCGTACATTTCCGGATCTGATACTGTACCTTTTTATTTTCGCATTGATACCGGCAGTAGGAGAAGAACTGCTGTTCCGTGGGATTGTTATGCGCTTTTCTTACGCCAATACAAAAAGCATACCGATGTCTATCCTTTTTTCGGCAGCTATTTTTGGCCTGGCGCACGGATCGGTGTACAATTTTCTGCCTATTATGCTTATGGGCGTATTGCTCGGATATCTGTATTATGCAACAGGCTCTATGTTCCCCAACATATGCGCCCATTTCCTGAACAATGCAATTGCCGCGCTGGGCCTGTTTGCGTCCAATAATAAAATGGTCGCCAGTGAAGTGGCCGGTGCGGAAAGTTTCCCCTGGTATGTGCTGATCGGTTCCCTGATATTGTTTTTACTCGCAATGAACCTGTTCCGTAAAGTAGCTACTCCGCTTCCGAAAGACTGGGCAGATGATTTCCGGGGTGAATATGACCAACCATCAAACGGATAGCATTATGGCGATGAACTGGAAAACCTTTTTTACCCGTACCTGGACAGCCCTGGTATTCGGGGCCGTAATGCTCACCGGACTGCTCGGTCCCTGGTATGCTTTCTGGCTTTTATTTGCATTGGTGCAATGCTTATGTATCCGTGAGTATTTTCAACTGATGAGTCATAAGGGGATTACTGTTCCCGGTCCTGCCATTCAATGGGGATTGCAGCTGTGGGCCTTTACGATGATTTCTTTTCTTGCAGTGCCCGCATTGCAGGAACATAAGATCATTCCGGCAGCGTTAATCGTATTGCCTGCTTTGTTACTGTTTGGCGAAGGTCTTCGCAAGCAGGGCAGTGCCTTTTCCGTACTCTCGGGTTTGGGTTCCGTTGCATACATCGTACTGCCGCTGAATCTGCTGATGCTGTTATATCGCATCGACGCTGTGCTGCCTGCAGGGCTGATATTCCTGATCTGGATCAACGATACCATGGCCTATGTGGTAGGCTCCTTTATCGGGAAAACGCCTTTTTCACAGATATCTCCCAAAAAGACCTGGGAGGGTACCGGAGGAGGAGCAGTGCTGACTGTTCTGGTAGCGTTTATCTATGGTAAATGCAACACGCATCTGCCCGTTCAGCATTGGGTGGTGCTGGCATTATGCGCGGCTGTGGCCGGAACGATGGGAGATCTGTTTGAAAGCAAACTTAAAAGAGAAGCGGGTGTAAAAGACTCCGGTTCGTTTATGCCCGGCCATGGCGGTGCACTGGATCGGTTTGATTCCCTGTTGCTCGCCACGCCCTTTGCATATGCTTATGCAATACTGTTCCTTCAATAGGCTGTAGGATTTTTTTCGCCTAACTTTGCCGCTCATAATTAACATTCATCTCAATGACTATTCATCGCGAAGGGTATAAGTACATCGCCATTGCCACCGTACTTTTTGCCGTTATTGCATGGCTTAACCAGCGTTTTTTGCTGGATATACCCGTACTGTACTGGTTGATACAAACCGTGTTTTTCCTGCTTTGGTTCTGGATTTTGTGGTTTTTCCGTATCCCGTCCCGCAATTTTACAACAGGCGATAACCTCGTTATTGCCCCGGCAGACGGAAAAGTAGTGGTGATCGAAGAGACATTCGAACCGGAATATTTTAAAGACAAAAGGCTTCAGGTGTCTATTTTCATGAGTCCGCTGAACGTGCATGTGAACCGTAGTCCCATAAAGGGATTGGTAAAATATGTAAAATATCATCCCGGCAAATACCTGGTTGCCTGGCATCCCAAATCTTCCACTGAAAACGAACGCACTACGGTAGTGGTTGGTAATGAACGTCAAACACTGCTGATGCGTCAGATAGCGGGAGCGCTTGCACGCCGTATCTGCTATTATGTGAAAGAACAGCAACCGATCGCTCAGAACGAAGAATTCGGCTTTATCCGCTTCGGCTCCCGCGTGGATATTTATTTCCCGATAGGAACACAAATAGATGTGAAAATTGGTCAAAAAGTTGAAGGCGGTATGACCGTTCTTGCCAAAATGCCCTAAATTTGAGTAAACAAAAATTAAAATACTATTATGAAAAAGGTAATGTTGTTTCTTGCAGCGTTCGCGATAGCTGGTTCTTCATTCGCATTCGACGGTAAATGCTGCAAAGGGAAAAAAGAAAAATGCTCTAAAGAGAAAAAAGAAGGAAAAAGCTGCTGCAGCCATAAAGAGAAAAAAGACGAGAAAGGAACTTCTTCCACTAACCCTCCTGCTCCTTCCAAATAAGCAACATAGCCTGCGGGCATGTTACCTCATTCCAAACGCTCACCGTTCAGGTGGGCGTTTTTGTTTTCCGCTTTCAAACCGCATCTTTGCAGATCGAAACAAGAATGAAAGCAATTCTGAACAGCCCTTACCGCTACTTTTTTCTTGCTGGTTTCCTCGTCATCAGCCTGTCGGCATGGTTCTCGCTGGGATACCATCAGATGGATGAGCATTTCATGATACTGGAATACCCGTTGTATAAGGCCGGTGTGATACCACAGCGGCTGATACCATGGGAATTCCTGCAGGAAATCCGTCCTAGTCTGCAACCCTACCTGGCTCAGGGATTATTCTATTTGCTGCACCTGATAGGCATTGACGACGCTTTTGTCCGGACTTTTATACTCCGTTTGCTGAGCGGCTGGCTTGCATGGTGGATTACGGCGCGTATCGGACTGCATGTGGCTGCTTCCATTGCACAGGAGCGACTCCGGAAATGCTGGATAGGCGCCTTGTCGCTCTTATGGTTTTTGCCCTACCTCGATGTGCGGTTCAGTTCTGAGAATATGGCAGGTATTGCTTTTGTATCGGCCCTGTTGGTGTTGCCCGTCTTGTCGGAAGACCGGCCTATTGACGCCCCTTTACGGAAGTGGGTGATCGCAGGTCTGCTACTGGCATTTTCTTTTTTCTTCCGTTTTCAGATGGCATTTGCCATTATCGGCTTATTGGTTTGGATATTGCTCAAAGGACGACCTCTCAAGAAGGCGATAGCAGGTTTATGCCTGGGTGCTTTGCTGGGAATCGGGATCAATCTCTTTGCCGATTACAGCTTTTACGGGCACTGGGTGCTTACACCCTATAATTATTTCCATGCCAACATTGTTCAGGATGCAGCTTCAGATTACGGGGTAAATCCCTGGTACGACTATGTGCTGATGTTTATAGGTACCGCCGCACCGCCTTTAAGCATTGTTTTATTATGCCTGTTTGCTACGGGAATGGTAAAGAACTTCTTCAAACCCATGGTGTTTGTGATGATTCCTTTCCTGCTGGGCCATATGAGCGTACCGCATAAAGAATTGCGTTTCCTTTTCCCGGTGCTGCTGCCGTTCCTGATCATCTGTCTGGACGGGTTGAAGGTAGTATGGCACTTCGTGGAGCGGTACCGGGGATGGCGTATTGCCGGCAGGTGGCTTATAGGGATCAATTGCGCATTGCTGTTGTTCCGTACTTTTTCCGCCGCAAAACCGAATCACTATTATTACCGTTATCTGTATCATCAACCCGAACCGGTGCACCTGGTGACGCTCGGTCCCGGCATTTTTGATGAAGGTTATAATGAAATATTCCTGTATCGACCCAAAGGCTTTACGGAAGATACGCTTACACAAGGTATAAGCCTTACAAACTACATCAACACGCATCCGCGGGACAGTTACCTGATATTAAGCTATCAGCTGAGCCTTCCTCCCGTCAGTCCGGAGTACGAAGCAAAGCGCGTATATGTCTATTTGCCGGATGCGATTATCAATATACAGATGAATGACTGGCAATCGCGCAGTGATATCTGGAGTATATGGCGTGTAACGCGGAAGAAAAGCTAGCGTTGCAGTCTGTTCAGTCCCGCCTTGGCCATCTGATCTATGGAGTTTTGCATATCATGGTCGCGAAGGCTCAGGCAGAATTTATACCGCTCGGCGGCAGCGTCTTTGCGACCGCTTCTTTCATAAATGAAACCCTGCTGCAGTGCAGCCCGCGCCGCAAAATAATACGATTGCTTTTGTCCGAGCTGTATAGTGGTAGTGTATTGCGCAATTGCTTTATCAGGCTCATTCAGCTCCTCCAGGATACGACCGTAACGGAAATAATATTCGATCTGATCAGGCAATTGTGTAAGCGAATTGTAATCCAGCTGCTGGATCGTTTTAAGTGCCTGCTGATAATATCCTCCGTCTATCAGCAATCTGGTTTCCAATAAGGGTAAGGCTGGCCATAAAGGCTTTTCCGCAAATCGTTGCGCCTGCTTATCGGCATCAGTGAGGGTATTGCCTGCTCCCTTAAGAAGCATAAGGAAGGCTTGCGCTACGGATTTTCTTCCCGAAAGAATGGCCTGCCAGCTCAGTTTCAGATACGCATCTTTCACGAATGGTTTTCCTTTATAGTTTTTTAAGAAAGACAGATAGTAGTCTTCGCTGCTTTTATCGGTACGTAACAGCAGCGCCTCCGCCTTTTCGTACAGGAATATCGGAAATCTGGCAAACCCTTCATTTCGCTCTGCAATTGTAAGCGTATTTAAAGCATGATCCGCTTTGCGGAAATTGAGTGCGAGGTTAGCCCTGACGAAAGTATACATCAGATTATCCTTTGTATCGCCTGTTCTTTTCAGCACAGACTTCCAGGCGGCATCCTGCTGGCTGAGCAGGTAGAAGCGTAAATAAGCTTCAAATATAAATGCTTCTTCATACAGCATCGTACTTCCGTCTTCGTGGCGGGCGCTGTATTGGGCGAGTAACGACACTCCTTTCTGGATATCTCCTTTAATGCCCATCAGGCTTGCCAGCCATTGGTGTGAAGCCGGTATAGCTCCCGCACTCGCCATTTCCAGACCCAACAGAACATTGTTTTCTTCAAACGCCGGGTACTTCCTGAGGTTTTCTTTCAGCAGTAAAAATGACTTGCGGAATCTTGTGGCAGCTTTAAAATTATCACCGAAGCGCATGTACACCAGTGCCCAGTGAAAATAGATGCCTGCCTGTGAATAACGGTACCAGGGGCTTGAGTCATCCGCTGCTTCGAGCATGTCAAGCCGTTTTTCAGCACGCACACGCATGGGTTCCAGCTGACGGATGTCCCCGTTGAACAGCAGTTCGAGGCAGTCGGCATAATCTGCCAGATAGTAAGGGATAAAGTTATCCGGTCTGTTGCGTGCTGCAGTATTGATGGCAATATTTCCTTCCTGCAGCTTTAATGCCATGATCCGATGGTACGCTTTGGCGCATAACGGATCGAACGTAAAACTCAGGCCCGGTGCTCCCGGGCACAGATTGTGCATCAGGATGAATACCAGCAGCATACCGACCTTTCGAAACATCTGCAAATGTAAGCAGCATTATCAATGTACAGGACCGGGAAATATAAAGGCACCTGCATCCGGCACATAATGCAGGCGTGTGTGGCTTGCCCTGCAGGTAGCCTGCCATTCCAGCAACCGTTTATGGGAAAGCTGCCTGCTTAAGACAATAACGGAGGGATGAAAGCTATTGATAAAATCCAATGGTTTTGCAGACCAGACATACCCGTTGATCAGGAGTACATCTATCGGAAACATGCCGGATGGAACGGTAAGGCTATCGCATACAGCGACGCTGCTACGATTTATAATAAACAGAGCGGGAGCTTTTTTAAACGAGGGCGTTATACCCTGACGCATCAGCAGTACACTGATGTCTTCCGGATCGGCGGTGTAATCAGGCAGCACAAAGCCGGTATTGCGGCGCATCAACAAAGCGTTTGACTTGAGGTGACTGTTCCACACCACCAGTATATCTTTCTGTTGCCTGAAGCAGGTATGGTGCAGTCGCAGAGCGGTGAGTGAAAGCACGGAAATGACACAAAGCCATGCAGCATATTTGCTGCGATTATTCAGGTAGATGGCGCCACTGATGATCAACAGGTACAGGAGCACTAATACCGGAATGCTGAGCCAGATCGTTTTGAAACTACCGATGCTGATGTGCTGCATAGCGGCGATGAGGTAATGGAATATCCTTGAAATGCCTGTGATCAGTACGGAAAGCAACGACCGGACCGGGCCGATTTGCGATAACAGCAGCAATAAGATACCCGATATTTCCAACAGTGTCATCCCCGCAGCCGCAATCAGGTTTGCAGGCAGGAACAAAAGCGGGAAACTATGGAAATAGTACGCCACCAGGGGCGCCACAAGTATTTCCGCAGCAATGCTGGCGGCCATGGCATTGCGCAGCCAGCGCAATATTGCATTATTCGTGGGCCACAGGGCCATCAGGGGCCGATAGAACAGCAGGAGCGATAGAACAGCAAGAAATGAAAGCTGAAAGCCGATATTAAAGAGCCACACCGGCCGGAAAAGCAGCATAAGTAAGGCTGCCGCAGCAAGCTGGTTAAACGGATTTGCCTGTTTTTCTGAAAGAACACCGATCTGTATCAGCAGGAACATCAGCGCAGCTCTTACCGCCGAAGACGGTGCTCCCGCCATTGCAACATACAGTGTGATCACGGTCATACTCGTAATAAATACCATCCATTTCCTGCTTTTGCCCGAAAGCCAGTATAATAACATGTTGATGATCGCAAACAACAGTGCAACATGCGCACCGGAGATGGATACAATATGAATAATACCCGTGTCTGAATAGGCGGCTCTTGTTTCAGGGTCTATATCTCCTTCATCTCCGAGCAACATAGCTTTCAGCAATGCCAGCGTTTGCGGCTCCTTTATGCAGGTTGTAAGAATGTCTTCCAGATCCGCGCGCAGTTCAGACAGAAAATCTGCTTTTGTTTCCCGGTGTTTTCCTGCAAGGATTATTGTTCCGGTTTTACAGAACATGCGTGCGTAAATGCCTTTACGAGCATAAAATCCGGCATAGTCAAAAGAATGCGGAATGCCATTATTGCGTATAGGCTCCCAATGCATCGGTACGATCAGTGTGTCTCCTGTTGCAAAATAAGCTCCCACCGTGTCTCTGGTATAAATAAGCCCCTTACTGCTGAGGTGACTTTTACCGCCCGGTATTATGATCTGCACTTCCATACGGGTTGTTCCTGTTCCTGTTATCTTTTTATTCAATACACGGCAAACGCAAGGATGATCACTGTATCCTTGCAGGGCGGGTTCTGGTACGGGGCGGCTTACAGACATGCAGCAGTAGCCTGCGATTGCAAATCCGCCATACAGCAGCAATGCCTGTATTTTTTCGGATATCTGTCTGCGCATCAGGAAGCATGTAAGGATCAATGTCAGAATCACAAGGGGCAGTATGAGCCAGTTACAGACCACAGCACCGGAAAGGCACACTAGGACCATTCCCGATATAAATACCACCAAAACGCGAAGCAGTATGGCCTGCTCCCAAAAATCTGCTTTATTTCTTTGCATGATCAGATTGGTAATTAAATACGATTTGCCAAAAAGTCTGTTTACTTTCGCGTTTGTTGCACCATAAACGTACATAAATGCAAAAGGCGGTTTTTATAGTTTGTGTTTCTCTTTCTTTCGGGCTGATTGGTTGTGATGCAGGAAATGCTGCGCATAACAGAGGTCCTATTGTGTTTGGAGACTCTTCAATGATTGTTACGGAGCGCGATCCTCAGTTTCTGAATGATGATATATCAGATTTCGTGCCAAAGTCGGAAGAAGCCCGTAAAGATTCTCCGGCAACCACTCCGCAACCGGTTACAGAAGCTGCAGCTACGCCTGTTCCGGACCCGGCGGTAAAGGAAGAGCCGGTCGCGGTAAGTGCTAAAGGAATTAATATTTTTGTTTCCGGACTAAGCGGCGGATCAAAGCGTATCGACTGGAATAAAGAACGTCACGCAGGTTTGATGATCGCTCCGGAACCATTATCCGGTAAGTCGCTCCAGGTGCAGGGACTTACAGATGTAACCGTAAAACAACGTGAGCAGACCGTAGTAACCATCCGGCTCAGAAACGGGTCTGATGTACGTTTGTCTCTGCCGGGATCTTATTCATCGTGGGAACAACTGAAAGGACGCAATGGTAACTTCCCGATATCCGGTGTTAAGGATGGTCAATTGCGGTACGAACAGAAACTGAATCAGAACAGCCTGCGCAATGCGGTTCAGAAGGTGGCCCGTTCGCATCGTATGAGTAAAAGAGAAACAGATGATCTGCTGAAATCGTTGCGTAATGTGCGGTCTGCCGGTCAGAAACCATTGGATATCGCACTGCAAAGTGTCGTGTGGCGCATTCAGGGTAAAGATGCGGGCGGTAAAAATATTGACCGTGAGTTCAGGATAGATTTTTCTCTTTAGGTTACTTCTTATTATACTCAGAAAGCCTCTCCGGTCCGGGGAGGCTTTTTCTTTGTGTCCTTGATAAAGTCCGGTATTTTTTTGTCTGTAAAGTGTTGCGGGTATGGAATAATTTTTCATACATTTACTGCCGCTTCCGTGTCCAATGATTACCGAGCATATGAAGACCGGTATGAGCCGGTAACCTGCAACCGTCTTTCAATGACACATCATTATCCTTCCCGGATAATAAAATACCAAGCCCGTATTATTATAAACCGAATCAAACCGGCAATCGCCGTTACCACATCCGTTTATCAATCTGATCCTAATCCTTTGGGATAAGCAGCGTCAATACTGCAATACCGTATAAAATCAAACACTGGCTGATTTACCGAGATAAGCCGTCCGCCCGCGGACGTGAAGAAACATATGCTTTCTGCGCTTAAGGCGCAGGAGCACTGTATTCATCATCTTTTAAACGGTAATTTATGACCAGTACATGTACACCATTTATCAGGAAGCAAATGGTTTCTGTGTTACGATACGGATTGATGCTTTGGGGATTCCTCGCATCTGATAACCTATCGGCACAAGTATCTTTAAGTGCAAGCTCCGGCACTGCCAGTGGTTCTTATGCTACGCTGAGCGATGCTTTTGCAGCTATTAATGCAGGCACTCATAAAGGAGCGATCACTATCAGCATCACGGGCAACACCACAGAACCGGCGACACCGATTCCCTTATACGGAAGCGGCACATCCAGTGCTGCTTCGTCCAGCTTTACAAGTGTACTCATCAAACCTGCGGGAGGGAGTGACCGCACTATCAACTCTGCTGCTTCACCGAGCGCCAACAGAGGTATTGTAGAGCTCGCCGGTGCAGATAACGTAACCATAGACGGCGACGACCCGACAGCGCCCGGCACGAGGAATCTGATCATTTCCTCTATTATTTCCACCTCCAGCATTGCGAATATCCGGCTCAGCTCCAACAGCAACACCGGTACCGACGGAGCGAATAATGTTACCGTAAGAAATTGCCAGATCATCGGTGCGCGAAACAGCTCCACCTCCACCACAGTCACATATGGTATTGTGATGTGTAATTTCAGTACCACGTCGCTCACAACCGGGGCATACAGCAGTCTGAACACCGTAATTGAAAATAATGAGATCAGGCGTGCCTATCGCGGTATTTACGCAAACGGTTCCTCGAGCGCCTATCCTAACACCGGTCTGCGGATACGCAACAATATCATCGGTAATGCAAGCGCTGCGGATAATATAGGCCAATATGGAATTTATCTTTCCTACACCGCCGCGAGCACCAGCAGCAGTACACAGGCTATTATAGAAGGAAACGATATACAATGCGGAGACTTTACAACCGGGTTCAGTACCTCGGTAGGCGCCGTTTATCTGAGCTCTTACAATTATGGCATGATCATCCGCCGGAACAATATTCACGATGTTGCGCAATCTGCTTCATCCGGATGGGGTGCCTATGGAATTTATATCAGCAGCTCCTCTTCCAATGATATTTCGATAGAAAATAATTTTATCCGCGATATCACTGCCAATTCCTATTCGGCCACATTATCTTCTCCTTCCTCTTTCCAGAACTATGGAATCTATCTGGCTTCTATCGGTACCAATTTCAAGATCACGCATAATACTGTTTTGCTGAATAAGGCGAATCCTACCACATCAGGAGTGAGCAATCCGCTTTCGGCATGTCTGGCATTTGCATCTTCCACGGCAATTGCCCAGTTGTATAACAATATCTTCATCAACAGGCAGGGCGCAGCATCCAATGAAGCGGTGGCTGTGTATACCTACGCTACCACGAATCTCCCTTCCGGTGCCGTGAACAATAATGATTTGTATGCTTCAGGCATCGGTAAAATCGGATATTATAACGGAGCTATCCTCTCTGCACTTGCTAACTGGCAGCTGGCGACAGGAGTGGATGCAAATTCGGTTAGTGAAGACGTAACCTTTTCCAGCGCTTCGGATCTGCATATCGCGACGGGAACAACAACATTATGCGAGTCTGGGGGCGTGGCTACAGCAATATCCGGAGTAGTGCTGGATATTGACAGTACAACGCGCCCCGGACCGTCTACCTATGGATTCGGAACGGCTCCTGATATTGGCGCAGATGAGTTTAACGGGCGAGTGTTATACACCTGTACCACTCCTGTACCGGGCGCAACAATTGCGTCTTCCGCCGCTATATGTGCCGGGAAAAGTGTTTCACTTTCGCTGACGACGGCTACTGCAGGAACGGGAGTATCTTATCAATGGCAGTCATCTCCGGATGGAATAATACCCTATACGGATATAAGCGGTGCTGTATTTCCCGTTTACACCACCACACCGTCAGCCGCAGTGTATTATCGTTGCAAAGTGCGTTGTAAGGCAGGGCCCGATTCCACTTATTCTATCCCCATACAAGTCGGTTTTACCAATAATATTCTTAGTACCACGCCGGGTACCCGCTGTGGAACCGGGACAGTGCCTTTGTCTGCAACTGCTTCATCCGGCGCTACGCTTAAATGGTATAATGTCGCAACCGGAGGAGCTGCTCTGGGATCAGGTACTTCGTTTACCACACCAGTCCTGAGCGCAACAACAACTTTCTATGCGGCAGCGGAAACATATTCCACAGGCACAGTTCCGATCGGTTCAGGGGCTACAACTGTGAACAGCAGTACCGGTATCACACCATTATCCTTGCTCTATACGAGTGCACATACGCAATACCTCGTTTTGGCTAGCGATCTTACGGCAGCAGGAATAGGCGCAGGTAACCTTAATTCACTTTCTTTCGAAGTGACCACAAAAAGCAGCTCAAAGGCATATAACGGGTATACGATCAAGCTCGCGCACACAACTGCTTCTTCACTTACCGGAATGCTGGCCCCTGCATTTTCTACCGTGTGGGGACCAGTTAGTTACAACTCCGTGCTGGGAACAAACAACTTTATATTCAGTTCCGCATTCAACTGGGATGGCACTTCCAATCTTCTGGTGGATGTTTGTTTCGATAACGTAACGCCTGCAGCAGGGTACTCCTCCAATGATGCGGTTACATTCATAAGCAAACCCTTCACAGCAACTTACGGTATGTATGCAGACCCTACCAATCTGTGCGGGTTGACTTCCGGAGGTTCGTCGACATCATCCGGAGGACTTCCTTTGTTTTCAATAAATGGAACACTGGTCTGCAGTGGCCCGCGTGTTCCCGTGCTGGTAACTGTAAATACCGCTCCTGCATTTTCTATAAACGGCACACAAACCGTATGTAATAACAATGCAGCGGCATTATCTGTCACTTCAACGCTGAGCAACTACACCTCTTATACCTGGTCTCCCGTGGCGGGTTTATATACCGACGCTGCATGCAGCATTCCTTATACCGCAGGTACAAGTTTGTCTGCCGTATATGCAAAGAATAGTGCTGCATCGGCCTATGTGTATACCGCCAGTGCTTACAATTCCGGCACACTTTGTGCGGCCGTTGCCAACGATACCGTTACGAATCTGCCTGCCTCTGTTTCTGTTATCGCCGCACCCGCAAATCTTTGCGGCAGCGGTACCGCTACGTTTTCGATCATACCGTCTGCCGGATACGGTGCCGCCACGTTTGCGTGGAATTCAAGTACCGATAATAGCACATTTACTCCTGTAAGCGGTGCTACGGGCAATACGTATACCACGCCAACTATTACAAGTTCGGCATACTACCGTGTTACCGTAAAAAACAGCGCAGGCAGTGTGTGTCTCAATTCCACATCCGATACGGCACTTGTTTTTAACCCGAATATCACTTCCACAACCGGTGCTTCAAGATGCGGTCCCGGTAGTGTTACACTTTCCGCAACAGGGGTAGATGGAACAGTATATTGGTTTAGCAGCGCTTCAGGCGGATCATTCATTGCCACAGGGAACAGCTTTACCACTCCTTCACTCAGCAGCACTACTACTTACTATACTGAAGTGAGAGCAACCAATGACGATTCGGCAACTATCGGAACTGCCGGAGCTTCCCAGACAGGTAACGGACTGACTCCGTTCTCAAACTATTATGAAGGCGCACACACGCAGTACCTCTACCTGGCTGCTGACCTTACTGCAGCCGGTCTCACTGCCGGAACTATCCGGAGCTTGTCGTTCAATGTCACCTCTAAGCTAAGCACCTTCGACTATCAGGGGTACACGGTGAAGATGGCCGGTGTGAGTGCCGCAAATCTGTCTGCGGGACTACTGTCTCCTGTGTTTACGACAGTGTATGGTCCGCTTACACAGGTAGTAAATGCAGGTCAGGTGAAAATGAACTTTTCGAACGGATTTGTATGGGATGGTTCCTCTAACATTCTCGTGGATGTTTGTTTTGCTGATGATCCGGGCGGAACAGGTACATTCTGGTCTGCCAACGATGCTGTTGCGGCAACGACAAAATCATATACAGCCGTATACGGATACTATGGGGACAATTCATCACCTTGCGGCGCCACGCTTCCTTCCCCGACTTCCAGTAACATGTTGCCGGATATAAGGTTCTTTAAAAGCGGCTGTGTAAGCGGAACCCGCCAGCCGGTAATTGCAACAATAAATCCGCTCCCAACGCCTGGCATATTACCTGCTCCGGGTCCTATCGAGATATGTGACGGTTACACCGCTACGCTTACCGGCAGCGGTGGTGGAACATACCAATGGAAAAATGCTTCCGGTAATATTTCCGGCGCAACAACAGCAGCTTTCACCACAGGCCTGGCCGGAACGTATCGTGTGGTCATTACCAACAGCTTTGGTTGTAAAGACAGTACTGCGTTTGTGACCGTTAATGTGAACCCAAGCCCTACCGTATCTATTGCACCCTCCGGCGCTACAACCATCTGCGCCGATTCGTTGCAGGTATTCACAGCTGCCACAACCGGTGCGGGCCTCAGTTATCGCTGGTTCCGGAACGATACCGTTATAGCCGGTGCAATTGCTAATTCTTATACTGCCAACACTGCGGGCCGTTATACATTGCGTGTGTATCTTGGCTCCTGTTCGGATACCAGCAACGAATCTGTATTAAATGTAAATCCGCTGCCTGCTTCTTCCTTCCTCAAAACGGGGCTTACCGGCGCAATCTGCATGGACTCCACACTGGAACTGACGGCGCTGTCCGTTCCGGCCGGATACAAATATCAGTGGCTGCTGGATGGTAAGGATATTCCCGGTGCAACAAGTCAGGTTTACAAGGCAGCCAAAGGCGGATATTATAAAGTGCGGATCACGGACAATAATAAGTGTCGCCGCCTGTCAGACTCCATGATGATCATCAATACACCGATGGGTATACCGGACCTTTCCCCAACGAATGCGTATTTCTGTGAAGGAACAGAGATGATCCTTTACGCGAACGCCGGAAAATACGCTGCAAGCTATGTATGGACCAAAGACGGACTTCCCGTCACGGATACAACACCGACCCTGACAGTAGGCAAGACAGGCTGGTATGATGTGACGGCAACAGACGTGTTCGGCTGTAAGGCAACTTCGGGTAAAGTAAGGGTCGATGTGCTTCCGGCTCCCGCCAAGCCGGTTATCAATCGCTCAGGTATTTCTTTGAGCACCAGCATTCCCTACAAGACATATCAATGGTACAGGAACGGGAAGCTGATCAGTGGTGCTACCGGCCGTTATTATACTGCTCCCTTCGACGGTAAGTATTATGTGGTTGTGACCAACGCCTACGAATGTGCTGCTACCTCTGATGAGATCAACTACACGGTTGCCGGAGTGGCTCAGGTTGAAAAGCGGGAGGACATCCTGCTGTATCCAAATCCTTCCAACGGAACGGTTCATATCGAATCTCCGGTACCGGTGCAGGTAGTGGTAAAAGACATACAGGGGCGACAGGTCGCACAATTGAAAGATGCAACGGCAATAGACCTCAGCGACTATGCAGACGGCGTATACCTGTTCTTTATCTCTGATAACGAAGGCAACTTCCTGAGATCCGAGAAAATAGTTAAGTCTTCCGGACTTTAGACACTAGGCATGTAATCATGCTTCGAATATTTGTTGTACAGCAAATGACGTTAATCAAGACCTCGGGTTAGCGCAAAATTACCGACGGGTAAAAAACGAGGTAGTACCATGGTGGTACGAGGCCGCAATAAAATACCCAAGGCCGATGGGGATAAATAATTAAAGATGAAAAAAAGCAAATGGATGATTTTAGCCGCCGGAGTATGCTTATCCGCGATTACTTCATGCAAAAAGGAAGTAACTCAGCCAAGCAGTAAACAAAGTAAATATTCCCTTGAACGAACCGTTCAATATCCGGATATGGATTTAGTCGGAAAATCTAAACACTGGGATATTATGGAAGGTTCAGGGAAAATAAAATGCCCTTGGGATCCTGGAAAATGCTACAAAAAGAAGAAGTCAATTGCTGATGATATGGAAATAAGTAGTATTATTTCCTACGAAATGTCCGTAATTGATAGGATAATATCAGAATCGAATAATGCAAATCTTTACTTCCAAACCGCAAATTGGAGATTTATGTTTTCGCAGGTAGCTGATGTACCCGGATTGTTGGAGGAAATTAACTCCAACCGAGTTAATTTCTTTAAAATTCAGACCATAGATAATGATGTATCAGTTGCATACGTTGTTTCGACAGCGGCAACTATTAGTGAGATTAATAACGAAAATATCATCTTATCATGGGAATATTAAAGCCCATTTTTAAAAAACACAGCAGCTTGCTTTTAAGCAGGCTGTTGTGTTTTTACCTGCCCGTATTTTGCTTCGGGTGCAGGAATCCTTCTGGTAGCAATAAACTTCACCTTGTAGTGGACACGGTTAAGGCAGAGTTTAATTTTCTGAAATGCATCGAAGCTTCTGAACCTACCTATGGTTTTGTTCTCGCTTCAGATTCCGTATTCTTCCTGGCATATATTACCGAAACGAAAAAACTGACAATTAAAAGTGTTTTTGACCATAGTTACGATTTTACGGCAGATATCTCTGACCTGATAAAACTCAGCCCTGACGCCGATCTCATTATCAGCTATGAAAAGGACTCGTTTTATTTTTTCATTGTTGATAGTGCGTGCTATTACGTTTTGCCGTTCGATGATTTGAAGAAGCGGAAACACAGACAATTGTTCAGACGGCAACCGGATTTCCTGAACTATTTTACATCTGTTGCCTATTATTCTACAGGATCCGACCCGCCAGTATTGATTCATGAAAATCTGCTGATCGTACCCTACAGATTACGTACAGCTGCAAACGAAAACCTGGTTGACACATATGCTTATTGCCTGATTGATTCTTTCAGATGCGCCAGACCGGTACTGCACAGATACGCAAATTTTCCCGGATATGCCTATGAGCATTATGACGGTTTGGTAAACCAGGTTTATTTTTTAAACAGGAAGCGTAACCAGTTTTATTTCACCAATAAAAAATCGGATCAGATATCCTGTTATGATCTTACATCCCGCACGACCTCCGCTTTCCGTATTCCCGAAACGAATCATATAGCCTACGGAAAAAGCCTGGACAGCAGTTCGATTGATTACACCCGGGAGTATATGACGCGCAATGATGTCAATTTTTCCTTATTCGCAGATAGTGCGGGACGTGTATATCTTATAAGGAAAAGGCCTTGCCCGGAAAATAATAAAGTTTACGAACTGCTTTGTTTTACGCCGGACGGTCAGCTGATCGATAAAGTTTTGATTCGATCGAATCATTTTAATGTACCACTTTCTTTTATGTACCATGAACAGATATTCATTCCCAATAGCGCAGATCATACTTACTTCACTGTTGCTCTCCGGTTGTGAGATAAAAAGTGACAAGACGAAATTTATTGAGCGTTTCCATCTGTCGGAACACCAGAAGATGTATGTGATTTCTATGTATTCCTGTGGCGGATGTATTGAAGAGAAGATCATCGATCACTTGTCAGATCAGGATATCGTTATTTTCGATACCACGAGTATCAGCAGCTACAGCAGCATCTTAAAGCGGCGAAGGCATTTCCATATCAGTAACGATATGCTTGAGCGAATCTTTGGCAGATTTTCGAATGCCATTCTGATCACCAGAAGTAAATCCGGTTACATCGAAGAGCGGATCAGCAATTGATTGTGTAATCCAAATACTCTTTAAAGGAAAAGCTGCCGGAATAGTTATACTCCGGCAGCTTATTTAAAATATATCAATACTATTCCGCTGTTGCAATACACTTCAGCTCGATCGCAATCGGGGTGGGAAGCGCATTGATGGCGCAGGTGGTCCTGCAAGGCTGGTTATCTTTAAAATACTCTGCGTATATGCGGTTGTACGTCTGGAAATCCCGTTTCATATCTACCAGGAATACCGTAACGTCTACCAGCTTATCCCAGCTGCTGCCGCATTCTTCCAGTACCAGTTTCACATTATCAAAAACGCTGCGGCACTGAGCTTCAAAGTCGAATTCCAGGAAGTTGCCGTATTTGTCGAGCTTTAGTCCCGGAATCTCATCTGTTCCTGCCTTACGGGGCCCGATGCCTGAAAGGAACAGCAAACCGCCGGCTTTACGCGCATGAGGATAAAGACCCACGGGCTTCGGAGCATTTTCGGCAAATATTTTTTCTGACATAGTTGAATTATTTTGGGCTACAAAAGTAGCATTTTCCGGTTATCGTGCTTGTTTTCCGGGAAACTCCGCAGGATAGAAAACGGGGTTTTGCCGTCAGTGTTTTTTACATTTGGGGTATGAATTCTTTTGGCAGAAAATTCCGTATACAGATCTGGGGCGAATCACATGGTCCGCATATCGGAATCACTATCGACGGTTGTCCGCCCGGAATTCCCCTCAGTACGGACGATTTTGTTACGGATCTCGCCCGGCGCAGGGCTGGTGCTCCCGGTACCACACCGCGTACCGAGGATGATCTCCCGGCTTTCGCCAGCGGTGTATTTAATGGATTTACTACCGGGGCTCCGCTGACCGTTTTGTTCACCAATCAGAATATACGGTCGGCCGATTACGAGCATTTGCGTGCGACACCACGACCGGGACATGCCGATTTCGTATTACACAATAAACACAATGGTTTCAACGATTACCGGGGCGGTGGTCACTCTTCAGGCCGGCTTACACTAGGTCTGGTAGCTGCAGGCGTTGTTGCGAAGAAAATTCTGGGAGAGGTTTCTGTTACTGCGTTCCTGCGTGAAGCGGGCGGAAGCACAGATATCGAGGCAGCAATACAGGAGGCTGTAACGCGTCAGGACAGCATCGGCGGAATTGTACGTTGTCAGGTTGCGGGACTTCCGGTGGGCTGGGGCGAGCCTTTTTTCGACAGTGCCGAGTCGCTGATCAGTCATATCATTTTTGCGATACCCGCTATCAAAGCCATTGCATTCGGCTCCGGATTTGATGCGGCACGTATGCATGGCAGTACACACAACGATGCCATTCTGAATGAACACGGAGAAACCGCTACCAACCACGCAGGAGGAATTAACGGAGGTATTACGAATGGTAACGAACTGTATTTTGATGTGGCGGTAAAGCCCACAAGCAGTACACCCAGGCCACAGCTCACATGGAACAGGACTACCGGGTCCGTGGAGGAATTCACGGTTAAAGGCAGGCACGACCTGTGTATCGCATTGCGGGTACCTGTGGTAGTGGAAGCCGCGACTGCAATTGCGCTTGCAGATATGAAAATGGTGCAGCACCGTTAAGCGCTGCACCATTTTTCTGTAAGTACAATAATATCACTGGATCTGCGTCTTGATCGATAAAGACCCTTTTTCATTTCCTACGGTAACAAAATACATGCCTTTTGCCACCTGGTTCAGATTCAGGGGTAATATATTATGACCCGCATTGGTCTTCCAGTCCTGACGCAGCACCACCTTTCCGGAGATGTCCGTAACTGTTACCACATAGCTGGCTGCATCCGGTGCCTGCAAATCCAGGGTAAATGAACCGGTGTTAGGATTCGGCATCAGTACCACATCAGGAGCCTCCGCTCCGTGCGGTGTTGCGATGCTAAGCTCCTTCAGTAATTTGCGGGCAGCGCCATATGCGTTGATCTTTCCTTTACCCCAGGTAATGGTACCGCTTGCAGGAAGCGTTCCCGTGTAAAAATCCTGGATCGCAGTTTCGCCGATCAACGCAGCAAGACGTGCGGGGGTAAGCGTGGGATCGATCTGTAACAATAAAGCGGTAATGCCCGCGGCAATCGGAGACGCTGCTGAGGTGCCTGAAAATTCACTGTAGAAAAAGGAGTCGCCACTGGACGGAGCCGTATATTTTGCCACCAGCAGATTTGAGCTGGCACCACCCGGAAGATAGTCCGCATCCTGAGAATTGCAGGCAGTAGCTATCGTTAGCCCCGGAGCTGTAATGTCAGGTTTGATACGGCCATCTACATAAGGGCCATGACTGGAAAAGCTTGCCAATTGACCCACAACGCCGGAGTATCCGAGCAGACTGCCATTAAGATTGGTGAATTTGTTCTTGGATATGTAAGCGCCTACCAGCAGAACCGATTTTCCGGCGCCCATATCGCTGATCGTAAAATCGCGGTCTCCGTTCGTTGCTCCGGCAATTCCCATATCGGAGAATATGCAGTTATACCGGTACGTGTAGCCGTAATAGTAATATTCGTTCCACATGTCAATCGCACCGCTTGTTCCGCTTACCTGGATACCCACGCTGTCGTTCGACTTATTATAGATATTGATGGTGACGCGTGGCTTCATATTGTACTCGGATGCAGAGGTGATAGTTTCCACATAGCAGGTGTCAAGCCCGTTTTTTGCAATCAGCATATGCGACTTTGTTGTGTTGTCGATGCAGATTACACCAGTGGAATTACCTTCTGTGCCGCCGGCTGTATATAAGGACGTTTTTACGCAGAAGGTTTTTGAAGTGTCCCCCCAGATGTCTATCCAGGTACGTTTTACGGGCGTGGTGCTGAATTGCAGGAATGTCCTGATTGCGGTGTCAGAGCTGGTGAACGTTTTTTGCAGGTGAATGGGTGTGCCACCATCATTACCCGCGCTCATTACGATCAGTTTCCCTGTGCCGGTCATCGCATCGAAAGCCTGGTTTACGAGAGAAGATCCGTCGTGCGGACCTGAATGGGATCCCCAGCTGATATTTACTACTATCGGTTTGCCAACGCTGGTGGCATATTGCATCATATAGTTTACGCCGTCGATAAAGTCGGAGAAGCCTCCCGTGAGCCATTCCCCGCTAAGAGAATCGCGGCGTACGCCTACCAGGATCATATCGCTTTCGTAAGCCATTCCTTTAAAGCGGCCCGCAGTCCCGAATCCGGAACCGGCAGCAAGGCCGGCTACACCACTGCCGTGCGTTTGTACATTGTTATCGGTCTTCCGTACTTTCAGTAAAGTCGTATCGCTGATCTCCGCCCCGTATGTGAATCCGCTGGGAGGTGTTCCACTCGCATTCATTTCCCATGCTTTGACGATACGGTAACGCTTTCCGCTGGTATCATACATGGTCGGGTGGTTATAGTCGAATCCAAAATCCATGATACCCACAATCACTCCTTTTCCGCTGTATCCCTGCGGCAAGCCGATACCCTGGTGTACAGAATCGACGCGGGTGGTTGCCCTGGCGACATCCAGGTTGGGGATTACGGGCTCATCCAGCTGGATGTAAGCGATCTCCTTTATCTGAGTAAATGTCTTCACTTGTGCCACGGGCACCTGCACTGTCCAGATATTTCCTGCACGCGTACCTACGGAGGCGCTGATACCGGACAAAGCCGTGGAGACTTCGGCCGCTTTTCCTTCTTTTATCTTGATGATCGCACTTACGCAGATACGTCCGTCCACCCGCTTTTTATACAGGTAGCCAGTTGGCAGTGATTCATTCTGAGCCATTTTCTGTGCGTCTTTCAGGTACATGCGGGTAAGTGGCGACAACCCGGGACCATCCTGCGCGATCGCGCTCCAGGAAAGACCGGTTGCTAATAACAAAGTATAAAGTTGTTTCATAATATTTTTTTCAAAGCCTGATCAGTAAAGATACTAAAACTTTTCACCTGTTTCCCCCGGTCTGAGCCTGCCTGAATAACCCGTCTTAGTGAGTATATTTGCCTGAATGAATCAGCTACAGCACACGTTTCTTGAAAAAAGCGATGCAAAGGTGTTCGACGCCGAGCATAAGCGCAAAATATCCTGGAATATCAGCAAGTACAATGACGCTGTGCTGCGGGGTAAAGAACAGTTTGCGAAATTGGAATGGTCGCGCAAAAAAGCCAAGAATATTAAATGGCGCGCAATAGAGGAGCTGGATCGTAATCTGGAGCAATTTGAAAAGCGGTTCACCGCCAATGGTGGCAAACTTCTTTGGGCAGAAGACGCAAAGGAAGCACTGGAGCATATACTGGCTATTTGTAAGGCGCATAAAGCGAGCAGTATCGTAAAGTCGAAGTCGATGGTTACGGAAGAAATCCATCTGAATGCCTTTCTTGAAGAAAACGGTATCGAATCGGTGGAAACCGATCTGGGCGAATATATTCAGCAATTGGACGGAGAACCTCCCTATCACATCGTCACGCCTGCGATGCATAAGAGTAAAGAAGATGTAGCGAAACTGTTCCATGAAAAACTCGGAACACCTGCTGGTCTCAGTCCTGCCGAGCTTACATTGGTCGCCAGGGAAAACCTGAGACAGAAATACCAGTCGGCGCAGATCGGCATTACCGGCGCCAATTTCTGGATCGCCGATGCCGGTGCTGTTTCTGTAACCGAAAATGAAGGGAATGGCCGTTTAAGCACGGCCTTACCGAAAGTGCATATCGCTGTCGTGGGTATTGAAAAAGTATTACCACGTCTGAACGACCTGGAATTATTCCTGCCTCTGCTTGCGACATACGGAACAGGTCAGCGGCTCACTTCTTATAATACTGTTTTCTTTGGGCCCCGCAACGGGGAAGAACTGGACGGGCCGGATGAGATGTATGTGATCATGCTCGATAACGGCCGGACAAATCTGCTGGCAACACCTGAAGTGCGGGAGAGCATGTATTGCATCCGTTGCGGATCCTGCCTGAATGCGTGCCCGGTGTATAAAAACATCGGGGGGCATGCATACGGAACAACCTACAGCGGCCCTATCGGGGCAGTGATAACACCGCACATGAAGGGTATGGAGTCGTATAAGCACCTTAGCTACGCATCCAGCCTCTGTGGTAATTGCACTGAGGTATGTCCCCTGAAGATCAATATACATAATATGCTGCTCAGCAACAGGCAGATCGCAGCGCGCGACCATATGAACGGCTTCCAGGAGCAATTTGCGTGGAAGATGTGGCGCAGGGGTATGCTGTCGCCACGTCTGTTGCAAATGGCGGGTAGTGGCATCAAAAACCAGGTTTTTCATGCCGTGTTCCGGCACTCCTGGGCAGATCACCGGGAGGAGCTGCATTTCCCGAAACAAACATTCCGGGAGCTTTTTACAAAAAGAAAATCAGGTAAGGAATAAGTGGGTGATAAAGCGCTATATGCAGCAATTGAAGAACAGCTGCCGGTTTTTTTTCAGAGCTGGTGGCTGGACATTGTTTGCGAACAGGCCTGGGATGTGGTGATGGAAAACGGAGCGTCAGGAGTTACTGTGGTATGGCCTTATTCCTACGTCCGTAAGGCAGGTATGCTGTTGTTGCGGAATCCGCCGCTTACGCCTTATCTCGGGCCTTTGCAGGCTACGAGACAACCCTGCACGGGGGCGGAACTCAATTCATTATACAAAGCATTACCGCGTTCTGCATTCCGGCAATGGTCCTGTATGCCTGGCGTAAGCTATGGAGAATGGTTTGCAGCTCAGGGGTTAAGTTGTGAAAAGAAGCGAACCTATCTGCTCGATTTACAGTTGAGTGAAGATGCACTCTGGAATGCGATTCATCCGAAGCGAAAAAATGCAATACGCAAAGCACAGCAGGATTTGTTGGTCGACGCATCCTTTCCGGAATTAAAAACGTTCATAGAATGGCAGTCCGCAAGTTTTACAGCCAAGGGAAAACCTTATCCTTACAGCGCATCCCTGTTGCAGCAGTTGATGCAAACCGGTGCCCGGAAAGGTTGTAGCCGTGCTTATACTGCCCGTAATGCCGCAGGTGAGATACAGGCAGCTATCTGGCTTGTTCAGGATAAGACCACAATTTATTACCTGCTCAGTGCAACCCCGGAGCAAACACACAGAGGAGCGGTTTCGCTGTTGCTGTGGGAGGCCATTGTCAAAGCAAAAAAACAGGGTCTTTCGATTTTCGATTTCGAAGGCAGTATGGACGATGATATCGCTCATTTCTTCAAACGCTTCGGTGGAAAGGAAGCCTGCTATGAAGCGTTTCAGAAGACGGATTCGATTATCTGGAAATTAAAACAACGGATTGCCGGATGATGCAACAGGCCGATATCACGATCCTGTGCCGTGAGCGCACACCACGATTGCAATATGTCTGCGACTGGATATTTTCAGCAATACTCGGATTGCGTTTCAGGCTTTTGTTGCCGGAAGAGCCTCCTGTGGAAGACGGATCATTCCTGCTTGCATACGGGGTCAGTTCCGCAAACACACAATTGTATAATTGCGGATTGCTGCACCAGAAAGGGATCGCACCGCAATCTGTGCAATGGTCTGAGTGGAAAAATATCCCTGCTTTTTTCACCACAGATGCGGACATGGATATTCCGTTCGATGTGTTCTCGGCAGTGTTTTTGCTGATCAGCCGGTATGAAGAGTATACAAATCACAAGCCGGACAAACACGACCGTTTCGATGCGCGGGAAAGTATTTTGTTTCAGGCGAATTTGCTTGAACGTCCGCTGGCAGACGAATGGCTGCATGCATTTGGGTCATGGCTTAAAAATAAAGGCCTGCCCGTGAAGCAAAAGGCCTTTCGCTTTACACCCAGCTACGATATTGATATTGCCTGGAGCTACCTGCATAAAGGCTGGCTGCGCAATGCCGGCGGCTATCTCCGGGATCTCACACGCACTAATTTTCACGGGCTTCAGGCGCGTACACAGGTTTTGTTTGGCAACGCTCCCGATCCATACGACAGCTTCGGTTTTCTCGATCAATTACACGACCGCTTCGGTTTGGATCCGCTGTATTTCATCCTGGCCGCAACGCAGGCAGATTCTTTCGATAAGAATATCGCCCCGGATCACCCGGCTATGCGTTCGCTGATCCGGCACTTGTCGGAACATTACCGCGTTGGCCTTCATCCGTCTTACAACAGTTCGGTGCGGGAAAACACCCTACAGGCAGAACAAAAAATACTTGAAGCTATTACCGGAAAGGCCATGACGCGTTCGCGGCAGCATTACATCCGTTTTCGCCTGCCGGATACTTTCCGTTTGCTGTTACGCAATGGCATCAGGGAGGACTACTCTATGGGATACGGCACGCATCCCGGATTCCGTGCGGGAACCGGTAATGCCTTTTACTGGTATGATCTGGAGCACGAGGAGACTACCGGGCTGCGGATCACACCTTTTTGTTTCATGGATACGACGGCTCATTACGAGCTTTCGCTTCCCGTAGAGCAGGCTTTCGGTTTGCTCCGTCGTATGCGGGACCACCTTGCTGCTTCAGGCAGTAGTATGGTTACCGTATTCCATAATTTCTCACTCGGTTCAGATCCGGTCTGGAACGGCTGGCGCGATCATTACGAACAATTTATTCAATCAACAGTTTCATGAAAGATGTACTGGGGCGAGCGTTGCGCGAGCATTTTTTTGACGGACAGGAATATAAGCTCTGGGTTCACGATCATATAGGCCCTAAGGTGGAAATGCTTGTGCCTGTTTACTTCCGCGATTTTGATTCCATGCCTGATCTTGAGCAGACAGCCCTGGATCTGTGTTACGGTAAAGTGCTGGATATAGGAGCCGGAGCCGGAAGTCATGCGCTCGCTTTGAAAGACATGGGTCGCGACGTTACGGCATTGGATATTTCCGAAGGTGCAGTTGCGGTTATGGAAGCAAGAGGTGTGGAACAGGTGCTTCAGGCAGATATATTTGAACTGAACGGACAACAATATGATACACTTTTGCTGCTGATGAACGGAATCGGACTGGTCGGTTCCCTGGGTGGACTGGAACGCTTTCTCCTGCACGCCGGACAATTATTACGTGAGGGAGGCCAGCTCCTGTTTGATTCTTCCGACGTCGCTTATCTGTATGAAGACGGCGCTCCGATGCCTAAGGACCGTTACTATGGTGAAATCGACTGCTGTTATGAGTACCGCCGCGTAAAATCAGAATGGTTTACCTGGCTTTATATCGACAGGGATACGCTTTCAAAAATAGCAGAACCTTTGGGCTGGAGGGTAGAACTCATTGATGAAGACGAAACGGGGCAATATCTCGTCAGACTGTCACGATAGGTTCAGTCGTCAGGTCGTTCCATAACTCCCAGCTTCTTTCGGCCTGCAACAGCAGCATTTCTAACCCGTTTTTTACTGAGGCCCCCTGCTGTTTCCCCTTTTGCAGGAAAAGGGTTTCTTCCGGATTATAGATAAGGTCGAACAGCAAATGGTCCGGTCCTAAAGCTTCGTAAGGAATAGGCGGGGCTGCACCGGTATCGGGCCACATACCCAGGGGCGTGGTATTGATGATCAGCAAATGCTCCTCAAGTACAGGTGGGGTAAGCGCTGTGTAAGCGCATCCCTTCCCCTCGGAAGAAGATACCAGCGTATACCCGATGTTCAACTGACGGAGCGCTGCAGTAACGGCCTTTGACGAGCCGCCGGTGCCGAGCACCAGGGCTTTATAAATAATGTCTTTATGAAGCAGCGGTCTGAGGCTTTCACGGAATCCATACACATCTGTATTGTAGCCATAGCGAGTACCATCCTGTATGCGTATACAATTCACAGCGCCGATCTCTTTCGCAGATTCGCTGATATAATCCAGGAAGGGGATAACTGCTGTCTTGTAGGGAAGCGTTACATTCAGTCCGCGCAGGTCCGGGTGTTGCTGTAACAATTCCGGTAATTCACCGATATGTTCGAGTGGAAAGGCTTCATAGTGCATTTCTGATCCGGCTTCACGAAAGCGACGGTTGAAATACGCAGGCGAAAAGCTATGCGATAGGGGTTTACCGATAATACCGAACTGCATATTCATGACAGTAAAAAAGCGATTGTGAGTACAACCGCTTTCCAGATTTTATTTGTTCAGATACAGATGAAACGTGTCTCCGCGCAGGCCAATGCGGGTTGCTTCCAGCGGGATGACGTCTGTAGGCGCGATGTTACCGAGGTTTACATTTGCTCCCAACAGCTCGAGGAAGTACACCTGCTGCGCTTTTTGCGGAGCTTCCCAGATGATCTGCTGTTCCGGGATTTGTGTCAGGATTTCCTGTACCAGGCCTTCACGAACCTCACCCGATCCCCTGTAAATACCTACATTACCTGCTTCGCGCGCTTCTGCGATCACATAACGGGAGCCTGCATTCAGTTCAGAACGCATCAGCTCAATCCATTTATAAGGAGGAATAATGTGGGTGGCATCTTTTGAACCCACTTCCGAAAAAACAGTTACTTCCTTGGCAAGACGTTCGATGTAGCTGCATTTGGTAGCGTGATCTATGGTCATAGAACCATCGGACACTTCCACATGTTTCAGGTTATATTCCTTTACGATATTCAGGTAATCGTCAAATTGCCCCCTGATGGCAAACGCTTCGAAAAGCGTTCCGCCGAAATAAACCGGAATATCATGATCCTGATACACCTGTATCTTGGCCTTCAGATCGGGCGTAACTGCCGAAGTTCCGAATCCAAGTTTGATCAGATCAATATAGGGTCGCGCAACGGATATGAAATTTTTTACTTCAGCAACTGAAAGACCTTTGTCCATGATCATCGTCAATCCGTACTCTCTTGGAACAGAGGTTCTTTCTGGTATATTCTTCAGTGGAAAATTCATGATAGTACGCTCAAATTTTGCTCAAAGGTAGCCGAAATGAAGAATTATTCCGAATGATACGTGTCATAGTTTTTTTAACCTGAATTTCGTAGTCGTTTTCCTAACTTAGCGATTCATTTTTCAGCAACATAATATGAGACGAGACATTCCCATTGTTGGCTTTATTGTAGGAGCACTGGTTCCTCTGCTGGGCTTTCTGGTGGTCTATTTTATTTTCAGGGGCGGTTCTCAGTCACTGGAAAACTTTATTACCAATTACTGGAAAGATAACAGAACTTTCGCTAAGCTGATGACGCTGAGTTTGCTCGCCAATCTGATACCTTTTGTGTACTGTAACTCTAAAAGGTATGATTACATATCGCGCGGAATTTTCATCGCAACCATGTTGTATGTCGTCTTGATTGTATTGCTGATGTTTGTTTGGTAGAATGCAACTGCTTTTTTATTGAAATACTACATCATAGCCGGCGAAGCCAGTGGAGATCTACATGGCAGTAACCTGGTGAAGGCGCTTCACCGGCAGGATAAGAACGCATCTGTACGCTGCTGGGGTGGTGATAAAATGCAGTCGGCAGGAGCAACACTGGTAAAGCATTACCGTGACCTGGCCTTTATGGGATTTGTAGAGGTGATCAAACACCTTGGTACCATCATGGGTAATCTCTCTTTCTGCAAACAGGACATTACTGCATTCCGGCCGGATGTGATTATATTGATAGACTATCCTGGTTTTAACCTGCGTATTGCCGAATGGGCTGCCGCGCAAGGCTTTCCGGTAGTTTACTATATTTCCCCCCAGGTGTGGGCCTGGAAAGAAAGCCGTGTAAAGCTGATCCGCAAAGTAGTGGATAAGATGCTCGTAATACTCCCCTTTGAACAGGAATTTTACCGCAAGTGGCAGTACGATGTGGTATATACAGGACACCCGCTTCCCGAAGCCATACAGCAGCACCTGGACGAGGTTCCTGCTCCGCCGGCGCCAATCCGCCCCATTGTGGCGCTTCTTCCCGGAAGCCGGCAACAGGAGGTGCTGTCCAAATTGCCGGTCATGCTATCCGTAGTGCATGATTTTCCGCAATATCAGTTTGTCGTGGCCAAAGCACCGTCGCTGCCGGATGAGCTGTTTGCCCGACTGATAGGAGCAACACCGGTACAAATAGCCACATCGGGAACGTATCAATTGCTGCGCCAGGCAAGTGCGGCGCTCGTCACCAGCGGAACAGCCACGCTTGAGACTGCCTTATTCGGCGTACCACAGGTAGTGTGTTACCGCGGCAATCCTTTTTCGTTCTGGCTTGCGCGCAAACTGGTAAAAGTAAAATACATATCGCTTGTAAATCTGATCATGGATGCTCCTGTGGTAACGGAGCTCATCCAGGACGAACTGAACCACGAACGCCTGCGTGCCGAACTGGGTAAGCTGCTGCAGGATACACCTGAGCTCCGTCGGATGCGCGGGCAATACCAGCAGCTGCGCACATTGCTCGGAACGGGAAACGCTTCCGATACAGCTGCCTCGGAAATTATTCATACCGTACAACAAAGAACCAATAAACATGTCTGAATTATTTAGCCCCCTGACGATTAAAAGTGTAATACTCAGAAACCGTATTGTCATGTCGCCGATGTGCCAGTATTCCGCAGAAGACGGATTTGCAAACGACTGGCACCTTGTACACCTGGGCAGTCGCGCAGTTGGCGGCAGCGGGCTGATTATCATGGAGGCAACTGCTGTTGCTCCGGAAGGACGTATCAGCTATGCGGATATGGGCATCTGGAAAGAGGAGCATATGGCACCCCTGAGAAGAATTACAGACTTTATTCATGCACAGGGTAGCGTGGCCGGTATACAGCTAGCACATGCAGGGCGCAAAGCCAGCGCCGAAAAAGCCTGGAACGGAGGCCGCCAGATTGCCGAAGGCCCGAATAGCTGGACTACCGTTGCTCCTTCCGCCGTACCCTATCACGAAAAAGACCGCACGCCGCATGAATTGTCGGTTGCAGAAATAAAGGAAATTATCTCCGCGTTCCGGGATGCGGCAAGGCGTGCACTCGGTGCAGGCTTTAAAGTGGTGGAAGTACATGCGGCACATGGCTACCTGATCCACCAGTTTTATTCCTCCCTGAGCAATTTCCGTACCGACGAATATGGAGGCAGCTTTGATAACCGCATCCGGTTCCTGCTGGAAATTATCGATGCGGTACAAACGGTCTGGCCGGCCGAATTGCCTTTGTTCGTACGTATATCAGCCACGGAATGGGTGGAAGATGCCGGCGCCTGGACAATCGAGGATTCTGTTCGGCTGGCTGCAATTCTCAAAGACAAAGGTGTGGACCTGATCGATGCGTCCAGCGCAGCTAATATCCCTAAAGCCCCAATACCGGTCGGGCCGGGCTACCAGGTGCCGTTGGCCGCCGCCATACGCAAGGGTTCCGGGATCATGACCGGTGCTGTTGGGATGATCACAGAACCTGAACAGGCTGAAGCAATTTTAAAGAGCGGAGCTGCTGACCTGATTTTCCTCGGCAGAGAATTGCTCCGCAATCCTTATTTCCCGGTACAGGCTGCGCAGGCGCTCGGAGCAGCATGGAAATGGCCGGATCAGTATGAGCGCGCAAAATAAGGGAGACTATGAGGTGGTATCTGATTTTATTGACAGTCGTTGTTTTACTTTTTCCGGCATCCGGTTCTTTTGCGCAGCAACGAAAAATTTATGCCCGGGTTATCATGGACAACACGTCCAAAGATCCCGATCAGATCGTGTATGTGAAAAGCAGAAAATTGGATTGGGACGACTTTCAGGGCGAGGAAGAACGCAATGCCGATGCGGTTGCTATGGCATATACCGGAGTTTCCGTACGTTATGAGGGCAGTATCCGGAACGGCGAGGTGCACCTCGACATTCGTGTTTATGCGCATTTCAGCAAAAGACAATCGTGGGTGCTGCCGCAATCAAAAACGGACTGGACACTTGCTCATGAACAAAGACATTTTGATATCACGGCGCTGAATGCCTGCGCGCTGTTTGAGGAGTTAAAACATTTTTCCTTCACCAACAGGTTCGAAGAGGAAATTCATTCGCTGCAGGAACGTTATCAGAAAAAAAACGAAGACGAGCAGGATGAATATGACAGGCGCACCAATCATGGTATTTACCATGAGAGCCAGCGCGAATGGAATGAACGGATTATCAAAATGCTCGGAGAGCAGGCTGATTGTTTTCGATAATAAAATAAAAAAAGTACGCTAACATTATAACATGAAACTACTTCGCTATATGGCCCTGGCTGTAATGGGAATCACCGCACCGCATGTGCAGGCCCAAACACCCGCAGCCAGTTCTTCAGAAATACTGCTTCAGTTAAAGAAACTCAACGTAACAGGTTCTGTCCTGTATATCGCTGCTCATCCGGACGATGAAAATACACGACTGCTTGCCTACCTCGCAAGCGAACGCAAGCTGCGCACAGGGTATTTGTCGCTCACACGAGGCGATGGCGGCCAGAATCTGATCGGGAAAGAACAGGGTGAAATGCTCGGACTGATCCGCACCCAGGAATTGCTCGCAGCACGCCGTACAGACGGCGCTGAGCAATTTTTTTCCAGAGCGTTCGACTTCGGCTTTTCAAAGAATCCGCAGGAAACATTCACCTTCTGGAATAAGGGGCTTGTTCTCTCTGATGTGGTATGGGTGATCCGAAACTTCAAACCGGATGTGATCATTTGTCGTTTCCCCACCACCGGAGAAGGTGGCCATGGACATCATACCGCTTCCGCTATCCTTGCGGAAGAAGCCTTTAAAATTGCAGGAGATCCCCGCTGGTTCCCCGAGCAATTACAGTACACGCAGGTATGGCAGCCGAAGCGCATTTTCTGGAACACCTTCAACTTCGGCGGATTAAATACCACGTCGGAATCCCAGATGAAGATTGATGTCGGCGGATACAACCAGCTGCTCGGGAAGTCGTACGGAGAGATTGCCGCCGCAAGCAGATCCAATCACAAAAGCCAGGGTTTTGGTTCGGCAAGCACCCGTGGCGAATCGTTTGAATATTTTAAACAACTGGCCGGCAACAGTGCAAAGAAAGATCTGTTCGACGGCGTCAATACTTCGTGGTCGCGTATACCGGGAGGCGCAGGGATACAGGCTGCTATCAGTAAGATCATAGCTCAATACAATATACAGGCACCGGAACGCTCCATCCCTCAACTCGTTGCTGTTTACCGCCAGTTGCAAAGCCTGTCCGACAAAGATCCGGAAACGCATTACTGGAAGACGCAAAAGGAAAAAGAGCTGAAAGCGATCATTCTTGATTGTGCAGGAATATGGATGGAAGCTTCTGCGACAGACTATAAAGTAATGCCCGGCGCATCGATTCCGGTAAATACACAAATCATCCTGCGTAAAAAGGCAGCCGTAGAACTGGAACAGCTGGTGTACGCCGCTTCCGACACCGGTATGCAGTTGCCGCTGAAACCTAATCAGCTGTATGCGTTCAAACACGCGGATGCAGTGCCCGTTACCCAGGCTTATTCTACCCCATACTGGCTGCAGCAACCGCACAATACAGGTGCTTTTATCGTGGACGATCAACTGATGATAGGAAAGGCGGAAAATGGTCCGGCATTGAGCGAACAGGTGCACCTGAAGATCGATGGTGTGCGCATCGGTTACGAAATACCGGTAGTGTATAAGTATACAGATCCTGTGAAAGGGGAAGTGTATCGTCCGCTGGAAGTCTTACCACCGCTTACAATTAATTTGCCCGAAGCTGTGAACGTTTTCCGTAATGGTAAAGGTCGCGTGCTTTCCCTTACCGTAAAGGCAAACAAGTCTGATGTAAACGGACATCTGTCGGTAACAGCCTCAGGCGGATGGTATGCCGATGTGGAACAACCACAGATACATCTTAAATCTGCCGGTGATGAAGCGATCATCCGGGTGTACGTGGAGCCGGTTGCGGGAGCGCCTGCTTCCGAGCTCAAAGCCAGTGTGCGCATTGACGGAAATAATTATGAAAAAAGCATTCGCCGGATTGATTACGACCATATTCCTGCTCAGTTTACCTTATCATCTGCGACTACCAGACTGGTAAGCATAGACATGTATAAGTCGGGCAACAATATAGGCTACATTGCGGGGGCGGGAGATGAGATTCCGTCCTGCCTGCAGCAGGTTGGATATAAAGTGACCATGCTGAACGACGATATGATAGAGCAGGGTGACCTTTCAGCCTATGATGCGATTGTAACGGGTGTGCGTGCGTACAATACCAATCCGAAAATGCAACAGCATTACAAAGCATTGATGAACTATGTGAAGAAAGGTGGCAATCTGATTGTGCAATATAATACAAATAACAGGATCAGTTCCGTTCCGGTAGATATCGGTCCGTATCCTTTTACGATCACCCGCGACCGCGTGACGGATGAACATGCGGCTGTAACATTCCTCAGGCCGGATCATGCTGTTTTTCATTTCCCCAATGAGATCACTCCGGCAGACTTTGACGGATGGATACAGGAGCGCGGCATTTACTTTGCTACAGACTCCCTGAGTAAATACACCAAAGTATTGTCGATGGCAGACCCTAAAGAGAATGCTCAGGACGGAAGCCTGCTCATCAGAGCTTACGGCCGCGGGAACTTTGTGTATACAGGTCTCGCATTCTTCAGAGAGTTACCCGCAGGCGTACCGGGTGCCTACAGGCTGTTTGCAAACCTGCTTGGGTTGCCGGTACATGAAAAGCGGTAAACCAAAAGCGGATTTTAATAAAAGGGAGCTGTTTATATATAGATGACAGTTCCCTTTTTTATTGCATCAGTAGTTCGTGCGGACTTACCTTCAATGCTTCTGCGATCAGGAACAGGTTGGCAACATTTATCTGGCTCTGACCATTTTCCATGCGGCAATAGGCAGTTGGCGTGACGCCGATCCTGCGGGCTACAGTATGTTGACGGATATCTTTTTTTGTACGGATGTGCCGGATGTTCTGCAGAAATGCTGCATATCGTTTGTCGTTCATCTTTAATTTGTATGTTCATCTGTACTTCTATAATCAAAGATCGGTCCAAACTGACGGCCAGCCGGAATAAAAAAGGGCCCGTTCGTACAGAACGGGCCCTTCTTAATAAAACGCTAGACTTATTTATTTTCCATGCCGGTTTGTTTGCGTGGATTACGGATCAGCACTTCGTCGATCATTCCGTAATCTTTTGCTTCCTGCGCGGTCATCCAGTAGTCGCGGTCACTGTCTTTTTCTACTTTTTTAAACGGCTGTCCGCTATGTTCCGCAATGATCTCGTACAGTTCTTTTTTCAGCTTTCCGATTTCACGGGCAGTGATTTCGATATCGCTTGCCTGTCCTTCTGCTCCGCCCAATGGTTGGTGGATCATGATGCGGGAGTGTTTCAGTGCAGTGCGTTTTCCGCTTGTTCCCGCACACATCAGCACTGCCGCCATGGAAGCTGCAATACCGGTACAGATAGTGGATACATCGGGGTTGATGATCTGCATGGTGTCATAAATGCCTAAACCTGCATATACGCTGCCTCCAGGACTGTTCAGGTACATCTGAATGTCACGGTTACGGTCAGTGCTTTCCAGGAACAACATCTGGGCTGTTACGATATTAGCCACGTAATCGTTGATGCCTTCTCCCAGGAAGATGATACGATCCATCATCAAGCGGGAAAATACGTCCATGGAAGCAACATTCATGGGGCGCTCCTCGATGATGTACGGAGTAAGGTTGGTAGGGAATTTGGTGTTTATCGCAGCCGTGTAGCTGTCTACGGTAAGGCTGCTGATGCCATGATGCTTGATGGCGTATTTGCGAAATTCGTTATGGTTCATTTTTTGAGCTTTTTAAATTTTATGTAAATGGTCTGTGGCAATTTTCGCGCCACGATAAAATTAATGTCAATACGGCAAAATAGCTGACAAAAGGTGTCTTAAAAGCGACTTAACGGCTGGCTTCCCGTAGCTGCTTCTTTTCATCCGGTGAAAGTGAATCGTATCCGTGTTCGTTGATCTTATCCAGTATACGGTCAATTATTTCTTCCTGCGGGCTTTTTATGCGCTTTGGTTTGTATGGCGCTTCAGAAGGACTGAGCTTCCGGTCCATACGATGAAAAACAGTGTAAGCCCAGGCGCCCGGCTGAAAACCGTTCTGCAATAGTTTTACATAGACAAACCCGGTAAGACCCGCGGTCAGCAGCATGGTAATATTGGCCGGTGTGAGCGGAACGCTCAGCAGCATCAGTAAGGTAAACAACGCGGCGAGTCCGGCGAGGGGCACTCCGAAATAGTCACTCAGGTAAATGCGGTAAGACGGTGATAAGGTAAGCGCCGCACACATTATACCGAATATGCCGGCATGCGCTCCCATTACCAGGGAACCTGCAGGGAGCAAGGCCGAGGGGAACAATTGCGTCAGCGTAAATGCGAGTCCGCCCATAATAGTCGTATACAGGAACAGCGGTATGATCTGCTTATAGCCCACGAGGTTCTGCACCACATTGCCGAAGCAGAAAAGCCACAGCATATTGCTCAGCCACTCCCAGAAGCCACGGTGGCACCAGGCGTAGGTAAAGATCGTCCACCACCTTTCCTGGATACGCGGCAGATCCGCAATACCCACATATTCAAAAGTAAGCGCGAATGCACGGGCCTGGGGGACTGCATAAACGATCATCGTGATCCATACCAGGCGAACAGCCACAAATCCGAGACCGGAAAATGCAATCAGCTGGATCACAGCATTCTTGTTATAGGCAGGGATATGGAATCTTTGTAAGGAAGAACGGGACATTTTCTATAGTAATCCTGGTTTAATAAAAATGACGGCGGTTGTTTTTCTGCCAGTAACGTAACAAAATAAACGCGAACAGCATTCCGCCCAGATGCGCGAAATGCGCCACATTATCTCCTGCCGAATTCTGTATTCCGGCAAATAGCTCAACAATTGCATACAGCGCCACAAAGTATTTTGCCTTAAGCGGAAACAGGAAATAAATATACAGTTCCATGTTCGGAAACAGATAGGCAAATGCGAACAATACACCGAATATCGCACCTGAAGCTCCTACGGTTGCCTGATCGATAATGCCATCCACCTGGCCGTGAGCCGTTATATCATACCCTCCGCGGATGTAAAGATTAATGTAATAGGAGGATTCGTTGATAAATGTTGTATTCGAAGGGTTGCTCTCCCATAAATGCTGGTAATTGCGGAAACTTTCCTGGAAAGGTCCGTTAATGTATTGTGTTACAAACCGGCCAAACTGATCAACAGTCGGATTCAGCTGATATTGCGCAAATGCTTTTTCAATTGCACCAAACTCGAATCCGAGCACGGTAAGATGACACAAAGCTGCCCCCACACCACATATAAAATAAAACACAAGAAACCGTTTTGTCCCCCATATGTTTTCGATCAGACTACCGAACATCCATAGTGCAAACATGTTGGACAACAGATGTGTGAAGTTTCCATGTAAGAATAAATGCGTCAGTAATTGCCATGGACGAAAATAATGGGACCTCCAATAGTGCAGGCCCAGGTGATCGGATAAGCGTATCCCGTATTTTTCGAGAACACTGCTCAGCAGCAGTAATAATGCATTAATGATGATCAGATTTTTTACCGCAGGAGGTAATATCTGAAATCGTTGTGGACGGAATTCTGTCATGTAGTACGTGGATTGATCCCGGAAAACTTACTCCGGGCATCACAGTGTATCAACAAAACTACATTTTATATGCTAGATATTCAGCCTGCCGAGTCTCAAGAAAGGCTTAAAATTTCGGCAGCGAAAGCATGATGTCAAAGCCTAAGTAATAGTACTTTTGCAGAATATGAGTGATTTGAGTAGTTCAGTGCCCTCCGTACCGATCGTCATCTTTGCTTCCGGGCGTGGATCGAATGCAGCGGCCATTATCAGATATTTTAAGGCAAACGGGAAAGCGCATATTGCACTGATCGTATGCAATAAAGCAACGGCAGGCGTACTGGATATAGCAAGGCAAAATAATATACCTTATCTTCTGATTGACAGAGAATCTTTTGAAACGCCGGCATTTCTGGCTGCACTATCCACCTATCAGCCTGCATGGATCGTACTGGCGGGTTTTCTTTGGAAAGTACCTGCCTCGGTGCTCGCAGCATTCCCCGGTAAGGTGATCAATATCCATCCGGCCCTGTTGCCGAAATACGGTGGTAAAGGTATGTATGGAACCTATGTACATCAGGCAGTTATCGATGCTTCCGAGAAGCATTCGGGCATTACCATACATCTCGCAAACGAACATTATGACGAAGGCGATGTGCTGCTTCAGGCTTCCTGCTTGCTGGGTCCCGGAGAAACCAGTGAAAGCCTGGCGGCGAAAATAGCCGGTCTCGAACACTATTACTTACCACGAACGCTCGAATATCTGATTCAGAGCAATAATGAAAACACACAGGCGTTTTAGGAATGCCGTTTACCATTTTCCGAACATGAACTATTTTAAAATCTACTTAACCGCGCTGTTTGCTGTTATTCTCGGAAGCCCTGACACGTCTGTGGCCCAGGATCGCCCGCTTTACCAGTGGCGATCTCACCTGCCGTATAATGAAGTATTGGGGACCGCTACCGACGGAAACCAGCTGTTCGTTGCAGGCCGCTGGAGTTTTTTTACCTATAACCTCTCCGATAAGGAAATCACCACGTATGCCAAGGAGCACGGAATGGCCGATGTAGGCCTGTCCTGCATTGGATACGATGCGCTTAATCAGACTGCGGTGATCGCCTATGCCAACAGTAATATTGATCTGTTCAAAGACGGTACATTTTCAAATATTCCTTTCCTGAAATTGAAAAACACTTCGGGCGATAAGGCAATCTATCAGGTGTATTGCGATGCAGGAAAGGCTTACCTGAGCACCGGCATCGGTGTTCTGGCACTTGATGTGGCAAGGAAGGAAGTGAAGGAAACCTATTCCTTTTCTGACGCTTCGGGTACATATGCCGTATATAATTTTGCTTCGGGAAAAGACACTTTTTATGTGGCGACAGCTAAAGGGATTTATAAAACGGCAAAGACAAATGCGATGATCCAGTATGGAGCCTCCTGGACATTGGTTGATGCAAGCCGGGCTTACAAATTTGTAGCGGTATCGCAGGGCAACGTATATGCTGCTTCCGCCGATTCTGTTTTTCAGATACGTACAGACGGATCCTTCTCTCTGCTCTTTACTAATCCCGGCTCTGTCATGCGTCATCTTGATCCTACCGATAAAGGTCTCGCAGTATCTTCCTGGAATGCTACGCGCTATGATGGTTCCATTGTGCACTTCGACGCTACAGGCGCACGTCTCGATTCATTTGAATCAACCAACCCGGTGATGATAAGCCAGACACTTGATGGTACCTTATGGGTGGCAGATCAGACCAACGGTTTGCTGAATAAATCGGAGCGCATCACTCCATCCGGTCCGCGTGGTATCGGCGGTTACGATCTTATCTGCAACGACCGTAAAGTATATGTTGCGCATGGTGCTTACGACGATCGCTGGAACCTGCGTCTGAACCGTGAAGGTATTTCTGTACTGGATAATAATTCCTGGACAACATACAACCTCTACACATTCCCTCCGTTCAACGACCTGGTGGATGCTGTGCGTATGGCAAAAGATCCCACCGATAACACTTTGTATATCGCATCGCAGGTAAATGGCTTATTCTGGCTGAAAGAAGATAAAAGTGCAGGTAATCTGCGTGAAACGGTTTTTGAGCCACACCTGATCGACCCTTCCTCATACCGCCTCAGCGGCGTTGCATTCGACGGTGATAACAACCTTTGGGTAACGCAAACCGATGCTCCGCATGAGCTGATGGCGAAATCTGCGAAAGACGGACAATGGTATAAGTTCGGACTGCCCTCCACGCGCCCGCGCCCCTATTTTGAAAACGGTGCTGCGGGTCTGATCATAGACGATTACGGTCAGCAGTGGTTTTTCTCTCCGGCAGGCGGCGGATTGCTCGTGTATAATTCTAAGGGCACTCTGGAAGATGCGTCAGACGATGAGTATACACGCCTGCAGATGGGCGTGGGTTTGGGAAACCTTCCGGACAACCAGGTGCAATGTATCGTAAATGATAAGAAAGGTGTGATCTGGGTAGGAACATCAAACGGTATCGGAATTATCAGCTGCCCGGATCAGGTGATCGCAGGACAATGTGAAACAGAGATCCGCGTGGTGCAGTACGACAACTTCGCAGGCCAGCTGTTCAACGGTGAAGTGGTAAAGACAATCGCCGTGGATGGGGCAAACCGTAAGTGGGTAGGTACCGGTAACGGTGTATGGCTCATATCAGACGATGCAGGCAAGATCATCTTCCGTTTTACAAAGGACAACAGCCCTCTGCCATCCAATTCTGTTCAGACAATCAAGGTGGATCCCATAGATGGTAGTGTTTATATTGCCACGGATGAAGGTCTTGTATCCTTCCGCAGTACTGCGACGGATGGTGGAACGGAAAATAAGAACGTATTGGTTTATCCGAATCCGATCCGTCACTCATACAGCGGTCCTATTGCGATCAAGGGATTGGTGAACAATGCAGATGTACGGATCACTGATGTTTCCGGTCAGCTCGTGTACCGCACAAAAGCTAATGGCGGAACTGCGGTGTGGGACGGTAAAGATTACACCGGTCGCCGTCCGCAATCCGGGGTGTACCTGATCTTCGCCACCAACAGCGATGGTACACAAACGTACGCCGGTAAGATGGTGTTTATTAAATAACATGCTGGAGCCAACACAAGGTATTGTACTCAGGCAGGTTAAGTATGGAGACTCCAGTCTGATCATTTCGGTATTCACCGAACGCTTTGGTTTGCATGCATACATGCTTAAAGGGATTCGCAGTGCAAAGTTGAAAACCAACAGGGCAGGATTGCTCCAGGTCTGCTCGCTGCTCGATCTGATCGTGGATCACCGCCCGGGCAGACAGCTGCAGCATATACGCGAGTTCAGCCCGGCGTATTACTATCAGAAGATCTCTGAAGACATTGTCCGTAACGCAATTGCCGTTTTTTCCGCTGAAGTGCTGGGCAAATTACTGCCCGAGGGGGAGACTATGGAAGAACTGTTTGCATTCTGTCAGGAGTATTTTACTGCATTGGATCAACTGCCGCTTCAGGATCTGGCGAACTTTCCGATCAGCTTCCTGATCCGTTGCGGACGTTTCCTGGGTTATGGAATCACCGGAGCATACAGCGATGAACAGCCTTTTCTCGACGCCGGGGAGGGCGCGTTCTGCAATAAGCTGCCGGCAGATGCGGTGCCACTCATGTACGACGAAGCCCGTATGCTGGACGAGCTTTCCCAGATAGAACTGCTCAGCGAAAGTGCTTCGGTGAAACTCAGCTCCGCCTCAAGGGCGCAGATACTCGAATGGTATATACGTTTTCTGCAGCTTCATACGCAGCATATGGGAGATATACGCTCGCTTACCGTATTAAGGGAATTGCTGCGATAGCGGTCAGGATTTTCTCAGCCTTGCAACCGGAATCATCAGCTGCTCCCGGTATTTTGCAACGGTACGGCGGGAAATATTGTAGCCTTTCTTCAGCAGGATATCCGTAAGATCCTCATCACGTAAAGGATGATCTTTGTCTTCTCCTTCGATGATCTCCGCGAGAATACTTTTGATCTCTTTGTTGGTTACCTCCTTGCCTGAGTCCAGCGTGATCTTTTCTGAGAAAAAGTGCTTCAGCGAATAGGTCCCGAACTGGGTTTGCACATATTTGCTGTTTGCCACGCGCGATACGGTAGAGATGTCAAGGTTAGTCAGTTCCGCCACATCTTTCAGGATCATCGGCTTCAGCGTTGTTTCATCCCCGGTAAGAAAGAAATCCTTCTGAAGATCCACAATTGTATTCATAGTCTGCAATAAAGTGGCCTGGCGCTGCTTGATAGAATTGATAAACCATTGCGCCGATTCCAGTTTTTGTTTGATGAATGTGATTGCTTCTGCGTTCTTCTTGTCTTTTTTATTTTTATCAGTGCGGCCGAAATCATTCAGCATTTCCCGGAAGTCCGGTGATATACGCAATTCAGGCGCATTTTTGGAATTCAGCATTACTTCAATTTTCCCGTCGTTGTTATCGACAAAAAAATCCGGAATAATGTATGTCTTATTTACGGCAGTAGGGTTTTCAAAAGCAGCGCCCGGCTTGGGATTGAGCTTCAGGATCATGTCCATTGCTTCCCGGAACTGAGCATCAGTGATATGTAGCGAACGCTTAATGCGATCGAAATGTTTCTTGACAAAAGCTTCGTAATGCTTCTCCAGCATGCTGATTGCAATGGCAATCGTTTCACGCGGCTTACCGATCCGCTTCAGCTGAATGATCAGGCATTCCTGAAGCGTATATGCTGCTATTCCCGGAGGATCAAACTGCTGGATGCGCTGGATGATGGATTTCACTTCTTCCTCTGTAGTGTTTACATTCTGGCTGAATGCAAGGTCATCTACAATCGCGGTTATGGAACGACTAAGATAACCGTCATCATTGATACTGCCGATTATCTGCTCTGCAATCTTCTCTTCTTTTTCAGACAGCGACAACATCTGCATCTGTTCAAGCAGACTCTCATGAAAGTCCACATCGTTTTTCAGATACGAATAAGGATTTTTATCGTTTTCGTTATTGTAAGCATAACCTCCGTCGTCGTTTTCAGAGCGCAGGTAATCATCAATATCCACCTGGTCTGCATGATCGTCCTGCAGGGAAACCTCTTCCTGAAAATCCTCGCCGGAATCCTCACTGCGGTTATCGTCTTCAAAGATGTTTTCGGAAGAAGAGGAGGTGGCGGCGTCCGATTCATACACCAGTGCCGGGTTGATCTCCATTTCCTCTTTGATTCTTTGCTCCATCTCGATAGTAGGCACACGCAACAGTTTCAGAAACTGAATCAGCTGCGGGGACATTTTCTGGAGCAGCTTTTGCTGCTGACTTTGACGAAGCATTTAGGATCGGGGTACTTGTCGCAAAAATAACAGAATATTCAAACCTAAATCGTATTCGTTTGGTGACGATTATTAACTAAATCCCAATTTTTTCTGAAAGCTTCCATTTTTCGAAATCATATTGTACTTTTCTACACTTATTTTGAAAGTCGAACGAATGAAGCCTTTTGTTGCACCGTCTTTTTCCTATGTTCCTCTTGAAGAAACGCTGGAAATCAAGCCGAAAAAAAAGAAGATGTTTATCGGAATTCCCCGTGAAACTTCTTTTGATGAGAATCGTGTTGCACTTACTCCTGAAGCGGTAGCTGTACTGGTAAACGGAGGTCATGAAGTGGTTGTGGAGAGTAATGCCGGCATTGGAGCTTTTTATTGTGACAGCGATTATTCGGAAGCCGGAGCTCGTATTGCATATGATAAATCGGAAGTGTACAAAGCGCTTACAATCATTAAATCGGCTCCTATCTCAGAAGAAGAGATAGATTTGCTGCAACCGAATCATGTGGTGTTGTCTCCTATACACATGCCGTTCCTGAAGGCCAGTATGGTGGAGCAGCTGATCAACAAGAAAATTATTGCAATTGCCTTCGAGTCTATTAAAGACGATGCGGGAACCTATCCGATCGTGCGATCGATGAGTGAGATTGCGGGTAATTCGGCAATTCTTACCGCCGCCCAGTACCTCAGCAACCAGCACAATGGTAAAGGAATTTTGCTCGGAGGTATTTCGGGTGTGCCATCTGCAAATGTGGTGATCATCGGAGCAGGTGTGGTCGGCGAGTTTGCTGCGCGTGCCGCCCTGGGGCTCGGAGCCAATGTCACTGTTTTTGATAACTCTGTATATCGTCTGATGCGTTTGCAGAATAATATAGGCCGGCGGGTGTCCACCTCCGTGCTTGATCCCGTAACACTGAGCAATGAACTTTCTTCGGCGGATATTGCGGTGGGAGCGCTGAAACCGGTGCATGGTATCACACCTATGGTGGTTACGGAGCAGATGGTGTCGAATATGAAGGCGGGCTCGGTTGTGATCGATGTGAGCATTGATCGTGGCGGTTGCTTTGAGACGTCCCGCGCCACAACGTTGCAGAAGCCGGTATTCCGATACCAGGATGTGATCCATTATTGTGTGCCGAATATCGCTTCCGGGGTTTCCCGTACAGCATCCCGTGCGATCAGTAATGTGCTGATGCCGATCGTGAGCCAGTCTGCCGATTTCGGCGGGGTGGAATACCTGATCGAATCGAGAAGTGGTATCCGTAATGGTGTTTATTTATATAAAGGTTGTGTGACGAAAGCCTCTATTGCACGGAGGTTTGATTTGAAATATACAGACCTGGATCTGCTGCTGGCCACCCACCGCTGATCCGGGTTTTTTTTGACGAAACTATTTGCTTATGCCGAACAACAGAATGAATAAGACGATGGCTGGTTATCACATCCTGATGATCCTGTCAGCCGTCGACTTTCGTTTTAATCCTAATGAAGACATTGTTATACGCGATTATCTCCTGCATGAATTCCCCTTTCATGTAAACCTGGATAAGCAGATGGCTACCATCAGCAATCTGAAGCCGGATGAATGGGAATCCCATTATATTAAAGCCATCGAAGATTTTTACGATGATTCCACGGAGCAGGAAAGATTGAAGCTGCTGGATTTCGCCCTGCAGCTGTGTAAGGCCGATTCGGTCATTACCAAAACGGAAAATCATTATCTCAATCTGCTTTTCGAAGCCTGGGATCCACAATAAAAAAGCCTCCGTACGGAGGCTTTTTTTTATATCGGGTAAACAACAAGCCCGTCTCGTGTCTTGGGTTCAAACCAGGTACTTTTCGGGGGCATCACATTTCCGCTGTCGGCAATTGCAAACAGTTGCTGTATGCTCACAGGGTAGCAGGCAAATGCCACAGCCATTTCACCACTGTCCACGCGCTGCTGCAGCTCAGATAAGCCGCGAATGCCGCCCACGAAGTCGATACGTTTATCGGTACGGGGATCATGAATGCCCAGCAATGCGGAAAGTACATTGTTCTGTAAAATGCTCACGTCCAGTATTCCGATAGGGTCAGTGGTAAAGGAGCCGTCTTTTGCAGTGAGCTTATACCAACTGCCGTTCAGGTACATGCCGAACTCATGCGCTTTCACCGGCTTGTAAGGCGCCGCACCAACCGACTCTATTTCGAAGTTCTGCGCTAACGCCTGCTTAAAACTGTCGGGAGTCATGCCGTTAAGATCTTTTGCCACGCGATTGTAGTCCAGGATCGCCAGCTGACTCGCCGGGAAAATGCAGGTAAGGAAATAAGCAAACGATTCTTCGCCGGTAATCGACAATTCGCTGTCGCACATATCTTCATACACACGCGCAGCGGAAGCCGCACGATGATGGCCGTCTGCGATGTAGGTACAGGGCACTTCCTCACGGAACAGGCGTGTGACGGTAGCTACTTTTGAATAGTCGTCCATTACCCAGAAAATATGGTGCACTCCGTCTTCTGCCACAAAATCATAGGCCGGAGCGTGATCTTTTTTCCATTGTGCAATAATCTGCTCCACATCCTGCTGATCGTTGTACGCCAGGAATACGATGCCCGTCTGCGCATGCGTTGTTTTGATGTGGTTGATGCGGTCCAGTTCTTTTTCCGGACGGGTGAATTCATGTTTCTTGATGATGCCGTTTTTGTAATCCTCAATGGAGGAGCCGCATACCAAACCAGTTTGTGAGCGACCATTCATCACCAGTTCATAAATGTAATAGCAGGGCTCATCGTCCTGGAACAAAATCCCGTCTGCCATCAGCTGATCCAGGTTTTCTTTCGCTTTCTGGTAAACGGGTGTCGAGTGTACATCCGTGCCATCCGGCAGGTCTATTTCGGCACGGGTAACGTGGTAGAAATTAATGGGATTTTTTCCTTTTTCCCGTGCTTCCTTTACGTTCACAACATCATAGGGGAGTGCAGCGACAGCGGCTGCAAATTCAGGTTTCGGTCTTAATCCTTCAAATGGGGTAATGTTCGCCATGTGCGTATTCGTTATGTTCTTGTTTTGTCAAATTCTGTTATTGCGTTCGCCAGGTATTGTACCTGATCCAGGCGTATCGCGTTGTATAAGGACGCTCTGAAGCCTCCGACTCTTCTGTGACCCTCTATACCTTCGATACCTTTGTGGTTACAGAACAATTTAAAATTATTTTCCGTTTCCGGATCAATTCCCCGGAATACTACATTCATATTGCTCCGGGACTCTTTTTCCGCAATAAGCTCAAAGGAAACGCTTTTTTCTAAGGTGTCATAGAGCAGCCCTGCTTTTTGAACATTTTCTTCTTCAATGGCCGCGATGCCTCTCCCGGAAATGTAACGCAGCATCAGCAACGCGCTGTACACTGCGAATACAGGCGCAGTATTGAGCACGGAATGCGCCGCAACATGATCCCTGTAGCTGAGGTACGGGTTCAACGGCCTTACAACCTTCGTAAGGAGCGACTTCTTCAGAACCACCAGTGTAACTCCTGCAATTCCGATATTTTTCTGTGCTACTGCATAGAACAGATCGAACAGCCCGTAATCGCGCCTTTCCGAAAAAATGTCGCTGCTCATATCTGCGAATAGCGGTACAGGGCTGTCGAAGAATTGTTTCCACTGTGTACCGTAAATGGTATTGTTCGTTGTCAGGTGGATATAGGATAAATTTTCCGGGAACGTCTCCGGTATTTCCGGGAGCTTTTTATAGGCACAATCTTTTGACGAAGCCAGATTGATCGTGTTTCCCCAGAGCGTTGCATTTTCCATGGCGTCCGACGACCAGAATCCGCTGTCGATATAGCCGGCTGCGCCCGACTCCGGAAGGAAGTTCATCGGGATCATTGCAAACTGCAGCCGTCCGCCGCCCTGCAACCAGAGCACCTCATATGTTGCCGCATCCAGGTTACAGAGCTGCAATACATGTTGGTTTGCTTCTTTCAGGATAGCATCGAATAATTTTCCGCGATGAGGGATTTCGAGAATCGACAAGCCTGAATTGCCATAATTGCGTATGGATAAAGCCAGCTGTTCCGTCACGCTTACAGGTAAAGCAGCCGGGCCTGCTCCGAAATTGATTTTTACTGCGCTCATCACTTTTTATCTTCAGAAAAAGTAATCCCACCGCTTACGGCAAATTTCATAGCTTCAGCGGCATCCATTTTGGTTACGGGCTTGATGTTTGTCCGCTGGGTCATAATCACCCAACCGGAAATAGCGTATGCATGAGGCATATATACTGCCACCATATCTTCGAGCCCCAGATTGCTCATGCTTTTCTGCGTGAGGAATCCGATGCGCCAGATTTCCGGGTCGTTGCCCACTTTCACCCATACCGGTTTATTGAATTTACGTTTATCTCCCACAAACGAACCCATTACCTCCCGTACGGAAGAATAAATGTGCTTCACTCCCGGTGTATGTTCCAGGAGATGATTAAATCCGTCTATAAGCTTTGCAAAGAAAAAGCGGGTTCCGAGGTAGCCCACGAGTGTTACTGCGCTGATAACAATGAGGAACCCCATGCCCCTCGGCATTTTAAATGGCAATAGTGTATCTACATGGTCAAACACCAGGTAAATGACGTAGGCCGTTACTGCCACAGGTCCGATCACAACAAGTCCTTGCAGAAAGGAACGTAAGAGAAGTTTGATGAAGCGGCGCATCGAGCAGGAGGTAAAAAATGGTTTGCCAAAGGTAAGCACTACAGCGTATATCGTAAGCCGAAAAATCCTCTTATTCCCTGCATGGAGGCGTATGAATAGGACGGATCAAAAGTATAGCCGTTGGGATTCGTTACCGGATCGGATGCTGTCTTGTCAAACGGGTCGAACGGCCTTAGTATCGGGTTTTTCGGCACGGTATTCAGCAGGTTTTTTACCCCTCCGTACACCGTTAGCCTGTCACCGGCCTTATAGCTGAGCTGGAGATTGGCAGTGCACATCCAGGGGGAGTATTCAGGACGGAAATCATTGGGAACTACAGGTAAACGCATGCTTCCTTCCCATTTCGCGGTCAGATCAGCTATGATTTTCTTTCTAAAGCGGTAGGTCAGCATAAAATTTCCCGACCAGGTGGGAGCAAATAACTGTCTGCGGGTTAATAATATTCCATTTTCATCTTCGCGGATAAATACATCCATGTAGGTGATGCCTGCCGTTACGGACAGCGGAGCCGCCGCCGGAGTATAATCGGCATTCAGTGTAATGCCGCGCGAAAGTGCGTTGCCCGACAAATTTTTATAGATGATCTTTTGCGGATCTGTATCAAAGTCGCCCACGATCTTATTGTAAAAATAGCTGTAGAACGGGCTTACATCAATTGAACCCGTTCCGTAATTTCCTGCAAACCGGAACAGATAGTCGCAGGTCGCACTCCAGGATCTTTCCGGGCGTAGTTGTTCTGCGATCACTACTTCCCGCGCTCCGCTCAAAGCCGCATGATCTTCTGTGAATACGTTTACAACGCGGTATCCGTTACCGGCGGCAAAACGGAATGTATGCGCGTAACCGCTCGCATATTTCAGCGCGACCCTGGGAGTGTGTATCCATTTGTGCACGGGATCGTAATCTGCCCTGTAACCCAGAGAAAGCGTAACACCAGAGCATACACTCCATTCGTCCTGCAGGAATCCCCCGCTAAGTGATCTTTTTGAAGGTTGATTCCGGCTGCTGTCTGCAGCGCGGGTAGCAGGCGTGTTGTCGTCATACCAGGTATAGCGTATAGACGATCCCAGCAGCATGCGATGACCGCCTGTCTGCTTCTCCCAGATTGTCTGCCCGAAAAATACCTGTTGCCGCGCCACGAATGCCGTAGTGCCGTACATGCTGTTCTGATCGTGCCAATTGTAAGACACCTGGCTTTTTATTTTTTCTTTCAGCGGCCACTCGTATTGGGCGATACTTTCCCACCGTTTTGTGGTGATCTGCTCTGCATATGCAGTTTCAGTGCCACGCATATAAGGCTTCCAGAAAGTCTGTCCTCCCCACCGGTCTTCCTGCAGCCAACGCAATGCAATTGCTGCAACCTTGTTTTGTTTGCGCACAAACGACCATTTGTTGAACAGGGAAGCCCGCTTTTGCAAAGGCATGTCGGTAAATCCATCTCTGTTATGATCCGTTGGTGTCTGAAAGCGATAATAGTTAGCGGATAGCAAGGACTGAATTTTTTTGCCGGTCAGGAAGCGGGTGGCGATATCCGTATTGGATTCGAGCCAGCTGGTGCCATACATATCGATACTTAATCGCGGAGCGGCGCTTACCTTTTTTGTGATGATGTTGATGAGGCCTCCCATTGCTTCCGGACTGTATTGCGCTTCCGCCGGCCCTTTTACAATTTCCACGCGCTCAATAATGCTGTTCGGAATGCCGCTGAAACCATAAACTGTGGAGAGGCTGCTTACGATAGGCATACCGTCGATCAATACCATGGTATAAGGGCCTTCCATGCCGTTAATATGTATATCGCCCGTGTTGCATACACTGCAATTCAACTGCGGCCGTACACCATTCAGCAACGCAACGGCCTCCAGCAGGTTTGCCGTAGGATTTTTCCGGAAAAATTCGGTTGAGATGATCTCTGTCGGAATCACCTGGTCTCCCCGGCCAACAGCGCGGCTTGCACCCCGGATCACCACTTCCGAAAGTTTCCCCGCAGTATCTGTTTCCTGTGCCATCGCGGTAAACCAGACCTGGAATGCAAGTAAAGCCGTTACTTTTTTCATTGCTCTAATTGTTTAATTATCTATGCAAAAGTATAATGTTAGATTAAACTAACAAATTTTTTCCGAATGCGGCTATCCTATCCGGGTGCAATGATTAATTTTGATGCATGGTATCGCTGACCGAAGAGAACTATCTGAAAGCTTTGTTGAGTCTTTCAACCGATAAAGGAGAAGTGGGCATCAACGAGTTGAGCCGGCACCTGGGTATAAAAATGCCCACGGCCAACAGCATGATGAAAAAGCTATCAGAAAAAAATCTTGTTCATTACGTCAGTTACAAGCCCTTGCGGCTCACAGAGAAAGGTCGTAAAGAAGCAGCGCTTATTGTCCGTAAACACCGGCTTACCGAAATGTTCCTTGTGGAGAAAATGGGTTTCGGATGGGAGCAGGTACATGAAATTGCCGAGCAGGTCGAGCATATTCACTCGAACGAATTTTTTGAAAAAATGGATGAATTGCTTGGCTTCCCAAAATTTGACCCGCATGGGTCCCCCATTCCGGATAAGAACGGGAAAATGGAATGGGTGTCTTATGAGGCGCTTGCGGCTTGTGAGAAAGGTGCTACAGTAAAGCTGGCCGCTGTGCTCAATGCAGGCGATGATTTTCTGAAATATCTGAACAGCCGTGAACTGAAACTCGGCGTAAAACTGAAGATACTGTCCATAGAGCCATTCGATAAAAGTATGATCGTTGCTTACGGAAAAAGGCCGCAGGAGGTGCTCAGTGCACTCGTTTGCGAACGCCTGCTGGTATCGCGCTGATTATCTGAGTTCCGTCATGTCTGTCTGATAGATGTCCGGTCTGTTTTTGTTTTCCGGAATACCCAACCCCTCGTAAATATAGTCCTGCACCACTGTGCGCACGCTCAGGCGGTTGATTCCGTTATTCTCCGCGTTGGGATTCACCCTGTTGCTCAGAAATACAAATACGATTCCGTTTGCGGGATCAGCCCAGGCACAGGTTCCGGTAAATCCCTGGTGGCCAAATGTACTGCCACTGCAGCGGTTTCCGCAGGGTCCGCCATCATTCCGTTCATTGCTGGGTTTGTCGAAGCCCAGTCCGCGGCGGCTGGCGGTGGAATTATATCTGATGAATTTTTGTACAGTCGCTGCTTTAAAATATTCCTTACCGCGGTAAGTACCGTTATCCATGAGCATCTGAAAAACAGCGGCTACATCTGCGGCGGTCGCGAACACGCCCGCATGCCCCGCCACGCCGCCGAACATTGCCGCTCCGGGGTCGTGCACGTACCCTCTTATAAGCTGATGCCGGAAACTCAGATCATTTTCAGTGGGCGCAATCTGTTCAGGAGGAAACTTACGCAAAGGATTGTACCCGATATTTTTCAGCCACATCGGATTATAGAATCTGGTCTGAACATAAGCGTTCAGGCTTTTCTTTGACACAGCCTCGACTACTTTCTGGAGGAAGTAAAAATCCAGATCGCTGTAATTGTATTTTCCTATTATCTCCAGCGGCTGTGTGAGAATGCGCTGCCAGATCGTGTCGCGGTAATCATTACGCAGGAAGAGATCCGCTGCTACAGGAATGCCGAAAGAATCATCAGCCGCCGAGCGGTACAAGTCCTGCTTCAGCATCCCGGTAGAGCCGTCTACCGTTTCCTTGTAAAACGGTATCCAGCTTTTAAGACCTGCCTGATGCAGCAGCAGATTCCGGATGCTCAGGTTTTCCTTATCTGTTCCTTTCACCCATGGAAGAAAATCTTTGAGACGCTGATCCAATCCTATTTTTCCCTCTTCGTAGAGCTTCATCACGGCTAGTGTGGTACTGAGTATTTTAGTAAGGCTCGCAACATCATAAATAGTATTTGCTGTTACAGCTTCCGTTTTCTGATAATCCAGGTAGCCGTACGACTGATCAAAAATGATCTTACCGTTTTGCAATGCCATTACCCGGGCACCCGGAAATACCCTTTCATTTACGCAACGGTTCATAAAGGAATTGATCTTCTGCAGTGCATTGTTGTCCGGTGTACCGGACGACCTGGGCTGGTCCGTTTTATTCAGCCGGTAGGGAAAAGCATTTTCGCCGGAATTGATAATGCCTTTCGGCATGCCCAGGCAGGGTGTAACGGGTAATCTGCCCGCGGGTGGGATATTCCGGGATAATACTTCAGCTGCGGCGAGTTCAGTTGTGGTATCCGATTCATACATCACCAGTATGGATTGCATGTTGCAGAAAAGCTTAAGTGCGTATGCATTGCCCAGTAATACGAAAATTGTTTTCGGGTGTCGTTGTATTTTGGAAATAAAGTTGGACGTTGCCGCATCGATGCCGTAATTTTTACCCGGATAAAGTGATACATTGTGTAACGCAACGATATTCACATCGAAGGCATCTAGTGAACTTTGTGCACCGAGAAAGTCGGCAGTGGTGCTGCCCGAACCCAGCATGCGACTGGCCATTCCGGGAAAACTTTTATTCAGCTGACGTTCCAGCACCGTACCGTTCGGGCTTCCGTTCAATCCGATATATTGTACCTTACAACCTGATTTTTCAAGCGCATTCAGCATACGGTTATTATCCTGTACGAGGGTTGCTGCGGCTTCAGCTGATTCTGTTTTCAGCGTGAGCGTATATTGGTTCAGGTCTGTGGTGAGGTTAGCTGTATTTACAGGTTTCCATTTGTTCAGTCCGTAAACATACTTCGCCAGTAATATTTTCTTTACACGTTTCTCCAGTTCCTGTACACTTATCTTTCCTGCGTCCAGCGCCTGGCGCAGCTTTGCAATTGATACCGGAACATTCTGGGAAAAGAGCAGTACATCGTTTCCCGCCTGGAACGCTTTCAATTCAAGGTCGCCGGGCTGGAAGTACTTTGCGACGCCGTCCATATTAAGCGCATCTGTGAAGGTCAGTCCACGGAATTTCAGGTCGTTTTTGAGCAGGTTGGTGATTGTGTTATAAGAAAGTGTGGTAGGCAATTTCGGAGTTGTTTCCAGTGACGGAACATTCAGATGGGCAACCATAACGCTGTGCACACCCCCATTGATCAGCTGCCGGAATGGATAAAGTTCCGTTTCCTCAAGCTGGTCTTTTGTCTGCCGGATCACCGGGATATCTTTATGCGAATCCACATCTGTATTACCATGTCCGGGAAAATGCTTCAGGCAGGCCATTACACCGTTTTCCTGCAAGCCTTTCATATAAGCCATTGCCATACGGGTTACCTCTGTTTTATCTTCCCCAAAAGAACGGCTGTTGATAACCGGATTCTCAGGATTATTGTTAATATCCACTACAGGAGCAAAGTTTACCTGCGCGCCTATTCTCTTAAATTGATATGCAATGGCCATTGCAATCTGATACATTAGGGAGCTGTCACGTGAGGCGCCAAGCATCATTTGCCGTGGGAAGGAAATTACACTGTCAAGCCGCATACCCAGTCCCCATTCCGCATCCATGGCCAGCAACAGCGGAACCTGCGCCCGGCTTTGGCATTAATTGGTGAGCAATGCCTGCCTTACAGGACCGCCCTGCATGAATATAAGTCCGCCAATCTGATGCCTGTCAATCAACTGCGTTATGGCTTCTTCGTTAAAATTTTTGCCGCCGCTGTATGCAGCAACCATAAACAATTGGCCGATACGTTCGTCCGGTGTAAGTTTGTTATAAATGCTATCGACCCACTTTTGTGCGGATGCGGAAGGAAACAGGAGCTGATTTTTCTGAGCGTTGGTGCTCATGCAAGCGCAGCAAAACAGGACAAAAGAAAGGAGCAGTTTTCGGGGCATTTTCAAAAATACTAATCTTAGATTTCTTTCAAACCTTATTCAAAACGCATTTTGCTTATTTAGATTGTCATTATGAAAGGAAAGATCGTTATTGCAGGAGGTACCGGTTTTATTGGCAGGTACCTGTCGGATCGCTTTAAGCGCGACGCATATACAGTGGTTATTGTTGGCAGAAGCGGACAGGGAGTTGTTCCGTTTCAGGATAAGGAAGCCCTCATGCATGCAGTTGACGGGGCCGAAATGGTCATCAACCTTGCCGGCAAGCCCATTACTTCACGTTTCACTGAACAAAATAAAAAAGAACTTATCGAGTCACGGATTGAAACCACCCAAGCGGTCGGTGAAGCTATCAGCAGTTGCAGCAATAAGCCGCGGGTATGGTTCAATGCGAGCGGCGCACATATATATGGCACCGGTGACGATGTCGCGCATACGGAAGATAGTCCGGAAGATCATTGTTTTTTCCTGGCGCATATGGCTGCGGAGTGGGAGCGTGCTTTCTTTCACTACGCTTATACAGAGGTGCGGCAGATCGCACTACGCATATCAATCGTTCTGGGAGAGAATGGCGGTGTTCTGGAACCTTTTGTGCAGCTCACAAAATGGTGTCTGGGTGGTACGCAGGGTTCGGGTGAGCAATGGTTCAGCTGGATCCATATAGATGATTTCTACCGTTCTCTTATTTTTCTGCACAAACAGGCTGGTTTTTCCGGTCCGGTAAACTTGTGCAGTCCACACCCTGTTCGCAATAAAGAGTTAATGAGAACGCTGCGTCAGGTATTGCATCGGCCTATCGGATTGCCTGCGCCGGCTTTTGCAATCAAAATCGGTACTTCAGTGATGGGAATAGAGTCGGACCTGATTCTTAAAAGTTTGTATGTGCATCCTGCCCGGCTGCAACAGGAAGGTTTCCGGTTTGCATACCCGGACATCCGGTCTGCGCTCCTGGAGATACTAAGCTGATGTGTCAGATATATTTCTGCTCTTTAGCAGTCTTCAGCGCATCTTCCTTGGAGTGCACATCGAGTTTCTGGTAAATATTTTTGATGTGTGACTTTACTGTTTCCAGATCAATGAACAGTTCTTCCGCGATCTTTTTACGGCTTTTTCCCACCGATATCAGTTCAAGAATTTCCGTTTCACGTTTTGTAAGGGGGGAGGCTTCGCTGCGCTGGAAACTGCTGATGACCATCCGGGCGATATTCGCGCTCATAGGACCTCCGCCTTCCATCACTTCCTGTATCGCTGAGATAATCTTGTCTGGACTCGAATTTTTGGTGAGATAGCCTGAAGCTCCGGTACCCAGTGCCCGGAATATATGATGCGGCTGTTCGTATACGGTAAGCATAAGGATGTAGGCGTCCGGCAACACTTTCTTAAGCCTGGGCAATCCGTCCAGACCCGAGGTTCCCGGCAGTTCAATATCCAGCAGGATTACATCGGGGTTGTCGGTTCCCAGTTTTTTTAAAGCATCGTCTACACTAGCATACGCACTCACCACTTGCAGGTTTGCGGCGTTGTTCAGCAGGAATTCATAACCTTCCCGGATGGTACTGTCGTCTTCAATAATAGAGACACGTATTTTTTTTTCCTGGCTCATAGATGTGCTATTTTTCTTTCATGATTAAAACGATCTGGGTACCTGTGGCAGCGCTCAGAATCTCAAATGTTGCGTCCATGCGTGATGCACGGGCCTGCATGTTTTTCAGTCCGTTGCCCTGATACTTCTCATTTGCTGCAAATCCCGTCCCATTGTCCACCAGCCTCACCTGAATCAGGTTTTCCGGTAGCCGGCTCACCTGCAGCATAACCTTATTGGCATTTGCATATTTAAGGCAATTGTTCAATGCTTCTTTCCAGATCATGATAAAATTCCTGCTTTTGTCAAGTGGCATTTTGTATTCCCGGAAGCTTTCATCATTTCCGAAAAGACTGAATGCAATTCCTGTTTCGGAAAACAATTCGATCGCGAGATCGCGAATGTGGTTCAGTATTTCGTACAGGTTATCATTTGAAGTCTGCAACGACCAGAGTATGTCTCTCGTGCCTGCATATAACTGCAGGGAATTGTCCTGTATCTGCTGCAGAATACGTTGTGCATCGGTATTTTCCGCAGGGAGTTTTGTTTTCAGAACATTGGCCAGCAGGTTAATCCGGGTGAGCCTGTTGCCTACTTCATCGTGAAAATCTTCTGCCGTACGCTCCCGGACCTTGTTCTGTTCTTCTCTTCTGAAAGCTTCTTCTCTTGCCTGCCTTTTCTGCCGCCTGCGGTGTGCTGCATATTGCAGGTACACACCGCATAAAATTGCCAGGCCAATAATGGTAATAATGAACCAGATGCTTTTGTGAAAAGGTGTTTTGATCCGGAAGGAATAAGCAAGCAGTACTTTCTGCAGTACTCCATCTATTTTGCAGCTTACCCTGAGTGTGTAATTTCCCGGCTCCAGAGATGAAAAGTTGATTGTGTGGGCATCTGTCCATTCTGATACCTGCGTATGTGAGCCGTCTTCAAGGCTGTAGCGGTATTGTATGTTTTCTGTGGGACTCAGGGTGATTGCCTGGAAAGAAAAGCTCAGATTGTTGAAACGGTAGGGAAGCTGCAGGTTTTTAGCGATTCCGTACCAGCCTTCTTTTTCCGAATAATATATTGGGTCTATTTCCTTTCCTCCTAAGAGCGTTACCGATTGCAGCACAATGCTGAGTGCTTTAGGTTTTACCGGGTTTGCATTGGGGGCATAGCAGGAAATTCCTTCTGTGGTACCAAACCAGATCTTGCCGTATGGGTCCAGGTAAGATGCGTTACTATTGCTTTCCAGTCCGATGATACCATTTGCCTTACGGAATACCTGTATGGTGAACTTGTGATCTGACGGTACAATATGGCAGATGCCGGTTCCGGTACCAGCCCATATATTATTTTCTCTGTCTTTGGTAAGTGTGTAAATAAAATCGGAGCTAAGTCCGTTTTTTGTGCTCAGCGAAGTGGTTTCCCCTGTATGGATATTCAGCACTTCAATGCCTTTTTCTGCAGTACCCATGTACAGTAGTCCTCTGTTAAAAACCATACATTGAATTTCGCTTTTGTCGAGGAAGTCGGGATGTTCGAATGGAACAGGCTGATAATCCACAAATAATCTGATCCCTTTCGTGGTGGCCGCAAAAATACTGTCCTTCCCGGCGTGTGTGATACACCGTGGGGAGGCGTCTGATATATCGATGCGTGTTTCCGAATTATCTTTCACACAGAGTATTCCATGGTGGTATCCTGCATACAGCACGCTGTCTTTGCCCACATGAAGGCAGAAGATACTTTCCGGACTTTCGGCAGATTTACTTTTATAGCGGATAATATTTTTACCTTTTACCAGCAGCAACCCCTGGCTCCTTGTTCCGATCCACAGACCTTTATTTTCCTGCCAGGCGATATTGAGAATGGAACCTACGGGTAATCCCGGAATATCCACTGTATTCATCGAGCCATTTTGCGGCTCGTACCGGACGATGCGGCCCATGTACTCCGAGAAGTACAGTGTTCCGTCTTTACTGCCCGTAATGCCGGTTACTTGTTTGTTGGGAAGCCCGTTTGCCTCATCAAGGCTCACAAAGGGCCCGCCTGAATACCGGAACACCCCTGCTCCGTCTGTACCCATCCATATATTACCTTCCCTGTCGCGCAGCAGGCAATAGACGATGTTGTCCGTAAGGCCATTGCGTTGCCGGATGTTGTTTGCTGTGGAGTCGGTTATCTGGAGCACACCGCTGCCACTGGAGAACCATATATTGCCGCTATTGTCTTCGGCAATGGAGAGCGAAATGTTGTCTGTGGCCGTGCCGTTTTTTGTGCGGAAAGGCACCAGGTTCTTTCCTTCTACGCGAGTAATACCTTTCGTAGTGGCGCACCAGATGCGCGAGCGGCTGTCGGCGAATATGCGTATCACAAATGCACTGTCAATTCCGGAAATGATTTCTTCCACCTGATCAGGCTTGTTGCCGTTGTGTATGCTGATTGTTCCCGTGGTGTCGGCCGTGTACAGGCGGCCGCTGTGAAAAAGCAGCGTAGTGCAACTGCCCAGATCTTTCAGTAAAGCAGCGGTGTCTTTTCCCTCCTCAAGCTTATATACAGACAGGTCACTTTTAAGCAGATAGAGCTGCTTTCTGTCGTCTTCAACAATCTGGGCAATGCTGCCGATTACCTTCCCGTCGGTTGTTTTAACTGTGAAGAACCGTGTGCCGTCGAAATATTGCATTCCCTCTCCGGTGCAGAGATAAAGCATACCTGATTGTGAAAAGAAAATGCTCAGGATGGAGTTAGACAGCAAGCCGTCACTTACCGTGTAGTTCTTTATTTTCTGACCATCATATCTGGACAGACCTCCGTAGGTACCGATCCAGAGATTGCCGCGTTGGTCCTGTGTGAGACATGTGGCCTGCGATTGTGCCAATCCGTCCTCTACCTTCAGGTTGAAGAAAGACAATCGCTGGGCTGCCGCATCAAACTGAAGCAAAAGCAGTACAGCAAGCGACAATAAATTTTTCACGCTCGGATGCATAGTGTTATGTGAAGATACAAACGAGCTTTTACGCATACACCTGCGCATCACGAAATCCCCCGCATTTTCCCCTACGATCGGGCGTGTACATATTGGTCCAGCATGAGCAGGAATTGGTCGATTTCCTCAAAGCTGTTATAGATATGGCAGGATACGCGCAGGCAGCAAATATTGTTTTCCGGTACAAAGCGGGTTACTATCTTACGCTCACGGCAATAATTGTTGAAATGCTGCAGGTCTATATTCCTCAACCGGAATGCTATCTGTGCGCCACGGGAAGCAGATTCTTCCGGCGTCAGCATATCCATGCCCGGACCGAATGACAGTAGTTGTTCCTGCAGGTATTTTGCGAGCGACTTTATACGCTGCTCTATACGCTCTTTGCCAATAGCTTCCTGAAACTGAATTGCCGCTATCAGCCCTTTGTACAGCGACATATTCTGAGAGCCATAATAAAATCTGTGTCCGTCGGAAGCATATCCGTTGAGCAAAGGCGGGTCACTCAGCAGATCCCAACCTGCATCCACCCCGGCGCCTCCGTAATAGGCCTGTACGTGGTCGCGGCTTTTCTCACTGATATAAAGAAATCCCGTTCCTTTAGGCCCCAGCAGCCATTTATGACCACAGCTGGCATATGCATCACAATCCAGGTCTTCAATATTCACCGGTAACATTCCCGGAGGATGTGCTCCGTCTATCAGCGTAAAAATATTTCTTTCCCGTGCGAACCGGCATATTTCCTTAACAGGGAGTATCTGCCCGTTCGTGCATGGGATGTGCGGGATACTCAGTACTTTTGTTTTCCGTGTTACTGCGTTGCTGATATTGCCGATCATTTCCTCCGCGGTACGCCCCAGTTTCACCACAACGAGCTTTATACCACTCAGTTTTGCCCTGTTCAGCCAGGGACTGGCACTTCCGGCATGTTCATTATCTGTGATGATCACCTCGTCGCCGGCTTTCAGATCAAGTCCCCAGCAAACAATATTAATGCCCTCTGTTACATTATGCGTCAGCGTTATTTCAGATTCGCGGCAGTGAACAAAGCGCGCCAGCGCAATACATAATTCCTGCTCCCCCGATCCGTGGAAAGCGCTTTCTTCCACGTGGAGCATATGCTGCTCCACAGTCCGCAATACAGTATGGGGAGATGGCCCTAAAGTGCCGTTGTTCAAATACACCAGTTCGCGTTTCAGCGGGAACTGAGCTCTTATGTCGCGCCAGTATTGCTCACTATTATTTTGTTCAGGTAGTGGGGCGGGACTATTTGCTTTCGACAGGTCGGGTAAAGCCATCGCTCCCGCTGCCATCAGGGTTTGCTTCAGAAAAATTCGGCGATTGCTCATTGCTTAAAAGTAATATTTCCGACGGGCAAAAAAAAAGCCCGGCAGCATCCTGTTGACACTGCCGGACTGCTCCTTCTTTCAGAGCATTAAAAATCAAGCCCTAAGCCAGCCAGGAAATTTGTTCCTGCCTGAGGGAAATAGTAATTGGATGTATAGGTTGACCCTCCGCTGATATACGCATACGTATAGCCGTTGTTCTGATATTTCCTGTTCAGCAAATTGTAGATACCAGCGCGTATATGGAGTTTGGTGTGCCCCAGATCTACGTGATAGTTGATTCTCAGGTCGAGTAAACTGTAACCGTCAATGCTCCGGCTTTTATCTGAAGTGTTATCCAGATACTGGCGGCTTACGGTCTTGTTCCACAGACCGAGGTCCAGGTTCCGCAGAGAAGCATACCTGAAATGCAGGAATGGAATTACCGTTATGCCTGCCGCGCTGATAAATGACGGAGAGAATGCAATATCTGTCTGAGTATGGTGAATCACATCCTGATTTCCGTTGTCGTAATTGTCGACATATTCATCGAAAGCCCTGATTTTATTAGAGGCAAGTGTGGCATTGGCATCTATCTGTATCCACTTTGCAGGTCTCACTGCTCCGGACAGCTCAATACCTGTTCGGTAGCTTTTGCCCACATTGACGCGGGTGTAAGCACCCACATCATTTATCTGTCCGTTAAGCACCAGCTGATTTTTGTAGCTCATCAGGTAATAGTTTGCAAGGAAAGACCATTTGCTTCTTTTTATCTCGTAGCCTGCTTCGACATTCAGCAGTCTTTCGGGTTTGGGGAGCTGCGCCGGAGACGCTTCAAAGTCGTCACGGTTAGGCTCTTTGCTCGCTGATGCAACTGATGCATACAGGCGTTGCAGTTTCCGGTTTTTATTTTCCAGAAGATAGCTCGCTCCGAACTTCGGATTAAAGAACAGGTAATTCACAGAAGGATGAAGCGCATCGTTTTTGCGGAAGCCGTTCATAAAATAAGTTACGCCGCGCACCTGCATGTCGCCATATAACGTAAGGCCTTTTGCCGGCGTGAACTCGGCTTTCAGGTATTGGTTATAGTCGTTCTTCATGGCATCATTGCGATACCATTGATAGTCGGATGGCACGCCAGCCTGTGCCCATTTTACATAACCGTAATGCAAACCTGTGTACTGAGAGACCGCACCGCCTAAATTCACTTTCCAGCGGCCTTTTGCATATTGCAGACCATAGAGACCTCCATAAAAATAATTATCAAGCCAGAGCTGCCGTATCAGGTCTGTGCTCGTGATTGTATCTCCGGCAGGCGTTGTAAAGTTGGGTAAGCCATAGTCTGAATAACTCTGGCCGAGTTTATATTCTTCGTAATATCCTTTGCCGCGCGTAAGAAATAAACCTACAGTACCGCTCCAGGATTTTCCGAAGTTGTGGTCCAGGAAAGCCTGATAGTAAGTCTGCATATAATTATCGGTCTGGTTATTGTAGAAGGAGCCATCCGACTTCATGCCCAGTTCATTATATCGCCTGTTCACAGACAGGGAATCCTGCGATACGCCGTTCCATGCCTGGCCGGTTTTCTCTTTACCACTAAGCACCTGGAAACGGAATTTTGTTTCCGGGCTGATCTGCCATCCGGCAATAAACTGGCCGGATTTCAGGTCGCTTGCCGACCGTTGCACGTAGCCGTCCGAGCTGAGCTTGGATAAGCGTACGTCAAACTGCCATCCGCTGGATAACAGACCTGTGCCTGCTTTAAGCGTGTATTTCTGGGTATTGAAACTGCCCGCGCTTGCGTTGAGGGAGGCATAAGCAGTATCACTCTGTGCCATATTGCTGATGCTCATCGTGGCGCCGAATGCCGCGCCTCCATTGGTGGAAGAACCAACACCACGCTGTAGCTGGATACTCGAAGTAGTAGACGCAAGATCAGGCAAGTTTACAAAGAAGGTTCCCTGGGATTCAGCGTCGTTGACGGGTACCCCGTTTAGTGTTACGTTGATCCTTGTTCCGTCTGTGCCGCGTACACGCAAGCCGGTGTAACCCACGCCGGCACCGGCATCCGAACTGGAAACTGCGGATTGCGTCATCTGGAGCATCACCGGGAGATCCTGTCCCAGATTTTGTTTTTCAAGATCTTCCCTGCTGATATCGGTTTTGCTGAAGGGACTTATTGCAGAAACGCGGATGTTTTTGACTTCCACCTCCTGAAGTTGGTGGGGGATTTTAGGGGTGATTTTCTCGGAATCAGGTTCCTGAGCGAGCGCGGTTAAAGAACTGATTCCTGTCAGCGCCAGAGTACAGAAAAGCGGATGTAAGCGTAGCCTCATTGTATATTTGTTTTTAAAATACATATTCATGAGGCGCCCAAAATAGCGTACAGACGGCTATTTTAATTCCTAAACAGCATTACCTGTTCCAGGTTCAGCGGGTATAATCTCAGCCATAGTGGGCACCCCGTGTTGCTGCGTCAGCAGTCAACGCTGCAAAAGTACGGTAGTCCGGCCGTTTAAAAAAAATTAACGGAAAAACTGTCATCATATCATTTTTATATTAAAAGTCACTAAATTGCCAGTCTAAAAAATCTCAAAAGATGAAAAAATTATTACTCGCTCCTGCGCTGTTGCTGGCTATGCACTCGGCTAACGCGCAACTTGCTCTGGAGGGCTTTAACGCAGCTACGCTTCCTTCAGGCTGGACGCTGTACGGTGACGGTTCTACAGTGTCAACTTCTATTACTCCAACGTATATTCAGGCAAAACTGAATGCCGGTGCCTGGGCTCTTTTCACAAAGGCAACCGGTGATTCGGCGCTTATTTCCACTTCTTATTATACGGGTACTGCAACTGCAGATCGTTGGGTAGCGACACCAGCTTTCATGGTGCCTTCAACTACACCTGTTATTAAGTTCGACATGGGAGATCTTTCTTCAAGCGGAACTTCCCCTGTTCAAATTATGGTTTCAACTACCGGTGGTGGTACCAAAGCAGACTTCACTACAAGTCTGGGTACAATCTACAATACGAGCGGCTTTACCAGCTACAGCGTAGACTTAAGTACTTTTGCCGGTCAGAATATCAAAGTAGCATTCCGCAATATCGGTAAAGCGCAGGGTTTCCCAGGTTTGGACAATGTTCAAACAGCAACTGCTACAAGTGCTCCTGACCTGGTTCTGGAAAGCATTACTCCAAGGTTGGGTAGCGCTGCTGCCTATGCAGCGACAGGCGCGCCAATTTCTGTGAGCGGTGTTATCACTAACAATGATATTAAGGCGGTTTCCTCTTTCAATGTTTGTTATCAGCTGGGTACAGGTGCGGTAGTACGCGAAACAAAAACGCTGACGACTCCTTTCTGGGGAACTTACAGCTTTACATTCGCTACATCGGTTACAGCTCCCGCAGCAAATACAGACTTAAAGATCTGGATTGAAATGACTGGAGACTTGGATCATACAAATGATACACTGAAAACCAAAGTAGCGGGTTACACAACAAAAACTGCTAAAAAAATCTTCATGGAAGAAGCTACCGGTACATGGTGCGGCTGGTGTCCAAGAGGATTGGTTTATATGGACTCCATCTACCACAAATACCCAAGTGGTGTTGCAATAGCTGCCGTTCATAATTCAGATCCAATGACTGTGACCGCATACGATTCTTACATCAGTTCAATGATCAGCGGTTACCCTAATATGATTGTTGATCGTATGTATTCCGACGATCCGAGCGGTGCTTTCGATTATTACAGCATGCTGAGTGGCAATTACGGTTTGGCTGACATTACAGTAACGCCAACAATCACCGGCGGTAATACGCTCACCGTTAAAGCTGATGTTAAACCAACTGCTCAAACCAACAACGATTATAAACTGGCTTTGGTACTTACTGAAGACCGCGTTTCTGGAACTGCTTCAGGTTATGCTCAAACTAACTACTATTCCGGTGTTACGTTGCCAGCCTACAAAATGACTAATACAGAGTATAACTTTAATACACTGCCTAGTCCCGTTCCTGCTGCAACAATGAAATTTGATTTTGTTGCCCGCGGTATTTATCCGTCTACAACAGGAGCTGCAGGAAGCCTTCCTACTGCAATGGCCGCAGGAACTTCTTATTCTTACACATTCTCTGCAGTAACGTTGGCTTCAACCTGGAATAAAGCAAAAATGAAAGCAATCGTTCTTTTGATGAACTCTGCTGACAACACAGTTATTAATGCTCAGGTTGTTCCTATCGTTTCTGCTTCAGTTTCTGAACAAACTGCAGGAGTTAACAGCATCAGCATTTTCCCGAACCCTGCAGCTGACGTAATCAATGCAGAATTCACTTTGGAAAGCAAATCCAATGTGAACATGGAAATTATTGACCTGATGGGTAAAGTTGTTAAGACTATCCCTGCTCAGTCTCTGAATGCCGGAACTTACCAAGTGCCTACTTCTGTAAGCGATCTTGCTAATGGCGTATATGTTTTGAAAATTATGACTGAAAACGGAAACGCTACACAGCGCTTCTCTGTAACTAAATAATTGTAAAAACTGCAATCGGAAAGCCGTCCCTAAATGGGGCGGCTTTTTTGTTTAATCACGCTGTTTATAATTTACCTTTGCCCACAAAAAACAGATCGATCCGATATGAAATTAGTTACGTATAAATATTCCGGAAAGCAGCAATTGGCTTTGCTCATTGATGATCACCTCTATAACACCAATAAGCTCGATGCTTCTTTACCGGATAATATGAAGGATATGCTCCGGGAATGGGAAAAGTATTCGGCTGTACTAAAGCCCATCGATAAGCAGATCAAAATGCAGTCTTTAACGGTTACCCCGGACGCTCAATTCAGCAAGTCGGATATTATGGCTCCTGTTCCGGAACCCACTTCCTGCAGGGATGGATATGCATTTCGCCAGCACGTGGCTGCCGCGCGCCGTAACAGAAAGGTGGATATGATCGCCGAATTCGATCATTACCCTATTTTCTACTTCACCAATCACAATGCTATCCAGGGACCCGGCGATATACCATGCATGCCCGACCATTTTCAAAAGCTCGATTTTGAACTGGAAGTGGCCGTAGTCATCGGAAAGAAAGGACGGAACTTTACTGCTGCAGAAGCGGATCAATACATAGCCGGCTACATGATCATGAACGACATGAGCGCGCGTACCCTCCAGATGGAAGAAATGCTGTTAAACCTGGGTCCTGCCAAAGGAAAAGATTTCTCTACGGTCATAGGTCCGATGATGGTGACACCTGACGAACTTGAACCCTATAAAGTGCCTACCAAACCGAAACATACCGGAAGCTCTTACTTCCTTGCTATGACCTGTAAGGTGAATGGCAAATTGGTAAGCGAAGGCAATATGGCAGATATGGATTGGACCTTTGCCGAGATCATTGAACGCTGCGCCTACGGTGCTGATGTACTGCCCGGCGATGTGATCGGAAGCGGTACTGTCGGTACCGGTTGTTTCCTTGAGCTCAACGGTACCGGACTGCTCAACAATCCGGATTATAAGGTGCAATGGCTGCAGCCAGGTGATGTTGTTACGCTGGAAATAGACGGGCTCGGTGTACTGAACAACACGATTGTTGCAGAGCAGACCAGCTGGAGCATTCTCGGAGAAAAAAAGAAATTTATCGGATAAGTCACATGATAAAAGTAACAATGGCGGGATAGTAACTATTCCGCCATTTGTTTTTCTGCAAGACGGATAATTTCAGTGATCGTATGCGGACTGCGCGGATCCTTCCAGAGAAATCCGGAATCTTTTTTAAACCAGGTTAATTGACGTTTCGCATAATTACGACTGTGCTGCCTGATTTTTTCAATTGCCTCGGACAGGCTGAGTTTCCCGTCGAAATAATCAAACAGTTCTGCGTAACCTACGGTATTCAGATTTTTAAGGCCCCTGAGCGGTACAAGTGCGCGCACTTCAGCTTCCAGTCCGTCAGCAATCATCTGATCCACACGCAGATTAATGCGCTGATACAGGACGGGCCTGGGTATTTCGAGTCCGATTTTCAAAATGTTGAAAGGACGCTCTTTTTTCACTCCCGTACGAAAACGGGTAATGCTGGTACCGGTTGCCCGTATGAAAGATAAAGCTCTCATAAGCCGGGCAGGGTTATTCATTTCTTCGGAGTGATAGTCCGGATCTTCGGTGCGAATCGCCTGTTGCAATCCGGCGATGCCTTCGGTTTTGTAGAGCGTATCCACCGCCAGGACAAAATGATCCGGTACTTCCGGCATCTCATCCAGCCCTTCGCAAACCGCTTTGATGTAAAGACCGGTTCCCCCGCAAAGAATAACAACTTTATGGCTGGCAAAAAGTTTTGATAGCATATCTGTTGCAAAACGCTCGAAATCGGCCGCTGTTAATGGTTCCGCCGGGCTTGCACAATCGACAAAATGGTGTGGTACGGCAGCCCGTTCTTCAGCATCCGGCTGCGCCGTTCCGATAACCATACCCTGGTAGCACTGTCTGCTGTCTGCAGAAATGATCTCTGTTTGAAAATGCGATGCAAGCTCTATTGCCAGCCTGGTTTTTCCCACGCCCGTAGGTCCGGCTATAACAATCAGCAATGGCTTTGGCATGTGCTAGGCTTTATTTATTTCGAGCAAAGTAATTTCCGGTAAGATGCCGAAACGTCCCTGGTATCCGAGAAAGCCGAAACCGCGGTTTACATAGATATACTGTTTGCCCTCCTGGTACAGGCCTGCCCATTGCTTGTAGATGTATTGCACCGGGCTCCATTTCATCCATGGAAGTTCTATGCCAAATTGCATACCATGGGTGTGACCACTGAGCGTAAGATCCACTTCAGGGTATTCAGGCCGCACCTGTGCCGACCAATGGGACGGATCGTGTGACAGCAGGATCTGGAATGGTATATGCTGCTCCGGAAGTCCGGCATAAGCATCTTTCATACTTCCGTATTTCGGGAAATGCGCTTTGGCGCCCCAGTTCTCTATACCTATAAGTGCAATCTTATCAGTTCCACGCTCAAATACCACATGCTCATTCATCATCAGCTTCCAACCCATCTGGGCGTGGATTTGTTTTAATGCATCCAGGTTTGCCTTTTTTTCTTCAAGACTGGGCCATTGCACATAATCCCCGTAGTCGTGGTTTCCGAGAATGGAATATACACCCATAGGGGCTTTCAGTCGCGCAAAGATCTGCTGATAAGCACCCACCTCCGTGGCACGGTCGTTTACCAGGTCTCCGGTAAAGAAAATAATGTCCGGTTTCAGGGCGAGTATCTGATCCACTCCTTTGCTTACTGCTTCAGGATTGTCAAAGCTGCCGCTGTGAATATCGGAGATCTGCACAATGCGCAGACCGGAAAACGACTGAGGCAGATTGGGAAACCTCAGGCGTACCTTTTTCACCTGATAGCGGTACCTGTTGCTGATACCGTGCAGGAAACCGACGATCATTGCGCCACCCAGGGCAAGTGCCATGCGTGAAAGGAATACGGACCGGGAAATGCCTTCTGATGCAGCAGATCCCGCAGCGGATGCGGGTGCTTTAAACCGCGCAATGATCAGCAATATCAGCCTCTTACATCATCACCCAACATGATGATGAGTATAATGGCTTTGCTGATCAACAGACCGATCGCCAGAGCAATGTAAACGGCTTTTACCATATTGGGCAATTGCAGTACACCTGAACGCAACAGAAAAAAGCCTGACCAGCATAGGATATCAACAACAAGATACAGGGCAAGCAGCGAATTGCGTAATACTGCCGGTGCGGTACGCAAAGCAGATTTGATCACTACAAAACTATAGTACTCAGCAAGCCCGATAAGCGCCAGTACGAGGATAACACGTAAGGTGTTCATGAAAACACGGAATAAGGGTGCAAAGGTAGAGGCCTGGCGTTTGCAAAGTGGGTTTTATGTTATAAGTTTTCTTAAAAATATTGAGCAGGGGGCATAGAATTTCTCCTCTGAATGATTAGATTTGTGGGAATATATGTATGTTTTTATGAAGAGAATTCTCCATTTTGCTGCAATGGCAGGGGTTTTGTTTCTGGCCTCGTGTGCAAAAAACGATAAAGGTTTGAATGCAAATCAGTGGTCGATTTCCGGTAAGACGATCCAGGCAGATAAGGTGGATATTTCTTATACCGGTAATTATATTTCCGGTGTGAATGGCGACGGGTCTTCGCTCACCGCCTCTTTTAAAGCATTACCTACAGCAAGCGCCGACTACAATGTAAATACAGAGGCAACCGGTAGCGCCGATGTAGCAGTTCGTGTGATCCTGAGTGGTAACCTCGTATACAACGGGATTCCACAGGCCAATAAGGTATCAGTACGCGTTACAGGCGGCACTTATACCATGATCATGAATGACATTAAACTGGTGAATGCCGGTAACGAGAAAGATACCGTCATTGTCTCCTGCAATCTGGTGCAATAAGTATTAACTTCCTAAACTGAACTAATGAAAAAATTACTGCTACCTTTTTTAGCTGTTGTATTATTCTGGGCTACGTCCTGCAATAAGGATATTAAAGATCCCGTTGTCACTCCTGCAGATAATTCCTGGATCGTCAACAATACCACATTCACTTCTGCGGGTACCGCTTTTTACGACACGGCCATCACTCTTGTGGGAATCTCTCCCAAGCCGAATCTCGGAATACTGAAAATTCATTTTTTCCGTAAACCTACAGAAAGCGGAAGCTACGTTTTCCGCCAGGTGGCAGATGAGCCGAATGAAGTGAGTATCGAAATTGTTGACAGTGTGAACAAGGCTATCTACCATAGCCAGGACAATGATGGAAAAGCTCTTAAAACAGAGCAGTTCGCTACCGTGGATGTGAGCGGAAGTAAAGTGAATGTTTCATTCATCGACGCGTTCCTCAAACAGGATGGCACGGAAGACTGGGCGAAGATCTCGGTGGTGGCCAAACAATCAAATTAAGTAAACGCTATACAGACAGCTCCGTAACACGGAGCTGTTTTTTTATGCGAAACGCGTACCTTTACGACACCACTCCGGAAAATATATGAATGAAGAACTATTCCGTTTATTGATGGCGCTGATAGCCGGTATCCTGCTCGGTATAGAGCGGGAATATCAGAACAAGTTTGCCGGTATCAGGACAATCACGCTTATATCCGTCGGTTCGGCCTTGTTTACCATGCTGTCCATTCATATCGGCGCACCCGAAAACCCCGACAGGATCGCGTCGAATATACTTACCGGCATCGGCTTTATTGGCGCGGGCGTCATTTTCAAGAATGATATCAATCTCAACGGCCTTACAACAGCCGCAACGATCTGGGTAGCTGCTGCTATGGGAATGGCAATGGGAAGCGGTCATTTTGTTCTTGGCTTTGCAACGCTTGCTATTGCGCTCACTGCTCTTATATTTTTGAAACTGATCCAGAACAAGCTGAACAGTCTGCATCAGGTAAGGGTCTATAAATTTTCCTTTCAGGTGGATAAACTTCAGTTATCGGAGCTGGAAGCCGAATTCCGCGATCATGGCATCTCTTTCCGTAAACTCAAGGAGTTTCGCTCTGTAAATAATTCAATCTGTGTATATGAATTATCGGGAAGGGTAGCCATCCTCGAAAAATTGAACGAGAAATTGATGAGTCAGAACCTTATCGATTCTTTTAACTATTAATAAAGCACGTCATACCCCTACCTTTGTTCTCTTAAAAGCAATCAATTGGCGATCAAAAGCTACTACGTACCGTACACTGAAACAAACTCTTTTTCGGGTCTCGTGAACGACTATATAGGCAGGAAAGAAATACTCAGAGACTTTTACCGTTTTAGTCCCGACGCCAGCGGAGTGGAGGCGGCCATTCTCGAACGGCCACATTATCCCGTAGACCGGCAAATACTGGTGCAGGTTCTGGAGGATCAATACAGACAATTACCCTCCCTCGATACCGTCTCGGCAAATATCCGTTCGCTTGCTGATGAAACCACTTTTACCGTTTGCACCGCGCATCAGCCCAACCTGCTTGGCGGGTACCTTTATTTTTTTTATAAGATACTGCACGCGGTCCGTATAGCTGAAGAGCTGAATGGCAAACACCCCGGAAAGCATTTCGTGCCGGTGTATTACATGGGCAGCGAAGACAATGACCTGGATGAACTGGGCCGCTTCCTGTACAATGAAAAGCAATACATATGGGATGCCGCGGGTCAGACAGGCGCGGTGGGTCGTATGGTTACAGAAAGTCTGGCCACATTGCTGAATGAGTTTTTTCATCGTATAGGCCCTCCCGGATGGAATAAGGAAACGTTGCAGGAACTCCTGACCGAAGCATATCTCGGACATAAAACAATAGGTGAAGCGACCCGCTATTGGGTGCACCGGTTGTTTGGTCCTTACGGACTGGTGGTGCTGGATCCGGACGATGCAAGATTAAAAGCGCGCTTCGTTTCCGTAATGAAAGACGATCTGTTGGGGCATACCGCCGCATCGATTGTTGCCGATACCAACAGAAAGCTGGAGCAGCATTACAAAGCGCAGGCATTCGTCAGGCCGGTAAACCTGTTCTACCTCAGGGACAATATACGGGAGCGCATTGAACACGCTGATGGCCGTTACCAGGTGTTGAACACCGGTATCAGCTTTACAGAAGCAGAAATACTCGAAGAGCTTTCATCGTTTCCCGACCGATTCAGTCCTAATGTGATCCTGCGCGGTATGTATCAGGAATCTATTCTGCCCGATGTATGTTTTGTGGGAGGTGGATCTGAAGTGGCATACTGGCTTCAGCTCATGCCGTTGTTTGAACATTACCGTGTTTTCTTTCCGCAGGTAATGCTGCGCCAGTCTGTACAGCTGATTCAGCCGGAAGCGGTAAGGCTGTTGGAGAAGCTGGATTTGCAGCCGACAGATATTTTCGAAGATCCCGTATCAAGGATGAAAGAATGGGTTCGCAGGCAATACCGTACCGACGAATTGTTGCAGCCGGAACGTGAAACCATGCGGCAGTTATTGCAGTCGCTTACAGGAAAGGCCGTGCAGGCCGATACTACACTCGAAAAGGCTGTTGCGGCATCGGGCGCAAAGATCCGGAAGCAATTGGACCGGATCGATAAGAAAATCACCAGTGCATATCTGAAAAAAGAAGAGGTAACACGGGAACGATTGTTACGCTTGCGCGAGTGGACACACCCTGGCGGCGGATTACAGGAAAGAACCGAAAATTTTTCCACGTACTTTCTCATGCAGGGATTTAGTATTTTTGAAGAGATAAAAAATGCAATAAAGCCATTTGCCAATGAGTTCCTCATCGTCGTTCCGGATTTGTAGAAGTTTGCTGCTGGTAACCGGCCTGCTGCTTTTTTCTTTAAACAGTTCGTTTGCTCAGGCGCTGGGCGGACTCAATCCCACCCGTAAAAGTCCGGCAGGACCTACATTATACGCCGGGATAAAGATCGGCGCTAATTTCTCATACCTGAGCGGAACAGACTGGTCAAACGGAGTTAAATCCAACCTGTTGGGCGGTTTGTTTGGCGGTGTGCGCGGTGCAGGGTTCGGTGTGCAGGGTGAAGCGCTTTTCGAACAATCTGTGTACACCACAGGAGATGGATTTTACAACGCATTTAAAAGCAATTATGCTAATACCGCGGATTCGCTGAAGCAGGGCCGTTTCCGGGTGAATAAACTGGTATTGCCCATATTGCTCCAGTTTCGCGTTGCTCACCTTGTATGGATACAGCCTGGTGTACAGTTTTACGGAATAGTAAGCGTAAATGACGTAAACGGTGTGGTGAACGACGCTAAGAAGTTGTTCCGGTCCGGAAGCATGGCCGGCGTAATGGGAGCCACTGTCCGGTTGGGTAACGTGGATATGGGCGCCCGGCTTATTTTCGATGTGCAGGACCTCAGCGCAAACAGCGCGATCAGCAATAACTGGAAGCAGTATATGATCCAGGCACATATTGGTCTGTCGCTTTTTTAGCGTTCCATTGCACGAAGCCAGTCTGTCAACACCTGTTTGTGTATTTCAAAAGCAGCTCCGAACGCCCTCTGGCGGAACTGAAATAGCCCGGCATTCACAACAGAGGTGTCAATGTCAAATTTAGTCTGCTTCGCTTTCATAAAGAGTCCGCGTTCGTGCATCCGCTTTGCCAGATATTCTTGTTCGGTTTGTCCCGGTGTAGGAATCAGTATTCCTTTTTTACGCAAGGCAATAAGGTCCATGATCGAAGAATAGCCGCTGCGGCAGATCACAAAAGCAGCTTTTGCAATCTCCCTACTGAGCTCCGATCCCGAAAGACGCTGCACGAAAGTAATATGGTCGGGAACTAAGTCGGGGATTTCGGCCTGTTCACTACCCGCGACAAACATACAGTGATAATCGCAGGTGACTGCTTTCTTCCATAGCTGTTCGGAGAGGATGCTTCTCTGTGGTTCCGCTCCGGAAAGCAGTATCAGAATTTCGTCTGTTTCCTCCGATGGATTTGTTGTTGCAAATTGCGACAGGAGACCAATGTAGCGTATGTTCATGGATGGCAGTACGGAAGGGTGCCCGAGCTTACCGCTGAGATTGTTTTTTTTGTCTGCTACATCCACCACCCAGCACTCCCTGAATTTTTCCAGGTACCGGTAATGTGCCTTCAGGAGAAGCATGTCGAAAGGGTTCCCGGAGCCGGATAATACCTGTAGCTGATGGGTAAGTATCACGCACGGAATCTCCGGATGAAACAGCCCGTAACGGTTGTCGGATATCACAGCATCCAGGCGCTTTTCTTTCACGATATGGGAAAGCCATGCGCGTTCCCGGCGGACCGAACTTTGGATCGAAGGTATCTGACCGATTATCTTAAGAAGAAAAGTTCTGCGGTTTCTGGAGTAGGTAACGTTATACCCTTCCAGATACACGAATTCAATATCGCCAAAAATACTCTTTATAAAAGATTGCTGCGCATTATTTCCCGCGAAAATTACCTCGTGTCCCAAGCTTCTGATATGCCGGATCAGCGGGATGCAACGGGTCACATGGCCCATTCCCCAGTCCAGCGGAGCTACAAGAATTCTGAGTTGTTTTTTGAGCAAGGTTTTGGTATTTTTACAATTGCAGGAGAAAATATGAACGCGTGTAAATTTATTAAGTTATTGATATTGGTGGTGTTGACGGCCGGAATTTCTTTCTCTTTTGCCTCCTGTAAAACAACCAAACGCAAAGGTTGTGGCTGCGGGGCAGACTTAAACAGGACATTTAAACCCAAACGATAAACACCTATATAAGCATGAGAAATCGTTACAAACGTCGCTGGCGCTATTTTGACGAAGGGTTGATTGCGATTAGTTCTGAAGCTGCATTATTTCTGAAAGAGTTTTATGGCAACCAGGTACAGGATGGCCGCCTGCCGGAACACTTCGAAATGATAGATCTGCAGCGCTACAAAAAAACTGCTGACGTACGCAAGGTACGTGCAGCTATGTATGAAAAGACAAAAGAACCTTTTGTGTTTTTCCCCTGCAAGAACTAACTGAAAAAACTGTGCAGGAATTTGAGGAAATTAAGGTCCTGTATCTCTTTATTGAATATCCCCTTCGCAGCATCCCGGCAATTGTTTCTTAGTTGCCTGTATTCCGCATCATTCAGAGCAAGCATCTCTTTCAATCTGGCATATAAGCCATCAAAATCTCCCGGATCGCAGGTATATCCCAATTTGTGGGCCCGCACGATGTCAGCCGATTCGCCCTGACCCATATATATAAGCGGGAGTCCGTTTGCCACAGCATTGAATATTTTTGAAGGTACTGCACCTTCTATACCCGTGATAAGTGGCACCAGCATAATATGGTACCGGCTCAGCATTTCCGGAACTTCATGTGCGGGAATGCTGCCATGATAGAAGATATCCGTTCTGCACGCGGCTTCCTGCCGGATGATACCTTGCTCCACGCCATCGCCGTAAATATGTAATTCTGTGCCTGCACCACCGAAATCGATCTGACGGATAATGGTGCCTAAGCCCTGGGCAATTCCCAGTAAACCGGCATAAACGATTTTTCTTTTTCCCGCAGGACGTGTTTCCTGCGCATAAGCACTGGTGTGCTGCAGATTCCTGTAAATAAAGATGTCTGCTGAAGGCCGGATCTGCAGGATATGGCGCGCAATCTCTTCAGACTGCACGGAAAATCCGCTGGCCTTTGCATACATGCTTTTTTCCTGTTTACGCAAATAGTTCAACAGCCATCCTTCCCTGATAAATCCCAGATACTGGGCAGATGCAGGCCATATGTCGCTTATATTCAGCAATATCCGTACACCGTTGCGTTCGGCAATACTGCAACCGAAAGTGCCGAGAATAAAAGGCGGACTGCTCACGATCAGTAAATCCGGCTGCTGCGATCGCAGCAATGCAGGAAGGTGCAATTTCAGGGACAGTGCAAAGCTTCCGATACTGAAAGCCCTTTTTATCTTAGACGAACTGTTGGTGGGATACAGCCAGATCCTGCAAACATTGATCCCGTCTATCTGTTCCTGTACTATTCTTTTCCCGCGGTAAGCTTGGAATATTTTACCCTGCGGGTAATTGGGCATAGCAGCGATCACATGTACGGTAAAGCCTTGCTGCTGCAGCAATTGCGCTAACAGATAAATGCGGCCGGGTCCCGCGCCTGTTTCAGGCGGGAACGAAGCGCACAGAATCGTTATCGTTTTTCCTTTGTACATAGCTAAAAGCTGACGCCCACACCCAGCTCTGCCAGTTCGGCGGTGGAGTAGTGTGTTTTCAATAAAGTGCTGATCCAACACTCCTTCACGATCCCCGATTCGCTCTGAAGCAGATACCAGTTCATGCCGAGTTTCTCATACAGCAATGGGCTGGGTAATATTGCCTGGTGAATGTACACACCAATCTGCATCATCAACCCTACACGCCCGTAAAGAAATTCATGGCCCGCATACACTCCGGATTTCCATGCATATTGCTTTTCCTCGCCCGGGTGTATGCCCTGTAGTCGCTGAAAATTATACAGCGATTCATGATAGGAATAATCAATCCCTGCAAATACTTTGTTTTTGCTCCAGTAACGCTTGCTGATGTAAAATGAACTCAGATATACCGGCGTAGCGGCGCTGCCGATGCTTTCACCGGTGCTCATCGCGATACCTTGCCGGAATTGAAGCAGCCAGCGGTTGGAAAGGGCCGGTACTTTTTTCTCTCGTCTGGCAGGAGATGAGGTATTGGGAAAGTAGCGAACGCCGATATGACCCGCTAGCAGGTTGATGCCCAGATTTGGCAACCGGAATTTGGCTGAGGACATATGTGTGAAGTTGATGCCGGCCTGTATGTCCCAATGCTTATTCAGGTGGAGGCGCAGATCCGAAGCCAGCAGGCTGAAATTATTGATATGGCCGCCTATAGCATTATTGAGTGTATCATAGTCCGGAGCGTAGCGCGTGTAATGCTTCGAGATATAGCCCAATCCCATGCCGAAGCGCATACACCATTCGATCCGGTTTCCCCTGATCAGCGGAAGCTCGAGGTTAGGATAAAACCCTATACCCTGGCCATAATACTTCCGGTCGTAACTGGTGTATGTAATGCCGATACCAATCGTCGGGAAATGTCTCCGGTATTGCCAGTCTTTATTGCCTCTTGTTTTCCATAAAAAATTCAGATCCAGTCCGCCCGAAACAGGAGGAATAGGACCCAGAAAACGTTTGGTATGTTTGAAAACGCGGCCTCCCATCAGGTTTGCCTCTATCCCAAAGCCCTCTTCGGCCTGTGCGAGCGCGGTAAGGCTTCCGCAAAGCACGGCCAATAGTAAATGCAGGCATAACACAGGTAAGCGGAAGATGTAAACCCGGAGATTCATATTCGTGCCAAACCTACAGTTTTATGACAGAAAATGCAAAGTGTGTTACCGTATCTTCGCAGCGCAATCTTTTGTTTCTATGATAATAACGATGGTGGTGGCCGCATCCGAGAATAATGTGATCGGTGTGCATAACGAGCTTCCCTGGCATCTGCCCGACGATCTTAAATTCTTCAAACAAAATACCCTGGGTAAACCGGTATTGATGGGCCGTAAAACATTTGAATCACTGGGTCGTCCTTTGCCTAAAAGACTTAATATCGTATTGTCCCGCCATCAACCGCAACTTCCGGAAGGAGTATTGCATTTCACGGGCAGTTCCGAGGCGCTTCAGTTCCTGGAAAGCCAGGGTGCGGAGGAAATATGTATTATCGGCGGAGGTGTCGTTTTTTCCGAACTGCTTGAGCTCACCGACCAGGTATTCCTGACGCGTGTACACGCACATCTGGAGCACGGGGAAGCATTTTTTCCTGCGTTGCCGCCGGATAACTGGCACAAAGTATGGGAAGAATATCATCCGAAAGACGAAAAGCATGTCTACGACTTTACATTTCAGCACTTTAAACGCAGCCGGTTGTGACCGGGTACGAATGGTACCGGAGGCTGACACACCGGTTCCGCGCGAATAACCGCCACGGGACGCACTCGCCGTTCGCATACGCATTTGTAGAGCAGGTACTCAATAGAAAAGACGTATCCTCCGATCCTCTGATTTTCCCTGCGGGATGGATTCCCGATGCGCAGGAGCGTGCCATGGTTGCAAAACTTGTAAAAGCATATGCCTGCGACCCACGGATACGGATTGCTTCTGAATATGAAGCCGGTGAAGGGCCGATGCCGCTCATAGTGCTGCTGTCGCCTGGCGAGCAATTCGTGCGTGCGGCCCCAGGGGATATTTTTATTGTCCCCCGCATCATGCGTCATGAAAGCGCCTTCGGGTATTGGAGGGCGCTCGTCAAAGACCCTTCTATTCTCCTGAGCATCGAGACGAATGTTATGGGATTGTTGTTTTTTCGGCCTGAATTCCTCAGAAAGCAGCATTTTCGGCTAAAACGAGGCTAAGCACGAACGCAAATCGGTATATTTATTTTCGATACCATATCTTTGTTCGTCAAAATAAATTTCTTTGCATAAAACCGGTCCTGATGACCGCGCAGGGAAAAAAGGAAAACTCACGTGCAATATGATTGCAGACCTAATACTCACACTTGTTCTTGTATTACTGAATGGCTTTTTTGTCGCTGCCGAATTCGCGATTGTCAAAGTAAGAGCATCTCAGATAGATGTTGCGAAAGTCAGTAAGAATCTCTCACAGACGGCTAAACTGATTGTGTCCAACCTGGACGCCTATCTTGCTGCTACACAGCTTGGTATCACGCTTGCAAGTCTCGCCCTCGGATGGGTAGGTGAGGGCGTGATGACGGAAATGATCCGTGGTCTTTTTGATGCGCTGAACCTCCGGATCAGTGAAGAATCAGCGCATAAGGCGGCTGTTCCGGTCGCATTCTTCCTCATTACGATATTGCATATCGTTTTCGGCGAACTTGCTCCCAAATCCCTGGCTATACGTTATCCTGCCGGTACCACATTTGCAGTTGCCTGGCCGCTGCGCGTGTTTTATTTTATATTCCGTCCGGTGATCTGGCTGATGAACAGCCTGGCTAATTTCCTGCTGCGTATCGTAGGTATCAAACCTTTACACGGTAACGAAATACACTCTGAGGAAGAACTGAAAATGATCATTACCGAAAGTCATGAAGGAGGGGCTATCGAAGAAACAGAGCGCGAACTGATTCAGAACGTGTTTGATTTCGATGATCGCAGGGTATGGGATATTCATACAGCCAAAAAGAACATCACCTTTATTCCCGCTGAATATACGATCGGTCAGGCAATGGAATTTGCGATCCGCGAGGGCTATTCCCGCTATCCCGTATGCGGCACCGAGCTGAACGATGTGAAAGGCATTATCTATACGAAAGACCTGATGAAGGCTATTATGGAGTCCGACATCAACGAACATAAATCTATCCTGCCTCTCTGCCGTAAAGCATATTTTATTTCGGCCAGCAAGAAAATCAAAGACCTGCTGAAGGAATTCCAGAAAAAGCGCATACATCTTGCTATCGTTACCGATGAAGTGGGGGATGTAGCCGGTATCGTATCTATGGAGGATATCCTGGAAGAGCTGGTAGGAGAAATACAGGACGAATACGATAACGAAAAGCCGGTGGTGGAGCGCACCAATTATGGAACTTATATCGTAAGCGCACACCATTCACTCAGCGACATCAATAAGCTGCTGCCACAGCGTTTCGAGGAAAACGAGAATTACGAAACGCTTGCCGGGCTTATCGCATATCATCATCCGGAAGAATTAAAAATGCTGGATAAGATAAGGCTGGAACAATACGATATCACAATATTGAATACCTATAACAATTCGGCGGAAAAAGTCGAATTATCTTTGGTTCCCGAAGAAGAGGACGAAGCATAAAAACTCTTCATTATCTTAAACCAGTAGTTATGATTCTAGGAAGATTTTTCGAACACACCGGTCGTATTGCGCTGATGCTCAAAGGCGGGATCAGCCGCCCCGAGAATGGAAAGGTCTATTGGAAAGAATTCATGACGCAATGTAACGATATCGGTATCCGCTCGCTTCCTATCGTACTGGTAATTTCGGTGTTCCTGGGGATGGTACTTACGTTACAGGTTTCGTATCAGCTGATCAGTCCCTGGGTGCCCAAATACATCATTGCGCAGCTCACCCGCGATACTGCAATATTGGAACTGTCCCCCACGCTGATCTGTATTGTGCTGGCGGGTGTTGTCGGAAGTAAGATTGCTTCGGAGCTCGGCAATATGCGCGTGAGCGAGCAGATCGATGCGCTTGAAATTATGGGTATCAATACAAAGACATACCTGATACTGCCGAAGATCATAGCGGCCCTTATCATGGTTCCGTGTCTGGTGATCTTATCTATTGCTATTTGTATTTTCGGTGGATATATCGCTGGTATGACCAGCCATATCCTCAGCGATCAGCAGTTTATCCAGGGGATCACCACCGGATTCGTCCCCTATAATCTGGTTGTGGCCATGTCCAAATCATTTGCATTTGCCTTCATCATTTCCACTATTCCTGCCTATTACGGTTACTATGTAAAGGGTGGAGCGCTTGAGATCGGAAAGGCATCCACTACTGCAGTGGTTGTGAGTTGTATTATGATCCTGCTCGCCGACTATGCTGTTTCTGCGGTACTGCTCAGTTAGCCAGGTCGTGTATAATGCAGCTATTGAATGTAGCTGCTCAGCGAATCGATTGATTTAATACCATTGAAGGTTTTCAGCAGTCGCTTCGTTTTACCGTCGTAAATGTTGATCTGCGGCAGCTCCACGTAATTAAAGATTTTGTCCAGCACACGCGCACTGTCCACAGTGACAGTTACGGTTTTGGTATGAGAACTGAAATGCGTGTTCGCATTGAAATAAGAAAGATTAGATACCTGGATGGGGGCGGCTATGAGCAATAATTTGCTCTCTTTGAATAACGAATCATTTTTCAGTAACTGCCTCGTCTGCTCTTCACAATGATCGCAGACCGGGTTAAACACCATCAGGAATAAGTTGCCGCTTTTGCCGATCACTTTCTGAGTGATGTTATCCTGGTATTGATCGAAAATTTCGAATTTGGGCAATGGAGCTCCTGTTTGCTTATAATCGAATTTCACTTTCGGATCATCCGCGGCAGGGCGTATAGCCGCAGTTCCGGGAATTGAAAGTCCTTCAGGAGCAGTTGCGCCCGCCTGTGCATAAGCGTTGCTCACAAAACCGGAACAAGCGAGGATAATAAGTAACTTGCGTAACATGGCTGATAAGGCTTGAATTATTTGTATAACTCTTACGAAAATACAGCCGTACCCTCAATAAACCTGTTATTTATTAACTAATAAAATTATGACGAAGCAGATTCCGCTTGCCGAGCGTATGCGACCGCATTCGCTGCAGCATTTTGTCGGACAGAAACATCTGGTGGGCGCAGGGCGTGTGCTTTCCCAGATGGTGGAGCAGAAGCGGGCTCACTCTATTATTTTCTGGGGCCCTCCCGGTGTGGGTAAGACGACATTGGCACAGATCATAGCGTCTGCGCTTGAAATGAATTTCTATACGCTCAGCGCCATTGACAGTGGCGTAAAAGAGGTACGCGCGGTAATAGAGAGGGCGAGGCTCGAAGGGCATGCGGTACTGTTTATCGATGAAATACACCGTTTCAATAAGGCGCAGCAGGACAGTCTGCTGGGTGCAGTTGAGAAAGGAATTATCACCCTGATCGGTGCAACTACTGAAAACCCTTCGTTTGAAGTGATCAGCGCCTTACTGAGCCGCTGCCAGGTATATGTGCTGCAACCGCTGGAAGTGGATGAACTCAAGGAAATAGTACTGCAGGCATTGCGCGGGGATGTATTGCTGAGCAAGCTCGATATTGAAGTAGCCGAATCGGAAGCTTTGCTGAGACTCTCCGGCGGAGATGCACGCAAACTGCTGAATTTACTTGAACTCGTGACCGATGCATTACCTGAAGGGGTCAATCGTATCACCAATGAATTTGTACAGGAAACCGTGCAGCAGAAAATGGCTTTGTACGATAAGTCCGGCGAACAGCATTATGACATTATTTCGGCTTTTATCAAATCCATGAGAGGCAGCGATCCCAATGCTGCTTTATATTGGCTCGCGCGTATGATTGAAGGAGGCGAAGATCCGAAATTCATTGCCCGGCGTATGGTGATTTTTGCTTCGGAAGATATCGGTAATGCTAACCCGAATGCATTGCTGCTCGCTACTTCCGCTTTTCAGGCAACAGAGCTGATCGGTTATCCGGAATGCCGTATCATACTCGCACAGGCCGCAAGCTATCTCGCATCTTCTGTAAAAAGCAATGCATCCTACATGGCCATCGGAAAAGCTCAGTCGATTGTGAAGCAAACCGGAGATCTGCCGGTTCCGCTACACCTGAGAAATGCACCCACCAGGCTGATGAAGCAGATGAATTATGGTAAGGAATACCAATATCCGCACGATTTTCCCGGCAACTTCGCCGCCCAGGAGTATATGCCTGATGCACTTACCGGGAAAAAGCTTTACGACCCGGGAGACAGTCAGGCGGAAATCCGCATGAAAGAATACCTGCGGCACTGCTGGAAAGACAAATACGATTATTAAAGCAAATCATAATTCCGTTCTTGCCCGCTACACTATTGTCTGTCGTGATAACATTTATTCCGACATTTGCGCACGAATCCAATGAGTCAGCCCGTAACTAAAAAGCCGTTTTCTTTCAAGACCTTAGCCCGTATTTTTTCTTATACGCGCAACTACCGGCGTACCATGAGTCTTGTGGTGGTATTGAGTATCGTGCTTGCGCTCATCTCTCCCCTCCGGCCTTACCTGATACAGCAGTCTGTAGATATCTACATCGGGCATCAATGGCTGAAAGGATTGTTGTACATCAGTCTGGTGCAATTAGGCGTACTCATACTGGAGACTGTACTGCGTTTCATTTTTTCGTACCGCATCAGCTGGATGGGTCAGAATGTAGTGAGCGACATACGAAGAGTGGTGTTCGGTAAGATTCTGTACCAGGATATCGCCTACTTCGATCGTACAGCGGTGGGAACACTCACAACCCGCAGCATCAATGACATTGAGGCGGTAAACGATGTGTTCTCTGAAGGTATTATTTCCATCGTGGCGGATGTGCTTACCATTATAGCGGTGATCACGGCAATGATGGTGACCGACTGGCGGCTGGGACTGGTATGTCTCACTACGTTGCCTGCCATAATCCTGGCGACATGGTGGTTCAAGGAAGCGGTAAATAAATCATTCCAGCGTGTACGTAATGCAGTTGCGGCGCTGAATGCCTTCGCCCAGGAACATATAGCCGGTATGTATATTGTACAGGCGTTTGCCGCGGAAAAGAGGGAAGCTGCAAAATTCAATGCGATCAATAAAGAACACCGGGACGCAAACATCAAATCGATCTTTGCTTATTCTGTTTTCTTCCCGATCGTCGAGATCATTCTCGCAGTCTCTATGGGATTGCTTGTATGGTGGGGTGCGAAGAGAATGTTGTCTTACGATGTAACTGCCGGGGTGATCATCGCATTCGTGATGTACCTGAATCTGCTGTTCCGTCCCTTACGTATGATGGCAGATAAGTTTAACGTGCTGCAGATGGGCATGATTGCTGCCGAACGCATTTTTACTGTACTGGATAGTGAGGAGACAATCCGGAATACCGGTACGTTAGATCCGGAGCACATTAGCGGAGCCATCGACTTCGACGAGGTGTTCTTCTCCTACAAGAAAGATGTGCCGGTACTCAAAGGCGTTAGTTTTCATATTCCTGCAGGTACCACCACGGCGATTGTCGGGCACACAGGCGCCGGGAAGACGAGCATTATCAGTATTCTTAACCGTTTATACGAAATTGAATCCGGCTCTATAAGCATTGATGGCCACGACATCCGTGATTTCGACATTTATGCATTGCGGCGCAGAATCGGTGTGGTACTGCAGGATGTATTCCTGTTTTCAGGATCGGTGTACGAGAATATCTCCATGCGCGACGAAAGTATCAGTCTCGCACAGGTGCAGGATGTTTGCCGCCTGCTGGGTATCCACGATTTTATTATGCGGTTGCCAGGCGACTACCACTTTAACGTAAGGGAACGCGGCAATACGTTGTCTCAGGGCCAACGCCAGCTCCTTTCTTTTGCCAGGGCGCTGCTGTTCGATCCTGCCATACTTATTCTCGATGAAGCTACATCTTCCATCGACAGTGAAAGTGAACGGCTCGTGCAGCATGCGATCAATATGCTGGTAAAAGGGCGTACTTCCATCGTTATTGCGCACCGGCTTTCCACTATCCGCAATGCTGCGCAGATACTGGTGATGGACAAGGGCAAGGTAATCGAACGGGGGACACACACAGAGTTGATGCAAACCGACGGCGCTTACCATAAGCTGTATACAGCTGTCGAGCGCAGTGCGCGGGAGCTCTCCGCATCCTCTTAAAGATATACCTGTCAAGAATACGATAAAGTGCGTATTGTCCGCATTTTCAGACGGTGATAAGTTTGCATCAGTTTTCACCCTCTAAAAATTCGACAATGAACAAGAGTATTTTTACACTCGCATTTATCGGTGTATGTGCAATTGCATCCTGTAAGAAAGATGATGCAAAAACAACTAGCCCTACTCCCACCCCCACGCCTTCCAGCGCTGCAGCCACTCCTTCTTATGGTACTGGCGACGGTGCTGTTGTGGCGCTGATCACCCGCACTACAATTTCGAATCCTGTGTTGGGAGAATATGATCAGGATCTCGGAACAGGTGTAGCGGTGTTCGGAAATCTCAGCACCGGAACTTATGTGGATGCAGGCGCTGTAACGCTGAACGGCAAGACTCTTACAAAGCAGACAAACAATGCTTACGTATACACACCCGGAATGACGGATATTACCGGTATTGATTTCAGCAGCAGCATCAACTGGAACGTAACCACTCCCTCGTTTACTTACGATGCAATGTCCTCCGGTCGCGGTATGCCTGAAGCAGGCGGATTTACCACCGCTTACTCGTCTATCGACGGATCAGCGGCTTTTACACTGTCCATAAAAAGCGTATACAATGCAGACTCGGTGTATTTCCAGATCAATGGACCGAGCAAATCGATCCTTAAGCGTATGGGCGGGACGGCCGTATCGGTAACCTTCACTGCCGATGAAATGAAGTCGCTCGGTAAATCTCAGGGTTGCAGTGTTACGGTAGCACCCTGGAACCATCAGGAAAAAACCCTCGGTGGTAAGATGATCCACGTAGTAAATGAACTGGCGCTTAGTCGCGTGCTGGAAATCAAATAATCGTTCCTTTTTGTCAGGAAAGCCGGTCTTGTACCGGCTTTTTTATTTTTAGCACAGTTCATTCATTTTTTAGTATTTTAGTATCCGTTCTTCGCGGGTATGAAGCGTTTACTGTCACCATATTTTTTTTCATTGTTGTTTGTGTTCGGCAATATTTGTCCGGGCTTTGCACAATCCATGCATTTCTCGCAATACTACAATGCTCCCCTGCTTTTAAATCCGGCAAATACGGCGCTTACATCCACTTCCGATTTCCGGTTGGGAGTGAATCACCGGATGCAGTGGCTGGCGTATCCGGCACCTTATATCACCACCTCAGCTTACGGAGACTTTCAGTTGATGCGCAATCAGAATGAAACGAACTGGATGGGCCTGGGCTTTGCTTTTTTCAACGATAATGTAGGCGATGGCCAGCTGAACCTTTTCCGTTCGGAAATTTTCCTGGCATATCATATTCAGATCGGCTCTTACAATATGATCTCATTCGGCGCCTCGGGCAGTTACAATTCCCGTAGTGTCAATTTCAGCAAGTTTACCTACCCGCTTCAATGGGACGGATATATATTCGATAAGACTTCTTCCAACGGGGAGAACAAAGGCCTGGAGAAATCAGCATATACCGCTGTTACCGGTGGCATTAACTATGCTTTTTTCCCAAATGAGGCAGTATACATGAAAGTCGGACTATCCACGGCAAACCTGAATAAGCCTGTAGAGACATTTTTTTCCGGCTCCCAGAACAAGCTTGATTTCCGTCACACAATCAATGCGGAAATTCAGATGAAGACATCTGAAAACATTATTATCAATCCCTCTGCATATTACAGTATACAAAGCGGAGCAAAGGAAATCCTGTTCGGTTCGCTGGTGATTTTCAACATGGCAAAGGATTTTGAACAGTTGACGGCGAATCAGTTGATATTCGGAGCTTTCAGCAGATGGGGTGATGCCGTGATCGGGGTGGCCGGTTACCAGTACAACGGCATGAAATTCACTGCCAGCTATGACTTTACATTGTCCGATTTGCCGGCGAATGCTTCGAAATCCACTGGAGATCTCTGGAACTCTCGTTTGTATATGAGGGTCTTTACGGAGAAACATCAAAAGGACGTAATATCTACCATTGTCCGCGTTTCTAAGCGTATAGAAGGTGTAAAAAGACAAAGCCGGTCGTTTCGTTAAGCGACCGGCTTTTGTATGCATATGCGAGACGCATTTAAAGAAACTTATCTCCTTTATTGCGTTTGATTTCGGCTACGTATTCTTTGATGTGCTGTTCTTTGTTACGTTCGCAGATCAGCAATACATCATCTGTGTCGATGATAATAAATTTCTCCAGTCCCTGAAGCACCACAAGCTTTTTATCCGGGGCTTTCACCATGCATTCGGAAGAATCAATAATCACCACATCTCTGCCGTGAACAGCATTCCCCAGATAATCTTTCTCCGAATTATCGTAAGCGCTTTCCCATGTGCCGAGATCACTCCATCCGAACTGGGCGGGCACAACATATACGTTTTGTGCTTTTTCCATCACGGCATAGTCAATAGAGGTGTTAGGGCACAAAGGATAAGCCTTCTCAATCTCGTGATATTCGGAAGATGTATTGTACATTGGTGTCAGCTGCGCAAAAATATCATTCAGCTCAGGCAGGTATTTATCGAAAGCAGCAATGATTGTTTTGGCGTTCCACAGAAAAATGCCGGCGTTCCACAGGAAATCACCGCTCTTCAGGAAAGCTTTTGCTATTTCCAGGGAAGGCTTCTCGGTGAAGGTGACCACTTTGTAGACATTCTCAATGGACTTGGACTGATCATACTGAATATAGCCATAGCCCGTATCCGGACGGGACGGTTTGATGCCTAATGTAAGCAGCGCGTTGTTGCTCTTGATAAAGTCGATGCCCTCGAATACACTGCGCTCAAATGCACGTTCGTCCATGATCAGGTGATCGGCCGGACTCATAATAATGTTTGCGTCCGGATTCAGCGCATGAATTTTATGAGCGAAATAGGCCGCGCAGGCAGCGGTATTTTTACGCGAAGGCTCTTTAATGATCTGATGATCCGATAGCTCCGGCAACTGCTCCTTTATGATCGTCGCATAAGCGTGATTCGTGATAAAGAAGATGTTTTCCGGAGGACAGATATCCAGGAAGCGTTTGTAAGTCCATTGCAGCAAGCTTCTTCCTGTTCCCAGAATATCCAGGAACTGCTTAGGCTTATTGGTGCGGCTTACCGGCCAGAAGCGGCTTCCGATACCGCCAGCCATAATCGCTACGTAATTATTTTGGATACTCATTCGGCAGAGTTCAGAAAAAATAAAAATACAAAACAATCACCGGGAATTGTTTTGTGCTTTGAAGACAAAATATAAAATGCCGATACTTAAGGAATTAAGTACCGGCACTCCTATCGTTTTTGCTCCGGAATTATTTTACGGAAGCAACCAGGCTTTTGAATGCCTCAGGCTCGTTCATTGCCAGATCAGCCAGAACTTTACGGTTCAGATCGATTCCGCTTTTAGACAATTTGTCCATGAAAACGGAATAGCTCATACCTTCCTGACGAACTGCTGCGTTAATACGGGCAATCCACAGGCTGCGGTAATCACGTTTTTTGAGTTTACGTCCTACATATTTGTATGCAAGACCTTTCTCCAAAACGTTTTTGGCAACCGTATATACATTTTTACGTTTACCGTAAAAACCTTTAGCCTGAGCTAATACTTTTTTTCTTCTAGCACGAGAAGCAACTGCATTTACCGAACGTGGCATATTCTATTGTATTAATAAAATTAAAAATTGGTTAGCGCATGCAAAGCATACGTTTTACGAGATTCTCATTCGACGGATGAACGAATGCCGCCTGACGCAAGTGGCGTTTACGCTTTGTTGATTTCTTAGTCAACAAATGGCTTTTGAAAGCTTTATATCTGCGGATCTTGCCCGTACCTGTTACCTTAAAGGTTTTTTTAGCGCGGGAATGTGTCTTCACCTTTGGCATTACTTTTCAATTTTGGGATTGCAAAGGTAACAAAGGTATTCTTAAAAATCAAAAAAATTAAAAAATGTCCGATTTATTTCCTGAAAAAAGGGAAAATGCCATTTCTGAGCCCCTAAAATACCGCTTTTTACCCTAACTGTTAAATGTATCTTAGCGCCCGCGACACAGTATAGGCAACAACCTGTATTATTTTTATGTTTGCACATTCAAAAATGTACTGATGAAAGTAAAACATCTACTATCTTTTTTCTTACTCCCATTGCTCTTTACGGCCTGTAAAAAAGACAAGAATAAATTCCTGGTGGTAGGAGAGATCAGTAACATGCCCGGTAAATCCGTTCTGCTGGAAGAGATGGATCTTGTTTCCAATGAAATTAAGGTGCTCGATTCCGCGTCTGTCGATAATAAAGGTCATTTTGAGTTGTCCGGCTCCGGATCTGAACCTGGCTTATACCGCCTTCATTTTGCAGGCAATCAGTTTATCCTGCTGTCTGTGTTTAAAGAAAATATCAAGATAAGCGGCGACTGGAACGCTCTTGAAAACTATGCCGTTTCCGGCTCTCCGGCTTCCGAAAGTCTTAAAGGCTTTTTTGCCAACGTACGCCGTCATATCACGGATATACAGACCATGACGCTCATTATGGACAGCATGCGTGTAAGAGGCAACGATTCTTTGCTGCAAAAAGCCAGTGTGGATATGAGCAATATTAATCTGCAGCTCACACAGTACATCGAGCATTATGCAGATACCACTACTTTTATTCCGAATGCACTGTTCTCCGTACAGATATTAAACCCCTCTGTGGAAAAGCCTTTCCTCGATGGTTTTGCCACATCGCTTCCCAAACGTTTTCCGAATTCGCAGACCGTAAAAAATTTTGTAGCCCGCTACAATAAAGGGATTACCGGTGGTACGGAAGAAAATGAATCAGGCCCCACGGACGGTGCAATGGCTCCGGAAATTGCTGCATCAACGCCGGACGGTAAAGCCGTTACACTATCTTCTTTCAAAGGCAAATATGTACTCGTCGACTTCTGGGCTTCCTGGTGCAATCCCTGCCGTAAAGAAAATCCGAACGTGGTAGCCGCCTATAAAATGTTCAAGGACAAAAATTTCACGATCCTTGGCGTATCCCTGGACCAGGACAAAGAAAAATGGAAAATGGCGATCGCGCAGGATGGCCTTGAATGGACCCAGATATCAGATCTGAAAGGTTGGGAATCACTGGCTGCCCGGGATTATAATGTAAACTCTATTCCTGCAAATTTCCTGGTCGATCCAACCGGAAAGATCATTGCACACGATCTTCGCGGACCAGACCTGGAGAATATGTTGCAGGAGGTGCTGAAGTAATTACCGCATATTTGCATTGCTATAATCCTGCTCATGAAAGAGGTCATATCCTTACAGCATATTCATAAAAGCTACTTCCTCGGAAAGCAGGAGCTTCCTGTTCTGAAAGGGATCGACCTGGTTGTACAACGCAATGAGTATGTTGCCCTGATGGGACCTTCAGGATCCGGTAAATCCACGCTGATGAACATTATCGGCTGCCTCGATACCGCAGACTCGGGTACTTATATCCTGAACGGAAAAGACGTGAGTCATATGGATGACGACGAACTCGCCGCAGCACGCAATGCCGAGATCGGGTTCGTATTCCAGCAATTTAACCTGATGCCCAGGCTCAGCGCATGGGAGAATGTCGCTATCCCGCTCATCTACGCTGGCGTATCCCGCAGAGAGCGCGAAGAGCGCGCATGGGCAATGCTGGAAAAGGTGGGACTCAAAGACAGGGGAAAGCACAATCCTAATGAATTATCCGGAGGCCAGAGCCAGCGCGTGGCAATTGCGCGGGCTTTGATCAATAATCCGTCTCTGATTCTTGCCGACGAACCCACCGGGAATCTTGACACAAAGACGTCGATAGAAATCATGGATCTCTTCAGCGAGATCCATGCAAACGGTAATACCGTGATGCTCGTTACGCATGAAGACGATATCGCAAACTGTACCCGGCGCATCGTGCGTATCCGTGACGGAGTGGTGGAAAGCGATACTCCTAATCAGCCGCATTAAGCCTTCCGCGGGAACAATGCTTCTAGCTTTTTGAAGCGGTAGTCAAATATGCCTTTTACTTTTTTATGCACAAATAATGCACCGGCAATGTCGCCGAAAATTCCTTTGCCTATATCATAATGCAGGATGTCGGTCATCAGCACGCCTTCCGGATGCGGTTCGAAATGGTGCTCATGATGCCAGATGCGATAAGGTCCGCTTCGCTGCTCATCCACAAAATAACGCATAGGCTGCACCTGTGTTATTTCTGTCATCCAGCCCATACGGATGCCCGCAAATGGTGAAATTTTGTACAGGATAATCAGGCCCGGATACACCCGCTGCGGTATCTCACTCAATACTTTGAATTTCATATCTTCCGGCGTGATCTCGTTCAGATTCATCGGTGAAGAAAAAAAATCCCATGCCTCTTCAATCGCTATCGGTAACAGCTGTTCCCTCCTTAATAATTTTACGGCCATATGATTTTGCGTTTCCGCAAATATCCTCATATAGATACAGTCACCAAATAAGGTTTTGTTATGCTAAGATTTGACGTCAGGAATACGGATAATGTAATGTTATGCCCTACGCAATGTACCTTTGCCGCCCCGGTATGAAAAACATCAGAATATATTCCAGAAACGATTTGCAGGATATAGCCCTGTCTGCCGGAGTAAAGGCTACGCAGGGTAATGTGCTGTTCCATGCTATCTGGAATCTTGGTGTCCGGTCGTTTGAGGTCATAGAGGGATTGAATGCGGTATTCCTGCAATTGCTCGTGACAGAATACTTTTTGCCGCTCACGCAAATCCAATCCAGTCAGCACAGCAAAGACGGAACAATCAAATGCGTTATTCAGTTGCACGACGGACTACTCGTGGAAAGCGTACTCATTCCCGCAGGGAAAAGAATGACGGTATGCGTATCCAGCCAGGTGGGATGCAGCCTGTCCTGCAAGTTCTGTGCTACCGGCTTTATGGATCGTCAGCGGAACCTGCTTGCCCATGAGATACACGACCAGGTTTTCCTGTTGAATGAGCTGGCGAAGGAACAGTATGCAACGCGGGTGTCTAATGTTGTATTTATGGGTATGGGTGAACCGCTGCTCAATTTCCGTGAAGTGCTTGCTGCTGTCGAGCGTATCCAGGACCAGCGCGGATTGTCCGTTGCGCCTAAAAGAATCACTGTTTCTACTGCAGGTATTGCAAAAATGATACGCGCGCTGGCCGACGATGGCCGTAAACTGAATCTTGCATTATCGCTGCATGCCGCTAACGACCGCAAGCGTAATGAGATCATGGCGATCAATGAAACGAACAGCCTGGGTGAATTGAAAGACGCGTTGGAATACTTTGGTGCGCGCACGGGTAACGACATCACGCTTGAATACATACTGCTGCGCAATTTCAATGATAGCGCTGAAGACGCTCAGGAACTGCTTGAGTTTTATGATAGCGTTCCGGTTCATCTCATCAATATCATCGAGTACAATCCTATCGATGCAGTGGCATTCCTTCCTTCGGAAAAAGACCGTACCGATGCATTTGCACAATATCTTTTGCTGAACGGAGCAAATGCCTGCCTGCGCAGAAGCCGGGGGAAAGATATCGATGCCGCCTGCGGTCAGCTTGCCGGCAAAGAGCAGACTGAATAGCCAGACTATCTTTTAACGGTTATTTCCCGCACCGCCTTATTACCATTTTCATCTGTTGCTTCAAGTATCACGGTGGCCGCGCCTTTTGCAGGAAAATACTCATCGAAACGGTAGAACCATTCTTTACCATGCTGCTCAAAGCAGAGCCATTGACCGGAGCTTTTCAGGTATCCGCGCATGCGCTGAATGCTTGTTTTGTCGTCGCTGATCCGTACGCGGATCTCTTTTTTGAAACGACCGCTCACCTTTATTTCCGGCTGTGTAGTATCGCAGTCCAACCAGAACATGCCAAGGTTACGAAAATGCGAGGTGTAGCGCTGATCTGTATTTACAACCGCTTTGCCGGACGTGTCTTTACCATCCGTATACCGCATACATACCTTGGAGAGCAGCTTCAACGGTATCGCCCTGTCCGGCTGTAACGTGATGTCAGCAGCGCTGTGCAGCGGTACGCGTGCTTCATGTAGCTGATGTACTGCAGAAAATGCGTCGAACGTCTTTTTTGAGGTATAAACGAAACAGATATCATCATAAAGCGCATTTGCTCCGAAAGAAGCCCTGCATCCGGGCGCCTCATATATATGTGGCAATCCTGCTTCCCAAAGCACAGCACAGGTGCCGGGTATTCCGGAAGAGACAGGCTGTTTTCTGATCACCGTTTCGGTTTCCGACTGATTGCCCGAAGCATCTCTGAATACGATGCGCAGCATGTTGGAATCCCTGACTGTAAGTTTGTCCTGCTCTATCTCGTACAGGCGCTTGAGCTTATTACCCTTCAGTACAAAAAGGCTATTGTACCAGGTACCTTTGTCATAGTGAAGCGCATAATCCGCACAGGCATTCAGGTAGCGCGTTTCATCGTATCCTATGTCGTCTGCGGTGAACGAGCCGGCAAGTGTATCATTCCAATACCATTCTGCTTTATATACAGAGAGCGTATTCTGTGATCCGTTCATATAATCGTTGACGGCTATACCCACCCTGATCTGTTCCGCCTGCACATACAGCGAACTGTCACTGATATACTTATTGCCACGCTTACGTAAAGGTGCGAGTAAGGGCTGTTGCCGGTAAATACTGTTTCCCGCATCGTATACCGCAACAGATGATGGTACAGGAGCGACGTCGTCGGTTATGGGAAGTCCGAATAACTGTGGATTCAAAGGATGTTCCGTTGCTGTTTTCCGTATTTCAAAATGCAGATGAGGTGCCGTGGAACCACCTGTATTGCCGCTCCATGCAATAAACTGGCCCTGCTTCACCGGGAAGGTGCCGGGAGGAAAATTTATATCCTGCTCCCAGCTTTTGGCAGCATACTGTCGCTCATGTACCACCTGCTGCAGCGCCGGAAAAAAGTTATTCAGATGTGCATAAAGACTGGTATAGCCATTAGGATGGGTAATGTAAATCGCATGCCCGAAGCCACCAGGTTCCATTTTAATACGGGAGATATAACCATCTGCGGCCGCATGTACCGGATAGTTCTCTTCACCGTTGGTCTTTATGTCCAGTCCACTGTGAAAATGCCCGGGCCGGCACTCTCCGAAATTACCTGCCAGACTGATAGGTATTTTCAGCGGATTGATAAGGTAATTTTGAGGATAGTCAGTTTGCGCCTCGCAATAGAGTGAGCATACAAGCAAGGCAGCTGTCAGCCGTTTTCTCATCTGCCGAAGGTACAGAATAAAAAAAACAGGCAGACCGACTGGTCTGCCTGCAACAATCATTCGGTTGAATTCCGTTTTTTACTGGGTATCACTGAACGTCATATTCACCGTACCACTGAAGCCGGAGAATGTAGTGTCTTTTTTTACAGAGAGCGTAGTCTCGTTCAGCGTAACAATATCAACAGTAAGATTTCCCGTAATACCGAAGCTTTCGGCGATGGAACTTCCGGACAGGGTCAGCTGTTTGTCAGCGCTTGTCAATGCCCAGTTGCCATCTGTTTTTAGTCGGCAACTGTATCATAACATTTGGTTGCACCTTCGTAGGCGGTGATTGATTTATTGCTGTTGAATGTATACAGGTTGTCTTTCTGACAATCTTTAAGATCAGAGCTGATATCAATGCCGAGAAAAGTAGCGGAGGTAAGTTTCCATTTACCGTTAGTCAGGTATTCACTCGGTGACGGGTCTTTCTTTTTGCCAGGAACCGATCAGAGCAAGTGCAGCTACTGCGAACAAAAATTTCTTCATATTGTCTGGTGTCTTTTAGTTTACTTTTTTGAAATGAGTGTGTACCGTTCCGGTAATAGTAATGCCTGAATAGTTCAGCGAGGTGTCTTTCGTCAATTGTAGCGTCGTTTTCGTCAGGGATCCGGATCTTGAACATCACGGCGCCGGAGAAGAGGCAGGATTTTACTGTCTTTCAGCGTAAATTTAGTGGTATCGCTGCTCAGCGTCCAGTTTCCGTCTGTTGTTGTTTGTGCTACCGTATCGTCGCATTTAGTTGCGCCTTCGTCGAGGGTGATAGACTGGTCGGTATTGAATATATAATAGTTGTTTGTTGCACAGGCTTCCAGTGTCGAGTAGTAATCCAGTGACGTATCCCCGGTAGTAGCCGTCATATAAATTGCAGTCACCTGCCATTTTATCCGTGGTAAGTGCAGTATATTTTGAGTAGGGTGTGTCCACTGCTCCGGGAGTAGTCGGAGTGGTCGTTTTCTTATCCTTCTTGCATGCTTCAGCAAATATGAGCAGGGCAGCCACGGGTAACAACAGCTTTTTCATAAGCGATAGAATTGATTTTCTCAAAGGTAAATAAAATAAAATATTATTCAACCGTAGTAAATACAGCACGTATCTTCGCGGAAATTTTTAAAAAGCATGTCCCTGATCGTTATCGGTACCATGGCCTACGACGCCATTGAAACACCCTTTGGCAAGACTGAGCGTATCGTCGGCGGTTCTGCCACATATGTTGCCTGGTCTGCATCCAACTTCTACAGTCCTATCCGCCAGGTATCTATCGTAGGCGGTGATTTCGATCAGCGGGAGATGGACGAACTCTCGGCAAGAGGAGTTGATTTTGAAGGAGTTGAAATGGTGAAAGACGGCAAAAGCTTTTTCTGGAGCGGCCGTTATCACACGGATATGAATACCCGTGATACACTGATCACCGACCTGAACGTACTCGCACAGTTCGATCCCAGGTTGCCTCAATCTTATCAGGATTGCCAATACCTGATGCTGGGCAATCTGGCACCTGCTGTACAGCTAAGCGTGATCCGCCAGTTGAAGCAACGAGCCGAAACTGATAGTCCTCGATACAATGAACTTCTGGATGGATGTGGCGCTGGACGATCTGAAACTGGTGCTCAGAGAAATAGATGTGCTGGTGGTGAACGATGGTGAGGCGCGCCAGCTGAGCGGTGAGTTTTCGCTGGTAGAAGCTGCGCGGGTGATCCGCAGTATGGGTCCTAAATACCTGATCATCAAGAAAGGAGAGCATGGTGCATTGCTGTTCTACAATGATCAGATATTCTCCGCTCCCGCACTGCCGCTCGAAGTGGTATTCGACCCTACAGGTGCCGGCGACACGTTTGCGGGAGGCTTTATCGGATATATCGCTCAGCAGGACGATATTTCGTTCGATACAATGAAAAAAGCTGTTATCACCGGTTCTGCCCTGGCTTCATTCTGCGTCGAGAAATTCGGGCCCGGAACGTATCAAAGAAATCACGCAGGCGGACATCGAAAAGCGCCTGCAACAGTTTGAAATGCTGGCAAAATTTTAAAAGTCCCTGCACATAAAACAGTACCTTTACATTAATAAAATTAAACAACATAAATCAGATATGAGTACGCTCACAAAACCGAATATAGATTTCTCGCTTGCACACAAAGTAGCGGATATCAGTCTTGCCTCCTGGGGTCGTAAAGAGATCAGGCTGGCTGAAGCTGAAATGCCAGGTCTTATGGCTATCCGCGAGGAATCTATATGCGGGTCAGCAACCGTTGAAAGGCGCCCGTATCGCAGGCTGCCTGCATATGACAATCCAGACTGCGGTGCTCATTGAAACACTCGTTTCCCTGGGTGCTGAAGTAAAGTGGAGCTCCTGTAACATCTTCTCCACACAGGATCACGCAGCAGCGGCAATCGCGGCGGCGGGAATCGGTGTTTTGCCTGGAAAGGTCAGTCTATCGAAGAAGCTGACTGGTGTATCGAGCAAACGCTGTTCTTCGGAAGCGAAGACCGTCCGCTCAATATGATCCTGGATGATGGTGGCGACCTGACAAACATCGTTCTGGACAAATATCCGGAGCTGGTTAAAGGTATCCGCGGTCTCAGTGAAGAAACCACAACCGGTGTACACCGCCTGTACGAGCGCATGGCAAAAGGTACGCTTCCGATGCCTGCAATCAACGTAAATGACAGTGTTACCAAATCTAAATTTGATAATAAGTACGGATGTCAGGAAAGTCTGGTGGATGCAATCCATCACGCTCACAGACGTGATGATGGCCGGAAAAGTTGCCGTGGTAGGCGGTTACGGAGATGTAGGTAAAGGTACTGCTGCCAGCTTGCGCGGAGCGGGTGCACGCGTAATAGTTACAGAAAAATCGATCCTATCTGTGCATTGCAGGCAGCAATGGACGGATTCCCGGTGATGCCGATGGCCGAAGCGGTTAAAATCGCAGATATCATCGTTACTGCTTCCGGTTGCAGAGACCTGATCACAGGCGAGCATTTCCGCCTGATGAAGGACAAAGCAATCGTTTGTAATATCGGACTTCGATATCGAAATTGATATCGCATGGCTGAATGATAATTACGGACA
>JASGJF010000034.1:0-128467 GCA_049840855.1 Chitinophagaceae bacterium | reverse complement strand
TATTGCTAAGGTTAATAGGGAAACACGATAGAATCCGAACAGCACCTTATCGGTCTCGGCAAAAACCGCACGTATTACAACAGTTACACCAGCTATCAGAATTCCAATATGAACCAGCGGGGCTTTTCCGTTGGTGTTGGTTATAAGGTGCTGAAAATGCCTGATTTTGAACTGGCCAACAGAAAAATGATGCATATTCTTCAGGGCAGTTACATCAAACCAAGCGTTTCCATCGGATATTATCAGAAAAACTTTGTAACAACCGACTACACAACAGGCAATTACAGCCTCGTGCGCAAAGGAGTGGTCACTTCCCATATCGCGATTGCGTTTGGAAAACAGTGGATTCTTGACAATACGATCGCAATTGATGTATATGGAATGGCGGGACTCGGAATTGACAATTACCGTTCTCAGCAAATGAAAGTACAGAATGAGGTGAATGGCCCTGCGACGTATGTTTCGGACGTGATGTGGTACCCTATTCAAATTTCGGATACACCCGGTTTGGAAGAGGAAGTACAGGCGTGACATTAGGAGCCGGTGTGAAAGTTGGCTACCTGTTTAACTGTAAAAAATCGAAGGAAGTGGGCGGTATAGATAAAATGAGAGACCGCTTGAAACAATAAAAAAACTGACGAGTTACTTACATCGCACCGCTACAACCGCCTACCCTTGCTACATTCCTGTCCTGGGGGGGTCAGCAGGAGCTGGTCGTATAAGACTCGCCAGCGGTTGCAAAAGTAAACGCTTTACGATAATAAACAAAAAAACTTCGACAATTAATTAGCAATCAGCACCTGCCGCGACGCAGGTGCTTTTTATCCCCCTAAACATCGGTACTGGCTTGCATCTTAAGAAAAACAGGCATATATTTATCGTTCCGTGTTCACCTTTAAACAAACAACAAATGAAAAAACTTCTATGCTCTTTACTGCTCTTATGCAGCCTTGGAGCTAAAGCTCAATCCCATAAACTGGAGTGGGTACGCAGCATGTATTCCAATGCAGATATCCATCCGACAAATATCACCGTTGATATGCCGGGTTTTATCTATGTAACCGGCTATTTTAAAGGCACCGCCGACTTTATGCCGGGACCTGGGGTATTCAACAGGGTCGCTATCGGCAACAAAGACGCATTCATCGCCAAGTACGATCCGGGTGGAATGATGTTGTGGGCGATCAGCTTCGGCAGCTTAGGGGACGATTGGGGAACCGACATTCATGTAAATGACGCAGGACATGTGTTCATAAACGGCGTTTTCAACGGGTTGATGGATATTGACCCGACGACAGCGAACTATACGCTCGAGACAACCGGTCCGGACGACCTCTTTACCGCTAAGTACACGAACGACGGTAGACTGTGATGTGGGGTTACCGTATCGGCTCTCTCGATCCCGAAACCTATAACAGCATTGCTGCAGACCCTCCCGGTAATGTGTATCAGGGAGGAACATTCCGACGTTTGCTGGATGTGAACCCTTCCGTAATTACCTACAATATAAATCCTGTAGGAGGCTCCGATGTATTCTATATGAAATGGAATGAAATGGGACTCTTCTCCTGGGCGCGGTCCTTCGGAAGCACAAATGACGATACGCTCCGTGCCTCGATCATGAATATGAGAGGACACAGCTTCCTCGCCGGAACCTACGCCAAAGAAATGGATATTAACCCGGGGCCTGCTGTCAATAAAGACCCTTTTCCGGCGGACAGGATATCTTCCTTTCCCAACTGGATGAAAATGGCTCTTATGTGCGCTCGGCAACAATCGGAGGCGGCGGCAGCGACATCGTGCGGAGCATTGCTATTGACCGGGATGAAAATATCTACATCGCCGGCGACTTTGAAAGCGATGTGGATTTCAACCCAAGCGATACCGCCGAACATTTTGTGGAAGCAAAAGGTGTGAGAGATGCATTCTTATATGCCTCGATTCCGCTTTCAGGTTCAAATGGGTGAAGACCGTCGGCGCAACCGGACAGACGACCCTCGGCACCGGCACCGGTACAGATCCCGGCTACCACGCTTATCTGGCAGGCATGTTCACCGGCACACAGGATCTGGATCCGGGCGATTCCGTTCAGTCCTTTACACGAGTTAATGGCGGATTCGACATTTTCACAAACCGATTCGATACCTCCCGGAATATTGTATGGGCGAAAGCATATGGGCGGCAAACAAAACGATTCGCTGAACGGCTTTTTCGTTCATGAATCGGCTGCCGTTTACGGCACAGGCGTATACCGCGACACCGTAGATTTCGATCCGGGTCTGAACACAAGCATCGAGACTGGGTCTGTCACCCTCAGCAATATGTTCAATAATAAACTGAACACCTGTATTGCGAGCTTCGACACCATTAAAACAAGCACCTGCGACAGTTTTGTGTTTGCAGGTGTGAAATACACACACACGGGCATTTACAACCAGGTGATACCAAGCGCTACAAATTGTGATTCGGTTGTACACATCGAGGTATTCATCAGTCCCGCACTCGACACCAATGTATCCCTGAGCGGAGTGACATTTACAGCAGCGGCGACGAAATGTACGTATCAGTGGATCCGCTGCTCTGACAAATCAGTTCTTCCGGGGGCTACCGGCCGCAGCTACATCGCTATCGGAGACGGAGACTATGCAGTGATTATCGACAATGGCATCTGCCGGGATACCACCAGCCTGTATGACTGTAACAGGTGTACCGAAATACAACAACATCCGGGAATCGGCACTCGCCGCCAGCGTTTCTGTTTATCCTAATCCGAGTCATGGCATTTTCACAATAGAGGGAGGTGCAGCATTGCAGGGAGCAAGGATCACAATTGTGAATACGCTCGGACAGACTGTGAAGGATTTTACGATGAGTCAGGGATCTGTGCAACAACAGTTACCTTCCGGCTTTTACCTGTTGCACTTCAGCAAAGAAGGGCAGCAGTTCACAAAAAAACTGATGATCGAATAACAACAGGAACGGGGCTGAAATTTCAGCCCCGTTTTTTTATGCGGAACAGCTACAGCGCCAGCAGGCTGCAACCGCGCAAAGCGGCAAAGTCCAGCCGGCCCAGCACCTCAAAAGCACCGTCTTCATATACCCTGCCAATGTCTTCAGTGGCAATAAACGAGCAGGAATGGAGGTTGGCCAGGTCTATGATATTGAGCACCCCTGCACCGCTATTGCTGCTCTGCAGGGGGTCGTTGATATCGCGGACCAATGCCTTCATCAGTCGCGTCGGATGATAGATGCCCGGTTCCACGGCATACGCCTGGGAAAGCAATTCCGTCATGCCGTATTCTGAATGAATGTTCACATCCGGCCAGCGCTCATGCAGAAAAGCGTATACCTGCTGGCGGGTCCACTCCTCTTTGCGGCCCTTCATACCACCGGTTTCTATAAGGGTGCACCCTTTCAGCGACATGGGAAACTGTTCGGCAAAATCCAGCAACGCGAAGGTGACACCAAACAACAGCACCTTACGACCTTCTGCTGAGAGCCTGCGCAAGGTGTCTGCGAGTTCGGCAAACTGATGGAGGTAAAAGCCATTTTCCGTTTTACCGCTTTCTTCCATCAGCATTTGCACCATATATACGAGGGAGGAATTTCCGCGCTCCAGGTACGAAGGCAGTAAAGCGAGTATGGTCCACTCAGAAGGATCTCCGTAAAATTTCCGGAAACCCTCCAGCGCATAGCGGCCATACAGGGAAATATCCGCAACAAAATGACGGCTGGGCGTCATCCCGGTGGTACCACTGCTCTCAAAAACAAAAGCACTTTCTGCACTGCCCGCAACCCGGTGCGACTTAAAAAAAGATATAGGCAAAAAAGGAATATCATTAATATGCTGCACGTCTTCCGGCGAACGGCGCAGCGCCTGGTGAAAGTCGCGGTAAACGGGCAATTCCGCGGCCTGGAAACGGTACATATCCATGGCCAGCGCATCAAACTCCCCCGCTTTTACTGTCTCTATCCTATTTATCAGTTGCTTATCGTTCGACATTATATTTTGGGTTATTTTTGATGCGGAAAACTATTGCAAAACAACAAAAAAAAAGATTGCGCCGATGACGAAGCTGCTGCGTACATTTCTGATGCCTGTGTGCATACTGCTTACGGCAGGAACATTGCTGCTGTCTGCCTGTGCTCCCAAAAAGGAACAATGGAGCAATATCCCGGAAATTACGTTTACCGGATTGAGTGCCGACAGCATAAAAGCGCCCAGCACCGACCAGATTCTGCTTTCGTTCACGTTTAAAGACGGTGACGGCAACCTTGGCGTTCCGGTCACGTCCGGGAATAAAGATGTATACCTGATCGACAGTCGCGATGAGCAATACAACCTCAGCTTTTTTTTCCCGCAGGATATCACCCGGTATGTAACGGCGGGTTCTGCTATATCCGGCTCCTGCAACCTGTATATTCCTGCAGCCGGACTGGAGACTCCGTCCCGACCATCCGTTAAGGGATACCGTCGTGTATGAATACTATATTATGGATGCTGCGGGCAATCAGAGCAATCATCTGAAAACACCGCCGATCTATTTGCAGGCACCCTGATGGCTGTTTCCCGAAAAACACTTAGAAATAAGCGCGGATTTACTATTTTTGGAACTTCAAATTACTCATTCAAACCTCTGAACAATAAACTATTTTTATGGCTGAAGTGATTCGCATGCCTCTGCTGAGCGATACGATGAAAGAAGGCGTTATAGCGGAATGGCACAAAAAGGTCGGTGATTCAGTAAAATCCGACGATGTGCTGGCTGACGTAGAAACAGATAAGGCCACCATGGAGGTGATGCCTTTTGTAAGCGGAACACTTCTTTATATAGGTGTCGAAAAAGGAAAAGCGGCTAAGGTGAACGATATTATCGCGATCATCGGTAAGCCCGGTGAAGACTATCAATCCCTGCTGCAATCAGCCCCGGCTGCTGCTCCTGCAGGTAATGAGCCTGCTGCTGCTCCGGCACCCGCTGCTGCCACTCCCGCTACCCCTGCCCCTGCGCAGGCGGAAGCGCCGAAATCGGCCGCCCCTGCAGAGATTCCTGCAGGCGTAACAGTAGTGCGTATGCCGTTGCTCAGCGATACGATGACCGAAGGGAAGATCGTCACCTGGAACAAAAAAGAAGGTGATGTGGTGAAAAGTGACGATGTACTGGCAGAGGTGGAAACAGACAAAGCTACAATGGAGGTAATGGGCTATGCCGATGGCACCCTGTTGCATATCGGCGTTCCTGCCGGTTCTGCCGCAAAAGTGAACGACATTATTGCAATCGTGGGCAAGCCCGGAACAGACATTTCCGGCATTTTGAATGCCCCGGCTCCGGCTGCTGCCAATACAGCTCCTGCAAATCCGGCTCCCGCCGCTGCCGCAAGTCCTGCTACTGCACCCGCAGCTGCACCTGCAACTACTCCGCAAGCTGCTGCCTCATCCGCACAGGATGGCGATGACCGCATCAAAATCTCTCCGCTGGCGCGCAAAATCGCTCAGGATAAGGGAATAGACCTGCGTGCTTTGCATGGTTCCGGAGATGGCGGACGTATCGTAAAACGTGACCTTGATAATTATACACCGCAACAGGCTGCCGCAACCGCACCTGCTGCTGCTACAGGTACTGCTGCCGCACCGGTAAGCGTTGCCGGCCAGGAATCGTTCACCGACACACCACTTTCGCAAATGCGCAAGGTGATCGCGAAACGCCTTTCTGAAAGCATGTACACCGCTCCCCATTTCTACCTGAAAATTTCGGCATCAATGGACAAAGCGATGGAAGCCCGCAAACAGATCAACGACCTCGGCGGACAAAAAGTTTCTTTCAACGACTTTATCATAAAAGCCTGTGCGATGGCTCTGCGCAAACATCCGGAAGTGAACAGCTCCTGGATGGGCGACTTCATCCGTGCAAACCACCACATCAGCATCGGCAGCGCCATTGCTGTGGAAGAAGGACTGATCGTACCGGTGATCAAATTCGCAGATCAGTTGTCGCTCACGCAGATCGCATCCAGCGCATCTGTACTGTACGACAAAGCACGCAACAAGAAACTGCAACCGCAGGAGTTCAGCGGCAATACGTTCACGATCTCCAACCTCGGTATGATGGGCATCGATGAGTTTACGGCGATCATCAATCCGCCGGACAGCTGTATCCTTGCTGTGGGTAACATTGTCCCCACCCCGGTTGTGGAAAACAACAACGTGGTGGTACGCCAGATACTGAAACTCACGCTCAGCTGTGATCACCGTGTGGTGGACGGAGCTGTGGGTGCCCGCTTCCTGCAAACACTGAAAACTTATATTGAGAACCCGGTCACCATGCTGGCCTGATAAAATACCGGAAAGAGCCTGCGGGCTCTTTCTTTTTATGTAATACCCCATGAGCCGCTTTACTTTCAGAAACGTCACAGGCTTTATCCTCCTGCTGCTGCTCGGAGGAGTTTTTATCTTCTCGGCCCTGACAAAATTTATATCCATCGAGCCTTTCGAATGGACGTTTATGGATTTGGGCCTGCCGGCAGGCTTTTCCTTTTTTCTTGCACGTTTCTTTATCGGTTTCGAGTTTGCCCTGGCACTGATGCTGATCGCGCACCTCTACCTGAGATCCTTTACCTATAAGCTGACGCAGTTGTTCCTTTCGGTGATGACGGTGTATCTGCTGATCATCCTCGCAACAAAAGGAAATAATGTCGATTGCGGATGCTTCGGCGATACTCTACCGATGTCTCCGGCAGTCAGTATCGGAAAGAATATCCTGCTGATGGCCTGGACCTATCTGCTGCAAAGAATATACACTCCGAAAACGTACCGTTTCGGCGGACTGGTGGCCGTGGTGTTGCTCGCAGCTTCCTTTGCACTACCTTATGTTTTTGTTCCATACGAACAGAAGCCCACAGCTGTAAACATCGATGCCTTGTACAAAAATGCCGCAGACAAACCCTCCGTAGAGCTGAGAAAAGGCAAGCATATGATTGCATTTATGAGCCTTGGCTGTCCGCATTGCAGAAACGCTGCACGTATTTTCAAATCAATGTTCGACGAGGACAGCACCCTTCCCGTAATGATGATCCTGTACGGGGACAAGCCGGACACTGCGGACTTCTTTAAGGACACGAAAGCAAACAAGGTACCGCACTTCGTGATCGAGGATGGCAAAGCCTTTAAAAAAATGGCCGGATCGTATGTGCCGAATATCTTCTGGATCAACAACGGTATCCGGGAACGCAAGATCACTTACGTACAACTGAACACCTCACTAATCAAAAACTGGGACAAATAACATGCGTTACGAAGACGAAGAAATAGAAGACCTGGAGGATGGCGACGGGGAATTGTCGGAAGATGCGGCGGAGAAGGTGATCCGCGAGCAGTTTATTGTAAATAAAGGCCAGGAGCCCGTTCGTATAGACAAGTTCCTGCAGAACCGTATTGAGGGTGCCACCCGCAATAAAATACAACAGGCAATCGACGACGAGTTTGTGCTGGTGAATGGTAAGCCGGTAAAATCGAATCATAAGATACGCCCGGGAGAAGAGATCATTTTATTCGAAACCCGCCCCGCGGAACATTTCGAGATCGTTCCCGAAGATATACCGCTGGATATCGTATACGAAGACGAAGATCTGCTGATCATCAATAAAAAAGTAGGCATGGTGGTACATCCGGGCTGCGGCAACCCGAGAGGCACACTCGTGAACGGCATCGCTTTCTACCTGAAAAAAGAAGAAAGTGAAGAGCTGCCGCGCGTAGGCCTCGTACACCGTATTGACAAGGACACGAGCGGACTGCTTGTAGTGGCAAAAACGGAAGAGGCGATGAGCAAAATAGCCGCTCAGTTCAAAAAGCATACCGTTTACCGCCGTTACGTGGCGCTGGCCTGGGGCAACTTTGAGGAAGAGGAAGGTACGGTGGAAGCTCATATCGGCCGGCATCAGCGCTTCCGGAAGATCATGGCGGCCTACCCCGACGGCGATCATGGAAAAGAAGCGGTCACACATTATAAAGTACTGGAACGATTCAATTATGTGACGATGCTGGAACTGCGCCTGGAGACGGGTCGTACCCACCAGATCCGCGTACACATGAAACACATAGGCCACCCTCTTTTCAATGATGCCACCTATGGCGGCGATTACATTGTAAAAGGCACCGTGTTCACCAAATACAAGCAGTTTGTGGAGAATTGTTTCCGTCTGATACCACGCCACGCACTGCATGCGAAGGAACTGGGATTTGTTCATCCGCGCACCGGCGAGTATATACATTTTAATTCAGAGATACCGGATGACATGCAATCGGTGATCGAAAAATGGCGCAGCTACACGGGCGGAATGACAAGCCAATTGCGCGACAAACTCGATAACGCCTGATCCTGTCAGTACGGAGGTAACACCCCTTTGTAAGCGCCGATATTGCGCAGCATAGAGATCCGGTCCGGCAATTCCGCCGCTATAAATATCTTATACCCTTTCTGTTGCAAAGCGACTATCTCTTCGTTGGAGGGAAGGTAATCGTACGCAATACAATTGTGGTAAAACATTGCCTCTATCGATGCCTTATAACCCAGCAGTACAACTTTCGGATCTGCACCGGGTTGCCACGATTTAAGATCTTGCGCCCATTGCGGCTGCGTATCGTTACGTCGGAACAGCTTTGCCCGTTCCAGGCAATAACGCACCGGGATCATAAAAAAAGCGACCAGCAACAGCAAGCGGAGCCAGTTCATAGATCGCAGCAACGTTTTTTCTAACAAGAGATCCATGAATGCGGCGGTAAGCAGGAAAAATGCAGGTGCAGCCACAAACAGGTAGCCTACCATTTTAGTGGCAGCTGCTGAAAAAACGACCAGCGGAATACCTATCCAGCACAACAATCCGCCTACGGTAACATCTTTACTGCGAAAACTGCGGACCATAAAATAGAGCAAAGGCAGGTAGATCAGTTCTCCGTAGTCTATCCGCATCCGGTTGATGAAATAATACCAGGGCTCACCCTGCCCTTCCAAAGCTTCAAAGAAATGCAGATAGTTGTACCGCGACTCCCAGGCCGATTCCAGCGGGAACGTATGCCGGATATACCATTGCCAGGGTAGAAAAACAATCAATGTAAACACAAATGCAACAAGCAGGCCGGCCGCGCGTTGCTTCCGGGATAACCCGTACCGCTTGTCCATTGCGATCATCGCTACAACGGGGTAAACAATAAGCCCGGGTAACCATTTGGAGAGCAATGCGGCTCCGGTCAGTATCCCCATAACTGCGAAGGCCAGCATAGCTTTTCCGCCCTCTGCAGACAATGCCCGCACACCGCAATACACAGCGGCAAGTACAAAAAAAGAAAGGCATACGTCCGGGTGGTCTGTAGCGATACGTCCTGAAGACAAATCCAGCAATAATCCATTGAAGGCATATAGAAAAGCGGTGATGAGTCCTACACGTTCATTGAACAAACACCGGCCAAGTCCGAAACACAACATGATGCCGGAGCCCGACAGCAACAGGGAAGGAATGCGCACGGCAATTTCCGTCAGTCCGAACAAGCGTATGCTGCCGGCGATCAGCCATAGCGAAAGGGGTTGTTTATGCAGCCAGATATGGTTTGCCGGCCAGTTGCGTATACTGTAAGGCAACAGCGGATTGTCGTATAAGGCAGGCCGCAACGGGTGATCGATCAGGTGTTTTGCCACCAGCGCATGATAACGTTCATCCCAGCAATGCAGGAAACCGTCGCTTGCGGTGATATACCGGAGCACGGCGGAGCATAACAGCATAATTGCCAGAAGGGACATAGTCGTCCCTTTCAGCTTACAGGAAGCGTAATACTTTTTAATAATAGTGTTGATTGGTGGTGATCTATTGAAAAATCAGGCCAATATACCATCAAAAAAGACAAACTCCAGGTAAAAGAACCGGTATCGTTCTTGTTTTTAGATAAAAAAATTATCTTTATGGTCTGAAGCAAACAAACATCTCTTATGAAAATAAACAAACTCATATTGATCGCAGTTGTCGCAGTGGGTGCGGTATCCGTGCTGATGAGCAGTTGTGCGAAAAATTCGCTGCCCCATCCGAAATACCGTGGACAAGCGCCGCGCGGACCCAGCAGATAATCCGTCTGTATAACGGCATTTTGCGGGGATAACAGCTGTACCTTTCAATCCGGGTCTTTTGTTATCCCCGCTTCTTTTTTAACTTTGTAAGATTGACTGTATCCCTGTTGCAACGTATCCTATCCATACTATCCACTTGCCTGCTCCTGGTAACTGCATTGCAGCTCAGGGCCCAAAAGGGGTATGACACGGTGAAAATATACTTCCCGATCAATATCACCCGCCTCGATACAGCAGCGACAAAGAAACTCGACTCCATTGCACGCTTTGCATCCAACCGCATTATGCTGGTGTACGGGTATGCCGATTATCTCGGTTATGAGCCTTCCAATATGGACCTCGCGATCACCCGTGCCGAAAATGTAAAGCAATACCTGATCGACCATAAAGTAGACCGGTCGCGGTTCCTTGTCTGTGAAGGCATCGGACAGGTGAGCAGGAATGTAAACCGTTCTCCCGAAGGTTTTCCGGAAGACCGGAGGGTGGATGTTTTTATCCGCAGGGGCAACGACGCTCCGCAGCCGCAAACTAAAGACACTGCATCGGCAGCCCCAAAGAAGGGAGTGAAAGTAATGGAATTTACCGAGGAAGCACGACTCGTGCCGGTAAAACCGTTTGAAGAAGAAGTAGATGTGGTGCCCGGCGGCAATACCGCCTATAAGCGCAAACCGCAAAAACCGCTGACTCCCGAACAGGTGAAAGAGAACGGTATCTTCAACAAGCTCGGCGACCTGCAACCCAACGATGTGATGCGCGTACAGAATATCTATTTCCTGCCTACGCGGCATATCATCACCAAAGAAAGCGTACCCATTGTACTGCAGTTGCTGGCCACGCTGAAAAACTTTCCTAACCTCGCGATCCGCATTGAGGGACATGTATGCTGTGTACGCGGTGACTCCGATGCCATGGACACAGACACTTATGAACTCAGCTTATCCGTAAACCGCGCACGCCATATCTACGAATTCCTGATCGCAAACGGCATCTCCGCAGACAGGCTCGAGTATATTGGCTTTGCGCGCCGCCGCCCGATCATTCCCTTTGAGAAAACAGAACAGGACGCACAGGTCAACCGACGCGTGGAGATACGTGTGCTTAGAAATTAATGCATGAAGTCAGAAGCAGGGAAATTCACAACCATTGCCGCAGGCAGTGAATCTTTATTTAAAGACAGGGGCAGCAAATTCCTCGCATATGCTTACCCTGTCACCGAAGTGCTGCAGGTGAAGCAACACCTCGAAGCGTTACGCAAAGAACACCCCAAAGCAGTCCATTTTTGTTTTGCCTACCGGCTGGGCACCGACGGTTTATCATTCCGCAGCAGCGACGATGGAGAACCCTCTGGTTCCGCAGGCAAACCCATACTGGGTCAGATAGACAGCGCAGGATTAACCGATGTGCTGGTAGTGGTGGTACGTTATTTCGGCGGCACCCTGCTGGGCGTGCCGGGTTTGATACAGGCATATAAAACAGCCACCGCAGAGGCGCTCGCGCTGGCTCCCCGCTTATCCGAATGGATCTGCCGCAGAGCAAGCGTTTCCACCGACTATCAGTCAGTGGGAGAGGTATTGTATCTGCTGCGTCAATATGAAGCAAAGATACTGGCACAGGATATGCAGCTGTTTTGCACCATCACCTGCGCCATTCCGTTACAGCATTTTGATGCATGCAGCGCGCAGCTGGAAAAGATCAGAGGTGTGGAAGTGAAAGCCCTTAGCTGATGACACCTGCCGAACGCCATACACAACTCATCAAAGCGGAGGCTGCACGCCTGGGCTTCCTGCAATGCGGCATTGCCGAAGCGAAGGAGCTGACGGAAGATGCACGCCGGCTGGAACAGTGGCTCAGCAAAGGCCACCAGGGGAAGATGGCATACATGGAGCGTTACTTCGATATGCGTATCGATCCGCGCAAACTGGTTCCCGGGGCGAAATCCGTCATCACTTTATTACTCAACTATTACCCGTCCGAGCAGCAATCTCCGGAAGCGCCGCGTATTGCGAAGTATGCCTGGGGCACGGATTATCATTATGTGATCCGGGAGAAACTGAATGCTTTGCTTGCTTATATACAACAGGAGATCGGAGCGGTGGAAGGCCGCGGCTTTGTAGACAGCGCGCCGGTGCTGGAACGGGCCTGGGCACGGGAAAGCGGGATCGGCTGGATCGGCAAAAATGCAAATTTGCTGAACAGGCAAAGCGGTTCCTTTTTCTTTCTCGCAACGCTGGTCTGCGACCTGGAGCTCGCTTATGATCATCCGTTCCGCACCGACCATTGCGGCACCTGCACCCGTTGCATGGATCACTGCCCTACCCAGGCGATCATTGCACCCGGAGCTGTGGACAGCAACAAATGTATCTCTTACCTGACGATCGAGCTGAAAGACGAGGTGATTCCCGCTGCATTGCAGGATAAAATGGCCGGCTGGACATTCGGATGCGATGTGTGCCAGGATGTATGTCCCTGGAACCGTTTCTCGAAACCCAACACGGAGCCTTATTTTGAGCCGATACCGGAAGTATTGCATTTATCGCTGCGCGAATGGCAGGCACTGAGTGAGCAGGAGTTCAAACGCATTTTCAAAAATTCACCGCTCATCCGTCCGAAATGGAAAGGAATGAAAAGGAACCTGGATGCGCAGTAACATACGCGTCCCGCTTACGTGATACCATCCTGCCTACATTGAACACTTAAGCGCTTTACGGTACCGACGGCACCGATTTACGCACAGACCTGTATGGGTTGATGTAAGACCGTATCCGGATCAGCGCCGGTATCCCTAAATTAAATACGTCCCCGCCTATCCTGGTGAGCATGAAAATGCAAACAGATCAGACCGGGGACGTATGAGATTATGCCGGAAGCGTATCCAGTTCTTCTATTTCTTCAGCACTCTGAAACTTTGCACACCCATGTCGGTTGTGACCTGCACAAAATATAAGCCATTGGCTTCACCCAGATCAAAATTGATATGCGGTACCGGTACTGCATAATTCGCGGAGCGGATGGTTCTGCCCAGCATGTCCGTTACCAGCAGCGCGTTGATTACCGCTACACCGGCAGACATAACTGTTACCTTTCCGCTGGTGGGATTAGGAAATACGTTCACTGATTCATGCTGTACTGCGGACTCAGTTACTGCCGTCGGCCAGCACGATATAGACTTGAACGCAGCAGTTTCCGTGTTCGTTCCGTCGCCCAGCTGCCCGTAAGTATTAAAACCAGTGCTCCAGATCGTATTGTCGGATCGCAGGCCCATGCTTGTATGGTATTTACCATCGATCTTCACCCAGTTAGTGGCAGATCCGATGCGCTTGGGAGTGATCTCCATGCCGGACGCAGCGCCCAATCCGAGCTCTCCCCAGCCATTGCTGCCCCACGCCCATGCACTGCCATCTGTTTTTACTGCTTTTGATGATTCATCTCCGTCGGCAGAAATGTATTTCCAGTTCTTATCCGTACCTATTTGCTTCGGGGTGGTGGTGCTCGTTGTCGTACCGTCGCCCAACTCTCCGTAGTCGTTTGCTCCCCAGGCCCAGAGACTGCCATCATTTTTAATGCCCATCGAATGCAGGTAACCGGCATCCACTATTTTCCAGTCCGTAGCGGTACCGATTCTCACCGGAGCATTAACGGACGTAAGCGTTCCGGTTCCCAGCTGACCATTGTAGTTGTCGCCCCAGCCCCAGAGGCTTCCGTCATTTTTGATCGCGAGGGTGTAAGCCCCGCCTGCGCTGATCGATTTCCAGTCGTTGTCTGTACCGATCTGGTAAGGCGTTGCCACATCTGTGTAGGTAGGATAGCATATCTGTCCGTCTGAGTTGGAGCCCCAGCCCCATAAAGTACCGTCCTTTTTAAGGGCTACAATATGAATAGCTCCGCAACTGATCGCTTTCCAGTCGGTACCGGATACTGTTTTGGTAGGAGTGCTTTTCGATGTCTTGGTACCGTCGCCGTATTGCCCGAACCCGTTATAGCCCCATACCCAGATAGAGCCATCCGTTTTGAGGCCCGCAGTAAAGGCCCCTCCGGGATATATCATAGCCCAGTCTTTATCTGAATTGACCAGCACAGGCCAGTTACGGTGCGTTGTGCTTCCGTCGCCCAATTCCTGCGTGCTATTATAACCCCAGCCCCAAAGCGTACCGTCATCTTTGAGCGCGAAGCCGAAGTCGCCACCCATATTTACCGATTTCCAGCATTGCGCGCTGCTTACTTTCACCGCAAACAAAGCGGCGATCAGAATAATTTTCTTTTTCATGTGATTGGTTTTTTTGCTTCCGCTAATATATACCACGATGAGGAGAGATGCAAGCTGCGTTTTACAGCTATACCGAGAACCACGAGGTGCCGACTCATTCAAAAGTAAGGCGACTTATTATTGCGCAATATGAACAGCAGGTATTTCAAATAGTCCAACCGTGCTGATCAGATCATAGCGCCGATCTTTCAGACCGGGTAAAAACGTATCAATGTCGTCTCCGTAAGATCGCTCGCTTAAGCCAAACAGCACAACATATTCTGTACCATCGGTCCCCCGCTCTGCGCGGTAACGATACACATTATGCTCCACAAGCGCCACCTTCTTTCCGTCCTTGCTGTTGACACTTAAAAGGAAGTCCAGTATCACCTCACCATCATTTTCGAATAGCTCGTACTGCGTAACAGGATTGGTCTCTTTTATTTTTCTGAGTTCTTTCACCTTAGCGGCAATTACCTCATTCATCGAAACGTTTCCGGAAAGCACTTCCAGCATCAATAAGTTTTTAAACCTGTCGATCTGTTCTCCTTTGGGCAGATATTCCTGCTTGAAATAAGCCGGTGTGGGGTGAGCAGTCCAGACTAAATCATAACGCAGCCCGGCGAACGTAATGGCGCTTTCCGTGCCTAAATAGTTTTTCGGGATCTCCGTCTGCGCGCTTGCTGCAACAGCAGGTAACAGCAAAAGCAGTACCCGTAATGATTTATATAGATTCATCTGTATCGTGTTTATCATTCAGCAGCTCCTCAACTGTGTTACCCTCATTTCAGGACCGTTGTTTCCGCTGTAAGATGCAACAATTTAGGCCTTTGCTGAGACAATGCCATGCACAAAATAAGCTGAAAGGATCGGTCAGGAGACCGGAACCGCTGCGACATAGGCAAGAGGCTATGCCGAACGGCAGAAGAACGAACTAAAGCGAACTAAGTACCGGCAAAATCCAATTGTATACAGGCATTTACTTTACAAACGCAATATAAATAAGCAGTCCGGGAAACACGAACAAACTGACAAATGTCCATAATGCATCCCAATAGGTAATTTTTCTGCTGTACCGTGAGCTGAAAGAGCCGGGTCTTTCATATCTGTCAATTGTAATGGGATAGGTATTCGTCAGCATTTTTACCAGGAGTCTGCTAAGCTGCAAAAAGGCATATGCCAATGCAGGAAAGAAAAGTGCTTTGACGCCGTTATCCGATGAAGGGTGAGAACAGTTATAGTTTGCTGATCCGGGAAAGCATGCAACCAACATAAGGGTTACACAGGTAACCAGCAGGAACCGGTTAATTTTAGGAATCTCAATACGCCTGTTATAGGCCGATAAAATCAGCATCATGTATCCGGTGCCTAACAGCCCGAAAGATATCGAACGCTCCTGTTGTTCATTAGATAAAAGTCCGATTAATAACAAACAGGCAGGCAGGATGATGGCTAAATAGTCGAGAAAAAGGATGCGATCTGCTTTTCTTTCCCGTTTACCATTCTTTCCGGTTTTTGCCGGCTTTGCCCTTCTTAACTCATCTATTACCAATTCTATCGGGATAAACATGCAAAGCAAAAGGAGACACAATACTCCAAAACTCTTCAACAATATCATTATTATTTTACGGTGTTTACAAAACGATACATAGCTGTTAGCTGCGGCAATTGCTGACTCAATACAATATACCTGTTTTCAGTGCAGCAAATCGCTCACTGCTTTAATCTTCTGAATTTTCCTGAAATTTTTTCGTGATGTTGTAAGCCTGTCATTGACGCTGTTGCATTTGTTTATGTTCGCGAAACGAGTTACAGCTTATTGTAACGTTCACAAAACTATTACTGTACCGGGCTGTAAGTAGTTTATAGAGTTGCGGCGAACAGACATTTAGAAATGTTCCAGTATCTCCTGTAAAAATTTAAGATTCACCTGTTGAACATCTTCAGGGCAGGAACTGCTGACATCGACATTTGCCAGTACAGTTTCAAGGCAAGGAGCATTTTAAAGGGTTAAAGATAGTGCGATGCATGCTATTGCTAACAGCTGATTAATGAACCATGGTTTGCATAAGCAGGAGCTTACATCCAAAGCGGTCAGGAGACCGGAACCACTGCGACATAGTCGGGAGACTATGCCGAACGGCGTGAAGAACAAACTTGGGCGAACTGAGAAGGATTCCTGTTTTAAGCAAATGGGCGTGCGACAGCGTCAGGAATCCTGCATGCACCCTGACAAAATATAAACACCGGCATTCATAAGCAGGGATATAAGTCCGATGGCTATCACCCTACCCCAGCCAAAGGCTGAACCTCCTGACTCAATGTGTGCATCTATTTGTTTCCCCTGTAAATATTGCGTGATGTAATGGGCGATAAAAGCACAGACGAACCCGATAAAACCACGCATACGCTGCGCCTGTTCCGAGTCGCAAGAAAATGCGATCATCAGCAGCAATGCGGCTATAATGGTGATGGCCCAGGTGATCCTGGCTTTTTGCGGCTCACCGAATGTTCTGAAATTTTCAGCGATAAGGTAGCCCCCGGCTAGCGGCCCGCCCAGAAACGTAACCACCATGGGTGCGTTAACTTTATAAACCCTCTTTGATGACGGCAGTATTTCCGGTATATAATCCATGTATTTAAGCACTTAGAGTAATGCCCTAGCAAATACCATGCCAGCCACAGCCGGTACCTACATGAATGTCTTATTGTATATAATTTCAGGTATTCAGCTCAAACTTTTACGTCTTTCCGGCAAACGTTCGGGTGTGATAACCCAAAAATTCAGGTGGTGAACGCAAATGTTTACCGGTCGGACCTATGCGTTTGGGTTGGGGCGAAAAAACTTTACGTCCTTTGCCGTACCTGTTACGGGCGCAGGCTAAAAGTTTGCGTCAGCATGCCAAACGTTTGTCATCGGAACCTAAAAGTTTGGGTGTGCCCACCTGAACGTTTGGTGTATAGAGCGAAATGTTTCGGTCCGGAACCTAAACTTTTACGTCACGGACCTAAACTTTTACGTTACCCGACCTGAAATTTTAAGTCTGAAAGCCAAACATTTGGTGCCGGAACCTAAACACTTCGGTGTACAGGATAAAACTTTACGTATATGAGGGGGCGAAAGCTATATGATCAAAGGGCGGACTGCTCAAACCGGATGGCGTTTATCAGACTTCATCAAGCAGTTGATACATCTGATCTATCAGCTTTCGCCGGACTTCCCTTTCTTTTTCGACCTTCAATTGCTGAGACAGTGTAATATACCTGTTTGTCAGTGCAGAGAATCGCTCACTGCGGAGCAGCTGATCGAGCCAGCCCGAAAAATCAGACATATTTTCCTGTCCGGAACTGTAATGAAAGTGATCGGTAGCAAACGCTGCTATTTCAAGGTTGGAGCTTTCGTATTTATCAATTTGCACAATCGGCCGGTCGAAAAAACGATCGAACAAATAGGTATTACGTGTAAATGTTTCGAACGCTTTCTTTTCTGCCGCTTTGAGCCGACCGGTTTTGAACAGAATAAAAGTCCATTCAAACAGAAAATCAGGATAGCCGCTGTCGTCGGGAAATTTTTTGGCAAACCAATTCAAATATCTGAGTCCGCCGGAAAAATCCCCCATTTGTATAAACAGCTCCGGAGGTGCATACCGGAGTCCACCGCCATCCCGGTAAAAGCCACCCCAGCGTTTTTTATCAGCTGCCAGCGCGGCTTTGATCTTTTGGATTTTCCTGATAATTCTCTCGTGACGTTGTAAGCCTGCCATTGACTCTGTTGAATTCGTTTGATTTAACGAAACAAGTTACAGCTTATTGTAACGATTGTTCACAAAACTATTACGGAGCCGGGTTATAAAGGTACATACTACTGTGGGGTGGTTTTATTTTTTCCGCCTATAATGCAGCTGTGCCAATCCCGTTTGAAATGTTTTGACTTCGATACATTCAAGGATGTGTTCGGGTATTCCTTCTTTAAAAAGCCTTGTTCTGCCGCCTAATAAAACGGGTACAACCGAAATTATGAACTCATCTATCAAATCAAGTTTCAGTAGCTCATTGATTACTTCTGCCCCACCATCACAATAAATATTTTTTCCCTTTTCCTGCCTGAGTCGTTTGATTAGCGCGGCTATGTCTCCTGTGTAAAAAATCGTTCTGCCCGCTTTCGGTCTTTCGGTACGGGTAATGACGTAGATATCCCGTTGTCCGTTGTCATAATGAGAAGAACCAATTTCCCTAAGCACATAATCATAGGTTTTTCTGCCAATAATTAACGTGTCGATTGTTTCTGTAAATGCGGCGTAGCCGTAGTCCTCGCCTTCTTTTTCGACCAGTTTTAAGAAACTAAGATCGTCGTTGGGTTTTGCAATGTAACCGTCCAGGCTCATCGCAATGAAAATGGATACTTTTCGCATTGCTTATATAGGGTTGTTTCTTTGACGGTTTACTTTTTAGAACTTCATTCGCGATCGGCGTACTGTTCTGCACTAGCCCTTATAAACGCCCGGCTTAAGGAAGTTCGGCGAAGTCTCACGACTTCGTTGGAGTGGCACCCGGTCTCCCGACCGGAACACAACAAATGTATTAATGTCGGGTCAAAAAAGAACAATCAGATGAGCACGGGATAACCCTTAACCCGGTTATTTCTCCCGATCTGCCTCCAGCTCTACAGGCCTGGAGACTATCCCGAGCAACGTGCGCGACGTTTGCATAAACTACGGCGAACTGGCAGACATGCTCTTTTGCAAGCTTTGGTCAGTGCGTTGGCTTGTGCGGCTTGCAAATGTGCATGGCTGCGAAGGGTTGGTTGATATGTTTATTGTCATTGTCATATCGCTACTCTTTTGTCATACAAATAAGTTTGGAAACCGATAAAAGTGTTTCTGATGGTTGCAATGTCGCCAAGTTCTTTTTTAGCGTCTGCAATGGCGTGATATTTCAATACAAGAAAGTCGCCAATTTTGGTGTCGTCCAATTCATCAACGCCTTGTTTTACATATTGGCTCAAAACGAAGTTTAAAAACTCTTGCTGTTTTGGGTCGTAGTTGTCCAAGTGAATTTTTGCTCTGTCTGCTCGTTCTGTTCTTTCTAAAATGTCTGAATGAAAAGCTATGTAAGCCAAAACATCATACAGGTCGCTGTTTTCAGCGTTCAGTATTTTTTGAAACTCTGTCAACTGTTGTTTGGCAAAACCTTTTTCAGTTAGTTCCTCTAATAGTTTTTTTCTTGTGTCGGGCTTGCTCCAAATGGTTCTTAATTCATCTTCACTTTTGAAAAGTTCAGGCAATGCACCAAAAAATGAACGCAAAAATTCTTCTGCTGAAATGGGTCTGCCGTCTGGACTATAAAATGATGTGCTAATCATGTGCTGAAACTGTCGCACTTTTCCGTCAGCCAATTTTACTTTTACCATTCGTCTTGGTGGTGTGTCGCAACGGCAATAAGAGTAACCACAAACAGGACAAGGTTCTGACGGTGGTTCTTGTGCACAAATGCAAGGACGATGTCCGCAAACATCACATGGCTGTGGCTGTGGTCTTGGTTTCGGTGTTTCAGGTTCTTCGGGTTCACCATCCCATTCAGGGTCGCTGAAATGATGATGTGCTTTTACAAAGTCGTAAATTGTAAAATAGTCTTTGCCATCAAACAAACGTGTTCCCCGACCAATAATTTGTTTAAACTCAATCATTGAATTTACAGGACGAAGCAAAACTATGTTTCTCACTTCGGGAGCATCAACACCCGTGCTTAACTTTTGCGAAGTTGTCAAAATGGTTGGAATGCTTTTTTCGTTGTCCTGAAAATCTCTTAAATGTTGCTCGCCTATTTTTCCGTCATGTGCAGTAACACGGTGGCAATAATTCGGATTTTTAGAATCTGCATATTGATTGATTAAATCTCGAATTGCCAAAGCATGTAATTGAGTGGCACAGAAAACCAAAGTCTTTTCACTTTGATTTATCAGGCTCATAAAAATCTTTACCCGATATTCTTCCCGTTCTTTAATCTCAATGATGCGGTTCATTTCCGCTTCGGTGTATCGCTTGCCTTCTTCAATTTCTCCTTCTAAAACCGTGTCGTCCGAAGTGAATAAATACTCGTCAATAGTTGTGTCAATTTGCTTGACTTTGAAAGGCGTTAAGAAACCGTCATTGATTCCTTCTTTTAGCGAATACACATAAACTGGCTCACCAAAATAATTGTAGGTGTCTGCGTTGATGGTTCGTTTTGGTGTAGCTGTCAAACCTAACTGAACGGCTGGACTGAAATATTCCATAATGGCTCTCCAACTGCTTTCGTCATTGGCTCCGCCACGGTGGCACTCGTCTATAATGATGAAATCAAAAAAGTCTTTCGGGTATTCACCAAAATAGGGCGTATCATTTGGCCCACTCATGAAGGTTTGGAAAATGGTAAAAAACACACTTCCGTTTTTCGGAACTCTGCCTTTTTTCTTGATGTCGCTTGGATTGATACGAACCAAAGCATCTTCTTCAAAAACGGAAAAAGCGTTGAATGCCTGGTCTGCTAAAATATTTCTGTCGGCTAAGAATAAAATTCTTGGGCTTCGCTGTCCGTCTTTGTTGATGTTCCATTTTTCCTGAAAAAGTTTCCATGCAATTTGAAAAGCAATGGCCGTTTTTCCTGTTCCTGTGGCAAGGGTTAATAAAATGCGTTGTTGGTCATTGGCAACGGCTTCTAATACTTTGGTAATGGCGTTTTCCTGATAGTAGCGTGGTTGCCATGTTCCGCCACGGTCTTCAAATGGAACTGAAAGTAATTTGACTCGCCAAACGGCTGAAAGTGGTTGTAATTTATTTTGTGCACTAAAAGTCATTTCCCACAATTCGTCTGGAGTAGGATAGGAAGTTACATCGCCTTCCTGTCCTTCGTGCATGTCTATGCGGTAAATCTGTAAACCGTTAGTGCTGTAAGTAAACCGAACCTGCAATTTGCCTGCATAATCTTTGGCTTGACCAACGCCTTCGGTGTAGTATTTATCTCTTGCTTTGGCTTCAATTACTGCAAGGTTTCTGTTTTTGTATTGCAATACATAATCTGCCTTGTCGGGCTTGCTGCGTTGACCATGCCCGATTAAACGACCTTTGTTGATGGGAAACTCCATGCGAATGCGACTGCCTTCCACAACGCCCCAACCTGCTGCATTTAATGCAGGGTCAATATATTCTGCTCTTGTTTCGGTTTCGTTCATTCTATGAAATTAGCCACGTTACTAAATCTGTTATCTCTAAATGGTCATCTGGCAGAATCACGTTCAAATCTTCTGTTTCCAAACGTGCATTGAAATTTGCCCAACCAGTTTCATTCTTTGAAATTCCACCTAAATGGTCTTCGATAGTTCCCTTAGTCCATACGTAAATTCCAACGGTTTTCATCTTTGCTTTTAGTGATTCAAGATTTGCCTGAATTGTTACTTCTCTTGCCAAAAGTCTGAAAGCGTCTGCTGCTGACATTGAACTGTTTGTTGGCCAACCTGCATTTAATGTTATTGAATGAGTTGGTGCAATAGAAGCCAAATGAGCCTGAATAGCTGCAACATCTGAATCCCCTGCTGCAAGGAAACCATCTCTTTCTCCATGTTTTAAAGCAAAATCTAAATCAACAATGGCTTTGGTTGGAATATCCATTGTATTCAAAACAAGCATTGCTTTTCTTGTATTACCTGAACCACCCATAGATACTAAGGCGGTTTTATGAAGTCCAATTGTTCTTGAAGTTACTTTCTGAATGATGTTAGGCAATAATCGGTTTTCGGTTGTGCCTTCTGCTAAAATCACTCTTTCTGAAAACAGAATGTTGGATGAATGACTTAATGAAAAAATAAGTTCTAGCTGACTTGGCGCAGTGGAGACAATAGTTGGAATTGCTGCTCTCAGTGAATTACGTTTATGTGTTCCGTGTGAATCGTTTTTTCTAATCAATAAAGTATTTCCAACATCCTTTGATGTAATCATGAAAGGCGAATGAGTTGAAAATATTACTTGATAACCTTGTGTGGAAAGTGTTTTGAGTGCATCACGCAAAACTTCAATTGCTTGTGGATGCAGATATAATTCAGGTTCGTCAATAAGTAAGATTGTATTTGAAGCCTGTTCGCCCGAATCTCTTTTGATGTCTGCTAAATGACGAACTAATGCCATTTGAATAGAACGCTGTGCACCGTGACCAAGTGCTGAAACATCTCTACCAGCAGGATTGAGATTTTCAAAAACCTTTATTGTTCCTTTGGAAAATACTTCTTTCAATTCGGGAGTAGGAACATGAACTTTGATATTTACGCCAGGGAAAAATGATTCTACTTTCCCATTAACAGCTGCATCAAATGCATTTAATTCAGCAGCTCGTGAAGTTCCGTCTGCATCTAAAAGGTCTTTTATTCCATCCAATGCAGTTTGAACTTGTGTGCTGTAACTGGTTTGGATAGGTCCAATTATTTCAGCCAAAAGTTTTCCGATGGTTGTGGTGTTTTTACTTTTGCTTACATCTTCTTCTGCGTTTTCCATTGCTCCAATATGAATTGGCTCGGGGAAAAGTGCTTGTATTGCTTGGTCAAGACCTGTTGGGTTGGCTCGCCATTCATTAGCTGTTCCAATGTTTGCAGGGTCTTTCACTAAAAGCCTGATTTGTGCAACTGCAACATTCGGCTGTGGCTGGATTCTTTTTATTGAAAGCGTTTCTCCATCTAAAAAAGGTTGTATAGCCGATTGTTGATTCTCAGGTAACTGGTCTAAAATTGCTGCGGTTATACCACTTATTACGCCTTCAATTTCTACTGGTTGAGCTGGGTCATAAAATGAACTGTCAGCCAATGCAGTTCTTCTCAATAGCCATTTTATAGCTTCAAGCAAATTTGATTTTCCTGCATTGTTGTAGCCAACAAGCGGAGTGAAGGCGGTCAATTCAAAAGTCACATTTCTGATTGACTTAAAATTTCTTATCGTTATTTCAGAAAGTATATGTGTCATCATTCTGCTTCTATTAATTCGTTTTCAAAGGTTCCTTTCAGTATTCCACTCTTCAATTGTTCAATAATCTCTATTTTTTGATTGTATTTCACCGTTAGACTCTTTGTGAAATTTTCAAGGTTAGAAAATATAGTTACAAGTCGCTGTTGTTCTTCTAAAGGTGGAAAGGGAACCGAAACAGTTGCTAATTTGGAGCCTGACAACTCTTTAAATGTTGTGCCTGTTCCTAATTCATTTAATAGTTCAACTGAGTGTTTCAAAAAGTAGTAAAGGAATAGTGAATCAAGATTTTTATTAGGCACAATACCTTTACAACCTTGATTCGTTGAAATCGGCTTGATATTTATTGCTAAATGACCAATTGGTGCTCTTGAAGAAAGTATTACGGAGTTTATGGGCAATAATTTAGCTGATGAATTCTTTAATCCTTTATCGGTAATTTTTCTTTCAGTATCTCCAACGTAAATGGATTCTAGTTTCCCCATATCTTTAGGTGTAATCCATAAAATTTCACCATCCCAAAATTCTTTCACCTTCGTGTCGGGTGTTCCCCCGTTTACAATTTCAGCAATTTCACCTAATTGTTTAACCCCAAAGTTTTCAGTAGTCTCTTTTAAATATTTTGAAATTACTCCGTCATATAACTCCAATGAATTTAAGATATTGATATTGACATTACTTCCCGCCCTTTTAAGCACATTAAATGCATGGTCAATTTGATTAACCAAGCGTTTCTGCTCTTCTATTGAAGGCTTAATCAAATGGCAAGCAAGAATGTCGTCTTTACGTAGGTTGGTTTGATTTTCTCCGTTGTTGAAAGCCAAAAAATGCTCATGTCGGTTGAGTTGGTAATAGAGATACTTGGTATCAAACTCTTTGCTTCGTATGCAGCAAATACGCTGATTCAAAGAATAGGTGTCGTCTTTGTCAATGATAAAACACTTGGCTAATGCTTTACCGTTGGGCACATCACTCATTACCATTACAATGTCGCCCTTGTATAAAGGAAACATTTGTTCGTTGGTGCGTTTGAATGATTTGCCTTCGGATGAAATGAATTTAGAATTGACAACAATGTATTTTCCGTTTTCGTCAATGCTCTTTTCATGGGCTTTGCCATTGAAAAACTCACACGATCTTCCTAAAGTGGTTAATTCAACTTGGCTCATGAAAACATCTCTTTTATTCCGTTCAAAATTTCGATTGTTTCTTCGTCCAATGCTTCCATCTCTGCCAATATTTCATCCATAGAACGAAAAGTTTGTTCCACTTTTCCGTTCGGGTTTTTCACACTCAAGTCGTAAGTACTGGTATTGATACTTGAAACGTCAACAGTCCAAGAGTTGTAAGAATCAGCCAATGTTTTTTGCAGTTGCATAAATTCCTTCAAGTCATCATCATTAAGCGGTGAAGTTTTACCTAAACTTCTGCCCGGAATACATTGGTAATACCAAATCTTTTTGGTCGGCTCACCTTTGGTAAAGAACAACACAACAGTTTTTACTCCTGCACCCAAAAATGTTCCTGCTGGCATATCCAAAATGGTGTGCAGGTTGCAACTCTCCAATAAATGTTTTCGCAACGAAACCGAAGCATTGTCGGCATTGCTCAAAAATGTGTTTTTGATTACGATACCTGCTCGTCCGCCTGCTTTCAAACTTTTAATAAAATGCTGTAAGAATAAAGAAGCCGTTTCGCTAGTTTTGATGTCGAAGTTTTGTTGCACTTCTTTTCGTTCCTTTCCGCCAAACGGTGGGTTGGCAAGAATTACATTGTAACGGTCTTTCTCCTGAATGTCTCTGATATTCTCTGTCAGCGTATTGGTGTGTATGATGTTTGGTGCTTCAATGCCGTGCAAAATCATGTTCATTACACCAATGATGTAAGCCAAGTTCTTTTTCTCTTTTCCGTAAAGTGTGTTTTCCTGTAAGGATTTCAGGTTAGCTGTGTTTTTCTCCATGCGGTCATACATGTATGCGTATGCTTCGCACAAGAAGCCCGCACTTCCGCAAGCTGCATCATAAATCTTTTCACCAACTTGTGGATTTAGCACTTCAATAATGGCACGAATCAAAGGTCGTGGCGTGTAATACTGACCACCATTGCGACCAGCATTTCCCATGTTCTTGATTTTCGTTTCATACAAGTGGCTGAGTTCGTGCTTGTCTTTAGAACTGCCGAAAGGCAGTTCATCAGTCATTTCAATAATCTCACGAAGATTGTAGCCACTTTTTACCTTGTTTTTCAGTTCGCTGAAAATCTCTCCGATTTTATACTCTATGGATTTCGGGTTGTCAATCGCTTTCTGCTTGAAACCTGCCAAATAAGGGAACAACTTATAATCTACAAACTGCACCAAGTCGGGTCCAGTCATGGCTTTATGGTGGTCAAGTTTTCCGTCTGCCGTTTTAGGCATTGCCCAATTTGGCCAACGGAATTGTTCGTCCAAAATGTATTAATATTCTTTTCCTTCCAAAGCAGCTTCGTCCGCTTTTTCACTTTCTAATTGGTCGAGGTAACGCAAGAACAAAACCCAAGAAGTTTGTTCAATGTAGTCCAGTTCGCTGTCAGCACCTGCGTCTTTGTAAAGTATGTCGTCTATGTTTTTAAAGGTCTGTTCGAACATGTTGTCTTTTTATCTCAATTTATAGTTTTCAAAGTTAATATTCTCATTGGTGCGTTGGCAGAAAATGGCTCTTTTGGTTTTGCTAAAGGGTCGGCTTTATGTCCCGATAGCTATCGGGAGGGCAAAACCAAATGTGCGATTTGTGCGATGGCAATTCAAAATATTTTGTGTGGCGGGAAAAAAATTAAAACACAGAAGAGTCGGCAATGAGTGTCGGCTTACTAGCTTTCCCGTTGCAATATAGTCTGTATGTTTTTGGTCACCTATCAAAATGGTCTACTTTTTCTCAGTTTGTCGCTGTCGTTTCGTGCCTTACGCTTGCTGGTAACGATTTACGTATTGGCGATGGCGGGGCATTTGAAAAACGTCAGCTCAGCCTTAACACAAAGGCCAAATAGTAGTACATATGTTGAGCTTACAATTTTTTGCCCACAATTGCCAAACCAATGTTAGCGTCACAAAAATGCTAATTATTTTTAATTTAAAAAACAATTTAATAAAATTTTCCTGCTGCCTTTGCTAACGAAGAGGATAGTAAAATAACCATTCACTCAGTATAAGCCACAAAAAAAAACCGCCTTCTTTCGAAGACGGTTTCCTTGTTGTATTAGTTGAAAAAGCCGGAGCTTATTTCTTTTTACCTTCTTTAGCGTCGGCGTTCTCTTGTTGTTTCAGAGCACGTGTCATTACTACGGAAGCGATCGGAATACGCGGAGAGTTCATGATTTCCATGTTCTCAGCAACGATGTCCTGAACGCGCATGTTCTCATTCAGTTTCAGATCGGTGATGTTCACTTCCAGATACTCTTTCAGGTATTTAGGCAGGGTACGTACACGAACAGATTTCATTTTCAGTTCCAGACGACCACCCGCTTTTACACCTTCAGGTTGTCCTGTGTATTTCAGCGGCAGGTTAGCAACAACGGCTTTGTCTTCCACCAGCTCCAGGAAGTCGATATGCGCCAGCGCATCGGTGATTACGTCAAACTGCAGATCTTTCATGATACAGCGGTACGTTTTTCCGTTTACAGAAATTTCTGCCAATTGGAAATCAGGTGTGTACACCAGGTGACGGAATGAAGCAGCAGGAGCGCTGAAAGAAACTGTTTCTGTTCCACCGTAGATAACGCATGGGATCATTCCTTCAGAACGCAGTGCGCGCGTTGCAGATTTTCCGAAATCGGTCCTTACCTGACCTTCGATTTTAATGCTTTTCATAAAGCTTTGTGTGTGTTTAATATCCTCAAACCCGCCCCGGAAGCCTGTCTAACAGATCGGAGTTTGAAAACCGGTTAATTTGTACCCTTTTTTCGGGTCGCGCCCGGAGCATGGCTCCTGTTGCACGGACAGGTTTTGTTGTTGAACAGTTGTTGAACTATCGTTTCCGACTAGCCCTTTCTTTTGCTGTGCAAAAATAAGGAACTGATCGATTTATTTTCAAAAGTATTGCGGATCGCAATGGCAAACAGGTTGGCTGTAGGCAGCACCTCGATCTTGGAACAAGGTTGCTTCAGCGGAATCGTATCACATACCACCAGTTTTTCCAGTACGGAATTTTCAATATTCTCATAAGCCTTTCCGCTCAGTACCGGGTGGGTACAGAAAGCGGTTACGCTCAGTGCGCCGCGCTCTTTCAGCATGGCTGCGGATTTGGTCAGCGTACCTGCGGTATCACAGATATCGTCGATCAGTACCACGTTGCGGCCGGTAACATCCCCGATAACGGTCATGGAAGCTACTTCGTTCGCGCGTTTACGCTCTTTGTCGCAGATTACCATTTCCGCCCCGAAATACTGGGCCACCTCGCGTGTACGGTTGGTGCTTCCCACGTCCGGAGACGCAAATGTCAGGTTCTCGATATTCAGTTGTTCGATATACGGAATGAAGATCGCAGAGGCATCCAGGTGATCTACCGGGATATCAAAGAATCCCTGGATCTGGGGTGCGTGCAGGTCCATCGTCATCACACGGTCGGCACCGGCTGTAGTGAGCAGGTTGGCCACGAGCTTAGAGGCAATGGAAACACGGGGTTTGTCTTTACGATCCTGACGTGCAAAACCGAAATAAGGAATTACGGCAGTGATGTATCCGGCAGAAGCGCGCTTTGCAGCATCGATCATCAGCAGGAGCTCCATCAGGTTGTCGGCAGGAGCGAAAGTAGACTGTACCAGGAAAACATAATCCCCGCGGATACTTTCTTTAAACACGGGTTGAAACTCGCCATCGCTGAACTTGGGAATGTCTATGAGTCCCAGGGGCTTGCCATATGTCTTGGCAATCTGTTCTGCCAGATATTGCGATCTTGTACCCGAGAAAATCTTTACAGATGAATCCATTGCTGAAACCTTGAAATTTGGGAGTGCAAAAGTATTAAATGATCCGGCAAAAACCTATTGTTTGCGCAATTAATTTCGGTATCCCCCGGGAAATAATCCGCGTAAACCCTTCAGGGCAATGTTTTATATTTGCCGCCCAAACCAGGATATATGGGTAACAATAATCAGGCTTCCGGCTTTCTTTCGTTTTTCCAGAGCAGGAAAGGATTGAGGATCAACATCATTATTAATATCGTCGGACTCATTTTTTTCAGTTCGATCCTCGCCTACAGTTATTCCTGGGCCAAATCGGCAGAAAAGATCGGTATGGGCTTTTTCATTTTTCTTTCGTTTTCCAACATCGTTACCAATACGCTTAAACTCAGACGCAAATCCCGCGAAGAGGAAATGCCGCAGTCGTAACCCAACCTTTGTAGTGTTTTGTGTTCCAATATGTTGTAAACCGGGGACCGGCTTTTACATTTGTCCTGTCGTAGCAATTCCGGACGGGTTAGTAAGTTTTATTCATCATCGGTTTCAGGCAGGCGGAGATCAGGTGCAAGTCCTGCACGTCCGGGTAAGCGGCACACACCACTGCCGGTTTTTTAATGCAAAAAGACCGTCGAAAAACGGTCCTTTTGTTATTGAAGCAAGGGAAGTCCGGCTATAGCTTACCGCTGTTGAGGCGGTAATACGAAAAGTAACATACCATCAGGATCAGTAGTGCGATGACCGGGAACAACACGAATCCCGTGGCGCCGTCTATGGCCCAGAAACTAAGGGATGCGCAGAGGAAGTCGATCGCGAAACCCGCAAAAGCCCATTCTTTTACCCGGGACGGAACCTGCGGAATGATGATGGCCAGGCTTCCGAGGAACTTGAACACCGCAAGCATATTACCGAAATAAACCGGATAACCCAGATGCCGCATTGCCTCGCGGCTGCCCTCCGAATTCATCGTAAACAGGGGCATCAGGCCCTGGGTCAGGAACAACAAAACGGCAGTGATCCAGAAGAGGATTTTATATGTTTTCATAACTACTTATTTTGAAAGTTGATCATCCAGTTGATTCCATAACGGTCGGTGAACGAACCAAAGTATGCGCCCCAGAACATATCCTGTAAAGGCATCGTAATCTTACCGCCCGCTGACAATTCATTAAAGATACGCATTGCTTCGTCTCTTGTCTCCGGCTCAATACTGATGTGCATATTATTTCCCGCAACGAGGTCGAAGCCCATTTCTTTCGGAGCATCGGTACCCATCAGTATGTGATTGGCTGTGATCGGCAGCTCCACGTGCAGGATCATTTTCTTCAGCGACTCGGCCACGGGAGGATGATCCGCAGATGCCGGCAGGTCGCCGAAGCGCTGTATGCCGCGACCGGAAAACGGATGGTGAAATACAGTCTGGTAAAACAGGAAAGCCTCTTCCGTGTTACCGGGGAAATTCAGATAAGTGCATACGCGGGCAACATTGTCCGGCTTCATTTCGCTGCGCAGGCGGAACTGTGCTTCGAGGTACTGATCCAGGTTACCCAGCGCCATCGTGAATCCTTCTTTAAAGCCGAGTGAAATGATCTGTTCCAGGTCGGACAGGCTTTCGTAGGTTAGCGTGATGTTTACCATGGTGCTGCCGTCCTGTGCCGAAAATTCGGTGTTCCAGTTGGTGCGCGGGAAATCGGTGCGGACTTCACCCGCCTCGTCACAAAACGCATCCAGTCCGGCGAAAGAACGACCATGCACAATACTGTAATAATCGGCACGGCACCAGTGCGCTTCATTCTCCGGCGATATCATCGCATACAGCCAGGTACCGCCTTCCCGGAAATCCATAGACTTTGTTTCGGTACGATAAGGTTTGGGCGCCCACCACTGGTCCAGCAGTTCGGGGCGCGTCCAGGCGTCCCAAACCAGCGGCAGCTGCGCGGCAAATTGTCTTTTTACATGAATAGTGTTGTTTTGCTTGTCGACGGAAAAGTCGAAATACAGATTGGGATTCATACTTACGAATTTTGGAGGGTGGATAATAAATTGTCTAACTGATTAAAGCGGTCTTCCCAGATCTTCCTGAACTGGCTCAACCATTTGTCTATTTCTTTCATTTTTTCTAATTCCAACTGATAATAAATCTCGCGTCCCTGCTGGCGCGGGGCGATCACCTCACATTCCACAAGCACTTTCAGGTGCTTGGATACAGCCTGACGCGTCGCCTGGAAATGTTCTGCAATAGCATTAGGCGTCATCGACTGTACGGCAATCAGCGCAATGATTGCCCGACGCGTGGGGTCTGCGATGGCCTGAAAAATATCTCTTCTCATAACAGGTTTACTTGTGCAACTGATCGGTTGCAAATATACGTGCAACCATTTGGTTTCACAAAATATTCCGCGATTATTTTTTTGAGCGCATGCTTCAAAGCGTATTTCTATGGCAGAAATTTCGTGGAAAAACGTTCGCAGGAGCGGCTTTTACTAAGATTCCGTTTATCTTCGCCCGCATAACACTTCAAAACACAATTAACTCATATGACAAATCGTTTCGGCGGAATGCTGCGTACCCTTGCACTTGCAGGCGTTGTGCTTTATGGCACTTCATGTAACAATCACCAACCTGCTGCTCCTGCAGCCGGTGCAGCAGGCGCGGGCGGCGGTGCGCGTATCGCATATGTGAATATCGATACACTGCAGGCACATTATGATTTCATGAAAAGCGAATCGGCTGCTCTTGAAAAGCAACAGCAGGATGCAGAAGCCGAATTCCAGCGTGCAGCGCAACAGTTCCAGAGTGAAGCAGCTGCCTTCCAGCAGAAAGCGCAGGCAGGCGGATACAGTGAAGCGGAAGGCCGTTCGGCACAGCAGCGTCTGGCTCAGATGCAGCAATCGCTCGAAACCCGTCGCACACAAATGACCGAAGAACTGCAGAAAAAGCAGATCGCTTTCGGTGAGCGTCTGCAAAAGACCATTGATGCTTATCTGGCCGAGTATAACAAAGACAACAAATACGATTTCATCCTTTCCTACAGCAAAGCGGGTCCTGTCCTGTATGCAAATAAGGCAATGGACATTACGGAAGAAGTAACGAAAGGACTGAACCAGTTCAAACCAGCGGAAACTGCGGCGGATACCAGCAGCAAAAAATAATTTTTAAATCTGTACGCATTTGGAACAGGAACACGGTTCTTTCCAGCGTTCGCTGGGCTTGATGGACGGCACCCTGCTCGTGATCGGTTCGATGATCGGCTCGGGCATTTTTATTGTTTCGGCAGATATTGTCCGGAACGTCGGCAGCGCCGGGTGGCTTATTGCAATCTGGGTGCTCACCGGTTTAATGACGATGACCGCGGCTATCAGTTACGGTGAACTGAGCGGCATGTTCCCTAAAGCAGGCGGACAATATGTTTACCTGAAGGAAGCGTATAACAAGCTTATCGCGTTCCTGTACGGCTGGAGTTTTTTCGCCGTGATACAGACGGGAACGATTGCCGCTGTAGGCGTGGCTTTCAGTAAGTTTGCCGCCTACCTGTTCCCCGTACTGAGCGAAGACAATATTCTCTGTTCCGTTCCTTTCGGAAACTGGACACTGAACATTTCCGCGGCGCAACTGATGTCGATTGCGATCATCTGCCTGCTCACCTACTCGAATACAAGAGGCGTTAAAAGCGGCAAGCTCGTTCAGAACACATTTACCACCGCTAAACTCATCTCTCTGTTCGGCCTGATCATAGCCGGCTTTGTGATGTTCCGCCCGGAGATCTGGCATGCCAACTGGACCAATGCCTGGCAACCGGGCCATGAAGTGGCAGGACAGGGATTTGTACCGGTCACCGGAACCGTACTGCTGGGCTGTATAGCCGCGGCGATGGTAGGGTCTGTATTCAGCAGCGATGCATGGAATAACGTAACTTTCATTGCCGGGGAAATCCGTAACCCCCAGCGCAACATCGGGCTGAGCCTCCTGTTGGGAACACTCGTGGTTACGATCATTTACGTAAGCGCCAATTTTGCGTACCTCGCTACGCTTCCGATGGATGAGATCGCGCACGCGTCCAAAGACCGTGTGGCGGTAGCTGCTTCGCAGCAGATCTTCGGTCCGGCCGGAACAGTGATCATTGCCGTTATGATCATGATCTCGACCTTCGGCTGCAACAACGGGCTGATTCTGGCGGGTGCACGTGTGTACTATACGATGGCCCAGGATGGTCTGTTCTTCCGGCAGGCTGCGCAGCTGAACCGCAACGGTGTCCCTTCATGGGCATTGTGGGCGCAGTGCGTGGTTGCTGCTATTCTTTGCCTGAGCGGGCGTTATGGCGACCTGCTCGATATGATCTCGCTGGTGGTTGTCCTGTTTTACATACTGACCATAGCAGGCATTTTCATATTGCGCAGGAAGCGCCCGGATCTGCCCCGACCTTATAAGGCATTGGGATACCCCGTTCTTCCGGCTCTGTACATACTGGCGGGAACAGCCTTCTGCGTACTGCTGCTGTGTTTCAAAAACCAATATGCAGGACCCGGACTGATCATTGTTTTACTGGGATTACCTATTTACTATATCATCAACCGCGGCAAAAAAAAGAAAGCCGTTGACATGCGATGACAACAACAGAACTGAAGCAACTCTTTTCGGATATGGACCGGCTGCACGTAGTAGTGGTCGGTGATGTGATGCTGGACAATTACTGGTGGGGACAGGTGGACAGGATTTCGCCTGAAGCGCCGGTACCGGTGGTGGCCATACAGAAAAAGGAAACACGCATTGGCGGTGCGGCAAATGTAGCGCTCAACTGCAAAGCGCTGGGCGCGAAAGTTACATTAGCATCAGTGCTGGGCGCTGACGAATCGGGTAAGATGCTCATCGACTTATGTGCTGAAGCAGGCATCGACACACAATTGCTGATGCAAAGCCCGAACCGCATTACTACGAACAAGACCCGTATCCTCAGCCGCAATCAGCAGATGATGCGCCTGGATGAGGAACAGGCTGACGAGCTGCTTACCGCAGATGAACATCCGTTTATCGACAAAGTACTGCGCATGCTGCAACGTGAGAAGCCACAGATGCTGATCTTCGAAGATTACAACAAGGGCGTACTGAAAGAAAATGTGATCGACAGGATCACGCGCCATTGCAAAGAGCTTGGCATGATCACGCTCGTAGATCCCAAAAAACACAATTTCCTGGCTTATAAAGATGTGACCATCTTCAAGCCCAACCTCAAAGAAGTGCGGGAGGGCCTGGCTATTCCGTTGAAAAATGTGGATCTGCCGCAGCTCATGGAAGCACACGCAGCTTTGCGGGACCAGCTTGGCCACAGAGCCACATTCATTACGTTATCCGAACTCGGCGTATTCGTTGCAGCAGAGGATCAGGGTTACCTGGAACCGGCGCACATCCGGAACATTGCAGACGTATCAGGAGCCGGCGATACGGTGGTAGCTACTGCGGCACTTGTATATGTGCTTACACAGGACCTGCGTACGATGGCGGCGATCGCTAATATAGCGGGCGGACTCGTTTGCGAGGAAGTAGGAGTAAAACCGATCGACAAGACCAAGCTCGAAGAGGAGTGCATGCAGCTGGTCGCTTCCGCATCATAAATTAATTGTTACGGTACTATGGCATCAGATCAGCATTTCGTGGAATTTGTAATAGGTCAGTTACAGGGAGCTGGCAACGTTACCGCAAAGAAAATGTTCGGCGAATACGGCGTTTACGCTGAAGAAAAAATATTCGGATTGATTGCCGACAACCAGCTTTTTCTCAAACCCACAGACGCGGGCAGGGCGTTCATCGGCGAACCGGAGGAGGCGCCGCCCTACCCAGGCGCAAAAAACAGTTTCCTGATCGGCGATAAAATTGAGGACGCGGCATGGCTGAGCGAACTGGTACGTATTACTGTGGCCGCACTGCCGGAACCCAAACCCAAAAAGAAAAAGCGGTAACGCTTCAGGTGTCTTTCCCTTAGGCCATTTCAGCCCCCCCCTTACCGGAATGGCACAATATTCCGTTCATTTTTTGGTAGCAATTCGCTCACGCCGAATTAATCATTTGATAATGCCGCCCGGATACTTTTGCCGTCATTAATCAATCCATAATGACCAGAAAAATTGTATCCGTTTCTTCCTTATTGCTGCTGACAGCGGGCGCCGTTTGTGCGCAGGATTTCACTGCCGGCAACCTGGTGGTGCTGCAAACATCGGGATCAGTATCCAAAGCCTCTTCAGCCATTACGCTGAAGGAATTCACCACTTCCGGAACTGCAGGTGTATCCGTGGATCTGCCCAACTCAGGGCTGCGCGCGATACAGACATCCGGCGTATACGGAGGCTCCGAAGGATTCCTTACCACTTCCACCGACAAAAAATACCTGGTACTGGCCGGTTACGGAACCGCTTCCAGCTTCACCGATATTACGTCTACAAATGCTTCAACCGTTACCCGTGTGATCGGAACCGTTGCACCCAGCGGATTCTACCTTCCGGCAGCAACCAGCAATTCGTTCTTCTCCGGCAATGATATCCGCGGCGCCGTTGCGGATGGCAGCGACTACTGGGCTTCAGGAGCATCTGTTGCTTCAGTGGATGGCATCAATTATTTCGGAACCGGCACGGCGGCAGCACTTGCCACCGGCACTACCCCACCGAAAGCTTACGGACTGCGTATCTTCAATGGTCAGATCTATTATTCCACTCAAAAGTCCGGTCCGACCAACACCTCAAGTCAGCTCGGCATTTTCGCTTTGGGAACGGGCAAACCGACCAGCGGTACGGTAACCGTAAGCCAGGTGATCAATACAGGCAGCATTGTCCCGCAGGATTTCTCATTCAGTTCTACGGGCGACACCTGCTATGTTGCCATCAGCCTCAACACCGCAGCGGGCGGTATCCAGAAATGGGTGCGCAGTTCCGGCACCTGGTCGCTTGCGTATACAATAGGAACCGGAGCAACAAATATCGGAGCGTACGGAATCGTTGCGGATTATTCCGGCAGCAATCCTGTTCTGTATGCAACCACATTTGAATCTACAGGAAACCGCATTATTAAAGTGGTGGATAACGGATCTGCTTCCGGCTCAACCATTACAACGCTTGTAAGTGCTGTTTCCGGTGTGTTTTATAAAGGCATTACGTTTGCCCCGGTGGCTTCAGGCACACCGGTAGTGCAGCTTACCGTAAGCAGTGATACAGCTTCTGAGGCTGGCATGAGCGTTATTACGATCAAAGCAAATGCCTCTGCCAGCGTTACAGCGTCCCAGACCATTTCCCTGAATATTTCCGGAACCGGTATCACTTCCGGCGACTATTCCCTGAGCGCGTCCACGCTGACTATCCCCGCAGGAAGTGCAACAGCAAGTGCCACATTTACCGTAAAAGACGATATCCTCGGTGAAGGCACAGAAACTGCACGCGTAGCATTGAGAAGTGCTTCTTCCGGTATCAGCATCGGCTGGGACAGTGTAAAAACGGTCACGATCGCCGATAACGATGGCAATAACATCCCGGTGATCAATATAAATACGGACTCCACTACTGATTATATAGACAGCGCGGCTTCAGGGGTGATCAAATCTTCCTTTGTGCTCAGCGGTGTAAAGAACAACCCAACCGATCCTGCGAACACACTGGGGGTTGCCTGCAATATTACCGACCTGGAGACACCTTCGGCTATGCTGGGTCTTTCCGTTTCGAGCTCGGACACAAATGTGGTGCCGCTTGCGAATATCACGATCACCGGCACCGACTCCATTCGTTACGTACATATCCTGCCTAAAAAAGCCGGTTATTCGGATATCCGCCTTACCGTTTCCGATGGTATCGATTCGTCCCTGCTTACCCTCCGCTATGCGGCATCCGAAGACAGCATCCGTACCGCACAGTCCCGCTGGCACACCGGCATTTCCGATGCATCGGCGGCGATTGCCCTGGATGATGATTATTTCGTTGTGGGCGATGATGAGCTGAATGTGCTGAATGTGTATTCGCGTAAAAATTCAGGAATGCGCGTGAAAAGCTTCGAATATACTTCCTGGCTTTCTTTGCCGAATCCTTCCAAGCCGGAAGTGGATCTGGAAGCGGGCACCCGCAGTCTCCGCAAAAGCGGCAGATGCTATTGGATGGGTTCTATGAGTAACGGCAAATCGCCTTTTGATGCGAAGCCGAACCGTAACCGCCTGTTCGCCACTGACATCTCCGGTACCGGCGCTGCCACAACCTTTACGGTAAAGGGATATACTGCACTCCGCGATTCTATGATTGTATGGGGCGACGCAAACGGTTATAATTTCACTGCAAGCGCAGTGGCAGGAGTGGATTCCAAACTCCCTAACGGTTTTGCTGCCGAGGGTATGGTATTCGGTCCGGACAGCAATACGCTGTATATCGCAATGCGTGCACCGCTGGTTCCCGTGACCAGCCGTAAAAACGCACTGATCGCACCGATTAGAAATTTTGAAACCTGGTTCAACGATGGCAGCCCTTCCGGACCGGTGAACTTCGGTGCGCCTATAGAATTGAATCTCGGCGGACGCGGTATCAGAGACATCATGCGTACCAAAGACGGTGTGTACATCATTGTTGCAGGTAATGTCGGTGGTTCTCCGCTGACGGGTGCAATCTATAAATGGTCGGGTAAGCAAACCGACACGGCAGTACTGGTAACCGTGCATCCCGGCGACAGCCTGAACTTTGAAGGTGTGGTGGAAAACGGTGTGGGCGGTCTGCAACTGATTACGGATAACGGCGACGATATGCTGTATAATGACGGAACAGCTATGAAAGACTTTGGTGATCTCATCCTGCGCAAATTCCGTTCGGTAGTACTGACAGGACTGGATCTGAGCTGGAAACCTTCAACAATATCAGAAAAATCAGTAACGGAAATGGATGTGCAGCTGGTACCGAATCCGGCACAGGACGCAGTGAGTGTTGGGTTTACAACCGATCCCGGCACGTCATACCGTATTGCTCTGATGGATCTGCAGGGTCGTACCGTGATCGCTTCAGAAGGAAGCGCCCTCGATAAAAATATGCATATAGTATTTAACCTGAGTCAGGTGGCGAAAGGGTTTTACTTTGTGCAGGTAAGCAGAAAAGGCATGCAGCAGACGGTGAAATTACTGGTACAGTAAGACATCTGACTGCTGCAACAGCATAGCGACACGGCCCGTTCCGTGTCGCTTTTTTATGTTCTGTAAAAATGCTCAAAAGGTATAGATTTCACAAAAAACGAAGCCAAAAAAGCCTTTTAAAAGGCGGAATTGTCTTACGATTGTAATAAATTTGCGCATCTTCCAACGAAGCATTTCACAAATAAAATACATTATGGCCTTCGATTTCGATCTCATTAAAAAGCACTACGAACAGCTCCCCGCCAAGATCGCGGAAACAAAAAAACTGCTGGGTCGTTCTTTGACACTCACAGAAAAAATCCTGTACGCCCATCTTTGGGATAAATTTCCTGCAAACGCTTACGAAAGAGGTAAAAGCTATGTGGACTTTGCACCGGATCGCGTTGCGATGCAGGATGCAACCGCACAGATGGCGTTGCTGCAGTTTATGCAGGCAGGGAGAGCTAAAGTGGCAGTACCAAGCACGGTACACTGTGATCACCTGATCCAGGCAAGAGATAACAGCGAAGTGGATCTGAAAAGAGCCGTTACAGAGAGCAAGGAAGTATATGATTTCCTCGCTTCTGTTTCTGATAAATACGGTATCGGTTTCTGGAAACCCGGAGCCGGTATCATTCACCAGGTAGTACTGGAAAACTACGCATTCCCCGGCGGTATGATGATCGGAACCGACAGTCATACCGTAAACGCAGGCGGACTGGGTATGGTAGCCATCGGAGTCGGAGGCGCTGATGCCTGTGACGTAATGGCGGGTCTGCCCTGGGAACTGAAATTCCCGAAACTGATCGGTATTAAACTGACAGGCAAGCTGAGCGGATGGACTGCTCCTAAAGACGTGATCCTGAAAGTAGCCGGCATCCTTACTGTAAAAGGCGGAACAGGCGCAATCGTTGAATACTTCGGCGAGGGTGCTGTAGCGATGAGCTGTACCGGTAAAGGCACTATCTGTAACATGGGTGCTGAGATCGGAGCAACTACTTCCACCTTCGGTTACGACGACAGTATGAGCCGTTACCTGAGAGGAACAAACCGTGCAGATATCGCTGACGCTGCAGACGCGGTACGCGAGCACCTCACCGGTGATGCTGAAGTATACGCAAATCCTGAGCAATATTTCGACCAGGTGATTGAAATCAACCTGAGCGAACTGGAACCTCACCTGAACGGACCTTTCACTCCGGATCTGGCTACGCCGATCTCAAAAATGAAAGAAGAAGCCGAGAAAAACGGCTGGCCTACAAAAGTGGAAGTAGGTCTGATCGGAAGCTGTACCAACTCTTCTTACGAAGACATCAGCCGTTCTGTAAGCATTGCAAAACAGGTGGCGGAAAAAAGCCTGAAAACAAAGGCAGAATTCACGATTACTCCGGGCTCTGAGCAGGTACGCTTTACTATTGAGCGCGACGGCTTCCTGGATACATTCGACAAGATCGGTGCCAAAGTATTCTCTAATGCCTGCGGTCCCTGTATCGGTATGTGGGATCGTATGGGCGCCGACAAACAGGAAAAGAACACGATCGTTCACTCTTTCAACCGCAACTTCGCAAAACGTGCAGACGGTAACCCGAACACCTATGCGTTCGTTGCTTCACCGGAGCTCGTTACAGCGCTTGCTATCGCGGGTGATCTTACCTTCAATCCATTGACAGATACCCTGACCAATGAAAAGGGCGAGCAGGTGAAACTGGATGAACCTTCCGGATTTGAACTGCCTCCACGCGGCTTTGCTGTTGATGATGCAGGCTACCAGGCCCCGGCTGAAGACGGCAGCAAAGTAAATGTTGCTGTAGATCCGAATTCAAGCCGCCTGCAGTTGCTGGCTCCTTTCCCCAAATGGGAAGGAACTGATCTGAAAGGATTGAAACTGCTGATCAAAGCAAAAGGAAAATGTACTACTGACCATATCTCCATGGCTGGTCCCTGGTTGAAATTCCGCGGTCACCTGGATAACATTTCCAACAATATGCTGATCGGTGCGGTGAACTATTTCAACGACAAAACTGATTCCATCAAAAGTCAGCTTACCGGCGAATACGGCCCTGTACCGGCTACACAACGTGCTTATAAGGCGCAGGGTATCGGCACGGTGGTGGTAGGTGACGAGAACTATGGCGAAGGCAGCAGCCGTGAACACGCAGCAATGGAACCACGTTTCCTGGGTGTACGTGCGGTACTGGTAAAATCTTTCGCGCGAATCCACGAGACCAACCTCAAAAAACAGGGAATGCTCGCTTTGACCTTTGCAGACAAAGAGGATTATAACAAGATCCAGGAAGATGACACCATCGACATCATCGGACTGACCAGCTTTGCGCCGGGAGTTCCATTGACACTGGTGTTCCATCACGCAGACGGTTCTTCCGATACCATCCAGGCTAATCATACATACAATGAGCAGCAGATCGAATGGTTCAAAGAAGGAGCTGCCCTGAACATCATCCGCAAACAATTCGGTGCTGCCTAACCGCAAGCCGTCAAATAATCATGATTATAAAAAATCCGCTCCGCAAGGGCGGATTTTTTTTATTACCTGAAATCGTACCGGGCCGGTACCTTTGTAACAGTGACCAATAAACCTGTTATACGCAGCATTTTCTTCGGAAACTATTTCTATGGCATCTGTGCCGTAGCTCTTTCTATGGAGGCCGCCGTGCAGCAAGGCATTCCCGTAAATGAACCCGCTTATTACTGGATCGTATTTTCGCTCTGCACCTGGTTCTACACGCGCGCCTACGTTCAGGATCAGAATCCCGAAAACCTAAATCAGCGTACACAATGGTATCGTCACCATGCCAGGCTGGTACATGTGAGCCAGGCCTCACTGCTGACCAGCGGCAGTGCATTGCTGTTGTGGAGCATACCGCAACTCCGCTTTGACATAGGATGGCAGAACTGGTTCCTGTTGCTTTGCTTCCCGGCTGCGGCCTTTCTGTATTACGGACCACAACTGGGCAGTCGCTTCTCTCTGAATCTGCGCAACCGCGGCTGGCTTAAACCGTTCCTGATAGGATTTATATGGGCCGGCGCAGTGACAGTCTATCCGCTGTTCTATTACTATATGCAACAAGGTATGCAACCGGTTGCGACCTCCATCACGCTGCTGCTGTTCACTAAAAACTTTGTCTTCATTTCTATTTTATGCATTATGTTCGACATCAAGGACTATGCCGAAGACTACAACCGGGAACTTAAAACATTCGTGGTAAGGAACGGGCTGAGGAAAACGATCTTTATGCTATTGATCCCTTTGTGCATCATAGGGCTTGCAAGTCTTGTTGTGATCGGTATTTTCAGAGGCTTTACGCCGGTGCGCATCGGCATCAACACCCTGCCCTTCTGGGCTGCGATGCTCATGGCATACTCCCTGCACAAGCGTCACCAGATCCTTTACTACCTGGTACTGATCGATGGGTTGATGCTGTTCAAGGCTTTCTGCGGAATTATTGCAATGTGGTTCTGACAAAAAAAATCGCCGGAGTAATTACTCCGGCGACGTTCCACTTTATCGGTTTACTGGACCTAATCTTTAAGCGATTCGGCTACCGATACTCTTTTGCGGCGTATCCAGTCTTTAAGACGGAAAGCCAGCAGACTCATTACCGGGACAACGATCAGTGTAAGGAAAGTAGCAAAACTCAGTCCGTAGATCATCGTCCACGCGAGCGGCCCCCAGAACGCAACGCTGTCTCCGCCCAGGAAGATATGCGGATTCAGGTGACGGAACAATGATACGAAGTCGATGTTCAATCCGATCGCAAGCGGAATCAAACCGAGGATAGCTGCGGTAGCCGTAAGAATTACCGGCGTCATACGGGTTCGTCCTGCTTCTACCACGGCATCGAAAGGTTCCATTCCTTCCTTGAGCATCAGGTCCATAAATTCGATCAGCAGGATACCGTTCCGCACCACAATACCCGCAAGTGCGACGATACCGATACCACTCATGACGATAGAGAATTTCACTTTGAAGATCGCCACACCCAGGAATACACCGAATACAGAGAAAATGATCTCCGACATGATGATCAGCGTACGGCTGATGGAGTTGAACTGAATGATCAGGATCAGGAATATCAGACACACTGCAATACCCATTGCACGACCCAGGAATGCTCCGGTTTCCGCCTGATCTTCCTGTTGTCCGCCCATTTTAATCGTTACTCCGGCGGGCGCTTTGAAATTACCGAGCTCGGCCTGGATCGCAGACACGACCTCATTCTCATTGAATCCACCGATTACGTTGGATGATAATGAAATAATTCTTTTCTGATCCTTACGTTTGATACCTCCGTAAGTGGTACCATAACGGATGTCGGCAAAGGAGCTTACCGGCACCTGACGGATCACACCACCCATTCCCATATCGCGGTACACGATCGGCATGTTACGCACCGCATCGATGTTTTCACGCTGGTTCTGGTTCAGACGCAGGGTGATGGGGTAATCGTCATTTGCATCGCGGAAGCGGCTGATCTCTTTACCGAATACCGCAGTACGCAGTCCGGCAGCAACCTGACCGGTGGTAATACCCGCAGCATTCATACGCTCACGATCGAGGTCGAATACGATCTCCGGTTTGGAAGCCTGGAAGTCGCTGCGCAGCTCTTCCACTCCTGCAATCTGTTTCTTCTCCAGGAAGCGTTTTAATCTTTCAGACGTATTGATGAGTGAATCAAGGTTGTCTCCGGAGATATCGATAACAATCGGCTTCGGCAACGGCGGTCCGGAACTTTCCTTATCTACCGTTACTTCCGCACCGGGTACGCCTTTCACAGCCTGGCGGATACGCTCGAGGTATTCTGCTGTAGACTTGCCGTTACGTTTGGCAAACTCGACGAAGGCAACCGTGATTTTTCCTTTATTAGGGAAGTCGCCTACCTCACCGCTGTTGGGGTCGATAGCGCCTACCGTAACATTCGAGATCACCGACTTTACAACGGGATTTTTCTTACCTGTTTTAGGGTCAATGTCCAGCGCTTTATCCACGCGCTCTTCCAGTCGTTCCAGCACCTTATTGGTATAAGCCTGGTCTGTCCCCACCGGCATATTGAGGTATACGTAAGCGAAGTTGGGTTCGCCGCTCGGGAAGAACACCACTTCCGGTTTACGCACAACCATCAGTACGATAGCCAGAACGAAAATACCGATCATAATACCCAATGTTGCAAAGGGGCGAACCAGCGCACGTTTCAGCCATTTGGCATACCAATCCTGGAATGCAGGCCATACTTTATTCTGGAAGGAGTGAATCCATTTTTCGAACACGAATTTTTCCAGCAGTACGAATCCATAAATGAACAGTACGAAATTACCCATACCGAAAGAGCGGGTGATGTAGCACAGCGCGACCACGGAAAGGAAGATGATCATCACCACCTTATCTCGTTTTCCCCATTTACGTTTACCTGTATCGTGCGGGTCGTGCGGCTTCATAAAATCTACCGCAAATACCGGGTTGATGATATAAGCAACCAACAGAGAGGCAATCAGGGTGATGATCAGCGTTATCGGCAGGTAGAACATAAAGCTACCGATCACGCCTTTCCAGAATGCAAGCGGGATGAATGGAATCAATGTGGTCACCGTACCGGATAACACCGGCAGGAATACCTCACCCGTAGCCACTTTCGCAGCCTTTTTGATCGGCACTTTACCATTATCAAAAATCCGGTGCGTATTCTCAATTACTACGATCGCATCGTCTACCACGATACCCAGCGCAAGCAGGAAAGAAAACAGCACGATCATGTTCAGCGTGAAGCCTATGCCCGGCATTACCAGGAAAGCAAGCGCACAGGAAAGCGGTACGGACATAGCCACGAACAAGGCATTCGTCACACCCATGAAGAACATCAGGATCACGGTTACCAGGATAAAGCCGATGATAATCGTATTGATCAGATCTGTAAGCGTTGTCTTCGTGGTTTCAGACTGGTCGCCGGTTACCACAAGATTCAGTTCTTTCGGCAGCTCCTCTTTGTGCATACGCTCCAGCAATGCTTCAATTTTTTCGGAAGCATCGATCAGGTTTTGTCCTTTGGCCTTGATGATATTCAGCGTAATAACATTCTTACCATCGAGGCGTGCATAGCTTTTCTGCTCTTCAAAATTATCACGAACGTCTGCGATGTCTTTCAGATAAATAGCTTTACCCTGCTGGTTGCGAACGATCAGATTCCCGATCTGCTCCGCACTGGTAAACTCATTACGGATACTCAGGATACGCTTCTGGTTATTCATAGACACCTCACCCGCCGTGGCAGAAAAGTTTTCATAAGACACCGTCTGTTCGATATCGTTAAATGTCATCCCTGCCGCCTGCATGCGGAACAGATCGACGTTGATCTGTATCTCACGCTCCAGTGCGCCAACCATGTCCACGCGCTTGATCTCCTTAAATTCTTCAATCTCATCCTTTACGCGATCTGCGTATTTTTTCAGACGGTTCAGGTCGAAGTTGCCCGAGATATTCACGTAAAGGATCGGGACCTCGGTAAGATCGATATCTTTTACTTCAGGTTCGTTCGGGAGATTGCTCGGCAGGTCGGTGCGCGCTTTGTCCACGGCATCTTTTACATCCTGCTTTGCTTTGTCCACCAGTACATCCGTATTGAACTCGACGATCACAACGGAGTAATCCTGGAATGAATTGGAAGTAACCTTTTTTACGCCTGTCAGATTTTTAACCTCTTTCTCGATAGGCTTGGTAACAAGGTTCTCCATATTGTCCGGAGAAGTACCCGGATAGACCGTCTGTACAATGATCTGCGGCAGCTTGATCTCCGGGAATTGTTCCTTAGGAAGGCTGATATAGGTCATGAGACCGATCAGCGTTATAATGATTGTGAGTAAATATATGGCTGTCCGGTTGTCTACCGCCCAACTGGACAACTTAAACTCTTTAAAAGTGTCTTTCATCGAAAATGCTTATAAGGGAAATTGCTAATGAGCGTTATATCTTATTCTACAACAATGGATTCTCCGTTGTCCACATCTTCGAACCCTTCGGTGATCACGCGGTCTCCGGCTTTCAGTCCCTTCAGGATCTCCACCATACCGTTACTGTTGCGACCGACAGTCACGATAACGGCTTTCGCTTTGTTTCCATCTGCCACGTATACCATGTCTCCTTCGGCTGTATGCTGGATGACCTGCACCGGAATCACAAGCGCGTTATCGTTTTCGTAATTGGATATCTTCATACGGCATGACATGTTCGGATACACTTTGGACTGACCGCTCAGGTGCACCTGTACCGTGAACGCACGGGAAATAGGATCCACCTGACGTGCCACGTAACCCAGTTTCGTGGTAATGGAATCCTGGATATCCGGGAATACCAGGATCACTTTATCTCCGGCTTTTACTTTGCCGATATAGTTTTCACCCAGGTTTGCCTCAGCGCGCAGCTTATCAAAGCTTACAACGCGTATGCCCACCTGTCCGGGACTGGCCATATCCCCCACTTTGAGCGTGAAGTCGTCCACGGTTCCGGAGATCGGAGCTACGATGCGGTACATATTACGCTGCGCGAGCAGGGCTTCCTTTTCTTTTGTCGCGCCTTCATAGGTTGCTTTAGCCTGAAGCAACTGAACCTCGGACCCGATCTGCTGATCCCATAGCCCTTTTTGCTTTTCGTACAGCGATTTGCTCAGCGTGAGCTTCACATCAACGCCTTTTATCTGCTGTTCAATGGCCGCAGCGTCCATAGTTGCAAGCACCTGACCTTTGCTGACTTTCTGACCGCTTTTTACATTGATATGCGTGATCACACCGGCCGCCTGGGGAGTGGCCAGTACGTTCTCATCGCCTACGATCTGCGATTGCACTTCTATATAAGAACGGAAGTGAGCGGGCTGTACTTCCGTAACACTTACGGGACTTGCCTTTTGCGGATTTTTGGAGGCAGTTTCCGTTTCCAGCTTTTTGATTTTTGCATCCAGTTCCAGGCGCTGCTTTTTCAGTTTGGCCAACTGATCTGCTGCCTTTTCGTCGCCGGATCCACCGCCGCAGGAAGCCAGAAGTAAGGTTGCTGCTACAATTGAGGAAAGTGATTTCATCTGAAGTATATTTTCGTTTTATTGCGGGTTGATTATTTACTAAGAAGTCCTAATGATTTCTGAAGATCGGTTTCTGCGTCCAGCAGACTCTTCAATGCGATAAAGTAATTATTCTGGGCATTCAGCCAGTCGCCCTGTGCGAGGATCACATCCTGATTGGATCCTACACCGGCAGCATATTTTTTATTGGTAAGATCATATACCGAACGCGCGAGCTGCTCATTTCTCCTGCGGCTCTCCAGCGTCTGCAAAGCTGAAGTGAGCGCGATCTTAGCAGATTTCGTCTGAAAATCGATACCGATACGTGCATTTTCCAGATCATTGGTTGCTTTCTCCACGTTGAGCTTCGCCTGCTTCACGCGGCTCCTGCGTTGCCAACCGTCGAAGATCGGGATATCCAGCTGGAACAGGTAAAAAGAGGAAGTAAGATACCTGGCCCTTACCAGCGCATCAAACTGTGCGGCGGAGTAGTTGTAACCTGCATTACCCGTGAGTGTCAGTGTGGGAAGTCCTTCGAAACGATAGCGTTTGAGATCATACTCCTGCAGGCGCAACGCAGATTTCAGCACATTGAACTGTGTACGGTTTTCATAAGGAAGATCCCGGAGCAGCAGCTTGTCTGCATCCGCAACGGGTTCGTCAAGATTGGAATCCACCAGTACGACCGGTGTGTTCACCTCCATGCCCATATTATACTTCAGCAGCTGACTCGCTACTTCAATACCATTTGCGGTGTTGATGCTGTCGCTCTCAAGATTGTTCAGCTGGACGGTATTACGGTCTACTTCCAGTTTTTCCACAAGGCCGGCTTTATAGGTTGCCTGCAGATCGGAGTTTCCCTTGCGCACAACAGCAATACTGCCCTTCAGCACTTCAAACTGTCGTTGAGCGATCACCAGCGCACGATAGGCTTTGATCACCTGCACCCGCACATCTTCTTCCTTCATCACGGCATTGTTACGCGCCATCTCCATCAATGCATCACGTGCCTGCAGGGCCACAAACAGGGAACCGTTGAACAACAGCTGCGAACCGGTAATACCCAGATTGGCATTGTGCTTTACCGAAAACGGAATGATCACCGATGTACCGGGAGCGCCGACGAAATCACCGGGCAATACGGTTTTCATCGGATCAAGGTAGTTCTGATATTTACCCTGCGCATTGATCTGCGGAAGCGTTCTTCCGGTCACTTCACGGTTCTTCGCGTGCTGGATCTCCACGTCGATACGGGCGTTACGTGCCGCTGCAGAATTTTTAATTGCATAATCTATAGCCTGATCCAGTGTAAGTGCAACAGTTTCCTGAGCAACCGAATCCGCAGCGCAAAAAAGCGAAATAAGAAAAAGACCGGGAAAAATTCGTCTCATATATGTGTATTGTAAGTAGTGTTAGTACGAGTGGAGATTAATGTTTATAATACTGTTCTTTGTACTTGCGGTATAACTTTTCGCCTTTGGCTGTCAGAATACCGCGCATGAAATGCTCAGTGATTTCGTGGTTGACCCTGTACATATCGAATTTATCTTTCATCAGCATATTCGGCATCACGATCATCAGGGACGATTCAATATGAAACCGGGAAAGTATTTCCGGATCAAAATCATCCCGGTAATTTCCTTCTGCGACTCCCTGTTCAAGATTTCTGCGTATCGACTCCACATCGCGTTCCATATTAGACCGGAACTGACGGTAGCCTTCCGGATAAAAGCGCTGCAATTCGTAAATACTTAATGGATTCACTTCTTTAAATACATTATCGAAATTTGCCTTCACCCGCACAAACCCCTCCACAGCATCAGAAGCGTCTGCCATCAGTCTGTCGCAATGAGAACAGAGTGTATCCTTATACCAATCCAACGCGGCAGTGATTACCTTATTCTTATTATCGAAATATTGATACAAAGTCTTTTTTGAAATACCCGCATGACGCGCGATATCGTCCATGGTTACTGACTTAAAACCAAACCGCTTGAACAATTCGACGGTGCTCAGTAAAATTTTACTGCGCACATCTGTTACCTGTAAATAGTCCTCTAACATCACGGCGCAAAACTATGGAAACAAAAATTACAAAAAACGTTTCCACAAGGACAAATGTTTCACTTTTACACAACCTTAACAATAATATCGGTTGTGTGTTTAAAATGTAACAAATTGTGGTTTTCATGTAAGACTATTCGATCGTTATCGTTCATTTTTGCGGAAACACAATTTGATGTGACTGTTCTGCGTGGAGCAGCTCACTGTTTTAAGTTATCTTCGATCAGACTGCCTGAAACAAAACGCTAATGAAATTATTCGTCAAATACGACATCAATAAAGCCTGCAAAATGCTGCTCCAGGAACAACTGGAGAAACTGGGTGTTGCACACAGTATCACCGCTTTCGGAGAAGTGGATATTGAAGAGCCGCTGACGGGTGAACGTATGAAATCCATTGGCGAAGCGCTGGGGCATTACGGTATCGAAATTGTGGAATCGCAGAAGAGCATTATTATCCAGAAGATAAAGGACGCCATTATTGAAATGGTGTTCAATGAAGATGCATTGCCGAGTTCGAAAATCTCATACTATTTGTCCGAAAAGCTCGGCTACAGTTACGGATATATTTCTAACCTGTTTTCCGACGCCACTTTTACGTCAATTGAGAATTTCATCATCCTGCAGAAAATCGAGCGCGCAAAGCAACTCATCATTACCAACGAATATACTTTTACCGAGATTGCCTGGAAGCTCAATTACAGCAGTGTCGCACATTTCAGCACACAGTTCAAAAATGCGACAGGTCTGACACCCAGCGCGTTCCAACGCATAATCAACAAACGCCGCGAAGCTGCCGGCAAATAGTAGGCCCCATTAAAAATATCGTATGCAAAAAGAACCCATTCACGTATTACTCGCAGACGACGACGTAGATGATCGCCTGTTTTTCAAAGAAGCATTTGAAGAAATAAAAATCAAAACCAACGTCCAGATCGTCAAAGACGGTATGGAACTGATGAAGGAATTGAATCGTCCGGATGCGAAATTGCCACATATACTGTTTCTTGACCTGAACATGCCGCGCAAAACGGGAATGGAATGTCTGAAGGAGATCAAAGAAAATGACAAGTTCAACGATATAGCAATCGCAATTTATTCCACGTCGGCGTCTGAACAGGATATTGAGCAGACTTTCGTTAACGGAGCAAATGTGTATATCAAAAAACCTAACGACTTCGGCACGCTCAAGAAGATACTTACAGAGATCATCACTGTCAACTGGCAGTACCATACATCCGGGCTGGACCGGAGCAATTTTTTACTGAGCCTCTGATAAATTTATTCACATGAAAGGGACCGGAATACTGAATATGTCGTTTTTACTTAAAGGAATCTTTGCATCTTCTGTCTTCATCCTGATTTTCATATCGATTGTATCCTACAAGCACGCGACTTCTCTGACAGCGTCTTCCGATGCACTACAGCATTCGTATAACGTGAGAAATGAGCTTGAACAGGTAATTTCATTCATTAAAGACGCTGAAACGGGACAGCGGGGTTACCTGCTGTCGCACGACTCAAGCATGCTTGTTCCTTACCTTGATGCCCGCGACAAGGTAAACAAATCCATGTATAGCCTTTCTATTCTTGCAAAAGGCAAACCTTTGCAGGAAGCAAATCTGGATACGCTCTATAACCTGATCACCGAACGGTTTGCTTACATGAACCTGCTGCTGAACGCCAGCGGTAAGATTTCCATGAATGATGAACTGCTGCATCGCAGTCTGATGAAAGAACAGGAAGTCATGAATAAGATACGCATGCGCCTGGATAACATGATGGGCCTGGAGCAGCAATTCCTTTCCAACCGTAAAGAGCAGTTTAAAAATGAAATGTCGTTTACGCCACTGTTTACGTTTCTGTTGCTGATATTTTCTGTAATGGTTTTCATCTTCGCGTATCTCAGACTCAACAGTCAGGTCACCGTTTTACGAAACTCCAATGAGGCCTTGCAGCTCAGCGCAGAAATGATCAACCATGCGGAGCACATTGGTGCTTTCAGCACCTGGCGCTGGAACAGTAAAAACCACGAAATTGAATACTCGGATAATTATGCGGCTTTGCTCGAAACAGGGCCGGACAGGAAACAAATGCCGTTTAAGGACATAATTGAAAAAATACATCCGGACGACCGTGCCGCCGTCATCGCATACAATCAAACTCCGGATCCAGGAATTCCGCTCCCCTGCTCTATCGCATCTATCGCAGCGATGGAGATCTGCGCTATTTCAGTTCGGTAGGTAAAACAGTCCACACACTTAACGGAAGCGCCATTTACCTGGGCATTACATCAGACATTACGGAAGAATATAAAAAGAACCTGTCGCTTCAGGAACGCAACCTGGAACTGGAGCAGACGAATAAAGAACTGGCGTCATTTAACTACGTTGCCAGCCACGACCTTCAGGAGCCACTGCGCATTATCCAGACCTATATATCACGTATACAGGAAAAAGAAAAACACAATCTGAGCGAATCTGCCTCCGAATATTTTGAGCGCATCCGGTCTTCTGCAAACAGAATGCAGGTGCTGATCAGTGACCTGCTGATGTTTTCCCGCACAAACAAAGCTGAGAAGGTATTTGAACCGGCAGACCTCAATGATCTGCTGGCACAGGCCCGTCAGGATCTGTCTGCGCTTATTGAGGAAAAGAAGGCAGTTATTGACTGTGACCCATTACCGGAACTCAGCGTCATACCTTACCAGATAAAACAATTGTTCCTGAACCTGCTCGGCAATTCGCTGAAATATGCGCGCGAAGGCGTTTCTCCTAAGATAGAAATCAGGACGCGTGCGCTTACCAATGATGAATGTCCCCAGTTCCGCCGCAACCCACGTCTTAAATACACATGCATCAGCGTAATTGACAATGGACTGGGCTTTGAACAACAGTTTGCCGAAAACATTTTCGTTCTGTTCAAACGACTGCATCAGAAAAATGAATACCCGGGTACAGGCATCGGGCTCTCGATCTGCAAGAAGATAGCGGAGGCCCATTCCGGATTTATTTATGCGGAAGGCTTCGCGAACCAGGGATCGAAATTTCATATCATACTGCCCGAGGCATCCGCATGATGGTGGAAATCGTGTAAACAATACCCGATACCTTGTAAACCCGCTGCTGGCCTGCAACTGGACCTTTGTGTTTATTGACTCACAAAAAACACAATGTATGAAAACCAGAAACTCACTGTTATCGATCATCAGCGCAAGCGTAATTGTATTTGCATCGTGCACGAATAATCCGCGTACCGTAGACGACAAAGCATCTGCCGAGGCCGTTAGCGACACCAAAGTGCAGGAGCAGGCTGCAACTGAAAATTATGAACAACTTACCCGTATAGCCGACCTGCTGATCCAGCAGGTACAATTGGGTGATATCGCTCAGGCAAACAGTTCCAGCAGTACCGTTCGCAAGTCAGCAGCTGACCTGAAACAAAAAAGTCAGGCAATGTATAATGAGCTTAGTGCACTGGCGCAGGCGAAAGCAATTATCCTGCCCGAATTACCGGGCAATGACGGTACCGCTTTTGTCACCAAAATGCAGCAGCTTAAAGGAGCACAATTCGACACGGAATACACAAGCATCAGTACCGCCGATCACGCCCAGCTGCTGGATATGCTTCAATCCACTGCAGCCTCCTCTAACGATGCACAGATCCGCGAATGGGCCAATAAGGCACTATCTGTTTTAAAAGCGCACGAAACACCGGCCTCCTGATCCGGCCTCCTGATCCGGCATTCAGATGCTGTACTATACTAACCAAAAAACTACTGCTATGAATATTAAGAAATCTGCGGCTGCAATCGGCACACTGATTGATGTCAATAAAGACAGGTTGAAAGGCTACCTGAAATTAGCGGGCAGAACTTCCGACCAGTTGATGAAAAAAATGTTTCAGCGTTATGCCGAGCATAGCCAGGACGCAATAAAAACGCTCGGAGCACTGCTCGCACAGATGGGTTTGCCCCTTACTACGGGCAGAATTGAAGATTCTTCAGAATCGCTTCCGCTCACCAGGATCAATCTGCAACAGCAAACAAATGAAATCGGGAAAAGGCCGTTGCTGGCGATTTGTCTTACCAGCGAGAATGTGGTATTAGAACGATACAATCAGATTCTGTCAGATGCAGTGGATCACCTCACCATCGAACAGCACAAAATGATCTACAAGCAATATATGTTTTTGAAAAAAGATCATCAGGACTTACTCACGCTTCAATTCTAATTTAAATCCGGTGTATATGGAATCCAATAGTAACAACAATAGCCAGTCTTCGAATTTTATCAAGCTGCTTATATGCATCGTACTTTGTGAAGCAACGGGTGCAGTGAGTGCATTGATCGGAGGTCCCGAACCGAATGACTGGTTTCGGCAACTGGTAAAACCAACGTGGAATCCACCCGCTTATATTTTCGGTCCGGTCTGGATAGTCCTGTATCTGCTGATGGCTATTTCGCTGTGGCGTGTATGGATACAGCCGAGGACAGCACAACGTCAGAAAGCTACAGTATTATTTGCCCTGCAACTGTTTCTGAACTTCTGGTGGTCGGTGATCTTTTTCAGATTTCATCAGGCCGGATGGGCATTTGTGGAGATATGCTTTCTGTGGGTCGCAATTGCGGCAACCATTTTCGCAAGTGCTCCGCTGTGCAGGAAAGCAGCCTGGCTGATGGTACCATATATAAGCTGGGTAAGCTTTGCAGCTATCCTCAACTATACAATATTCCGCTTAAACACTCCTTAAAATCGTATAATAACGGGCATTTAATCGTGTAATAATTCCATTAAAATGCCGTACGATTTTTGTATCGTAAAAATGATTGTTAACCATTAAAAGATGAACAATGAAAACTACACTCAAAACAATCGCCGCGATACTGTTACTGACACCGGCCGCCGTTAAGGCTCAAACCACATCCAATCGTATCCTGCCACGCGTGGGTATCAAAGCTGGATTGAACGCATCTAACTTTTATACGGATGACGTTACAGACAAAAATATGATGAACGGATTTAACGTAGGTATTTTCATGAAGGCTCCGCTGACCAAACATCTGTCACTGATGCCTGAATTGTATTATACCACAAAAGGCGCCGAACTCACTTACAACAACAGCGTTATCTCCGGTACAGGACGTTTCCGTCTCAACTATCTGGAAGTGCCGATCCTGCTGGGACTTAATGTCTTCAGAAATATCAATGTACATGCAGGACCCTATGTTTCTTACCTGCTGGACGGAAGTGCAAAAGGAACATCCAATGTTTCGCTTTTCGACTTCCAGAAAAACATTAATGTCGACAACTACAACCGCATGGAAGGCGGACTGGCTGTAGGCGCGGCGATTGACATTGCCAAACTCAGCGTAGGTGCACGTTATTATTACGGGATGACCGACATCGGAAGGTCTCAGCAATTCAACGGCGTAACCTATACAGTCCCTAATGCACGCAACAGTGTATTCAATATTTATCTCGCTTTAGCCCTGAATTAATCCCGGATTAAACGGTTTAAACAAAAACAAACATTCATTTATTCACATCTAAACCTAAATGTTATGAACAGTCTCCTTTATCTGATAGCTGTAATCCTGGTGATCTGCTGGGCTATTGGTTTCTTCGCCTACAGTGCGGGAAATATCATTCATATTTTACTTGTGCTCGCCATCATTTCCGTGTTATTACGCGTAATCGGTGGCAGCAGGGCCTGACGATTTTGTTTTTGTTTCAAGCCCGCGCTTTTACATGCGCAAAAGACTCCGGCTTACACCGGAGTCTTTTTATTATTCTGATTTTTAAGAGAGCAATTCTTCAATATTACGGAATACAGCAGCCGGATCTTCTCCCTGCCACAATATTCGGTAAATGTATGTAGCGATAGGTATATCAAGTCCCAAAGCATCCGCAACAGACTGCATGCATTTGGAAGCGTAATACCCTTCTGCAACCATGCTCATCTCCAGCGATGCAGCAGCAACGGAATACCCCTTACCGATCATCATTCCGAATGCGCGGTTACGGCTATGCAGCGAATAGGCCGTCACCAGCAGATCACCGAGGTAGGCACTGGTGTGCATATCCGGCCGGTCTTCGGAAGGATGAACCAGATCGAAATGAACCAGCAGAAAGCGATGCATCTCCCGATAACAGTTCGTGATATATACACTCAGGAAATTGTCACCGTAATCAAGTCCATGTCCGATACCGGCACCCAGTGCATAGATATTTTTCAAAACTGCCGCCAGCTGCGCGCCCCATATATCATGGTTAAAGGTGGTACGCAGATAACTGTTTGTAAAAAAAGATGCTACAAGCGCGGCCCGGCTTTCATCGATACAGGAAAACGTCAGATACGAAAGGCGCTCCGCCGCTACCTCTTCGGCATGACAAGGCCCGGTAATAGAGATGTAATCCTGCAAAGGAAATCCCAGTTCACGGTGCACGTAATCATTAAGTAACAGGTTACTGGATGGCAGAATCCCTTTAATGGCCGAAATGAGTTGCTTTCCTTTCAGCATGTCCGGAGTGATCCGGTCCAGCACACTCTGTGCATATGCGGCAGGTACGCAAAAAATGATATAATCGCAGGATGCGAAAAACGCTTCCAGTGAAGACGTGGGCAATACAGAACCTTCCCGGAACTTAACCGATTTCAGGTAATGCTGATTTTGCTGGTGTTCATTTAAATAGCGTACTGATTCCTCATTGCGCAACCACCAGTGCACGGCGTTTCCGTTATCGGTGAGTATTTTGGCGAGTGCGGTACCCCAGCTGCCATTGCCGATAATGCCTATATTTCTTTTCGTATCTGTAACTATTGATTGACTCAAAGCTTACTGACCTTCTTTAGTTTCAAACAATTTGTCTTTTTCGACTACCTGAACTTTAGACTTGTCCTTCAGGATGCGTGCGATTGCTCCATACGGCGCCACCACCACTTCTTCATTTTGTTTCAGTCCGGCAAGTATCTGGATAAACCGGTTATCCTGGATGCCGGTCTGCACATCACGTAAGGATACTTTATTATCGGTACGGTTGTACACGAACACAACCTGACGTATGGAGTCTTTATAGGTATTCTTCAGCGAATCCGCCCAATCACGCGTTGTTACGGCATTTACCGGCACGGACAGCACATTGTGTTCTTTGCGGGTTTGTATTTCCACAGAGGCAGACATTCCCGGTTTGAACGGATAGCGGTATTTGCCATTCACCACCACATCCGCATAAGACGAGGGCAGGATCAGGATATGAACCGTGTAGTTTGTCACCTGATCGGAAGTTGTTCCCGTAGCCGAAGTGGCACTGGAAACGCTCACCTTCGATACCAAACCGGTAAACTTGCGGCTGCGGTAAGCGTCCGCGTTGATGATCGTGGTATCTCCTATTTTCACCTTTGCGATATCCGTTTCACTGACGTCCACGCGCACCTCGATGCGGCTCATATCGGCAATGGTGAGCAATTGCGTACCCTGCATCTGCGAAGTACCCAGCACGCGCTCGCCTTTCTTTACGGTGAGTGAGGATATAATACCCGCGCGAGGCGCTACAATCGTTGTTTTCAGGAGGTTTTCACGCGCCTGTTTGAGATTAGCGGCCGAGGCCTGCACGCCATAGCTTCCGGATGCGATCGTCGCCATTGCAGCATCGTAGCTGGCTTTAGCTGATTTATAAGATGCCTCCGCCTGCTCGTATTCCATCGCACTGATTACTTTGTCTGCATATAACTTTTTATTCCTGTTATAATTAGCCTGAGCCTGCTCAAAGTTTGCTTTTGACTGACCCGACATCTCACGTGAGTTTACCACGCCGGATTTCGTCTGCTCCATAGAAGCCTCAGCCTGTTGCACCATGGATGTATATATTGCCGGATTGATCTTTACCAGCAACTGACCGGCCTGAACGGAGTCACCCTCTTCAACATTCAGCTCGATGATCTCACCACTTACTTCGGGGCTTATTTTCACTTCCGTTTCAGGGTAGATTTTTCCGCTGGCTGTCACCGTTTCGGTAAGCGTGTTCAGCCCGGTTTTCTCAATGGCAACCTTAGTGCCGTCGTCACCGCCGGACTTGCCGACCACAATGAGAATGATCAGCGCTAATACCGCGAGGCTGATCCAAAGCCACTTTTTACTTTTCTTTTTCATCAGCAATGATTTGTGTAGTTTGCTATTTAACGGTCGCGCCGTTGTTTACCGCATTTAAGGGCGATACAAATTCCAGTTTACCTTCTGCGTTCTCCGCCATCAGGATCATCCCTTTGCTCTCAATGCCGCGCATTTTGCGGGGAGCAAGATTCGCTACCACAACCACCTGCTGACCGATGATATCTTCCGGCTTAAAATGCATCGCGATTCCGGAAAGCACAGTCCGCTTCTCGAAACCGAGATCAATTTCCAATTGCAGCAATTTGTCCGCTTTCGGTACAGCAGTTGCTTGCACAATCGTTCCGGTGCGCAGGTCTATCTTGCTGAAATCATCAATGCTGATCTCCGCTTTCAGTTCTTCCGGGGAAGATTCCACTTCACCAGCAGCAGTTTGCGCCTGTGCCTGCGCACTGGCGACGAGGCCTGCTTTCAGCTTCGCGACCTGTGCATCAATCTCTGCATCCTCGATCTTGCGGAACAGCAGTTCAGGCGCACGCATCGGATATCCTACATTCAGCAGGTTTATTTTACCGGCATTCTCCCAGTCCAGCATACGCTCCACCACCTTCAACAGATAACATATCTTTTTTGCAGTGAACGGAAGGAAAGGATTGCTTACAATTGCCAGATTGGCGGTAAGCTGCAAAGCAAGGTGCAGACAATTATCGATCCTTTGCTGCGCCGCTGTCTTTTCATCCTCCGACAAAGCACCTTTTTCTACAGCGGAAGCCTCTTTCCAAGGAGCTTTATCCTGCAGGTATACATTCCCTTTCCGTGCAAGGTCGATCACCTCAAACAATGCATCGCGGAATTTGTACGATTCGATGGATTGTTCGATACGCGCTTTGGAAGCGGCAATTTCAGCCACCAGTTGTGCGTCTGCATCGTCTGCTATTGCGGCATGCCATTTGGGAACTTTTCCGCCACACAGCTTATGCGTAAGCACCAGCACGCGGTTCACATAATTACCGAATTTATCTACGAGTTCGCTGTTATTACGTGTCTGGAAGTCTTTCCAGGTAAAATCGTTGTCTTTTGTTTCCGGGGCGTTGGCACAGAGCACATACCGCAGAATATCCTGTTGTTCGGGAAAATCTTTCAGGTATTCGTCTACCCAAACGGCCCAGTTACGGGAAGTGGACACTTTCTCTCCTTCAATATTCAGGAATTCATTGGCCGGTACATTTTCCGGCAGTACAAATCCTCCATGTGCTTTCAGCATTGAAGGGAAAATGATACAATGGAAAACAATATTGTCCTTACCGATGAAATGCACCAGACTTGGTATCCTCCGATTTCCAATACGTTTCCCATTCAGGTGTCAGTTCCTTGGTTGCGCTGATATAGCCGATAGGTGCGTCAAACCACACATACAGCACTTTACCATCCGCTCCCGGAATAGGTACCGGCACGCCCCAGTTGCTGTCCCGTGTCATCGCGCGTGGCTGCAGGCCTGCATCTATCCAGCTTTTGCACTGACCATATACGTTCGCTTTCCATTCGTTCTTTTTTCCCTCCACGATCCATTCTTTCAGGAACGGCTCAAATTCATTCAGCGGAAAATACCAGTGCGTTGTCGGCTTCTTTACGAGCGCGCCGTTACTCAGCGCGCTGCGGGGGTTGATCAACTGTTCCGGAGAAAGTGTCGATCCGCATTTTTCGCACTGATCGCCATAGGCATTCGGATTCTGACATACAGGACAGGTGCCGATAATATAACGGTCTGCCAGAAATACTTTCTTTTCCTCGTCAAAATATTGTTCCGTCTCCCTGGCCTGAAAAATTCCTTTGTCGTACAAAGTTTTAAAGAAATCCTGAGCAGTGGCACGATGCACTGCATTGGATGTACGGGAGTAGATATCAAATGAGATACCCATTCCCTCAAAGCTGTCGCGGATAATCTTATTGTATTTGTCCACCACTTCCTGCGGTGTGCAACCTTCTTTCATTGCACGGATAGTGATAGGCACTCCGTGTTCGTCACTGCCGCAGATAAAACGCACATCGCGTTTCTGAGATCGCTGGTAACGCACATAAATATCGGCAGGCAGATAGCATCCGGCAAGGTGACCAATGTGCACCGGACCGTTGGCATAAGGCAAAGCTGCCGTCACTAAAATTCTGTTGTAATTCATCCTTTTATTTGAGCCTGCAAGATACACATTTGCGCGCATCAGGCAGAGTTCCCGCCACCAACAATTTTAAAAGTACCGTCCTACGGTAACACCATATGTAAACAAAAGGTTCTGCCGCTGGGTACGGCTTACATCCATATAGCTGAGCCGGGAAGTAAAAGACAGCCACTTACCTGCTTTGACCGAAATACCGGCCTGTGCATTCATAATATAATCTCCGCCGTCTATAACAGAGGGTTGCCAGAATGCGACGCTTTCAAACGAAATACGCGTGTTCCAGTTGGCACGCAATTGAATCCGGAAAGAATTCCGTAAAGTCTGATATTGTTCGGTGGTCCCGTCCTTCAGCAACACCTGACTGTTCTCATATAAAAAACCGTCGCTCAGCCGCATCATCAGGTAAGGTTTATCGATCGCCTTCCAGGCAATGCCGCTGCCGCCCTGGAACTGGTAATCGATTTTCAGCGAATAGCTGCTGGTGAAGTTGGCAAGTGCCCAATAATTAAATCTCGCCTTGGGACGGGCATACACATTGCAGTCAAAAATGCTGGAGAAGTCATTGTTAATAAGCGTTCCGGCGTTCGCGCCATACAGCCAGCGTGTATTACTATTCAGCGTAAGCTGCTGTTTTTCAACACCTAGTTTAAGGGAATTATCGAGTAAATAATTGGTCCCTGAACTCGTCCGGTTCACATTCCCCGAAAGATTCGCGCTGACCAGGTAATGGGTACTGTCATTGAACTGCGCCTGTACGGTAACGCCATGCAGCAGGGCAATAATCAGTAACGCATACAGGACAGTAATACGGGCCATTGCCCTAAAATACGCCTATTGCAACGGATAAGTGCGAAAGTTGCGGAATTTTAACGCTATAACAATTTATCTCCAACCGTTAAAACGGTACTGGGATTCTACAACTCCTACTTCTCCGACGGAGTAGTCTACAATAAGATGATTGTAGGAGAATTTGAATATACCCTTGCGACGGATTACATGAATATCATGGTCGTTCGCAATACCGTAATCCACGGAATCCACATATTCAAAAGAATATTCTTCCTTGCCTATAGCGGTAAGCGGCTTACCATTAAAAGACAAGCCGGTATTGGGTTCTCCCGCTACGTTCACACATCCTCCAAACATTTTTTCGCCAAAACGGTCGCTTATATACAAAGCGCTGTCATAGCCTTGGTAGATGCCCGGGGGATGTGGCGGAGGAGCCGGGCGAAAACTTTTGCAGGCGCAAAAGCCCAAGAATAGAAATATACCTATTCTTCTCATTTTACTATCGGTTTATTGGTTTCAGTTAGGTTTTTCGAAGTAAACCCAGAAGGATTTATTTCATTCGTTTCAATTACAAAGTTTCGAAAGAATTCATTTGCAAAAAATGTGAAAACGCAAATCAAAACATGACATTTATCACAATATCTTACTCACCTTTCGCTTGTAAATCCCGTGGATAAGGGCTGTTTCAATTCCCCTACTCCGAAAAAGCTACTCCAAAATAAATACAATTTTCTAAAAATCAAATACCCTTGTGAAAAAAATTCACATAATCATCATTTTAAAACCGCACTTACAGGCCGAATTATCAAAGTGATAACAAAAACTGAGTAATCTTCGCAGCAGCGATATCGTCTACCTTTAAGACATAAAAACACACCCGATGAGAAATTTACGAATCATTACCGTCGCGTTGCTCCTTATTCTTACGAGCTGGAGCAGCCAATCTAAAGCACAGGCGTACCAGCCTATCAGTTACCAGGATTTCTACGATGATCTTTCACCCTACGGTGAATGGCTGAATGATCCGCAATATGGGTATGTATGGTTGCCGGATGTTGGTTCTGACTTCAGACCTTATTACACCAACGGCTACTGGGCTTACACGCAGTATGGAAATACGTGGGTATCTAACTACGATTGGGGTTGGGCTACGTTCCACTATGGTCGCTGGACTTATGACAGTTACTATGGATGGCTGTGGATTCCCGGTTATGAATGGGCTCCGGCATGGGTGAGCTGGCGTTCCGCAAATGATTATTATGGATGGGCACCAATGGGACCAGGAATCAATATCAATATAAATCTTGGCCTTATCCCTATCGACTGGTGGATGTTCATTAATCCCGGATACATGTACGATCGTTCTTTCTACCGCTATTGTAATAACGACTACGGGTTCCGCCGCAACATCTACCGTCGTACACAGATCATCAATCAGACGTACCGTGATCGTTCAACGGTGTATTATTCCGGCCCGGGCGGAGACGATTATTATCGCAGAACAGGCACGCGCCCAAGCATGTATAATGTAATGAACTCCGGACGCAGGGGTAGTCCACGCGCCTCTTCCGGAAACAGACTCAACATGTATCGTCCTGATGTAACACAAAGCAGGGTTGCCGCTCCCGGACAATCAGTGAACGTAGAACGGAACATCGCCCGTCGCCCGGAAAATTTCGGAGGAACTATGAATCAGGCCGCTGGCCGCCAACGTGTACTGCAAAATGTTACCGACCAGCATATTAACAACAACCGTACACAAAACGGCAACCCGAACATAAACAATCCGGGAAACGGAATGCGCCAGGGAAGCAACACTTTCCCTTCAGGCCGCCCGCGTAATCTGGACAATTCGAATGCACCCGATCAACAGAGGATGCAGCCTATGCAGGGCGCTCCTCAAAGAGTACCGCAACAGCAAACGGATCAGCGTGTCATACAGCAGCAACAGCGGATTGATCAGCAACGTGCCGTACAGCAACAGCAAATCCAACAACAGCAGCAGCAACAGATGGATCAGCAGCGTGCTGTACAGCAGCAACAAATGCAACAACAACAGCAGATGCAACAGCAACGCATGCAACAACAGCAGCAAATGGATCAGCAGCGCGCGATACAGCAGCAACAAATGCAACAACAACAGCAGATGCAACAGCAACGCATGCAACAACAGCAGCAAATGGATCAGCAGCGCATGCAACAACAGCAGCAAATGGATCAGCAACGCGCGATACAGCAGCAACAAATGCAACAACAGCAGATGCAACAGCAACGCATGCAACAACAGCAGCAAATGGATCAGCAACGCGTCATGCAGCAGCAGCAACAAATGCAACAGCAACAAATGCAACAGCAACAAATGCAGCGACAAAGAATGCAACAGCAACAGATGCAGCAGCAACCGCAACGCTTCGATCAGCGTCAGGCTCCGCAATCCGTTCCTCAGAACAATGCGCAACCTGCCAGAGGTTTCAGACGTTGATATTTATTTACAGAATAGCAAAGGGAGCCTTTATGGCTCCCTTTGTCGTTGGAACAATATTATGCAGCATAAAACGACTCCCTGATTTCCGGGGAATCAACTACCGCATGTTCTCCTTTCGGGAATATGCCATAAAGAGCACTGCCACTGCCGCTCATAGAAGCGTAAACAGCGCCCTGCGCATATAATTCGGATTTGATGTCTGCAAGTACCGGATGTGCGGCAAATACACTTTTCTCAAAATCATTCCGGATCACTGATTTCCATTCCGGCACCGGAAGACCTGAAATCTGTCTGAGATCAAAAGGAGCAGGAGCCGGAGTAACACCTGAAAAAGCGAGTGCCGTAGGGATATGCAGGTCAGGGCAGATCACCTGTATGCTGTATGCACTCAGGTCGACAGGTACAGGCGAAAGTTTTTCTCCACGGCCGCAAGCAAACTGAGGTGTATTGTACACGAAGAAAGGACAATCGCTGCCCAGCTCGAGTGCAAAAGCAGCAAGCTGATCATCAGTAAGACCCAATTCAAAAAAACGGTTCAGCAGACGCAGCATAAACGTACCATCCGCGGAACCACCGCCCATTCCCGCTCCCATCGGGATTGCCTTCAGGAGACGTATATGCACGGGGTGCACCCTGTCCGGAAAAGCCTGCTGCAATAAACGGAATGCCTTCAGCACGAGATTATCAGATAGCGCCCCGGGAACATTTTTGCCTTTAATTTCCATCACAGGATCTACTCCCGACTCAAGCGGAAGCACTTCCAGCGCATCTTTCAGGAAAGGAAGCGGATAAAAAACACTTTCAAGATTGTGATAACCGTCGGGACGCCTGCCGGTGACAAATAATCCAATATTGATTTTAGCATTGGGAAAATGAAGCACGGAACATAAATTAAGACGTAAAACTAGCGTTTAATTTATTTAAGAAGCTCACAGGGCTTCATATTGGTCGCCTTTTTAAAGGCGGTACTGAAATGAGATATACTGCTGTATCCCAGGATGCCGGCTACACTGCTTACATTCAGCCCTTCTTTCTGCAGTAATCGCTTAGCTTCTTCAATGCGTAAATGCTGCTGGTATTCGTTGATCGTTTTACCGAACATCGCTTTAAACCCTTTTTTCAGATAGCATTCATTGATCGCCACGCGACGGGAAAGTTCTTTAATGGACAGCATCTGATCGAATTCCCGCTCAAGTATTTCCCGCGCCATCATCACCTTATCGCGCTGCTCGGTATTGTTGTTCAGGAAGCTGCAGGCAGGAACAGCATAAGATATTTTTGCAGCGTTGATCTGGCGCAAAGCATGCTGCAATAAGCCTGTAACAGCAGTCATCTGCTGCAGCTTTTTTTCAAAAGAAACAGATCCTGCCGGATGAAACAAGTACCTGACGGTTTCCTGACTATCAGGATCGAAACTGAACTGCAATCCCGTATTGTTGTCCGTTAACGCGCGCTCAAGCGACCAGTCACTTTCCTCCCATTGATCCAGAAAAGCAGGCTCGTAATCGATTGCATATACAACAGCAGAGCCCACCGCAGTAAAATCGTGCTTCAGGCAGAGTATCCGGATTGTACCTTGTGCGCCGCCTTTTGCAGGACACATAATTGTCGCAAACTGGTTGGGAAGCTGTGCTTCAGGATGATTTACGGTATAAGCGCTGCCCGAAACCAGTTTATTGAACCGGATTTCCTGGCGGTTAACGACCAATACTTCCTTTCCGAGCAACTGTTGTGCCGGGTTCAGAGAATGGGGGCTTATGTATTCGTTGATCATTGAGCTGTACAAATATACGCTCCTGCTGCCTCAGAAAAAAGGTAAGGGATTGAAAAACAAACGGCTACACAATACATGCGTAACCGTCCGGGTATAAAAAACTCTGAAAAATAAGGATTTAACTATCAGAATATCAAAAGCGCACTTTAAAATCTGACAATTCTGTGATGCTATACCTTTGTATATCACGCATCGGGAAATTCGTATCCGATATCGTTGCGGTAATGTTTGCCTTCAAATTGCACCAGCGCCGCATTACGGTAGCTTTGTGCCAATGCTTCCTTCAAGGTTGAAGCAATGGACGTTACAGCCATAACCCGGCCTCCGGAAGTAAGTACTCGCGCGTCCTGCAGTACGGTTCCCGCGTGAAACAAGATACTATCTGCAACCTGCTCTGTTCCGGTAACGACCTTACCTTTTGCGTAATCTCCGGGATAACCATGGCTTACCAGCATTACGGTAGCGGCCGCTCCTTCGCGATGACGGACATGTACCTCGTTCAGGCGCTGCTCACCCATTTGCAATACAAGCTCAACAAGGTCATTCTCCAGGCGCGGCATTACCACCTCCGTTTCAGGATCGCCCATACGGCAATTGTATTCGATCACGTAGGGGTCACCGGCCACATTGATAAGTCCGAAGAAAATAAAACCCTGGTATTGCAGCGACTCTTCGCGTAAAGCATTCACTGTCGGCTCGACAATACGGCTCACAACTTTTTCCATGAACGCCCCTTTTGCAAAAGGTACGGGAGAAATAGCACCCATGCCTCCGGTATTAGGTCCGGTATCTCCTTCGCCAATCCGTTTGTAATCTTTTGCTTCAGGCAGCAATACATAATTGGTTCCGTCTGTGAAAGCAAAAACTGAAAGTTCCACACCCTGCAGGAACTCCTCCACCACAACGGTAGCACCGGCCGCACCGAATTGTGCATTGCGGATCATATCTGTAAAAACAGTTTTGGCCTCTTCCCTGTCGGAAGTGATGATCACCCCTTTACCTGCGGCAAGTCCATCAGCTTTCAATACAATAGGCAGTGAATGCCGGTCCAGGTACGCCAGTCCCTCTTCAAAATTCTGCGCGTCAAATTCTGCATAGGCAGCCGTAGGGATGCCATGGCGCGCCATCAGCTTTTTAGAGAATGCCTTGCTGCCTTCCAGCTGAGCCCCAGCTTTACTGGGACCTGGAATGATGATATGCTTTAATTCAGGATCATTTTTGAAAAAATCAAATACACCGTTCACCAGCGGTTCTTCCGAACCCGGAAACAGGATATCGATTTTATGCTGAAGGCAAAAAGCTTTAAGCGCAGGGAAATCATTGATACCTATTGCTACATTGGTGCCATATTGCTGCGTACCGGCGTTACCCGGTGCAATGAACAATTGTTTACATTTCGGACTTTGGCTCAGTTTCCAGCTGATTGCGCATTCGCGGCCGCCGGAACCCAGTAACAGGATATTCATCTGCGTTTTTGAATTTGGCTGCAAAGTAACCAAAAAATTCCCCCTTTGCCATTTGCTTTTTTGAAGTATCTTGGCTCGATTTTTCAGTAACGTTAACAATCAATAGGTTTATATGGCAGCAGACTTGTCGACACCCATCCCGCAGAAGGGACACCCTAAGGCGCTTTATCTTTTATTCTTCACAGAGATGTGGGAGCGCTTCAGTTACTACGGTATGCGTGGTATCCTGATCCTTTACCTGACAAAGAAATATTTTGAAGGCGGTTTGGCGATCGATCCTGCAATGGCATCTCAGATCTATGGTTATTTCACCGGTTTTGTGTATTTCACACCATTGATCGGGGGCTGGCTGGCCGACCGCTACCTCGGGCAGCGACTGGCGATTACCATCGGCGGGCTTACGATGATGGTGGGTCAGTTTACGCTTTTTGCGATCAATACGCATACGGGCATGTACCTGGGATTATTACTGTTGATTATCGGTAACGGATTTTTCAAACCGAACATTTCCACGCTCGTTGGCCGCCTTTATGAAGCGAAAGACCCACGTCGCGATGCTGCATTCTCTATTTTCTACATGGGTATTAACCTCGGAGCATTCCTTGCGCCACTGGTAATCGGTCAGTTTACCGACAACATATTCTCCGTAAAAGATGAAGCAGGTAATATTGTTTCCTACGGATACAAATGGGGTTTCCTCGCTTCCGGTATCGGCATGTTGCTCGGACAGATCATCTTCAACGCACTCGCAGCAAAATATCTGGGCACCATTGGTAAAGCTCCTGCCAAAACGGTAGCAGGCGGTAATAACGACGCACACCACGCACTGGCAGCGCAGCCTGTGACGAAAGAGAATAAACAGCAAATGACGGTGATCTTTATCCTGACGGCATTTGTGATCTTCTTCTGGGCAGGTTTTGAACAGGCAGGCTCTTCTCTTTCCCTGTACACCGACAAATTCATCAACCGCCAGGTAGGCAACTTCACGATACCCACACCGTGGTTCCAGTCTGTGAATCCATTGTTCATTATCGTATTGGCTCCATTATTCAGTATTTTCTGGGTTTCCAAACTCGGTCAGCGCCTGAGCACTCCGGTGAAAATGGGTCTGGGCATGGTATTGCTCGGTATCGGCTATTTCTTCATGCTGGGTGCGATTGCCCAACGCGGCGGCGATATCCAGGACGAAACGGTAAAAGCAAGCCTGATCTGGCTCGTACTGACCTACCTGCTGCATACGATCGGTGAGCTTTGCCTGTCTCCGGTAGGACTGTCTGTGGTGACAAAACTGGCGCACCCCAAATATGCATCCCTGATGATGGGCGTATGGATGCTGGCTACATTTATTGCGAATATCGTAGGTGGCTATCTGGCAGCATTTGTAGAGGAACTGGGTGCTAAGACAATTTTCACAAGCATTTCTACGGCGGTAATCGTCCTTGGACTCATCATGGTGGCTTTGTCGAAACCGATCTCTAAAATGATGCATGGGGTGAAATAAGACTTTCACGGCATGTTAAGCTATAAACGAACAGGCTGTCTCATATCGTGAGACAGCCTGTTTTGTTTTGAATAAGGGATTGTCGACTACATAACAACGCTAAACTGTTTTGGGTAATTACCCTGCCTGCCCGAAATCCTGCTAACATTGCCAGACTCAATGCAACTGTTGCAGGCCTTGTGCTAACATTACCTTCGCTCATGCCGGCTTCGCTAAAGCCTGTGCCAACTCTGCTAAGACCTCCGGGAAATGGATAAACCACTCCGGGAAACGCGCTAAAATTTCTGAGAACAGGATGAAGAGCTTAGGGAAATGCGCTAAGCATTATGAGAGACGTATGAAGAGCTCAGAGAAATACGCTAAAGCCTCCGAGAAACGGATGAACAGTCCAGGGAACTGCACTAAGCTTTCTGAGAGATGCGTGAAGAGCTCTGGGAAATGCGCCAGAACTTCTGAAAACCAGTTGAACAGTACGGGGAAATGCACTAAGCCTTCTGAGAGCCTGATGAGCAGTGCCGGGAATATTGCAAAATCAGATTAATATGGCATACAATTTACCTGTTGCTCTCTAAAATCGATAATCCTGCAAATGAAATCCTGTCCTCCCCTTGCGGAATTGTTTTATGTAGCGTATGGTGAAGCAATTAGAAAGGCATACCGATTGCCAGGTTGATCACGACGTTTTTCTGACGCCATTCACTGTTTCCGAGATCCACATAACGGATGACCCATCCGTTGTTCGCCGCCACGTAAGGGTTTTTAACAGGGAAAGCCGCATCCAGACGCACAGTAAAGAACTCAGCCACAATCACACGTAGTCCGGCTCCGGTGCTCACGGCAATATCATGACCCAGCCGGCTGATGTCGAAGTCTCCGCCCAAAGTGGTGGAAGACTTACGTGCAAGCCAGGTATTTCCGGCATCGGCAAATATGGCGCCATTCAGTTTCAGTGTACCCGAGAAAAGCTGTATCATATCAAACCGGTATTCGGCATTCATTTCCAGCTTGATATCGCCCGTCCTGTCCACACTGGTACCGGCTGTATCCGATCCGGCAAGGGGACCTAACGTCCTCGGCCTCCAACCGCGTATACTATACGCGCCACCCACAAAATACTGCTTGATGTAAGGGAGGGTCTTAGAATCGCCATAGGGAGAGCCGATACCCGCAAGGAAGCGCATTGCAAGTAAAGAACTGCGCACATTTACATAATGCCGTGCATCCAGATCGAATTTTACATACTGATCAAAAATAAAATCCGGTCCGTTACTGATCGTCTTCTGCAACTTATTGATACCCGACATCAGTATACCAGCCTCTTCAACGCCCAATCTCAGGTAATAATAGTTCCGGTTCTGTTTTTTCTCCTGGTCGGTAAAAGTAAAATACAACTGTTCGCCCTCTATGAATGTACGGCGATAAGTATTACGCAGCACCTCATTGGAATCCAGCCTTCCCTGGAAAGCAGGACGGATAACGGGTAACACGATATTGGCAAATGCAGGAGAAAAATCCCAGGTGATCATCCTGTTCTGATGCCAGTTGTAGGAAAACGCAGAGGATATATTTGTAAGGCGGAACAGGTCGATACGGTCCAGCATGTTCACACCCAGCATCAGCTGCGTCTTGGGCAGGTTTCGGCGGTCGAGCCATTTCGGGCGGTATGGCGACAGGAATTTGGGGAAAGTAAGCGTTCCGTTCACACCGAAATTACGGCTCTGCAATTTTACATTCTCGAGGAATTTCGACCCTTCATTATTGCTGTTCGACATTTCGATACCGCCGGTGGTATTCAGGCTCAGCAGGTTGGCTCCTTTAAAAAGATTTTTATTCCGGTACCCCAGTCCGATAGAATTACCCAATACGTACGTGGTAGCGTTTGCTACTTCGAGCGATGCGGACGCATCAACTTTATCGGAAGGACTCAGCGTTATATAACAGTTGAGCAAATGTTTCGTATGCTCCGTGGTATCTTCTATAAAGTACACATTGATCATCTGGAAAATGCCGAGTTCATTCAGTTTCGTGATCGTCAGCTGATGATTGGTCCGGGAATACCGTTCACCGGGACGAAAAAATATCTGACGCCCCAACACCCCTTCCCGGACGTAATAACTACGGTAGCGGTAAGAAATGTCGTCCAGCGTCACACGGATCAGATTAGAATCGAAGGCGGTGGAACGATCGATGAAATCCGGAAATACGATCACCTTTCCCATCTCATATTGCGCATAGGAAAGCGAATCTCCATTGTTATGGACAATGATCTTTACGTCCAGCGACAATTTCTTCTGACGCTTCTGCAGCGTAAGGAAGTTGATCGCACTTTCAAAAAGATTTTCCGCATCGCGCAGACGCTCTTTATTCACGGTGTCCAGCTCGAAGCTTACATTGTCCTGCGAAAAGCGGTAGTAGCCACGGTTTTGCAGTTCTGTGATGATGCGGGCTCTTTCCTCATCAGCCAATAGTTTATTGTATTCTTTCTCGCGTTGAAATTTTGTCTGGGACAGGCTGCTTCGCACAATCGCAGCAACGGTCGAATCGTCGGCCTCCACATAAACGTTGTTTACAAGGTAACTGATACCGGTATTGATGTAATAGTACGCGTAAGCTTTTTTCCCTTTGAACTTAACGGTGTCGCGGATGGATGCATTGAAATACCCCTGATTGAACAGGAAATTCTTCATATTCGCAACGGTGCGGATCTGCAACGTACTGTCGTATACTACCGGCTTTTCAATGGATTTGGGAAGATCACCCGGCTGGGTATTGACAAATTTACGGTAACGGATATTGTAGCGCCAGAGCTTGAACGGGAATACGCCGCTCCAGTAAGTATTTGTCTTCTGGATTACGAGCAGATTCAATTGGTCCTGCAGCAGACCTTTATTGGTGATCGTTTTGTCTGAGCGGACACGCAGTGTATTCGAGCGCAGGAGATACTCCCCCTCTTTGAGTCGTTTGGTGGAGCTGCACGAAGCGAGCAACAGACAAAGCATCCATATAAAATGGACCCGGAGTGTTGGTGAAAAATTCAGTTGCTTCGTTGTCATCAATGTTTAATGTCCGCAAACTATTAGCTTTGCAGCATGCTCTCAAAAACGCAAAGTAAATACATTCGTTCATTAGCCATTCAAAAATTTCGTGAAGAAACCGGTTGTTTTATAGCGGAAGGCGAGAAAATTGCAGGTGAATGGCTGCTTTCTGAGCAAAAAGTAGAACAAATCGCGGCACTTCCATCCTGGATCTCGCAGCATGAAGCGCTGATTGCACGTCATCCGGATGCGCGTGTTACCCCGGTTACTGAAGAGGAATTAAAAACGATCTCCACACTGCAGTCTCCTAATAAAGTACTATTAGTGGTAAAGCTTCCCGCGCCCAATAGCTCTTCTGCAATCCCTGCCGGATCAGGTATTGCACTGGACGGCATACGCGATCCCGGAAATATGGGCACCATTCTCCGCATTGCCGACTGGTATGGTATTCCCTACATTCTCTGTTCGCAGGATTGTGTGGACATATACAATCCGAAGGTAGTGCAGTCTGCAATGGGAGCCCATCTGAGGGTGAAAGCCATCTATTGCGACCTTGCAGGCACACTGCTGCACTCAGGGAAAACCATATGGGCAGCGCTGCTCGGCGGAACCGATTACCGTTCGCTTACCCCACAGGCCGAAGGCATACTCGTAATCGGCAACGAAGGCCAGGGAATAAGACCGGAAACATTGCCGCCCGGCGCCCTGGCAACAACCATTCCGAAAAAAGGTGGTGCCGAATCGTTAAACGCAGCTATATCTACAGGAATACTGTGCGCCCACTTTTTCGGATAGCAAATATTATTTTTCTGATTTTTATTATACGCAAGACTGATCACAGATATGAAACGCATACTTTCACTGGTTACATTACTCAATACCGTATTTACCGCTCCTGTAGCTGCTCAGAGCTATCAGGGCACACTTCAGGTACAGCTGAGAGACGGTCAGCCGCTGACGCTGGTGCTCGACGGAAGGCATTTCCGTAAATACGGTAATATCCTCACAGTCGGCAATATTCCTAAAGGAATGCACGAATTAAAAGCTTATTACTATTACCCAGCCACCGATCATTCCGGAAGAAGCGGTCGCGGAGGGCGCGACAGGGCGGTACTTATATTCAAAGGCCGCATGCAGATAGACGGGGGCAAGACTTATTATTGCATGATCGATCCGTCAAACGGAACACTGAAAGTTCGGGAATCGCGCATGAGTTCGGTAGATGAGCGCAACAAAGCTTTCCCGATCGATAACAGACCCGATTTTTCGGACGGCCGTAACGACGAAAGCTGGGAATATGATAAAGGGCGTAATGACCAGAGCAGCCAGGTTTCGTATTACAACGAACGCAACCGTATAACAGCCGCTCAGATGGAAATGCTGCGGACATCTGTGGAAGACAAAATAAGCACTACAGATAAAGTACGGACTATAAAGCTGTTTCTGAGCGATAAAACGCTGATGACCGAACAGGTAATCACTATCATGAACTGGCTTAATTTTGAATCCAATAAGCTGGAAATCGCCACTTACTGCTACCCGCGCGTAAGCGATCCGGATAATTACATTTTGGTGAGCAATAAGCTCTCATTCCAGAGCTCCAGGCGAACACTGGAGCAGGAAATGCTGCGTATCAAAGAGCAGGGGCCTGATACCGCCGAAGCTGATCCTTCTACGGGAGCTGCATCCAACGAAAAACTGAGTCCGCTCACGGAACAGCGACTTGCTGCATTGCAGCAGGCATGCGACCAGAAAGTGTCGGACAGTGAAAAAATAAAATTGCTGCAATCGGGCTTGGCCCGCACCACATTTACTGTTGCGCAGCTTAGCAAAATGCTGCACTTCCTGTTGTTTGAAGGCACGCGCCTGGAGCTGGTGAAATGGGCGTATACCAGGATCAGTGATCCGCAAAATACGGCATCACTCAAATCGGAGTTCAACTATACAAGTTCTAAAAATGAAATCGATCAGTTGAGTCGCAGCAGATAAAGCTTATGGAGCCGGCTTTGCCGCCGTATCTGCTGTGGTGGAGTCGGAAGGCTTCGCCAGCGTTGTACTGTCGGGAATATTGTCCAGCGCTTCGGTCATGATGGGTTGATCATCCTCTTCGTATTGCTGCGCCTTATCCAGTTGTACCAGCCATTTACCATTCTGCTTCACCAGAGTGATGAGCTGGTTTTCGGCCAGTTTCGAAGTGGTATAAGTAACGACGGCTTTATCTCCATTTGTTTTCACGTCTACTATATTCACCTTCAGCTTACGTCCTTCTGCCTTTACGGAATCCGGAACCATATTCAGATAGTCTGCCTGATCCAGCAGTTCTATCGTTGTGGAATCGCAATACTTTTTCGCTTCATCCAGATCTGCTCTTGCGACACTGGTGAGGAACTTTTCGGCTACATATTTGGGATCATTATTACTGCAGGAGCTGAAGCTCAGCAATAGTACCAGCAGAAAAGAAAGGCTGAAATATTTCATAGTTATGCGCATGTTGGAAGTTGCGAAGCTACTACTAATAAATAATCTGGCAAATGGTTGTACAGCGATTATTCAGATAGAGGTCATCGGTACCGATATAAGGCTTTCCATTGCCGGCAATGGAGATATGAAACACGGAATCCCCTACTCCGGCCGACCTCAGTACTTTGCAGACCATTTCAGAACAGTACAGTTCGTTGTCTGAAGCGAGGTCAAAACGTTTATCGAAACGAATATGAGCCGCAGAGAGCCGGCTTAATATCCTTGGAACCGCAGCTCTCTGTGATTCTGCAAGCGGAGGCCGGAACACGGTCCATTCCGTATTATGCGCTGCTGCAACGAAAGAAGATAACAACTCGTAATGCAAGTCGCCGCTGTTACTTTTGCCACCTGCGGTAATATGAGCGACCTGTATGCCGGAATCCGACACGACAACAATACCGCAATGGGAAAAACGATGATCGTGCTGATTAAGCCGGGTAAAAAAATGACTGATCTCATCTTTTCCGGCACGCAGCACGATGTCTCCGGTACGCAATTGCCGCAGTACACTGTCTGCAATTGATTTCTCTGCGGCCTGCGGTGTTTGCATCCGTCCGCAGGAGCACAAACTGATGAAAAGCAGCAGTACGCCGGATATAATAAAACTGCGGATCATAAAATAAAAAAGCCGGCCTTACAGGAAGACCGGTCTCTCTTAAAAAAACTTCAAAAAGAATTAGTTGCTCGCGAGAAAATCTTTCACTTTATCCTTGTGAATGATATTCTCTTTAAAAGTGTAAGCACCAGTCTTCGGGCTACGAACAGCTTTGATTACTTTAGTGTAATTCTTAGCTTCAGCTGCCAGCTTTGGGTCTTTTTTAATCGCGGTTTTAGCTGCTTTTGCCATGACTTAAATATTTTAAAAAGTGGTGTTAATTACTTGATTTCTTTATGAACGGTCACACGTTTCATCAGCGGGTTGTATTTTTTCAACTCGATGCGCTCCGGAGTGTTCTTTTTATTTTTGCTGGTAATATAACGGCTGGTTCCCGCTAAGCCGCTGTTTTTATGCTCAGTGCATTCCAAAATTACCTGTACGCGGTTGCCTTTCTTTGCCATTGTTATGAAATGTTTTGAAACTTAATGTAATAGTTAGATTTTATGGCCTTCTGCACGCAGTTGTTTTACGGTTGCCATCAGACCGTTTTTATTGATAGTACGCAGTGCTTCAGTAGAAAGTTTCAAAGTGATCCACTTGTCTTCTTCTGCAAGGTACATACGTTTTACCTGAAGATTAGGCAGGAAGCGACGCAAAGCTTTTTTGTTAGAAAAAGATACTTTGTGGCCTACCATTGGTTTTTTACCCGTTACTTGACAAACTCTTGCCATAATTCTGTTTTTTTAAGGACTGCAAAGGTGAGGCTTTTTACTGAAACAACAAAAATATTTTTTGTATTTTTTTGTTCCTTTCCGTAAAACAAGCGTTTAACCTCCTGATTCGTGCAAAAATACACAATTTACAGCACTGTTTGGGTGTTTGTGACAGAACTGGCATTAGCTTCCGATGCGCTTCTTGCCTGTTGCGCGGCCATTATTTCCGGGAGGTGTGGTTTTACCAGTTCACTTAGTTGTTCTTCGCTGATATCCAATGCATGTGCATTACCGGTGAGTGCAAACCAAGGCCGCGGCTGTCCGAACGGATAAGCTCCGTATATAATGACCGGTGTTCCTTTTTCCAGCAACTGATCGGAAGCGGACAATTTCCACTGATCGGCCCATCCGTAAAGAAAACGTGCCTGTTCTTCCAGCAGGCGCATACAACTGTGTGAAGCAGGATAACCCGGCAGATCGTACTGATGAAATCCGACACCTCCCATATTGCTTACATTGAAGTTCCACTTCAGAATCCATTCTTCATTCACCGTACTTTTGGTTTCTTTAGACTTCCAGTTGCAAAAGAACAGGCCTGTAGGAGTCCTGGAAGCTTTTTTGCCCATATTCGTAGGTCCGCTTATGATTCTTTTACCTTGCTCGTACGCAGCAAATGCCTGCGTGGGATAAGAAAAAATAATCACCTTCCGTATATCTTTCAAACTTTCGGAATACGCCGGGAATGGCATATAATCTTCAGGCTTGCGGTCGTAAAGATCCGGAACAATAAAGCTGTCCAATCGCTTCAGGTGCTTTTCGTCCACACGATTGAGGTAACATAAGATGTCTTTATGCGCATTTCCGCTGAACGAATCTCCGGCCGACCATACCTTTTTATATTCAAAGTGGTAGTGTATTTCGGGAAGAGCCGGTTCTTCAGATTTTGCCGCTTTTCCGGAAACAGTTTCTGTTTGCTTTTCAGTACCCGCAGCAGGCACAGGAACAGGTTGCTTATTGGCATTACCGCAGCCGTACGCAGCAATACTCAGCACTATCAGGCAGTTTAGTTGATGTATATATTTCATATAGGATTTCGATTTACAATTATCGTACGAATCTTTCATCTGAGGAAATTATTCCGGGGCCGTTTCAGCGTATTCACATTTTCACAGGATAGCCTTAACAAAGCGTTCGGTTAGTTTGAACCTACCCGCACACAGCGGTGGATATTTTTGTGGAAACAATAAACAAAAACGATTATGAAAAAGCTAATGATTGGCGTATTCGCCCTGACCGCAATGGCCGCAACTTCTTGCCGCAAATCTTATACCTGCGAATGTAAACCCGTAAACGGAACTGCCGGTGTTACGCGTGACCTTCCGAAACAATCTCTGTCTGATGCCCGCTCCGAATGCGACAAGGGTGATGTTCAGGGAATTACAGAGTGTGAAATCAAGTTGTAAGTTATTCTCGTCCACCCAAAAAAATCAAAAAGCCCCTTCCTGACCGGAAGGGGCTTTTTGATGTGATCTTATCAGGCGAAAAATTTATTGGCAAAGATAAATGTCTTATATTTGTGGACAAATGTCTTGAGAGCTATGGGAGCAGTATCAAAAATTGAGTTGAGGCTGAATAAAGAAATTGCAAGCTTCTTTAAATCAGGAGACTTTACCGGGTACCCGGTAGAAGCGGGTAAACCTGTGAGCTATGCCGATTTTCTGGAAAATAAAATGCTGATCATCGGTGCGATCCGGAACGGCATTCCCTACTCCCTCTTCGACCTGATCCAGGACTATACGCCGTTTACCGAAAGCGACTGGGCAAACTTTCTGGATATTTCCACTAAATCGTTGCAGCGCTACAGAACCAGTTTTGAGCATCATTTCAAACCTATTCACTCTGAAAAGATCATTGAAATGGCAGAGGTGACGAAAGTCGGCCTTGATGTATTCGGAAATATGGAAAAACTACGCCTTTGGCTTAATACACCAAACTACGCCCTGGGCCGTCTTAAACCCATAGAATTACTGAAAGACTCTTATGGCAAGGAACTGGTGATCAGCGAGCTTACCCGCATCAATTACGGAATACTCGTCTGAATGGAAGTGTTCCGACTCGCCAGAAGGCCTTATGCAGCTCCATTGTCCGGGCAAGGTGCAGCCTTAAAAGGTGCCCGTTGGAATTCCATAGGCATAGAACTGGTGTACACCGCAATCAACCGCTCTCTTGCCATGGCGGAAGTAGCCGTGCACTGCACACTCGCGACACTGCCGGAAGACTATGTAATGGTTACCATTCACATACCCGACGATGTTGCTGTTCAGAAAATAGGCGAACAGGCACTACCGCAACATTGGAAAGACTTCCCTCATCCTCTTGCCACACAAAAAATCGGCGATGATTTTGTACACGCAAATCAATATTGCCTGTTGATTATTCCGTCTGCAGTGACGCAAGGCGATTTTAATGTGCTGATCAATCCTTACCATAAAGATTTTGCGAAAATTAAAATAATTGATATTGCTCCTTTTCCCTTCGATAAACGCATATTTCAATGACATCAGCAATCAACAGAAACAAATCTGATTGAAAATGTGTTTATTATTGTTGCATTAAACACACCACATGTCGCTACGCAACAATATACCCCTGTTATTGATTAGTTCACGGCTCCTGGCAGGCTTCGCTATTCTGATACTAGCGCTGATAAATCCCGGGAGTACAGGTACAATTCCGGCGGCACTGCTGATATATGGGTTCCTTTCTGATGTATTTGACGGAGTGATTGCCCGACAACTGGGGATTTCAACGCAAAAGCTCAGACGACTTGATTCTTCTGTGGACCAGGTATTTTTTCTTTGTGTTGCAGCAACTGCATGCATCCGCTGTACAGACTTTTTCAAAGCGCATGCAACAGCGATTATTGTATTACTTGCGTTTGAAGCACTTACCTATGCAGTGAGCTTCATAAAATTCCGTAAAGAGATCGCGACGCATTCGATAGGAGCAAAAATATGGGCTGCTTTGCTCTGCGGTACACTCACCCAGATCATGTTTTCCTGCTCTTCCGGGATATTATTCCAACTGAGTATTTGGGTTGGCATGGTGACCCGGCTGGAGATAATACTTATCATCTTATGCCTGCGCAAGTGGACAAATGATGTACCCACCTTGTATCATGCGATCCGGCTGCGCCATAATAAAGGAATAAAGCGACATAAGTTGCTGAATGGATAGTACTTTCAGATAACCGTCCACATTATGCATACTCCGAATTACTGCAAATGGTTCTACTTTTTCCTGCTGTTATGCAATTTGCCGGCACGGGCACAGCCAACAGGGCTGGAGGGGCGCCGCTACGTTTACAAAGACAGTTATATAAGCATTAGCGACAGCACACTTGAGTTTTATCATAGCTGGGGCTGCCTTACGGTGAATTATTTTGGCCGTGGCCGATATTACGTTTATAAAGACACCATTTTCATGTGCACCGATATAGACGTACCAGATAAACGCACCACCTACAGAATAGAAGAATCTTTGACACAAGACGACCAGGTACATTTCCATTTTCGTGAATATCCGAGTTTCATCTATAGCTTTTGTGTAAGCTTAGAGAATGAGCAGAAAAAGTCGATGCGGTGGACTTGTGCAAAAGCGCGGGCGGACTACGTGACACTGGACAGCCTGCCAATTGTGGGTTCCGGCCACTATACAGTCAAAATAAAAGACAATAACGATGACCTATTGATTCCTTTGGAAGAGATCAGGGGAAAATCCATATTGATATCTATGGCGGGAATGCATTTGCTCCGTGGAGAAGACCTCTTTTTTGTACTTTCAGATAACGGAAGTGTTATTACCGGACCTTACTATGTTCCGGTACGGCCGGACAAAAGTATGCGAAGACGGGCCAGGTGGCGCAAAATTCTGTACACGCTGGCACTGAAAAAACATCGGCAGTGCCACTCATGCGGCATAGATATCACACCTATGATCCGGCAGCAATAGACATTCCGCGAGTCGTTCGACCAGTTCAGGATTTATCCGCAGGCCAGCAAGGAAAGGCAGCTCCGATTCGGTTGATGCAGGAGTGTCAGAATAGAGCTATATAAATCGCTGAAGGATAATTACCGTTAAAAAGACTGCGATACCGTTAAAAAAACAGATGGCTGCAGGCATTGACTTTCTATATCTGGATTTTTATCTTTGTGAGCAAATTAACCACATGAACAAAAATATCCTTAAAATCGGCCTGGTGGCCACTCTGGGCTTCGCAGCAAGCATGAGCGCCTGTAAAAAAGATGACAAGAAAAGCACTTCTATGCCTTCTTCCTCTACCTGGTCGATAGACAGTAAGTCGTACACTTCCGTAACAAAAACGTACAATGACAGCTCTTATGCATTTGCATCTATGGACGGTTCCAGCGTCTCTCTTTTCTTTGATGCAATTCCGTCTGCTTCAAAATCTTATACCGTTACCGGCAGTATCGACGACAAAGTACATATCCTTACGACCCAGATGAGCCCATTGACGATCGGTACAGGCATTTCGGGAACCGTTAATGTAACGGTAGCCGATGGCAAAGTACGTATGCAGATGACAGACGTAATTATTGAAATAGACGACCCGAGTACCGGAGATTCTGTCCGTACTGCCAAACTGAGCAGCGACCTGGTACACTAAGCTGACAACTTACTGTTTAAGTTTTTGTCCCGCAAATTGTCATATCAGTTTGCGGGACTATCTTTGCGCCTTTATCACACAAAGCGTAACAGTTGAAATACGAAAAAGAAATTGGCCGCCGGCGCACCTTCGCGATTATCTCGCATCCGGATGCCGGTAAAACAACCCTGACCGAGAAATTATTGCTGTTTGGTGGCGCGATCCAGGTTGCGGGTGCTGTAAAAAGCAATAAGATCAAGAAGCATGCCACTTCCGACTTTATGGAGATCGAGCGTCAGAGAGGTATCTCTGTCGCCCACTTCGGTGATGTGCTTCGAATATAAAAACATCCTGATCAACCTGCTGGATACTCCGGGACACAAAGACTTCGCAGAAGATACTTACAGGACGCTTACCGCCGTGGACAGCGTTATCCTCGTGGTGGACAGTGTGAATGGTGTTGAAGAGCAGACACGCCGCCTGATGGAAGTCTGCCGGATGAGAGACACTCCTGTAATCGTATTCATCAATAAAATGGACCGGGATGGCAAACTGCCATTCGACCTGCTGGATGAGATCGAAAAAGAACTGAATATACAGCTGCACCCGCTTACCTGGCCCATCAACATGGGTAAGGAATTCGAGGGTGTGTACAATCTGTACGAGAAAAGCCTGCAATTATTTACCCTTAACTCAGAAATCGGACGAAGAAAATACCGTTCAGATCCCTGACATCAACGTCAGTGTGCTGGATCAGAAAGTAGGCGAACGCGATGCCGTGAATTGCGGGAAGATGTGGAACTATTGGATGGCGTATATGGAGCTTCTGGATAAAAACGAATACCTGCAGGGCAAGGTTGCGCCCGTTTTCTTTGGTTCGGCTGTTAACAACTTCGGTGTAAAAGAACTGCTCGACACCTTCATCCAGATCGCACCGGAACCGCTGGGTCGCAGTACCGACAAACGTTTTGTAGAACCGGATGAGGAGAAATTCAGTGGCTTCATTTTTAAAATACATGCGAACCTTGACCCGCGCCACCGCGACCGTATTGCGTTCCTGCGCGTATGTTCCGGCCGTTTCCAGCGCAACACTTTCTATAAGCATACCCGGCTGGAAAAAGATGTGCGTTTCTCAAACCCCTACTCTTTTATGGCCAGGGAAAAGGAAGTTATCGACGACGCTTATCCGGGCGATGTGGTCGGCTTATTCGATACCGGAAACTTCAAGATCGGAGATACCCTCACTGAAGGGGAAATGATGCAGTTTACCGGCATCCCGACCTTCTCTCCGGAAATTTTCAAGGAGCTCATCAATAAAGATCCGATGAAAACAAAGCAACTGGAAAAAGGGATCAGTCAGCTTACAGACGAAGGAGTGGCACAGCTGTTTACACAGCATGGAGGCAACCGCAAGATCATCGGATGTGTAGGAGAACTGCAATTCGAAGTAATCCAGTACCGCCTGTTACAGGAATACGGCGCATCATGTGCATTCATGCCCCTGAATTTCTACAAAGCATGCTGGATCACGGGAGACCGGAAAAAACTGGAGGATTTTGTGCGCTTCAAGCAGCAGAATGTGATGGAAGACAAAGATGGCAACCTCGTGTATCTTGCCCAAAGCGAATGGTTTCTGAATACCGAACGTCAGAATAACCCGGATATCGAGTTCCATTTCACCAGCGAATTCAAAACGAAACAACAATAGCACTAAAAAGAGCAATATGGCAAAGACAGTATTGATCACCGGCAGTACCAGCGGGATCGGGCTTGCAACAGCAAAAGCATTTGCAGCGAAGGGGTATAACGTTGCGTTTAACGGACTCGAAGAAAACGGAGCCGCGATAGCTGCAGCAGTAGCAGCAACCTATAACGTAGGTCATATTTTTTCTCCGGCCAACATGCTGCATGCGGAAGAGATCAAAGCATTTGTACAACAGGCTCAGCAGGAACTGGGTCCTATTGATGTACTCATCAACAACGCCGGTATTCAGTTTGTTTCTCCGGTAGAAGATTTTCCGGAAGAAAAATGGGATGACATTATCGCGATCAATCTCACGGCTACTTTTATTGCTACAAAAGCGGTATGGCCGCAAATGAAAGAACGTAAATTCGGCCGGGTGATCAACATTGCATCTGCACACGGGCTGATCGCCTCTGCTTTTAAAGGAGCATACGTTGCTGCGAAGCACGGCGTGGTGGGCTTCACCAAAGTGATGGCACTGGAGGGTGGTCAATTCGGGATTACCTGCAATGCGATCTGTCCGGGCTATGTATTCACTCCCATCGTGGACAAGCAGATCGGCGCACAGATGCAGGCGCATAACATGAGCCGTGAGGAAGTGATCAATAAAGTGATGCTGAGCGAACATGCGATTAAGGAATTTATTCCTGTGGAAACGATCGCATCCACCATTTTATACCTTGCAGATTCAGATGCAGGCGCAACGATCACCGGCATTGCAATGCCACTGGATGCCGGCTGGACAGCGCATTAAAAAATATTTTATACCCGCATGGGCATAACTTTTAGGTCTTAATTGTCAGGAAAAAGGTATTTTGCCTTTTCCTGACCGCTTATCTTATGGGAATGAAGGACCACCATATCAAGACCAACCACATTCAACTCCACTACATTGAGTACCCGGCACCCGGCAAGCCCAAACTGCTGATGCTGCACGGTATCACCGCCAATGCACATGCATTCGACGGTGTGATCCGCGCCGGACTGGGAGATGATTTCCATATTTATAGTCCCGACTTGCGTGGACGCGGCGAAAGCGACAAGCCTGCATTCGGCTATTCCATGGAAGAGCATGCACGCGATATCATCGGGCTGCTGGACCATTTGGGCATTGAAAAAGCTGTGCTTTGCGGACACTCTTTCGGGGGACTGCTCAGCGCTTATCTTTCTGCCAATTTCCCGGAACGTGTGGCAGCCCTGATATTACTGGATGCGGCACATGAGCTCAATCCGAATGCCGCACGTATGCTGTTGCCGACATTCAGTCGTCTCGGTGTGCTCTACCCCTCCTTCGACGTATATCTGCGGATGATGAAGAAAGCGCCTCAGAACACTTTCTGGGACGAGGCTATGGAGAGCTATTACCGCGCCGATGTGCATATAGACAAGAACGGTATTACACAGACCAATTCCAATCTGGCTAACATTACGGCAATGGCCGTAGGGCTCACGAGTATGCCCTGGGCTACCATTTTTGAGCATATACACCAACCCGCAATCCTGTTGAATGCATTAGGTATATATACGATGGAGCAGGCATTGCTTCCGGCTACTCTCGCAAAAAAAGCAACCAAACTGATCGAGAACTGCGAATACGCTGTAATAGACGGCAATCATCAGACAATGCTTTACGGAAAGGGCGCCCGCGAAATTGTAGCTGCTATACGCGTTTTCTACAAGAAAGTAAAGCACCTCGTTCCGGAAGATAAAACAGTTCCGGCAAATGGCTAACAAGCCGCCAATGCTTTGGTCCCTCCTGCGCTGTAAATGTCCGAACTGCCGCAAAGGCAATCTGTTCACGCAACGTTCGGTATTTCCGTTACGTTCGATGCTGCAGATGTATACGCATTGTACGGAATGCGGCGCGAAGTCTGGTAGGAGAAAGCAATAACGGTCCCGGTATTAATTTCGTACTCACCACGCTTTTGTTATTCCTGAATATACTGTGGTATTATCCCATTTTCGGACTCTCCTATGCAGACGACAGCGTCTACTATTTCCTGGCCAGCAGTGTCAGTGTGGTGGTGCTGTTGCAGCCATGGCTGATGCGACTGGCACGATCAGTATACCTGTATCTGATATGGATGACACGCGAATAACCTAATTATCGACAATGCGATAAAAAGAAAGCGGGCACAGATAATAGTATCTGTGCCCGCTTTTGAATTAATTATCGGAACTAAGCGATTGTGATGCTGTTATCCAGGTAAACATCCTGAATTGTATTCAGCAGTTCAACACCCACTTTCATATCTTTCTGGAATGCTTTACGTCCGCTGATCAGCCCCATACCACCGGCACGTTTGTTCACCACGGCAGTCATTACAGCTTCAGACAGGTCGGAAGCACCTTTAGACTCTCCACCGGAGTTGATCAGACCTACACGGCCCATGTAGCAGTTCGCCACCTGGTAGCGAGCCAGATTGATCGGGTGATCGGTAGTCAGTTTCTCGTAAACATCTTTATGTGTTTTACCAAAGTTCAACGCCGTGTAACCACCATTGTTTGTTGGTAATTTTTGTTTGATGATGTCCGCCTGCAGGGTAACGCCGAGGTGATTAGCCTGAGCAGTCAGGTCTGCAGCAGTGTGGTAATCCACGCCATCTTTTTTGAATGCGCTGTTACGCAGGTAGCACCACAGTACAGTAGCCATACCCAGTTCGTGCGCATATTCGAATGCTTTCGCGATCTCAACGATCTGACGGCTGCTTTCGTCACTACCGAAATAGATAGTAGCACCGATAGCGGTAGCGCCCATGTTCCATGCATCTTTGATGGTACCGAACATGATCTGATCGAAGCGGTTAGGGTAAGAAATAAATTCGTTATGGTTTACCTTAACAATGAAAGGGATTTTGTGCGCGTATTTACGGGCAACGGAACCGAGCACTCCGTAAGTAGAGGCAACAGCGTTGCAGCCGCCTTCAATAGCAAGCTTCACGATATTCTCAGGATCGAAATAGATAGGATTCGGAGCAAATGAAGCGCCGGCGCTATGCTCGATACCCTGATCCACAGGAAGGATCGATACATAACCGGTGTTGGCCAGACGTCCGTTATTCAACAATGCGGAGATACTGCGCAAAGTCTGCAGGTTGCGGTTGCTGTGTAACCATACATTATCAATGGTATCAGCAGCAGGCAGATGCAAAGAAGACTTATCGATCGTTGTACACTTATGATCGAGATAATATGCGGCCTTATCGCCTAACAATTCTTGAATTTTTTGAGAAGCCATGTTGTGTTTATGTAATGTGATTTAAAAATAATTGCGCAAAAGTAATGCATTTGCAATTCCCATATCGGGAAAAAATTCAAATTAGCGGCTGTAGTTCGGAGCCTCTTTCGTAATCACTACGTTATGCGGATGGCTTTCGGCCATAGACGCTGGTGTAATGCGAATGAACTGACTTTGCTCCTGGAGTGTTTTAATGTCTTTCGCACCGCAGTAGCCCATTCCGGCACGCAATCCGCCTACAAACTGCTGCATAATCTCGCTGAGATTGCCTTTGTAAGGAACACGACCAACAATACCTTCCGGAACCAGCTTCTTGATATCAGCTTCCACATCCTGGAAGTAACGGTCGCTGGAGCCCTCTTTCATCGCCTCTACAGAACCCATTCCACGATAGGATTTGAATTTACGGCCTTCGTAAATGATGGTTTCTCCCGGACTTTCTTCTGTTCCTGCGAAGATAGAACCGGCCATCACACAATTGGCTCCTGCAGCGATGGCCTTCACCATATCTCCGGTGTAGCGGATTCCACCGTCTGCAATTACCGGGATGCCTGATTTTTTCAATGCATTTGCCGCCTCAATGATCGCTGTCAGTTGCGGGGCTCCGCAACCGGTAACGATGCGTGTGGTACAGATAGAACCCGGTCCCACTCCTACTTTCACCGCGTCGGCTCCTGCAGCAGCGAGCGCTTTCGCGCCTTCTGCGGTAGCGATATTGCCGGCAATTACGTTCAGTCCTTTAAATGTCTTTTTTACCAGCTTCACCATATCCAGCACACCTTTGGAATGGCCGTGGGCGCTATCCAGCGTGATCACATCCACTCCCGCGTGTACCAGCGCCGCAATACGATCCAGTCCGTCCTGCGTGATACCTACCGCGGCACCTACCACAAGGCGTCCCTGGGAATCTTTACAGGAATTCGGATAACTCTTCAATTGTACGATATCGCGGAACGTAATGAGCCCCATGAGCACGCCATTCTTAGCCACGATAGGCAGCTTTTCGATTTTATGTTGTTCGAGGATTTTTTCCGCTTTGGCCATATTGGTACCAACAGGTGCGGTTACCAGGTTTGTGCTGGTCATGATCTCGCTCACCTTCTTGCGGGCGTTCTTTTCAAAACGGAGATCACGGTTCGTAACAATACCTACCAGCTTACGGTCTGCATCTATTACCGGAATACCACCGATTTTATTTTCCTTCATCAGGCGCAGCGCATCCCCGACAGTAGCGTCGGGATTCAGCGTTACGGGGTCGGTGATGAGACCAGATTCGGAACGTTTAACTTTACGCACCTGCTCTGCCTGCTTTTCGATACTCATGTTTTTGTGCAGGATACCGATCCCACCCTCACGAGCAAGCGCCATCGCAAGACGATACTCCGTGACAGTATCCATTGCAGCGGAAACCATCGGAAGATGCAGTGTTATGTCTTTTGTAAGTTTGGTATGGATATTTACTTCGCGCGGAAGTACTTCAGAATATGCCGGCAGGAGGAGGACGTCATCAAAAGTAAGGCCCTCGCCGTAAAACTTAGATTTTGCAGCCATTTGCAAAAGTACGACTCGCATGTGTACTTTTCCAAAAATTTATCGTAAAAAAATTGTTTACATGGTACAACGCCTGAAAACACTGCATTGTGGCACATGGCGTTTATCTTTGAGCGGTTATTCTATTCGACGTGCCTGCCACAGAAACGCTCATATATGCCGGGTATATTTCAATTGTATTGCTATCGCTATGGGGATTGTGGTGCGACAGGCTTCCCTTTTCGCTGAACAAATTGTTCTGGCTGTTCTGCCTCGTATTTTTCGGAATAAGTCCGATGATGCAATTTGCATGGCACACGTTTCCTTTTCACTGGACACATAACCAGGAAAATCTGAAATCATTTCTTGCAACCAATAATGTCGTTCTGTGCGCGATGATGGTTTATGGAATCATACGGCTTGCCGTATGGAAAAGAGTGCAGCGCCAGCCCCCGAATCAGTTGCCGCCAGGTACTGACGGGTTAAGCCGGGCAGGTATATTCGTTTTGTTCGCAGCACTCTTAATGCAAATCCTGATCTCACCCAATCTGCTTGTACGCCAGGCGGTTGATGCACCGGGACTGATCCGCAACCAGTCCCTGCAGCTGCTGGCCGACAAAGCTGTAAAAGGGATTGTGTTGTGCGGCATGCTGAGTCTGCTGGCGGGTTACCGGAAAGGAACAGTCAAGGCGGGATTACTTTCCGGGGCTGTGATACTCACTGTGATTGCCAATATGCCTACGGCGGTACCGCGCTACTGGCTGGCATGCCTGTATCTCGGGGTGGCCATTACCTGCTGCGTGAGGCTGCTGGTGCTACGAGCGCGCTTGTTCGAAACGCTGTTGTTTTCAGGTTTGGTAATCATATTTCCGCTACTGAGCCTTATCAGACAGACGCCCGCGTCGCAACACCCGTCCGGGAACATCATGCTGCAAGCTTTTTGCAGCCAGGACTTCGATGCTTATGCCTCGCTCAGAAATACGATTTTGTATACCGAAACGCATGGCATGCTGCATGGAAAACAGATCGGCACGACCCTGATGTTTTTTGTACCCAGATCGGTATGGCCCGCCAAAAGTATCGGCAGCGGTGCAATTGTGAACCCACCGCGACCCGGCTCCGACTTCAATAACTATTGCAGTCCGCTGCCGGCGGAAGGTTATCTCGATTTCGGATTCACCGGAGCGTTACTGTGGATTGCAGTGTGCGCCCTTTTTGCCGGATGGTATGATCGTTATTATTGGTTGAGCTACAAAAAACCAAACAGCTTCGCCCGCGCGTTCTACCCTGCTTGCCTGGGATTGTTTTTTTTCACATTAAGAGGCGACCTGCTATCGTCTTTTGCCTACAGCACCGGTATTGCAGCTTCGGGATATATATTTTACATACTGTTTGTTCTGCGCGATCAGGAAGGCAGGTAAACAGGCTTCAATACATTTACCCATAAATGCTGCTTCAATTGAGCATTGTCTGCAATTTCCTCCAACGAAGAAGTAGCCATCCAAACCGCACCGTTAAAGTGGTTCACCGCATGCAACATCATCATCGCCGTAATGCCCAGCTGGGCAGGCTGCACACCCAGCAGCAGTACTTTGGTGGCGCCGCTGAGCGATTTCAGCTTATGCCAGGCAAATGCTGCCGTTTCATTTACGAACATAACCTGGTAAGCGGAGGCATCCAGCTTGCAGGCTCCCAGCATGCGTTGCAATTGCAGCTCGGCATCAGACCCGGTCGCATAAGGCCTGCTGATCACCAATGTATCACATTGATTCAGTTGAGGATAATTTTGCTCATCCCAGAGCGTATCAATGTCTGCCCGGACAAGCGGCGTATTAAAGATTTCAGGCGCAACAGCTTCCATAACACAAATATTTATAAGTAATCGCAGGAAACGCAAGTGGCAAAAAAAGCGTTTCTTTGCGCAAATTTATTTACAAATCTTATTGATAATACAATGGCTTACGAAATCAAGGTCAACAAAATCCCACAAAGCAGAATAGCTCATCTGGATCAGAAAAACATCCAGTTTGGCCGCCTATATGCCGACCACATGCTGGTAGCTCACTACGAGGATGGAGTGTGGGGAAGCCCGGAAATCGTACCATTTGAAAATATCAGCCTGAGTCCTGCCACTACCTTCATGCACTACGGACAGGCGATCTTTGAAGGTGTGAAAGCATACCGCAATGCTGAAGGCGGTGTTCAGATCTTCCGTCCCGAGTCTAACTGGAAACGCATGAATAAGTCTGCGGAGCGTATGGGTATGCCCGATCTTCCGGAAGAGTTGTTCGTGGAAGGCATGCGTAAACTGATTGAAGTGGATGCAGCCTGGGTTCCTACTGAACCTGGATGTTCTCTGTACATCCGTCCGTTCATGATCGCTACAGATGAGTTTGTAGGAGTGCGCCCGGCAACCAAATTCACATTTATGATCATTACCAGCCCTGCGGCTGCCTACTATTCCAAACCTGTTTCTATTTATGTTCAGGACGAATTCGTACGTGCATTCCCGGGTGGTATCGGCATGACCAAAGCTGCAGGTAACTATGGAGCCTGTATGTATCCGGCACAGCAGATCCAGAAAATGGGATACGATCAGATCCTGTGGACAGATGGCTTTGAGCATAAATATGTTCAGGAAATCGGTACCATGAACGTATTTTTCGTTATCGGAGACAAAGTGGTCACTCCCGATCTAAATGCAGGCACTATCCTTGCAGGTGTTACCCGTGACAGTGTAATCACACTGCTGAAAGAAAAAGGCATTACTGTTGAAGAACGCCCTATCTCTATTGACGAGATCGAAGCTGCCTATAAAAATGGCTCCCTGAAAGAAGCATTCGGAACAGGAACGGCTGCGTCTGTTGCGCCGATCGGCAAACTGACTTTCCACACGGATGTAATGCAGCTGCGTCCTGTGGAAGAATGGGAAACAATGAACTGGATCAAAACAACACTGGACGATATCCGTTATGGCCGCAAGGCAGATAACCACAACTGGGTATTGAAAGTATGCTGATATCCTTATTAAATATCCTTTAAGGAAAGAGCCTGTAACTGATGTTACAGGCTCTTTCTTTTCACGACATTGCGAGCAAGGCAATTACGATCAGCGACAACAGCAGTCCGAGCTTATTCCTGGCAGACGGGCGTTCTCCGAAAAACAACATCGCGATCAACGAAGAGGCAACAAGAACACCCACATTGCTCAACGAAATCATTGCCGAACTTTGTATGAAGTTGCTGTTCAGCATGCGGATCATAAAGTAGATCGAAAAGTAATTGGGTACACCAAGCACTATACCTCCTGCCACATTGCGCCAGGAAAAACGCATGCGTCCGGTAATCAGGAAAAACAGCAGCAGCAATGTACCGATGCTGCCGGCTACGAAAAAAGGTGTATGGTATAAGATGCCTGTTCAGACGGAGTAGCAAGGTAGCGCTGCTCTGCATATTTCATGGCAGTATCCAGCAATCCGCTGCCGATAAACAACAGCACGATCCAGAAGAGATTGTGCGTATGCGGACTCACCTTTTCGACTGAAACTTTCGGGAGCGAAGCCAGGTACACGGCAGGGAATGCCAGCACGATACCCAGCCATTGCACCGGGCCCGGATGCTCGTCATACAGGACGATAGAGAACAATACCGGGATCACCAGTGATAATTTATTGGCAACGGTGGCTGCTGTAATTCCGTCCCTGCGGGTACAATAAGCAAACAGGTTGAAAATAGATATAAAACCGGCGCCCATCAGTAAACACAGTCCCAGCCAGTCCCTGGAGAGGCTCGCTGTACCTACCCGGACAAGAGCCCAGGAACGCAGACCCGGTAAGCACACATACCCAGTAATTCACCACAATAGCCTGAAAATTATCGACCCTGAAGCGAACAAATAATTTAAACAATGCTGCCAGCAAAGCATTCAGCAGCACCATCAACAGCAGGTAAATCATAAATCAATAGAATTGCAGCCCCAGAGCACCGGGAGCGTAAGGATTGTTGTTGTGAATATAATAGTGTAACCGATTCTCTCCGAGCGGCCAGTCTGCACACTGCAGCGCTTCTGAAAGCCGGGGAGCCTGTATCCCCTGGCTATCTACATCTCCGGCGATAAATACGCGCGCCTCGTCCCAAAGACCCTGATCAACAAACGACTGCAACAATTGCACTCCACCTTCTACAATCAGCGAATTCTTTCCGGCAACTTTCAATTCACCGAGCAGCTGTATGAGTAAGTGGTCATCAAATGGCAACTTGTGATACCGCACCGAACCGGAATGATACCCTTCCAATTCATTGATGATCCATGTTTCCGCCCCCTCCTGCAACAGTTGATGTGTTGCCGGGATGCGAAGACTTTTGTCCAGCGCAATGCGTAACGGAGCACGGCCGTATGAGCTGCTGAGACGCGGGTTATCGTTGATTGCAGTTACGGTTCCCACCATGATGGCAGACTCTTTGGCGCGCCAGCGGTCATTCAGCCGCTTCGACCAGCTATTGGAAATCTGCAGCCGGGAGCGATCGGCAGGGGCAAAAAAACCATTCTGTGTCTGAGCCCATTTCAGAATGATATAGGGTCTGTTGCGTGTGTGCACACAGAAGAAACGGCGATTGAGCCATGCAGCATCCTGTTCCAGAATGCCTGTATCTACCCGGATTCCCGCAGCCTGTATCTTATCCAATCCCTTACCGTCCACCGCGGCAAAAGGGTCGCGGTTGGCCACGACCACACGCTGCACGCGTTCCCGGATCACCCGGTCTGCGCAAGGCGGTGTTTTGCCGAAATGTGCGCAGGGTTCCAGGCTGACGTACAAAGTGGACTCAGGGATGAGCACACGGTCTGCTTCCGATACTGAGGCAAAACAATTTACCTCTGCGTGTGCCGCCCCATATACCTGATGGAAGCCTTCACCGATGATCCGGCCCTGATGTACCAGCACCGCACCGACGAGCGGATTCGGTGCCGCATTACCTTCTGCCAGCTGGGCCAGCTGCAGGCAGCGCATCATATATAACTGATCTTCGGAAACGGACATTCTTCCGCGAAAATAACAAATCGGCATTCATTTCAAATCGACGGTATTATGTTTCTTTGCAGGCAGAATGATGAACTGGTCTCAGGCTTTTTACCAAACCAAGGAGCAACTTTCTCCGTTGTATGATCCGGCGGAGGCAGCTGCCGTCGCGCATATGCTGCTGGAGCAGATCAGCGGGATGAGTAAGATGGAGCGACTGATGCAGAAAGACGGGGTGCTGGACGCATCGCAGGAGTTCCGGCTGGAGACTGCGGTACAACAACTCAGGCAGGCAACACCGATACAATACATTCTCGGAGAGGCCTGGTTTCTGGAACGCCGTTTCGTCGTAAACCCATCCGTGTTGATACCGCGTCCGGAGACGGAGGAACTAGTGCTTTGGATCGTTCAGGACTTTGCGGGTAAGGCTCCGGCAATACTGGATATCGGTACGGGTTCAGGCTGTATCCCCATTTCCCTGAAAAAAGAGATTCCGGCAGCGACCGTGGAAGCCTGCGATATCAGCTCCGGCGCGCTGGAAACAGCCATGGAAAATGCGGCTTACCTGGATGCGGACGTAACCTTTAAAAAGGTAGATATATTAAGCCCCGAAGCGGCATCGCTGATGGGGATGTATGACGTTATTGTATCCAACCCACCCTATATACCGGAGAGGGAAGCGGCCGGGATGCATGCGAATGTAACCGGACATGAACCGCACCTTGCCTTATTTGTGGAAGACGACGACCCACTTATGTTTTACAGGAATATTGCACAGAAAGCGATGACGCGATTAAAAGACGGAGGCTGCCTGTATTTCGAAATTCATCGTGATTTCATGCCTCAGACGCGCGACCTGCTGCACTCGCTCGGATATACCCACATCACCCCCCGCCGCGACATGCATGACAACTGGCGTATGATACGCGCCGGATTACAGGCACCTTAGCTGATTAGTCGAGGCCCTGATAATGCATACTTTGATGTTGTACAAATTCCCGTACACACTGATCAAAAACAGCACGGTCGTCGAAGAGAAATACGACTTCAATGGGCATTACATATACAGGCATACTCATCGCCGACAGGAGTTCCGGACGAAGCGCCAGGCGTGTCGCATCTTTTTCCGTAGTCAGCACCACACAATCGCCACCCCAGTTTTTTGCCACTTCCTCTATTTCTGCAAAATTGCGTGCAGTAAAAAAGTGATGGTCGGGATGGGATAACAGGTGTACCGCTTCAGCCTGTTGTTCCACATGTGCAAGCAAGGGTTCCGGTTTGGCGATACCTGTCAGCAACAGCACTTTTTTCCCGGCAAATGATACTGCTTCGTCCGGACTGCCCATCCGGTACGCATTGCCATAACGTACGCGACTGAAGCAAACCTGCTGAGACTGCGAGGGCGCTATCCTGGCGCGGATATCCGAAGCTTCTTCGATCGTCAGCGATGGCGGACATTTCGATACTACAATCAGGTCTGCACGTTTATACGCATTCCTGCTTTCGCGCAGACTGCCATAGGGAAGGATATGATCTTTATAAAAAGGTTTGTTGTAATCCGTAATCAGCACATTCAGTCCGGCACGTACAGACCGGTGCTGAAATGCGTCATCCAGCAGCACTACTTCAATTTCGGGCCGGTGCATCAGCAGAGAAGGAATGCCGGTCATGCGATCTTCGGCAACGCTTACGGCAAGCTCAGGAAACTTCAGGTGATATTGCATCGGTTCATCGCCGATGTGCAGGGCATTCGTCCGTTCATCCGCCAGCAGAAAACCACGCGTGCGGCGTTTGTAGCCCCGGCTCATTGTGGCAACCCGGTATTCGTACTGCAATAACCGCACCAGATATTCGATATGGGGCGTTTTGCCGGTTCCTCCCACCGACAGGTTGCCCACTGCGATCACCGGAATATCAAAAGATACCGATGACAGGAAACCCGCGTCGTATAAACGATTCCGAAGCCACACAAGTGATCCGTAAAGTAATGTAAACGGGAGTAGCAGATATCTTAATAAAAACATGATCAGTTTAATTTCAAAACAGTACCGGAATACCGGTGCCATGCACGTTCCAATATTTTTTCTTCAGGCACAAACGGCTTCAGCTGCGCCAGACCCATCATATTGATGGCTGCGTTAATCAATGTGTCCGGATCGCTGACCTCAGTTCCCGCCGCATAACGTCCGGCTTCCAGCATACACGCTTCGGGCACCAGTCCGATCAACTCAGACCCTGCCAAAGATACGCCTATAGCCGCAGCCGCCTGCCTGCACGCAAGCCATACCGTCAGCAGACTGCTTGTATGATAATCCAGCAGGTTGAACGAAACCTGTGCCTGCCCGTAATCTTCCATATACCAGCCAATCGCGCGCACCATCGGCAATAATCCCTGTACTTTGCGCCGCTGCCCTCCATCACCCTCCTGCCAATATCCGGATTGACGCAGGGTGCGGGCTATCGACTCCGCAACGAGTACATCTTTTGTGTTTAAGGATATATTGAATGCGACCAATATCCGACGCACACCAATTACAGTTGCGCCGGTAACGGGATTGCCCTTGACCGGCCCGAAATCGGGATGCCACGCAGCGTCCGTCATGCGCTCCGAAAGCCCTTCGTACTGCCCCTTACGGATCACCGGCAGAGCCGCGCGATAAGTTCGTGACTGACTGTATTCATATAGAAACACAGGGATTGACAATTCTTTTCCTACTCTTTCCGCGAGCTGTAATGCATACACATTTGCATCCGCTTCAGACATGCCCTGCAGCGGCACCAACGGACACACGTCGGTTGCGCCGATACGCGGGTGCACACCCTTCTGATTGCGCATATCAATACACGCTGCGGCAACAGATATGCCGCGGAAAGCCGCTTCGGTAACCGCGTCAGGATCACCCGCAAATGTGAATACCGTACGATTGGCAGCAGGGCTTTTATCTGTATGCAGTAAAAAAACACCCGGCACCGAACGGATCGCTTCTGCAATTTTTGTCAATACGCTTTCATCGGCGCCCTCGCTAAAATTGGGAATACATTCCAGGATGGGTTTCATATCGAATGATTCAGAAAAACAGAAATGCTGTTAAATATGATTTCAGAAAGACAAAAAAAGCCCGTGGGTATTGAACCACGGGCTTTTCATATATCAAAGCAGGATTATTTCACTGCTTGTTTCGCGATATAATTATTGATCCACTCGGTGGTCATTGATTTCGGGCGCTCAATCGGGAATCCGAGCGCGCGATCCCAGCAAAGACTTGCAAGCACACCCAGTGCGCGGCTCACACCAAACAGCACTGTATAGAAATCTTCTTCCACAAGACCGTAATGTTTCAGCAGTGCACCGGAATGCGCATCCACGTTAGGCCATGGGTTTTTGATCTTACCTGTTGATTCGAGGATTTCAGGAGCCACTTCATAAACATTCCATACGGTCTGAACAGTAGGGTTGTCTGCGCAGTGAACTTTTGCAAATTCCATTTGAGCGGTGAAGCGGGGGTCTGTTTTACGCAGTACGGCATGACCGTAACCCGGAACCACTTTACCCTCGCTCAGGGTTTTGCGGATGTAATCGGCGATCTGTTCTTTTGAAGGAGTGAGCGTACCGAGATCTTTCTGCAGCTCTTCGATCCAACGGATCACTTCCTGGTTGGCAAGACCGTGCAGCGGACCAGCAAGGCCCGTCATTCCCGCAGTGAAACACAGGTAAGGATCGCTCAGCGCAGATCCAACCAGGTGTGTGGCATGAGCGGAAACATTTCCACCTTCATGATCAGCATGAATGGTAAGGTACAAACGCATCAGCTCTTTGAAGCTGTCATCGTCGTAACCGAGCATATGTGCAAAGTTCGCGCTCCAGTCGAGCATTCCGTCAGGCTGGATATGATCGCCGTTTTTGTATTTACGGCGATAGATATAAGCTGCGATACGGGGCAGACGCGCAATCAGCGTCATGCTGTCTTCGTATACATAATCCCAGTATTCTTTTTTGGAAATACCTGCCTCATAAGCTTTCGCAAATTTGCTTTCCGTCTGCAATGCAAGCACCGCGGCACAGAACTGCGTCATCGGGTGCGTGGAAACCGGGAATGCTTCGATCACCTGGAAAACGTGATTAGGCACATGGCTGCGGCGAGCCCATACTGCGGAGATATGACCAGCATCCTCGTCTGTAGGAATCTCACCAACGAGCATCAGGTAGAACAGTCCTTCCGGACAAGGTTCTTTACCATCGCTGGCCTTCGGCAGCTTTTCGCGCAGCTCAGGAATAGAATACCCGCGGAAGCGGATACCTTCATTGGCGTCCAGCAGCGAAGTTTCGGTGATCAGACCGGGAATACCACGCATCCCCTGGTAAGCCTGAGCAATCGTAACCTGCCCTAAAGAAATCTCACCGTGTTCTGCTATTAATTTTTTGATTTCTGCAGATTGCTTATCTGCAACTTCTTTGAAATGGTCTTTAATGTAACCCATAGTGACAATAAATTGAAAAGTTGATTGGACGCAGACAGCCTCAGATTCGAACCCGACGGACGCAAAGATAACAAAACGAACTAAAGAAAATAGTTCGCTTCATAAACGATTTGTTATTTGTCCATTTACCTTGCCTATAGGCTGTCATAACCAGGCTGGCACAAGCTTATACACTTTCAAAAGATATGTAAGGAACAGGTTTACGGATTTCGGAGTAACTTGCCGCGATGTCGCAAATTCCATTTTTTTACCACGACGGAGAACTGCTCGCTAATGCACTGCTTAGTCTTCACGAAGACACGGCAAAGCACGTAGTCCAGGTACTTCGCAAAAAGGAAGGAGACCTGATACAGCTGAACAACGGAAACGGTCGGACCGCGCTCGCGACGCTTACTTCAGCCGGCAAAAGACACTGCGAGGTACACGTGCAAAGCCCGGAGCAGCATGCCGCTCCGGTGACAAAACTGCATCTTGCGGTGGCCTTCACGAAAAATGCCTCCCGAAATGAATGGCTGCTGGAAAAAGCAACGGAACTAGGCGTTTCTTCCGTAACTCCCCTTTTAAGCGAACGCACCGAACGCGAGAAATTCCGGGAAGACCGCGCACGCAATATCCTCATTTCGGCCATGCTGCAATCACAACAGTATTATCTTCCGGAGCTGTATGCCCCGTCGACACTGAAACAGATTGCCGAACGCGCCGATATCAACACTCTGAAACTCATCGCGCACTGTGATCCGCAAAGCACGCGTAACCCAATATCCAAAGTACTTTCAGCCGGGAAAGACGCATGGATACTGATAGGACCTGAAGGCGATTTCAGTCCTGCAGAGATCGCCCGAATGGAAGCGTCTGGCTTTGCGGGTATTGCGCTCTGCGAACAACGATTAAGAACCGAGACCGCAGCTATGGCGGTTTGTGCTTACTTCAACCTGCTCAATGGAAAATAAATTCAAAATAATACTGTTTACGCTGCTCCTTTCCTGCGCCGGCAGCGTGTACGCACAACAACTGCGACTGGCCCTGCTCGTATACGGCGGAGGCGGCGACTGGTACGCGAATCCGAGTTCGCTAAGGAATCTCGCACAATTCTGCAATGCGCAGTTACGCACCAATCTCGATACAAAAGAAGCACAGGTGGAAGCAGCAAGTCCGGAAATATTTAACTACCCTTTCGTACACATGACCGGGCACGGAAGATGGACGGTGAATGATGCGGAGGCAAAAAACCTGCGCGGCTACCTGATGGCCGGCGGATTTCTGCATATCGATGACAACTACGGACTCGACGAATATGTGCGTCCGGCATTGAAAAAAATCTTCCCGGAACTGACGCTTACGGAGCTGCCCTTTTCCCATCCTGTTTACCACCAGAAATTCAATTTCACGAACGGGTTGCCGAAAATCCACGAGCACGACAATAAAGCACCCAAAGGATACGGTCTGATCTATGAAGGCCGGCTGATAGTGTTTTACAGCGTGGAAACGGATCTTGGTGACGGATGGGAAGATCCGGACGTGCATAACGACAAACCCGCGCAAAGACAGGCTGCGTTGCAAATGGGCGCAAACCTGGTTCAGTACGCGTTCGAAAAACCTTAAACAGAAAACAGTGCCTTATAAAAAGATCGACGAAAATGACCTGTTGCAATTCAGGTCGCTGCTGGGCGCGGAAGGCATGTCTGTGGCAGCGCCCGACCTGGAGCAATGTGCATCCGACCATACAGAAGATTTAGTGTTTTACCCGGAAGTGGTGCTTCGACCTCAGTCAACAGCTGAAGTGAGCGCAGTGCTTGCTTATTGCAACCAACATACCATTCCCGTCACAGCGAGGGGAGCCGGAACAGGACTCAGCGGCGGTGCATTACCCGTTGCGGGCGGTGTTTCCCTCGATATGAAACGTATGAACCGCATCCTGAATATCGATACGCAAAACTTTCAGGTAACCACCGAACCCGGCGTCATTACCGAAGTATTACAAAATGCCGTAAAGGAAAAGGGACTGTATTACCCGCCCGACCCTGCCAGTAAAGGCTCTTGTTTCATAGGCGGAAATATAGCTGAAAACTCGGGAGGACCCCGAGCCGTAAAGTATGGCGTGGTCAAGGATTTCGTTTTGAATCTCGAAGTGGTGCTTGCAGACGGATCCGTGATGTGGACCGGCGCAAATGTGCTGAAAAATGCCACAGGCTATAATCTTACACAACTGGTGGTAGGAAGCGAGGGCACTTTATGTATTGTTACAAAAATCGTGCTGCGGCTTATACCAGCGAACAGGCATGACCTGTTGCTGCTGATCCCGTTTCACGATGCATCAGAAGCATGCCGCGCCGTAAATGACATTTTTCTTGCAGGTATCACCCCATCAGCACTCGAATTTATGGAGCGTGATGCGCTGGAATGTGCCGTGCATTATTTCGGGGACAGTTCCGTTCCACTACCCGACCATGTACAGGCGCACCTGCTTGTTGAAGTGGACGGCAACCATCCGGAACAGCTTATTGCAGAGGCAGAACAGATAACTGCCATTGCAGAAAAATACGCCACAGACCCGGTACTTTTTGCCGATACAGCCGCACAAAAACAGCAATTGTGGAAGCTGAGACGCATTGTCGGTGAAGCAGTGAAAGGCAATTCCATCTATAAAGAAGAAGACACAGTGGTACCCAGAGCATGCCTTCCGGAGCTATTACAGCATGTAAAGGAAACCGGGAAAAAATATGGATTCAGATCCGTATGCTACGGTCATGCCGGCGATGGCAATCTTCATGTAAATATTGTAAAAGGCGATATGAGCGATCACGACTGGCAACATAAACTGCCGGAAGGCATACGCGAACTATTCGAAAAAGTACATCAGATGGGCGGAACTATTTCCGGGGAACATGGGATCGGATACGTGCAAAAAACCTATTTATCCATCGTATTCAATGCAACTCAATTGGCTTTAATGGAGGCCATAAAAAAAGCATTTGATCCGAAGGGAATATTGAACCCTGGCAAGATATTTGCATAGGGAAAGAATGCCACGCAGGAAGAAAGAAGCATTTAAGAAGAGCGGAATCAAATCATGGTCGGAAGACGACCGCCCCAGGGAAAAGCTGGTCAGCAAAGGAGAAAACAGCCTCAGCGATGCAGAATTAATTGCGATACTTATCGGCAGCGGAACTCCTGTCAGGAATGCACTGGACCTTGCGAGGGATGTCCTGAAACTCGTTGACCGGAAACTGGGAAGCCTTGGAAAAGTTACGATTACAGAACTGACCCAGATCAAAGGCATAGGGCCCGCGAAAGCGATCACATTGCTCGCTGCGATCGAACTCGGCAGACGCCGGCAGATGGAGCCCGCAATCGCGCGCGAAATCATTACGGGATACCAGGATGCGATTGATATCCTGCAACCTTTATTACAAGACCTGGGTCAGGAAGTATTCTGCGTGCTTTATATGGACATTTCCGGAGCGCTGATACGGCACGAATTTATCAGCCGTGGCGGACTTACCGCCACAATAGCAGATGTACGGGTCATACTCAAGAATGCATTGCTCTATAAATCATCCCGGATCATCGTAGCACACAACCACCCTTCGGGCAACCCAAAGGTGAGTGATGCCGATAAAAAGCTCACCTACAAATTACAGAGCGCCGCCGGATCAATGGATATCGAGCTGCTCGACCACATTATCATTGCAGGCAAACAGGCTGTTTCATTCGCAAACGAAGGCTTATTATAATAATATTTATTTCTGGAGCGACCTGCGGCGTCGCTTAAAAACTCCGCTCTAAATGATTATCTTGCAGGCTTAACATCAGCTTAATTTCGACGCAAACAGGTATGCTCAACATAGGGATTTTCGGCGCAGGACATCTCGGAAAAATTCACATCCAGCAATGGAAGGAAATACCGCAGGTCCACATAGTGGGCTTTTTCGACCCCGACGATACAAATGCTGCAGCCGTAGCCGCGCAATACCAGATCCGGCGCTTTGAGAGTCCGGACGCACTGCTCGCAGTGTGTGAAGCAGCCGATATCGTTACTCCGACTATTTTCCACCACGAAATTGCCCGCAAAGCATTGCTTGCCGGGAAGCATCTTTTCGTGGAAAAGCCTTTCACCAGCACACTCGAGGAAGCGCAGGAACTGATCAAACTTGCGAAGGAAGCCAATGTAAAATGCCAAGTCGGACACGTAGAGCGCTTCAATCCTGCCCTGCTGGCTTTGGAACATACCGCATTGCAACCGATGTTTATCGAATCGCACCGGCTGGCCACCTTCAACCCGCGCGGAACAGATGTTTCGGTAATACTCGACCTGATGATCCATGATATTGATATCATTCTTCACCTCGTAAAGTCACCCGTAAAACGTATTTCGGCAAGCGGCGTGGCCGTAATGAGCGAAACACCCGATATTGCAAATGCGCGCATTGAGTTTGACAACGGATGCGTGGCCAATCTTACAAGCAACCGTATTTCGCTGAAACGCATGCGCAAAATGCGCCTGTTCCAGCGGGATGCCTATATCAGCGTGGATTTCCTGGATAAGAAAACGGAGATCATCCGCCTTTCAGATTCCTCAGGCAACAGCAATGCATTCGATATTCCGCTGGAAATGCCCAATGGCGATAAAAAGATATTGCAGGTGGAAAATCCCGCAGTACCGGAAATCAACGCGATCCGCATGGAACTGGCTGAATTTGCCGACGCCGTTATACACGACAAAGCGGTAAAGGTCACTGCTTTCGATGGCTACCAGGCTATGGAAGTAGCACACCTCATTTTAAAAAAAATGAGTTTACATAATCAGATACACAATGAATAATTGCTTTTTACGTTAAGTGTAAGAAGCGAACCGACAGGAATGAAGAAAAACGTCTACTTATTATTTTTTATAGCTGTGTTTTGCTGGGGATGTAATATTATCAACCCCAAAGAGCCTGTACCTACTTTCCTGCATATTGAACCGTTTCAATACAGCAATCCCGACTCCAGCTTTACCGGCAGCTCCAGCCACAGCATTCCTGCGGCAAAAGTATTCATTAATAACTCTGCCGTGGGAGTATTTGACCTTCCCTGTACAGTGCCGCTGATCATGAGTAAAGACGAGGAGATATTTATTATTCCCGCCGTTACCAACCAGGGCCTTAAGAGTTATGTCATCGCATACCCATTTTATGAACTGGATTCCGTTGCTGTAAAACACGCACCCGGTCAGACTTTCTCTTTTACACCCAAAACGCGCTACCTGCATTCGCTCACCCGCTCCTCTTTCCGTCAGATGATCAATTTTGAAGAAGGCAATCTCTTCAGAACAAGCAGCGGAGATACCGGCGTTCAGCTGATCACCAATCCCGATCTTAAAATTGAGGGAAAGTATTCGGGATATATTTATGTGGATCAGAACCACAGGAATTCAGAATCCGTATCAACGAATTATTTTGAACTGCCGACGAGCGACTGCTGGCTGGAACTGGAATACAAGTGTTCGGTACCATTCCAGATAGGATTCCGAGCCGAAGACGCCAACAACAATTCCTACGAAGCATATTCTGTTGGATTCTATCCGAAATCCGAAACTAACAAAGTGTATGTGAATGTTTCCAATTTCACCAATGCCAATACACAGTATTCCCGCTTCTACCTGAAGATCCGTGTTTCCCTGGACGACGACGATGGTAAATACACCGAAGGCTACGTGGTACTCGACAATTTCAAAGTGATTTACAAATAGATGTTTGCGTACCTGTCTCCGGTAAAAAAGAAAGCCATTCGCGTAATGATGGTGTCAGACTTCCTGACATCGGCGCTTGCATGGCTGCTGTTCTGGGTAATCAGGCATAAAACATTGCTGCAAACCGGTTTCAGTGAAGCAATCACATTGATGAAACCGATCGATCTGCTCGAAGGGATTGTGCTGTTGCCACTGGGCTGGTTATTCCTGTACCATCTTTCCGGTACCTATTTCGATCTGTACCGGAAATCCCGTATAGATGAGATCTACCGCACCTTTATTTCCTGTTTTATCGGCAGCCTGCTGCTCGCATTTACCCTGGTGAGTAACGACACGGATAATTTTTCGTATTTCTTTACGATGACCTGGCGTTATTTCTTTATCCATACAGCATTTACGCTTGCAGCCAGGATGTTCATCCTGTTCCGTGTAAAGAAGAATATCATTTCCGGACGCGTAGGATTCAATACCATGATCGTCGGCGGTAATGAGCAGGCGATCCAGATTTATAAACAGATCTCCGGCAACGATAAGATCCTCGGAAACATTTTTAAAGGATTTGTTTATTCCCAGAAAGAAACCGGCAACGGTATGAGTCATTACCTGCCGCAACTGGGAAACCTTGCGCAACTGGAATCCATCATAGACGAATATGCAATCGAAGAGGTGATTGTTGCCGTAGACAGCTCCGAACGGAGTTTGCTCGAAAACATTCTGACCCGCCTGAGCTACAAGGCAGTTGTGGTAAAAGTGCTGCCCAACCTATACGACATCATTTCCGGGTCGGTAAAACGAACAATGTGTATGATACCATACTGGTACACATTGAGCCTTCCATTATGCCCGACTGGCAGATCGTATGCAAGCGCGTGATTGATATCGTGGCCTCTTCAATTGCGATATTACTGTTGTCTCCGGTATATCTGTTTGCTGCAATCAAGGTTAAACTCTCTTCCCCGGGTCCTATTTTTTATAAGCAGGAACGGATTGGGCTGTACGGCAAAACGTTCAGCATCATTAAATTCAGGTCGATGTTTATGAGCGCAGAGCAACACGGACCAGCACTTTCGCGTCGTAACGACCCGCGCATCACCAACTGGGGGCGCGTGATGCGTAAATGGCGTATCGACGAAATCCCGCAGTTCTACAATATATTGATCGGCGACATGAGTCTTGTTGGTCCGCGACCTGAACGCAAATATTATATCGATATCATCTGCACCACGCATCCGCACTATCGCTACCTGCACAAAGTGAAGCCGGGCCTTACCTCCTGGGGAATGGTGAAATACGGCTATGCACAAAACGTCGATGAAATGAAAAAACGTATGGAGTATGATCTCCTGTACATTGAGAACTGTTCCCTGGCGCTTGACATAAAGATCATGCTGCACACGTTGATCGTGATCGTGGAAGGCCGGGGCAAATAGTCTTTCTTTTTCACATAAAGACAAGTATCTTGCGGCAAATCAACGCTCGTTTATGAGATTCTTATCTGTCGCTCTGCTCGCATTCCTGTTTGGAATAAACACGGCGAAAGCACAATACAGGCCGGAAATGCCGCAACCGCCCTTCAAAATAATCCAGACTGCTACCGGTAATTATATTACCCTGACAGAACTTGCGGATAAATTGAAACGCTCGGAAGTTGTGATCTGGGGTGAAGAGCATGATGACACGATCGGTCATATTCTTGAACTGAAATTGTTGAAAATGCTCCGGGAGCGTTTTGAAGGCAGCCTGCATTTGTCGCTGGAAATGTTTGAAACGGACTGCCAGGTGCTGCTGGAAGACTACCTCGGTGGATTTATATCGCGCGAAAAATTCCTGAAAGATTCACGTCCCTGGTCGAATTATGAAGATTACAGCCCGATGGTGGAATTCTGTAAAGACCAGCACATCCCCATCACAGCAGCCAACAGTCCGCGCCGTTACAATTCCCTGATGAGTCAGCGGGGACCGAAAAGCCTGGACAGCCTGAGCTCCGGCGCCAAAAAACTGATCGCGAGGCTGCCTGTTTATGTACCTTCAAAAGGCAGGTATTTCAAGAAGTTTATCGGCATTATGGGCGGAGAAGAAAATATTCATAGTCCCAACATGTTCGCATCCCAGTGTCTTTGGGATGCCACAATGGCGAAAAGCATACAGTCGACCGTTGACAAGAACAAGAAAGAAGGAATGGTGATGCATGTTTGCGGCCGTTTCCACTCCGACGAATATCTCGGAACAGTTTCTCAGCTGTACCGCCTCGACAAGGACATTAAAGTAAGCACCATCAGCTGCTTCCCGTCAGGAGATTTCGAAAAACCGGATTTCGCGGCCTGTGAAGCACTCGCCGACTATGTGATCCTGGTTAAAAAAGACGAGTTGACGGAATAGCACTTTCAAATCATAACGTTACAACACCCTAGGCTTCCCAGGCGGATTGTAATGTTGCTAATGCAGGCTCGTTGTGCGTAAGCTCGGCGAGCCTGTTTATGATACGTTCCACCAATGCATCGGGACACGAGGCCCCGGAAGTGATCATTACACGCAAGGGATTTTTTGCGGCCAGGAAATCCGGAGTCATCTCCTCCAGGTGATTACGCCAGTCGTAATGACTAATCAGCTTATCGCTGATCAGGCAGAATTCATCGCGGATAAAATACGTGGGCAACTTCTGCTCGCATAGCTCCACCAGGTGAGAAGTATTAGAGCTATTGTATCCGCCTATCACCAAAGCGAGATCTGCCTGTTCTTCGAGCATTCCCTGCACGGCACTCTGGTTATCGTTGGTGGCATAGCACAAAGTGTCACGCGTTTCAGCAAAGCGTTCGAGTTCGTTACCGGAAGCTACGTTGTAATGAGAGACGATCACCTGCTTCAGGAAATCCGCAATACCCTGTGTCTCCGACGCAAGCATTGTTGTCTGATTCACCACCCCTATCCTTTCGAGGTCTGTATCTACGTCAAACCCCTCAGAATACTGCCCTTTGAAGCGCGTGTAAAATTCTTCGCGCGGCAATTTCTTCCGGATAAAATCAGCGAGGAGTTCCGCTTCTTTCATGTCCTTCACCACTACCGTAGGTGTATGCACATTGCTGTGTGAGAAAGTGGCACGCGTTTCCTCATGCTTCGGCTTGCCGTGTATCACAATGGTATAGCCGTCTTTACCGATCTTCTCGGCACGGTTCCACACCTTTTCAACAAATGGGCATGTAGTTTCGTAAGTGGTAGGTTCAATACCCTTTGCACGCAGCAAAGCCTCCATCTCCAGCGTCGTACCGAAAGCAGGTATGATCACGATATCATCACTGTTGAGCTCATTCCAATCCATCAGCATTCGGCCTGAAGTATCCATAATGAAGCGTACGCCGCGCGCCACCAGGTCTGCATTTACGTTCGGATTGTGGATCATTTCGCTGAGCAGGAATATACGCTTACCCGGATTTTCGTCTATGGCACGAAAAGCAATTTCAATTGCATTCTCCACCCCGTAGCAAAAACCGAAATGACGGGCAAGGATCACTTCCAGCGACCCTATTTGCAGGATCGTGGGAGCAAAGTCTTTCTTCATCTTGTCAGCCGCTTTGCGCTTTGCCTTGATGGCGCTTACAATAGGACTGCGGTAGTGCGTGGGTACGTTGAATGATTTCATTACGGATGAGGCCGGATAGACTGCAAAATTACGTCAGAGGCAGGTCCACCAGATATATTTCTCTGCAAATTTTCCCCAATTTTTCGTACTCTCCCGGATGGTGCTTTCAGCATCTTTCATCGCAATCTTCTTTCCTTTTTCGGGAACGCCCAGCTTATCGGGACCTACTGCCTCCAACACGACTGACTGGGCGATCCAGGTAGTGTATAAACGAGGGATGGCAACCTCCAGGATCATCCCGGGGAGACCGCTGAATGCTTCCGGCCCGCCGCTTACGGGAATCTGATCTGTATAAAATGCCACCACAACAACACTGTCGTGAATACGGCAGCTTGCTTTGCGGCAGCTATATCCTGCAATCGTACGTACTTCGTCCAGCACTTTCCATTTAAACGGCTTCAGGCTGTCGGCAAGCAGAAAGGTCTGTTCAAATACCTTCTTTTGCGATACGAACTGATGCCGCGAAAAGTCGGAGAACACAATGGTCTCCGTACCGGGAAGCCCCCCCATCATAGACAAAGCGGGATTTTCTTCCTGCTTTATCGGCTCGTAACGGCTTTGCTGTGTCGTGAAACGGTAATTAAAACTGCGTGTATCGAATTTGGGCAATTTTGCCATAAATGCTTCCATGTAGGAGTTCATTTCCCCATCGCCGAAATCGTCAAACTGACGGTGGATATTCATTTTACGCTGGTATTCGATACGTCCCTGCAACACCACCTGGGCATCTGCAGATAAAGACAAGGCTACAGCAAATGCTGCTATGATATATTTAAATGCTTTCATTGTGTTAGATTTATTTACCGCTCATTTGGATTTCTTCGATCTGGGATGCCGCACCGTCGGCAGCATTCCCTTTGGGGGTATAGGTAAAATTCCATACCAGCGACAGCAATGCATACCGCTTGATCGTATTATACGATTGCTGCACTACTGTGTTACCGTTCCCATAGCGGTTGAATCCGAGATTCTGGTTGAAGATGTCGTAAACCGCGAAGCGCGCTTCAAGCTGATCACCTTTCAGGAGCTTTTTGGAAACCGATGCATTCAGCAGGAATACGTTGTTGTTACGATCGAATGTCGCCGTACGCTGACGGATATTATAGCTGGCATCTGAGCTGATCTGAAACTTTTTGGGCAGATACAGCAGTACGCTTGCTTCCGGTGCTGCCGACCAGAACGACGTGTTCTGCGCATTAATGCTGCTCAGGTTGTAGTTATATGTAACGGAAGGATTGAAGCTGAAATCGATCAGCTTTTCCTTCTCATAAGCCGCGCGCAACCCTACCGTGTAGCTGTTGTTGTCACTTTTATTTGCGGCACCGTTTACGATCGTATTGTAACGGCTTACATTGACATTCGTATTTGCACCGAGCTGTATCTGCGTTCCTTTGATCTTGGTACCAATGCCCGCATACAGGTAGGAGCTGCGATTACCATCCACATTCACATACTGGTAAGTACGCACACCGGAAGCGGCGATTGTTTCAGAACGGCTGATGTCATTGTCCACAAGGCTCATTCCTCCACCCATATAGATATAAGTGCCGCTCAATACGCGATAACTGTTATATCCGAGAGAAATAGAGTTGTCGAATTCCTGCTTCAGATTCGGGTTTCCGACAGAAATGTTCAGAGGGTCTGTATTCTGGCGTACCGGCTGTATCTGCGTTACCGTTGGCTGTTGTGTGTACCCTGAGTAGCGGAAGCGCAGACTCGACTGGCGACTTAATTTATAATTCAGGTTGGCAGAAGGGAAGAAGTTGTGGAATGTACGGTTCATTTCCCTGTTATACAGGTTATCAAACTGGCGGAATTCCGTATTGGAAGCTGCCGCCCCGAAAGAAAAGCTCAGCTTTTCATAATTCCAGCGGAAGGTTGTCCCGAGACGGTGCGTTGTCACATCGAAATTATAGTCGGTACTATACAGCGAATCCAGTTGCTGATAATCTCCTGCTGCACCTTTATTGAAGGAAAGCTGACGGGAATAGTTACCCTGGCTGGAGAAATTATATTTTACTTCCACCACGGCTTTCTGCGAAATAGGCTCTGTGTAGGAGGCGATAGCTCCGTAAGTATTGGTGTTGGATTCATTCTTTTTGCGCTGATCGATCGTAGTGGTGCTATCCTGTATACCATCGCTGTAAAAAGTATTTGCTGCGTGCAGGTATCCTTCGTTATTAGTACCTGAATTATTATAGGTAAGCTGCAGGAACATGCTGCGGCTTTTCTTTTTAAAGCGCTTCTGCCATGAAAGGTTGACATCCACATTATCGCGTGTTCCGTCGTTATCCGAAGTACGGTCGGAGGTATTGAGGAGTGCACCGGAAACACCTTTGGATCTCGTTTCACTACCGGTTCTGTTGACGGTATTCGATTTACGTCCGTTCATCGTGAACTTCAGCATAGATGCCGAATCGGTTTTCCATTCATACAATCCGCTCAGCGTATGCTTGTCTATAGACGAGAAGGATGTGGAGTGCTGGTCTGTATAATAGGATGAGTCCTGCAGGTTGTATTGCGTGAAAGTGTTGTCCAGCGTTTCGATATTGCGGCGATTGAAGCGGTAATTCGTATTCACGTGCTGGATATCATTATTCCATTTGTTGGAATAATGCGCTCCGGCTTCCCATGCTTTCGGCAGACCTTCACCATTGTATTGTCCGTCCCACGATGTTCCGTCATCGTTGTTATTATTATCGATAAAGAACATATCTCCGTCATCACTCATCTGCATCGAAGAGCCGGAAGAAGTGTATTTGGAAGCGTCGTTCTGCGACAGTCCGATCTTCGCGGTATTCGCAGCGATGCCATAAACGGAGAACTTCTGTTTGCCCCGGAAGAGGTTGAACATTGCCTGGTTTTCGAAGAAGCCGTTGCTTCCGCCGCCCAGCGCGACTTTACCGAACGAACCTTTTTTGTATTTGTCCTTCAGTTGCAGGTTGATCGTCTTGGTGCGTTCACCATCGTCTACACCTGTAAACTCGGCATTGGCGCTCTTTTTATCAAACACCTGAACTTTATCGATCGCTTTGGCCTGCAGACTGCGGTTCACCACAGCCGGATCGTCGCTGAAGAACTCTTCACCGTCCACCAGTATTTTCTGCACTTTTTCGCCCTGTGCGGTGATCTGGCCATTTTTATCTACCTGCAGACCCGGAAGCTTTTTCAGCAAAGCCTCCACATTTGCATTGGCATCCACTTTAAAGCTGTCCGCATTATATTCTGTGGTGTCGCCTTTGATCACAATGGAACCGCGGCGCTGCATAACAACGAATTCGGAAAGAACTTTCTCACGTGTAAACAGGATCACATTACCGAGATCAAGCGTTCCGGAGCTACCGGAGTTCACAACATCCGTATAATCGGCAAAGCCGTAACCGGTGATCAGTAAAAGGAATTTAGGGGCAGTACCGGCGGTAAAGGAGAATTTACCGTCTTTGTCTGAGTGACCGAATCCGAGCAGTGTCGAGTCGGCGGCGTTGAGCACCGTAACGGTTGCGTATTGTATCGTCTCATTGTTGAAGGTATCGATGACCTTTCCCGAGACGACCGTCTTTTGTGCCTGTGCCCAAAGGGAGAGGCACAGTAAAAGCATGGTGAGTTTAAGCGTTTTTTGCATAGGTGGTGTGCTTTGAAATGCAATATTAGCAAAGCTTTGTGCACAAATGCATCAGAGGTAGGTGAAAAGGAGAGGGATTTTCGGTGAATCAGAACGAAACAACCACCTTCAGGTTCAGCAATCGCGATGTGAGCCGGTTCGGAACCGCATAAATCTTATTTGAGGTCTGATCCTGGATCCATGTGTAGGAAAGCGTATTCTGAATATTCAGCAGATTGAATACTTCGAGGCTCGTCCATATAGATTCAAGGTTGTTGAAAAAGCTGTGGCTCGGACGTTTTCCCTTTTTCGTACCATCCAGCAGCAATGCCGAAAAACCGATATCCACGCGTTTGTAAGCCGGCATGCGCAGCACATCATCCAGTCGGTTACCGTTCGGATAACCGAAAGGCAGGCCTGTTCCGTACATCATATTCAGGTGCACGCGGAAGTTGTGATTCTGCGGCAGGTAATCCTGGAAGAACATGGATACCATTACGCGCTGATCCGTAGGGCGAGGCACATACTGCGAGTACACATAAGCACTGTCCTGTCCGCCGGCACCTTTATAAGCCTGTAATATCTGCTCCTCTGTTTTCATCACGGCGAGCGATATCCAGGATGTGGCGTCCTTTACCAGGTCGGCATACAAGCGTACTTCTCCTCCGTATGCATAACCGCGGCTTGAATTCGTACCGTAGTAGCGGATTTTGATACCATCGTATTCATAGGGCACAAGGTCCCAGAGTTTCTTGTAGTACACTTCGGTAGTAAAGCGGAACGGACTACCATTGGCAGTGAAATTGGTTTCTGTTCCGGCCAGCACATGGTAAGACTTCTGCGACTGCACATTGAGATTTGTATTGCCCTGCAGATCGCGCAATTCGCGGTAAAACGCCGGTTGCGCATAGTAGCCGGTGGCGAAACGGAAAGACCAGTCTTTTTTCCAACGTGGTTTATAACCCAACTGGAGTCTCGGACTCAGGATCTTTTCTTTATTCAGACTATTATAGAGATACCGCACGCCAAAAGATCCTGAATAACGGGAGCTGTCATTGAAACGGAAATTATCCTGCAGAAAACCACTCACGCGGAATGGCTGTATGGTGTTGGCGGAAACATACACGTTCTGCATGGTAAGGTCGGTAGTGCTGAAAGGCTGCGTAAACCCGGCGGAGTCGCGGCGCTGATACGAGTGCAACTCGTCGCGTATATCCAGACGCGTAAAATCTGCGCCCCACTGGATGAAGTGATTGCCTGCATCGTAAGAGCCCCGGTGTGCCGCGGTATACACATTCACCTTCAGGTAATTCCTTCCGTAATTCTGGATTACACCTGTACCAAGACTGTATTTTGTCTGCCCGAAGTTGGATTTTCCAAGATCCGTTTCCAATTCTCCGAGTACATACTCCCCGCTGATATCGTAGGTCTCCTGTTCATTGGTCTGGAAAGCCGACGCCAGCAATTTTAATTTCAGGTTTTCATTCGGGCGGAAGGTAACGGAATAACCTCCGAAGCGGGAATCAAACTGGTCGATCTCACTGCCTGTGTACAACACACGGAGCTGGTATGCCTTATTGGCCAGACCGAAGCTGCTTGTCTGTTCTTCCGGGATGTAGGAAAAGCGGTTGCGTGCGTAGTTGATGATCAGTTCCGTTTCCCATTTACGGTTGAAACGGTAACGCAGCAGTCCCTGCAGGTCGGTAAACGAAGGATTGTATATCCCTTTTGTAGGCTGGCTTTTGAGCAGGTACTGATTGCTTTTCTGGCGCGCTCCGACGAGATACGTAAATTTCTTATTGCGGGAAGCACCCTCCAGGTGTACGCTCCCGCCGAGCAGGCTTCCGGAAACAGAACCGGCGAATTGCTTCGGTGTCTTATAGGTTACGTCCAGCACGGACGACATTTTATCTCCGTAACGTGCCTGGAAGCCGCCCACAGAAAAGCTCACGTTCTGGGTAAGATCCGCATTTACGAAGCTGAGCCCTTCCTGCTGACCACTGCGGACAAGAAAGGGACGGTATATTTCAAAATCGTTTACATACACAAGGTTCTCGTCGTAGTTTCCGCCACGTACACTGTATTGGGAAGTCAATTCGTTTGTACTGCCCACGAGGGTTTTGATGATGCCTTCAATTCCGCCGATGGGACCGGCGATCTGCTGCGCTTTTTTAGGATCAATATATACGGCTCCGGCTTCTTTTTTGCGTGAATCATCCTTCTTTTCGAATGTACGCAGTTCAATATCCTGTATGCGCATACGCAGGTCAACGGTCTTATGTTCTCCGGGCTTCAGGGTCACCCGCTTCTTATGCGTTTCGTAGCCGAAGCTTGCGAAGGAGACCGTATGCGTTACAGAAGGAGACAGTTCGATACGGTAACGCCCGTCTGAACCGGTGAGCAGGATATTGTCGGAACCGGCAACGGTAACACGTACATCGGCAAAAGGATTACCATTATCGTCGCGCACCAGGCCTTCCAGCACAGCAGGAGCAAGCTGCGCTACAGACGCGGCAGGCAAAGCAAACAGCAATACGATCAGAAAGGCGACGGGGCGAAACAAATTCATATAGAGCATTAAACGCAGTACAGCGTCATTTATTTTGATAAACGGTGCAGGTCGCTGATCATCTTTTCAGGATCAGCAGCGCTGAATACCGTATTACCGGCAACCAGCACATCCGCTCCGGCTTCAATTATGGTAGCGGCATTTTCCAGCGTTACACCACCATCTATTTCTATCAGTGTTGATGCGCCTTTTTCCGTGATCATTTTTTTCAGTTCACGGATCTTGTTCAATGTATTGGGAATAAAAGACTGACCGCCGAATCCGGGATTCACACTCATCATACATACCAGGTCTGTATCCATGATCACTTCCGACAGTACGGAAACAGGCGTATGCGGATTGATAGCGACACCCGCCTTCATACCCAGCGCTTTGATGCTTTGCAGGCTGCGGTGCAGGTGCACGCACGCTTCTACGTGAACGGAAAGAATATCTGCACCCGCATTTTTAAAGTCTTCGAAATATTTTTCCGGCTCCACAATCATCAGGTGTACATCCAGCGGCTTTTTTGCGAGTTTTTTAATCGCTTTGATCACCGGCAGCCCGAAACTGATATTCGGTACAAAACGGCCATCCATTACATCCACATGGAACAGTGCGGCCTCGCTCTCATTGATCATTTTCACATCACGACCCAGGTTCAGGAAATCAGCGGACAATACGGAAGGTGCTATCATTTTATCTGTAATTGAAGAATAAAGTAAAACTATTTTTGGGAAGAAAGTCTTTGTACGCCGGATTTTGCGTCGGTGTAGGTATCGTCGAGTTCTACGGCCTGTCTGTAGTCAGACAAAGCCTCCTGAGTCCTGTGCAACAGCTCGTAGCAAACACCTCTGTTGTAATACGCTCCCGCATTGGCGGGCTCGATACGTGTCACCAGATCAAATTGCCTTGCAGCTTTCTCAAAAGAATCCTGTCGCATCAGTATCCAACCCATGTTGAAGAACGCATCGGCATATTGCGGATCTTTAAGAATGATCTTCCGGTAAACCACTTTAGCTTTTTCGTAAGCACCCGCATCCTGGTAGAACATCGCCTGCGAATAGCGGCCGATCATCTGGGAAGAATCGATCAGGTATGCATTTTCAAAATAACGCAGGGCCAGCGAATCTTTACGGGATGCGTAGATCGCTCCCCAACTGCAGAAAGGACGGCTGATATTGCGGATCTACCTGGATGGAAGTCTGGAAGCTTGACAAAGCCTTATTCGTATCCTTCAGGTTTTTATATACCATTTCTTTCAGGAAATACGCTTCGCCGCTGTATGGGTTGCGACGCAATACGGTATTGATCTCAGTGAATGCCTCCTGATTATTATCGGTGAACATCAGCAATTTTGCATATTTCAGATGCGCAACGGGATCGTTCGGATCAATGCCGATAGCCTTTTAAAATATTCGATGGACCCCTGCACGTCTTTGTGCTCAAACAGCAGTTCGCCTATCGAGGAAAAATAATATGTCCTTGGTGCTATCCAGCGATACCGTTTTTTTGAGATCTGTGAGGGCCAGCGAGTCGGCACCCTGCTCCCGCAGCAGCATGGCGCGCTTGTAATACGGCGCAGCATTATTACCATCTTTTTCTATACGTGCAGATACTTCAGCGATTTCCGGCACGGCAAATACTCCGGAAACAGGCTGTTGAGGGGCTTTGGAAACCACCGCCACAGGCTGTGAGCCCCAGCACACATATAAAAGAAAACAAAGATAATTTCAGATAGCGGAACATGCGGAACAGGTTTCTATTTTTGCAGCGCAAATATAGGTCAAAAAAACAGTGGTCGGAAGCGCAAGCCATGACAAATGAAGAATTACAGCCATTCGATTAGTCAGGCGGTTTACCGGAACAGATATAAGGCAGAAAATAAGCATTTAAAAAGAAAGGAGCCAAGAAATTAAAAGTATTTTTGTAGCATGGTTAACGTTTTAGACATAGCAAATGCTTTTATCATGTTGTCCGAACCGGAAGTGGGTGACCATATTTCTTAATTTAAAAGTGCAGAAACTGGTTTACTATGCACAAGGTTTTCATTTAGCAATTAAAGGAACAGCATTTTTCAACGAGCCTATTCTTGCATGGGAACATGGTCCGGTTGTCGAAAGCCTGTATCATCACTTTAAAGAATATGGCGCTACCGGATTGCCTTACCCTTCAGATTTTGATGCTCACCGAACATTTACGGCTGAGCAAATTGAACTGATAAAAGAGATCCACTCTGTCTACGGACAGTTCTCTGCCTGGAAATTGCGAAACTTAACTCATTCGGAACGTCCTCGGATGGAAACTCCGAGAAACCAGGAGATAGATCATGAATTGCTCCGGGATTATTTTTCCAGAGCTTAATTATCCGCGACTGATGACCAAAATAAAGTTACCCGCTTTAAATAAAAGTTCAAAACTTGCTCCGCGTGAAGAGACAACCACATCGTTTCATTATAAACACCCTATTTTCTGCTTCAAATACTTACATAAAGACTACGGGTTGGAACCCTGTACTGCAGAACAAAAATTACTTTCGTAGAGCGATTATGCATCTTATCCAAAATGGACTGGCAAGATATCCAGCTGGCTCACAGGCATGGAATGGGTTCTGAGAAAATAGCCAGATCCGCCATACAACCGGGAATCCCCGCCGGAATATCAGAAGATGTCGAACATTTTCTTGCTTTGCGATTTTATGGGAAAGCGCCCTTTGTCGGATACCGCAATAAATTTGTGTTTCACGTAATATTTATTGATCATAACTTTTCCGTGTACAGACATTAACAGAAAGCTGAGCAAGGCTACCTTTGCCCTATAAGACCATCTATGAAACATACACTGACCCTGAGTGTTTGTGCGCTTGCACTGCTCTTCTCTGCAGCCTGCTCCAAACATACCACCGGACGCATCTCAGCGAAATACCCCGCCTGCCTCGACAAAAAGCTGGAAGCATTCCTGAAATCCGGAGGCTCCTGCCCCCAGGGCAATTCCGTAAAACAATACCTGTTCCAGGGAAAAAAGGTATATGTAGTTGCTCCGGGTAACTGCGGGGCGGATATGGCGGCGACAGTTATGGATGATCAGTGCAATGAGATCGGGTATCTGGGAGGATTCGCGGGAAACACCAGGATCAATAATGAAGATTTCAGCAACGCCGTTTACCAGGAAACAGTCTACCAGGACTAAGACCGTATCCGCTCCATCATTTTTTCAGGATGTGCCAGCCGGGTAAAGCCAAAACGCTGGTATAAGCCGCGTGCATCATTGGAAGCCAATCGCCAGACCCGAACATCCCGCAACTCCGGAAATTGCAATATGTAATCCACCAGTTGCAGCGAATAACCTTTGCCGCGATGCTGCGGATCAATAAATACATCCATCAGGTAGGCAAACTGTACGGTGTCCGACACCACACGTGCATAGCCGATCTGGTTGCCGTGCAGGTACACACCGAAATTAAGCGAATGATCCACGCACTGCTGCATCTGTGCCTGAGACCGCCCCTGCGCCCAGTAGGTCTGTGACAAAAATGCGGTCATATATGCTATGTCCAGCTTAGCGGGGTCCGTATCTATGATCAGGTTGTCAATACAGCGTAATAAAACTCCGTAATGTGACAGATTATTGTGGTTATCAGTTGAGATCATCCATACGGGACCGGTTTCTTCTTCGCCGGCTTGCAGGTTTTGCAAAAGTCCGGCAGCTGTCCGATCTCCGTTTTCACTGCCTGATGCAATTGCGCAAGCAATTCACGTTTACGACTCCCATTTCCGTTTCCTGCAGCGCATTACTGCGGCGCACGTCGTATTCGTGGGATAACTCGTCATATACCGGCTGATAGAAATCGCTGCGTGAAAATGCCCGCTTTTCCTCGTACAGCCGCTGGCGCATCTTCCGTGCGTACAGTTCCGCAAGGTCGAATGAAAAGCAGGTAAATTGCACGAAGTCTGATGCGGTAGCCGAATCCTGCGCAACCAGGAAAGAAACGGAAGGATCAAAAGTGCAGTCGACCTTATCGTTGAAGTTCTTCGTGAACATGAACTGACCATTCGACATCAGAAAAGAGAATTCAATCCGTACAGCTGCGCTCATGCTGTTGGCGTTTATATCGTGACTGATCCGAGTTTGCGGCGAACGAAAATCCTGCAATCCGGGAGTAAAGATCCCATCCCAACTTATCCTGTTTTGGGCATATGCTCTGTGACCTGCAAACAGGACCAGGGCCAGTAAAAAATATTTCGTCCGCATCATGAAGGCCACAAATATAGAGCTGCGTCATTACATGTCAAAACCGGATACTGGTATGCTATTGCAGCCGGAATGTCACCGGTACAAGGAAATAAACACGAACGGGCAGATTGTGCGAGCGGGCCGGTGTCCAGGCTGGCATCGAACGGACCACCCGGAGTGCTTCGGCATCCAGAGCAGGGTACGCTCCGCGGCGTATCACGGGCTTAATAACCGAACCATCTGTATCCACAATAAAGCGAACGCGTACCGTTCCTTCCCAATCCTGTTCTATCGCATCCTGGGGATAACGGATATTATTTTGCAGGTATCTGTACAAAGCCGTTTCTCCTCCTTTGTATTCGGCCATCACTTCTATCTGTGGCTTACCCGGCGTTTTGCTTCCGTCTTCATTGTAGAATGTGGCTTTCCGGAGTTTACCGCTGCGGTATTTTTCGCTGGACGCGACCACACCGTTTTCGTAATACCATTTCCAGCGACCCACAGCTTTATTATGGCGGTATTTACCGCGTGCACGCAACTTTCCGTTTGCATACCAGTTGTTCCACCATCCTTCTATATTACCGGCTTTTATACCGCCCGGGATCTGACGGCGCCTGTCTCATACACATCCATCCATTCGCCGCTGCGCATGCCGCGGGTAAAAGATCCGTAACTTTCACGAACGCCCGATTCATCATAATACACAAATGCACCGTCGCGCACCTTCATTGCAGCATCGGCATAGGCACCTGTCATCTGTAAAGTGCCGTTCATGTAATAGTCGCGTACGCCCCAATGATTGTCTGTGCGGAATGCCTTCCGGTAATAAGCGGCATGATCGGCACTCGTATCCCGCCACTCCGAATTGTAATAGTACGTCGAAGAATCCTGCTGCGCGTATGCCGGCAGGATTGCGCCGCACAGCGCGACAATGAGTAGTAGTGGTTTCATACAGGGAACTTATGTGACACAATAAAGTTAAACCAGAATCTGTACAGAAAATACGTTCGGAAAAGAGTTCACCCTCACGCTACCCCAGGCTGCCCTATTGCGGCGTACAGGTGATGGCAGCTTGGTATTTTTTTCAACGACGTGAGGACCTTCTTTTTGGTGTGCCGGAGTATGAACAATACAACCGGATAAATGTTGCGTTTATCTTACCGGATGTTTTACATTTGTCTGCGCTTTAGGGGTATTCCGGAAGGAATTGAGAGTCCCTTGGAACCTGACACGGCTCATACCGTCGTAGGGAAAAGTAAAAACCGACGTGCTTCCTGCACGCTGCTTTTGTTCCGGACCGGTTATTCCTTAGGCCATTTTATTGTATTTGAAAAATGTCTTTATGGAAACAAAACTCTGGGAGCTTGTCCAACGCGTAAGTACACTATCCCCTCTGGTACTCAACCTCACCAATTATGTGGTAATGAACAATACCGCAAATGCCCTGCTTGCGGCCGGCGCTTCACCGATCATGGCGCATGCCCGTCCGGAACTGCACGACATGGTTTCCATCTCCTCCGCCGTAGTCATCAATATCGGCACCCTCGACGAATACTGGTCGGACTGTATGTACACCGCCGCGCGCGAAGCCAACGCCGCCTGCAAACCATGGGTATTAGACCCTGTGGGGGCCGGCGCCAGCAATTTCCGCAACGAGGTATGTGCCGCATTACTCGGATACCGGCCCGCACTTATCCGCGGAAATGCTTCTGAGATCATGGCGCTTGCCGGTATCAGCAATGCCGGCACCAAGGGTGTGGACAGTACAGCAGCAAGCAATGAAGCGCTGGCTGCCGCGTATGCATTAGCTGCGGCCTATGGCTCCGCGGTATGTATATCGGGGGCAACAGATATCATTACCAATGGCAGCGATACCCTATATCTCCGCAATGGCGATCCGATGATGACCAAGGTAACCGGACTCGGATGTACGGCGTCGGCATTATGCGGTGCTTTCCTCGGTGTATCCGACGAACCACTCCCGGCCGCCGCCGCAGCCATGAGCATGCTGGCGATTGCCGGGAGAGCTCGCTGCAGCCGCCAGCAACGGACCGGGATTAATGCAGGTACAGCTGCTCGACGCGCTATACACGCTTGACGAAGCGACTTTTCTTCAAAGGATCAATATCAGCTCCCATGCGTAACACGGAAACATTTCCTCACCGGCTTTACCTCGTGATTTCGGAGGACGACTGTGCAGGCAGGGATATACTGCGCGTAACAGAGTAGGCTAATTCCTCGGCGGTGCAGACATAGTGCAGCTGCGCGAAAAAGGTGCAGACCGAAAACTACCTGCTGGACCTCGCCATCCGTACGATATGCACTTTGCGGCTAATACACCGGCATTCCGCTTATCATCAATGACCATGCGGGACCCGGCGGCACACTATGCAGGCGGCCGGTGTGCATGTCGGTAATGAAGACGCAAGCCCGGTATTCCTGCGCAGCCAGGAAGCGTTCCGCAACCGTATCATCGGTTATGTCGTGGAAGCGACCGAACAGGTGCACAGCGACAAAGCCCTGGCGGCTGACTATCTCGGAATCAGCCCCGTATCCGCTCCGCTACCACAAAACCAATACACTCACCGAGTGGGGGCTGGAAGGCATCGCTCAGATCCGCAGCCTTACGGATAAACGCCTGGTTGCGATCGGGTATGCAATTGCACAAACGTGCGGCAGGTATTACAGGCGGGGCCGATTGTATTGCGGCGGTATCCGCGATATGCGGTGCGGCGGACCCGCAGCGAGCTGCGGAGACTTAAAAAATGAAATTCAGCAAATGACAAGGTACACTTATCCTTCCGTGCTCAGCATAGCCGGATTCGACGGCAGCGGTGGCGCAGGTATTCAGGCCGACATCAAAACGATCTCCGCGCTGGGATGCTATGCCACTACCGTGCCGCGGCATTGCCGGTGCAGAATACACAGGGTGTGCGCAATATCGATCCGATACCCGCATCAAGCGTATCCGAACACATAGCCCCCGTAATGAAAGACATACCGCCGGCGGCCATTAAGATCGGCATGGTGCATACCCCGGAACGGCAGCCGCCATAGCGGACGCATTACTTCCACGGACCTGCCTGTTGTGTTTGACCCGGTGATGGTATCCACGAGCGGTCATCGCCTGATTGAAGAAGACGATCTGAGGCATACGCGAGTGCCTTTCCCCGATCGCCACGCTGAGACCCCGAGGATGACGAAGCGGCGACCTCCTCGCGGAGATGGAGGTGCGCGAGCCGGAAGATATGCCAGCGCAACGTATACTGACCATCGGTTGTCCGAATGTACTAAAAAGGCGGTCACCTGCAGGGTCATCAGTTTCGCTCCGCCCGCCGGATGCAGCCGGGAACCGGCACACTTACAGTTGACGCCACACGCAACACACATGGCTCCGGCTGCACGCTGTCTTCGGCCATTCCCGGCCAGGGGAGAACAGCTACTCCTCTATATATGTAACGCAGGCGATAGCTGCAGGCAGCGATGTGCGCACCGGTAAAGGCAATGGCCCTTTAAATCATTTTTTTGCACCTCAAGCGCTGATCAAACATGAGATGGTCTGACACCATATGGCAGGACACGGCTGACATATACAGCAGGATACTGGAAATGCCGTTTATAAAAGAACTTTCGGGAGGGACGCTGCCACCCGGGAAATTCTGCTTCGATATAGCGCAGGACGCTCTGTACCTGGAGCAGTTCGGGCGTAAGGAATTGGCACTTACGGCCGCGAAGGCGGCAGACGTAAACGATGTGCTTACCTACATGCGTTTTGCCGAAACCGCTATTGTGGTGGAGCAGGCGTTGCATGCATCGTACTTCGCCGATTTTGGCGTAAGCGAAAAAGGAGTGATGCAGCCGGCCTGTCACCATTACACGCATTTTTTGCGCAGTACGGCCGCGCTGGACCCGGTGGAAGTGAGCATGGCTGCCACCCTGCCCTGCTTCCGGATCTATGCCGAGGTGGGCGCACATATCTATGCAGGGCATAGCAGTAAGGATAATCCCTATCAACGCTGGATCGACACCTATGCGGGCGAAGACTTCATGTATTCCGTGCAACGAGCCATCGACTGCTGCGATCGTGTTGCGGAACAAAGCAGCCCTTCCGTGCGGACGCGGATGAACGGAACGTTTATCTGTGCCGCACGCATGGAGTTTGCGTTCTGGGATGCGGCGTACCGGATGCATACATGGCATATCTGAAGTAGTCCGGCGATAGTGTAAGATTGAAAGCGGCTTACTCCACCAAAACCCTTTGCCTTTCGGTAGCACCGTCGGCGGTTTGTATTTCTACAATGTACAGACCTTGTGGCAAATCAAGTGAAGTACTGTTACCTTTTAAGGCTGATTGGCTGCACCACCAAACGTCCGCTTAGGTCAAAAGCGCGTACATTTTGCAGATCTCCGCTTGCCTGAATACTGGATCGTACCGTGGGCGGGATTCGGATAAATTTGTATACCCCGGTTGTGTGCAGCACCGCCGGCACATCCAAACCGGTTGCAAAGAACCGATTTCTGAACGTATCTGCATCTACCGTTGCCACCATAGTGACAGCCTGTGAATAATAGGGACTCACGTAAGTCGTGCTGATGTAATTGCTGCTAAGCATAAATGCAGTATCCGGAGCGAACAGGCCGGAATCACAGCGGTAAAGTCCTGCGAGCATCCAGAACATTTTGGTGGAATCGCAGCCTCCTACTTTAACCGGAAATAAGCATCAACCGGAATGCTGGTTGGCGGTGCCGATGGGAAACCCCTTATTGATGCTCCAATCGGCAACGATCCAGGAAGAGAGTGTGGTTGCAGCGCTGCCTTCATTATAGATTAGCCCGCTCGTATCGCTTGCTCCCCACCAGGTAGAATCAGAGTTAAAAACAACTCCGTCTGCATTATATACTTCACCCGCTCTTTTAAAAGATTGTGTCGGGTTAAAGATGCGGGCGTTGGCAACGGAAACAACGGGTGGTGCAGCTCCGGTAATCGTATCGTTGTAAATAGCCATCCCCTTTCCGGGTATTGTGTCATAATAAAGAGCAATTGCCAACGATCTGACCACCTTTTATAGTAAGGTTCCCGCCCTTATTGTAAATTCCCGCAGCAAAATTGGTATTGCCCGCATCGTTTCCCGCTATAATTACGCTATCCTGTATGACAAGCGAAGAGTCTGATAGAGGCGATAGCGCCTCCGTGATTACCTGCAATAGTTGTTTTATTATCGAGCCTTGCATCGGAGCCTCTGAGGCAAATGTTACCGCTGTTTTCTTCCAGGCACGAATTGTTGCTTATCAGTGTACTGTCGCCGATTGTAAGGACACAGGTATCGAGCCGGGGCGCCCTGCCAATTTTAGCCATGTTGCTTTTAAATCGGGTAAAGCCGCCTATTGTTAGTTTTCCCTGAGCCGCGATAGCGCCACCCCTCCAGGAATAATTGCTGTCGAAAGTCACATGACCGTCTATTGTCATTTTCTGATACAGCGCACCGCACCGCCAAAAGATAATTCGCCCGGTTGTTGTAAAACAGGATGTTGCCTGTGATAGATAGTTTACCTCTGGAATAAATGGCGGCTCCGCCAATCCAGGAAAGATCAGCTGTTCTATAAGGTATAGAATAGTAGGATGGGATGTACCAGATTAAACAGTTTCTGAATATTGTATTGCCGGTAATGCGTACATCTGTTGAGTCAAATGCTTTAATAGCCGCCCCATATAAAGAATCGTCTTCCGGAGCTTTCATTGGGAAGGTTGATGTAGATGTCACAATTGCACTGTCAAAAATAACATCATGAAAAGTAACTCTGGTAATAGAAGCCAGCTTTTAATGTAAAATATTGATTTGGTATAAGCTGCAACAGCCCATGATACTGCTGTCGGTTGGTGTTTGCGTGCCACGAATAAAAGGTCTTTATCGATGGTCACTCTGTAACCAAAAATGTCCCCGTACTTGATACCAGACTATCGCCGGATGCAGCTTCATTAACTGCATTTTGCAATATGGGCCAGGAGCTGATACGGCTCACAAAGCTATATGGAAAATGTACGCGCTTTTGACCTGAGCGGGCGTGTGGTGATGCGGCAACCAGCCTTAAAAGGTAACAGTACTTCACTTGATTTACCGCCGGGTCTGTATATTGTAGAAATACAAACCGCCGACGGTGCTACCCAAAGGCAAAGGGTTCTGGTGGAGTAAAAGCCAACCAATTTCCTTCTTTAGTCGTCATATAGCATATAATTCACCTGTGAAAGCACGTCTGTCATTTTTAATCACTACTTTACTGCTACACTTTAGCCTCAGGGCTCAGTACGTAGATATTTATCGTTCCGGTAGCTTTGTGAGCCGTATCAGCTCCTGGCCCATATTGCAAAATGCAGTTAATGAAGCTGCATCCGGCGATAGTCTGGTATTAAGTACGGGGACATTTTTTGGTTACAGAGTGACCATCGATAAAGACCTTTTTATTCGTGGCACGCAAACACCAACCGACAGCAGTATCATCAGCTGTGCAGCTTATACCAAATCAATATTTTACATTAAAAGCTCGGCTTCTATTACCAGAGTTACTTTTCATGATGTTATTTTTGACAGTGCAATTGTGACATCTACATCAACCTTCCCAATGAAAGCTCCGGAAGACGATTCTTTATATGGGGCGGCTATTAAAGCATTTGACTCAACAGATGTACGCATTACCGGCAATACAATATTCAGAAACTGTTTAATCTGGTACATCCCATCCTACTATTCTATACCTTATAGAACAGCTGATCTTTCCTGGATTGGCGGAGCCGCCATTTATTCCAGAGGTAAACTATCTATCACAGGCAACATCCTGTTTTACAACAACCGGGCGAATTATCTTTTTGGCGGTGCGGTGCGCTGTATCGGAGAATTGACAATAGACGGTCATGTGACTTTCGACAGCAATTATTCCTGGAGGGGTGGCGCTATCGCGGCTCAGGGAAAACTAACAATAGGCGGCTTTACCCGATTTAAAAGCAACATGGCTAAAATTGGCGGGGCCATATTAGCTGATACCTGTGTCCTTACAATCGGCGACAGTACACTGATAAGCAACAATTCGTGCCTGGAAGAAAACAGCGGTAACATTTGCCTCAGAGGCTCCGATGCAAGGCTCGATAATAAAACAACTATTGCAGGTAATCACGGAGGCGCTATCGCCTCTATCAACTCTTCGCTTGTCATACAGGATAGCGTAATTATAGCGGGAAACGATGCGGGCAATACCAATTTTGCTGCGGGAATTTACAATAAGGGCGGGAACCTTACTATAAAAGGTGGTCAGATCGTTGGCAATTACTATTATTATGACACAATACCCGGAAAGGGGATGGCTATTTACAACGATACGATTACCGGAGCTGCACCACCCGTTGTTTCCGTTGCCAACGCCCGCATCTTTAACCCGACACAATCTTTTAAAAGAGCGGGTGAAGTATATAATGCAGACGGAGTTGTTTTTAACTCTGATTCTACCTGGTGGGGAGCAAGCGATACGAGCGGGCTAATCTATAATGAAGGCAGCGCTGCAACCACACTCTCTTCCTGGATCGTTGCCGATTGGAGCATCAATAAGGGGTTTCCCATCGGCACCGCAACCAGCATTCCGGTTGATGCTTATTTCCGGTTAAACTCAGGAGCTGCGATTCCACCCAAAATGTTCTGGATGCTCGCAGGACTTTACCGCTGTGATTCCGGCCTGTTCGCTCCGGATACTGCATTTATGCTTAGCAGCAATTACATCAGCACGACTTACGTGAGTCCCTATTATTCACAGGCTGTCACTATGGTGGCAACGGTAGATGCAGATACGTTCAGAAATCGGTTCTTTGCAACCGGTTTGGATGTGCCGGCGGTGCTGCACACCAACCGGGGTATACAAATTTATCCGAATCCCGCCCACGGTACGATCCATATTCAGGCAAGCGGAGATCTGCAAAATGTACGCGCTTTTGACCTAAGCGGACGTTTGGTGGTGCAGCAACCAGCCTTAAAAGGTAACAGTACTTCACTTGATTTGCCACAAGGTCTGTACATTGTAGAAATACAAACCGCCGACGGTGCTACCGAAAGGCAAAGGGTTTTGGTGGAGTAAGCCGCTTTCAATCTTACACTATCGCCGGACTACTTCAGATATGCCATGTATGCATCCGGTACGCCGCATCCCAGAACGCAAACTCCATGCGTGCGGCACAGATAAACGCTTCGTTCATCCGCGTCCGCACGGAAGGGCTGCTTTGTTCCGCAACACGATCGCAGCAGTCGATGGCTCGTTGCACGGAATGCATGAAGTCTTCGCCCGCATAGGTGTCGATCCAGCGTTGATAGGGATTATCCTTACTGCTATGCCCTGCATAGATATGTGCGCCCACCTCGGCATAGATCCGGAAGCAGGGCAGGGTGGCAGCCATGCTCACTTCCACCGGGTCCAGCGCGGCCGTACTGCGCAAAAAATGCGTGTAATGGTGACAGGCCGGCTGCATCACTCCTTTTTCGCTTACGCCAAAATCGGCGAAGTACGATGCATGCAACGCCTGCTCCACCACAATAGCGGTTTCGGCAAAACGCGTGTAGGTAAGCACATCGTTTACGTCTGCCGCCTTCGCGGCCGTAAGTGCCAGTACACGCCCGAACTGCTCCAGGTACAGAGCGTCCTGCGCTATATAGAAGCGGAATTTTCCGGGTGGCAGCGTCCCTTCCGAAAGTTCTTTTATAAACGGCATTTCCAGTATCCTGCTGTATATGTCAGCCGTGTCCTGCCATATGGTGTCAGACCATCTCATGTTTGATCAGCGCTTGAGGTGCAAAAAAATGATTTAAAGGGCCATTGCCTTTACCGGTGCGCACATCGCTGCCTGCAGCTATCGCCTGCGTTACATACTCCTGTGCGAGACCGACCGCAGCTGTTAGCTGTTCTCCCCTGGCCAGGAAGGCGGCAATGGCCGAAGACAGCGTGCAGCCGGAGCCATGTGTGTTGCGTGTGGCGTATTTTGCCGAACTGTAAGTGTGCCGGTTCCCGGCTGCATCCAGCAGCAGCGAACTGATGACGTCACCCTGCAGGTGACCGCCTTTAAGCAGTACATTCGGACAACCGATGGTCAGTATACGTTGCGCTGCGGGCAGCATATCTTCCGGCTCGCGCACCTCCATCTCCGCGAGGATCGCCGCTTCGTCCATGTTCGGGGTCACCAGCGTGGCGATCGGGAAAAGGCGCTCGCGTATGGTTCGGATCGTTGCTTCTTCGATCAGGCGATGACCGCTCGTGGATACCATCACCGGGTCGAACACAACAGGCAGTGCGGGTAGGGAAGTAATGCGTCCGCTATGGCGGCTGCCAGTTCCGGGGTATGCACCATGCCGATCTTAATGGCCGCCGGCGGTATGTCTTCCATTACGGCGGCTATCTGTTCGGATACGGCTGATACGGGTATCGGATAGATATTGCGCACACCCTGTGTATTCTGCACCGGCAATGCCGTGAGCACGGTAGTGGCATAGCATCCCAGCGCGGAGATCGTTTTGATGTCGGCCTGGATACCTGCGCCACCGCTGCCGTCGAATCCGGCTATGCTGAGCACGGAAGGATAAGTGTACCTTGTCATTTGCTGATTTCATTTTTTAAGTCTGCCGCAGCTCGCTGCGGGTCCGCCGCACCGCATATCGCGGATACCACCGCAATACAATCGGCCCCGGCCTGTAATACCTGCCGCACGTTGTGCAATTGCATATTCCCGATCGCAACCAGGGGTTTATCCGTAAGGCTGCGGATCTGAGCGATGCCTTCCAGCCCCCACTCGGTGAGCGTATTGGTTTTGGTAGCGGAGCGGAATACGGGGCTGATTCCGAGATAGTCAGCCGCCAGGGCTTTGTCGCTGTGCACCTGTTCGGTCGCTTCCACCGAATAACCGATGATACGGTTGCGGAACGCTTCCTGGCTGCGCAGGAATACCGGGCTTGCGTCTTCATTACCGACATGCACACCGGCCGCCTGCATATGTGCCGCCAGTCCCGCATGGTCATTGATGATAAGCGGAATGCCATACAGGCCGCAAAGTGCTTTCGTACGGATGGCGAGGTCCAGCAGGTAGTTTTCGTCTGCACTTTTTTCGCGCAGCTGCACTATGTCTGCACCGCCGAGGATAGCCTGCTCTGTTACGCGCAGTATATCCCTGCCTGCACAGTCGTCCTCCGAAATCACGAGGTAAAGCCGGTAAGGAAACGTTTCAGTGTTACGCATGGGAGCTGATATTGATCCTTTGAAGAAAAGTCGCTTCGTCAAGCGTGTATAGCGCGTCGAGCAGCTGTACCTGCATTGATCCCGGTCCGTTGCTGGCGGCTGCGGCGAGCTCTCCGGCAATCGCCAGCATGCTCATGGCTGCGGCGGCGGCCGGGAGTGGTTCGTCGGATACACCGAGGAAAGCACCGCATAATGCCGACGCCGTACATCCGAGTCCGGTTACCTTGGTCATCATCGGATCGCCATTGCGGAGATATAGGGTATCGCTGCCATTGGTAATGATATCTGTTGCCCCCGATATACATACCGCGGAGCCATAGGCCGCAGCTAATGCATACGCGGCAGCCAGCGCTTCATTGCTTGCTGCTGTACTGTCCACACCCTTGGTGCCGGCATTGCTGATACCGGCAAGCGCCATGATCTCAGAAGCATTTCCGCGGATAAGTGCGGGCCGGTATCCGAGTAATGCGGCACATACCTCGTTGCGGAAATTGCTGGCGCCGGCCCCCACAGGGTCTAATACCCATGGTTTGCAGGCGGCGTTGGCTTCGCGCGCGGCGGTGTACATACAGTCCGACCAGTATTCGTCGAGGGTGCCGATATTGATGACTACGGCGGAGGAGATGGAAACCATGTCGTGCAGTTCCGGACGGGCATGCGCCATGATCGGTGAAGCGCCGGCCGCAAGCAGGGCATTTGCGGTATTGTTCATTACCACATAATTGGTGAGGTTGAGTACCAGAGGGGATAGTGTACTTACGCGTTGGACAAGCTCCCAGAGTTTTGTTTCCATAAAGACATTTTTCAAATACAATAAAATGGCCTAAGGAATAACCGGTCCGGAACAAAAGCAGCGTGCAGGAAGCACGTCGGTTTTTACTTTTCCCTACGACGGTATGAGCCGTGTCAGGTTCCAAGGGACTCTCTCAATTCCTTCCGGAATACCCCTAAAGCGCAGACAAATGTAAAACATCCGGTAAGATAAACGCAACATTTATCCGGTTGTATTGTTCATACTCCGGCACACCAAAAAGAAGGTCCTCACGTCGTTGAAAAAAATACCAAGCTGCCATCACCTGTACGCCGCAATAGGGCAGCCTGGGGTAGCGTGAGGGTGAACTCTTTTCCGAACGTATTTTCTGTACAGATTCTGGTTTAACTTTATTGTGTCACATAAGTTCCCTGTATGAAACCACTACTACTCATTGTCGCGCTGTGCGGCGCAATCCTGCCGGCATACGCGCAGCAGGATTCTTCGACGTACTATTACAATTCGGAGTGGCGGGATACGAGTGCCGTTCATGCCGCTTATTACCGGAAGGCATTCCGCACAGACGATCATTGGGGCGTACGCGACTATTACATGAACGGCACTTTACAGATGACAGGTGCCTATGCCGATGCTGCAATGAAGGTGCGCGACGGTGCATTTGTGTATTATGATGAATCGGGCGTTCGTGAAAGTTACGGATCTTTTACCCGCGGCATGCGCAGCGGCGAATGGATGGATGTGTATGAGACAGGCGCCGTCAGATCCCGGGCGGTATATAAAGCCGGTAATATAGAAGGATGGTGGAACAACTGGTATGCAAACGGAAAGTTGCGTGCACGCGGTAAATACCGCCATAATAAAGCTGTGGGTCGCTGGAAATGGTATTACGAAAACGGTGTGGTCGCGTCCAGCGAAAAATACCGCAGCGGTAAACTCCGGAAAGCCACATTCTACAATGAAGACGGAAGCAAAACGCCGGGTAAGCCACAGATAGAAGTGATGGCCGAATACAAAGGAGGAGAAACGGCTTTGTACAGATACCTGCAAAATAATATCCGTTATCCCCAGGATGCGATAGAACAGGATTGGGAAGGAACGGTACGCGTTCGCTTTATTGTGGATACAGATGGTTCGGTTATTAAGCCCGTGATACGCCGCGGAGCGTACCCTGCTCTGGATGCCGAAGCACTCCGGGTGGTCCGTTCGATGCCAGCCTGGACACCGGCCCGCTCGCACAATCTGCCCGTTCGTGTTTATTTCCTTGTACCGGTGACATTCCGGCTGCAATAGCATACCAGTATCCGGTTTTGACATGTAATGACGCAGCTCTATATTTGTGGCCTTCATGATGCGGACGAAATATTTTTTACTGGCCCTGGTCCTGTTTGCAGGTCACAGAGCATATGCCCAAAACAGGATAAGTTGGGATGGGATCTTTACTCCCGGATTGCAGGATTTTCGTTCGCCGCAAACTCGGATCAGTCACGATATAAACGCCAACAGCATGAGCGCAGCTGTACGGATTGAATTCTCTTTTCTGATGTCGAATGGTCAGTTCATGTTCACGAAGAACTTCAACGATAAGGTCGACTGCACTTTTGATCCTTCCGTTTCTTTCCTGGTTGCGCAGGATTCGGCTACCGCATCAGAGTTCGTGCAATCTACCTGCTTTTCATTCGACCTTGCGGAACTGTACGCACGGAAGATGCGCCAGCGGCTGTACGAGGAAAAGCGGGCATTTTCACGCAGCGATTTCTATCAGCCGGTATATGACGAGTTATCCCACGAATACGACGTGCGCCGCAGTAATGCGCTGCAGGAAACGGAAATGGGACGTAAACGTGAATTGCTTGCGCAATTGCATCAGGCAGTGAAAACGGAGATCGGACAGCTGCCGGACTTTTGCAAAACCTGCAAGCCGGCGAAGAAGAAACCGTCCCGTATGGATGATCTCAACTGATAACCACAATAATCTGCACATTACGGAGTTTTATTACGCTGTATGGACAACCTGATCATAGATACGGACCCCGCTAAGCTGGACATAGCATATATGACCGCATTTTTGTCACAGACCTACTGGGCGCAGGGGCGTCAGGCACAGATGCAGCAGTGCGTGGATCATTCGCTTAATTTCGGTGTGTACCTGCACGGCAACCAGATCGGCTATGCACGTGTGGTGTCGGACACCGTACAGTTTGCCTACCTGATGATCTATTGATCCGCAGCATCGCGGCAAAGGTTATTCGCTGCAACTAGTAGTACATATTGCAATTTCCGGAGTTGCGGGATGTTCGGGTCTGGCGATTGGCTTCCAATGATGCACGCGGCTTATACCAGCGTTTTGGCTTTACCCGGCTGGCACATCCTGAAAAAATGATGGAGCGGATACGGTCTTAGTCCTGATCATCTACCTGGTAAACGGCGTTGCTGAAATCTTCATTATTGATCCTGGTGTTTCCCGCGAATCCTCCCAGATACCCGATCTCATTGCACTGATCATCCATAACTGTCCACCACCATTCTTCACCCGCCCCGCAGTTACCCGGAGCAACTACATATACCTTTTTTCCCTGGAACAGGTATTGTTTTACGGAATTGCCCTGGGGGCAGGAGCCTCCGGATTTCAGGAATGCTTCGGAAGACTTTGTCTGCGAGGCAGGCGGGGTATTTCGCTGAGATGCGTCCGGTGGTATGTTTGAGCAGGCTGCAGAGAAGAGCAGTGCAAGCGCACAAACACTCAGGGTCAGTGTATGTTTCCGTAAGAAGATGGTCTTATAGGGCAAAGGTAGCCTTGCTCAGCTTTCTGTTAATGTCTGTACACGGAAAAGTTATAATTCAATAAATATTACGTGAAACACAAATTTATTGCGGTATCCGACAAAGGGCGCTTTCCCATCCAAATCGCAAAGCAAGAAAATGTTCGACATCTTCTGATACTCCGGCGGGATTCCGGTTGTATGGCGGATCTGGCTATTTTCTCAGAACCCATTCCATGCCTGTGAGCCAGCTGGATATCTTGCCAGTCCATTTTGGATAAGATGCATAATCACTCTCAGAAAGAAATTTTCTGTTCTGCAGAACAGGGTTCCAACCCGTAGTCTTTATGTAAGTATTTGAAGCAGAAAATAGGGTGTACATGAACGATGGTTGTCTCTTCACGCGGAGCAAGTTTTTGAACTTTTATTTAAAGCGGGTAACTTTATTTTGGTCATGAGTACGCAGTAGTTCGTTCTGGAAATGATCCCGGAGCGAGGGAGAATTCATGATCTATCTCCTGGTTTCTCGGAGTTTCCATCAGACATACGAATGAGTTAAGTTTCGCAATTTCCAGGCAGAGAACTGTCCGTAGACAGAGTGGATCTCTTTTATCAGTTCAATTTGCTCAGCCGTAAATGTTCGGTGAGCATCAAAATCTGAAGGGTAAGGCAATCCGGTAGCGCCATATTCTCCAAAGTGATGATACAGGCTTTCGACAACCGGACCATGTTTCCCATGCAAGAATAGGCTCGTTGAAAAATGCTGTTCCTTTAATTGCTAAATGAAAACCTTGTGCATAGTAAACCAGTTTCTGCACTTTTAAATTAAAACATGGTCACCCACTTCCGGTTCGGACAACATGATAAAAGCATTTGCTATGTCTAAAACGTTAACCATGCTACAAAAATACTTTGAATTTCTTGGCTCCTTTCTTTTTAAATGCTTATTTTCTGCCTTATATCTGCCCCGGTAAACCGCCTGACTAATTGAATGGCTGTAATTCTTCATTTGTCATGGCTTGCGCTTCCGACCACTGTTTTTTTGACCTATATTTGCGCTGCAAAAATAGAAACCTGTTCCGCATGTTCCGCTATCTGAAATTATCTTTGTTTTCTTTTATATGTGTGCTGGGGCTCACAGCCTGTGGCGGTGGTTCCAAAGCCCCTCAACAGCCTGTTTCCGGAGTATTTGCCGTGCCGGAAATCGCTGAAGTATCTGCACGTATAGAAAAGAATGGTAATAATGCTGCGCTGTATTACAAGCGCACCATGCTGCTGCGGGAGCAGGGTGCCAACTCGCTGGCCCTCACAGATCTCAAAAAAACGGTATCGCTGGATAGCACCAAGGCATATTATTTTTCCTCGATCGGCGAACTGCTGTTTGAGCACAAAGACGTGCAGGGGTACCATCAAATATTTTAAAAAGGCTATCGGCATTGATCCGAACGATCCCGTACGCATCTGAAATATGCAAAACTGCTGATGTTCACCGATAATAATCAGGAGGCATCCACTGAGATAAATGGTGTTATTATCAGATTCTATCATGTCTTTCCCTATTAACCTTAGCAATACATAG
>JASGJF010000033.1:0-13310 GCA_049840855.1 Chitinophagaceae bacterium | reverse complement strand
AATAGGGAAACACGATAGAATCCGAACAGCACCTACTGCGCTTCCTGTAACTCATACGTGGAATCAGTAAATAATACCATTTTTTCATTGACACGTACAATACGGCTAACTTGAGTGCTGGTATCTTTGCTTATCGATGAAAACGGTAAAAAATACAATTCCGGTATACGACATCTGTTCGCTCAAAGGAGGAGATCCGGGCAGCGCAGATGTGGTGGCCGCCACTTTCACGGATTATCTGCGCGATCACCCCAATCTCCACTGGCCGCACAGGCATTCTTTTTACCATATAGTATTATTTACTGCCGGAGGTGGTTTTCATACTATTGACTTTGAGCGTTTCGATGTGAAAGCCGGGCAGATGTACTTTATGGTGCCGGGGCAGGTGCATACCTGGGACTTTAAAGGTGCTATCGAGGGGTATGTGCTTAATTTCTCGGAACATTTCTTCGATCAGTTCCTGCTGCGGCACCAGTATTTTGAGCATTTCCCGGTAATGCAGGGTGTCGCTTCTGAAAGTGTGCTGCGATTGAACAGGAAAGACCAGGAGCAGGCAATTACACTGCTGACCCGGATCTAATTCGAATTACAGCAGGGAGCCTATATGGCCCACGATATGATCCGCACCTGTATCCTGCAGTTGCTTATACTGGCCAGCCGCTCTTCCCGCCCCCCGACTGAGGCTGCAGTAACCCCGCACAACAGACTGTTACTGGCGCAGTTCCGCAAACTGATCGAATTGCATTTTGCCGAGAAACGCCTTCCGAAAGACTATGCGGAGTTGCTCTATATAACACCGAATCATCTGAATGCACTGTGTAAAGACACTGTAAATAAAGCAGCGGGCGAACTGATACGAGATCGTATACTGCTGGAGGCCAAACGCTTGCTGGTGAATGCCGATACGTCTGTCGCGGAGATTGCGGGCGGACTCAGCTTTACCGATAACTCTCACTTTACGCGCTTTTTCAAAAAGAACACCGGCCATACTCCTGAAGAGTTCCGCCGCACTTATATCAACAATCATTAAATAATACAAACTATGTGTGCTGTAAAAGATGACGCCGCTAATGCCATGCTGAGCATCCTGAGTAATCGTTGTCCGCGCTGTCGCCGCGGGAAATTGTTCACCCGGTCAAATCCTTACAATTTCAGCTCTGCGATGGAAATGCCGGAACACTGTCCTGTGCGACAGAAATTCGAATTGCAGACCGGCTTTTATTTTGGTACCGGCTATGTGAGTTACGGTCTTTCTGTAGCAGGACTCTGGCCACTGTTTTTGTTGCCTGGGCTGTATTGTTCGGATTGTCCTATACAGATAACAGCATTTTCTGGTGCCTGGGAACGGCTATTGTGCTGTTATTGCTGATACAACCCCTGTTGCAGCGATTGTCGCGCTCCATATGGATCGCCTTTTTTGTGCGCTATGATCGGAACTGGAGATTGGAAAAGCACAGTCAGGTGCATCCTGCCTGAGTTTTCAGTTTAGTTGTTTTTACGTTCCTGCGCCGCGAAAAGCGGCGTTTTTTTTATGATAACGGGCTGCGCTGTCTGCACCGGAATGAGCTACAATTCAGGAGTTAAGTACGGCGCGACGCTTCAAACGTGTGTAGCTAATGTTATTTGACGACAATTACTATTTTTTAACAAACGGCAAAGACCATACATATCAAACTTCTGCTAATTTTGACATCGCAATGAAATTGCTTCTGCGTTTTTTACTTTCACTCAGCCTGATATTTTTCGGCAACTCATCTCCCTTAGGTGCGCAACAGCACCCTGACGGGGGCCGCCATATCCTGGTGAATTTACCAGAGCGCATTGACAATACCCGTGTATTCACGATCCTTGATCTCCCGCTTTCCGAATTAAGAACGGTTTTATCTGCAAATCACAGGGGGCATGAAGAAATAGTTACTTCCGACAATGAGAGCGAGGATGATGAAGATGACGAGGAATTCCAGTCATTCAAAAAGTCTCCCGGCGCAGACAATTATTTCACATCTTTCTTTTACACATCTCAGCAGCCTTTTACGGCTGATCTTTCACTTCTCCGCTGGCTGGAGATATTGCAGCAGATATAGCTGCTCCCAAAGCTTTTATTCTTTTCCAGGTATTCCGTATCTGATTTCATCTGCCGGATCATTGCAATGCAGTTTTCCGGTAAACGTATACTCCCCGGTAACCACTCCTGCCGGACGGAGCTTTTCTGCGTATGTTCAGTACGCGTCTCTTTGTTCATTAACAATCACCCCCAAATATCTGCCTTAAGGCAATTATTATGAAAAGAATGCTCGTGCTTATGGGCTTATGTGGCTTGTTGGGCCAGGTAAGCTGCCGCTCCGGAAATGAAGGAGAAAAAGAAGAAGTAAAGTACCTTGTTACCACGCCTGCCCGCATGGATACTGCGATTTCCAAAGACTACGTTTGTCAGATCCATGCTATCAGTCACATCGAACTGCGTGCCCAGGAACGCGGTTACCTTCAGGAAATATTTGTTGACGAAGGTCAGTTTGTAAAGCAGGGACAATTATTGTTCCGCATCATGCCCCGGCTGTACGAGGCAGAACTGCAGAAAGCAAAGGCCGAAGCCAATTTTGCCGAAATCGAATACCAGAATACCAAACGCCTTGCCGACAGTAATATCGTTGCTCCGAATGAGCTGGCTATGTCGCGGGCAAAACTCAATAAAGCCAAAGCCGAACTGTCCCTGGCAGATGTACATCTTCAGTTTACCGAGATCCGTGCTCCTTTTGACGGCATCATCGACCGTTTTCACGTGCGGCTCGGAAGCCTCGTGGACGAAGGCGAGCTGCTGACCACGCTTTCCGACAACCGTCAGATGTGGGTTTATTTCAATGTTCCGGAAGCGGAATACCTGAGCTATAAATCCAGCACTAAAAAAGACAGTGTGATGAATGTACAGCTCCGTATGGCGAACAACCAGATGTTCGATCATTCCGGAGTGGTGAAAACAATCGAAGCTGATTTCGATAACGAGACCGGGAACATCGCTTTCCGGGCAACTTTCCCGAATCCTGACGGACTGTTGCGTCACGGAGAGACCGGCAGCATCCTGATCCCTATTCCGCTCAGAGGTGCACTGGTGATCCCTCAGAAGGCCACTTTCGAGGTACTTGAGAAAAAATATGTGTATGTAATCGACAAAGAGAACCGCGTAAGATCGCGCGAGATCGAGATCGCAGCGGAACTGCCGCACATATTTGTGATCAAAAGCGGACTGGCTGCGGATGATAAGATCCTGCTGGAGGGTCTGCGCCTTGTAAAAGAAAATCAGAAAATAGCATATAAAGTGGAAAAGGCTGACTCCGTAATGGCGCACCTGAACCTGTATGCTGAATAATTGGGCCTTTAAAAAGAAGAAACTATGTTTAGTAAATTCATCCACAGGCCCGTACTGGCGATCGTCATATCGATCATTATCGTCTTTATGGGTACGCTGTCCATCGTACAGCTGCCTACAGCGCAGTTCCCGGAAATTGCTCCCACTACAGTAAATATCTTTATCGCATACCCCGGTGCAAGTGCCGATGTATTGGTAAAGTCTACCCTGATCACACTCGAAAATGCGATCAATGGGGTTCAGGATGCCCGTTATGTGGCCACCGATGCCACGAGTGCGGGTGAGGCTACGATCCGCGTTATTTTTGAACCGGGTGTGGATCCTAACCAGGCGGTTATCCGTGTGAAGACGAGGGTCGACCAGGTAATGCCGCTGCTGCCCGAACTCGTGCAGCGCGAAGGGGTGGTGATCACACCGATCCAGCCCAGTATGCTGATGTATGTAAACCTGTACGCCACAGGTAAGAACATGGACGAAAAGTTCCTGTACAACTACGCCAACGTAAAAATGATCCCCGAGATCAACCGTATCAAAGGGGTAGGTCGTACGCAGATCCTGGGTAGCCGTACTTACGCGATGCGTATCTGGCTGAACCCCGATCGTATGCGTGCCTACAATGTTTCTGTCGATGAGGTAATGAAAGCCCTGGGCGAACAGAGTATCGTGGGCCGCCCCGGTCGTATCGGTCAGAGCTCTGGTATCCAGGCGCAGGCACTGGAATATGTACTGACGTACAAAGGTCGTTTCAGTGAACCTTCGGAATATGAGAATGTGATCATCCGTGCAAATCCGGAAGGAGAAGCCATCCGCCTGAAAGACATTGGTCGTGCGGAGCTGGGCAGTGAGTTCTTCGATATCTATTCGAACCTGGACGGTCACCCGTCAGCTTCGATTGTATTGAAACAAAACTACGGTAGTAATGCGAGTGATGTAATCCGTGATGTAAAGGCGAAGCTGGCCGAAATGAAGGAAAGTTTCCCGCCCGGTCTCGATTATAAGATCAGCTACGACGTATCCCAGTTTCTGGATGCATCTATCGAACAGGTGGTGCACACACTGAGGGACGCGTTCATTCTCGTGGCTATCGTGGTATTTATCTTCCTGGGCGACTGGCGATCGACGCTGATCCCGATCCTTGCGGTACCGGTGTCGCTTGTAGGTGCGTTCTTTATCATGCAGCTGCTCGGACTTTCGATCAACCTCGTAACATTGTTCGCGCTTGTACTCGCTATCGGTATTGTGGTGGATGATGCGATCGTCGTCGTGGAGGCGGTGCACGCCAAATTCGAAGAATATCCCAAGATAACGCCCTACCAGGCCGTGAAGATGGTATTGGGTGAGATCAGCGGTGCGATTATCGCGATCACGGCCGTAATGGTGTCGGTATTCCTTCCGATCTCATTCATGTCGGGTCCGGTCGGTACCTTCTACCGTCAGTTCTCTATTACCATGGCAAGCTCCATCGTGATCTCCGCGATTGTGGCACTTACGCTTACGCCGGTACTTTGTGCGATGCTCCTGCGTAACCATCACGGACATGAGAAGAAAAAGAATTTCCTGACGAAAGGTCTTGATAAGTTCAACAAAGGCTTTGATAAGATGACCGGCCGTTATGTAGGCCTGCTGCGCCTGATCGTGAACCGTAGAATGGTCACTTTCCTGGTATTGGCCGGATTCTGTGTAGGTACGTTCTTCATTAATAAAGTATTGCCTTCCGGGTTTATTCCGAGTGAAGACCAGGGTACTATTTATGCGATCATCCAGACACCTCCGGGTTCTACACTGGAAACCACCAATGCAGTATCCCGTCGCCTGCAGGCAATATGTGAACATATCGATGGGGTGGAATCCGTGTCGTCTCTTGCAGGGTACGAGATCATGACGGAAGGCCGCGGTTCCAATGCCGGTACCTGTCTGATCAACCTGAAGCCATGGCACGACCGCGATCACAATGTGCGGGAGATCATGGAAGAGATGGAACATAAAACAAGGGATCTCGGTGCGAAAATCGAGTTCTTCGAGCCGCCTGCCATCCCCGGTTTCGGTTCCTCCGGTGGGTTCTCCCTGCGTTTGCTGGATAAGAACACCACTACCGACTACCGCGACTTTGATAAGATAAACAAGCAATTTATGGACGATCTCGGAAAGCGTAAGGAGCTTGCAGGTCTGTTCACATTCTTTGCTGCCAACTATCCGCAGTATGAACTGCAGATCGATAATAACCTCGCGATGCAGAAAGGCGTTTCTATCGGAGAAGCGATGGAAAATCTGAATATCATGGTAGGTAGTACTTACGAGCAGGGCTTTATTAAGTTCAACCGTTTCTTTAAAGTATATGTGCAGTCGGATCCGAAATTCCGTCGTCTTCCTTCAGACATCCTGAACATGTTCGTGAAGAACGATAAAGGGGAAATGGTGCCTTACTCAGCATTTATGAAGCTGGTGAAAGGACAGGGGCCAAACGAGATCACGCGTTACAACATGTATAACTCGGCTGCCATTCAGGGTCTGCCTGCCAAAGGGTATACCACGGCAGATGCGATCCAGGCAGTGCGTGAAGTGGCTAAGGAGCTTCCGAAAGGATACGATATCGCCTGGGAAGGTTTGTCTTTTGACGAATCACGCAGGGGTAATGAATCGATCTACATCTTCCTGGTCGTGCTGGCGTTCGTATACTTCGTTCTTTCCGCGCAGTATGAAAGTTTCATCATACCGCTGGCGGTAATCCTGTCGCTGCCTGTGGGTGTGTTCGGTACATTCTTCATGCTGAAAGTAATGGGATTGGAGAACAACATCTATGCGCAGATCGGACTGATCATGCTCGTGGGTCTGTTGGGTAAGAATGCGGTACTGATCGTTGAGTTTGCGGTTCAGAAACGGCATGAAGGAGCGACGATCCTGGAAGCAGCGATTGAAGGCGCTAAAGTGCGTTTCCGACCGATCCTGATGACCTCTTTCGCGTTTATCGCGGGTCTGATACCGCTGATTGTTGCGAGCGGAGCGGGTGCGATCGGTAATAAGACACTTGGAGGCGCCGCCCTCGGTGGTATGTTGTTCGGTACTGTTTTTGGTGTGATCATTGTGCCCGGTCTTTACTACATATTCGGCTCTCTTGCCGATGGCAGAAAACTGATCCGTTACGAAGACGACAATTCTTTGTCCGAATCGCTGGTACACCAGATCGACGATTTCTCACATTCTGAAGAACCCAATATTCTCCACTAAAACACAGACAGAACAACATGAACAAGCAAATAGTTTATAGAAGTCTTGCGGTTGCAATAGTGGCCTTAAGCTTCACCAGATGTAAAATACCGGCAGCAGTGAAACCGCGCGAAGAAAAACGCACGGTGCCTGCTTCCTACAGCGGCACATCGGAAACTGACACGAGTAATATGGCGACGCTGCAATGGCGGAACTATTTTTCCGATCCTTACCTCGTCGCCCTGATCGATACTGCTTTGAAAAATAACCAGGAGCTGAATATCACCGTGCAGGAACTGGAAATCGCACGCAATGAGATACGTGCGCGTAAAGGAGAATATCTTCCTTTCCTCGGATTACGGGGTGGTGCCGGCGTTGATAAAGTGGCGCGCTATACCAATATCGGTGCAATGGAGGCCAATACTCAGATCAAGCCGGGTAAAGAAATGCCGGAACCCCTTCCGGATTATATGTTCTCGGCTTATGCAAGCTGGGAAATCGATATCTGGCGGAAACTGCGTAATGCCAAGAAAGCTGCTTCCCTGCGCTATATCGCATCCATGGAGGGCCGGAACTTTACGATCACGAACCTGATCGCGGAGATTGCGGATAACTACTACGAACTGCTCGCACTCGACAACCAGCTTGAGATCGTGAAGCGTAACGTGGAGATCCAGAGCAATGTATTGCGCATCGTAAAACTTCAGAAGGAAGCCGCGAAAGTGACAGAGCTGGCTGTGCGCCGGTTCCAGGCTCAGGTATTGAACACGCAGAGCCTGCAATATGGTATTCAGCAGCGTATTGTGGAGACAGAGAATGAAATCAACTTCCTGTTGGGTCGCTTTCCGCAGCATGTGGATCGTGACGTGGCTGGATTTGAACGCCTTACTCCGGCGGCTGTGCGGGCAGGATTGCCGGTGCAGCTGCTCGACAATCGCCCGGATATCCGTCGTGCAGAGCAGGAACTGGCTGCGGCGAAGCTGGACGTGAAGGTCGCAAAGGCGCGTTTTTATCCTTCGCTGGGACTCAATGCCCAGATCGGTTACCAGGCTTTCGATCCGGCTTACCTGTTGAAAACGCCTGAGTCCTTATTGTATTCGATTGCCGGTGATCTGGCTGCGCCTATTGTAAACCGGAACGGTATTAAGGCTGCGTACTACAGTGCGAATGCGCGTCAGATGCAGGCGGTGTATAATTATGAGCGCACAGTCCTGAACGCCTACATCGAAGTGGCAAACCAGGTGTCAAACATGAAGAACCTGGACAGCACTTATTCGATAAAATCCAACCAGGTGGAAACACTCGCGCAGTCGGTGACGATCTCCAACGACCTGTTCCGTTCTGCCCGTGCAGATTACATGGAAGTGCTGATGACGCAACGTGATGCGCTGGAAGCCCGTTTCGATCTGATCGAAACAAAAATGAAACAAATGAATGCCACCGTGAACATCTATCGTGCACTCGGTGGCGGCTGGAAATAATTAGGTGGTGGTGAACAAAGAGGGATGGCTGTCTTCCGCGAGGGGGCAGCCTCCTTCGATTTTAGGCCTTTCCGTTACTTTTTATTTGTTTCAGGCTGACAACATGTTGTAATTTAGTCGTGCCCCAAACGGCAGTTTATGTTTTCCGGTTTTCATCAATATATCTCACAGGCAGTATCCTTCACCGATAAGGAAAAGGAGCAGCTGGAAAGCGCCTTCAGTTTCAGGCAGGTGCCGAAGAAGTTTAAGCTGGCAGAGGAAGGGAAAGTGGCACGTGAACTTTTTTTCATCGTCAGAGGCCTTGTGCGGCTGTATTACACCAAAGACGGACAGGAGATCACCGGTTTCATTTTCCGGGAAAACCTGTTTGCCGGAGGATATGACAGTTTTCTGCGCCAGGCTCCCGGTATTCAGACGCTCGAAGCAATGGAAGACTGCGATCTGCTGGTCATCGGTTATCAGCAAATGCAGGATCTGTATGCAACAATGCCGCGCATGCAGGAGTTCGGCCGGAAGATAGCGGAACAGCGTTTTATCAATGCCCAGGTGATCCTTTCTTCTTTTGTACTCGACACGCCAGAAGAACGTTATCGCAGATTCGAAGCGCAACATGGCGATTTGCTGCTGCGTGTGCCGCATCATATCATCGCTTCGTTTCTGGGTATGACACCTGTGTCGATGAGCCGTATACGCAAACGGCTTGCGAAGTAGACATTCGCATCATTTCTTTACAATTGTTAACGGATGACAGCCCGCGTTGCCGGTATTTTTGTACCGTTAAACAGGCATAGTTATGAACAGGCAGATTCAAACCGAAATTATCATCAACGCCAGCGCCGCCACGGTCTGGGATATCCTTACTGATTTTCCGGCATATCCTGCGTGGAATCCGTTTATCGTCAGAATAGACGGACGGGCAGAAGCAGGTACCGTATTGCGGAATACAATGCTGAACGGAGGTAAAGAATACGTGTTTCAGCCGCGCATCACCCGTTGCGAACCTCTTAAGCATTTTGCCTGGTTGGGCAGCCTTTTCGTAAAGGGCATTTTCGACGGACGCCATTATTTTGAGATAGAGGCGCTTTCCGAAAACAGCGTTAAACTCACACAGGAAGAGTCCTTTTCAGGAATGCTCAGTTCCATGATCCTGCGCCGGATCGGCGATGATACACGCAACAATTTCATTCGTATGAATCAGGCTCTGAAACAGAGAGCAGAGTCTTTTTAACGAGGTCTGCCGGCCTGCATCAGGAGGCTTTGCGTATTTTTGCCGTGCAGACGTATATCTGCATACAATCAGGCAAAATCATGAACATAGAGATCTGGTCCGACGTATTCTGTCCTTTCTGTTATATCGGGAAACGCAATTTTGAAACCGCCCTCGCGCAGGTACCCTGGAAAGACGAGGTGAATGTTCAGTGGCGTAGTTTTCAGTTAATGCCGCATGCTCAGTATGTACCCGGTCGTGATGCACATGAAGCACTCGCACAGCATCTGAAAGTGAGTTATGATGAAGCGAAGGCAATGAATGCGCGCGTCAGCGATATGGCCGCAGCATCGGGTATTCGCTTTGATCCGGACAGCATGATCTGGTGCAACAGCTTCGATGCACACAGGTTGATTCAGTACGCAGGTACGTTGCAGAAAGACGCAGCTATGGAAGAAGCGCTGTTCCGCTCGGTTTTTACAGACGGGAAGAATATATCTGATCCTGCCGTTCTTGCCGAACTTGCTGCTGAAGTGGGCCTGCCCGCAGATACCGTGCAGGAATTACTTGGTTCGGCATTGTTTGCGGAAGAGGTACGTCAGGATGTTGCAATTGCGCAAACAATAGGTCTGCGTGGTGTCCCGAGTTTTCTCGCCGAAAAACAGATCCTGTTCAGCGGCGCACTACCGGTTGCCGATTTTCAGCGTGCACTGGAACAGATCCGGACTCAGTTGGGTAACAGCAATGCTTCGGAAGAAGGTTACACAGCCGGAGGTGCCTGCAGCACCTGGGGGTGCGATTGTCATTAATCTTGCGCCGGTAAGGGTTCGCCGGCTGGTTTGGTCTGCAATTCCTGCTCCGGTTGCATACGGTAGGTCATCAAACCGAACATCATAACCAGTGCATTCAGGATAATCACCTGGATGATAAGCGACTTATTCGCCAACGGGATTATTTGTCCGGCGGGAATAGAAAGGAACAGCAATATCGTAATCAGACCACGGGGAGCAATGAACAGCAGTGGCTTGCCCGGCATACGGAATAGTTTCAGGAACACAAAACGGATCACATAAATTCCGGCACAGATAGCCAGAGCCCACACAATCGTATCGGGATTCAGCAATTCCCTGGTTTCGATCAGGAAGCCGAACAAAAGGAAGAACAGCGCGCGGATCAGGAAGGCAATCTCCGTCGTGAGTTCTTTAAATTTATCTACCTCGCGGTCCAGGGTCTCCGGATGCAGGCGATGAATAAACGGAACGGATTGCCAGTGATTCAGATTGCCGAGGAAAAGTCCGAACAGCAGAATAAAAAGAAGAGAGGGCAGGTGATAGGTTTTAGCAATCGTGTAAATGAGTACCACCGCCAGTATGATGGGTACGAACTTTACATGGTGTTTGATCTTGCTCAGCAGGAATGCGAGTCCGGCAGTTGCGAGCGCACTGACGATCAGCATCACCACCAGCTCCCAGGTAAATTCAATGAAAGAATGTACCCCGATCGTGTCGTTCAGGGTGATAAAATTGAACAGGATCACACCGATAATATCCGAGATGCTGCTTTCATAGGTGACGAATTCTTTTTCACGGGCAGCAAGATGGTGAGCACTCGGAATAGCAATGGCACTGCTGATGATCGCCAGGGGTATTGCACTGGCCAGCGCAACTTTCATAGATACCAGTCCATAATAGCTGAAAGCCCAGGCGAGACCGAAGCTGAACAGGATCATGGGTAAGGTGGCAATTATTGTGGCTTTACCTACGAGCGGTAGCTTTTCCCGGTTCAGCTCAAGTTCCAGCGATCCCTCCATGACAATGAGGATGAGCCCTACAGTTCCCAATATCGGTAAAATGGAGCTAAGGTTGGGAACGGGAATTTCCAGCAGCATGGTTCCCTGACGGAAAATCCATCCCAACGCGAGCAGCAGGATCACAGAAGGGATTTTGGTTTTTGCAGCGCTGAGATCAAAGATATAAGCGAGCAGCAGCAATACACATATAGTGATGATTACGGGATTAGTCATTGTCTCTTTTTTAATGGTGCAGACCGGCAATGGATCTCGTTACGGTCGAAACTACAATTTTTTATGCATACATGGTGTGTATATGCATCGCGCGAAGATAAAGCCGCGTGAGTCTGAAAATCCCCCCATCACACCTTTTAAGATATTCTTGCAATGCGCTTATCTTTGAAAGATTAAATGCACGAACAATGAGCATTGAACCGTTAGGCTTTATCGGTCTGGGCAATATGGGGCACCCGATGGCCGCAAATCTTGAGCAGGCGGGTTTTCCGCTGTCCGTTTATAACCGGAATCCTGATAAAACCGCCGGTTTTTCAGCCCGTACGAAGCTCTGTGCTTCTATCGGCGACCTGGTTGCGGCCAGCTCCGTGATCTTTACCATGCTGACGGATGATACAGCATTGGAAGCTGTATATGGCGGCTTGATGCAACACTCTTTAGCGGGAAAATTATTTGTGGACATGAGCACTGTTTCCATCGGGGTTTCGCGATCTGTGGCCGGGAGACTGGCGCAGGCCGGTGCTTCTTTCCTCGATGCGCCTGTAGCCGGAAGTACGAAACCTGCCGCTGAAGGCACTTTACTGATTATGGCCGGAGGTACAGACCAGGATGTGCAACGCGCCATGCCTTACCTCCTGAAAATGGGAAAGCAGGTGAAGCATCTCGGTCCGCAGGGTTCAGGTCTTGCGGCAAAGATCAGTGTGAATTATTTTCTTTCTGTATTGTACCAGGGGCTTGCCGAAACCGTATTGCTGGGCGATCGTCTTGGAGTGGCCAGGCCTGAGCTGCTCGATATTATCAACGAAAGTGCCTGTGGCAGCGGTGCCACAAAAGTAAAGACACCTTTACTCCTTGCCGACGAATATCCGCCTGCGTTTGCTCTGGACCTGATGCTGAAAGACGTCAACATTGCCTTGGCTGCGGGTGCCCGTTTACCTCTGGGCATTGCTGCGCAGAAATCCTATACAAAGGCGCAGGAAGATGGGTGGGGTAAAGAAGATGTGATAGGGCTCATCCGGTCTCTCGATGCTTCTGTGTAATAATTGGAATATATGAATGCCTAAGGAGGCTCTGATATTTTAAGATAAAATCATTTTCAGAAACTTAGCCGAATAGTAGCTTTACATCATTAAACAATCAAACTCAAAAACAAATATTATGAAACGCAGAGCAACCGCCGTGTGGAACGGTACCATCAAAGAAGGAAGAGGTCATTTGTCTACAGGCAGTACCACCCTGAACCAGACACAGTATTCTTTTAACAGCCGTTTTGCGGACGGGGTAGGAACCAATCCCGAGGAATTGCTTGCAGCTGCGCATGCCGGCTGTTTTACTATGAAGCTGAGCCTCGATCTTACGGAAGCCGGATATACCCCGGGTGCATTGAAAACACAGTCTACCGTAACCTTGCAGGATGGAAAGATCACCCAGTCCCTGTTGCAGCTGGAAGGCGATGTGCCTGGTATCAGCGCTGAGGAGTTTGAGAAAATTGCGCGCAATGCAGAAAAGACATGTCCGGTAAGTCAGGCTTTCAGTTTTGAGATCGTTCTCGAAGCAAAGCTTGTTGGATAATCTCCAATCCCCGTTTTGAAAAATATGCGAAGTGTTGCCACGGCCTGAAAAGCTTTACCGGCAACACTTTTGCTCTTTTATGAAAAAAATATTTGGCGGGAATAAAAAAGTTACGCTAGTTTTGTACTGCAAAAAAGCAATTTATTTTATGTCATTCATACAGCTGCATCAGCATCATTGTCATACCACGCACAGGCGGGGATGAGGTGATATGCTGTAAGCTGAAATCTTTTCACAACCGTCTGAGTCCTTCAGGCGGTTGTTTTTTTTAGGCATATCGGCTACCGGGACTCGGACAATAAAAATCGAAACCGGAACAATGCTAAAAATTGCCATTCAGAAAAGCGGCCGACTCAGCGAGCGTGTTGCGCCTGATTGAAGAATGCGGGATACGACTCGCAACAACCGACAGAAAACTAAAGGCCGATGCCGCTAACTTCCCTATACAGGTGCTTTTTC
>JASGJF010000032.1:0-138330 GCA_049840855.1 Chitinophagaceae bacterium | reverse complement strand
TATTGCTAAGGTTAATAGGGAAACACGATAGAATCCGAACAGCACCTATTTCAAATAAGAATTTCACCTAAATTAAATCACAAAAAACACACAGACCCTAATGAAAAAATTAGTCGTTTTGGGACTTGGCTGCTTTGCTTTGTCAGCAACCTCTTTTGCACAGAATCAACGTGAACAATTCGTAGCTCAACCTGTAACACTGGGTAAAACAGTGAACGGATGGACAGAAGTAAGCAATGGTTTGCAAATGCGCATCTGGAAAGATGTTCCGGGAAAATCCCCTCAGGTAGGCGATTTTATTACCATCCACACCCGTTCCCGTGTGGGAGACAGTGTCCTGTTCAGCTCCCGTGTTGTAAACAACAATGAGCCATTTGAACTGCAGGTACGTCCGGCACAACAACCGCGCTATGATCTCATGGACGGGTTCCAGTTGCTGAGTGCAGGAGACAGCGCTACTTTCCGTATGCCGCTGGATACCATCCTTGCAATGGGTGCTCCTATGGCTCCCTGGATGAAGAAAGGTGCAGGTATGTGGCTGGATCAGGATGTGGTTGTTGTAAAACAAAAAACACAGGCTGAAGGCTTCAAGGAAAAAGCTGAAAAAGCAAAATCCATGATGGTTAAAGATTCAGCAACGCTGAAAACTTACTTCACTAAAAACAATATCAAACCTGTACGCCATGCATCCGGAATGTATATCAAATACAATCAGGCTGGAACAGGCGATACGGCACGTGAAGGGCAGAAAGTAACTGTGAAATACACAGGCAGAACCATGGACGGAAAAGTATTCGATTCAAATGTTGATTCTGCTTTCCACCACGTTCAGCCTTTCAGCTTCACCCTGGGTCAGGGTCAGGTTATTCCGGGCTGGGACATCGGTGTAGGTACTATGAAAAAAGGATCTAAAGCAACCCTGTACATCCCAAGCATTATGGCTTACGGTGACAGAAGTCCAAGTCCTGCCATTCCTGCAAACAGTATCCTGATCTTCGACGTTGAAGTGACTGATATTGCAAAAGCGGAATAGTATATCGCTTAATCGGAATTTTTGACGAATGAATATAGTTAAGAAGAAAATTATGATATGTCTTACAGGGTGTTTGCTCACGGCAAACGCCCTGTTTGCTTTTAACCGGCAGGACAGTCTGCGCGGCGGGAATGGCAACGGACGCAACTGGTGGGACGTTCAGTATTACCGTCTTTATGTTTCTTTAAATGACCAGGAACGTTCCATTGCCGGATCGACCACCATTGTTTTCAAAATCAGCGGCAGGGTCTCCGACAGTATGCAGATAGATCTGCAGGAACCGCTGCAGCTGGATAGCGCGGTGTCGCTTGGAGAAAACATACCCTTCACACGCGAAGGGAACGTATTCTGGCTGAAACATCCGTTCCGGAAACAGCTTCAGGGTTCACAGCAAACACTGAAGCTGTATTATCACGGCATTCCGAAAGTGGCGCGCAAAGCCCCCTGGGACGGAGGATTGGTCTGGGCTAAAGACGCCAACGGGAATCCATGGGTGGCAGTTGCCTGCCAGGGGACCGGTGCCAGTTGCTGGTGGCCGTGTAAAGATATCCACTTGACGAGCCGGACCAGGGTATGAAAATCAGGATTTCCGGCCCGTCAGACCTGGAAGCGATTGCAAACGGACGATTCGGATCGCGGTTGCGCACGGGAAACCGGCAGCAGATTGACTGGGAAACAGCCGACCCGATCAATAACTATGATGTCACATTCTATCTTGGTGACTATGTGCACTGGAACGAAGATTATCAGGGAGAAAAGGGCCGCTGCACCTGATCTTTTGTTCTTTGCGGGATAACGAAGCTATAGCGCGTAAACAGTTCAAAGAAGTTACCCGCATGCTCAGCGCTTTTGAATATTGGTTTGGGCCGTATCCTTTTTATGACGACGGATATAAAATAGTAGAGGCTCCCTATCTCGGAATGGAGCACCAGAGTGCTATTGCATATGGGAATGGTTACCAGAACGGCTACCAGGGTAAAGACCGGAGCAATACGGGCATAGGGTTACTGTTTGATTTTATAGTAGTGCATGAAAGCGGACACGAATGGTTCGGAAACAGCATCACTGCAGCCGATATAGCCGACAACTGGATACATGAAGGCTTCACCACCTATGCCGAAGCACGCTTTTCGTGGAATACTGGTTCGGACCCGACAAAGCCCATGAGCGCGCCTATACTATGGGGCAATGGGCCAATATTCAGAATGATATTCCCGTTCAGGGACATTACGGCGTCAACGACGACGGTAGCAGCGATAAATACTGATAAAGCCGCTGCCATGATCCATACCATACGCGAACTGATGCACGACGACACAAAGTTCCGGCAGATGCTGCGCACCATGAATCAGCGATTTTATCATAAGCAGATCACCGGCGCTCAGATGGAATCTTTCCTGAAAGAGTTTACGGGATTACCTCTGCAACCTGTATTTGATCAATACCTGCGCAGCACAGATATTCCTGTACTGGAATGGAAACGTAAGCGCAAAGCACTATCGGTTCGGTTCAGCCATTGCGCAGACGGATTTGCACTGCCGCTCCGCATTCATGAAGGAGATGCGGCAGTTCGGTCTGTAACAATCGGCAGCAACTGGCAGGAGTTGAAATTGAAAGATGCCGAAAGCAGTATAAGTTTCGAACATTATTTCCTGATAAAGGAAAGTCAGGTTCACTGACAATTTCACCGAAATTTCACTGCCGTCGCGCAAGGAGCTGTGCTGTTTCCCTTAGTTTTGAATTCACAAAACAAAATCAGGCAAATTATGAATAACCACGAAATTGATTACCGCATTTTCGGAGAAGAAATGCAGTATGTAGAGGTGGAGCTGGACCCGGGAGAAACGGCGGTTGCCGAGGCCGGTTCATTTATGATCGTGGCCGAACGTATCGAAATGTCAACCATCTTTGGCGACGGCAGTCAGAATCAGAATTCCAATTTTCTGGGTAAGTTGCTGAGCGCCGGCAAGCGCGTGCTCACAGGTGAAAGTCTGTTTATGACAACCTACACTAACACCTCGCAGGGCAAAAAGCATGTTTCCTTTGCATCTCCCTATCCCGGTAAGATCATTGCTTTAGACCTCATGCGACTCGGTAACCGGATCATTTGTCAGAAAGACAGTTTCCTGTGTGCAGCCAAAGGCGTATCTATAGGAATAGAGTTTCAGCGTAAACTCGGAACAGGCCTTTTCGGAGGCGAAGGGTTTATTATGCAAAAACTGGAAGGCGATGGTATGGCATTTGTACATGCCGGCGGGCACGTAACCGAACGTGAATTGCAACCGGGCGAATTGCTCAAGATAGATACCGGATGTATTGTGGCATTCACTTCCGGAGTAAACTACGATATCCAGTTTGTAGGCGGCATCAAAAATACATTGTTCGGTGGCGAAGGTGTTTTCTTTGCAACGCTCAGAGGTCCCGGGCGCGTATGGATACAGACATTGCCTATCAGCAGGTTGGCAAGCCGTATTCTTTCCTACGGCACCGTCCGCAGGAAAGAGGAGGGGAGTGTATTGGGAGGACTCGGCAATCTGCTCGACGGAGACGGATGGTAGCAAAAAATGTTCTTTATAAAAAGCCCGGTATATCTGATACCGGGCTTTTCTATTTTCTTTTTCCTTTACTGCGATAATCTTTATAAGAAGATTTCTTTGACGAAGACGGTGGTGTATTTTCCTCACCTTTCTTTGCGGGCTTAACGGATGGCTTAAGCGCCTTTTCGGATTTTGCTGCAGGAGATTCCCTGCGGGGCTTGTCGTGCGTTGCAGCCTTCACTTTCGGTGAAGCTTTTGCCGTGTTATCCGAACCTGACACGGAAGACTTGAGCATAGACACTTCAGCATCGCTCAGATTACGCCACTTACCTGTAGCAAGGGTTCCAAGCTGAATGTTCATGATGCGCACACGCTTCAGGGAAACGACCGAGTAACCAAGCGCCTCGCACATGCGTCTTATCTGGCGGTTCAGTCCCTGCACCAGTGTGATGGAAAATGTTTGCCGGCCGCTCATCACCACTTTGCAGGGAGCGGTCACCGTATCCAGAATGGGCACACCCGCGCTCATCCTGGCAACAAATCCCTGCTCAGCAGGTTTATTGAGCTTCACTATATATTCCTTTTCATGCTTATTGCCGGCCCGTAGAATCTTGTTCACGATATTTCCGTCATTGGTCAGGAATATCAAACCCTCAGAATCTTTATCCAGTCGACCGATAGGGAAAATACGCTTGGGGTGGTTCACGTACGAAATAATATTACCGGGTATATGCATTTCGGTAGTGGTAGTGATACCAGCCGGTTTATTCAGTGCGATATACACCAGCTTATCTTTTTTAGGGGCCGTTATCAGGCTACCATCTACCTCTATCTCATCTCCCTCCTCATACCGGTTGCCCAGCCGCGCGGGTTTGCCATTCAGCAATACCCGGCCGGATTCAATGAGCTTATCCGCCTCCCTCCGGGAACAATATCCTGTGTCACTGATAAACTTATTCAGACTGATTGAGAAATCCACGCGCGCTTATTTTCAAAGATGTTTCACAAAGATAATTGACTAAAAAGGAATAAGTTTGTACGACCCCACGAAAAACCGCATTTATGAAAAAAATTTGTGCAATCGCCTTACTGCTCGGAAGTTTCAGCTTGTCTGCTGTTGCGCAGACTGCCCATCATTCCAAAGAAGATCGGAAAATAAGCGCTCAAAGATTATTGCAGGGCGCCTGGACTTTGCAATGGATGAAAGGGGGAGACGTAGCTAAATTGTATCCTGTCAAAAAGCCGGTCGTGAGCATTAATGTAGCCTATGGCAAAATATCGGGTTTCAACGGCTGCAATAATTATTTCGGCGCTGTAAAAGTGGAAGGTGATAAGCTCATTCTAAAAGGTCCGCTGGGCAGCACAAAAATGGCTTGCGACCAGGTGGACGAACACAGATTCATGTCGCTGATCAACGATGTAAAAACATTTAAAATAGCCGACAGTAACAGCCTCGAGTTAAGCACCACGCAAGGAGTAGCACTGCGCTTTACACGGCTGCCTAAAAATTCCAATCTACAAAACCAACCCAAAAAGTAAGTGAGCAATAAATATATCGTAAAGATCCTGGATGCGGAATATATCAACCATGATGTAAAACGCTTTATACTTGAAAAGCCTCCCGGATATGTATTCACACCCGGCCAGGGTACAGAGGTCGCTATCAATCTACCCGAATGGAACGATAAATTCAGACCTTTCACTTTCACCAACCTGGTCTCACAGAATTACCTGGAGCTGATGGTGAAAATTTATAACGACCGGAGCGGCGTCACCAAACAGCTTGGCAAAACGAATGCCGGTGCAGAACTGATTATCGGCGATGCTTTCGGCGCGATCACATACAAAGGTCCGGGCGTTTTTATAGCAGGAGGCTCGGGTATCACTCCCTTCATTTCTATTTTCCGTTCACTGTTCCGTGCAAATCTGCTTAAAGGCAATCGTCTGATCTATTCCAATAAAACAGCAGAAGACGTGATCCTTTACCCGGAGCTGCAACGTATGCTCAACGGTGATATGCTGAATTTCTTCTCACATGAAAATCGCATCGGGTTTGGGTTAAACCACATCGACCGCAATTACCTGATTGATAATATCCGCGATTTCAGTTCCTATTTTTATCTCTGCGGACCTGAGTCGTTTGTAAGCGACCTGTCGAAGATACTGCTGGACCTCGGCGCAAAACTCGACTCGCTGGTTGTAGAACAATAACGAAAAAAGGATCGCGCTTTGCGATCCTTTTTTTGCTTTTCCCTTTTCTGAGATCAGGCCATGGCAGCCATCTCCGGCATTACGGCTTCGTTTTCGAAAAAGTCAATGCGGCCGTTTCCGATGTCATACAGTGCAGTAACAATACCTACTTTACCTTCCTGCAGCAGATTCCGGATCACCTCGCTTCCCGCCAGTACCTCTTCCAGCGAATGCTGAATATTGTGGTGGGTAACAGCAGTAACAAAAGCCTCGTTATCGCTGCTTCTGTTCTCAGTGATCGTAGTCTCGCGCGCAATGGCAGGCTTGATATGTTCCAGCAGACCGGTGAGGTTACCCATACGTACGTCGTCGCAGGCTCCTTTGATCGCGCCGCAGCCCGTATGACCCAGGATCAGTATCAGGCGTGCGCCCGCAGCGGCAGTTGCGTATTCCAGGCTGCCGAGGATACCCGGGGTGATTACATTCCCTGCAATACGGATGCTGAAGATATCCCCGATACCCAGATCGAAGATCAGCTCTGCCGAAGTACGGGAATCCATACAGCTCACCACAACAGCAAACGGCTGCTGACGGAAGCGTGTATCCTTCACCTGCTGCAGCAGATCCTGGTTCATGCTCATGTTATTGTAAAAACGGAAATTTCCTTCTTTAAGGGTACGCAGCGCTTCCTGCGGACTGATATTTGAATTTGGCATAACTAAGTTCTTTTTTGATTGGATTAATTAAGTATAGGATTAAGATTGGCTGTCCTGTAATTCATTGATCAGCTTTTCATTTTTACCCGCTGTACGTTTTGGTTCCCCCTTTTTGTCAATAAGCCGCGAGATCAGCTCTCTTTCCGAGTTCATATCCGGTAAGCGGTAAATAGATTTGAAGCCCGAAAGCGACACCCGTATTCCTTTTTCAGGGGCTTGTATCAGCGCAAAATCGCGAATCACCTGAAGTACGTCATGGTCGATATATTCGGTATTACCCGCGTCGATGATCACATTGCTGTTGGTCTTCAGCGACTCAAGCGTTTTTTTGATTGCGCCTTTATTCAGATACGATACTTCTTCCGAAAGTTTGATACGGATCAGATCGCCGTCTTCGTAGGAACTGCGCTGGAAATAATAGGCGTTCCGCATATTCTGACGCAGGATAAAGAAAATGCTCACCGCCAATCCGATTGCAACACCTTTCAGCAGATCGATAGAAACCACTGCCGCTACCGTTACCACAAAAGGCAGGAACTGTACACGCCCGCCTTCCTGCCATATATGACGGAAGATAGAAGGATGACACAAACGGTAGCCCGTGAGTATCAGGATTGCGGCCAGGGAAGCATAGGGTATTTTGTTCAATACTGTTGGAATAGCCGCCACCAATACCAGCAACAAAGTCCCGTGGATGATAGTGGCCAGTTTGGTGCGCCCACCTGCATTGATATTCGCCGACGACCGAACAATTACAGAAGTGATAGGCAAGCCACCAATCATACCGCTTATCATATTTCCGACACCCTGCGCAAGCAGTTCGCGGTTGCCCGGAGAAAAGCGCTTCATCGGATCCAGCTTATCCGTTGCTTCAAGGCACAACAGACTTTCAATAGAAGCCACCACGGCAATTGTCAGACCCGTAATCCAGACATGAGGATTCGCAAATCCACTGAAAGCGGGCAGATGATATTGACCGAGATATTCGCTGAAACTGGCCGGGGTAGGGAGGCTTACAAGATTTGCCTGACCGATCACCCAACTGCTGCCGCTGAGCTTAAACAACTCATTGATCACAATACCTGAAACCACTGCTACGAGTCCGCCCGGCAACCATTGAATGCGTTTGAAGAACGGACGCTGCCACAATACCAGGATGCCTATTGCCACGAGTGCGGCTACAATAGCGCCCGGATGCAGAAAATTCACGTGGCGGATCAGCGAATCAAACATGCCTTCGCCACCGGCTTCCACAGAAAAGAAATCTCCGTCATTCGCCTTGTCGTAACCGAAAGCATGCGGAATCTGGCGCAGGATAATGATCACACCGATACCGGCCAGCATCCCTTCAATAACGTTTGAAGGAATATAATTGGATATGGAACCGGCCCGGATGATGCCGAATATGATCTGGAAAATTCCGGCGATAACTACTGCGCACAGGAACAGATCAAAGCCCCCGAGGGCTGGAATAGCTGTGGCAACAATAGCCGTGAGACCTGCGGCCGGACCGGTAACGCTGAGTTGTGAGCCACTGACCATGCCCACGACAATACCGCCGACAATACCGAGCATTGATCCCCGCAATAAGCGGCGCACCACAGGCAAGCGCAATGCCCAGACAAAGCGGGACGGCAATCAGGAAGACTACCAGTCCGGACATTACATCATTTTTTATATATGAAAAAGAGGGAAGAAGGGAACGCATTCAATTGGGATTTGTGCATATACGACAGAGGGAATACCGCTATGCAGGATTGAAAGATGAAAACCAATAAAGACAGGAACATACTGAAGAACACGGAATGTGAACTTCAGTCGGTAAAAGGCCTATGCGTTCGGCGGGGGGACAAATATATCCGGGTAATGCTGATCTTCCAGAAATTGGGACCTATGAATCACCGAAGTGGTAAGTCCGGCAATCCGGTATTCCGCGTATGAGGGTTCGGGAATGGAGCTGCGCAAAGGAGCGGGCAGAAGCTTTTTTTAAATTTGGAAGTAAAGTCTATATCAAACGGATCGTCGCCGTCCTCCGGACTATCTTCTTCATGTACATTCTTCAGTCAGTTGTGCCTTGAACAAAATCTTTCCGATCGCCCTTACCGGGAGGATCTGAAAAGAAAAAATGGTCAGCAGCAGCGATGCCAGAAAAATACGCATTGCGCCAAAGATAACGACTATCAACCGTAAAAGGTGCCGAAATACTTGTTAAAAAGGTATCGGTGAAGCTAATAAGACGACTAGCCCTGGAAATCTATTTTGGTATGACTACCATCGCAGAAAGGCTTATTCGCAGAAGCACCGCAACGGCATAAGGCTGTGACCTTGGATTTACGGGTTTCATTGCCATCTGCGTCTTTGATCACCACATTTCCGTAAACCATCAGCGGACCTTTGGGGGCAAGTTCGATAATCGTTTCAGATTGAACCTGTGTTTCAGGTTGTGTTTCCGGAGCTTTGGGTGCTGCATTTTGAGCAACATCCGCATTCATAAAAAACGATAGAGCACCGGAAGGACATTTTTTTACCTGCTCGATAATAGCCGCCGTTTCCGCAGCTTCCGGTTTGATCCAGGGACGATCCTTAGGATTGAACACATCGGGGAGACCGGTAGAGTTTTTCCAGCAAACGGTGGAATGGATGCATTTTTCGTTTTGCCAGACAATAGTGACTTCACCATTTGAATAGTGCTTCGTAACGGATTTCATTGGAGCGGTATGAATTGACGGAGCTAAGATAATTGAAGGACAGAGTAGCAGCAAATTTCATTTACTTAACATAATGTAAATTATGATCAAATAGAGGTTAGAGCAGAGAGTAGGTGCTTTAGCTCCGCTGTTCACCAGATCTCTGTCTTTCAAACACTTCTCGATTATGATTAAACTGCAACGTTCAATTTATCAGTTTTGCGGACCTTATCCGTATCTTTGCTGTACATTTTTCCGGAACACACTATCATGTAATCGATCTTTTTCCTTCAGACTGAATCCCGACCGCAGCGTTTCTGCGGCGGATATTGTTCACCTGGAAATGACTGCATCGATGATCGTTCTGCAACAACTCTCCTATGCGCATGCTGATAAACATGCGCTTTTCACAAATATCAATTTTACGGTAAACACCTCGGAACGGCTTGCCCTTGTCGGCAACAACGGCTCCGGAAAATCCACTTTACTGCATATAATCGCAGGTAACCTGCAAGCTTCAGGCGGACACATGACTATAGCGAGTCAGCCTTATCTGGTCCCGCAGACATTCGGGCAATACAATCGCCTGACCGTGGCAGCTGCACTGGGCATCAGCGAAAAGCTGCAAGCATTGCAGCAGATACTAAAAGGAAATACCGACGCGGTGTATTTCGATCAGCTACAGGACGACTGGACCATTACCGAACGTGCCGACGCTGCTTTATCCGCGTGGGGACTGTCCGTTTCTGACCTGCAGCAACCGATGGAAGCCCTCAGCGGCGGACAGAAAACAAAGGTATTCCTGGCGGGAATCGCGATTCATAAACCTGCACTCATCTTAATGGATGAACCGACAAATCACCTGGACGCCCGAAGCCGCGAGCATTTATACCGTTTTATAGAAACCTGCAAAGCAACCCTGCTTATTGTGAGCCACGACCGCAAACTGCTGAACCTGGTGCCCGCCATATGCGAATTGTCTGCCGGAAGCATACAATATTACGGTGGCAATTACGAGCATTATCTGCAGCAGAAACAGCTCGAGCAGGATGCCTTGCTGCAAGACATTCACAGCCACGAAAAGGCACTGCGCAAAGCGCGCGAAAAAGAACGCGAATCCATAGAACGACAACAGAAACGCGATGCGCGTGGAAAAGCAAAGCAGGAAAAAGCGGGAGTAGCGAAAATCATGATGAACACTTTGCGTAATAATGCTGAGAACAGCACCGCAAAGACAAAGGAAGCCCATGCCGAAAAGGTACAGTCGATCGGACAGGAACTGCAACAACTGCGGGATCATTTACCTGAGATCGACAAAATGAGGTTCGATTTTGTCGATGCATCTATGCATAAAGGAAAAATGCTGTGTTCGGCAATGGCGGTGAACGTGGCATACTCCGGAAAGTTTATCTGGCCCGAAGCCCTGAGTTTTCAGATCAGCAGCGGAGAGCGGATCGCTCTGAAAGGCGCGAACGGTTCCGGCAAAACCACGCTGATACAGCTGATGCTCGGACTGAAGCAGCCCGATACAGGAGCGCTTTCCCGCGCAGCATTCAGTCATGTGTATATCGACCAGGAATATGCATTGCTGGAAAACGGCCTGACGGTATATGAGCAGGCACAGGCATTCAATACGGGCGCCTTGCAGGAACACGAAATAAAAACGCGTCTGAACCGGTTTCTGTTCACCCGCGGAGACTGGGACAAAACCTGCGGTATGCTGAGCGGCGGCGAGCGCATGCGATTACTGCTTTGCTGCCTGAATATCGGACGCCAGGCACCGGATATGATCGTGCTGGACGAACCCACCAACAACCTGGACATCAGCAATGTCGAAATCCTGAGCCAGGCAATACAGGAGTATCGCGGAACACTGATACTGGTATCGCATGACGAAGCGTTCGCAAAAAGCATCGGAACGGACAGGGAGATCATACTAGAATGCGGCAGTTCCTGAAAAAGGGGAGTGCAGCACTCCCCTTCTTCTGTACCACCCCATTCCGGAATTAAAAACAGACCAACCTGAAAAATAAATTTGCGCAGCTAAATAGCTGCACTTATATTTGCAGTCAAATAGCTGCATATTATTTATGGAATTACGAAGAGATGTTTTCCAGGCGATCGCCGATCCCACACGCAGGGCCATTCTTACGCTCGTAGCGCTGCAAGCCATGACACCGGGTGCCATTGCGGCACAGTTCGATTCTTCGCGGCAAACGATATCGCGGCACATACAGGTACTCACCGAATGTGAATTGCTGCGGCAGGAACAGAACGGACGGGAAATACATTATTATATCAATGCCGTTAAGTTCAAGGAAATCTCCGACTTCATCGAACCGTTCCGAAAGCTATGGGACGACCGGTTTAACAAGCTTGAGGCTGTAATGAAAAAATACAAATCCTAACAAAAAAAACGACTATGGAACTCAAAACAAAAGTGAATGCCGAGAGCGGAAAGCAGGAATTATTTATCACACGCGAATTCGACCTGCCGCTGGAACTGCTGTTCCGTGCCTATACCGAAGCCGATATCGTGGCCCAATGGATGGGCACACAGGTGCTGCAACTTGATAACCGCTCCGGTGGTGCCTACCGTTTCGAAACCACAGACCCCAAAGGCAACAAGCACTATTTCGGCGGCAGTATACACGAGCTTGTTCCCGGCCAGCGCATAGTCCGCACCTTTGAGATGCAGCAGACACCTTTTGGTCCGCAACTGGAATTCCTCGAATTCGAAGCGATCGGAACGGAACGCAGCCGACTCAGTATGCAGGTAGTATACCGCTCAGTCGCGATACGCGATCAGATATTGCAACTGCCTTTTATCCAGGGAATCAATATGGCCCACCAACGTCTGGAAAACTATTTCACACAACAATAATTGCAAACCGCTATGAACAGAACCCGCAACATCATTTACTGGATCGCCACTGCATGGCTTTGTCTGGGACTTGCATCCACCGGCATCGTGCAGTTGCTGCATCGTAAAGAGGAACTGGTACGTATGCAAAGCCTCGCCTACCCCCCGTATCTGCTCACGATCATCGGCACCTGGAAGCTTTTGGCAATACCAGCCCTGTTATTACCCCGCATGCCGCTGCTGAAGGAATGGGCTTACGCGGGCTGTTTTTTTGCGATGTCCGGTGCCGGTGTATCACACCTGATCTGTGCACATACATTTGCGGATATTTTCCCATCTTTACTGTTATTGGTACTGACCGTCGTTTCCTGGTATTTCAGACCAGCTGCGGGCAGATCCTATCCTTTACTTAACGGAAAAGCACAAACGCTATGAATGCAACAGTAGATGCATACCTCGACAAAGCCGGTAAATGGGGCGAAGAAATGAGCCTGCTCCGCGAGATTATTATTTCTGCGGACAAGGATTTTGAAGAAGATTTCAAATGGGGACATCCCTGCTACACGATAGACGGAGCGAACGTGGTGTTGATCCACGGGTTTAAGGAGTACTGTGCCTTATTGCTGTTTAAGGCCGCGATCATGGATGATCCGGACGGCATACTCGTGCAGCAGACCGAAAACGTACAATCAGGCCGGCAGATCCGTTTCACCAGTCTTGCGGAGATCAAAGCGCAGAAAACGGTATTGAAAAAATACCTGCGCGAAGCGGTACGCGTGGAACGGTCCGGGCTGAAAGTGCCGAAACGCGCACCGTCCGAATTGACGCTTCCGGCAGAATTGAAAGCGACATTCAGGGAGATGCCGGAACTGAAAAAAGCATTTGAGGCCCTCACGCCCGGCAGGCAACGCGCGTACGCGTTGTACTTTGCAGATGCAAAGCAGGAGCAGACCCGCATATCGCGTATTCAGAAGCACATTCCCCAGATATTAAAAGGCAAAGGTCTGAACGAATAGCATGTTCGAACAACTGCGCAATATACCACCGGCAACCATGGAAAAGCTGCAACCCTACCTGCAGCCTTTCCGGCGTATCGAAGTGCCGGCAAAGACCTGCCTGCTGCGCGAAGGCGAGATCGCGCGGAAATTCTACTGGATAGAGCAAGGTTGCGTACGCGCCTGTTTCAACAATGATGGCGCAGACATCACCTTTCAGTTTTTCTTCGAACATACGGCTGTCGCATCCATAGAGAGTTTCCGCAAAAACATTGCAAGTCTGATAGCTATAGAAACAATAGAGCCCTGCATATTGTATTGTGCCGACAAGCAGGATGTGGAGGCATTGCTCGCCGCAGTATCCGGAGATCCGCAACTGCGCGAATTGCTGCTGGAAACGATATTCGAGCGCACCTTCGATTATATGAAACATTTCCTGTCCTTTATCCGCGATACACCACAACAGCGATACGAACGGTTATTGCAGGAGCGGCCGGAGCTGGTGCGCAGGGTACCGCAGCATTACATTGCTTCCTACCTCGGTATCAGCAGTGTGCACCTGAGCCGGATCAAATCCCGCATTGCGAAAGGAAAATAATCGCCACCGCTTTTCATTTAGTAACAAATGTTATCGTCCGCCGCGGGGAGGCACTCTAGCTTTGCCGCATCAACGATAAAAAATGAAAGCAGCAGTAGTATTCGAAAAAGGAAGTCTTCCGCGTTACACAGATCAGTTTCCCGCGCCTGTACCGTCAGGGGAACACGAACAGATCATGCAGGTAAAAGCAGTATCACTGAAGCATCTCGACAAGATGCGCGCAAGCGGGCAACATTATTCAACGCAGGACCGGGCATGGCAACCCCGCATTCCGGGCGGCGACGCAGCAGGTGTACTGGCCGACGGCACTCGCGTATATGCATTGGGATTGTCCGGCACGCTGGCGGAGACCGCATTGATCGACCGTAACACCATAGTGCACATACCCGAAGGACTGGACGACCTGTCCGCCGCAGCTTTACCCAATGCCGTAATGGGGTCCGCGATGGCCTTGCGTTTCAGGGCGCAGATACAGCCTGGCCAGACTGTTCTCATCAACGGTGCAACAGGCTTTACCGGGAAAGTGGCGGTACAGCTCGCGAAACATTACGGAGCGGCCTGCGTCATTGCAACCGGGCGGAATTCCGGAGTACTGGAATCGTTGCGGGGTCTGGGTGCAGATCAACTCGTTTCCCTGCACCAGGAGCCGGAAGCCATACAGACGCAACTGCGTGCATTGCACCAGCAGTATGCGATCGATATCGTGCTCGATTATCTCTGGGGAGCCAGTGCCGAGCTGATCCTCGATACGCTCAAAGGAAATGGCAGCTACAGTCATCCTGTCAGCTATGTAAGCATAGGCGGAATGGCGGGAGATAAGATCAGCCTCTCCTCCTCCATATTGCGCGGTACGGATATACGCCTTTGCGGTTCGGGACTCGGAAGCTGGTCGGCACAGGAAGTGCAGGAGCTTATCCGGAACATACTGCCGGAATTATTCACGCTTGCAGCCGCAGGCGGGCTGCGGGCAGACACGCAGGCACTGCCGCTCGAAGACATCGCAAGCGTATGGCAGATGGATCAGTACGGAGGAACGCGCATTGTCGTAACAATATAACTGCTACCAACCCCGGCGCTTTTAGTGTATTTTTACAGGAACCTTTTTGAAGCAGATATGGCAGTCAGACTCAGCAAATCCACCCAGCAGCAATTGCTGAGCATATTGGAGCAACGCTTCCGGAAACATCCGGCACGTCATCCGCAGGTATCCTGGGAGCAGGTGGAGCTGCGACTGCAGCAACATCCGAAAGCTTTGGAAACATTGCAGCGCATGGAAGAAAGCGGCGGAGAGCCGGATCTGGTATCGTACGATAAACACAGCGGTGTATGCAGTTTTTTCGACTGTGCGGCCGAAAGCCCCAAGGGCCGCCGCAGCCTGTGTTACGACAACGAAGCGCTGGAAGCCCGTAAAGAAGCCAAACCGTCGGGATCTGCTCTCGCGCTTGCACAGGAGATAGGCATACGTATCCTCACGGAAGAAGACTACCGGTACCTGCAGCAGTTGCAACCGGTAGATCTTAAAACTTCCAGCTGGATACATACACCCGAAGCCATCCGCAAGCTGGACGGAGCCTTATTCTGCGACCGGCGTTACGATCACGTGTTCGTGTATCACAACGGCGCATCATCCTATTACGCTGCGCGTGGATTCCGCGGGCGACTGGACGTATAACGCCATATCCGAATCCGTTGTTCCAACAACAAGCCCCTTATCGCAAAATGCAATAAAGGGCTTGCTGCTGACAGATGTGTATTTAAGGAACGCTATCCGATCCCTCAGAATTTGTAAATGTACCCCAGCGCTATACCCCAGCCTAGCCCAAGGCGCGACACTACAGGTGTTTCAGGCTTTACATCATAGTCTTTATTGGCTTCGTAAACCGTACTGAGCCGACTTTCATACCCGGCCACCAGCATCAGGTTGGCGCTCAGCATCTGCCTGCTTCCGTAGCTGAAGCCAATGCCAGTTGTAAGACGCGGACGTACCACAGTTGTAAGGGAAAGCGCCGGACCTATCACCAGGTTGCAACCCCAGTCTGTATGAGCTATTTTTTTACCGAAATGCAACAGTGCCGCAATGGCCAGCTCCCCGGAAAGGCCACCTTCTTTTTTAAGCTTGTAATTTTTCTTCACTGAATCTACCTGCGTTTCAATAGTGGAGTAAGCTTCGTTGTGCAACGACGAATAGATAAAGGAACTTCCGCCACCTACATACCAGCGTGGCGTAGAAGGGAAACGCAGTTTTGGCATAGTGAATGCAGGCAGACTCCAGGAGCTGTCTTTGGGAACGATCGCGATATCCAGTTCTGTAGCATCTCCGTTGATCATCATCGGCAGAGAGGTAAACGTGGTCGATGCATTGTTGGCCAGCTTGAGCACTCGTTTCAACAATGCAGCAGCGTTAACCGCATTCACCTGTAAGAATACGTTCGCCTCCGTTGTATCCATGGTAGTTACAAGAGCCTGAATGCCCTGATAGAAGTTTTTATTTTCATCGCTCTGCCCAAGCCATTCTGTAAAACCAGAGCTCGCACTTATTGTAACAAGATGATCACGCTCCGTGGAAATTTGAATCATATTAGCAACGACAGACGCCCTGACCACATCTATTCTGGCTTCAATTCCTGCGGGTGAAATAACCGCAGCGCTAAACGTAGGTGCACCTGTAGCCTGCATATCATATTGTTCCAACAGGTATTTTTCAATCTCGAAGTTCAATTGGTCAATGGCAATCTTATCCCGCATCATAGAGGTATAAATGCCGGCAAGCGCAGCAAGCACGGCATTCAACCGACCAGGGAAAGGAGAAGCAGGTGGCCTTTTTATTTTTGTATTGCTTTTCGTATAGCTCTCGGTAAACGCGTTTGATATCGATTCCGGCTGGGGCGCAGTAACAGAAACCGTGGTACTGAGCGCCGGTATTTTCGCCAGCATATCTGCAATACCCGCCATATCTATATCAGCGAGCTTCGGAAAAACCACATCTGAATAAAATGAAGTATCCGACTTATTGATGGACACTTTATACTGTTGCTGGTTCAGATGCAGCACATTCACCTTTACAAAATCACCCTGCTTCAATTTGCCATTCTGTTGCGTCTGCACCGTTTTAGCGGTAAAATCAATATTGATCTGGTGCTCGGTCTGTGCACTTACATTTGGTAAGATACCCATGCAAACCAACGAGGAAAAGATGTTTAAAATGTATGCCTTTTTCATGCTTTTAATTTTTATATTTGATGAATACACAAATGTATCGGCAGCAGATAAAGCGTAAAAGATGAAAAACACTGATTCGGCTACAGGAAATTTCCTGTATTCGCCGCCGGAAACCCTGTTTCGTAGCGCGGGTATTGGTGCAGGAAGCAGGCTATAATAGTTTTGAGCATTGTTTCACTTTAAAATCAAAATCATGTTTACAGAACTTAAAGAAAAATTGAAGCAGGCGCAGGCCGAACTATTACAGCAAATTGAAGAGGAACGTAAACTCAGAATACTGAGCGGAGATGTGATTCCGCTCAGCACTTTCAACTTTCAAAAAGGTGGTTATGAAAAGCCACAGGTTCAGAACAGCCTCCGCGCGGTCGGTGTGGAACCCACAAAGAGAGTACGCTTTGAAATTGCGGATCTGAAAGATTATCTGAGCGATCTTTCCTCCAACGGCAACACCGACGTGGATGTACACTTCGGCACCATTGTCGAAAACAGTGTCACCTATCTTACAGTAATGTTTGCAGCGGCACAGATACCGCTGAATGACACCAACTGTTACGATCAGGGAGATGTAAACCCTTAGTATGCTGCCGGTAACTCCTTCTTTTCATGTGATCGTGGAATGTATCGCCTTCCTGGCCGCCGTATTGTTCGGCAGGTATGGAGGGCGATACTTCCTCCTGTTCATACCTTTTCTGCTCTACACCTGCATCAACGAGTATATCGGCTGCTATTACAAATATGTGCTGCACGAACGCAATTGCTTCCTGTACAACATTTATACACCCGTGGAATTTGTATTTTATTCATTGCTGATCAGACATGCTTTAAACAGCCGTCTCAGGAAAAAGCTGACTCTGTCTTTCGTGGTTGCCGGACTGGGATTCTCCTTGTACAATATGCTCTTTATACAAGGGCTCAACCAGGGATTAAATACCTATACAAATGTAACACTGTCGCTTCTGCTCATATTTGCGTCGCTGCTTTATCTCTACGATCTGCTCATCATCAGTGAGCGTATTCAGACACCTGTCCGCGAACCGATGTTCTGGATAGTTGCCGGACTGCTGTTTTTCAATTTCGGGTGGCTTGCCATCAATGCGCTGTACCGCTGCGCCATCGCATTTCATTTCACATTGTTCGGGAAAGAGATCTATTCCCAGATCATGAAATTGCTGAATCTGCTGATGTATTCATGCTTCACCATCTCATTTGTATTATGCTACAGGAACAGGAAATCTACTTGCTGATATTACTGGGCAGCATTGCTTTCCTGCTCGTAGCAGGCTTTCTGCTGTTGTTTGTGATCTACTTCGTACGCAAAAAGCAGCAAATGGCTTTGGAAAAGCAATTGTCAGACCGGCAGCGCGACCAGATGATGCTCGAGGCTCAGATAGAAATACAGGAGCAGACACTCCGCCATATTGGGCAGGAACTGCACGACAACTTCGGGCAACTGCTTTCGCTCATCAAGATCAATCTGAATATGATCGACTATGTAGACCAGCACGCGGCCGCAGAAAAAGTACGCGAAGCAAAGGAGCTCACGCAGCAGCTGATCACCGATATCCGTTCGCTCTCGCTCAGCTTCAGTCACAACCTCATCGCCACACAGGGTTTGCTGCAAGCCATAGAATGGGAAATAGCACGCATCCGCAAGACAGATATTTTTTCGGTACAGTTCCGGGCAGACGAAAACATACCGCATATCGCCACCGAAAAAGCCATTGTACTTTACCGCATGGTACAGGAAGCGCTCAACAATGCGCTCAAGCATTCGCTGGCATCTGAGCTGTCGGTATCTATACTCCGGCTGCCGGCTCATATCCATATTACCATTGCCGATAACGGCATCGGATTCAACCCAGCCGCACACCAATACAGCGGACAAGGCATGAGCAACCTCCGCACCAGGGCAGCGCTTACAGGCGCCACACTGGATATCACCAGCATTCCCGGGGAAGGCACCACCCTATCTGTCACTTTTCCCGTTTAAAAAAGCAACACCATGATCCGCATAGCCATCGTCGACGACCACAAACTGTTCCGCAAGGGAATGATCAATCTGATAGAGCTTGTAAGCCCCGATTTTACAGTCGTATTCGAAGCCGATAACGGACTGGAGCTAATGCGCAGCATTGCACAATGCACCGAGTTGCCGCATATCATACTGATGGATGTAAATATGCCAGAGATGGACGGATTTGCCACCGTGCAATGGCTTACCGAACAATATCCCGACATCCGCATATTGGTGGTGAGCATGCTGCAATCTGAAGAAAGCATTATCCGTATGCTGCGCCTGGGTGTAAAAGGTTATCTCGGCAAAGACGTGGAACCCAGCGAACTCGCAACTGCACTTAAGGCCGTTTATGAAAAGGGATATTATTATACAGACACCGTCACCGGCCAGCTCATCCACGCCATCAAAACCGACAGCATGCGCCCCGGAGGCAGATCGCATAGCTTACACCAGCTCAACGAAAGAGAACTGGCATTTGTACGCCTGGCCTGCACCGAACTCACCTACCAGGAAATAGCCGATAAGATGTTCTTGAGTCCCAAAACCATAGACGGATACCGGAAAGCCCTGTTTGAAAAGCTGCAGGTGAAAACCCGTGTAGCGCTTGCGCTCTGGGCGGTACGCAATGGCGTGTGCCAGCTATAGGCAGGCGATTGCACCTATGATGGAATTTGATATACTGGTGTTCCGTTAAGGGATCAGCTTTACTTCCTTTACAGTCTTCCAGCCCACAATGCCCTCTTGTAATGTCAGCCGGAGCATGGAATATGCTGCAAGATCCTTCTCTTGGGGAAATACAAATCCTTTTATTACGCCATCTACAGCAACATCTGCCGTAGGATTATGGGTTTTAGCGGTGAATCCCCTTTTCAGAATGTTCGTTTTCACCGTTTCTGATGCTGTTGCTGCCGGAATATTCAGGTTAACAAACAGTAATGCCGCAGCCAAGGGGCATCCGAAAGAAACGGAGGCATAAATGAATTTCACAATCAGGTTGGTATCTATGCTCTTTACCCATCTTATCAGCAAACAACCCAGTATTCCGGGAATTGCATACAATGATAGGATCAGAAAAGGGCTGATGACCGTTTTTGAGAACAGCAGTATGACAAATACATTCAGTATAAGTCCCAGAAAAAAGGGAAGGTATCTGAGGAGCTCCTTCTTTGACTCATGTAGCTTCATACCAGTTATTTAACTTTATTGGTCCATATATCAGGCTTTCCGATGCGTTAAATACCGGCAAGCTTTCAAATATACGGAAACCCGGTTTGCATTGCAGGGAGGAAACCTATACAGAAATCGGGGTTATGAAGACGCGATCAATTGCCCTATCTTCGCCCTCCTTTTTACACCAATAAAAGATCAGGCAATGAAGTTCGCGTGGGGAGAAGCAAGTATCCGGCAAATAATCGTGCATCAGGTAGGCAACAAAGCAGCCGACGAAAACTACCTGCTCTCAGAGCAGCCGTTGGAACCGGATGATGCACTGGAAGGCATCCTGTGCCAATACTTCCTCTCGTCGATCAAATCGGAAGAATATTACCGTTTTCAGCACGATATAGAGCTGCCGATGAACGAAGTGTACACCTGCGTGGCGCGTATATTTGAAGATGCAGACGCGTTCACCGAACAGTCGGCACACCTTGCAAAGCACCTGTACGGCCAGAGCGCACACCCGAAAGTAAAAGGCGGCGAATTCTATGTAGTGCATTTCCGCGATACCGTGCTGGACGGACAAAGCCGTGAAGCCGTAGGACTCTTCCGCTCAGAGAACCGCGACACCTTCCTGGAGGTAAACAAAAGCTTCGAAGGCATCGGCATCGAAAGCCGCGAGGGCATCAATATCAATAAGCTGGACAAAGGCTGCCTGGTCTTCAACACAGAATCCGAAAAAGGCTTCGTGCTTGCTATTGTAGACAATACCAACAAAGGCAATGAAGCCCAGTACTGGAAAGACCTGTTCCTGAACGTAACCGTGCTGAACAACGACTTCCACCAGACCAACCAATTCCTCGGCATAGCCAAGCAGTTTGTGACCAAGCAATTGCAGGAAGAATTTGAAGTAACGCGTGCCGACCAGATCGATTTCCTGAACCGCTCGGTAGATTATTTCAAATCGCACAACACCTTCGATAAAGACGAATTCGAGCAGCAGGTATTTGCCGACGAAAGCGTGATCCGCTCCTTCCGCCAGTTCGACGAAAGCTACCGCAATGAAAACGAGATGAATATCTCCGACAATTTTGAGATCAACGCACAGGCCGTACGCAAGCAGGCACGCGTATTCAAGAGCGTGCTGAAGCTGGACAAGAATTTCCATATTTACATCCACGGCAACCGCGAACTCATTGAGCAGGGTGTGGACGAGAACGGCCGCAAATTCTACAAGATCTATTACGACGAAGAAAGCTAGGGCTTAAAAATTCAGTCCGGGTTTTTAACATAGTCCTGCGCATCCGCTTCATTATTTTTTGCCAACTTACTGTGGCCGCAATCCAACGGCCCTACCCTTATGCAAAAGATAATCCCCCATCTCTGGTTTGATAAGAATGCCAGCGAAGCAGTAGCGTTTTACGTTACCGTGTTTCCCAATTCCCAGATACAGCACAGCATCCAACTGCGCAATACACCCTCCGGCGACTGCGACCTGCTGAGCTTCACGCTCAACGGACAGGAACTGATGGCCATGGGTGCCGGGCCTGAATTCCGCCCCACTCCGGCCGCTTCATTTATTGTAAACTATGATCCCGCGCTTTTCGGTAACGACGAAGCCGAAGCAAAGAAAGAGCTCGACCGCGCCTGGGCATCTTTATCCGAGGGCGGACAGGCTTTGATGCCGCTGGACGAATACCCCTTCAGCAAACATTACGGCTGGATACAGGATCGCTACGGAGTATCCTGGCAGCTGATGCTCTCCAGGCCCGAAGGCGAACCGCGCCCGTTCATTGTACCGTCACTGATGTTTACGGGTCACAACGCAGGCCGCGCTTCAGAAGCTATCGACTATTACTGCAGCATATTTCCGAATGCCCGCAAAGGTGCGGCACACCAATACCCGGAAGGCTCCGAGCAGGACCCGGCCAATACACTGATGTATGCCGACTTCCAGCTGGAAGATCTCTGGATCGCGTGTATGGACAGCGGCTACCCGCATGCATTCAACTTCAACGAAGCATTCTCGCTCGTGATCACCTGCGCCGACCAGGAAGAGATAGACTATTATTCTAACAAGCTTTCTGCCGACCCACGCTTCGAGCAATGCGGATGGCTGAAAGATAAATTCGGGCTTTCCTGGCAGGTATCTTCTGCAGAGCTGGAAACCATCATGCGCGAAGGCACACAGGACGAGATCGACCGGGTGACGCAGGCCATCATGCCTATGAAAAAGCTCGACCTCCAGAAGATACACGCCGCCGCAAAAGGCGACTCCTAATATCTACACGACACTCCTCGCACAGCACTCCCGGAACGCAGCATTACCTGTTGCCGCTTTCCGGGAGTTGTTTTTTAATGACTTATTCCACACGTGGCTCCTGATCTTCGAGCAGACTATTGTTCAGGATCGTGAGGCAGCGGTCTCCCTGTATCACCGTCACCACATCGCCGCAGCAAAATCCGCAATCCTGCAGCCATTTGCCTTGCAGGCGCAGGTAGGGAATATTCTTTTCCGGAGTGCGCCGGGTAGATGCAACCATGTTATTGCCTACATATAAACTTCTCGGTTTCTTCTTACGTGTCATCGTTCGTCTGTTTTTTTAAGATCATTGCAAAGCACCGTCAGCTGCGCGTTCTACCCTATACGGATACCGGATAAATTAGTGTCTGAATTATCTGCACATTTACCGGAACAAGTGTAACTTACGCACCGGATAAAGCTAAATTTGTACCTATGGGCTACACGAACAAAATACACGAAGGACGAAACGTAAAGAGATTCCGCGAGATGCTGGGCATTAAGCAAGATGCATTGGCTGCCGACCTCGGCGACGACTGGAACCAGAAGAAGATTTCCCTGCTGGAACAAAAAGACACGATAGAGCCGGACATCCTGCGCCAGATCTCCTGCGTGTTGCACATACCCGTAGAAGCATTTCAGAATTTTGATGAGGAACAGGCGGTGAATTTAATATCATGCACATTTTCCGACAATGCAATGTTCAATAACCGCATTGAAGTTTTTAATAACAACCCTATCGAAGAGATCAAAAAACTACACGAGGAAAAGATGGCACTTTACGAACGTATGTTGCAGGAGAAGGACGAAATGATGGTGAGGTTGGAGAAGTTGGTGGAGATTTCAAAATAATACTTAGATGGAAGCGAAGGATGTTCTAACGTTTTTGACTGCATTAGGTGCGTTGGTCTTTTCCTTTTTAAATTACATTAGGCAGAAGCGCTTTGATAACGAGAATTACCTTTTTCAAAAGAAATTAGAAGTTTATACCTCTTTATTAAACAATCTTCAAAAAGTATTAAGAGCTTTAGAGGATTGCTATGTTTTATCGGAAAAGATCTTAAAGGAAAATCATACATCACAATTATCTCTTGAACAATTAGACAAACAAGCTGATGAAATAGATAATATATGTTTTGCGTTTAATGATTTAGTAATAGCTCAATCTTTAGTTATTTCTGAAAATGTTCTCCAATTGCTTAAACGTTTTTTTGATGAGGCGATACGTACGCCAAACTTAGATTATCAGACTCCACCAACTAATACTTTATTAAAAGAGCTAAACCCAAAAATAGAAGAGTTAATTCATTTGGCTGATGAAATAAGTAGCATGATGAGAAACGACCTAAATATCAATACGCTACACTCGTCACTTTACAAGAGACTAAAATAGTATTCGTCTCAATTATCTGTGTTCAATTTGAAGTTGACTTCTATGGTAGATTCCTTTTTCGAAGCGCTTCCATTTGAAGCATCAATCAGCATCAGGCAGTATAAGAACAATCCAATTCCCGCAAGTATGGAGATCAATACGATAATGCCATTTTTTAATTCAGGTCCCATGTTATGATTTATTATGCATATCATTAAGCGAGCTTCTCAATGCTTCAACTGTTAACAAGCCCGTGTTTCTATGCAACATCCGATGACAATTGGCACATACAGTTGCGAGATCATCCAGTTTTGTTGTACGATTTGCATCATAACTCGAAAGCGGCTGGATATGGTGGCATTCAATAAAATTCCTACCTAATTCGCCATAGGTTTTGAAAAAATCAAAACCACATATTTCACAGGCGAGTCTGCCCTGTTGCTTGTAGTACAGCTTTCTTTTTTGCCGCTACCAATTTGCGGTTGCGTTCGCGATACTTATGCAGCCTATACAATATTTCTCCTTCCTGCACCGTAAAATCATCGGTATAATCATCAGTACCTATTTCGGCTAAATCTTGCTTCAATGTTTCATTAGCTGCTACCGCACGTATTTGATGTGCAATTTGCCGAAGCCGTTCTTGATCGTGTACAAACTCGTGAAAAATAGTCTCGTCTAAATTGCTATAACTCTGCATGCCTTTTCCGGGATATTCCGGATCAATTGCCAAAAAGTTAGACAGCTTTAAGCTAACACCGTTCGGATTTCGAAAGCGTTCTTCGTCAGGTCTACTCGTAAACAGAGGTAATTGGTTCAGCAAAGTAGACAATGCAACGACTTTTGGATTTCTCGCGTCGATACTCCCTCTATTTGGGTCGAAATACAGATCAAGCGCCAAGAGAATTTCATCTCTATGCCATTTGGGGTTTCGCATTATTGGTATTATTGGTGCAGACAAACGTACTTATAAAAAATAAATGATTAGTATTTATTTTATAGAAAATTAATGACCATTTTTATTTAGGTATTTGTCAGCTACAAAGGTGCCTTTATTTTTCAAAATACATATATTTGTAATGTTACCTGATCATGCAAACAGGTGCATTACCGATGATCTTTCGTGCAGACGATATAGAACGCTTGAAGCAGATTGAGGCCTATATCCTTTCCAACCTGGACCAGGATCTGAGGCTGGAGCAACTCTGCCTGCGCTTCAGCCTGAGTCCGGCAAGGCTCAAACGGCAGTTTGCACAATACTTCAGGCAACCCGTGTACCGCTACATACTGCAACACCGCATGGCACGTGCAAAACAATTCCTCGCACAATGCCCCGGCAGCATCGCCGAGGTGGCTTCGCTGGTAGGCTATGCAGACCACAGCAGTTTCACCCACGCATTCACGCGCTACTTCGGGCAGGCTCCGATAGATCTGCTCCGGCAGCAGGATCTGCGCGGGCATACCGGCAGCTCCCCGATCTGAACAAACAAGAAACTGAGCCGAACAGACAAATTCCCGATCCGTCTGAACAAACAAACCCGCACAGCACTGCCCTACTTTTACCATCGCGGCGCAGGCCGTATCGTTTGTTCACTTTCCAAAACCAATATGTATGAAACACCTTTTTACACTTGCCTGTCTCTGCTTCTTTACGCTTGGCGCAAAAGCGCAGGCCGGAAGCCTCACCGTAAGCAACAATACCGGTTGCACGGTCTACTACATCGTCCGCGGCATCAGTGCTCCGCTCTGCGGCACGCCCAATTCCAGCAGTTTCATTGCGCTGGCCCCGCTCTCCTCCGTCACTTACGCTAATGCGTCGATGGTTCCCGGACTGGGTTTGCTGGCCGGCGATTACATTACCGGCGCAGACCTGTACACGTCTACTTCTGCCTGTGCCATATTTCCCACACTGTTCCAGGTAGGCGAACCCTGCACCGGTCGCGTATTGGCAGCCAGCTATCAGGTGTACAACGCTTCCTGCACCTTCTGCCGCGCAGTACCCACAAATGTGAACTGGGTGGCCGCAGGCTTTCCCGGTGGCGTAGCCACCCTGTCGTTCAATTAACCGGTGCCGACAGCAAACGTTCCGGATAAGACTCCGGAACCCCCAACAAGCACGCAAACAGTAAACATAGAAGAACCTGGCATATCCCTAACCCTGAAAAGGTAGGGGTGCCGGGTTTCTTTTTTACAGTCGGCCCAACTATCGTAGTGGTGTCGCCTACCTTTTAGGTAGGCGCGCCTATTATCAGAGGTAGGCTCGCCTATCCTTAGGGGTACGCACGCCTATTCAAACAGTTAGGCGCGCCTCTTATCAGAGGTACGCCCGCCTATTATCAGGGGTAGGCCCGCCTATTGTCAGGGGTAGGATCGCCTACCATTAGGGGTACGCACGCCTATTAGCAGAGATAGGCGCGCCAACCTTACCAATAGGCAGCCCTATTGCAGGTAATAACACTGGCCGGAACTGTTTGAGCCAAAGCAGCATCTATCCCGGCACAGGCCCCTGTATCTATTTATGCTTACCGCAAATAACGAACCGCTAACAGGTCGGCAACCAATTGATAACTCCGTTTGCGGAGCAGTAATCCTTACTTTGATAGTACATATATCACTAATACAACAAACCCCCATCCCATGAAAACTTTTATACTGCCCATCCTCCTTTCCTGTTGCGCTGCGCCTGCTGTCGCGCAATCGTCCCTGCAAATCCCTTCCGGTGTGCGCGTACCCAAAGAGCAACAACTCATAGGTAAGCTCGATGCTTTTCTGCTCGCCGCCGACAAAGACAATGAAGCCAACCCTTGGGTATTACCCGCAGAACGAGCCACCACCTTTGTACAGCTGGACGAACTAAAAGAGATACGCTACAACCCCGCGCGCAACGACAGTAATTTTTACAAACCCTGCCTGATGAATATCGTCTCGATGAAAGGCCGGCGCTATTGGATACAGGTCGCCTACATCGGTTATGCCAACGATTCGGTGCAACTGCGCGCCAGTTTCGATTTCATCGCACAGGCATCGGGAGACAGCTTCCTGTTCAGTTCGCCACTGGGCTACCTGAGCCGCAACTGGAAAACCAAACGCGTCGGCAATACTACCTTCCGCTACCCTGCCGGACTGAACAGCAGGAGCCTGGAGGCTTACCGCCACTACACAGACCTCTACGACGCGAAGCTGCATACAGCAGATAAGCAACAAACGATCTATTGCTGTGCCGGCACTATAGAGCTGCAACGCCTGGCGGGAGTGACGTACAAATCGGACTATAACGGCAGGTCGTCCGGCGCATGGGCCACCATGGATGGCAACAGTAAACTGGTATTGCAGGCAAACGATTCGTATGCATACTTCGATCCGCACGATCACTGGCACGAACGACTCTCGATGGCGGTGGCACGCAGCAAAACCAACCGCCCGGTAGACGAAGCTTGTGCGTATCTCTACGGCGGCAGCTGGGGCATGGGTTGGCCCGCTATCTACAAAGCATTTAAAGAACAGGTGGCCGCACACCCGGAGACCGACTGGGCGGCATTGAAAGAACAGCCGGTATTCTTCAAAACCGGCGACTACAGCAATTCGGCAGACTATATTGTGAATGCGCTCTGGGTGAAAAAGATAGAGCGCGAAAAAGGCTTCGCCGGGGTATGGACACTGCTCAACTGCGGCCCCTACGCCAAAGGCAACGAGCAGTATTACAAAACGCTGGAAGCGCTCACCGGCACCACCCGCGCCGGCTACAACGATGCAGTGTGGGAGCTCATCCGCCGGGAGCAGGATTAAGGGTACGGAGCGATTCCTTTCGCTTATCTTTAGGCCCGCTCTACCCACACATATGTACCGCAGCATCAGTTTACAGGAATGGATCGCACAATCGGCATCACTGCCGCTGATAGACGTGCGCACTCCGGCAGAATTCACACAGGGGCATATCCCCGGCGCACAGAGTGTACCCATCTTCTCCAATGAAGAACGGGTGCAGGTGGGCACCACCTACAAGCAGACAGGCCGCGAACCCGCCATATTGCTGGGCTTTGAGCTGGTGGGTCCTAAATGGGCCGAACTGATCCGCCAATGCCTGCTGCTTGCACCGGGCAAACGTATAGCAGTGCATTGCTGGCGCGGGGGCATGCGCAGCGGGGCGCTGGCCTGGGCATTGAACTTTTACGGGTTTGAAGTGTACCAGGTGCAGGGCGGCTATAAAGCCTACCGTCGCTGGACTTTACAGCAGCTGCAACGCAGCTTCAACCTGCGCATACTGGGAGGCATGACGGGTTCCGGCAAAACGGAATGGCTGCATCAGCTGAAAGCGGCCGGCAGACAGGTGATCGACCTGGAAGCGATTGCACAGCATCAGGGATCGAGCTACGGCACTATGAACAGGATGGTGCAGCCCAGCCAGGAACATTTTGAGAACCTGCTCGCATGGCAGCTGAAAGACATTGATCCCGCTCAGCCTTTATGGCTGGAAGACGAATCGCGCCGTATCGGCAAGCGCGAGATACCCAAAGACCTTTGGGAACAGATACGCTCCGCACCGATGCTGGACCTGCAGTTACCGCTGGAAACGCGCGTTGCGCGGCTTGCCGGGGAATATGGTGTACTGGATAAGGATTTCCTCGTGGAATGCACGGAGCGTATCGGCAGACGCCTCGGCCCGGAGCAGACCCGCGATGCCGTCCGCGCGATCCGGGAAGACCGCATGCCGGATTTCATCCGCATTGTATTGTTCTATTACGACAAAACCTACCGCAAGGGATTATCGATGCGCGATGCGCAAAAGGTAACAGCGCTGGATGCGGAAGCTTTAGACAGCGATTCTTTGCTGCAAAGGTTGCTGGCGTTTGGTGAAGGGTAGATGGAAAAGCGTGCGAGTAAGTGTATACACCTTAGGTTTTAGTTACTTATGTTTCGATACTCACGCTCCGATTTCAAAGTGGTTCGCAGCAAATTAGACTTGACTAGAAAAGCAGGGAAAACAAAAACTCAAACAAAAAGCGACGAGCACACTATGGGTAGAGGCCTGTTTACTACTACTTAAATTATGAAGTGCCTAAATTGACTCAAAGAATGAATTGTATTGATGAGATAAGAGTTCCACAACCCTTTCTTTTATCTTCACCTTATCGTTTTCTTGGTTATTTATCAGCAGGTAAATGGCATTTTTGACATCTAATGAATGCTCGAAATAAGAGGGGTCGAAAAGAACATACATTGCATACGTGTATATTGTAAACCTACTTCTCCTATATCTATCTAGACTTTCGCCTTTTAATTTCCTTCTCCGAATTACATCTGGGGAAGGGTTGCGTAAAACACCAATAAATGAAAAACTTACTAATAGGTTTTTTGACCAATACTCTAACATAATATGCAGGCAGGTGCTTATTATCTTAATTGCATCGCTGTCTTTATTATTTAGAATTTTATCGTAAGCGTTTTTAGACCCATAGTCCTGCCTTGTACAATATTTGATTGCCACCACTCCGCACGAGTATGTATCTAAGGTCACAATATAATGCCGATGTAAAGATCTAAACTTATAGATCGTTTTCTTTACCCTTATCCCATCATAAAAAGGGTGTGATCCTATATTGCAATACTTGTAAGGCGCATTAAACATTTAATGGCTTAAAAAACGTATAAGCGCTATTTCTATCCCGGAGAATTTCATCTTTGGGAATTGTGGTAAAAGAAATAGAATGAATGTTTGTCGTAGCAATACGGAGCTTCCCTTTATTCGTTACACAAAGGTTAGGCCTGGGTGTTATAAATATTGAGACGAAACGCGGCTTTTTCATTTATAAAATGTCTAGAAAATCTACTTAAACAAAGCGAAGGTAAGTGTGAGCGCAATTATGTCCTAATTTTCGGAATATAAAATTAGATATTATTTATCTATATTGGGTATTACTTTATCACAATACTCATGTGCAAAGGCACGACTTAAGTCCCAAGGTCAAATTACTATTTGATTACCTGCAGTTTAATAAATTAGTATAAATATATTTATCATACACTTTTAAACCTCACCGAAACAGAGCCTACACCAGCCTAATCGATTTCCCTCCTCGAAAGGCCAACTACAGGTTTACAGAAGCGGCTCAGAAATCCTTACTTTTACCGGCATACAAAGCACCTCGCACATGTCTGCAGTTTCCACCGGATACAAACTCACACAATACTCTCACGGCGCCGGCTGCGGCTGCAAGATCAGTCCTGCGATACTCGATAAAATACTGCACAGCGAACTCCCCGCTGCCCTGCCCGACCCGCGCCTGCTGGTGGGCAACGACAAGCGCGATGATGCCGCCGTGCTGGATCTCGGCAATGGCAGCGCGCTGATATCCACCACCGATTTCTTCATGCCGATTGTAGATGATGCGTTCGACTTCGGCCGGATTGCCTCTGCCAACGCCATCAGCGATGTATATGCTATGGGCGGCACCCCCGTACTGGCCATCGCTATCCTGGGCTGGCCCATCAACCAGGTGCCGGCAGAAGTGGCAGGCCGGGTGCTCGAAGGGGCAAGAGCCATCTGTGCCGAAGCCGGTATTATGCTTGCCGGTGGCCACAGTATCGACTGCCCGGAACCGGTATTCGGACTCGCAGTAAACGGTATGGTAGCCATACCGCAGCTGAAACAGAATGCTACCGCCACCGCGGGCAGCCGCCTGTACCTGACAAAGGCGCTTGGCGTAGGCGTGCTCTCCACTGCGCAGAAGAAAGGATTGTTGCAACCGGAAGACGCAGCCATCGCATTAAAAAGCATGACCACGCTGAACAAGCCCGGGGCGGTACTCAGTAAGCTCGATTCGGTGACGGCGATGACGGATGTCACCGGGTTCGGATTGCTGGGACACCTGGCGGAAATGAGTGCGGGCAGCGGACTCTCGGCGGTGATCGATTTTGACAAAGTGCCGGTGATCCCGTCTGTATACACCTACCTCGAACAGGGTTGCATTCCCGGCGGTACTAACCGTAACTGGGCGAGCTACGGCCACCGGATCGGTCCGGTAACCGAATTACAGAAACATATCCTCGCCGATCCGCAAACGAGCGGCGGTCTCCTTGTAGCTGTTACCCCGGAAGGCTGTGCGGAATTTGAGGCAGTGATGCTGGAGCAGGGTTATGCATTGCAGCCATTGGGCTACCTGCAGGAGCAGCAGCCGGGAGCGGCGCTTATTACCGTAGCTTAACGGAATGGGAAACGTACGGAGATTGTTTTCATACGACAATGTGTTCCCCTGGACTCGTTTTACACCGGAAACAACCGTTAGTTGCCGCAATACAACCAGAAGTAGCAGCAATACATCCATTGGTAGCGCCGTTTATTTGGACCCCGGCTGCCGGGCATTCTACCTTTGCCGTATCACAAAAAACCAGGTAAAACGATGCTACAATCAACAAATGTCGGTACGAGAATAGCCGAAGCCAGAAAGAAAATGGGCCTGTCGCAGGCCGATATCGCACAGCGGGTGGCGATCAGTCCGCAGGCCGTAGGCAAATGGGAGCGCGGCGAATCCATGCCGGATATCATCACCTTAAACCGTCTCGCCGAAATATTCGGTGTGGACCTGAACTATTTTTCCGACGGCCACACGGACGTGGAAACAGCGACGAACGCAACCCTTGATCCGCTGCCGGAGACAACAGACGATAGTGCCGGACCCGGTAAACGAGCCGACTGGAACTGGGATATGTCGCGCGGCAACTGGACCGACGCAGATTTTTCCGGGTTGAAGAACCTGAGCGAAAAATTCAGCTCATCCAATATCAGAAACTGTTTGTTCCGCAATTCCGATCTTTCCGGGCTTCTACTCGGCAGAAACAATATAGAATTGTGCGACTTTTCGGGAGCCGATTTCCGGAACAGCAAAATCCAATCGTCCAACCTGGGAAAGAACCGCTTTAACGCATGCAGTTTTATCGATGCCGAATGTTTCAAAAGCAATATCGAACAATGCGATTTCTCCGGTGCAGACTGGTCCGGAGCCGAAATACTGGAATGTAATCTGGAAAGTAACACCGTAACGGAGGCACACTGGAAATTCACCAGGTTCAGACGCACCAATATCAGCAACATGACCTTTAGCGGTGACTTCGAGGATTGTCATTTTGAGCATTGCTCGTTTTACAATGTCACGTTTGAAGGGGTAAACTTCAGGAACACCTTTTTCAAATACAACGACCGGTTTAAGAAAGTACGATTCGGGCATTGTACGGCCGACAACATCACCTACGCCTTCCTGAAAAACAACCAGGCTACACTAAGCGGTATTACCCTGCGTTCCTGATCCCGGAACGGACCTCCTGTATACAGACTGTCCGCCCTTTGGTGTGCTAAAGGGCGGACAGTTCCTGAAAACGATTAGGGGGATTGTTTATCTCAATGCTACATCAGCTTCCCGTTCACTATCATGCGCCCTACCGGGTTGTTCCCGAAATCGTAGGGGATGAAATTGGCATTGTTCATGGGTCGGGTGATGATGAGGTTTGCGCGTTTGCCAGCGGCAATAGTGCCCATTTCGGAGCTCAGTTCCAAAGCAGCCGCGCCGTTCAGCGTAACGGCATTGATCGCCTCAGCGGGAGTCATTTTAAGCTGCGTACAGGCAATCGTCATCAGCAGGTTCATATTACCGGACGGACAGGAGCCGGGGTTGTAATCGGAACCGAGACATACCGGCAGACCCGCATCGATGATCCGGCGCGCGGGCTGGTACTGGATACCCAGGAAAAAAGCAGCAGCAGGCAGTAATGTGGGCATGGTATTGCCCGACTGCAGCGCAGCAATTTCTTTATCTCCCACGCATTCGAGGTGATCTACAGATACCGCGTTATGCTTCACGCCTACTTCCACGCCACCGGAATAATGCAGCTGGTTCGCATGAATCTTCGGTTTGAGTCCGTATTCCCATGCAGCCTCCAGCAATTGCTCCGTATCGGCCACACTGAAGAAACCTTCTTCACAAAATGCATCCATGTAATCCGCAAGTCCTTCACCTGCAACGCGTGGCAGCATTTCGTCTATAATCAACTTGATGTAAGCGGCTTTATTTTCCTTATATTCAACAGGATATGCGTGAGCAGCCAGGAAAGAAGCTTTCACAGGTACGAGGCTTGTCTCCTTCAGGCGACGGATCACCCGCAGCATTTTCAGCTCTGCTTCCGTGGTAAGTCCGTAACCGCTCTTGATCTCTATGGCGCCGGTTCCCTGGGCCACCACCTGGTGCAGGCGTTGCAGCGATTGCTCATACAGCAGCTCCTCATCCATATCGCGCAGCCTGCGGGCCGAATTAAGGATACCACCGCCTTTGCGCGCAATTTCTTCGTACGAAACACCTTTGATGCGGTCTACAAACTCCTCTTCACGGGGTGCGGCAAACACCAGGTGTGTATGGGAGTCTACCCATGCCGGAAGCACCAGGCATCCGGAAGCGTCTATAGATTCATCGGCGCGGAGTTCCGGCACCTGATCCATACTGCCGAAGCTATGGATACGACCGTTTTCAATGAGCAGCCAGGCGTTTTCCATTTCAGGCAAATGCGCCATATCTGCGCCGGCCACCGTTTGCTTTGCTGCGCCTGTCTCTACCTGGTACAGGTGCTTTATATGGGTAATGAGTGTTTGCATCTGCTGCAAATATCCGGTTTAATTAGACAATACGCAGATAATGATCCTGATCCGCTATATCGGCGAGCTTCCGGAAGGAGGAACAGCGAACCGCCGCGGGGATTTACCTTGCATTCATGGTATTCCATTACATGAGATCGCAAGCCTCCTGCCGAGCAAGAAGCTTGTAACAGGACTGCAACATACAACGTACCATGCGAAATCAGTTAGTAAAGCCCGCCATCCTGCTGATACCAAGACTTCTGCCCAGGTCGTCGTCTTTACCCAGTTCGTTCACCGGGATAACACGGCCGGTACGGGAATCGATCCTGCATTCGTAAGGCTCCTGCACATATACTTTCTGTTTGGGCGCAATAACGGCTCCCACGAGTCCGTATGCAAGGTTCGGTGCAAAGTGTGCTACATATACAGGTGATTTGATCCGGTATTCGCCATCTTTCAGTATCATTTCCCGGTACGTGGCATTCATCCGGTAATACGGCGTTCCTTCATAGATCAATACCTGCCCGGTGGCATTGGTCATTATGTTCTTCCTGTCCTTGCGTATGCGGTACACGGTCACATAATCGCTCTTTTTTACAAAGGTCTTGTCGGTGGCACCACGCATAGCCCTGAAGTCGTTCCAGTCCTCAAAATAAGCCTGGTCCGGCAGGGTGCCGCCATTGAAAGGCAGGAAGCTTTTATAGCTGTTCTGCTGATGCGACTGTACCTCTGCATAGGTGTATTGCCTGTCGGAGACGGCGGGGAATTTCCGCATTACCCTGTAGGATGCTGCCAGTACCCTGTTTACCATCTCATACAGCGGATCGGTAACATTAAAAGCCGTAATGCTGCAAACGGTATCCACCGATGCCAACAGGCGATAAGTACTTCCGTTAACAGTGGAAAAGAAATCGGCGGAATAGGTGAAGGTTGCCGACTCGCGGTTTTCGAGCGGATCGGCAGGTAGTTCTTTTGCTTCAAATGCGTACAGTATCACCACCAGTGCGGTTTCACTTTCCTGTCGCTTACCATTCTGTAGATACCAGCTTTCGAGCTCTTCGTGCAAAGTCCGTTCAGACAACAGGTCTTCCGGTCCTACGGTGGCGTCCAGCTTTACCTTCCCGATCACGCGTCCGGTATCGGCTCTGCGGTCGATAACGGTTACACGGCTGAAACGGTCGGAAGCGGCTATTTTCGTACGGAAAGCGGAGAGGGAGAAAAATGCTGCAAAGGAGCTGAAGTGCAGCAGGCAGCAGAGTGAGAGGGTGATGATGTATTTCAAGGAGGGGGTATTATTGATTGACCGATAGGATATTGGGATTGCAAATTTACATCTGCATCAGGTATTTACCGATTGTCTTGCAAACAAAAAGGCCACCCTTTTCAGGATGGCCTTTCGTATGATTTCCGAACGGAAGGATATTATTTGTTTCCTTCTTCGTCTTGTTTCATTTTGTCTTTCAGGGCAGCCAGTGCACCGATGTCACCCAGAGTTGATTTCTCAACTTTGTTCTGGATATTTTTCACCGCTTTCTTGGTGTTTTCTGCCTGATCTTTGTTGTCTTTCTTGATAGACTCTTGTTCTTCAGCTTTACCGGCTTCCCATACGCGGGTATGAGAAACGAGGATACGTTTGTCGTTGCGATCGAACTCGAGGATCATGAATTGAGTTGTCTCGTCAGCGCTTACTGTAGATCCGTCTTCTTTACGCAGTTGGCGTGCAGGAGCGAAACCTTCCAGACCGTATTGCAGTTGAACCGTTGCACCTTTATCGTCTTTCTTGATCACAGTACCTTCGTGAATAGAACCGATCGGGAATACGGATTCGAATGTATTCCATGGATCATCTTCCACTTGTTTGTGACCGAGGGACAATTTGCGGTTTTCTTTATCGATACCCATGATCACCACTTCGATATCTTCACCAACTTTAGTGAATTCGCTAGGGTGATTGTAGCGTTTGATCCAGCTCAGGTCGCTGATGTGGATCATACCGCCGATACCTGTTTCCAGTTCTACGAACACACCGTAAGGAGTGAGGTTTTTCACCACACCTTTATGACGGCTGTCGAGCGGGTATTTGTTTTCGATAGTTTCCCAAGGATCTTCTGTCAGTTGTTTGATGGACAGGCTCATTTTGCGCTCGGATTTATCCAGAGTCACCACTTTTGCCTGGTATTCATCGCCCATTTTGAAGAATTCTTTAGCATTGATCGGCTGAGAAGACCAGGTGATTTCTGATACGTGTACCAGACCTTCAACACCAGGGAGGATTTCGAGGAATGCTCCGTAATCTTCGATGTTAACCACTTTACCGGTAACAGTGCTGCCTTCAACGATCTCTTCAGACAGGTTGTCCCAAGGATGAGGAGTCAGTTGTTTCAGACCGAGGCTGATGCGTTTTTTCTCATCATCGAAGTCAAGCACAACAACGTTCAGTTTCTGACCATTGCTGAGTACTTCTGTAGGATGATTGATACGACCCCAGCTGATATCTGTGATATACAACAAACCATCTACTCCACCCAGATCGATGAAAGCTCCGAAGTCGGTAACGTTTTTCACGGTACCTTCCAGGATCTGACCTTTTTCCAGCTGGCCGATGATCACGCTGCGCTGAGCTTCCATATCGCTTTCGATCAGCGCTTTGTGGCTCACTACTGCGTTGCGGATTTGCTCGTTGATTTTCACCACTTTGAAATCCATTGTTTTGCCCACATACTGATCGTAATCCGTAACCGGTTTTACGTCAATCTGAGAGCCAGGGAGGAAGGTTTCCAGACCGTGAACATCCACGATAAGACCACCTTTGGTTTTTGAAGTAATGTTACCTGTAACGATTTCGCCGGTTTTGTAGAACTCAACGATCTGATTCCAGGCGCGTGCAGCGCGGGCCATTTTGCGGCTCAGGTGCAGATGACCGTTACGGTCTTCTTTCTCTACAACCATTACTTCGATTTCGTCGCCGATTTTCACGTCCATGTCGCGGAATTCGTTCAACGAGATCATTCCATCAGATTTAAATCCGATGTTTACGATAACATCCGTATTGGTTTTACCCACTACGGTTCCGTTCATAACCTGCGCTTCGTCGATAGAAGTGAAGGTTTGCTCGTACACCTCCTCGTATTTTTTACGATCTTCTTTGGTGTAAGAGGCTACGTTGCGCTTGTCAACGCTCCAGTCAAAATCATCGTGAGCTGACTGTACTTGTGGAATTTTGTTTTCTTCCAATTTTTGGGTCCTCCTTTTAAGTGAAATTTTTGGACGGCAAAGGTAATAACTTTATTCATTACGGGAAAAATTAATTTTTCCTGTTTTTCCGTCCTCCGGGCCTGTTTTCGCTGAAAAACTATTGAATCCCCGTTTTTTCGCGTGCCCAGCTGAGCACCAGCATCAATTGCTGCTCCCGGCTGAGCTTGCTGTTGTCCAGCAAAACGGCATCCGCCGCCTGCCGCAACGGGCTTTCCGCGCGCGTGGTGTCTATATGGTCGCGGGCTTCAAGATTTGCCCTTACTTCTTCCAGGGTAATACCCGGCTCCTTCGCCCAGAGCTCTTCGTACCGGCGTTGCACCCGCACCTGTATATCCGCGGTGACGAATATTTTCAATGCGGCATCCGGGAATACCACGGTACCGATATCGCGCCCGTCCATCACCACTCCTCTTTCCTTCCCGATCTCCTGCTGCTGGGCCACGGCAAAATGACGCACCGCCGGAATTGCCGCTACCGCACTCACCTGCCCCGCAACATGCATTTCGCGTATCTCCTCCGAAACATCTTCACCGTTCAGGCATATATGCGATTGTTCCTGGCCGGGAGTGCGCTCAAAACGCAATTGTATATTACTGAGCGCTGCTGCAACTGCCGCGTCATCATCCAATGCCACCTTATGGCGCAGGAAATATAAAGTGATCGCGCGGTACATAGCCCCGCTATCGATAAAGGTATAACCGAGCTCACGCGCCAGTTCGCGCGCCATCGTACTTTTCCCGCAGGAAGAATAACCGTCTATTGCAATATTGATCCGCATACATCCATTTTTTTTATTTCGTACCCGAATGACCGAATCCCCCCGCTCCGCGCGCCGTATCTTCCAGCACTTCCACAGGCTGCAATTCTGCCCGTTCGTAACGCGCAATGATCATTTGCGCAATGCGCTCACCGTCCTCTATCGTTTGGGTTTCTGTTGACAGGTTGATCACCGGGATCATGATCTCTCCGCGGTAATCACAGTCGATGGTGCCAACCGCGTTTACCAGTGTCAGTCCTTTCTTCACAGACATGCCGCTCCTGGGACGTATCTGCGCCTCGTAGCCATTGGGTAATGCGATAAATAATCCGGTGGGGATCAGCCTGCGCTCCAGCGACGCAAGGCTTACCGGTGCATCGAGGTTCGCACGCAGGTCCATACCGGCGGCTCCGGCAGTCTGGTATTCAGGTAAAGGATGTTTGGATTGGTTGATGATTTCTATCGTTACCGGCATGTATGCGGAGTTTTGTGCGCAAATATAAAGGCTTCACCCGCAGTCGGGGAACAGATAAGGCATTTAAATAATCATAAAGCTTATGGCGGTGCTGGTTTTTATGATAAGTTTGCGCAACAGAAGCACTTAGCAATGAAAAAACTCGGATGGATTTTACTCGTTGTATTCATCGCAATACAATTTATACGCCCTGCCAAAAATGTAAGCACGGCGGCTCCCGTTAATGATATTGCATCGGTATCGCTGGTACCGGACGATGTAAACCAGATATTGCACAAAGCGTGTTACGACTGTCACAGTGACAATACACATTATCCGTGGTACGCCAACATACAGCCGGTGTACTGGTGGATGGATCATCACGTGGATGAAGGAAAAGACGAACTGAACTTCTCGGCCTGGGGCACTTATAAGCTCAAGCGTAAGCTGCGCAAATACGTAGAAATATCCGAGCAGGTGACGGAAGGTGAAATGCCGCTGGAAAGCTACACCTGGATGCATGCCGATGCAAAACTCAGCCGTGAGGAAGCAAACCTCGTGATCAACTGGGCAAACGATATGGCCCGCAAACTGCAGCAGGATTCACTGCTCGTTTCTGTTCACTAACAGCACCGCTATATGATATCCTATTGGGAGCAGGCTTCTTTTACCCGCTACGACTGTATTGTGATCGGGGCAGGACTGGTGGGACTGAGTACTGCTATCGAATGGCGCATGCGTTTTCCCGGGCAGCGGATACTCGTCCTGGAGCGCGGTCTGATGAGCACCGGTGCTTCTTCGCGTAATGCGGGATTTGCCTGTACGGGGAATCCCTTGGAGCTCGGTAGCCGATCTGCGCACCGATACGGAAGATTCAGTGGTACAATTGTTTGCCGATCGTAAAGCAGGCCTCGATCTGCTGCGCCAAAGGCTCGGAGACGAGCGCATACATTACCGCAGCGATGGCAGCTACGACCTGCTGCACGAGGACGAACTGTATGTGCTGGACCGGATAGATTACCTGAACAGGCTCATGCGACCGGTGATCGGCAAAGATGCATTCGGCATCTCATCGCGTAATGCGGCCTCTTTTGGCTTTCACCCAGGCTTCTGTGCCGCGGTAGCCGAAAATTACTGCGAAGGTGCGATCCATACCGGGCATATGCTGCGTGCGCTGAGCGACCTTGCTCTCGAAAACCATATAGAAATAAAAACCGGGGCTTCGGTAAGTTCGTTCCGGGAAGAGGCAGACGGTGTGTACGTTTCCGTCAATGATCCCTTAAGGCCGGAAGGATGGTTGCTGCACTGCGAAAAACTGTTCATCTGCACAAATGCCTTTACGCGGCAGCTGTTGCCGGAACAGGATGTGCGCCCCGGCCGCGGTCAGGTGCTCATCACCAATCCCATACCGGATCTGCCTTTCAAGGGTATTTTCCATTTTGAGGAAGGCTATTATTATTTCCGCGAACTCGAAGGGCGTGTGCTGCTCGGCGGTGGGCGCAATATGGACTTTGAAGGAGAAACAAGCACGGAACTCGCATTGCACGACCAGATACAGGATCGCTTACTGCAAATACTGACAACACAGTTGCTGCCGGGCAGAAGCTTTACCATCGCACAGCGCTGGTCGGGCATAATGGCCTTTGGCGAAACCAAGACACCGGTGGTAAGAGCTTTCAGCAACCGCGTGTTCGGAGCGTTCCGCATGGGTGGCATGGGAGTGGCACTGGGCAGCCTTTCAGCCGCACGTGTGGCGGCTTTGGCAGAATCGTGCTAAAAAAGTATAATACCCGCGCGTATTCCTTTCCTATTGATTACATTTGCGCATCTTTTTTCCAAAAACCAAAAAAATTCAATCAGCAAGCAAGCCATGGCACAGCACATTCAAATGGGCGCTAACGGAAAGTTAAGTGTCCCGGACAACCCTATTATTCCGTTTATTGAAGGCGATGGCATCGGCCCTGAAGTGTGGGCTGCCAGCAAAACAGTACTGGATGCCGCCATCGAAAAAGCATATGGCCAGAAAAGAAAGATCGAGTGGAAAGAGGTTCTGGCTGGTGAAAAAGCATACAATCAAACCGGAGAATGGCTTCCGGGAGATACGCTGCAGGCGTGTAAAGATTACCTGGTGTCTATCAAAGGCCCGCTGACGACTCCTATCGGCGGTGGCATCCGTTCCCTGAACGTGGCGCTGCGCCAGGAACTGGACCTGTTTGTATGTCTGCGCCCGGTGGAATGGTTCCAGGGTGTGCCCTCACCGGTAAAGCATCCTGAAGATGTGGACATGGTGATCTTCCGCGAAAACACAGAAGATATTTACGCCGGAATCGAATTCAACTATGATACGCCGGAAGCAAAAAAACTGCTTGACTTCCTGACCAATGAGCTTGGAGCGGGCAAGAAAATCCGTTTCCCGGAAACCACGTCTTTCGGCATCAAGCCCGTGAGTAAAGACGGTTCTGAACGCCTGATCCGAGCAGCGATCCAATATGCGATCGAGCATGGCCGTCCTACGGTGACCCTGGTGCACAAAGGCAACATCATGAAGTATACCGAAGGGGCATTCAAAAACTGGGGTTACCAGATGGCGGTGCGTGAATTCGGCGACAAAGTATTTACCTGGGATCAGTGGGAAGCAATTAAAAAAGAACAGGGTGAAGATGCCGCAAACGAGGCACTGAAGAAAGCAAAAGCCGACAACCGTATCATCATCGACGATGCAATTGCCGATAACTTCCTGCAGCAGATCCTGCTTGCGCCGAAAAACTATTCGGTAGTGGCTACGCTGAACCTGAACGGTGACTATATCTCCGACGCACTGGCAGCAGCCGTGGGAGGTATCGGTATCGCTCCGGGCGCCAATATCAACTACAGCACCGGGCATGCGGTGTTTGAGGCAACGCACGGAACCGCTCCGCGCTTTGCAGGAAAAAACATGATGAACCCTTCTTCACTGCTGCTGAGCGGGGTGATGATGCTGCAATATATGGGTTGGACGGAAGCTGCGAACATGATTGTGGAATCGCTGAAAATGACGATCAAGCGCAAGCGTGTGACGATCGATTTCTACAACCTGATGCAGGATGCAACATTGCTTTCCACAAGTGATTTCGCGCTGGAACTCGTGAAGAACCTGTAAAAATCTGAAAGTATATAACACGCGCCCGGCTCCTTACGGAACCGGGCGCTTTTTTATTCATATGAGGAAAGACGTTGCTGCAGGCGGGATACCTCATGCTGCAGCGTTTCTATACGATCCAGCAATCCGAACACAAGATCGATATCCTGAAGCGACACCTGCAGGTCGCGATGCAACCGTACGGCTTTTTCAAAAGGCGGCAATTCATCTTCATGCAATTGCTCCGCGCCATCGATCCATATTATCTGTATCAGGCCCTGATCACGCAGACCGTGTACCCATTGGATTTCCACTCCGTACTCGCTGCAAAGGGTATTCAGCAGTATAAAACTTTGTCCGCTCATGATTGTCTCAGGTTTTTTAATTCGGTAAACAATTCTTTTTCCCGCTCGCTCAGGTCTTCCGGAAGCCGGATCTCAAAGTTCAGTATAAGATCACCGAAGCTTCCCTCCTGCTTATACACCGGGAAGCCCTTACCCTTCAACCGGCGCTTGCTGCCATTTGCTGTGCCCGGTTCCACTTTTCAGTTTTACTTTACCGTCGAAAGTATCCACGAGTACTTCGCCGCCCAAAATAGCGGTGTACAGGTCTAAAGGTACCGTGCTGTAGAGTTCGTTACCCTGGCGCCGGAAAGGCGTGTCGTTCTGGATATGGAATTCAATATACAGGTCACCTGCGGGCCCGCCATTGGCTCCCGGTCCGCCATGTCCTTTCAGACGGATCTTTTGTCCGTCTTCCATACCGGCCGGAATAGTGATGCGGATTTTACGGCCGTTTACGTCCAGTTCGCGTTTATGAGTATGGAATACGTCGCGAAGTGACAGGCTCATCGAAGCCTGCAGGTCCTGACCGCGGAACCGTTGTTGCCTGCTGCCGCTCTCGCGGCTCCCGAACAGGGATTCGAAAAAGTCGGAGTAGTCGCCATCCTCTCCTCCGAATCCGCCCTGGGAAAACCCTTCGAAACCGGAGCCCGAAAAGCCCTGAGAAGCGCCTGAATTACCTTGACGGCTGTATTGCTGCCGCTGCTTTTCAATTTCTTCAGCATGCTTCCAGTCTTTACCATACTGGTCGTATTTCTTACGGTTTTCCGCATTTCCGAGCACTTCGTTGGCTTCATTGATCTCTTTAAAGCGCTTTTCAGCGTCCTTATCGTTGGGGTTAAGATCGGGATGGAATTTGCGTGCAAGCTTGCGGTAAGCCTTTTTAATCTCCTCGTCTGTGGCATTGCGCTCCAGGTCGAGTACTTTATAATAATCTATGTAATCCATAGTATCGCATTATTGCTTCCATGAAATTACAAAGGCATTGCACAGGGAACAATGACAAAAGTCATTTTTTAAGATGCTGTTCAGAAAAACAGCGGGTAACGGCAAACCTGAACGGCTGTCAGATGCCAAGTTCCGCACGCAGCTTCTTCGTGAGCTTCGCGACGACGCTTTCGTAGGAACGTTGCAGATACAGCTTCCATTCTTGGAAGAGAGCGCATTGATGTCGTCTACATAGATCCATTTGCGTTTTGCAAAATGGGGTGCCTGGCGGAATTCCGGGCGTTCGCACAGCAGGTCGAAATCTTCTTCAGACACCTTAAAACAAGCCGTCACCGGCACAGCGGCCGGTGACGTGAGTAAAAACATTTTAGCGCCTACACTGAAGCACAGGTGGTCTTCCCACTTAATGTCTTCGGTGGCGGCTTTACAGCGTAAAGCATATTCGCGCAGCGCTTCTATATCCATAACCTACAGCGGAATGTTTCCGTGCTTGCGACGCGGTGTGCTCACCACTTTATTCTCCAGCATTGCAAAAGCGCGGATAAGCTTGGAGCGTGTAGCACCCGGCACGATCACCTCATCGATAAATCCGCGTGCAGCTGCTCCGTATGGATTGGCAAACTTCTCGGTGTACTCCATTTCTTTTTCCTTCCACTTAGCTTCTTTATCGGCAGCAGCAGCGATCTCATTCTTGAAAATGATCTCGGCGGCACCTTTAGCGCCCATTACAGCGATCTCGGCGCTCGGCCATGCGTAATTAAGATCAGCACCGATATGTTTGGAGTTCATAACATCGTAGGCACCACCATACGCTTTACGCGTGATCACGGTCACTTTCGGAACGGTGGCTTCGCTTAAAGCATACAGCAGTTTCGCTCCGTTGGTAATGATACCGTTCCACTCCTGGTCGGTTCCCGGCAGGAAGCCCGGCACATCTACCAGCACCAGCAGCGGAATATTGAATGCATCGCAGAAGCGCACGAAACGCGCAGCTTTTTTGGAAGAATTAATATCCAGCACACCGGCCATGCTCGCTGGCTGGTTGGCCACCACACCCACACTGCGTCCGCCGATGAGGGAGAAACCTACCACGATATTCTCCGCGTAGTCTTTGTGCACTTCCAGGAAGGTACCGGCATCCACCACTTCTTCGATCACTTCTTTGATATCGTAGGGTTGGTTGGGGTTTTCCGGGATGATCGCATCCAGCTTCGCGCGGTATTCCTCTCCTGCTTCGTAAGGATAAACCGGCGCATCGTCTTCGCAGTTCTGCGGTATGTAGGATAATAGTTTTTTCAGGTGGTCGATACAGGCTACTTCATTGGGATTGGTGAAATGGGTAACACCGGACTTGGAAGCATGCGTTGCAGCACCGCCGAGTTCCTCGCTGCTGACAGTTTCATGCGTAACGGTTTTTACGACGTTAGGCCCCGTAACGAACATATAGGAGGTATGCTCGACCATAGAAATAAAATCTGTAATGGCGGGTGAATAAACCGCGCCACCCGCGCAGGGTCCCATAATAGCAGACAACTGCGGGATCACTCCTGAAGCCTTAACATTGCGGTGGAAGATGTCTGCGTAACCGCCGAGGGATCTACCCCTTCCTGTATACGTGCGCCGCCGCTGTCATTGAGACCGATCGGCGATTCACGTCATCTGCAGCGCGAGGTCCATTATTTTGCAGATTTTCTCCGCATGGGTTTGCAAAGGCTTCCGCCGAACACAGTAAAATCCTGGGAAAAGACATAGGTAAGACGTCCGTTGACAGTACCGAAACCTGTTACCACCCCATCACCTAGGTACACCTCGGTTTCCATTCCGAAATCTTTGCTGCGATGCGCAACAAACATGCCGATCTCTTCAAAAGATCCTTCGTCCATCAGCAGGCTGATACGTTCGCGGGCAGTTAATTTTCCTTTTTTATGCTGGCTTTCAATGCGGTGTTCTCCTCCGCCTTTCAGGGCCTGCTGTTGTTTTTGCTGTAAGATCTCTAGCGGTTTCAAAGTTGATTATTTTGGCTTTAACTGATAATAGTTATTTGGTGGCACTGGGAACACATCTTCCATAGACTGTGTTTCGATTTGCAGCGAACGGATGTTGACATCATTGTCGAGCGCCCATTTCATCACGGACTTACGCAGTTCTTCCGGGCGGGATGTGTATAGTTTCCAACGGTTGTTGCCCAGGTCTTCCATACGTCCGGCTCCTGCAATTTTCTTCAGCAGTTCTTTGGATACACTCTGTTCAAAGCTCACCAGCAAAGACTTATTGCTGCCGGCCTGCTGCAGATTTGCAATTTTATCATCCGCAACGATATTTCCGTTATTAATGATAATGACGCGGCTGCACATCGCTTCCACTTCCTGCATGATATGCGTGGACAGTAAAACGGTTTTTTCACGACCGATATCAATAATCAGGTCGCGGATCTCCACAATCTGGTTAGGGTCCAGTCCCGAAGTCGGTTCGTCGAGGATCAGCACATCCGGGTTATGGATCATTGCCTGTGCAAGCCCCACCCTTTGTTTGTATCCTTTACTGAGCATACCGATCTTTTTATGTGCTTCTTTGCCAAGAACAGTCATTTGGATAATCTCTTCGATACGTTCAGCGCGCTGTTTTTTTCTATTTTATGGATACCGCAGGTAAACTCCAGATACTCCCGTACATACATGTCGTAATAGAGCGGGTTCTGTTCCGGGAGATAACCGATATGGCGGCGCAAGTCCATAGATTGTGTCTGCACGTCGAAACCACACACCGATGCCGTACCTGAGGTGCGGCGGCGGATCACCGGTGATCATTTTCATGGTAGTAGACTTCCCGGCGCCGTTTGGCCCCAGAAAACCAACAATTTGTCCCTTTGGAATATCAAATGAAATATTATTGACGGCTATTTGTGACCCGTAGTTCTTGGTCAGCGAGCTTACACTGATTGACATGGATGCAAACGTACATAAAAACCGTTTTCCCCCGGCAACTTTTTGAAGCGGTGAATTATACTATTCGGGTAAATATTGCGTTTCTGTTTATCAATTGTTAAGTGACTAGGTCAGGTAAGGTTTTTGTGTACCTTTATCCGCCTACGGAGGCTATAAAATAACACGCAGAACGAATTAAAGACGTAAAATTATTTTGAATGGAGTTTAGTGCGAAGCAGATAGCAGCATTATTAAACGGAAAAATTGAGGGTGACGAAAACCAGAGCGTCTCGGAGATTTCCAAAATAGAAACCGCAGGGAATCGTTCTCTCTGCTTTATCGCCAATCCGAAATACGAGGAATATCTTTATACGACAGATGCTGCTATTGTGCTGGTAAATGAGCAATTGCAGCTTACAGCCCCTGTAAAAGCAACCCTTATCCGCGTACCGGATGCCTATGCTGCCTTTGCCTGCCTCATGCAATATTACAGCGAGATGGCGAAGAGTGAACTGCCCAAAGGCATAGAGCAACCCTGTTTTATCGCTGATACCGCCAAAATAGGAAATGACGTATATATAGGCGCTTTTTCATATATATCAGCAGGCGCTGTGGTTGCAGACGGCTACCGTATCTATCCGAATTCTTTTGTGGGCCGTAACGTTCAGCTGGGCACAAAAGTGACTTTGTATTCAGGCGTGAAAGTATATGATGAATGCCTGATCGGCGCACGCAGCATTATCCATTCCGGTGCCGTTATCGGCGGTGACGGATTCGGATTTGCACCGCAATCAGACGGTTCGTATCAGAAAATACCCCAGTTGGGCAACGTGGTGATTGAGGAAGACGTGGAAATAGGTGCGAATTGTACGATTGACCGCGCAACTATGGGCAGCACGCTGATCCGCAAAGGGGTGAAACTCGATAATCTGATCCAGGTGGCGCACAATGTTGAAATTGAGGAATGTACGGTTATTGCTGCGCAGGCAGGTATCGCCGGCAGCACTAAAATAGGTAAGCGCTGTATGATTGGTGGTCAGGCGGGTATCATCGGTCACCTTACTATAGCCGACCATACACATATCAATGCACAAAGCGGAGTTTCCAAGTCTGTAAACGATCCCCATACCGTTTTGAACGGTACTCCGGCCTTCGATTATAAAAGCGTATTAAAAAGTCAGGCAATTTTCAGACATTTGCCGGAGATTCAGCAGAAACTGGCACGACTCGAACAGGAACTCAGAAACCTGAAAGGCGGCAACACAGCAACTGCGGAAGGCCAGTAATTGATCAACAGCCCTAAAAAAACAGACATTGCGAGTTAACAGCCACGCTCATCAAAATCAACATACATTAAAAGAACCGGTAACCTTATCCGGTGTAGGATTGCATACCGGCCTTCAGGTGAAGATCACCATCAAGCCGGCTCCTGCAGGCCACGGATACCGCTTTCAGCGTATAGACCTTCCTGATCAGCCTATTGTAAAAGCAGATGCGGACCTGGTAGTGGATACCTCACGCGGAACCACCATCGAACATAATGGTGCGCGCATCAGCACGATTGAGCACCTGCTTGCCGCTTTGGTGGGCACTCAGGTAGATAATGCACTTATTGAGCTGAACGCCCCTGAAGTTCCCATTCTCGATGGCAGCAGCCGCGAATTCGTGGAGGCGATTGAAAGTGCCGGCTTGCAGGAACAGGATGCGAAGCGTATCATCTATTCTCTCGATAATAACATCCATGGTTCTGATCCGGTCAAGAACGTAGATATGCTGGCGATTCCTTCGCAGGATTACCAGGTAACTACTATGATCGACTTCAATTCGCCGATACTCGGAACACAGCACGCAACCCTGAAGAATCTCTCGCACTTTAAAAAAGAAATAGCCTCTTGCCGTACGTTTTGCTTCCTGCATGAAATGGAATACCTGCTGGAAAACAACCTCATAAAAGGCGGCGATCTGAGCAATGCCATAGTAGTAGTTGACAAACCCGTAAGCCACGAAGAACTCAATCATCTGGCAAAAGTATTCAAAAAAACATATATAGAAGTAAAACAGGAAGGCATTCTCAACAACGTGCAGATGGAGTTTACCGAACGAACCTGCGAGACATAAACTGCTGGATGTGATAGGAGATCTCGCACTGATCGGCTACCCGATCAATGCACACATCATCGCCAGCCGTCCGGGCACATGCATTCCGAACGTGCAGTTTGCGAAGAAGATAAAACAATACATCAATAACAATAAACACCGTTCTGATATTCCGTCATACGACCCGAATAAGCCGGCGATCTATGATATCAACAGATCGAAAAATCCCTGCCGCACAAATTTCCTTTCCTGTTGGTGGATAAGATCATCGAAATGACTGATAACCATGTTGTGGGCATTAAGAACGTGACGATGAACGAACATTTTTTCCAGGGACATTTTCCTGGCAACCCTGTAATGCCCGGAGTACTGCAAATTGAATCAATGGCTCAAATAGGAGGTATCCTTGCACTGAATAACTATACAGACCCTGAAAATTACGATACTTATTTCCTGAAAATCGATAAGGTAAAATTCAAACAAAAAGTGGTTCCGGGTGATACGTAGTAATCCTGAATATGGAGTTGACGAGTGCTATACGCCGCGGTATTTTTGAGATGAGAGGATCGTGTATATGTAGGTAATAAACTTGTTACCGAAGCTGAATTAGTGGCCCAATTGGTTACGTAAAGAACAAGAAATAATGATTCATCCGCTCACATACATCCATCCGGATACGCCAAGATAGGACCTAATGTCAAGATAGAGCCGTTTACTACGATTCACAGCGAATGTAGAGATCGGCGAAGGCACATGGATAGCCTCTAACGTTACGATTATGGAAGGAGCCAGGATCGGGAAAAACTGCAGATATTTCCACGGTGCTGTTATCTCTGCCATGCCACAGGACCTGAAATACAACGGCGAACATACGCTTACGATAATCGGCGACAATACCACGATCCGTGAATGCGTTACGATTAACCGGGGTACCACAGATAAAATGGACGTACCGAAGTAGGCAACAATTGCCTTATCATGGCGTATTCGCACGTGGCACACGATTGTATTGTAGGCAACTACTGTATTTTCTCGAACAATACCACTCTGGCGGGTCATATCACGGTCGGCGACAATGTAGTACTGGGCGGACTGTACTGCCGTACAGCAATTTGTACGCATCGGATCACATGCATTTGTAACCGGGGGTACGCTTGTAAGTAAAGACGTACCGCCTTACATTAAAGCAGCACGCGAACCTATTTCTCTATGCGGGTGTAAACTCTGTAGGACTGAAGCGTCGGGGCTACGATATGCAGAAGATCAACCATATCCTGGACATATACCGTATACTGTTTGTGCGCGGGTATAACGTTTCCAAGGCGATGGAAATCATTGAAGCAGAAATTCCTGTTTCCGATGAGCGCGATGAAATCCTGAATTTCATCCGTGAGACCGGACGCGGCATCATGCGCGGCTATACTCGACGCCACAATGAAGATATCGGTTAATTCCCTTTCCAAGAAGTTGTACACCACCCTGTTCTGCGCGACGTACATCTGACACTTCAGGGTCCGGGTTCTTATGCCCTGCTGGGTGTGAACGGCAGTGGTAAATCCACGCTGTTACGCATTATCGCCGGCATCCAACAGGCCAGCAAAGGCACTGTGGAGTATTCATTCGACGGGCATCGTATTGCACCCGAACTGGTATTCCGGCACGTGGACTTCTGCGCCCCGGGCATGGATATCATTGAAGAAATGTCTTTACGCGAATTCCTGCAATTTCATTTCCGTTTTAAACAGCCGCTTAAAGGCATCACCATAGACGACATAATTGCCCTGATCGGCATCCGGCAGGCGGGAGATAAGCTGATCGGAGATTTCTCCTCGGGCATGAAACAGCGTGTAAAACTTGCACAGGCCATCTTCAGCGATACGCAGGCGCTGTTCCTCGACGAACCCTGCACCAACCTGGACGATAAAGGAGTAGACCCAATACCAGAATTGGATGCAACAGTACGGTCAGGGGCGACTCGTGGTAGTTGCATCCAATGATGAACGCGAATATTCGTTTTGCAACGAACGGATCGCGGTAGAACAATTTAAATAAGCTTAAGCGAATCCGGAAGCTTTTTCCGCTTCCCACATCCGGCGGCCTTCTCCCGCGATCACATGTTTTTCTGAATGGTAGGAAGATCTTACAAGCGGACCACTTTCCACGAAATCAAGTCCCATCTTATACCCTGCCTCACGGTATTCGGCAAACTCATCCGGGTGTACAAAGCGAATCAACCGGCAGATGCTTTTGTGTAGGCTGCAGGTATTGACCCAGTGTCAAGTACATCACAGCCGTTATCTACCAGGTCTTGCATGCGTTTGTAGTACTTCTCGCTTTGCTTCACCCAGGCCCAAGCATGATACCGCTTTTGGTACGCATACCACCATCTTTCAGGCGGCGTATCACTTCCATGCTGCGGTGGTATTTGGCCTGGATACGCACCTGTTTGGTCAGGCGCTCCACGGTTTCCATGTTATGCGAAACAACTTCCGGAGCTACATCAATAATACGCTGCAGGTTTTCCCATTGGCCTTTAAAGTCAGGAATCAGTGTTTCCAGGGTAGTATCCGGATTTAAGGCACGTACCGCTTTAATGGTATTGGCCCATATGATAGAACCACCGTCTTTTAAGCTCATCGCGGTCTACCGACGTGATCACCGCATGTTTTACTTCTCATCAGGTGTATGGCCTCGGCCACGCGCTGCGGCTCATCCCAGTCTACGGGTAAAGGACGCCCTGTCGCTACTGCGCAAAAACCGCAGGAACGGGTACAGATGTTCCCGAGGATCATGAACGTTGCCGTTCCTTCTCCCCAGCATTCGCCCATATTCGGACAGTTACCGCTTTCGCATATCGTGTGCAGTTTGTGCGTATCCACCAGTCCCGCGTACATGGCTGGTAACCTTCACCGGTAGGCAGTTTCACTCTCAGCCAGTTCGGCTTTTTACTCTCTGTCTCCTTATCATTGGCATACTGAACTGATCACATTCAATTCTTGCATAAATAGTGCAAATTACAATCATTACTTACGTTTGCCAAATTGTATTCCGGCATAAAGGTTAAAGAAATAAGCAGTAGCTTTCTGATTGGCCATAATTTCGATTTCTTGCTGTACAGTTTGCCGGAGTTGCACACCTACTTCCACAGCGATTACCACGCGGGTCTGCCGTGCAAAGTCAAAATGCATGCCCAGCTTGGTGTGCAGACCAGGTACGACTTTAATGCCTCCCAACCCGGCACCCCAGGAGGAAGCGCCGATCACATACACGGGATTCAGGAAGTAAGGCGATGTTTCCGGCTTGAAGCCCACGTCCTTTTTGGAGAATGTCTGACCACCGTCTTCAGACACGTAAGCATTGACGTAATAAGGTTTGAGTAAACCAATGGATAAACCGCCACCGTACACCAGGTGCAGCGACACATTACCATCAATGGGTTTCCCTGCGATCATTTTACGGAACAGGTAATTCCCTTTGAGCGCATAAAAGTTATTTATTTTACCGAAAATGTATTGCTTGTCGCTCTGGTGATCAATATCCCAGCCGTACATCCTCACTTCTTTAGGATGATGACGCTCGGACAGCTCCGATCTGGAACACACGCACATCGTAAAAACGTTCGATACGCTTCAGATCTTCAGAAACCGATTTGCCGGCCTCGTATACCACACTCCAGCCGTCTGAATTCATCCGGAAACCAAAGCTGTTCTCGCGCGTAATGGGCTTAGGCTTGGGCATACGGGTCAATACGGAATGTATTGAGTTGGAATCGGAACTTTTATAAACCTGGGCACCTGCTGCTAACGGCATCAGAGACGAAAGCACAACAGGTAATATCGCAAACGTGAGTTTTCGGCATATTCGGAAGCAAAAAACTGCTTTTTTCGCAGCTAAAGGTAAGCGATTTCCGGCAATCAGCACTTAGTTTTCAATAGAAAACCTTTATAAATAGCATGCGACCGATAGAGTGAATACCGTACATTTGCCACCTGAAAATCATTCACTGAAACACTCCTCTATGCAAGTAGAAAAAATAAAATTCGGCACCGATGGCTGGCGTGCCATTATTGCAAAAGAATATACCGTGTACAACGTAGCCCGTGTTGCCCAGGGACTTGCAGCCTGGCTGAATGGCAAACAACAGCAGAACACCGTTGTGATCGGTCATGATTGTCGCTTCGGCGGTGAAATGTTCGCAGAAACCACCGCACGTGTACTGTGTGCCAGCGGCATCAAGGTGTTACTCGCAAAAGGTTTTGTAAGCACGCCTATGGTTTCGATGGCCGTGCTGAAACTGAATGCACAGCAGGGCGTTGTGATCACTGCATCCCACAATCCTGTAGGCTACAACGGTTTTAAGCTGAAAGGCCCTCATGGCGGTCCTACCAGTCCTTCCGAAATCGCCGAAGTGGAACAACTGATTCCGGATACGGTTGCTGTTCCCGATACCGCTATCAGCGAACTGTTGTCTTCAGGTCAGCTGGAATATGTGGACCTTGAAACAATGTACCTGGATTACCTGAAGGAACATTTCGACTTTGAACTGCTGAACAGGTCTCCCTATAAACTTGCATACGACGCGATGTTCGGAGCAGGACAGAATGTAATCCGCAAACTGCTGCCCTCGGCGGTATTGCTGCATTGCGATGACAACCCCGGCTTTCACGGACAGGCTCCGGAACCGATAGATAAGAATCTGAAGGAGCTTTCCGCTACAATGGCCGGCACGCCGGAACTGAAGATAGGTCTGGCAACGGATGGCGACGCCGACCGTATCGGATTGTACGACGAAGACGGCAATTTCGTGGATTCACACCATGTGATCCTGCTGCTGATCAATTACCTGCACAAACATAAAAACCTGAACGGTAAGGTGGCCATTGCATTCTCGGTTACCGACCGTGTGAAGAAAATGTGCGCTGCGTATAATCTCCCGGTTACCGTAACACCTATCGGCTTCAAATACATCAGCGAAATCATGACACAGGAAGATGTACTGGTTGGCGGCGAAGAAAGCGGTGGTATTGCCGTAAAAGGGCATATTCCGGAGCGTGACGGTATTTATGACGGCCTGCTGATCTACGACCTGATGACCCGCAGCGGAAAAACGCTCAAACAATTGTGCGATGAAGTATATGCAGTAGTGGGCACTTTTCTGCTACGACCGCCTGGATCTTACCATCCCGAACGAACTCAAAGAAAGTATTATCCGCAATGCGCAGGATGGCGTGTACGGACAATTCGGCAAATACACCTACAACCGCGTGGAAAATATCGATGGTATCAAATACCACCTTGATAATGGCGGCTGGCTGATGCTGCGTGCATCGGGAACAGAACCTTTGCTGCGTGTTTACGCCGAAGGAAACAGCAAAGAAGAAACAGCAGACATACTCGCGTCTATTCAGCAAACGATCCTGTAACAACCATTATAACATCCAACTGTAAAGTGTTATTCTTATGAGCACACAAACCTCAAAACGTATTGTAAAGTCGCCTACAGGCTCTGCGCTGCATTGCAAAAACTGGGTGACAGAAGCTGCTTACCGTATGATCCAGAACAACCTGGACCCTGAAGTGGCAGAACGTCCTGAAGACCTGGTCGTTTATGGCGGTATCGGTAAAGCGGCCCGTAACTGGGAAAGCTTCGACAAGATACTGGAATGCCTCCGCGATCTGAATGAAGACGAAACGTTGATGGTACAAAGCGGCAAACCCGTAGGGTATTCTCCGTTCGCATAAAAATGCCCCCCGTGTGCTGATCGCCAATTCAAATCTGGTGGGTCGCTGGGCAACCTGGGAGCACTTCCGCGAACTGGAGGCAAAAGGATTAATGATGTATGGCCAGATGACTGCCGGAAGCTGGATCTATATCGGATCACAGGGGATTGTGCAGGGAACGTATGAAACCTATCTTTCACTAGCCAACAAGCATTTCCAGGGCAGCCTGAAAGGCACGCTGAACGTAACAGCCGGACTCGGCGGCATGGGTGGCGCTCAGCCTTTGGCCATTACCATGAACGAAGGCGTTTGCCTTGCTGCGGACGTGGAAGAATGGCGTATACGCAAACGGCTGGACACCCGCTATATTGATAAGATGTACCATAACATCGACGAAGCTATAGACGAATCGCTGCGCGCAAAAGCAGCAGGTGAAGCTATTTCTATCGGGGTGGTATGCAATGCGGTGGATCTGCTTTCAAGACTGATCGAACGTAATATCACACCGGAAACACTCACGGATCAGACGTCGGCCCACGATGAGCTGATCGGTTATTTCCCGGAAAACATGAGCGTGGAGCAGGCAAATGCGCTGCGCGATTCCAACCCTGAAGAATACAAGTCCCGTTCGCTTGATACGATGGCCCATCATGTGCGCCTGATGCTCGAGCTGCAAAAACGCGGTGCCATCACATTTGATTATGGAAATAACCTGCGCGGACAGGCAAAGGATAAACGCGGTGTGGAAAACGCATTCGACTTCCCCGGATTTGTACCCGCATATATCCGTCCGCTGTTCTGCGATGGTAAAGGACCGTTCCGCTGGGTAGCCTTAAGCGGAGATCCCGAAGATATTTATACTACAGACCGCGCACTGGCAGAATTGTTCCCTGAGAACAAGGGTCTGCAACGCTGGCTGAGTATGGCAAAAGACAAGATCGCATTCCAGGGCCTGCCGGCACGTATCTGCTGGCTGGGTATGGGAGAGCGCGAGAAAGCAGGATTATTGTTCAACCAGTTGGTACGCGAAGGAAAAGTAAAAGCACCTATTGTTATCGGCCGCGATCACCTCGATTGCGGTTCTGTGGCTTCTCCGAACCGGGAGACCGAAGCAATGAAAGACGGCAGCGACGCTGTGGCGGACTGGCCGATTCTGAACGCGCTGATCAATACTGCGGGCGGAGCCAGCTGGGTGAGCTTCCATCATGGCGGCGGCGTAGGCATGGGCTACTCTTTGCACGCAGGTATGGTCATTGTAGCCGATGGTTCAGATGATGCGGATGAACGCCTCAAACGCGTGCTGCATAATGATCCGGCTATGGGTATCCTGCGTCACAGCGATGCAGGCTATGAACAGGCTCAGGATAACGCAAAGCGTTTCGGACTGGATATCTGGTAATACTCCTCATCATGTAAATTTACTTTTATGGCAAAAGCGAAAAAGGAAAAGTCATTACTGAACGACCATTCGATGGCGTTCATCCGGGAATACCTCAACAACTCCTCTCCTACCGGTTTTGAATCCAGCGGTCAGAAAATATGGCTGGATTATATCCGGCCTTATATCGATACCCATTATGTAGATAATTATGGAACGACTGTCGGCATCATCAACCCTGAGGCGGAATATAAAGTGGTGATCGAAGCGCATGCTGACGAGATCAGCTGGTTTGTAAAATATATCAGCGCAGACGGATTTATCAATGTGTGCCGCAACGGAGGCAGTGATCACCAGATCGCGCCCTCCAAACGAGTTAACATCTATACAAAAAAAGGAATCGTCAGAGGTATATTCGGCTGGCCGGCGATACATGTGCGTAAAGCACAGAATGAAAAAAGACCGGACGTGGAAAACATATGGATCGACGTCGGTGCAAAAAACCGCAAGCAGGTAGAGGAGCTCGGTGTACACGTAGGATGCGTCTGTACGTTTACCGAAGGCTTCGAAACACTGAATTACGGCTATTGGATCGGTCGCGCTATGGACAACCGTATGGGCGGTGTGATCATTGCTGAAGTAGCCAGACTGCTGAAAGAAAATAAAAAAAAGTTACCATTCGGATTGTATATCGTAAATGCAGTACAGGAAGAGGTGGGACTGAACGGCGCAACCATGATCGCGCAACATATCAGGCCGAATGTGGCAATCTGTACCGATGTAACGCATGACACCACCACTCCTATGATGAGTAAAAGCGCCGACGGAGATATACATTGTACAGACGGACCTGTACTGAGCTTTGCGCCGGCTGTGCACAACATATTGCTGGAGAAGATCATCGATACTGCCCGGAAAAACGAGATCCCGGTACAATTGCAGGCGGCCGCACGTTCCACAGGAACGGACACGGATGCGTTTGCCTATTCGAATGGCGGTGTGCCCAGTGCGCTGATCTCACTTCCGCTGCGCTATATGCACACCACGGTGGAAACAGTGCACCAGTCCGATGTGGAAAGCTGCATCAGACTGATGTACGAAGTATTGCTCCGCTTATCTCCGAAAGACAATTATAAATATCTTTAAATCCGACTTATGTACCGTATCGGGCAAGGCATAGATTTTCACCAGATGGTGGAGGGGCGCGAGTTCTGGCTCGGCGGCGTACTGATCCCCCATACAAAAGGTGCGTTAGGGCACAGCGATGCGGATGTACTGCTGCACGCGATCTGCGACGCATTGCTCGGAGCGCTGGGGCTGGGAGATATCGGTAAGCACTTCCCGGACACCGATCCTTCATTGAAAAACATCGACAGCAAGATATTGCTTGCAAAAACCTACATGCTCATAAAAGACCGCGGATACAGCGTGGTAAACATTGACAGCACTATTTTATTACAGGCTCCGAAGATCATGAAATATGCCACGGAGATGAAGGAGGTTATTGCACGCATAGTGGAGATCAGTCCGGAAGATGTATCCATTAAAGCGACCACTACCGAACAAATGAGCTTTATCGGACGGGAAGAGGGAATAGTGGCAACGGCCAACATACTGATAACCAAAGCACAGTTGCGGTAGTTCCGAATGTGCTACCTTGCAGTCCTTACCAACACGAATGACAATACCCGAAGGGAAAAAAATATATTTTGCGTCGGACTTTCACCTGGGCATCCCGGATCATGCGCGGAGCCTGGAGCGGGAACGGCGTATCTGCCGATGGCTCGATGAAATCAGGTCCGATGCAGCACATCTGTTCCTTGTAGGCGACCTGTTCGACTCCTGGATGGAATACAGGCATGTGGTGCCGAAAGGTTACGTACGCTTTCTCGGCAAGCTGGGCGAATTGCGTGACAGCGGCATTACCATTGAAGCTTTTACGGGCAACCATGATCTCTGGATGCGTGGATATTTCCAGGAAGAACTGGATATTCCCGTACACCACGAGCCGGTTGAGCGCATCATTAATGGAAAATCTTTTATTATTGGTCACGGTGACGGACTCGGGCCCGGAGATCGCGGGTATAAAGTGCTGAAATCCATATTACGCAATCCTGTTTGTCAATGGTTGTACCGCCGTGTACATCCGGATACCGGAATGGGAATCGCATCTTATTTCAGCCGTTTGGGTCCAAAACACGAAGGCGGCAATAAGGATAGCTTTAAAGGACCGGATCGCGAGTTTCTGGTACAGTATTGCCTTTCGGTACTCGAAAAGCGACACATCGACTATTTCGTTTTCGGCCACCGTCATCTGGCATTGGAATACCCGTTACCGCAGAACAGTCTGTACATCAATCTCGGCGACTGGATCAACTTTGACAGTTATGCCGTATTTGAAGGGCAGGAACTCCGTTTACATTATTATAAGTAAGGCAAAATGAAACGAACCCTGATACTGATGCGTCATGCGAAGACGGAAGATATCCGCCCCGGGCAACGCGACTTCGACCGGGAACTGCTCAGTCGCGGAGAAGCGGATGCTGCAAAAATTGCGCAGACCATCCTGGCGCATTGTCCGCAACCGGAATTGTTACTCAGCAGTACGGCAAAACGTACCCGGCAAACAGCCGGAATATTTCTGGAGGTAGCCGGTAACGATCCTGCTATTGAAGTGCGGAACGAGCAAAGTCTGTACCATGCGTCTTCAGAAACGATACTCCATGAGATACTATCCATTCCGGACCATGTGCAATGCCTGATGCTGGTAGGGCATAATCCCGGTATCAGCGATTTTGCATTTGAATGTTCGCGGAAAATGGCCGTAGGTATGCCAACCGCATCAGTGGCGGTTTTCAGCTTCGATGCCCCTGACTGGCTGCATTTCGGTGCCGCTCCCAAAACCCTGGAACACTATTTCCATCCCTGACACACCAAGTACACACACCAGATATGATGAAGACTCCCACACATAAACCGGTTTTAAGCCAGTTGTTTGAAGAACATTTCGGATCGCAACCCGATTCGATCAGTGAGATACCTATGTCCGGATCGGACAGAGTGTATTTCCGCCTGAGCAATGAGAAACACAAAGCAATAGGAACATTCAACCAGAATATAGCTGAAAATAATTCATTCTATTATTTCACCGATCTGTTCCGCAAGCACGAAATCAACGTACCGGAAATTTATAAAACAGGAAAAGACCGGCGTTACTACCTGCAGCAGGACTTGGGAACCGTTACCTTATTCGATGAACTGAACCGCGAAGGCTTCAGCGACCAGGTAAAGGAATATTATCGTCTGAGCCTGGAGCAATTGGCAAAACTGCAGTGGATCGCCGGGCGCGAAGCAGATTACAACCAATGCTTCGGCGTAAAGCAGTTTGATGAAAAAGCAATCAAAAACGATTTCCTTTATTTCAAATATTATTTTGCGGATCTGCAAAAGATCGTTTATGACAGAACGGAAATCAGTGATGAAATAGACGAGATCAGTAAAGACCTCGGACGTATACAGCCCAAAATGCTGATGTACCGCGATTTTCAGAGCCGCAACATCATGCTGTTTGAAGGTAAAGTGTATTTTATAGACTACCAGGGCTGTATGCAGGGACCTCCCCAGTATGATGTCGCTTCCCTGCTGTGGCAGGCCAAAGCCCAACTGCCGCAAAAGTGGAAAGACGAACTGCTGAATGCCTATATCCATAGTCTGAATACGCTGCCGATGGCTAAGATAGACGAGATGTACCTGCGTAAAGGATATTCCCAGTTTGTAATGCTGCGACTGATACAGGTACTCGGAGCTTACGGATTCCGTGGCCTATTTGAGCGACGTCCGCATTTCATCAGCAGTATTGCACCGGCTTTACAGAATCTCGAAACATTTCTGAATGATAACCCGCAGATACCCAGCTATCCAAAAATACGCGGGTTGCTGGAAAAGCTCAGCAGTAAGGAAATCCGCGCCAGTTTTGACTTTCCGAAGGCGGATGAACATACGAAGCTCAAGGTGGTGATCAATAGCTTTTCTTACAAAAAAGGCATTCCGAAGGATCATTCGGAGCACGGAGGCGGATTTGTGTTTGATTGCCGCGGCATCCTGAACCCCGGTCGTATAGACCAGTATAAGAAGCTAAGCGGAAAAGACATCGCAGTGAAAGAATACCTGCAAAATGAAACCCGCATGGGTCAGTTTCTCGAGAATGTTTACAATATGGTGGACATAGTGGTAGAGGATTATATGGCGCGTGGCTTCGACAGTCTTTCCGTAAACTTCGGATGTACGGGCGGACAGCACCGGTCGGTCTATGCCGCAGAGCAACTCAGGAAACACCTGATGGATAAATACCGTCTGCAATCTGAAGTGCATCATACTAACGAAAAAAACTGGGTACAATAATCCCCTACACAAATTCTATGAAACAGATCGTTTATTCCGGACTCTTTCTCACTACCCTGTTCGCTGCCTGCGGCGAAAAACACGCAGCCACACAGCAAAAGAGCAATGCATCTGCAGACAGTAATAAACGCGACTGGCATACACTGAGCAATGCGGACAGCATCGTAATGAAACACCTGAGCCTGGACCTTAATGTGGATATGGGCTCAAAAACCATATCCGGATCTGCAACCTGGGACATAGAAAATTCAAGAGGCCTGCCCGAACTCGTACTCGACGACAACGGACTGCAGATCGATTCTGTGTACACAGATGATAAACGCGCGCCCTTTACACTCGGCGAAAAAAGAGAACATCTTGGAACTCCGCTGGTGATAGGTGTAGGCCCTGAAACGAAACAGGTACGTATTTTCTACCGTACCGCTCCGGATGCTAAAGCGCTGCAGTGGCTGGATGCCGCACAGACAACGGGTAAGAAGGCCCCGTTCCTGTACACACAATCCGAAAGCATCTACGCCCGCACCTGGGTTCCCTGTCCGGACGGTCCCGGTATCCGCTTTACCTACAGCGCGAGAGTTACCGTTCCTAAAGGTATGCTTGCGGTAATGAGTGCATCGGGAAATCCTACTAAAATCAACGATTCCGGCGTGTATCATTTCGACATGGATATAGCGATTCCCGCTTACCTGCTGGCGCTCGCCGTTGGAGATATACGCTTTATGCCCGAAGACGGGCGCACCGGTGTGTATGCTGAGCCGGAAATGATCGACCGCGTGCACCGCGAGTTTTCAGATATGGGCAAAATGGTGCAGACGGCGGAAAGCCTGTACGGGCCCTATCGCTGGGGCAGGTATGACGTAATCGTATTACCTCCCGGCTTCCCGATCGGGGGAATGGAAAATCCGAAACTCACGTTCTGCACCCCCACGGTGATTGCAGGCGACAAATCGCTCGTGAACCTTATTGCACATGAACTCGCGCACAACTGGAGCGGTAACCTGGTGACCAACCGTACCTGGAACGACATCTGGATGAATGAAGGGTTTACCGTGTATTTCGAACGCCGCATCAGCGAAGCAATGAACGGCAAATCTTATGCAGATATGTTGTGGGAACTGGGCTACCAGGATCTGGAAGCCGCGGTCGCAGACTTCGGCAAAAACAGCCGGCAGACCTGGCTGAAGCAGGATCTGGCAAAAGACGATGCGGAGGATGCACTGAGCGATATCCCTTATGAAAAAGGTTCGCTTTTATTGCTGCTCATCGAACGGAATGTGGGACGTGAACGCTGGGATGCATTCCTGAAACAATACTTCGCGGAGCATGCTTTTAAAAGTATTACCACTGAGGAATTCCTGCAGTACCTGGATCAGCATCTGCTGAAAGGCGACTCCGCATTGTACCATAAAATCAATATTCCCGCCTGGGTTTACGGTCCCGGCATACCGGACAACGCACCAAGAGCAGACAATGAGCGCTTTGCGAAAGTGGATGAAGCACGCACGCTTTTCCTGAATGGTACAACACCGGAAACGCTCGCAACAAAAGACTGGACTACCCATGAATGGCTGCATTTCCTGAGAAAAATGCCTAAACCGCTTTCGCTGCAACAGATGGCTGCGTTGGATAAAGCATTTCATTTTACACAAACAACGAACAGCGAAATCGCATTCCAATGGTTTATAACCGCCGTGGCTGCAGACTATCAGGCTGCTTTCCCGCAAATGGAACGTTTCCTGAGTGTAACCGGAAGACAAAAGTTTATTCTACCGCTGTATGAAGCATTGAGCACCGAAGGCAAAAAAGATCTGGCGATCACCTGGTACCGGAAATACCGCTTAAATTATCACCCCCTTGCCCAGGGCAAACTGGACAAGATGCTTCAATAAAAGATTGGAGATACTGATTTAAAAGAAAGAAAGGCGCACAAAAATAATTTATGCGCCTTTCTTATTGGTTGTAATAATCATCAGGAAGTTTTTTGGATCGTAACTGTTCCCATACGCGTCCTTTTGTTATTCCGTCCGCGTCTGGACATCAGTATCACCAGGCTGTTTGCTCCTGCACGCTGAATATTCAGATGCGGATCAAACACGTAGCCATCGCCGTCGTCTTTGGAAATGAGCAGGTCCTTTTTGATACCGCCATCTTGTTTTACTTTCGCGATGTAAGTCGTTTTCCTGGAGTTTTTACCGCTGCGCACGCGATTCGTAGTCTCCAGTCCTGCATCGTCATTAAACAAGAGGTATGTGTCGCCATCGATATTTGAAGAGGCATAATCACGCTCGTACGGCTGACTGTTATCTCCGGTAACGTATATGTTTTCTTTCGCTACCTTGTTCATAGCGGTTTTCTTGCCGTCTTTATCAAATTTAAATACGATCATATCTCCGTAATGATGGTGGTATTCGGTGTGCGTGGTAGTCATACCCGTGCGTCCGCCCCCGGAAGTGCGCGTTACAGCAACCACATAATAATTCTCGGCTACAGCCAGATACCCGCCGTCATCCGTTTTGATAAAATCTGTAAGATTGAAGCGGGAAGACTCTTTGAGGTCTTTGCCCCTCGATTCTTTCTTTTTCAGCTTTTTTTCCGCGTTGGGCGAATAAGTGGCACCGATAAATTCCGCGTCAAATTCGTGCTTATGCATTTCATATATCTGGTGGTCCTGGTCGAGCGGCGCATAGAACATTCCGTCATATCCCTTTTTACCGCTTCCGTTGCGGTAAAACCCAACTGCCATCGGTACTTCGGTATTGTTCAGGGATAACAGCACATCATTCACATAGCTACCTTTAAATTTCATCCGCGTTTCCTTTGGTTTGGGCTGTTCTTTACTCATAGCAAATACGGAAACATAACCCGACTCATCACGGTGATTTTTGTCCAGATTGCGACCCATCACCAGCACCTCTCCATCATTTGTGATTTGCGCATCTTTCACTTTAAAGTCTTTGCCCGATTTAGGCAATTTGTAGTTTGCGCTGAACAAGGGTTGCAGATCGCTGGTAAATGCGGCTGCCGAATAAGCAACACCAGTCTTAGACGACTTATCGCGCTGATAAGAAGCCGAGAACAACACCTTGCTGCTGTCCGGAGAAACGGCAATATGGAAGTCGTCGATCTTCAATGTTTTATCTTTCTTGTTACGGGAAAGTGCAAACAGGTGGGTTCTTGTCTCCACCGTTCCGTCTTTCATGTTTATTTTAAGCACATAATAATCGTTGCGTGGCTTTTGCTCGTCCTGCGTAACAAGGTAATAGTTGCCCTTAACGGTTACACTGACCATACTCATGTTGTATGCCTGGAAAGAGCTGAAAATCCCTACCATACAGATAACCGTTTTCCCGTCGATGGCACTTTGCTTTAACGCTATTTTCTCTCCGTTTACACGAAACTGGTCTACAAGGTTCAGTTGTGCATCGTACTTTTTAATATACCGTTCTTTACGAACGTCTACATAGTTGATAACTCCCAATGGGATATACACTTTCGGGCGGTATTTTGCACCTGCAATGTAGATGTTGCCGGAGTCGTCGCGCCCGATAACTGATTCGGAACGAATTTTGTTTTTACTTTTTCATTCAGCTTTACCTGGTAGGTTTGCGCGAAAGATGGCAAGGTAACCGTTGCCAGAAGCGTCGCAAAGCATGTTTTGCGTAGATAGTGATTCATTTGGATAATTATTAAGTGCGCCAAGATAAAACATACTGACATTTAATGCAATACCATTGTAAGCAAGTATCGAAATGAAATAGCGCAAACACCTCGGGTTTTGTCATTGAAGCCAGATAAAAGAGCTGTCAGTCGCCGCTCCGGCGATAGTCTGAAACTCCGTAAAACTTATCCACAAACCTTGATAAACAGGCGGGAAAAACGCCCTGAAATCGGTATATTTGCGCATATCAAACCGGCTTCAGGCACGGTAGAATCAGTAAAAAATTATGTCAGAGAATCCGATAGACAATCAAGAACAAGAGCAACCGGAGAAGCTTCGGATATTACCCGTAAACATTGAGGAGCAAATGAAGACCGCCTACATCGATTATTCGATGTCGGTAATTGTTGGTCGTGCACTCCCGGACGCGCGTGACGGTCTTAAACCCGTACACCGCCGCGTACTGTATGCAATGCATGAATTGGGTAATAACAGCAACAAGCCTTATAAAAAATCGGCACGTATCGTGGGTGAGGTACTGGGTAAATACCACCCTCACGGCGACTCTTCCGTTTATGATGCCATGGTGCGTATGGCCCAACCCTGGAGCATGCGCTACCTGATCGTTGACGGTCAGGGTAACTACGGTTCCCAGGATGGTGACGGTCCGGCCGCTATGCGTTATACCGAAGCGCGACTGCAAAAGCTTGCAGAAAGCATGCTGGATGATCTTGAAAAAGATACGGTGGACTTTACCACTAACTTCGACGATTCTCTTGAAGAGCCAACCGTACTCCCTACCCGCATTCCCCAATTGCTGGTAAACGGATCTTCGGGTATTGCCGTAGGGATGGCCACCAATATGATGCCGCACAACCTTTCTGAGGTGGTGGATGGCTGTATCGCTTACATCAATGACAATGAAATCAGCATTGATGATCTGATGAAGCATGTGAAGGCTCCGGATTTCCCAACCGGCGGTATCATCTACGGTATAGACGGCATTAAAGCGGGCTTCCATACCGGCAGAGGTCGTGTGGTGCTGCGCGGTCGTGTGAACGTGGAAACCATGAAGAACGGTAAAGAACAGATCGTAATAACGGAAGTTCCTTACCAGGTAAACCGGGATGCACTTGCGGAAAAGATCGGTTCGCTCGTAAATAACAAAATCATTGAAGGTGTTACGCACGTAGCCAACGAATCCAACAAAGAGGGTACCCGTATTGTGGTGGAACTCAGAAGGGATGCCGTGGCGCAGGTAGTGATCAACCTGCTGTACAAATACAGCGAGTGCCAGACATCCTACGGTATCAACAATGTCGCGCTTATCGGAGGCCGTCCTAAGACGATGAATCTCAAAGAACTTATTGCCGAGTTTGTACGCTTCCGCCATGAGGTGGTAGTGCGCAGAACGCAGTTTGAACTCAGAGAAGCGGAAAAGCGCGCGCATATCCTCGAAGGATATATTATTGCGCTGAATAACCTGGATGCTGTAATCCGGCTTATCCGCGAAAGCAGCACGCCTGAAATCGCAAAGAACGGACTGATGGGGCAGTTCGAGATGTCCGAAATACAGGCAAAAGCCGTACTCGAACTGCGTCTCCAATCGCTCACCGGAATGCAGATCGAGCGTGTACGCGAAGAATATGCAGAGATCATGAAAACGATCGCTCATCTGAAAGACATCCTCGCAAACGAAGATATGCGCTTCGATATCATTAAGGGGGAGCTTGAAGAAGTGAAAAAGAAATTTGGCGACGAACGTAAATCTGAGATCGATTACGGAGCGAGCGAAATGGATATGCTGGATATGATCGCGGAAGAAGATGTTGTGATCACGATTTCTCACCTGGGTTATATCAAACGCACCCCTATCGCGGAATATCGTGCACAACGCCGTGGCGGCCGAGGGTCTATGGGTGGAAAAACACGCGAGGAAGACTTTATTGAACATCTGTTCATCGCATCCACGCACCATACATTGCTGATCTTTACGGAAAAAGGAAGATGCTACTGGCTGCGCGTGTACAAGATTCCGGAAACTGATAAAAATGCGAAAGGAAGAGCGATCCAGAACCTGATCCAGCTTCCTCAGGACGATAAGATCCGCACCATCATCGATGTGGCGAACCTGGAAAATGAGGAATACATCAACAAGCACAACATTATATTGTGTACGAAGCAGGGCATCATTAAGAAAACGTCACTGGAGGAATTCAGCCGTCCAAGATCTAATGGTGTGAATGCGATCACCATCCGTGAAGATGATCAGTTGCTTGAAGCAGCTCTTACGGACGGAGACAGCTATATCATGATGGCTGTGAACAGCGGACGTGCGATCTGCTTTGAAGAGGACAAGGTGCGTGCTACCGGTCGCGGCGCAATCGGTGTGTATGGAATAGACATGGAGGAAGGTAAGGACTATGTGATCGGTATGGCTTGTGTGAACAAGTTCGATATCCGCAAACAGATCCTGGTGGTTTCCGAAAAAGGTCTGGGTAAACGTACACCTTTCCTTGAGCGACTGGAAGGAAGCGAAAACCAGGAAGATCTCGCCAATATCGTGAAGATCAAAAACGAATCAGGCGAAGAGGTTCCTTATCAACTGTCTTACCGTGTAACCAATCGTGGCGGTAAGGGGGTAAAAACGATCAACATTACAGAAAAGACAGGATCGCTTGTAGGACTGCTGGCTGTTGACGAAACAGACGACCTGATGATCACCTGTAAATCCGGCATCACCATCCGTATGGAAGTGAGAAATATCCGCGAGGCAGGCCGTAATACCCAGGGCGTCAAACTCATTAACCTCGATGAAGGAGATGAAATTGCCGCGCTCGCAAGTATCCGCGAACAGGAAGAAGATGAAATAACCGAAGAGCAAACTGCTGAAGGAAACGCTGAAACTGCAACTCCTGAGGCTACTTCGGAAGATACACCGGCAGCAGAATAAGTATCGGGAACTCAATAAAAAATCAAGGGCAAAACACAGTGTTTTGCCCTTTTTCATACTCATAAAAAAATAAGGGTCTCCGTACATTCCGTTCAAATGATCGGTGAAAGAAATTCCGCAATAATGAATACTTTAGACCTGTAATTGACAGACAACAGATGGAAGCTTCGCAAATCAACATCGACAATTATCTCGACAATCATTATATCCATCGCAGCAATTGGTTGCGGGCCGCAGTGCTTGGCGCGAACGACGGTATTATCTCCATTTCCAGTATTGCCATAGGGGTCGCAAGTGCAGGAACAGAGAGAGGGCCGGTTGTGTTAGCCACAGTAGCAGGATTGGTTGCCGGCGCACTTTCCATGGCGGCGGGCGAATATGTATCGGTAAGTTCACAAACCGATACGGAGCAGGCAGACATTAAACGGGAGGCCGAGAGAGCTGGCCGCCATGCCCGAACGCGAATTGTCTATACTTGCAGAGATCTACGAAAGACGCGGATTAAAGAAAGATACTGCGCTACAGGTAGCTAAGGAGCTAACCGAACATGATGCGCTTGCTGCGCATGTCAGGGACGAACTCGGCATCACTGAATTAAGCCAGGCCAACCCGATACAGGCGGCTCTTGCCTCTTGCGGCGCTTTCAGTATGGGCGGCATTTTACCCTTGCTGGTAGCGCTGTTTGTACCCATCCCGCATTTGAAATACGCGCTGTATGGATTCTCTATTCTGTTCCTGATGGTGTTAGGCGCAATAGCAGCAAAGACCGGCGGATCAGACATAAAGAAAGCTGTTGTGCGCATTACCATATGGGGAACGCTGGCAATGGGCCTTACGGCACTGGTAGGCTATTTATTTGGTGTAAGTGCTGCCTGATATGGAACGCTATTATCTGTTCTTACTGCTGGCATTTATCTCTGAGATACTGGGCACGGTGTCCGGATTCGGCTCTTCTATTCTGTTTGTCCCTGTCGCTTCACTGTTTTTTGATTTTAAAACGGTGCTGGGCATTACGGCAGTGTTCCCATGTATTCAGCAACCTGTCGAAGATAGCTTTGTTCAGGCACGGTATCCAAAAGAACATTGCCATAAAGCTGGGTATCCCGGCGGTTGTGTTTGTGATTATCGGCGCTTTGCTCACCACTTATCTGCCTGAAAAGACAATCGGCATTTCGATGAATATCATTCTGCTGATACTATCCATTTATCTGATTACTCATTTCAATAAAGTCGTGCAACCTACCGACACAAATTTGTATGCAGGAGGTGTGGCGTCCGGATTTATTGCAGGTGTGGCGGGAACCGGCGGCGCAATACGCGGTATCACGCTTGCGGCTTTTCACCTTCCGAAAGACATATTCATTGCAACGTCTGCGCTGATAGATTTAGGTGTGGATTTCAGCCGTGCTGTAGTGTACGTTGGAAATGGTTATTTCGGCAAATCGTATCTGTTGCTGATTCCTTTCCTCATCGGCATCAGCATTGCTGGCAGCTATGTAGGGAAACTGGTGCTGCGTCGCACATCAGAAACAGCATTCCGGTATATTGTTCTCGGCGTGATCGTGAGTGTCAGCATATTCCAGTTACTGCATTATTTTATTGTGGCTCCGCAGACTCCGGCGCAATAAAAAAGCTGCTCCGGGAGCAGCCTTTTTAGTTTTATATTGTTACCGGATTATTTCACCATGTACATCACCTCTTTCACCAGCTTTACCGTGCGCGGAACGTCCGGCAGATAGGCTGCGGCAAGGTTCGGAGCATAGTGCATATTGGCATCCGCAGAACAGATACGACGGATCGGTGCATCAAGGTAATCAAATCCTTCTTTCTGAATACGGTAAGAAATTTCAGAAGAGATGCTCGCAAACGGCCACTGTTCTTCAACAATCACCAAACGATTGGTTTTCTTAACCGATTCCAGGATCGTTTGCCAATCCAGCGGACGGATCGTACGCAGATCGATCACTTCAGCACTGATGCCTTCCTTCTGTAATTCTTCCGCAGCAGCCAACGCTACTTTCATCATTTTGTTGAAAGAAACGATAGTTACATCGGTACCGGCGCGCTTGATATCCGCTTTCCCGATCGGGATCAGGTATTCCTCTTCAGGTACTTCGCCCATGTCTCCATACATTACCTCGCTCTCCATGAACACGGTAGGATCGTTATCACGGATAGCAGATTTGAGCAGGCCTTTGGCGTCGTATGGATTGGAGACGGAAATCACTTTGATACCCGGAATGTTGGCCATCCAGCTTTCAAAAGCCTGAGAGTGCTGCGCTCCCAGCTGACCGGCAGAACCGTTTGGACCGCGGAACACAATCGGGCAGGAAAACTGGCCTGCGCTCATAGACACTGTTTTCGCGGCATGGTTCAGGATCTGGTCAAATGCAAGTACTGCAAAGTTCCAGGTCATGAACTCAACGATCGGGCGTAAACCGTTCATGGCGGCACCTACACCGATTGCAGCAAAACCAAGTTCGGCAATAGGAGTATCGATCACACGACGTGCGCCGAACTCATCCAGCATTCCCTGACTTACTTTATAAGCTCCATTGTACAGAGCTACTTCCTCGCCCATCAGAAATACATTCTGATCACGACGCATTTCTTCCTGCATCGCTTCGCGGAGTGCCTGGCGGAAAGCTATTGTACGCATATATTCTGTTGTTGTTTAAGTGTTCTTTAAAATCGGTGATAAAGATAAACGGATTTTTGCAGGCGGTCAAATCGTAACGCCTAATTTATCTTACCAACCCAGTATCCAGGCGAAAATCAATGGTGCAACGATCGTAGCATCTGACTCCACCACAAATTTAGGCGTATGGATATCCAGTTTACCCCAGGTAATCTTTTCGTTTGGAACGGCTCCGCTGTAAGAACCGTAAGAAGTCGTGGAGTCGGATATCTGGCAGAAATAAGACCAGAAAGGAACATCATGCCATTCCAGATCCTGGTACATCATCGGAACCACGCAGATCGGGAAGTCGCCCGCGATACCGCCGCCGATCTGGAAAAATCCGATTCCTTTGCCCTGGCTGAATTCACGGTATAATTCCGTCAGCCATACCATATACTCGATACCGCTTTTTACAGTGTCTGCTTTCAGTTCGCCTTTGATCACATAGCTTGCAAAAATGTTGCCGGTAGTGCTATCCTCCCATCCGGGAACCACGATCGGAATATTTTTTTCCGCAGCAGCTACGATCCAGGAATCCTTCGGATCGATCTCGTAATACTGTTGCAGCTCTCCGCTCAATACAATTTTGTACAGGAACTCATGCGGGAAGAAACGCTCACCCGCATCCTGTGCATCTTTCCACGCCTTGTGCAGGTGTTTCTGAAGGCGGCGGAATGCCTCTTCTTCGGGAATACAGGTGTCTGTTACCCGGTTATAGTGGTTCTCCAGCAGATCCCATTCGTCCTGCGGTGTGAGATCGCGATAATTGGGCACACGTTTGTAGCTGTTATGCGCTACAAGGTTCATCACATCTTCTTCGAGATTCGCTCCTGTACAGGAGATCAGGTGAATTTTATCTTGGCGGATCATTTCAGCGAGAGAAATTCCGAGCTCTGCGGTACTCATTGCACCGGCCAGAGACACCAGCATTTTTCCGCCCTCAGCCAGATGCGCTTCGTATCCTTTAGCGGCATCCATCAATGCTGCGGCATTAAAATGGCGGTAATGATGTTGGATAAAATTTGAAACAGGTCCTTTCATGTCGAACAATTTTGGCTAACAAAGTTGCAATATTCCTGTTAGCGGTAAATGAATATTTGGCTTAGTTCTTTTGTTTGAATTTGTTGATGGCATTACGTGTAAACTCGCTGAGCACCAGTTTTCCGCTGATGGCGGCGCGTTCGATCAACAGTTTATCCCAGTCTTCGGTTCCTTTCCAGAACACTTTTTTAAGTTCTGCCATCGCCTCGGGACTGCTGTGCGCGAGCCTGTCCGAAAGGCGGCTCACCGCGTCGTCTACTTCGGCAAGGGAATGATGTACCTCTGCATACAGACGATTGCGTTTCCCCCATTCGGCACTGCGCCATTCGGTTGCGTCGATAGCCAGTTGCGTGAATGCTGAATTACCCACTTTTTTCTCAACTGCCGGGCCTACCACAAAAGGACCGATTCCAACAGCCAGTTCGCTCAACTTTACAGCTGCACCTTCTGTGGCAATTGCATAATCTGATGCGGCGATGAGCCCTACTCCGCCACCCACAGCTTTACCCTGTACGCGGGAGATGATGAGCTTGTGGCATTTACGCATTGCGTTGATCACGTGCGCAAAACCGCTGAAGAACTTCAATCCTTCCTCCGCATTCTGAATAGACATCAGTTCGTCAAAAGAGGCACCGGAACAGAATACGCGATCTCCGCCGCTGCGCAGCACGATCACCTTCACACGGTCGTCGATACCGATGTCGTTGATAGTCTTTGCCAGGTCGGCTAATATGGTGGATGGCAATGAATTGCTTGCCGGGTGAAAAAACTCGATGGTTGCGATACCGTGATCCAGCGTATGGGTCACATATCCTTCTTTGTGTTGCATAGTCTGATTGTTTTTATTGCAGTTAAGGATTATCTGTTTGTATTGTTCGTTTGGGAAAGATATTGCTCCCAGTCTGCCAGCGTCCTGCCCTTCAGCACACGCGGAAATTTGTTCATTGCACCTTCTTTGCCTTTATAACGCATGTAATCGTAAAATACGGATGCCGGGACTATTTCCACGAATACTTCCTTTAGTGCGGAAGTACGCTCGACAGCATAATCGTCATTCAGCTCGCAGAGTGTCTGATCTATGATCTTACGTACGGCTTCCGGGTCCACATTCAAATCGTCCGTACCAATGTACCAGCGGTGCGCGAAAAGGTCTTCATATTTAAGGCCGGCAACAGTGAACTCGCGGATGGTGATACCCAGGTTACGTGCAACCGTATCGATTGCCTTATTCATATTGTCCACTGAAGTATGTTCTCCGCAAAGGCTCAGGAACTGCTTTGTCCGGCCGGTGATCACGATTTCATATTCAGCAGCGTTGGTGAAGCGGATCACATCACCGATAAAATAACGCCAGGCGCCGGCACAGGTGCTGATCATCACGGCATAATCCACATGTTCACTTACCTCGTTGATCAGTACAGACTCCAATCCCGCGCGGGGATTGCCGTCATCGTCAAAGTTCTGGCTGTTGAACGGAACGAACTCGAAAAAAATATTATTGTTCAATACAAGCTTGATTCCTTGTTCGTTGGGACGGGCCTGGAAGCCGAAAGAACCTTCTGAGGCCATATAGGTCTCAATATAGGTGATCGGGTGACCGAGCAGTTTGCCAATGCTCTCGCGATAAGGTTCAAAAGATACGCCGCCATGAATATACACGCTCAGATTCGGCCATATCTCGTGGATGTTATCTACTTTATGGAATTTAATGATCCGGTCGAGCACGATCTGTACCCATGCCGGTACGCCGCAAATAGTACCAACATCCCAGCTTTTAGCTTTACGGACGATCAGCTTGATACGATCTTCCCAGTTTTCACGCTTGGAAATTTTATTTCCGGGCTTATAAAGAAGGTTACTTACCCATTTCGGCATGTTTTTTGCTGAGATACCACTCATATCCCCTTCATAATGTTCACCTTTCTCAAACAAAGTGGTGGTACCGCCCAACATCAGGATGCCTTTCTGAAAAGCAGCAGGCGGTACATTGAAGTTCGCCATGCTGTACAATTGCTTAAAACCCATCTTTTTGATGGCTTTGATCATATCCTGCGTAACCGGGATCTGCTTGCTTGCCGCTTCGGAGGTACCCGAGCTCAGAGCAAAATATTTTACTTTACCCGGCCAGGTGACATTTTCTTCTCCGGCGATACAACGCTTCCACCAGGATTCGTACATCTCATTATACGTATGGAACGGAACTGTTTCGCGGAATGCTTTTACAAAATCGACTTCCTGAGACAGTATCTTATCAAAGCCGTAAGCTTTCCCGAATGCAGTGTACTGCCCTCTTTCGATCAACTGACGCAGCGTGTGGCGTTGATAGGTAATACCCGATGCTACCGGTGGTGTAAATTTCTTCCGAATCTTCAGCGAACGGGATATAAGGGAACCTAGTAAAGCCATCTATAGATTATAATCTTGCTTTTTATCAAAAACAGGAGCGCAAAAATAGAAAAAACACACGTTAATTAACGGTTTCCCCGGTATTAATTTATTAGTTATTCACCCGTTAAACCACTCGTAAATCTTCATTTACAGTCAGCTTGGACTTATGTTAAAAATTCTCCGATACTTTACTCCCATACTCTTTGTGCTGTTACCTTCCTGCCTGAAGCAGTTTCATCACAGGGTCAATATCATTGATCATCCACCAACCGCAGACACAGTCCCGGATTTTGGCAGTTGGCTCGAACAAATAAGCGATTCTTTGAATATTCATCTATCCGATACGCTTTGCCTATTGCAACAGCCTTTCAGTAAAGCGCAGCCGGAAAGCGGTATGACTAACTGGATGGCAGATGCGGTTGTGCGGAATGCCCAGACATTTTGTTCGTTTGATGCATGTGTGCTCAGTTATGAATTATTATCCTGCGCCTACCTGCCCCCCGGACCGCTTTGCCGCAGGGATATGTACCGGCTTATAGAGCAGGACGATGCATTGGGATTACTGGAACTGGATGGTCGTCAGCTGCAGCTGCTTTGCGACAGCATTGCATCCGTAGGCGGGATGCCTTTGTCCGGTATGAAATTTTCCATAGCGGCAAAAAAAGCGGTAAACGTGCACATAAAAGATAAGGTATTGCATCCCGACCTTGTATACCGGATATTGCTGAACAAAGGTCTGTTACAATCCCGTGGCATGCCGGCCTTCGTATATCATAATAAACACTGGCGGTTTTGCTGTCCTTCTGTGCGCTATCTGCTCATCAGCGATCTGGAAAATGCATCGCAGCACCAAACCCTGCTCAAAAACAGTACAGACCAAAGAATTTCCTATGACGACTAGAAGAACATTTATCGCCCAAAGCCTGAGAGGCCTATGCTTACTGGGAAGCGGCATGAGCCCGGTGATCGAAGCTTTTGCCGGGAATCAGCCCGTACCGGGACTGACCGTGCTGATATCATCAGATACGCAAAGCCAATTGCATCCTTTCCCGGGAGATGCGCCTAAATATGCGGGACTCGGCGGCTATGAAGCCAGGGCTGCTTATATCGCCAGCCAACGTTTACAATCCTCTCCGTTTCTGTTGCTGGATAGCGGCGACTTTATCCAGGGAAGTCCGAGTCTGGATATCTATAAAGGTAAAATAGAAATCGAAGCCATGAATCGCATGCGATATGATGCCGTTTGCCTTGGAGAACACGAGGCAGACGCTGGCATCCCGACGCTGATACAAAGTTTGTCCCTGGCACATTTCCCGGTAATCTCCTCCAATGCTGCCGACGAACGGTTTTCTGCATTATTACAGCCGCATTGCGTGATACAAAAGAATGCATTGCGCGTAGGTATTATGGCCATCAACAGAAGCGATGGCTTTTTAAAAGTAAAGGGAGACCCGGTAACCGTCGCGAACGAAAAAGCGGAGGAACTGCGCCGGCATTTCGGGTGCAGGCTGGTTATTTGTCTTTCGAGGTTAGGACTGGACGAAAGGGATGTGATCAATGACGAATATCTGGCACGCAACAGTGAAGGTATCGACCTGATTGCAGGAGGTTACTCGCACCGGGTACTAACGCATCCGCTGCGTTTTTACAACAGGAAAAAAAGGGAAATTCTGGTGACCGGATCAGGCTGGGGAGGTACGCATCTGAGCCGTGTTGAATACGAAATTTCAGGGGCAAAAAAAATTTTTTCGGGTAAAGCCCAAACTGTGGAAATCGGGAAATAAAAAAATATAATTTCGTTTTTTTTTCAACAAAATGTTAGCAACTTCGTCCTCCCCGGAAAGAAAAATAAGCAGAAATTTAAGAATGGATTTTTTCTAAAAGCCTTGCCGGGCTTGCGTTTGATCGAATAAACAAGATTGCTGTATAGATGGTTGAAATGAACGACATACATAATGACTCTGTGGATGCTCAAGTAAAGGAAGCGACTGCTGCCTGGCAGAAGTGTTTGGCCATTATCCAGGATAATGTAAACGAACGCGCTTTCCATACCTGGTTCGATCCGATCAGAGCTGTAGGTCTGGACCGTTCCGTTTTAACGCTTCAGGTGCCCAGCCAGTTTTTTTACGAATGGCTCGAAGAACATTATGTGGATCTGCTCGGCAAAACGATCAAACGCGTACTCGGAAAAGACGGCGGTCTTGAATACCGCGTGGTAATGGTAGACGGAAGTTCTAACCGCAATGGTGGTAAAAATTCCGTGATCAATATTCCCGGAAGCACCACACAGCGTCCGCCTGTTGGCAATAACATGATCGATCTGCCGCTGCATGTGAAAGATCCGATGAACATCAAAAACCCCTACTCTATTCCGGGGTTGAAAAGAACGGTTATTGATCCGCAGCTGAATCCGAATCTCACTTTCGATAACCTTGTTGAAGGCGATTGCAACCGTGTTGCCCGCCTTGCAGGTATCAATGTTGCACAGAAGCCAGGAGCCACATCATTCAATCCATTGGTGATTTTCGGCGGAACGGGTCTCGGTAAAACCCATATCGCACAAGCGATCGGTAACGAAGTCCGCCGTTTGCACAGCAATAAAGCGGTGCTGTACGTAAGTGCTGAGAAATTCATCAATCAATTCATCGATCACTCCAAGAATGGCGAAGTAAATGACTTCATTCACTTTTACCAGCTGATCGATGTATTGATCATTGACGACATTCATATTTTTACTACCGCGCCTAAATCGCAGGAAGTATTTTTTGCCATATTCAATCACCTGCACCAGGGCGGTAAACAGATCATCCTTACCAGCGACACAGCACCCAAAGACCTGGAAGGTATGCAGGAGCGTCTGCTCAGCCGTTTCCGCTGGGGACTGAACGCCGATATCCAGCCGCCGGATTTTGAAACACGCCAGGAAATTCTGCGACTGAAAATGAAGCAGGATGGTATGGAGCTTTCCGAAGAAGTGGTAAAATACATTGCGTTCAATGTACAGAACAATGTACGCGACCTGATCGGTGCATCAATATCGCTGTTTGCGCAGGCAACACTGAACAAAAAAGAAATTGATCTCGATGTTGCAAAACGTGTGATGAAAAATCTGGTGAAGATGAACACACGTGAGCTTACCATCGAAAATATCCAGCGCATGGTATGCGAGCATTACAATATCCCTTACGATAAATTACTCGTAAAAACACGTAAGCGCGAGATCGTTCAGGCCCGTCAGATCACAATGTTCCTGGCAAAAAAATTCACCAAAGCTTCGCTGAAGAATATCGGTGAGCATTTCGGGGGATTTGACCACACCACCGTGATTCACTCCTGCCAGACTGTGGAAGATCTCATGGATACCGATATGGAATACCGCGAGAAGATGACGGAACTACAACAAAAAGTACACATGGCGTCTATTTAACGAACGCTGCACATAAAAAAGGACGGTTGCTGAAAAACAACCGTCCTTTTTATTTGACTGTACCGGAACTTAGTACTTATAAGCAATTCCTTTTTTGATAGCCTGAGAACCACCCAGTTGGTTGGAGCTGGAGCCCACAGTAGCTTTATCAGCAGTAAGCAGGATAAACGGACAATGGATCTCCGCTGCAGCCATTTTCAGTTTTTTCTCTGCCTTTTTATCAGCGGTGTTACCGGTATGATAATTGATGAGACCGGTTTTGCCACGTACTTCTTCTGCTTTTTTCAACCCGGCGATGTAAGACTTATCTTCAAGGATAACCACCTTTTCCCAGTCGTCTTCGCCGCGTACGTTGATTTTTTCTGAAACCTCTTCCACGCGCCCGCTTTTATAGGTGATCTTTTCGATTGCATACTTGCTGAGCGTATTACGCGCTTCTTCGCCATCATATACGAACGTAATGGTGTACTCATCCACACTGATGACCTTACCGTTTACGGTTTCGCCATTGTGCTTTTTAATTACATCGGACTGAGCGCTCACACAGAACGGGAGCAGCATGACCAGGAACGAAAACAGTTGCTTTTTCATAATTGTTTTAAAGGTGTGTTTTGATATTGCGCGCAAAAATATACATCTGACCCTATCCGTCAAAAAAAGTTGGTACCTGAAGAAATAATTGTGCCTACCTTTGAATTCCGTGATCAAAAAGTCTGGACATATACTGCTCAGCTTCCTGTTGTCGCTTTCACTGTTGTTTGGTGGAAGTGCGAAGGAGTTCATTCATCTTTGGGCGCACCATACCGATACTGTCCACGATGTGCATCACGTATGTCCGAAGGGTGAGGCACACTTTGAATCCGAACACCACCACTGTGCATTTCTTGGCTTTGTTTTAGCGCCTTTCGACGGTGTTAGTTTCAAACCTTCTATCCATTTTTTCACCCGTCCGGCAACAGGACATCAATATCTGGGCTATCAGTCCGTTTTCAGTCCCGGCTGCCGCCCCCATGCTTTATTCCGTGGACCTCCCGCTACGGACTGTTTTCCTGTTTGCTAATGCGGCTGCCTGTTCCATCTGATGGAGCGGGAGCAGCTATTATTTGATTACAGTTAATTCGTACATGTCGTTCAGAATTTTGACCGCGGCGCTGCTGTGCTGTATGCTTTCGTGTATACAGGTCTCAGCCCGGGAGCATTGCCCCTTCCACCTCTCGCTGGAATTAAAGGAGCAGCATACCAACACACCACTGGATCTGATAGAGATCAGCCTTGTTGCACTGACAGACAGTACACGCAGATTGCAGGCGTTTACTGATGAAAACGGTCGTTGTACATTCGAACTGTTGTGCGCAGGCACTTACAGACTAGAATTGCACAGCCTTGCTTATGAAGATTCGGTCTTGCAGGTTAACCCGGAAAAAGACACATCGCTGACCATAAAATTGGCGCACACGCATCAGTCGTTACATAACGTTACCGTTATCGGTAAGAAAACCGATGAGTTGCTGCTGCCTAAAGATCAGTTGTCTGCCGACGACAACAACGCACATCTGGGTACGGATATCAGCTCCCGTCTGAAAACACTGGCAGGTGTTAACACCCTTGCTAACGGAGCTAATATTTCCAAACCTGTGATACATGGACTGCACAGCAACCGCATACTCATGCTGAACAACGGCGTTCGTCAGGAAGACCAGCAATGGGGAACGGAACACGCTCCCAATATGGATCCATACGAAAATATGCTCACTGTATTAAAAGGAGCAGCCGGTGTGCGTTACGGTACCGACGCGATCGGCGGTGTGATTCTCAGCGAACCACGCCCGATCCGGTCCGAAAGCGGCTTGGGAGGCGACCTGAGTATGGGAGCCTATTCGAATAACCGCATGGGAACAATTGCCGGAATGCTCGAACACCGCTTCCGGAAGCATCCCGAATTTGCGTTCCGTTTGCAAAGTTCGGCCAGACAGGGAGGTAATTACCAGTTGCCGGGTGGCTATTGGGTTGCAAATTCCGGCATCCGGGAACTGAACTATTCCGGTTCCTTTCAATATCGCGGTGCGCATACGGTAGCAGACCTGTATTACAGTCATTTCGGCAACACGACAGGTATCTACCGCGGCACACATACCGGAAGCCAGGGAGATCTGCTGGCCGCGATCGCAAGCGATACACCGCTGATCTATTCCGGCTTTTCGTATAAGATAGACCGTCCGCGTCAGCAGGTAAGTCACGACCTGCTGAAGTTCAAAGTAAGTCACGATACCAGACTGGGCACCTTCAGCCTCATCTATTCCCTGCAACATAATTTCCGGCAGGAATATGATGTGGTGCGTATCGACAACGGCAATGCCCAGCTGAATCTGACACTGAACACACAGCATCTGAACCTGCACTGGGAACACAAAGACGGCGTCCGGCTCCGCGGCGAAACCGGGGTGGAAGCGCAGTACCAGCACAACTACTTCCGGCAGGGCGACCGGGTGTTTATTCCCACTTATTACGGTTATGCAACGTCTGCTTACGCGATAGAACGCTGGGAAAAGGAGCGCCTGAGCCTGGAAGCAGGAGCCCGGTTCGACTACAAGCATTTTGATACGTATAATCCGCAGGGAAATACACTGCAGAATGTACGCTATCTGCTGGACTATAAAAATCCGTCTGCAACCGTAGCAGCGCGGTACAAAATCTCCGGAAACCTCAGTGCGCTGCTTACTTTGTCCAATGCATGGCGCGCGCCTCAGGCATCTGAGTTGTTCAGCGCCGGCCTGCATCAGGGCGGTGCGCGAATAGAACTGGGAGATAAAAACCTGAAGCCCGAAAATGCCTATAATAGTTCTGCAAACCTTGTATGGCAAACGAAAGGACTGCGTGTGGATGCTGAGGTGTATGCACAACGTATCAATAATTTCATCTACCTGAGTCCGAGCGGATCGGTACTCACGATCAGGGGATACTATAATACGTTCACCTATATGCAGACGGATGCTTTTCTGCGCGGAGCGGATATAACCGCACACTACGACGCCGGCAGTCACTGGCGTTTTGAGGGTAAGGCATCCGTGCTCCGCGCGAGGGACATCAGCAAAAATGACTGGCTGGTACTGATGCCGTCCGACCGATTCAGCGGTTCCATACGCTATGAATGGTCGCTGAACGACCGTTTCCGGGATTGTTTCGCTGCGCTGAACGGCCAGTATGTGAGCAAACAGATACATATACCGGCAAATTTTTCAAACCTCGACAATCTGTTGCCGCCGCACGCTTATTTCCTGCTCGGAGCAGAGGCAGGAACAAGATGCACAATCAGAAAAAAAGCAGTGAACATCAGCCTTTCTGTAAGCAATCTGCTCAATCGCAACTACCGGGATTACATGGATGTATTCCGCTATTTTCTAAACCAACAGGGACGCAATTTCGCAGTAAACCTGCGCGTACCCTTTTCTTAACTCAAACAAAAAATCAAAAAACTCATGAAAAAAAATATCGTAATTGCCATCGCCTGTATCTCTATGCTGACTTTCGCAGCCTGTAAAAAAGAAAAATCCGCGCCTACCCCGGATGAACAAGAGCTGATCACAACCGTGAAAATAACTCTTTCCGACGACGCAGGTTTTAATCAAACCTTTGAATATAAAGTTGAGAATGGCTTCAGTAGCGGAACATCTGCAATAGAAATTGATACTGTTAAGCTGAATGCAAACAAGACGTACAGTGCAGTACTCACCGTACTCAACGAAAAAGCAAGTCCTGTAGAGGATATTACAGCTGAGATCATCGAAAAGAGTTATGAGCATCTGTTCGTGTTTGCATCGGCTCCGGCGAGCGGTAATGGCTCTGTCAGTGTTGCTGACGGAAATAAGGACAGCAATGGCAAGCCGTTGAACCAGACCTTCCAGCTTACGACAAGCACAGCCGGTAAAGGTACTTTCCGCGTGACGCTGATGCACCAACCTACTGATAAGAACGGTACAACTCCCGAAACTGCCGGCGGAGAAACAGACCTGGATGCAACGTTCCCGGTAAGTCTTCAATAAAATTTTACAATATATTTAGCATCGACTCTGCCTGCTTTTATTACTTTTGCGCAAAATTTAATATCATATGAACTGGAACGCTTCCGGCATCATGGAGGAAATGAATAATAACCTCCAAAAACTGGTAAAAGGCTACGAGACGCTGCAAACTATAGATGAAGTGGACGTTGCCGTAACGCCCAAAACACTGGTTTGGCAATGCGACAAAGTGAAAATGTACCACTATAAGCGCGATACGCCTGCGAAGAGCAAGATTCCGGTATTGGTATCATTTGCCATGCTGAACCGTCAGGATGTGCTGGACCTGCAACAGGACCGCAGTCTGATGAAGAAACTGCTGGAGCAGGGATTGGATATCTACATTATGGACTGGGGCTACCCTACCAAAGCAGATCGTTACCTGACCATGGAAGATTACATCGATGGTTATATGAATGACGCGGTTGATTTCGTACGTCGCCATAACCATGTAGATAAGATCCACATGATGTCTATCTGCCAGGCCGGAACTTTTTCAATGATATACGCTTCCCTGTATCCGGAGAAACTGCAATCGCTCACCACTTATGTAGCTCCGTTCGACTTCTCTACCAACAAGTGCATGTTGTTTAAATGGACAAAATACATTGACATTGACACAATGGTAGACTCTATGGGTGTTATCCCGGGAGAAATGATCGACGAAGCGTTCGGTATGCTGAAACCAAGCATGAATATCAGCAAATACCTCGGTGTGATGTCGTCGCTCGAGGATAAGGAAAAAATGCTGAACTTCCTCAGAATGGAACACTGGAAAGCAGACCTTCCTGCAATTGCGGGCGAGATGTACCGCAAGTACATCAAAGATCTGTTCCGCGATAACAAACTGATCAAGGGAGAACTCGAACTCGGCGGACGCAAAGTGGATCTGAAAAACATGACGGTTCCTTATCTGAATGTGTATGCAACCGAAGACACGATTATCCCAAATGAAAGCACAGTAGCGATCATGCCGAAAATCGGCAGTAAAGACAAAACCGAAATTGCTTTTCCTGGCGGACATATCGGGGTGTTTGTAGGTTCCAAATCGCAGAAAGAATTGGCGCCGGCAGTAGCAAAATGGGTAATTGAGCACAGTAAAAACTAAATATATCCTTTTCAGAAAGCCTCCCGTATTTTTTACGGGAGGCTTTTTTATTAATTCATTTACAAGCTTCGGGATACCTGCGAATCGGTCTTTTGTTACCTTCGCAGGGCTATGGAATCCATCGTAAAAGCACCTTTCTGGCAACAACAGTTGTTTGGCGTATCTATTGTGCATGTTGTGGCAGCTGTATTTTTTCTGCTGCTGGCGGCCTTGCTGCGTCGATACTTTGCGCGAACCATATCCAGGGTTTTCTTCGGGATATTCACCCGTATAGCCGACACCCGACACAGGGAACAATTCCGCTCACTGCTGCAAAAACCCATGGAAGGGCTGCTCACCTCCATGCTGTTTTTTGTGGCGCTTAACCAGCTCAGCGGATGGTGGGAAAACATCATCCTGTTTGAGCGGCATAAAAAAGGGTCCGGTGCACGCAACTTCATTTCCGGATCATTCAGCGCTATGGAACTGATCGATCACCTTTTCTTTTTAGCCTTTATCTTTTACTTCGTCTTTTTACTCGTGCGGATTATTTCGTTCCTCTTCTTCGTGTGGGTGGAGAAAGCAGCCGCAGCGGGCGACCGTGAAAGGCAGCAGCTGTTGCCCCTGCTGCGGGATGTATTTGCCGTGCTGCTCTGGTCTTTCGGCTTCTTCGCGGTACTGGGCGTTGTGTTTCACGTAAACGTGCCAACGCTTATTGCCGGACTTGGTTTCGGAGGAGTGGCCGTGGCTTTCGCAGCGAAAGAGAGTCTTGAAAATCTGCTGGCTTCTTTTATGATCATGGTAGACAAACCGTTCACGATCGGCGACCATATCAAAATCGGTTCCGTGGAAGGCCGTGCCGAAAAAATAGGATTTCGCAGCACGCGTATACGTACCATGGACAAAACACTTGTCTCCCTTCCCAACAAAAGCCTGATCGGCGACAGCCTCGAAAACTTTTCCGAACGGGGACTGGCACGCGTACGGTTTAAAGTAAGCGCGAGCTACGGACTGTCACAGAGCAACCTGCGCAAGATCGTTACGACAATCAAAGAATACATTGATCAGCAACCGGAAACCAACGGTGATGCTCACGCATTCCTCGAGGGCTTTGGTCCTACGCTCGAAATCCTGATTACTTATTACATAAAAGTCCCTTCTGAGCAGCCTGCCGAAACAATAAAGGAAAACATCAATTATGGTATCTACCAGATCATGTATCAGTACGGCAAAGGATTTGGCGCACCCGCCACAATCAGTATCAGCGGCAGTGGCGAACCCGAAGTTGAATTGTAAACTGCGTACTGCGATTCTATCGTTTACCATAATGAATGGTTACCCATAGCCGGCGCGCGTGGCTGTCCAGCAGGGTGTGCCAGCGTTCGTCGTTGTAAACGCCTTTGGTGGTGAAATAAGCATGTGATGCATCCGCAGTTACGGAGGGACGGAAATCTGCGGTATCCGGCAGTGAGTCTTCCGGAACCCGGACAAATTTGTTCACGGTGATATAACGGGTCCATGCTTCCTTACGCGGCGCAAGATAAAAACATACCGTTTTGGTGCGCGAGGTCCTGTCATACCTGCAATCGGAAGAATCTATTTGCGGAATATCAATCTCCGCATGCATTTCCACATTATCAATATTCGCAAAATCGCAGGAGTGCTGTGCGTAGATCAGCCGGGGCGCACCCCACATAAACAGAGCGTTTATTGTATAACCTGATAAGATCATTACAGCAATGACCAGGAAAATGATCAGCGTTCGCTTCATATCTGGAAAACGCACCAAAAGCCTTTTTATTACATATGAGTTCACACGCCTATTCAATTTGCCGATTCACCACAAGTTGTATACAAAAACAGTCACTCTTAATTGTGTTGTTGCTAACTTTATTATTCTATACAGAGCAATATCCATCTGTCTGACCGATGTCAAAGAAATTTATGATCGGAGGCGTAACCGGCCTCCTGCTCCTCCTGAGCCAATCCGATATAAAAGCGCAGCTTGTATCGTCTGATGTTTTTTTACAGGGAAATTACGTGGAAGTAGGTGTAGCGCCCAACGGGGCATTTGGATCCGGTGGTACTGCACCAACCGGGTATCATCCTAAAGGCTCCACAGGTGTGGGCTTTGTGGCAGATCCGGACAAAGACGGCTGGACTGTCGGCACACCTGCGTATTTCGGCGATTACTTCCTTCCGGGGACACCGCAGGAAGGCTGGGGAATTTCAGTGAACGGGTCCGATTATGCCGCATGGCGTGGTACCGGTGCCACCGCTTTCACACCGGGATTAAGCGGAAGCAATACCAGCTATACGAGTACAGGAGGAAACGTTGTCGGCGTATGGACTGGTTCGGTCGGAGATCTGAAAATTATTCAGACGACCACATTACAGGTGAATAAACTGTATTTCGTTGTGAACGTAGAGCTGAAGAATACCGGTTCCGGCACCTTGAAAAACCTGTATTATAACCGCACGGTGGATCCGGATAACGAGGTTACGATCACCGGAGATTTTGAAACGGTAAACAAGATTGTATACCGCCTTCCCTCCAGTCCGTCCAATAAAACATTGGTTACCGCTACCGGCAAAACCTATACAAAAGCTTACCTGGGCCTTGGCACAAAAGACTGTCGCGCCAAACCCTTTATCATTAATGGCTCGCTCGTTCCCACGCTGGATCTCGCAGCGCTTTATTCCGGAACCGGATTGGCATCGGGATATACCTACGATGAAACAACAGTGACCAACGACGTGGGCATCGGCATTGTGTTTAAACTTGATTCACTAACGCCAGGCTCCGGCACCTCCGTATCTTATGCGTATATTCTGCGCCAGACGGACCTGGATTCCGCATTCCTGGATATTACACCCCGCTGGCGTTATAACGGTATTGCTTACAATTCCGGCGATACGATACATCCCTGCAAAGGCTCGGTAATTGATCTGCGTATAGAGAATGGCGGCTATTACGATTCATGGTCCTGGTCGCCTACCACCGGTGTAAGCAGTCCTGCTGCATCCTCCAGCAAAGTAACCGTAGGCAGCGGTCCTATTCTGTATACGGCAACCGGAACTTCATCTATATGCAGCGGATCCAGTGTCAGCGCATCTATTTACATAGACCCGACAGATGCACCGGCAGCACCTGTAGTGAGCACTCCTGTGAATCTGTGCAGAGGTATTACAGCTGCAGCGCTCAGCGCCTCCGGTACCGGTTTGAAATGGTACAAAACGGCAACCGATACAAGCGCTTTACCGGCGGCACCGGTTCCTGTCACCACCAGCGAAGGAACAACTTCCTATTATGTAGCTACCAATAACGGAGTTTGCGAAAGCAGCAGATCGCGCATTGATGTTATCGTAAAAAAATATCCTAACCCGTTGATTGTAACACCCCAGAATTTCTGTGTGGGTAATGATACGATAACTGTCAGCGGTGTCACGGGAAGCAATCTGCAATGGTACACCGCTCTGGCGGGCGGTACGGCATCGGCTGTAACACCTGTTGTTCCGAGAACCGTAAGCGGTACTTATAAATTTTACGTTACGCAAAGCAGCGGAGTAACAGGTTGCGAGAGTGACCGAGACTCTGTAACTATTGTCGTTAATGATAAACCGGGATTGACAATTACTCTTAATGGTGTGGTAAGCTCCGGGGCGTCCGGTTGCTTTGGCGTGGGAAGCGTGATAAAAGCAATTCCCGGTGCCGGAACAGTCAGCTTCACCTGGTACAAAGACGGCACGCTGATAGCCGGCAAAACTGACGATACACTGGTTCCCGCTTCAGCAGGAGTTTATTCAGTGCGGATCACCAATTCCGGAGGTTGTTCCGACTCCGGCTATGTACGTGTTTACAACGACTCCACTCCCCGTGTTACAGTCTCTCCGGAAGATGTATACGCCTGTCCGGGAGTGATCATTAAACTATATAGCAAACCCGTCATCACCGGGTATACGTATACCTGGCAGAAGGACGGCACTTCGCTTGGCGGCAGCTCCAGCTTACACTTATGACGCTGCTGATCCGGGTACCTATCTGGTAAAGATAAAAACTACAAACGGCTGTGAATATTTAAGCAATAGTGTTACCGTATTGCATTATCCGGCAATCGCCAAACCTTTTATCACACAGAAAACACCTGATTTGCTGAGTGTTCCCGGCACATATACCACCTATCAATGGTACCGGAATAATAAGTTGATCCCCGGCGCGACGGCATCTGCTTACACATACAGCTTCGACGGGGCCTATTTCGTGCAGGTGTGGGACGCCAATACCTGCTATACGTTCAGCGACACTATCGTTCTGAATAATCTTTCGGTGAATGAAGCAACATCTGATGCCCGTATCCGTGTTTATCCGAATCCGGTAACAGACGAAATTCATATCAGTAATTCTCTTTACGCAGGATTTGACATTGTATTAAGCGACCTGAGCGGAAGGATCTTGTTGCAGGCTGCTGCCACTAACGTAATCAATGTCCGTAGTCTGGCGGCAGGCATGTACTTCCTGCGACTGAGCGAAAGTGGAACAGGAAATTATATAGAGACGATAAAAGTAGAAAGGGCAGCGCAATAAAGCAGCTCAGAAAAATTATTCGCTCGACAAACGATCCTTGTAAATTATTGCCTTCAATGACATAAACAAAAAGCCACCGCTCTATGAGCAGTGGCTTTTGCCTATTACTTACATGTTCTATTGCATCATACCGATGAACTGGTCGAACAGATAACGGGAATCGTACGGGCCTGGTGTGCTTTCGGGGTGATATTGTACCGAGAAAGCAGGTTTACCTTTCACGCGGATACCTTCTATAGATCCGTCATTCAGGTTCACATGCGTCACTTCAATTTTATCTGAAGACTGAGCCGCCTCGGGCACAATACCGAAACCGTGGTTTTGTGTAGTGATCTCCGATTTGCCGGTGATGAGGTTTTTAACCGGATGATTCAATCCCCGGTGGCCATGGTGCATTTTAAAAGTAGGGATACCGTTTGCCAGAGCGAGCAACTGATGGCCCAGACAGATACCGAATAACGGCTTACCTGTCTCCAGTAATGCAGAGATCGCTTCTACTGCATAGGGCATAGAAGCAGGGTCACCGGGACCGTTGCTGATGAAATAACCGCTTGGATTGAATTCCTGCAGGGTAGCCGGTTGGGTATGCGCATTGAACACTTTCAGATAAGCACCGCGTTCGGCAAGGCTGGTAAGTATATTACGCTTTACACCGAAATCCATTACCGCAATACGTATTGCTGCATTTTCATCACCTACGGTATAAGGCTCCCGGGTACTTACTTCGGATGATAATTCCAGGCCTGCCATATCCGGCACCTTTGCTAACTCGCGTTTCAGATCTTCCGGATTATCAAACTCTGTGGAAATAACACAGTTCATCGCTCCTTTATTCCGGATATGCTGTACCAGCGCACGGGTATCCACATCATAAATCGCAATAAGGTTGTTTTTTACCAGGTAGTTTTCCAGGGAATCGGAAGCCATCATACGGGAGTAACGGGACGAAATATTCTTACAGATCAGACCTTTGATCTTTACCGAATTGCTTTCGACATCTGCATCGTTCACACCGTAATTACCGACATATGCCGTATTCATTATCAGCATCTGGCCGGTGTAAGACGGATCAGTAAACACTTCCTGATAACCCGTCATACCCGTGTTGAAACAGATTTCACCGCCGGTGGTACCTTTTGCTCCGAATGATTTTCCTTTAAGAAAAGTCCCGTCCTGAAGATACAGATAGGCGGGACCTGAAGAGAGGTTATTTAGTTGTTGCATACTAAAGCGCAAATTTGCGTCAAAAATTTGATTATCCGATGCGTTCCCGCAAATTTGTCACAGAATCTTTGCATTTGTACGTCAGCTCAGCATTTGCTTCAACGCAGAATAAGGGCTGATCTGTCCCTTCAGAATGGATTGCTCCAGTAATGTCATTTTCTGACGAATCGGTTCTTCCCGGAAAAAGCGGTTTTTTAATTCCTCCTGAAGCAGGCGGTGGAAGGTGAAAATCTGCTGATCGTTGCGTCTTTTCGCAAAAAATCCCTTCGCCTGCTGGTGGCGTTCAAAACGGGTTATCATTTCCCATATCTCGGTAATGCCTTTCTGCTCCGTGGATGAAACCGTCTTCACCTCCGGTATCCAGCCGCTTTCGGAAGCCGGAAGAAAATGAAGCGCCCGCTTATACTCCATTTTTGCCATATCTGCCTTTACCTCGTTACCGCTGTCTGCTTTGGTAATGGCGATACCATCAGCAAGTTCCATGATGCCTCTTTTGATACCCTGGAGTTCATCACCCGCGCCCGCCAGCATCAGCAACAGGAAAAAATCACACAAGTGGCTTACCTCGGTTTCGCTTTGCCCTACCCCAACCGTTTCTATCAGCACGATATCGAAGCCCGCGGCTTCACATAACAAAACAGACTCATAGGTTTTATACGTAACGCCCCCCAGACTTCCCCCCGACGCAGATGGCCGTATAAATGCATTCGATTGCACGGATAATTGTTCCATCCTGGTTTTATCGCCGAGAATGCTTCCCCTGGTAATGCTGCTGCTGGGATCTATTGCCAGCACGGCCAGCTTTTCCCCTGCGACAGCAGGTACATACCAAATGATTCTATAAAGGTACTTTTTCCGACGCCAGGCACACCTGTTATGCCGATGCGTACAGACTTACCGGTATGTGGTAAAATATGGTCAACAAGCATGGATGCACGCTCCTTATCTTCTTCTTTCCTGGATTCCACAAGGGTAATCGCACGACCCAATGCAGCACGATCTCCCCCTGTAAGCGCCTCGGCCAGTGCAGCCACCGAAATATCTCTTTGTATCATTTATTGATTTTCTCCTTCAGGTAGTCGCGGAAATTATTTATCTCACCGATCATATGCTTATCCCCTGTTTCCCTCGCTTTTTGTTCTGCCACATCCAGACGGCGGATCGCACCTTCAAAATCTTTGTCCTGTGCATCGAAATTGGCATTCTGTATCTGCACCGTAGCCAGATCGCGTGCATAGGCACCCGGCGCAATTGCATATAATTTTTCGCGTACAAGAAGCGACTTCCGGAAGATCTCCTTAGCTTCAGCCGTTTTCTTGAAAGCCGATTTACAGCCGGCAAGCTTGTAATAATTATCGCATGCAAGATCACCCGCAAGTACCACGTTTTCTTTTATCAGGGGTTCGAGCAGGGCACCGGCCTCCGTCCACGCCTTTTCTGCGGGTCCGATCTTAACATCTACATTCATGTACTTCTGACCCAGTGTAAAAAGTGTGTGGGCACATTCAAACCGGAAGTACGGTAATCCGTAAACCGACAGTTGCGCCCGCAGGGCTGTAGCTTCCAGAAGCAATTCTTCATAAAGCTTGTCCCGGTCGAACCACTTTACCGCAAGGGCGTAAGCATCTATCAGTTCCGCAAAGGCCGGAGCAGCTTCCTCACGATGACCATTCGTATAAGCCGAAAACAATTCGTAAGCAGCGCGAAGCGTCTCTTCCGCTTCTTTAGGAGCGCCTGCTTTCTGATAGATCACACCGGCAACCATAAAACCAAGCGCACGGCCGAAAGAATCGGATGACTCCGTAATACCCTGCGCTTTCTTTGCATTTGCAAGAGCACCCTGGAAATCATTTGCCTTATTTTGTAACACAGCCATATCGAGCAACACTTTTACATGCAGACGACGGCTTTGTGCATCCGGAACAATCCGTTGCAGCAGGTATTCAGCCTCGATAAGCTGCGACAGCGCCTGGGCAGAATCCAGTTGTGCACTGTAAATATCTGATCGTTGCCGGCTAATTTCCGCCAGCAGCAGCGTATCATTTGGGTGCGTCTGTGCCAGATGCTCATTCAGATCCAACGCATTGTTCCACTGCATTGCCGCTGTAAAATGATCCACCTGGTCCAGAGAATCACCATAACCGGCAAATCCCGACCGGAATAACGCCTGTTCGTTTCGTATAGCAGCAGCAAAATCTGCCCCGGCGGCATTCAACGCTATCAGATAACGGTAGTCAGCCGCGGTCTTCGGTCTGATTTTTTTATCAGCGAGTTTCTGCGTGAGGGTTTCAACAGCCGCGTGCCAGGAATCAACAGACAATTGTTTCGCAGCTGACCGAGACAGCTTTGATAGTCCTTCTGTTGCTGCTTCTGTAAACGATACCGATGCGGTAAACTGCCGTCTGTAAGCGAACAAGAGCTTTCTGTAGGACAGCCAGAATTGCGCTTCCCCGAATCTTAGGGGCATTCCGGAACAAACTGTCGAAAGCATGGTCGTAACGCGTTCGTACAGATTCCAGCGTATGCAACAGATCACTTTTCGTCAGTAGTCGTCTTATCAGCAGTTTGCGCACGCGCAACTGTAAACAGCAGACAGCAGGCAATCAGGAGAAAATACTTCATGAAATATCTTTTATGGTAATGAGGGTTGTCGCAAATATACAGGCTATCAGCTACTCAAATAAGACCTCTTGTACAGACGAAAAACATTCCCGAATAATTTAAGGCAAGCTCCGGTTTTTCATATGAAATAACCTACCTTTGCACCCAAATTAAAAACACAACTTTTACTTTATTATATGTCGGGACAACTTAAAGAGGTTCGTAACAGGATCAAGTCGGTAACATCCACCCAACAAATCACCAAAGCGATGAAAATGGTGAGTGCCGCCAAGCTGCGTCGTGCGCAGGATGCGATCACGCAGATGGCGCCTATTTCCGCAAACTTCAGGAAATGCTCAGCAATATCGTAAGCAGCGCATCTTCTAACGTGGAAATGCCGCTGGCAGATGAGCGTGCTGCTGAGAAAGTACTGTTGATCCCGATCACGTCGGACAGAGGTCTTTGCGGAGCATACAACTCAAATGTGATCAAGCTCACACGCAATACAATTGCCCAGAAATACCCTAAAGCAGATGTAACCATTCTCCCGTTGGGTAAAAAAGGATACGAGTTCTTCCTGCGCGGTAACTATAAAATTGTCGACAATTACTGGAATATCTTCCACAATCTTTCCTTCGAAAGCGTTCGTGAGGCGGCTGTTTATGCTCAGGAAGCATTTCTGGCCAAACAATACGATCGTGTAGAGATCATCTACAGCCAGTTTGTTAATGCTGCTGTTCAGGAATTCGTCGCAGAACAGTATCTGCCGATCCCGAAAGTGGAACAAACAGATAATAACAAAACTGTGGACTTCATCTTCGAACCCTCAAAGGAGATCCTGATTGAAGAACTGATGCCAAAAATCCTGAATACACAGGTATTCAAAGCGATACTGGACGCAAATGCCTCAGAGCATGGTGCGCGTATGACGGCAATGGACAAAGCGAGCGAGAATGCAAACGAATTGCTGCGCTCTCTGAAAATCAGTTATAACCGTGCACGTCAGGCTGCGATCACCACCGAACTTACCGAGATCGTAAGCGGTGCTGCTGCATTGCAGGGATAATACTTACAGATCATTTTCTTAAGGTCCGGAATGATATCATTCCGGACCTTTTTTATTGCGTCCTGCACATATAAAAATCAGCAGATCACATAGGAATTACCCTTTGCTTTAATTACTTTTGCGCAACATTTTTGAAACCATCGTATGAATATTGCCATTATCGGTACAGGATATGTAGGACTGGTGACCGGAACCTGTTTCGCCGAAACCGGAAACAATGTAATTTGTATCGATATCAATGAAGACAAAATAGCGCAACTGCGTGCCGGTAAAACCCCGATATACGAACCGGGACTGGACGTACTGCTGGAACGCAACATCAAAGAAAAGCGTATCACTTTCACCACTTCTCTGGAAGAGGGCATAAAAGATGCCAAAATTATCTTCCTCGCATTGCCTACCCCTCCCGGCAAAGACGGCTCTGCCGATCTTCAGTATGTGCTCGGGGTGGCAGAAGATCTGAGCAACATCATCACCGAGTACAAGGTAATCGTTAATAAAAGCACCGTACCGGTTGGCACTGCAGAAAAAGTAGCTGCTGTACTCGCGGAAAATCTCGACCGTTCCCTGTTCGATGTAGTGAGCAATCCTGAATTCCTGCGCGAAGGTGTGGCTGTAGAAGATTTTCTGAAACCCGACCGCGTGGTGATAGGAACCATCTTCCGAAAAAGCTAAGAAAGCTGATGGATGAGCTGTATCAGCCATTCGTACGGCAGGGCAACCCGATTTATTTCATGGACGAGCGCTCTCCGAAATGACCAAATATGCGGCGAATTCCTACCTCGCGATGCGTATCTCCTTCATGAACGAAATGGCTAATCTTTGCGAAGAGGTAGGTGCAAATGTGGACTGGGTCCGCATCGGTATGGGTAGCGATAACCGCATTGGCAAGCGATTCCTGTTCCCCGGTGTGGGATATGGTGGAAGCTGCTTCCCTAAAGATGTACAGGCACTTGCGCACACAGCAGAAGAGTATGCCTATGATTTCAAAATACTGAAGACGGTTATGAAGGTGAACGATATGCAGAAGCTGGTCCTCGGAGAAGAAGATCAAAGCGCATTTCGGAGACCTCAAGGGGAAGACATTTGCAATCTGGGGACTCGCATTCAAGCCGGAAACCGACGATATCCGCGAAGCGCCATCCCTGTACCTGATCGAAACCCTGCTTTCAGAGGGTGCTCACGTAAAAGCATTCGATCCGGAGGCGATGGATAATGTGAAAGCGATCTTCGGAGACCGCGTACAATTCGTCGACAACCAGTATGACGCACTGGATAATGCTGATGCCCTCGCTATCGTAACCGAATGGAGCGAATTCCGCAATCCTGATTTCGAAAAAATGAAAAGCAGTCTGAAACAGCCGTTGATTTTTGACGGCCGTAACGTGTATGCGCTTGAAAAAATGCAGGAACTTGGCTTTCACTATGAAAGCATGGGTCGTAAAACGATCGCTTAACTGCTTCCCTCAATTTAAAACTGATTCAACATTTATATGTCAAAGAAAAGAGTATTAGTAACAGGAGCAGCAGGGTTTCTCGGCTCTCACCTCTGCGACCGCTTCCTGGCCGAAGGATATGAAGTTATTGGTATGGACAACCTGCTCACAGGTAACATGCGCAATATCGAACACCTCTTTCCCGAAAAAGATTTCACCTTTTACAACCACGATGTAACCAAATTCGTGCACGTACCGGGTAAGATCGATTACATTATGCACTTCGCCTCTCCGGCCAGTCCGATCGACTACCTGAAAATGCCGATCCAGACACTCAAGGTAGGTGCCCTGGGCACACATAACCTGCTGGGCCTTGCAAAAGCAAAAGGTGCACGTATACTGGTAGCTTCCACATCAGAAGTCTATGGCGATCCGCTGGTGCATCCTCAGGTGGAAGAATACTGGGGCAATGTCAATCCGATCGGTCCGCGTGGTGTATACGATGAAGCGAAACGCTTTATGGAAAGCATCACTATGGCCTACCATAAATTCCACGGTGTGGAAACTCGTATTGTACGCATCTTCAATACATATGGTCCACGTATGCGACTTGATGACGGTCGTGCGCTGCCTACGTTCATGAACCAGGCTCTGCATGGTGAGGATATCACGGTATTCGGGGACGGATCACAGACGCGTTCTTTCTGCTATGTAAGCGATCTGATCGATGGTATTTACCGCCTTCTGCATTCTGATTACGCTTATCCCGTAAACGTGGGCAACCCGCAGGAGATCACCCTGAAGGAGTTTGCCGAAGAGGTGCTGAAGCTCACGGGAGCGTCGGTAAAAATAGTATACGAACCGCTGCCACAGGACGATCCGAAACAACGCAAACCGGATATCACCAAAGCGCGCGAAATGCTGGGCTGGGAACCGAAAGTGGAACGAGGAGAAGGCCTTAAAGCCACCTGGGAGTATTTCCAGAAAGTATTCTAAGAATCTTTGCAATACCAATTTAAAAGCATCCGTTTCCGCGGATGCTTTTTTTGTATGCTGTAATTAAGCGCTTATTTTTTCACCTAACGTCTGCAAATGAAATAGTTTGGCCGCTTTATTTAAAGCAAACACCGAAGTATGAGCCAGGATCTCAGATCGCTATTTCAATTTACAAAGCGCGAGAAGCGGGGACTTATAACCTTGCTAAGTATAGTCACACTTTTACTTCTGTCGGGAAGGTGGTACAACGCAGTACACGAAGCAGAAGGGCCTTTCCTGCTCTCCGGGGATCTCGCAAAAAAATGGAAAGCTTATAATCAGGGCAATCAACAAAGCATTGCTCACCAAAGTTCGTACCAGGCAGGTGCAGCCCAGCCTTTCCCTTTCGACCCGAACACGCTGGACAGTCCGGATTTCATAAAACTGGGATTGGATGCAAGAATCACCGGACGGCTTATGAACTGGCGCCGTAAAGGCAAAGTCTTCTACAATGCGGACGAGTTCGGACAATTATATGGGCTCCCGCCCGATCTGTGGACACAATTACGTCCATTTGTAAGGGTTACAGCGAAGCGCAGCGATAAATACTTCCGCTCATACGGGCAGGCTCATTTACCGGCGGAACTGGATCTGAATACGGTCGATTCTGCTACACTTGTCCGCATAGACGGTATCGGACCCTTTCTCGCACATAAAATTATCGCGCAACGCACAGCTTTAGGGTCCTACCTATCCAATCTGCAACTTTCGGAAGTTCACCGTTTCCCGGATTCAGTGCTCCGCCAACTCAGGCGGCAGCTTGTGGTACGCAGCAATACTGTAAAAAAGATATGGCTGAACGATGCAAGCGAAGCTGAACTGGCCAGACATCCTTATATCGGCGCGCAAATGGCCAAAAACATCATTTTGCTGCGCGGAGGGTTAACTAAATATGAAAAAATAGAGCAGTTGCGGCAGGTGCCTTTGATGAATGAAGAAAAATATCGTAAAATTGCACCCTATTGCATAATTGAATAAGTCGCATGAACTTCTCTCCTACAGAAACACAGGCACAGATCGCGGATATGGTACGTGATTTTGCACAAAAACATATTAAACCCAAAATGATGGAGTGGGATGAAACCCAGCACTTCCCTGTGGATGTGTTCCGCAAGATGGGTGAGCTCGGCCTCATGGGTGTACTGGTGCCCCAGGAATACGGAGGATCCGGACTGAGTTACTTTGAATACGTTACCGTGGTAAGCGAGATCGCTAAAGTCTGCAGTTCCATAGGCTTATCCACAGCAGCACATAATTCACTCTGTACCGGGCATATCCTGTATTTCGGAAACGACGAACAAAAGAAGAAATACCTGCCCAAACTGGCTTCCGGCGAATGGATCGGAGCATGGGGACTCACGGAAGCAAATACCGGAAGCGATTCAGGTAACATGCAGTGTGTGGCCACACGCGATGGTGATGACTGGATCATTAACGGGACCAAGAACTGGATCACGCACGGTATCAGCGGTGAAGTGGCGGTAGTGCTCTGCCGCACCGGCGAACCGAGAGCCAAGAACAACAGTACCGCTTTTATCATTGAGCGTGGTACGCCCGGCTTCTCCGGCGGTAAAAAAGAAAACAAACTCGGTATGCGCGCCAGCGAAACCGCAGAGCTGATCTTCGACAATTGCCGTATTTCTGATGCACAACGCCTCGGAAATGTAGGCGAAGGTTTTAAGCAGGCAATGAAAATTCTCGACGGAGGCCGCATCTCTATTGCAGCGCTGTCCCTCGGTATCGCAAAGGGCGCTTACGAAGCTGCTGTAAAATATGCCAAAGAACGCCATCAGTTCGACCAGCCGATCGCAAACTTCCAGGCGATCTCTTTCAAACTGGCAGAAATGGCAACAAAGATCGAAGTAGCGGAGCAACTGATCCTGCAGGCAGCTGATCTGAAAAACAAACACCTGCCGATGACCAAAGAATCGGCTATGGCAAAATATTACGCTTCAGAAGTTTGTGTGCAGGTGTCTACCGATGCCGTACAGATCTTCGGAGGATACGGATATACCAAAGACTTCCCCGTGGAAAAATTCTACCGCGACTCCAAATTGTGTACCATTGGTGAAGGAACATCCGAAATCCAGAAACTCGTGATCTCACGATCGATCCTTTCCTAGATTATTTGATATTTTTATGAAAGCGACTGTTTTCCACAGTCGCTTTTTTTATTCCTTAAAATCAGTTCGCATTGTGTTATGCAAGCAATTCTGTATATCAACAAAACAAAGTATCCGATATGATATAAAAAAAGGACCGCCGCAGCAGTCCTTAAAATTGAAAAAGTCTGGAAACGCCAGATTACCAGGTACTCGTTGCCGTCTTGGTATATTGATCCCAGGGCGTAGTTTTATAATGATTCTCAGCGATGTATTTAAGGATCGGTTCGATCGCTTTCACATCCTGATATCCAGGAATCAGTTGTGGATTCTGGAAGTTTTCCTCCATAATCACGGTGGTCGGATAAGACAACTGACCTCTCAGCAATTGTATGGCAAATTGGTTTGTCCTGCCTTCAAGTCCATATGCCGAACCCATAAAATGAACACTGTCCGTCTGTTCAGCGTTGAACTTAACAGCATAATAGTGCTCGTTGATGTATTTTATTACATTGGGATTCGAAAATGTTTTCTGATCCATTACCTTACACCATCCGCACCACGGAGTATACACATCGATATACACCTTGCGCGGGGCCACCTTCATTTTCTTCTGAACTTCATCCAGACTGATCCAGTTGATCTCCTTATCAGAAACAGCACCGGAGGAGGCTGCCGGGGCATTCGTACCGGTTGAAGACTTAGCTCCGGATCGCTTGTGTTTCTGTGCCTGTGCAGAAAATGAAAACGCAGCAATGGCGAGGGTTATGCCAATAAGTTTTTTCATAAAAATCAATATTTCAGCAACGAATTTACAACTATTTACGTGTAGCTTTGTTGGCTGACAGTAAATAAAAAGTAAAAATGAAACTGGTCGTGGCCGTATCCGGAGCAAGCGGATCTATCTATGCAAAAGTGCTGTTGGATACTTTACAAAGGATACAAAAAGCAACGGATGAAATTTATGTTGTCTGGAGCGACAATGCTAAAGATGTATGGCTGCAGGAACTCGGCGATTCGACTCACCAGGATTATGATTTCCCGGTACGCGGGAAGAACGATTTTTATGCTCCGTTCGCGTCCGGAAGTGCTGGTTTTGACGCACTGATTATCTGTCCCTGCAGTATGGGCACCATGGCGCGCATCGCCACCGGCATCAGCAACGACCTCATTACAAGAACTGCAGACGTTATGCTCAAGGAACGAAAAAAACTCGTTTGCGTGGTGCGTGAAACCCCGTACAACCTGATCCAGTTGCGCAATATGACCACCCTCACTGAAGCCGGCGGTATTATCTGCCCGGCAAGCCCTTCCTTCTATTCCCGGCCGGACACGATGGAACAGCTTGCAGCAACCGTTACGGACAGGGCTTTGCACCTCGCAGGTATACCCGTTCCCTCCTACCGTTGGGGAACCGAACCAAAAGCTTAATTCTACTAATCGCTACACACAGGCATGAATCAACTTTTTCAAGACTTCTCCGAAAGCAATCTGGACGAATGGAAACAAAGACTGGCAAAAGATCTGAAAGGTATCAGCTTTGAGGATCTTTCTGCGACCGACCGTAACGGCATCACGATTGCTCCTTTTTACACGGCGGAGAATGGCACACAAAAAGACACGCGCTTCTTCGGGAGCGAATGGAATATCTGCAGCAGGATTATGGTAACTGACGCGTCTCAGGCCAATAAAACTGCATTGAAAGAACTTGCGGGCGGGGCGAATGCTTTGTGTTTTATCATCCGCAATAAGGTAGATTACACACTCCTGCTGAAAGACATTGACTGGCAGATCATCCATATCCGGTTTGAATACACCGGCGAAAATGAAGCAGGTGAAAATGAACTCGAACAACTGCCGTCCGCAGATATAAGTCGTACCACTTTCGTGTACGATCCGATTGGTAAAGGCATACATACAGGAAGCACTTCCGATCCGGACGGCAATCAGCTTGCAGCTATCGTAGCTCATACGGGCAGCATTACCGTCTGCGGAACCACATACCAGAACGCCGGTCTGAACAGTACTACCGAACTTTCATACCTGCTTGCACACGTAAACGAATACCTGAATCTGCTGCACCGGCACGATGCGTTGAAACATATAAAACAGGTGAACGTGAGCCTGGCCTGCGGCACCAATCTCTTCGAGGAAATTGCCAAAATGCGTGCACTGCGTTCTTTACTGGAAAGCCTTACAGCGGAATACGGAATAGATGCAGCAATATACCTGCATGCCGAAACCTCAGACATTTACCGTTCTCCGTTCGACGCTTACAGCAATATGCTGCGCGACACGATAGCGGGCATGGCGGCTGTGTTGGGCGGTTGCAGCGCGCTCACCATACATGGTTTCGATGCGAACAGCGAAACACAGTCCGCTGAGTTATCCGCAAGAATGAGCCGCAACCAGCAATTGATCTTTAAAGAAGAATCTTACCTGAACCAGGTGGCGGATATATCAGCCGGATCTTTTTACCTGGACGAGCTCACAGAAATTCTTTCAGATAAAGCCTGGACATTATTTCACGACCAGGAGCAGCAAGGCGGTTTTTTAGCCGCGCTGAAAGAAGGAAGTATCACAGCAACCGTGAACACGCAGCAAACCGGATTACTCAATGAGTATAAGGAAGGCCGAAGGGTACTGATCGGGGTGAACAAATATCCTAATCCCGACGACAAACCGCATCCGGTTTCTGCCATTGAAAGCAACGGCCTGTTTCCGCTTATCAATATTCCGCAAGCATTGATGCAATCATGACACAATTTTTAACCACAGAGCGTATGCATTTGCGCGTTTTCGAAAAAGAAGCGTACTATGCACTTGTCAATAGCCACAGCGACGAAGAGCTGATGGTATTGCTCGGGTTCGATGATCCATCGCAGCTCGAACTGGAGAAAAGGAAAGTGCGCGAAGGGATGTGCACGTACCGGACATCTGTGTGCATCTTTCATATGCTGCATAAAGATTCCGGCGCTTTTATCGGTTCTATGGCGTTTCACAACTGGTATCCCGAACACCGTCGTTCAGAGATCGGTTATATAACGCGCCCTGAATGGCGCAGACAGGGATTGATGCGTGAAGCGCTGGCCACCACCATTCCATACGGTTTCGAAGTATTGAATCTGAACCGTATGGAAGCAGTTATTGCACCCTACAATATTGGTTCGCAGGCACTTGTCAAAGCGTGGAATTTCCGCCAGGAAGGCTGCATGAAAGAGCATTACATGGTGAACGGACAATTGGAAGACTCGCTGTTGTTTGCACTGACCCGCAGCGAATACGATCAACTATTATTAAACAAAGCACAATCTTGATCCAGGATGAATCACATCAGAAAAAAATTACCCGGAAAAAGAACGATAACACATAAGGCAGTGCCTCAGCAAGAGCAGGCGCATACCACCACAGCTGAAGGCATCGGTATCAAGAAAATTTATGCTTCCGGCGATCTGAAAGAAAAAAAACAACTGCATTTTGCAGCAGGGATTGCACCGTTCCTTCGGGGTCCCTACTCCAGCATGTATGTGCAAAAACCCTGGACCATCCGTCAGTATGCGGGCTTCAGTACGGCAGAGGAAAGCAATGCGTTTTACCGCCGTAACCTTGCTGCAGGTCAAAAAGGTCTCTCGGTTGCATTTGACCTGGCAACGCATCGCGGTTACGACAGTGATCATGAACGTGTGGTCGGAGACGTGGGGAAAGCAGGAGTGGCCATCGATTCGATACTGGATATGAAGATCCTGTTCGACCAGATACCGCTCGACGAGATGAGCGTTTCGATGACGATGAACGGAGCTGTATTGCCCGTGCTCGCTTTTTACATTGTCGCGGCGGAAGAACAGGGTGTTGCAATGGAACAGCTCAGCGGTACTATTCAGAACGATATCCTCAAGGAATTTATGGTGCGCAACACCTATATCTATCCCCCGGAAGCCATTCTATGAAAATCATTGCTGACATATTCTCGTTCACGTCAAAGCACATGCCGAAGTTCAACTCCATCTCTATCAGCGGTTATCACATGCAGGAGGCCGGAGCCACAGCAGACATAGAACTGGCATATACGCTTGCCGATGGCGTGGAATATATACGTGCCGGTCTGAAAGCAGGTCTGTCCGTAGACGATTTTGCTCCCCGTCTTTCTTTCTTCTGGGCCATAGGCATGAACCATTTTATGGAAATCGCCAAGATGCGCGCAGGACGTATGCTCTGGGCCAAACTGGTAAAACAGTTCCAGCCGGCTAAAGAAAAAAGCATGGCGCTGCGCACGCATTGCCAGACCAGCGGGTGGAGTCTCACAGAACAGGACCCGTTCAATAATGTGGCGCGAACGGCAATAGAAGCACTTGCCGCAGCTATGGGACACACACAAAGTCTGCACACCAATGCACTCGACGAAGCGATAGCATTGCCTACAGATTTCAGTGCACGCATTGCGCGCAATACACAGATCATTCTCCAGCAGGAAACGGATATCTGCCGTACGGTAGATCCATGGGGCGGATCGTACTATGTGGAATACCTGACCGAACAGCTGGCGCAAAAAGCCTGGACACTCCTGGAAGAAGTGGAGTCGCTCGGCGGTATGGCCAAAGCAATTGAAACCGGCATACCGAAAATGCGGATCGAAGAGGCGGCAGCACGCAAGCAGGCACGCATCGATGGTGGAAAAGATATTATTGTAGGTGTGAATGCCTATACAACCGACGAGCAATCTGATATCGAAATTCTCGACGTGGATAATACCCACGTACGGAAACAACAGATCGAACGGCTCGGACAATTACGCCGGGAGAGAGACAATGACAAAGTACAAGCTGCACTGCACGCACTTACGGAAGCAGCCCGTAACGGCACAGGTAACTTACTGGCACTAAGCATAGAAGCAGCACGACTGCGTGCCAGCCTCGGGCGAAATATCTTACGCACTTGAGCAGGTATTCGGCCGTTACCAGGCGCGTATCCGTTCGATCGCGGGCGTATATTCAAAAGAAATAGAAATGGATGAGTATTTTGTTGAAGCACGCAAGCTTGCAGATGAATTTGCAGAACTGGACGGGCGTCGGCCGCGCATCATGATCGCCAAAATGGGCCAAGACGGACACGATCGCGGAGCCAAAGTTATCGCCACCAGCTTCGCCGACCTCGGATTCGACGTGGATATCGGTCCGCTGTTCCAGACGCCGGCAGAAGCTGCCAGACAGGCAGTAGAGAACGATGTGCATATACTCGGCATCTCCAGCCTGGCCGCCGGCCACAAGACGCTGGTACCCCAGGTAATTGAGGAACTGAAGCATTACGGGCGTGAAGATATCATGGTTGTGGCAGGAGGTGTGATACCGCGTCAGGATTACGACTTCCTGTTTGCATCCGGCGTGTCCTTTGTATTCGGCCCCGGAACGATCGTAGCAAAAAGCGCGATCGAAATCCTCAAGAAGCTGAAAGCCCGATACGCCTGATTCCGAACGGGGAGACCGACTGAAACATAAAAAGCAGAAAAGCGCGTGCATCATAGTTGCACGCGCTTTTTATATATCGGGTAATTTTGTCGCCTGCTACATCGAAGCAAGGGTTACCTTAAAGGTCGACCCTACCCCGGGTTTGGATTGTACGTCGATCTGACCTTTCAGTTTCATCAGCGCACCTTTCATGTTGAATAAGCCAAAACCAAAGCCCTGATTCTCCGTATCGGAACGGTAATGCAGATCGAAGATCTTTCCGAACACAGCCTCTTCCATACCAATTCCATTATCCTCAACAGTGATCGTGGCGAGTCCGCTTTTCACCTCGATAGCCAGCTTCACGCGTTTACTTGCCTCGTCTTTGCGCTGGTACTTAAAAGCGTTGGAGAGCAGGTTGTTGATGATGAGCTTTATCGATACGACATCGCTTTTAAATGGCTCCGTTTGCACCACTTCCGTGTCGTACGCGATCTTATTGGCGCCGGCAAAAACGGAATAAATATTTTTAGTTTCTTCGGCAAGTGTTTCGAAAGAGATATTCGAAACAGTCACCTGACCTTTGTGATGATTGTAATATTCATGCATCGCAATGATATACTCATCCAGCTGCTTCAGTGATTTCCGCATGAGTCCGAGCAGATCACGCACGTCTTCGATACGATCAGCCTGCTCCAGGTAATCAATAGCTGTAAGAATACCCGCAATCGGACCGCGGATATCATGGCTTACGCTGTATGCAAATTTATCCAGCTCTTTATAAGCCGATTTCAGTTCCTGCATATTGATCTCCATCATCGAATAGGCATGATAATATTTCACAGCCTCTTCAACGGTCTGGTAGATTTCTTCTTCTTTCCAGGGCTTTTTGAGATAGCGGAATACCTGGCTCATATTGATCGCATTGACCACAGCCTCCATATCAGCAAAGCCTGTAAGCAAAACCCTGACGGGCAACGGGAACATGGTTTTGATCTGCTCCAGCAGCTCCACTCCCGTAATTCCGGGCATTTTCTGATCACAGAAAATAACCTTCATATCCGGATTGTTCATCAGGATATTGATCGCCTCCGACACATCCGACGCTACAAATACATTGTAATGCATGCGGAATGCGGCCTTAAAGCTGATCAGGTTATTCTGCTCGTCGTCTATATACAAAACTTTGATCTTCATAATTCATCAGTTTTCTTGACTTTTTATCTCATGAATAATTGGCAATTTAATCAAGAAAGACGTACCCTGCCCTAACTGAGACACTAAAGTTATTGTTCCGTTGTGTTTTTTTATTGTATTGTACACGATAGACATGCCCAGACCCGTTCCTTCTCCTACTTCTTTAGTCGTGAAGAATGGCTCGTAAATCTTTCTCTGCGTTTCCTCCGTCATACCGCTGCCGTTGTCCATAAATTCAACCGTAATATGGTCGGGAAATGCTCTTGTTTTAATCGTGATAAGACCGGTGTTCTTCTCTCCATGCTGCTGTTTTACCGCATGGATCGCATTTGTAATGATATTCAGGAATACCTGGTTCAGCTTCCCCGGATAACACTCGATCATCGGCAGGTCTTTCGCAAAATCCTTCGTCACTTCTATACGTCCGTTCAACTGGTTATTTACGATAACCAGGGAAGAATCGATTCCTTCGTTGATATCTGCACGCTTCAGGTCATTTTCGTCCACGCGCGAGAATATCCGTAATCCTTTTACGATCTCAGCAGTACGCGAAGATCCTTCATGAATACCGTTCAGCAGATGCGATATTTCGATCTTCAGGTAATCATAATCCATATCCTCTTTAAACTCGTCGATCCTGCGCTTTTTCTCCTCTGCGCTCACGCCGTTGTCCATACAGAGTCTGCTCCACAAAGTTGATCGTATCAAATACCATATCCACATCACGCTTCAGCGGACCTACATTGCTCGTTACAAAGTTGATCGGGTTGTTAATCTCGTGGGCGATGCCGGCTGTAAGCTGACCAAGAGAGGCCATTTTTTCGGCTTCCACCAGTTGCGACTGAGCCTGTTTCAGGTTATCGAGTGTATCCGCCAGATCATTGTTGGTAGCTTTCAGTTCAAGCGTACGTTCGTTCACCTTTTCTTCGAGCACTACGTTCTGCAGGCGGACAATCCGCTCGTTCTCCATGGAAGCCTCGAGCGCCTCCTGTTGCGATTGTTCCTTTTCCCGTTTGAGGATATTGATACTGTTTGCAAGACCGAAAGACAGCAAAGCCATTTCAACCGCACTGGCGGCCTGCATCACATAGCTCGTCATCACATTATACGGCAGCATACCGTAGTCTTTCAAAAGGAAGATAATGGAGCCGACAAGCAATACTGACCAGGCAGCAAAGAAGTAACGCGCCGACTCAAATCCTTTCACCATGAGCATAAACGAAATGCCCAGTACAATGAAAGAGAAAAGCGTGGTACTCATCTGCATAATCTGGAAGCCCGTCTGCACGCGGCCGGCGAGCGTAACTGCAATACCCAGAATAAAAAACACATTCAGCACCAGCAACAATTTTCCCGATTTGGGAGCGTTCTTCTGAACATCCAGGAACCTGCGCGTGAATGCCAGCGCCGCCAGGCAACTCATACATGCAAAAAGAATAACGCTTTTCAGCTGAAAGGAAGACGAAGACGGCCAGAGATATTTATAGGTATATCCTTTAATACCGATCTGGGTAAGCCCCGTAAACAGCACATATATCACATAATACAGGTAGCTTCTGTCTTTAACTGAGAAAAACAGGAACAGGTTGTAAAAGATCATGATAAGGATCACTCCGAGATAAGCACCGAGTACCAGGTCCTCCTGACTCAGGCTTTGCCAGAGCGTTGTAGGCACATTGATGGATAAGGGTACGATGATCTGTTCGGAGCTTTTCACACGCAGGTAATAGGTAAGCGTGCGCCCTTCAGGAATATCCAGATTGAACAGGTAGTTCGGATTTTTGTAGCGTCTTGCATTGAATGGAAAAACTTCTCCCATGAATACGCTTTTGTAACCCGTGTCCTGCGGTATAAACAGTTCCACTTCGTCGAGAATCGGGTAAGCGACATTAAGCAGGAAGCGTGTCTGCGAACTCTGATTGCTCACCTCAAACCTCATCCAAACAGAGTACGGTGTAAGTCCGAAATTGGGGATGTCTTTATCATTACTGATAAACTCCGGGGAACGCAGCACGTCTTCTATAGACATTTCTCTCTCTGCATGCAGTACACTCAGATTTTTCCCGATAACATACCGGTCGGTCTGATCCGTAAGAATGTTTTGGCTGAAAGAAGCAACAGAGCAAAAAAGAAAAGTAACAAGGAACGCTAATCTGTACACCGGCTATTTGATTGAAGAAACTACAAGTATATTAATAGAGCATGCAAAGTAGGCGTTTTCATCGGCCTTTTTTAATGTATCAACAAAAAGAGCATGTTCCTTTTCAGCCAGATGACCTTTTTCGAGCATTTCTTTTAAAATCAGCTCGATCCACAGATAATCATTAGCTTCCTTCAGGCTTCTCAATGTAAACGGAAATACCTCGGTCTTTATATTACGGAACTCGGAATGTACAAGGTAACCGGTGAGCTTACGCGCGGCAAACCCATTGTTGATTTTAACTTTGGTAAGGTAATGCAGCAGCTTTTCCTGTACCGAAACGTCTCCCTGGTAAAATACCAGACTTGCCCAATCTGTCTCCACGAAAACGGCAGGTTGCCCGGCTTTCAATACCCTCCGCATTTCATCCACCACGCCCTGCGGGTCTTTGAGGTGCTGTACCAGCCTTTCTGCACGTATGCCGTTTGTGCCGTCTGTCTCAAACGGGATCTGAGTGGCTTCTGAACATACAAACGTTACGTTCTGCCCATTAGCCGCAGCACGACCTTTATCCAGCAATGCATCATCATGGTCCACACCCACTACCTGTACATCGTTTCCGAGCATGGCGGACAAGCCGATCACATCCAAACCTGTTCCGCAACCGAGATCAATTACCGTTCCGTCTTTCACTTCAGCAAAAGGTTTGTAGGAATATTCTTTCAATCCTTTCAGAAAAGCTCCGGTATCTTCGAGGTATGCGGCATTATAGTGTTTCTGAGACATAACTTTTTTCTGCTAAAAAATATTCAGGTTTTTGTAATTCAGGTCGTTTTCGATGCGGGTTTTCTTAAGGTTATTGATTACCTCACTCAGATCCCAGCTATCGAGATTTTCTATTTGTAAGGCGTAATCAATTTCAATCGTTTTTTTGCGCAATTCTTCCTGCCGGTATTGATTCAGGTTTTTGCGCAGGGTCATGATCGCTTCGCGGTCTTCTTCACTCGCTTTGCTCAATTCATTGATATCGTCGAGCAGCATCGTCGTAGCTACCAGGTCCAGTTTCGGATAATAAAATGTACCATTGTTTCCGATCCTCAGATCAATACGGTATCCCACGCTTTCCGCCAACTTTACCGTATGGGCGCACACAGCGCAAATAACGAGGCCAATCCTATCTGGGAAGAGATGGCTACGGCCGCGCGGGTGAGAAATATGCTGCCGATTCCGTAACCGGCAATTTCCCTGGAGTTCCACAAACCGCATATTTCTCCGGTTCCGTATTGAGCATAATGCCAAACGAGGTCAAATACCCCGGCATCCATCATACCGGTCGCTTCCTCGATGGGCAGTGGCTGCGTGCCGCCGGATACATGGATACGCGCACCGCCATAAACCTTTGAACGGTCCAGGGATTCCACGATCAGCACGAAGGCGGCAGGGTTGCGCGTCCATTCATCTTTTGAAGAGGTGACTTTTGTAACGCCGATACTCGTAAGCACATGTTCATGCCCTTCGAGAAACAGCTTGCAAGAAGCCGGGTCGTCGATGGCCCGGAAAGCCCGCAGGCGCACAATAGGATTACCGGTATCTTGGTTAATGTCCATTGATTGTATAAAAACATTTAACGGCGTTGGTCAAAATTGTTTTGTCTGACACCATGATCTGTCCCTGCAAGTGTAGTAGTGATGTATAGAAAGGACAAGCTACAAAAAATTTTCAGTTATGCAACATGCCTGCGATGAAATAATGGTGAATTCTCTTTCAATACCGCTAAAATTCAAAAAAGACTGTCCTTCCCTGAAGAAAGACAGTCTTTTCCGAGTACTCTTTTTGTAATTACATTCTGGATTTCAGCGCAGCGATATCGTCGATGCGCTTTTGTGCAATACGCATGGCAGCTGCCTGATTATGAATATTTTCTGCTTCGGCCAATGCGAAAATATCAAGCGTACGGTCATAGATCTTTTCCACCGCGCTATTCACTTTCCCAACATTATAGCCGTCCAGTTCCGCACTTACGTTGATCACACCGCCTGCATTGATCAGAAAGTCAGGAGCATATACAATTCCTTTCTTCACCAATGCCGGACCATGTATGTTCTCGTCGGCGAGCTGGTTGTTTGCAGCTCCTGCAACGATCGCACACTTCATCGCCGCGATACTTGCATCGTTCAGCGTCGCGCCAAGCGCGCAAGGTGCATAGATATCGATATCCAGGTCAAAAATACCTGCATTATCAACGATTTCGATCGCGGGGTACTTGTCCTTAGCGGATTTCAGCTTGTTCTGGTCAATATCGGAAACCATTACTTTTGCCCCTTCATTCACCAGGTGACCGATCAGGTACTGGCCCACATGGCCGGCTCCCTGTACCAATACTTTCTTACCGCTCAGGCTGTCGCTGCCATATACTTTTTTGGCAGCCGCCTTCATACCCACATACACACCTTTCGCTGTGAATGGAGAAGGGTCGCCGCTTCCGCCGGAATATTCAGGAACACCGGTTACAGAACTGGTTTCCATGGCAATGTATTCCATGTCGGATGTATTCGTATTTACATCCTCAGCTGTGATGTATTTACCGTTCAGGCTGTTTACAAAACGGCCGTAACGACGCCATAACGCTTCAGACTTCATAGACGGATTCGCAATGATCACTGCTTTACCGCCTCCGATGTTCAAACCGCTGATCGCGTTCTTATAGGTCATTCCACGACTCAGGCGCAGTGCGTCTATGAGCGCGTCTTCATTACTTTCATAACTCCACAGACGCGTTCCCCCCAGCGCAGGTCCGAGAGTTGTGTTGTGAATGGCAATAATAGCATTCAGGCCGCTGCGTGCGTCGTGGCAAAATACCACCTGCTCGTGCCCCATTTGCTGCACCTTGTCGAAGATAGATTCCATAATAGGTTTTGTTTACTGAATAAAATCGGGTGCGAAAATACACTAATTAAGCAAATTGTATGCACTAGCGGATCGTGTACCCCTCCGGTATCGAAAACGGGTACTTCTGTTCCGCATCGATCACAATATTCGACAGGTTCATATCCACGAGCAGCCCTTCACCTTTATTGATGATATTGAACTTGCGGTCCTGTGCGATCCTGAGATTTCCGAAGAGCCCGAAATTGTGCAATTGCTGAGTGAGCGAGCGGCTCAGCGAATCATTACTCACCAGCTGACTGCGTTGCATGGTAGAGTCCGACTTCAGTACGTCCAGCTGCTCTATGTAAGACAACTGCGTTTGACGGAGTTCCCAGCGATCGCCGCTATCGGTCACCGAATTAAGCTGCCCTTTGCTGAGCACGGGATTGCCGAGCAGCATATTCTGTAAAGAATAAAAGTCCACGCCTTCCGGCAGGATCGAGCTTGCCTTTGAGATAGGGCCGATATATGCGGTATTTTCCAGGAACGAAACGGCTTTAAAGCTATCCGGTGTGATCACCGCGCGCGCCACCTGGATCAGTCCGCCTCCGGCAGACACCGCTATCCAGATAATGCTGTCCTGTTTCATACGGATATTTGCCACGAAGTCAAGTGATTTATCGCCTCCCTCGTAGTGCATTTTAGCCTTTGCAGCAAAAGTCGTCACGCTGATTCTCGGAGCCACCACTGGCTTCATAGAATCCAGCAGGTGCACATCTACTGTAGCCGAATCGGTCACTGCAGCCTGTTTGATACCGGCGGCAAGCGAATCGAGCCTGCGCGTTTCCACAGCCGCTTTTTCCTTCTGTTTTTTCCCTCTTTTGTGTCGTATCAATTTACACGAATCGGCCGTGAGCACAACCAATGCCAGGGCACACAACTTTACGATACTCTTAATCATCCGTCTTCCTGTTCTTTATTTTTTGTTGTAACTGAGTATTGGCAGGATCTTTCTCAGAAGCCTTCTGCCAGTTTTGAAGGGCTTTATCGATTTGGTTCATTTTAAAGTAAGCATCTCCCAGATGCTCATACAAGGTGGCGTCTGCGTTTGCGCCTTCTTTTTGCACCGCTTTACCGATCAGTTCCGCAGCCTTTTCATATTTTCCCTGCTGGTAAAAAATCCAGCCATATGTATCCAGGAATGTCGGTTCATCCGGGCGCAGAAGGAGTGATTTTGCCGAAAAGCGTTCCGCATCTTCCAGCCGCGTTTTCCGTACAGACAGGTAATAAGCATAGTTGTTCAGCACGGTTGCATTGTCCGGCGTAAGCTCCAGCGCCTTATCAAAATTCTTATCCGCATCTGCGTAAGCCTTACCTGAATGATATACATCTGCCAGTGATGCATACATCTCTGCAAGCAATACTTTATTGTCCTCCGGCTGAAAATCTATCGCAGTCGTAATAGCCTTCGCCGCCTTATCATAAGCTCCTTTATTGGAATAGCCGATACCATTCAGATAATACACCACGGCCGACGCAGGAAATAACGTAAGCGCAGTATTGCTGTAGCTGATCAGGGAATCCGCATCTTCCTTTCCGGTCATACCGAACATCACCTGCTGCCAGGTATTCAGATTGGTGGAGTCGAGGCGCAGCGACTGCTTATAGGATTCGAGCGCCTCACGATTCAATCCCTGCATGCTCAGCAAATCGCCCATCACTCCATGCAGTAATGCATTATTCGGATGCAGGGCGATCACTTTCCGGACGATCTCCACAGAATGTTTCCGGAGACTCGTATCGCCCTCCACATCCTGCAGGTACGAAACAAGCAGTTTTGTCTGTGTCTCTTCATCAAGGTCTTTATTCACAATCGCACGATCAGCGTACTCCAGGTATTTAGGCGTGTTGTCTTTTCTTTTGTAGTAAGCGGCAAATCCGAGTTCCACCGTAATATCTCCGGGAAACAGGCGTTCTGCTTCTTCTTCAGTGTTTGCAGCGACTCTTCATCGTGCTTATTGCTCAGGTACATTTCTGCGAGCAATGTGTAATATTTGGCATCGTGCGGATTGGCGCTGATCATCCGCCGGATCGTCTGCGCCGACTGCTCTACCTTATTTTCTTTCAGGTAGATCTGGTTGATCTGCATCAGCACATCGTCGTCGTAACCCCGCTGGTCAAGCAGTAATTCCAGCTCGTCAATAGCCTTTTTATATTGATTGGAGCGCTCGTAAAAAAGGGAGGCTTTCAGCAAATAATCTTCATTAGGTGAATATTGCCTTCCCAACCGCGAAAAAACAGCAGCGGCTTCAGCAAAATTACGGCTGTCTGCCAGCAGATTACCGTACAGTTCCTTATACCATTTATTGGAAGAATCCAGTTCTATCGCACGGCGGATATTCTGAATACCCTTCTCCTTTTCATTATTCTTGGCATTGATGCGCGCAAGCTCATAATAGGTAGCTGCTTCCCTCGGCTCTGCTTCCGCAAAAGCGCAGGAACAAAGCCTCCGCCTCTTTTGTATTGCCGAGAATATTTTCTTTTACCGCATCGGAAAAAATACGCCCTGCATTTGCATGAGGACTCTGAGCCGTATCGAAAGGCGCTATCTCCGCCAGTTGTGCATAGCCGGTAAATGATACCCCTGAAAAACCAATAAGAAATGTAAGTACCCTTACCTTGCTGATCATATGTGCGTTGAAAAATCTCCGAGACTTAATTCATCGGACTTGTTGGTGTAAGATACACTTTTACCCAACATACTTTTCTCAATACAAGCATTTTTAACAACACTGTCGCACTGGATAATACTGTTGCTGACAATCGACTTTTCGATAACGGTATTCGCTTCCACAGACGCATAAGGTCCTACCACAGAGTTAATGATCCGCACGTTCGGACCGATATAGCAAGGTTCGATGATACTGCTGTTCTCGATGCGGGCACTGGCGTCGATGAGGTTCTCCTTATTGCGTTTGAGCTCGAGTATACGCTCATTGGTATATAACGTTGCATCCTTGTTGCCGCAATCCAGCCATTCGGAAACCTGGTCGGTATAGAATTTCATGCCGTTTTGGAGCATATGCTCCATAGCATCGGTGATCTGGTATTCACCTTTCATTTTGATATCATTATCGATAAGGCGTTGCAGTTCCTTACGCAGGTTTTCTCCGTCACGGAAATAATACACACCGATGATCGCGAGATCCGAAACGAAACTCTGCGGCTTTTCCACGAAAGCTTCGATCTCACCGTTGTCCTTCAGCTTCACAACACCAAATGCCGACGGATCGTCCACTTTTTGTGTCCAGATGATCGCATCGCGGCTGGTATCGATGCTGAATGTTGCATCGAACAATGTATCTGCAAAAGCGATGAATACATTGCCTTTCAATGATTCGGCAGCACACAGGATCGCGTGAGCCGTTCCGAGCGGGGTCTCCTGGTAGCAGATACGCCCTTTGGCACCCAGCTTGCCGGCGGTATTTAACAGTTGCGCCTCTACCTCTTTACCGAAAGACGGTCCGATGATAAAAGCAATCTCTTCCACTTTTTCACTTCCGGTCGCCACGATGTCCTCCACGAGGCGTTGTACAATGGGTTTGCCGGCTACGGGAATCAAGGGCTTGGCAGTGGTAAGCGTATGCGGGCGCATGCGTTTGCCCATGCCGGCCATTGGTATAATTATGTTCATAAAGTCGTTTTAAAGGGTGGGCAAAGGTATTAAGCCAAATTCATTTTTTATCCTTTTACTTGCTTTATCTCTATTAACTTTGCCCCCATGTCCAAAAAAGCAATGCTCATCATTATGGATGGCTGGGGAAAAGGCGCTGACCCTAAAGCAGATGCCATTCTCGACGCTCATCCGGAATTTGTCAACTCACTATATAATTTATACCCGAATAGCGAACTGATCACCTGTGGTGAAGCGGTAGGATTGCCCGACGGACAAATGGGCAATTCTGAAGTAGGTCACCTGAATCTCGGAGCCGGTCGTATTGTGTACCAGGAGTTACAACGGGTAAATGTGGCGATCCGCAATGGCTTGCTGGAGCAAAACGCAACATTGCAGACGGCTTTTTCTATCGCAAAGGAAAATAAAAGCACCCTTCATTTCATCGGACTGGTAAGCGATGGCGGCGTGCATGCACATATCCGTCATCTGGAAGCGCTTTGCGAATACGCGCAAAATGCCGGGGTTGCTGACTTCGCGGTTCATGCATTCACCGACGGAAGGGATTGCGATCCCAAAAGCGGACTGGGCTTCATTACGGAAATTCAATCCTGCCTCGCGCGTACCGGAGGCAAACTGGCAAGTATCACGGGCCGCTATTATGCAATGGACCGGGATAAGCGCCTGGGAACGGGTGAAAATGGCTTACGATGCACTCGTCAACGGCATTGGCACATACAGCACCAATGCAGCGGCGTCCGTTGCAGCGTCCTACGAAAACGGTGTTACGGATGAGTTCATCCATCCGATCGTTATGACGGATGCGTCGGGCAAACCGGCAGCCACCATCCGGAACGGAGACGTGGTTATCTGCTTCAATTTCCGTACCGATCGCTGCCGCGAGATCACCGAAGTGCTGACACAGGAACATTTTCCAGACCACGGCATGCATAAGCTGGACCTGCATTACGTAACGATGACCGAATACGATAAAACGTATAAGGACATACAGGTGATCTTTCACAACGACAACCTGGATAATACCATCGGACAGGTGCTTGCAGAGCAGGGTAAAAAACAGATAAGAATTGCCGAAACCGAGAAATACCCGCACGTTACCTTCTTCTTCTCCGGTGGCCGGGAAGCCGTATTCGAAGGCGAGACACGCATCATGCGGGATTCGCCGAAAGATGTACCTACCTACGACCTGAAACCGGAAATGAGCGCGTACGCTTTGAAAGATGCAATCATTCCGGAGCTCAACGCACAAAGCGCAGATTTTATCTGTATGAACTTTGCGAATGCAGACATGGTGGGCCATACCGGCGTATGGAGTGCGGTGGTAAAAGCTGTGAAAACGGTGGACGACTGCGTTTCACAGATCGTACCGGTTGCGCTGCAAAACGGGTATGCGGTATTCCTCACCGCTGACCACGGTAATTCCGATCATATGGTTAATGAAGACGGAAGTCCGAACACGCAGCATTCACTCAATCCGGTTCCGCTTTTCCTGATCAGCAAAGACTATAAAGGAAAACTGCGCAGCGGAAAGCTCGGAGATATCGCTCCAACGATCCTGCACTATATGGGGCTGCCGATCCCGCACCAGATGACGGGCGAGATCCTGATCGACTGATATTGATTTACTGATTTCCGGCCGGGAAGATCTCCGCTATGAGCGCCTGATACTTCCCGGCTATTATTTTACGGCGAAGGCTCAGTTTAGGGGTTATTTCGCCGCCGTTCACCGTCCAGGGATTGCCCAGAAGCCGGTAACGCTTAATCTGCTCGTGCGGGCCCAGGTGTGCATTCACCGCCTGTACATGTGCCGCGATCGTTTTTTTCACCAGCTCATTTTCCTCAAAACCTTCCTGCAGCCAGGAAATATTTTCTTTCACAAAAAGATCGCGGAAATAGTCTGCAGAGACAACAATGAGCGCAGAAGCAAACTTCTGCCCCTCCCCGATCACCATTACCTGCTCGATATATTTGCTTTCCTTCAGCCGGTTCTCGATCGCCACCGGAGCGATGTATTTCCCGGCGCTGTTCTTGAAAATCTCCTTTTTACGGTCGGTTATTTTCAGGAAACGCCCATCCACCAGGGTGCCCACATCTCCCGTATGCAGCCATCCTGCAGCGTCGATAGCCTCGCGTGTAGCGGCTTCATCTTTGTAATAACCCAGCATCACACTCGGTCCGCGGAACAATATTTCCCCGTCCTCCGGATCGATACGCACTTCCGAATTTTCCACCACGATCCCCACCGTCCCGAAGTGCCGGTCCTGCTGTTCCCAGCGGTTTACCGCAATCACCACGCAGGATTCGGTCATACCATACCCCTGCAGCAGCGGCAGCCCTGCACAGGTAAATATGCGTTCCAGCCTGGGGTTCAGCGCAGCGCCTCCGCTCACGATGGCTTCCATCTTTCCGCCCACGGCAGCTCTCCACTTACGGAAAACAAGCCGGTCGGCAAGCTTACGCTGTATTTCATAGAGCGGTCCGTTTGCGCCATTCAGCTCATAACGGGCCGCAAGATCCAGGCTCCAGTCAAAGATCTTCTTCTTCAGTCCGTGCAGTTGTTCGCCCGCATTCATGATCTTTTCAAGCACACGCTCCAGCACCCGCGGTACAGCAACAAATATCTGCGGTTGGATCTCTTTGGCATTCTCACCGATGGTCTCCACAGATTCTGCATAAAAAATACCCACGCCATGGAATAGATACAATGTATTCAGGAAACGCTCGTAGATGTGATTCAGGGGCAGGAAGCTCAATGCGCGCCAGCTGGTCCGGAACGGTGCTATATCCTTGCACGCTTCCAGGTTGCTTAAGATATTCCGGTGCGACAGCATCACTCCCTTAGGATTACCCGTGGTGCCCGAAGTGTACAGCAACGTAAACATATCGTCCGGCCGCACCCCGTTTCTGAGCATGGATATTTTGTCGGGATCATATGCTGCTCTGCCCTGTTCCAGGAATGCGGCAAAAGAAATGGTTCCCGGCACGTCCGAAAAGCATACGATATCCCGGAGATAGCGCAGGGAAGTCTGTACACTCCGCACTTTCTGCACCACCGATTGATCCGATGTAAACAGGATACGGATTTCGGAATGATTCAGGATGTAAACCAGATCGTCGGCCCCGATGGTTGGATAAATCGGGACATTCGGCATTCCCAGCTGCTGGCTTCCGTAATCCACAAAATTCCATTCGGGAAGATTGGCCGACATAATTCCGACCTTGTCGCCCGTTCTGTACCCGTTCGCGAGCAAGGCGGAGCTTACATACTGCACCTGCTGGTAAAATGATTCAAGACTTACCGGCACCCACTGCTTATTGCGCTTCGCGTTCAGTATATCCTGTTCGGGGGCATATTCCTTTAAATGATCCAGTATGTCAAAAACGCGGGTCGGCACCATAAATATCCGGGGAGTGTTATTCTTTCTGTTTTACAACGCGACGGCTGCCGATAGCGGTTCCGTCCAAACGGTAAAGATAAAAGAGATACACCCCATCAGCCAAAGATTTTATGTCTATGCGCGTGGCGCCTGCAGATTGTTGCAATAGTCTTCCCTGTATATCAAACACCTTGATTTGCACCGATGCGGGTGCATTCACCGAGACCAGGCCTGCTGAAGGGTTAGGAAATAATTCGATGTCGGTATCCGCGATCGTGAATTCATCCACAAAAAGTCCTGTCTCCACCAATGAGTCAGACACAGCCTCACAGCCGTTGGAATCCGTTACCTGCACGTAGTACGTACCATTCATTTTCATTTCGTACGATGATCCGCCGCTGCCGACCGGAGTTCCGTTATTGTACCATTGGTAAGCCGTATACCCGTTTGCCACGCTGAGCATCACGCCGAAGCGGGACAATACGGGTCGCGCCGGTTTTGTACCGATGATGGTCACGCGCAAAGAATCGTATCTGCCGCCACCGCAGGATGGTGCGTAAGGGCGCCAGGTTTGTACGCTTACGGTATCGTGTATGAGGATCCTGTTCGCTTTTCCTTCACTGTCGTTGAATACGGTGCTCACGGGCCATTTCCAGAATTCATGACCTGCAGCCAACACACTTACGTCCAGCCATTCGTCCTGGCAGGCATACAGCGTATCGCCATCGTAATAAGATTTACCGCGCACACGCAGGGCCGGTTGAAATGCATGGCTCTGCACATACGGAAGTTCTGTTTTGTCGAACAGGTAGGCATAACTGATGTAGGCGCTGTCGCCCGATTTGAGCGTACCGATATTAAAGACCAGGCCCATACCTACATCGTAGAAAAGCGAATCTCCCAGTGTATATTCGATCAGGGAAGTGTCGATGAGCTGGTTATAGAAAGAATCGAGGCTTTGCACACCCACCAGCGAGGATCGTAAAAAATAAGGTCTGGCCCTGCAATCACGCGTGAATAAACCAAGGTAGCTGCGATAATCATGCCCCGTTGCCGAAACAAGCGCCAGATGCTGCGGATCGGGCATGTTGTGTTCCAGCTTCTGAATAGTGGCATACCCGCCGCCACCTACCTGCTCATATTCATTGTCCGGGTCCACGGTGCGTTGGTAGTACACCTTACGCAGGTCGGAAACACCTTTATTGATCAGCTTTATATTGAAGGTTAAAAAAAGCCGGTTGGTATCAAAGATCATCTCCTTCTCAATATGGAGATCATTCATCGTACCCGACCAGTGCACGATGATCTCGGTGCCGGACAGGCTGTAGTCGCTGATGCTGCCGGCTAGGCCGAAACTCATATAGTTATCTCCCCGCGAACGCATCGCGCGGCCGGTGAACCCGTTCACCTCTACATCCCATCCCTCATGCGGCACACCCGGCATGATATAATCGCCGATCCATTTAGGCTTGCCCACACCCCAGCCATCCCTGGCGAAATCAACCACCAGACCAAGCTCAGCCGGACTTACACCGGCAACAAGACTGTGAAAATTTGAAGGAGCTGTAACGCCCGAACCCAGTGTTCCGTTGGGCGCGATACCGCACTCCGCGTACTTCCCCTTCAGGAAAGCATTGCCAGACAATAGCTGCGCAGGCGCCCGGAAAAAGGTGCACAACAACAGCCAGAACAGCAGGACGGTTGTTTTCATTGATAGTTTGTTTAGTTGTAGAGGCACCACAATATATGATATTTTTCCGAAAATGTCCGGTCTGTGCCGGTAAACAACCTTGTTACTGGATTTTGCAATAACTTAGGCGGACTAAACCAAACATCCTTGAGCAACTTCGCGCGCCTCAGACAACAATTGTTCCGCCCTACCGATGCGACCTCCGTTCAACTGTTCCTCCGGCTCTTCGGTGTGGTCGTGATATTGCAGGCCATCAGTTTTACCAATGCCAGCTATATCGCGCAGGGTATTCTCGCCCCCCGTTTCCTGTTTCAGTACGATTTCTTTTCTTTTATCCGGCCGCTTCCCGAAGATGCAATGAAATTCGTGCTTTTGCTGATGGCCGCGTCGGGACTGATGCTGGTATTGCAGAAAGGCGTTCGCGCAGCACTGATCACCTTTATTTTTTCTTTCGGTTACTTTTTCCTGCTGGAAAAATCTTACTATAACAATCACTTTTACCTGTTCCTGCTGATTGCGTTCGTATACCTGTTCTGCCATCCGCGCAGAGACGCCAATGGCAAACAATACATTCCTTACTGGTTGCTGCTGTTGTTACAGGTACAGATCGTGATCGTTTATTTCTACGGAGGTCTGGTAAAGCTGAATCCCGACTGGCTGATGCGGCAGCAGCCCATGCGCATTTTATTGCAGGATTCCAGCCAGAACGCTTTGCTTCCGGACCTCAGCCGCAGCGACTTTGCTTTGTACCTGCTTACCTATGGCGGATTGGCTTTCGACCTGCTCATCGGTTTTGCTTTATGGTCGAAAAAATACCGCAAACCGGCAATGATCACGGCAATCGCTTTCAACCTCAGCAACCTTACAATTTTCAACTTCGGAGATAACGGCGACATCGGCGGTTTCCCGGTATTCATGATCTTTACGCTGATCCTTTTCCTGGAACCCGAACTCGTAGCACAAAAATGGAACACGCTCACCGGGAACAAAAAGGCTGCTGCACCGGCCATGCCTCCTTCTTTTGACACGGAACATTCCCTCACACTCACTCTACTGACGGTGTATATGAGCTTCCAGCTGCTGTTTCCGCTGCGCCACCTGTTGTTCCCCGGCAATACCAACTGGACCACGTTTGCTTCCCGGTTTGCCTGGCGCATGAAATCCCATTCGAGCCAGGGCAGTGTGCGCGTATTCGTACGCGGAAAAGCCGGAGAGCCGTTACAGGAGATCAATATCGGGAACCTGATCAATTCCATGCAGCGTTTCTACATGACTGAAAACCCGGTGATGATGTGGCAGTTTGCGCAATATCTCGGGCGCGAACTGAACGACAGGGGTAATGCACATCCCGAGGTGTACATACATTCCATGCTTTCGCTGAACGGACGTCCTGCGCAGCCTTTAGTGGATTCTACCGTAAATATGCTCTCGCTGGAACATAACCGGTTTGCCCCCGATAAATGGATATTGCCCCTGAAAGATTAAATTGGTCCGGCTCTTTATCCGGTTGAGATCAAAAAGATCCTATTATTTTCATACCAGACGCCCTCAAACGGGCGGCACATTTCCAATCAAAACAAAGGAACCAGCCCGGAGCTTCAGATAAGATATCTGCAGTTCCGGAAAACATGCGCGGGCGAAGATCCGGTATTCCGGAAAGCCCGCTGCGATGCGCAGGAAACGATCCGGCGCCCCGGCAAGCGTCCCGCAGTGGTACGCGACGGTTTCCCGCTTTCCGGCAGGGTTGCCGCATGGGTGCAGCAGGCTTTGTAGTGTTCCGGCAAGCTTCCTGCAGGGCTGCAGCGAGCAATCCGGTGCTCCGGCAAGCCTGTCGCAGGGCTGCGGGAAGATTTCCGGTAGTCCGGCAGGGATGCCGCAAAAAAAAGCAGGAAACTCAGAAAGAGTTTCCTGCTGGTAATTATATAGGTAATTAAATCCCTACCACACTTTAGCGCGAACGCTGTCTGCACGGTACATTTTATCGCCTGGTTTGATATTAAAAGCGGCATAGAACTCAGGCATATTGCTCAGCGGACCATTACAACGCCATTTTGCAGGAGAATGCGGGTCAGTTTTGATCATCAGCGCCGCCTGCTCATCGCGGGTTTCCGTACGCCAAACCTGTGCCCAGCTCAGGAAGAAACGCTGATCCGGTGTAAAACCTTCGATCTTTTCATTGCCTTTACCCTGAGCTGTTTTCTTGAACGCTTCGTAAGCGATCGCCAATCCGCCAAGGTCGGCCAGGTTCTCACCCAGCGTCAGCTGACCGTTTACATGAACGGAATCCAGTACTGTGTAAGCGTCGAACTGACGAACCACCACCGCGGTTTTCTCTTTGAATTTTTTCTCATCTTCCGGCAACCACCAGTTTTTCAGGTTTCCTTCGGCGTCATACTGTGCACCCTGATCGTCAAATCCGTGTGTCATTTCATGTCCGATCACACCACCGATACCGCCATAGTTAACCGCATCGTCCGCTTCGTCCGAGAAGAACGGATATTGCAGGATACCGGCAGGGAAAACGATTTCGTTGAACGCAGGATTGTAATAGGCATTTACCGTAGGAGGTGTCATACCCCACTCGGTACGGTCTACCGGCTTGCCGAGTTTATTGATATTGTAGTTGTATTCGAACGTGGAAGAAGCGATCGCATTTTTCACGTAATCGTTCGGAACGATTTCAAGGGAAGAATAATCCTTCCATTTGTCAGGATAACCGATTTTCTTCACAAACGTATTCAGTTTGCCCAAAGCCTTTTTCTTGGTCTCTTCGCTCATCCAGTCGAGACGCTGGATACGGTCGGCATAGGTTTGCTGCAGGTTGTTCACCAGGTCCAGCATACGTTTTTTTGCTTCGGGTTTGAATGTTTTGTCTACATACATTCTGCCCAGCATTTCACCTACCGCACCGTCAACAACGGTCAGTACGCGTTTCCAGCGTGGCTTTTGCTCTTTCTGACCGCTTACAGCCATTCCGTAGAATTCGAAACGGGCTTTGTCGAAATTGCTGCTCAGGAAAGCTGCCATTCCGTTCACAAGGTGGAATTTCAGGTATAATTTCCAGGTTTCCACCGGCGTCGCTTTCAATTGCTTGCCTACTTCGGCAAAGAATGCAGGCTGACCCACGATGAGGCTGTCCTGACCCTGAACTTTCAACTGGGCGAAAATATTTTTCCAGTCCATGTTCGGTGTCATTTTGGAGAACGTAGCGAGGTCGTATTTGTGATACACTTTGTAAGGGTCACGCATGTCCACACGCTTCATGGATACTTTTGCCAGCTTCGTTTCAAAATCATAAACAGCCTGCATGTTCTTCAAAGCGTTTGCTTCGTCGTTACCCAGCAGTCCGAACAGTTTCTTTACATAAGCTTTGTACGCATCGCGGATAGCAACCGTGCGCATATCATTCTCGAAATAGTAATCGCGGTCAGGCATACCCAATCCGGCCTGGAATACCTGGCAGATTTCCTGTGTTACATTTTTATCGTCGGGAGCAACGTAAAAAGCAAAAACGGAACCGATTCCTTCTGTATGCTGTTTCAGCAGCTCGGCCAGTACCTGCTCCTGGTTAGTAGCAGCATCGATGCGATCCAGCCAGGGTTTCAACGGAGCAATACCTGCTTTATCGATACCTGCGGAATCCATACCCGACTGGTAAAAAGAACCGACCATCTGCTCGGCGCTGCCTTTCGCAGCTTCCTTCTTCCCGGCAGCTTCTTTCAGCAATCCATGGAGGATGTCGTAGTTATTATTGATGAGGATATTGAAACTGCCCCAACGCGTTTCAGATGCCGGGATCGGGTTTTTCTTAAACCATGCACCGTTTGCATAATTATAGAAGTCTTCAGCCGGGTTGATGGTTGAATCCATATTCGCGGGATCCAAAGCCTTGAATTGGGACGCTTTGCCGGCACTACTTCCGGACTTCGAGTCGACGCAGGCCGCCATAGTGCACATACCAGCGATCGCCAGTAAGGATTGTTTTACGTTCATAACAATATAACTATATTTTAAGACACAAATGTAATTGTAAAACGAATAGGTGCAGCCCCCCGTTTCGGGGGATTTTTCCCCAATAAAAAACTCCGGCGCAAGACCGGAGTTTTTCGTTACTGCTTTTAAAAAGTCTAGTGCTTCACAAAAGAACCGGAAGCATATTGATGCTGCCCGTCCTTAGATCCCACCACATAAATATAGTTGCCTGCCGCATAACGGGACACAGACAGTACTGCATTCTCTTTGAAAGGAACGCGCGCCACTTCCTGACCATTCACCGAATATACGCTCACGGAGAGCTCTTCGCTCATATCCGCGGTAATGCGCAGCTCGTCCTGTACCGGATTCGGGAATACCCTGATTGCCGGGTTGTTGAAGATCGGCGTTTCGATACCTGCAGGATCGGACAATGTTACGTCATCGATCCACATAGTGGTGCCCGCAACCGGTTTGCTTTTATTGGTCGGCACAAATGAAACGACAATGCGGTCGGGAACCGTGGTGGCATCTTTATAGGTAACAGACACATCCACTTTGGTGAAACCGGTATTGGAAGGTATGTCCACATAGCCGGAACCGATCGTGGAGTCTGCACCACCGGCACCGATTCCGGATTTGATTGCGGAAAGGTTCATCCGCGCCACGTCTGATGATCCGGTAGACGTGAGCTTCACCCACGCATGACCAAACAGAACACGGGATGTTACGGGTGTTCCGCCGGGATATTTGAACTGGTATTTTCCGGCCATGATATCTGCCAGACTGAACGTAATGTTACTATTCGCCAGTACCGAAGGAAGCGTGTCCGTCGCATTGGTGATCAGTACCGCGGAAGAACTTCCGCCGTGATATACGGTTGTGGACTGGCTGCAACGTGCAACAAAACTCGACGAAGACCCCGTAAGCACATAATATGCCTTAATGAGCGAGTCTGACGAAAACCAGTTTGCAGGACGTGCTAATGTGGTTCCGGAGGACGTATAGCTTACCCAGGATTCCATGTTCCCGTTAACTACCGTTTGTGCGGATACCGACCCGTACAGAGCGCATCCGGCAATAAGTGTAATGATTCTCTTCATTTGGAAATAATTAATCTGTAGCAAGAATACAGGATACTTTTCATCTGTCAAAATAACTTTTTCCGCATGCAGATTAACGTGCAATATATCTATCTTTGGCTGAACCATTTACCTACTTGTTTTGGATTTTTTTCCTTTTTCCGCTCCGATTACTTTTCTTAACGCTGCAGCAGCGCAGGCGTCCCCGAGCTCGTCTCAGATAACAATATTGCTGATCATCATCACGCTGTTGCTGTTACTGACCGCTATCTCCGCGGGAGCTGAAACTGCTTTCTTTTCGCTGAAGGCTAAGGACATCAATGAGCTGATGAGCAAGGATAACAGTGCGTCCAGGCAGGCCATTCGCCTGCTGGATCAGCCACAGAGGCTGCTGGCCACCATATTGGTCACCAATAATTTCCTGAACATCTCTATTGTCATCACCACCAACCTGCTGGTGAACAACCTGTTTCATGACCTGAGTCCGGTCTCTTCCTTCCTCGTACAGGTGGTTGCCGTCACTTTCCTGCTGGTATTATTCGGTGAGGTGCTGCCGAAAGTATATGCCACACAGAACAATATGCAAATGGCCCTGTTTGCAGCACCGGTGCTCAGCATCCTGTCCGGCGTACTGAAACCGGTAAGCAGCGTCTTCGTGAACTCTTCGAAATATATTGAAACCCGCAGTCGGTACGCGCCGGTCCAATTACAGTCAGGAAGAATTTGAACAGGCTATTGAGCTGACGGTAGGCCCTTCGGCTACCACTGAAGAAGTGGAATCTTTTTAAAGGCATCCTGAAATTCGGAAATATTACTGCCAAGCAGATCATGCGCACACGCATGGATGTGAGCGGTATCCCGGAACAATTCGATTTTAACGAGGTGAAGAAATATGCAATTGAAATGGGCTACAGCAGGCTGCCCGTTTACCGCGAGAACCTCGACCAGATCTCCGGAATGATCAACACAAAAGACTTTTTGCTGTTTGAGACAAATGCCGGCCGGGACTGGCATACTCTGATCCGTCCTGCATATTTCATACATGAAGGCAAACTGATAGAAGACCTGCTGAAGGAGTTCCAGCAAAAGCGCATCCACTTTGCGATCGTAGTGGACGAATTTGGCGGAACAAGCGGCATTGTGACGCTGGAAGATATTATGGAGGAGATCATCGGCGATATCAAGGACGAATTTGATGAAGAGGAACTCAACTACCGCAAACTCGACGACCACAATTTCATCTTCGACGGCAAAGCGTCTATCAATGATGTGGCCAGGTATGCGAATATACCCCTTCGATGATTGGGAAGACATACGCGGCGACAGTGATTCTTTGGCCGGTCTTGTCTTGGAGATCTCCGGTCGTTTTCCGAAAACCGGGGATGTGATACGTAAGAAAAACTACAGTTTTGCGATACTGGAAATGGACAAGATGCGCATCACCAAAATAAAGCTGACCATTCATCCGGCGGAAGAACAGACCTCCTGATACCGATTGCAGTTATAACGGAACTGCCTCCAGTTTGGCGATACGCTCACCGATCGCATCCGGCAGATTGCCGACCGAGTTCATGTAACGCTTCACTTCTGCAAGCGTCACCCTGAGTCCCGAATAAGGATGCATCAGCAGGTTCGTCAACGCATTATTGGATTGCCGGCAGGCGAGTTCGGCGGCGGCACGTTGTTCGCGGGCACGCAGCAGACTTCCGTAGAAAGCCTGCAGTTCGCTCAGCGCGAGATCATTTTTACCCTGGTAATTATGCTCAGATGATACCAGCTGGATCAGTGCGGCAAAGGCAACGGTCTTATCCGAATAAACCGTCCGGTACACTTCATCCGGGAACAGCTTGCCCGGCGCTCGCTCCGTTCAGCGCATACTGGTCACGCAGGGAACGGATAATACTTACCGCTCTGCGCCCCTGCTCCGGTACACTCCAGCAACACTCCAGTAAATTGCCTATCCGGGAGCTCATGGTGCCCAGGCGTTTTTCAAGCAGGCGCAACTGATGATCTGCCTCTTTCAGGGTGAGCGTATGCCGGGTGCAGGCGCTCCACAACTGCATCACTTCATCGCGGAAATCCATAAGGCGGACGAGCGTGATCCGCTGGTCCATGAGCTGGCGCCCGTAATGCCGGTATCCGAGACAAATGGAAACCAGTGTTTTTAACACGTTTATATTCTTCCGTAAAGCCTGCTCATTCATAATATCCAATGCTCTTCAAGTGTAAAAAAACACGCGTGGTGCTACAAATCTGATGCTGGAAATCGCAAGAATGATGCCACAAACAACATTTTTGAACATAAAAAAAATGAATTTCTTTCACTTAATATAAAACAAAGAAAAACACATGTTCAATTTTTGTAACAAATTAATAATGCGGATACCTGCGCCCAAAGCCGCGCTGCAAGCCTTCCGGCACCGGTTATCGGCTTCATGTAATTGCCATATGGGCACCTGCCAAGCCAGAAAAGAGCTGTTATCCGGCGCAAAAGCGTTACTTTTGCCGCCAAATCAGGAATGTACAATGGCAGGATTTACTGTGGCAATCGTAGGACGCCCGAACGTGGGCAAATCGACGCTCTTCAACCGCTTGCTCGAACAAAGAAAAGCAATCGTTGATGACTTCAGCGGCGTAACCCGCGATCGCCAATATGGTGTGGCGGAATGGTGCGGCAAAACATTTAATGTGATCGATACGGGAGGATTCAGTTTCCCGCAGCGAAGATGTTTTTGAAAAAGAAATACGCAAACAAGTGCTTATTGCATTGGATGAAGCCGATGTGATCCTGTTTGTCTGCGATACCGCTACCGGCATCACTACGCTGGATGATGAAATGGCTGATGTGCTGCGCCGCAGTCCCAAGCCGGTATTGCTGGTGGTGAACAAAGTGGATAATGCGGCCCGGCTGCTGGAAGCAAATGAGTTCTATGCGCTCGGTTTCGATAAGGTATTTTTCGTCTCTTCTATTTCCGGAAGCGGCACCGGCGAACTGCTGGACGAGGTAGTGGCCCAGATGCCAGAAGATGTGGAAATGGCTACCACCAACGTAAAACGTACGATCAAAAGAGAAAAGACCCGCAGCGACGAGGAACTGGAAAAAGAGTGGGAAGAGGACGAAGACGATCTGTACAATAGCGATTTCGACAATATCGATGAGGAAAATGAGGTGATCGAGCAGGACGAATTCGTTCCGAAGATCGCGATCATCGGTCAGCCGAACGCCGGTAAGTCCACTCTGCTGAACGCATTTACCGGTCAGGAACGAACAATTGTGAGCAATATCCCCGGAACCACGCGTGACAGCATTCACACCCATTACAAATTATTCGGGAAGGAGTTTATCCTGATCGACACGGCTGGTCTGCGCCGCAAAAAGAATGTGCACGAAGACCTCGAATTTTATTCTGTGATCCGTGCGATCCGTGCGATGGACGAAGCGGACGTCTGCCTGCTTGTAATAGATGCGTTGAATGGTATTACGATACAGGACATCAATATCTTCAGCCTTGCTGCGCGTAAAGGAAAGGGCATTCTTATTCTCGTAAATAAATGGGATGCATTCGAAAAAGAAACCAATACTGCCCGCGATTATGAGAAAAAGATCAAGGAAAAGATGGCCCCTTTCAACGATGTACCGATAGTATTTATCTCTGCCAAAGACAAACTGCGTATTTTCCAGGCAATGGAAAAGACCATCGAGGTACACGACAATATGACACCGTCGTATACAGACTTCCAAGCTGAATGAGACCATGCTTAAAGAGAATAGAACGCAATTCCCGCCGCCAATGACGCGCGGTCATTCAGTAAGCATCAAATTCGTAAGACAGACTTCCTACAGTAGTACCATCGTTCGCATTCTTCGCCAACTACCCCGAAGCGATAGCAACGAATACAGAAACTTCCTTGAGAACAAGCTGCGCAGCCACTATCAATCTTCAGTGGTGTACCTATACGCATTTATCTTCCGTAAAAAATAACCTGTCAGTACTTACTAGTTCAAAAAAACGGAACATGTGAAAAGCAAAACCACTAAAGCAGGATAAGGTAAACATCATAACCCTCGGCTGCTCCAAGAATATGGTAGATAGTGAAGTGCTGAGCGGCCAGCTGAATGCCAATGGTATTAAAGTGGCGCACGAAAACGGCAAACTGGACCACAATATAGTTGTGGTGAATACCTGCGGCTTTATCGATAAGGCAAAGGAAGAAAGCATCAACACCATACTGGAGCAGGTAGAACTGAAGAGAGAAGGGCAAGCTGGATAAAGTATATGTCACAGGCTGCCTGAGCGAACGCTACCGCGACGACCTGACGAAGGAAATACCCGAAGTGGATGCATGGTTCGGCACTATGGAATTGCCGCTGATACTGAAACAACTCAATGCCGACTATAAAACAGAACTGGTGGGCGAACGCCTGCTGAGCACACCCAAACACTATGCCTACCTGAAAATATCAGAAGGCTGCAACCGTACCTGTTCTTTCTGCGCCATACCATTGATGCGCGGCGGACACGTGTCCAAAACCATTGAAGAAGTAGTGGCCGAGGCTAAAGGCCTGGTGAAGATGGGCGTGAAAGAAATGATGCTCATAGCGCAGGAACTTACTTACTACGGTCTCGATATTTATAAAAAACGTGCCCTAGCCGATCTGCTCAAACACCTGTCAGATGTACCGGGCCTGCATTGGATACGCCTGCACTATGCCTACCCTTCCAAATTTCCGATGGAAATACTGGACGTGATGCGCGAGCGCGAAAATATCTGCAACTACCTGGATATGCCGCTGCAGCATATTACTGATCGATATGCTCAAGGCAATGAAACGCCAGATGGACAAAGCAGGAGATATACGATCTGCTGGATGCCGTACGCGATCGTGTGCCGGGCATCTGCCTCCGCACCACGCTGATTGCCGGATTCCCCGGAGAAACCAGGGATGATGTGGAAGAGCTGAAATCTTTCCTTGAAGACAGCAGCGCTTCGACCGCGTGGGCATCTTCACCTATTCGCACGAAGAAAATACCAGTGCCTACGATCTGGAAGATAATGTACTCCGCTGACGAAAAAGAAGCACGTGCACAGGAGATAATGGAAGTGCAGCAGGAAATCTCTTACGAAAAGAACCAGGAAAAGATCGGTCAGACCCTATAAAGTACTCGTCGACAAAAAGGAAGGCGGTCGCTACCTCGGACGCACCGAATTCGACAGCGTGGAAGTGGACAACGAGGTGATCATCAATACCGACCGGCCGCTGAAGCCGGGAGAATTTGTACACGTAAAAATTGAAAAGGCTTACGACTTCGACCTGGAAGGGAGCCTGGTAACCGTATCGTAAAAGAAACAATTATGCATAAACAGGCGCTTATAACAGGACTCGTATGTGCAGGGCTCGGCGTGGTGATCGGAGCATTTGCGGCTCACGGTCTGAAGCCGCGCATGGATCTCGTGCAACAGCAAACCTTTGAAACCGGTGTACGTTACCAGATGTATCATTCCTTTGCGCTGATAGCGCTGGCATTGATAGGTGCGCACTTCCCCGGCGAGAAGATCCATTGGGCTTTTATCTGTTTCACGCTGGGCATCGTTTGTTTCAGCGGCTCGCTGTATGCGTTGGCACTGCTGAAAATGAACGGAAAAGTCGGGCTTGGAGGAATAGGCATTATCACCCCGATAGGCGGATTGTTTTTTATCCTCGGATGGCTGTTCACACTCCTGTCTGTTCTGCAGCAAAAAAACGTTTAACGCATACCACCATTGTTTCGCATTTTACCTTTTCTCACCCGTAACGGGGTTCACAAACACCTGCAGTTGCTGTTGCTGATATGCCTTTCCGGCGTACAGAGAGGGCAGTTTGCGCTTCCGGCAGGGCTACGTGTTTGCGCACGAAATATTTATCGCCATAAGGGTGATCCCCGGCAAACGCTGCAACAAAAATATTCCGCGGCCACGGTAGAAAACCTGTCAGCTGAAGAAGCATCCGAGTTTGAGCCCAGAACTTCTTTTACCGGTCCGGGTACATCTGCGCAATCAGGAAAATATTCCGTCCCGCCACAGGCACTGATTTATGTTTCTTCATCCGGCAGCCTTACCACCAAGCGGTATCTGCTGTACGGACACCTGCTGATCTAATTACGGTCATACGAATGAATGCTGTCGTGATCCGGGTGCACCATCCGGCACACACGCAGCTATCTGCTGGAACGGCAACGCCGTACAGTTTCTTCTGATCGTATCCTTTTAAACTTAATTATGAAAAATACTTTTCTGCTGATCTGCCTGCTGGCAGGTACATTCAGCTTATCCGCACAGAATTTCAAAGACGGTAAATTATTCCTGAACGAGGACGGCAGCCGTTACCTCAAGATCACACTCAATAACCAGATCTGGATGCGCTACAACCAGAACAATCCGGGAAGTACCGTAAATGGCGAACCAAGAAACAATACCGCCGACATCGGTATCCGCCGTTCCCGTATGCAATTGTTCGGGCCTGTCGCATACAGAAGCTTCTTTTATGTGCAGATCGGCATCAACAACTTCAATGCGCTGTCCGACCGTAAGGCGGGCTTCTTCCTGCACGATGCGGTGGTGGATTATGAGTTCATTCCGCGCGCGCTGTCCGTCGGTGGCGGGCTCGGCGGCTGGTCGGGTGTTTCGCGCTTCGCATCTTCGTCCACATCGAGTGTGATGGGTCTGGACCTGCCTTTATATCAGGAGGCAACAAACGATGTAACGGATCAATTCCTGCGTAAGCTGGAAGTGTACGCGAAAGGAAAGATCGGGCATCTGGATTACCGTGTTATCGTAGCCGAACCGATGGCCATTCAGAAGTCGGTAAGCTACATAGCTAATCCAGCTGCCTTCAATACCCTCACCACTGTTTCCAATTTTAATACAGCGGCTCCGCAGGCACAGGTACAGGGTTATTTCCAGTACCAGTTTTTCGACGAAGAATCCAACCAGACACCTTATACTACGGGTACTTATCTCGGTGCAAAAAAAGTGTTCAACATCGGAGCGGGATTTCTGAATCAGGAAAAAGCGATGCGACGTCTGGCGGATAATGGAACGGACACTGTTGTTTCCGCGCTGAGATTACTCGCAGTGGATGTATTTTACGATGCTCCGCTGAATCAGACAAAAGGTACTGCGCTGAGCGCCTATGCCTCTGTGTCCAGCTATGATTACGGTAAAAATTACGTAAGAAATGCGGCGCCGATGAACCCGGCAAACGGCTCCCAGTTACCCGGCGTGTTGAACGGCGGCGGAAACGGCGTTCCGCTTTTCGGTACCGGAACCAATTTCTATTTCCAGGGCGGATATAAATTCCGCAATAAACTACTCGGCAAAATGGGTACGCTGCTCCCCTATGTAAGCGTTCAGTATTCCAAACTCGAAAAACTGGCCGATCCCGTAGCCTATTATGACTGCGGTGTAAACTGGCTGATCTCCGGCCATAGCTCCAAAATCAGCCTGGCTTTTCAAAGCCGACCTGTATTTGAGGCAAACGGAGCAGGGGAATATGTGAAGACGGTCCGCAAAAACGATATCGTATTGCAATACCAGGTTGGATTCTAAAAGTCTGCGCGGTAAATGGTCTTCCGCTTTTTCCCCCATCGGTATCCATGCGTCCAGTAAGCCAGCTTCTGGCTCAGGATACCGATGCCTGCGCCGATCAGCACATCGTTCAGATAATGCCTGTTGTTGGCAACACGCATGAGGCCCACGGATGAGGCCAGCGAATAGGCCGCATACGGCATCCAGGGAAAACGATGTTTATATTCCTCACTGATAAAGGTGGCCGCGAGGAACGCCTGCGCCGTATGGCTGGAGGGAAAGGAATGCGGGTCGCTGCCGTCCGGGCGCCATTCACGAGTGGTGTATTTGAGTCCGTATACCGATACCAGGCACATCGCCTCCGCCTTTACCAGTATGGCCGACCGGTTCCAGAAATCAGTTTTGGCACGGACGCCCGCCCAGTCCAGGATATACACGAGTGCGATCGGAGAAAGCGCCAGCGCATCATCCGCGTGGGTATGAAACGAAGCAAAGTGATCGTTGCGCCAGTCGCGTATATTGTATTTGAATGAGGGCGCAACTGCCAGCCCGGCACCCGTGAGGGCCAGAGGGGCAATAAGCTGTGTTGCGGAAAAGCGTAAAACGGGGGTTTCGTTCTGTTGAACAGTGTCCTGCGCAGCAGCGTTGCCCTGCAGCAAAAAAACAGTAAACAGTAATAAAACGTATTGCTGTAGCCGGGATGACAAGCGGTATTCGTTTAAGATATCAACTGAAGCGTGGCCAGCGATCTCACAGCCTGCGCTATTCCTGTCGCATCATAACCACAATCGCGATGGAGTTCTTCGGGCTTGCCATGTTCCACAACCTTGTCGGGAATACCCAGCATACGCATTTGCGGATGATAGTTGTTTTCCGCCATAAATTCTGCTACCGCGCTGCCGAATCCACCTTTTACGGTACCGTCTTCCACGGTAACGATGCATTTGAATTTGCGGGCGATCTCATGCAACAGCGCTTCATCGAGCGGTTTCACAAAACGCATATCGTAATGTGCGGGACGAAGGTCTTCCGTACTCAGCAGACGGCAGGCGCTCACTGCAAAATTGCCGACATGGCCGATAGTCAGGATCGCAATATCTTCACCGTCCTGGATCATTCTTCCTTTACCGATCTCCAAGCGCTCCATAGGCACACGCCATTCGGGCATCACACCTTGTCCGCGCGGATAACGGATCGAAACAGGATGGATCATTTCCGGTAACTGCGCGGTGTACATCATATGGCGCAGCTCCGCTTCGTTCATAGGAGCGCAGACAATCATATTCGGGATGCAGCGCATGTATGCCAGATCGTAGGCGCCATGATGCGTGGCCCCGTCATCGCCTACCACTCCTCCCCTGTCCAGGCAGAAGATCACCGGCAGGTCCTGGATGGCCACATCATGGATAACCATGTCGTAAGCACGCTGCATAAATGAACTGTAAATATTACAGAATACCTTCAGTCCCTGTGTGGCCAGCCCAGCACTGAGCGTTACGGCATGCTGCTCGGCAATGCCCACGTCTATTGCACGATCGGGCATTTCCTCCATCATAAATTTCAGAGAGCAGCCGGAAGGCATGGCGGGTGTGATACCCATCACCAGCGGATTGGCTTCGGCCAGTTCTATAATCGTACGACCGAATACATCCTGGTATTTGGGAGGCTCCGGTACGGAAGATATTTTCTTTGCAATTTTTCCGGTCACTTTATCAAACAGACCAGGCGCATGCCACAGGGTCTGATCTTTCTCTGCCAGCTCATAGCCTTTTCCCTTTACGGTTTTGATATGAAGCAGTTTCGGACCGGGTATATCATTCAGGTCTTTTAAAGTCTCTACCAATTTGGTTACGTTATGACCGTCGATCGGACCGAAATAACGCAGACCCAGCGCTTCAAACAGATTGCTTTGCTTGGATACCATACCCTTCAGGCTGGAACCGAGCTTGCCGGCCATTTCGCGCTGAAATTCAGGATAAGGCAGTTTGCCCAGCAATTTCCATACATCATCGCGCAGCTTATTGTAGGTATGAGAAGTGGTAATATCCGTAAGGTATTCTTTCAGTGCACCCACATTCGGGTCGATCGACATGTTATTGTCGTTCAGGATCACCAGCACGTTTGCGTTGCTGACACCCGCATGGTTCATTGCCTCGAATGGCAGACCTGCGGTCATCGCGCCATCTCCGATAATCGCAACATGATGACGATGTGTTTCGCCTTTGTACTTGGAAGCGATCGCCATACCCAGCGCCGCAGAAATGGAAGTGGACGAATGTCCTACACCAAATGCATCATATTCGCTTTCATGAATATTCGGGAAACCGCTGATACCGCCGTACCGGCGATTGGTATGGAATACATCGCGTCTTCCGGTAAGAATTTTGTGCCCGTATGCCTGGTGGCCCACATCCCATACAAGCTTATCGTCGGGAGTGTTGAACACATAATGCAGCGCCACAGACAGCTCCACCACGCCCAGACTGGCACCGAAGTGACCGCCGTTCACGCTCACGCTGTCGATAATAAACTGACGCAGTTCGTTACAAACCTGCTGCAGGTCAGACTTATTCAGTTTTTTCAGATCGTCAGGATTGTTGATCTGGCTCAAAAGAGGCCCGGCGCTTATCTTTTCCATGTAGGTACTCAACGATTTGTCAAAGCTAAAAAGAATAATGGGAAATTAACGGCAGAAATTCAATAAAATTTGCGCCAGTCAATACATTGGGCTTTTTTTATGATTTGCTTTCCGCAGCATCATCAAAAGAAACCGAGGTACGGTAAACCGTTCCTTAGAACAGCGCCACCAGCTGTCCCTGTTCGTTCTCGGTGCGGATGTCGTAAACACCCACTTTGTTGCCCAGGTGCTGCTCCTGAGCGGTCACACGCAGGCGCTCCCCTTCTTTTGCGGCTTTTGTAAAAGTGATCGAGACATCCAGGACAACTGCGATCCGCCCCTGGCTGTTGGATGCGAACGCGAACGCAGAATCGGAAGCCGAAAACAATACGCCGCCGTGCACCTGTCCGTGTCCGTTCAGCATATCGCGGCGCACGGTATATTCCAGTGTGCAGGCGCCTTTGCCAACAGACACGACCTCAAGCCCAAGCCACCGGGAAAAATAATCCTGTTCCAGCATGCGGTCTACTATTGCCTTCGGTTCCATCTCTCAAAAATACAATAAAAAAGAGTGCCGGATGACCGGCACTCCCTGATAAACAATTAACAACAGAGATTAAAATCTTTCCAGACCGCTGAAGAAGAAAGAACCTTCGATCAGCGCGTTCTCATCGCTATCAGAACCGTGTACGGCGTTCTCACCGATAGACGTGGCATATTTTTTACGGATAGTACCTTCGGCAAGCTTCGGCAGGATTGGTAGCGCCGATCAGCGTACGGAAATCAGCTACAGCGTTCTCTTTTTCGAGGATAGCCGCAACGATCGGACCGCTGCTCATAAACTCGGTAAGCTCTCCGTAGAAAGGACGTGCGCTGTGCACTTCATAGAACTTTCCGGCCTGCTCCAGGCTCAGTTTCGTGTATTTCATCGCAACAATACGGAAACCCGCGTTGTTGATCATTTGAAGAATGTTTCCGATGTTACCGTTTTTCACAGCATCGGGTTTGATCATTGTAAACGTAACGTTTGACATAGAAAAATTAATTGTATGAGGATTTTGCGCCGCAAAGATAGGAGTTCGCCCGCACATTGCGACATTTTTTTCTCATTTTCAGGTGAGCGCTATTGTTTTAACGAAATCTTTGTTATTAGATTTGCACCCCTAAAGAATTAAGAATTTCTGTTGTGTTTATCTCCACTCTATTGAAACACTTACAGCAAGTGTTTATTGCTTGTATCTGTATGGATTACCATGATCACCGGCGCCAGCGCACAGTCCCGCGACTGCGGCATGCCGGATCTCGGTTCCGAATTTTATGCCCGGCTCCATGATTCGTTGCGCCGGACCGAAACACCTGAAGTATTCAGCAAGAAGGCGGAACAGAAAGCTTATGAAGCGCTGAAAGAGCGCAACAAAAATTTCATTTCAGGTCTGTTTTACTCCGACCTGATCGTGTACGACCCGATCGTTTCGCCTTACCTCGAGTCGCTGATGCAGCGGCTCATTGCCGGCAGCCAGCAATTATTTACCGTCCGTCCGAACCTGTTCCTTTCCCGCTCCAAAATACCGAATGCGTATACAACCGGCAGCGGGATAATCATTGTCAACGCCGCGTATATCTACCCGACAAAAACAGAAGCCGATCTGCTGTGCTGTATCGGGCATGAACTCGGACATTTCCTTCCGGTGACGTGGAACAGTCCAACCGCAGCTACATCACGCTGACCCAGTCCGAAGCGTATAAAGATTCCATGAAAGATGCCCAGCGAGGCCGGTTCAACCGGTATTCCCGTCTGGAGCAGACCGTGAAGCAATATGCATCCGGCAGCAGCGGACACTCCCGCTACCGGGAATCTGAAGCGGATTCAATGGCTGTACTGCTGCTGCACAACGCACGTATTCCGTTTGACCCGGGGTTTTTTCTGCGGCTCGACTCGATGACGGCGGTCAGAAAACTACCGTTCAGCCGCGACCTTGCAACCGCCTGTACCCAACTGGGTCTGGAAGGCGTGAACATACCGCCTGCGGAAGCTAACGGACGCATGAAATGGAAGAAAAGTGCGAAAGACTCTGCAGACGAGGAACTCCTCAAAACGCACCCGGATTGCGCAGAACGGTTTAAACGCACACAAAAGTTCGCGGATGCGCAAACAGACACAAAACCTATTCCCGATCCGGTAAAAGAGCAGGTATATTTTCACCTGGTGCATTATGCGGTAGCGAACAACAGTATCGGTGAAGCGCTGTACCTCTTGCTGCGCGACACGGATTTTTCCGCAGAAAAGCGACAGCTCTATACCGCCCTCGCCTTTTCCCGGCTACAGCTGGCTGCACACAGGATGGAGCGTGCAAAGACTATAGGAACAGTACCGGCAGACGATTGCAGCGAAGCATTCAATGCCATGCAGACGATGCTGATGCGGATACCGGAGCAGAAAATGCAGGATCTGATCGGCAAAACCCGGGCAAAAACAGTCCTGCCCGAAGCAGCACTCGCCATCCGCGCATCCGAAGCCAAAGCCGAAGGCAGTACCGAAACAAATAAATGGGCATTATTCGACACCAACCCCTGTCATTATCTTAACGAAATAGTATCCCCCGCACGATGAAAAAACATCTTTACGCAATTATCCTCCCACTGTTTTGCCTGACCGGTACCAGCACAAAAGCGCAATTCCTGTCATTTAAAAAGCCGGCAAACGCTCTGAGGAGCTATACGATCCGTACGGGCGAAGGTGACAAACTCCAGAATTTTGTGAATTTCACCGAACTTGAACGAACCGGCCAGGACTCCTTTTTTTATCGCCTTTCGGTGATGGATGAGCAATTATCGAAAGCAGGACACATCGACTTTTCGGACGCTTACCTGAAACCAATGGCTGCGGCCAGAGGCGCAGGTCTGCTTTGCATCGCCTACCTGCGTACGGAAAAGCCGCGCATCAAATTATTTCAGAAACCGCAGACTGAAGGTGAGCTATTCTTTCAGTTCATAGACTCGGCAGGTGCGATCCGGTACACTTTTTCCCGGACGGTAGACCTGTTGGCAGACGCCGCAAATGTAGGCATCCGTAATCCTGCAGTTCTTCGATATGTGGCGGGCGCCGGCTTCCTGTATGCTTATGGCGACGGCCGGCCCAGAGAGTCTACAATGAGACCCTGTAACTATAAAGATGATGGCCTGACCGATAAAATAGGATTGCTGGATACGCAGGGCCGCGAAATATGGCGCTCGCAAACAAGGGAACGGCTTTCTTACCAACTGCAGATACGCGCGAATCATGAGCATGTGTGGCTACTGCGTGAACGCAACAGATCTGTCGTTCCTGCAGAATTTGAAATGAACATATTCAACATGCACGACGGGAAGCTGCAGGCGGTTCAGGAATTACGTCACTACAAGAACGATCAGCTGAACAACCTGTTGTTCGACCTGGACCAACAGCAGCAACCGGTTATGGCGGGCATCACAAGCACCGATGAAAAAACAGCCAAGGCATTCGCAGAAGTCATCAGTCCGGGCAGAAGAGGTCTGACATTACAAATTACTTTCCGTGAACTGCTGCGCGACAAATACAAAGACATTTACATCGCCCGCTGGAAGGACACTGCGCTCAGCTGGCAGCTATTCCCGCTCAGTGATACATCCAAGCTGACGCGCGACCTCTCAATAGACATGATGAATAATGCATTCGTTCCCTGTTATAGTTTTCTCGACAGCGTTAACACAGTGCGCTTTCTCGGTCCTCTGTTCAATTCGGCAGGTTCCGGATTTGAAACACATACGATCGGACAGATGCGACTCGACAATTCAGGCCAGCTCGTAATGGAACAAACCTATAATACCGACACCGTCGAACGTATCTTCCAGAACACCCACATATTGCTCGTACCCCGACTGTATTCTTCTTATTTCAAGATCGGCGGACGCAATTATATCGCAATCGGCGATGCTAAAAATATGCGTATTATCGATTACCGGACACAAAAAATAATCAGGCAGATCAGGCGGAAGACAGACGACGCAAGCCGCACTTTCTTCTGCTCCCGCGATGGCCATATCTCGATCATGGAAACGGATGCGCTCGGCAATACCAATGTATTTATCGAACCGATAGATTAACGGCTTACCTGTAAACCACAAACCTGTTCTATGAATAACGCCGCACGATTATCGCAACGACTTGAGGAAGTATTTTTTTCCGACAAGTGGATCGCGAATACCAATTATTCGCAGGAACTGCAGCAGACTTCCGTTCCGGAAGCGAATACCCGCATCGGCAACCTGAATACGATCGCGGTATTGTGCTTCCACATCAATTACTACCTGGAGGGATTGCTCAAAGTAATACAGGGCGGACCGCTGGAGATCAGCGACAGATACAGTTTCGACGCACCGGAGATCAGTACTGCGTCTGCATGGGAACAGCGCCTGCAGTCCCTGCGCACTAATGCACGGCAGTTTACGGAAGCAGTAAGCAAACTGAGCGACGAACAACTGGAAGCGCCTTTTGTGCAGGAACAATACGGAACCTGGCAGCGCAACATAGAAGCCGTGATCGAACACAGCTATTACCACCTGGGGCAGATCGTACTGATACGGAAAATGCTGTCCGGCAATACAGCGCGATAATTCAGGCGATCGGCGCGAGTTCCATCGCCGCTGCCAGTTCCCGGAGATCACTTACCACGGCATCGATCGAGCGGAATACCCTGTTGCATGCGCTCCACGGACATCTTCGCTTCCGGCTCACCGGGAATGATCACCGCTTCCTGTCCCTCAGTGGTCTCCGCCTGCTTGAAGCGCCGCACCCACTGATCCATATGTTGCTTAAAATCGGCTGCAGGCCGGAACGCATCGATGCGCATCGCACCGAAAAAATGCCCCAGTCCCTTGCCCGGCATGTCATCCGCAACCGGCAGAAAGCTCACGAACGGAGGCACCCAGGGTCCGTAACTGGCACCGCTCAGCACCGCGGAGAAAATATTACCATCGCACCCAGCGCATAACCTTTATGGCTGCCCTGTTCGCGCGTGCCGCCAAGCGGTAACAGTGCACCACCCTTTTTGACACCATGCTGATCGGTGGTGATATTGCCCTGCTGATCCTGTATCCAGCCCGCCGGTGCCGGTTCATTTTTACGTTGCAGTATCTCCAGCTTACCATTCGCTGCGGTAGTGGTCGCCATATCCATCACAAAAGGTGCTTCTGCTCCGGCCGGTATCGCTACCGCAATCGGGTTCGTCCCCAGCAGTCGCTCTATAGAAAAGGTAGGTGCCACGAGCGGACTCGCATTGGTCATCGCAATACCGATCATATCCTCTTCCAGCGCCATCATGGCATGGGCAGCCCGCGATACCGAAATGGTTGCTGTTCGACACCGCAACCCAGCCCGTACCCGCAATCCTGGCCTTTTCCATTGCTTTGCGCATAGCCGCAGGAGCCACCACGAGTCCCAGACCCGCATCGCCATCCATCGTGGCTGTGGAGGGACTTTCATGCACGATTTTAATGGCCGGGGCTGCGTTTACCCGGCCTGCCTTCCAGAGACGTACATAGCCGGACAGCCGCGCCACACCATGGGAATCCACACCCCTGAGGTCGGCAGACAACAGTACGTAGCCGCTTCGCGCGCCTGCGCTTCCGGACAGCCCATTTTCAGAAACACCTGTTGCGCAAAAGCATGAAGGACTGCATACGGAAAAGTCTGGAAAGCCATAGTCGCGGAATTTGGTGCGCAAATTACAAAGCAATCGCGATTTATACCCGCACAGATCTGCCGACCGCCGCCACCATGCTTGTTTTACCGCTAAAAAAGTTATTTTTGCGCCTGTTATTTTTATTAGATCAACTTAAAATCTCAAGATTATCATTATGGATTTGTTTGCCAAGTTCGAGAATAAACTAGGACCTATCGGTGACTACGCGGAGCAAGCCCCGGTTATTTTGCATTCCCCAAGTGCTGGAAGGAGAGATCGGAAACCACATGTATTTCCGCGGTAAAGAGAAGATCGTATGGAGTCTGAACAACTATCTCGGACTCGCGAACCATCCTGAAGTCCGCAAAGTGGATACGGAAGCTGCTGCTGCCTATGGTATGGCTGCCCCGATGGGTGCGCGTATGATGAGCGGCAACTCCGATAATCATGAGCGTCTCGAAAAAGAACTGGCTGCATTTATCGGTAAAGAAGACGCGATGCTGTTCGAACTTCGGATACCAGGGAATGGTATCTGCAATTGATGCATTGTGCAGCCGCCGCGATGTGATCGTTTACGATGCGGAATCGCATGCCTGTATCATCGACGGACTGCGCCTGCATCCGGGTCACCGCTATGTGTTCAAGCATAATGACGTGGCTGATTGCGAGAAACAATTGCAACGCGCCGTGGAAATGGCAGAGAAAACCGGCGGCGGTATCCTGCTGATCACGGAAGGGGTATTCGGTATGAGCGGCAACCAGGGTAAGATCAAAGAGATCGCTGCCCTGAAATCCAAATACGAATTCCGCCTGTTTGTAGACGATGCGCACGGATTCGGAACGATCGGTTCGACGGAGCGGCGTGGGTGATGCACAGGATTGTATCGACGAGATCGACATTTACTTCTCTACGTTTGCCAAATCTATGGCGAGCATCGGCGGCTTTATCGCTGACGAGATGTACAATTACTGAAATTCCTGCGCTGCAATATGCGCTCCCAGATATATGCGAAATCAATGCCAATGCCAATCGTTGTAGGTAACCTAAAACGCCTTGAAATGCTGAGAACCATCCCGGAACTGAAAGAAAAACTGTGGCATAATGTAAACCGTCTGCAACAGGGCTTGCGCGAGCGTGGTTTCGATATAGCAACGACGAACACACCCGTAACTCCTGTAATCATGCACGGAGGTCTGTTCGATGCAACACACCTGATCCTCGACATGCGTGAGAACTACAATATCTTCTGTTCTGTAGTAGTTTATCCGGTAATCCCGAAAGGTATGATCATCCTGCGCCTGATCCCAACGGCAGCGCACACAGACGAAGATATCGACAAGACACTGAAAGCATTCAGCGAACTCCGCGATAAGATCAACAAAAGGTCTACCCGCAGGAAATGCCGAATATCGAAAATCTGTAATAGCGAAAAAGCCATCCGCAAGGGTGGCTTTTTTTGTAGATGAAAATGTTAGTTAGTTATAAGCAACTGCAACCTATTTCCAATGTTGGGTTGAATGCAATTCGAAATAACGATTCTAAATCCAAGTATCATTTACACCTGATATACAAATATTGAAATCCAGTTTATTTTTCTGTTTTAGAAATTCTATTATTTCAATAAATCCTGTTTCTTCTGCAAATGGGGAAATATATACCTCTTCTATCAACGCATTTAAATCAACCTTAATACTTTTTGTAGTGGCATTATCTTCGGGAGGTATTTCTGTAATGCATCTGACCTCCGATTCAAATTCATAATAATTAATTTTCGTCAAAAAAGTATAGAAAGTATTTCCTATTTTGTAAGATGGCTTGTTATTATCATAGTATCTTACTTCTCCGATATAAATGTCTTCTTTAGCGTCACAAAAAGTTCTTCAGTCTATTGAAATTTGTTTTTATTGCAATACCTAACTTTTCTTTTGCATACATTTTCCATAACGCAAATGACTCATTTTTACTTGCGTTCCAAGATAATATTAAAGTCTTTTCTCTCAAGCCATTTTCGATAAGTTCCTTGTAGTTACGCGCGAAATCATTTTCACTCCCTGACCCTTTTTCTTTGTCAAGCATCCAATCAAATACTTTTTGGGGAATTTTTCCTTCATGTTGATCTCCCATCATCCCAATATTGGGAAAGAAAATTTCTGACGTATTGATTAATTTCAAAAACTTCCAAAAGTCCATATATCTCCATAATGGTACATCTTTAGTTCTACCAATTATAAATTCAGGATGCTCTGTACATTTTTTTCGATTAAATTCAAATATATGAAATACGCCATTACACATCGTTAATTAGGCCGTGCAACTTAGATGAAAACATCTGTACTCCAATCCTTGCCCTACCCACATGCAAAACAGAAGCTACTCCAACCCCCATATGTAATCACACACCGCACATTCATGTTCCTGCTGCTGCCGGGCCTTTTAGTCCGGTTTAGTTAAGTTGGCATAAAATTCCTGGGATCGAATAAAAAACGCCATGGATGTTTTTCCATGGCGTTTTGCTTTAGCTTTTTTGAATACTTAATGCACGGCAGATAATCTGCTACCGATTGCATTTGCAGGCAAAGGTCTCTGAGGACCTCATAGCTCATTTGGTAAAGGACAAAGTGATCTTTAAGCATTCCAATTGAAGACATTTGAAAATTTTATAATATCATCTACTGAATAAGAAATCTTCCTGATTGGTATGCATATAAAACCGTCAAAGCTGCATCTACAAGCGATTTCATAAATATCTACCTACTGAAAACAACGAAACCACAGAAACCACCGTATGTATCGCGCCGCACCCATTTGTGCTGCTGCCTTTGCTGGGATTCCTGATGATATGGGGAGGATGGAAATGGTATGAGACGGGCAAACTGGCCTGGGGACTATTAGGGACACCCGTATAGGTGCTGTTCGGATTCTATCGTGTTTCCCTATTAACCTTAGCAATA
>JASGJF010000031.1:0-19563 GCA_049840855.1 Chitinophagaceae bacterium | reverse complement strand
ATATGTTTTGTTTTCTACTACTTGGTTCAGTTGCGTATTGCTAAGGTTAATAGGGAAACACGATAAATCCGAACAGCACCTGCGTCCGGGGTTTGCAGCCCGCGAATATATCGAGGGCAAGCGCATAAAATTTTTCAATTTCCTCACTCTGTTGGTTGTCGTGATCGGGCTGGACGTATGGCTGGGGCATCTGCTTGATGCTGAATATCCAATAAGTAACAGTAAGGAGTTTGTTATCGATTTTATTACAAACCATCCCCAGCAGGTAGTACTATTGCTTGCGCCGGCGCTTGCCTTAGTCACATTACTGTATTTCCGTCGACTCAGGTTAAACTATACGGAGCATCTGATTCCCGCTCTTTTCATTCTGATCATCGCCACCGTAATTGATACTTTTGGTACTATCTGCGATTGGGCTTTTAATACTGATCTGTTCGGTATTTACATCACCTTTTTCCTGATCCTCGGCTATGCCGTATTTTTGTATTATCAGTTTACGAAAGGGAATTATACTATCGCCGGATTTATCTGGCGTATTGTCGCTTCATTGCTTAGCTTCTGGTTGTTCGTTATGCTTGTGGGCATGATCTTATATTTCCTCACAAAGAAGAGCTGATTTAATTTATCTGAAACTCACTTTACCGCATACTTATGTCTTACTGCTCCGTTATACCCAATATGCAGCCCGCCGAACGTAAAGCCCTGCATCAGCGCTATCATGATCATCACTATGGCTTTCCTATTCACGACGACAATGAATTGTTCGGTCGCCTGATCATGGAGATAAACCAGGCGGGGCTCAGCTGGGAAACGATTCTGAAAAAAGAAGATGGTTTCCGGAAAGCGTATGCAAACTTCGACATTGCGGCGGTGGCTGCCTTCTCAGAAAAAGACCGGGAACGCCTGCTGAATGATGCGGCGATCATCCGCAATCGTTTAAAGGTAAATGCGGCTATCGAAAATGCACGGGTGATCGTACAATTACAGCAGGAATTCGGTTCATTTGAAAAATGGCTCGAACACCATCATCCCAAGACAAAGGAAGAGTGGGTCAAATTGTTTAAAAAGACGTTCCGTTTTACGGGTGGCGAAATCGTGGGGGAATTTCTGATGAGTATCGGCTACATGCCCGGCGCACACAGTGAACACTGTCCGGTATATGCAAAAATCACGCGCAAAAAGCCCATGTGGCAGCGATAGGGTAGAAAGACCGCTTACACATCCAATAATTTTACGGAACAGCCGTTAAACAACAATGAACGCGATCGTTCTTTAGCTATATGCCTATGCGCCGAAAATTTTTGTTTCTGTTCACTTTTTTACTCCTGGTATGCCTGGGCCTTATATTTATTCCGAGACAATACACGGTCCCCGCCTTTAAAGCAAACCCTTCTTTTCAATACTGGGATTTACCCACCGGCTCTCATATCGGATACCTCCACATACCGGCCAAAGGGAAAGTAAAGCCATACCCCGTTATATTCCTGCAAGGTGGTCCCGGAGGATTTGTGACACCTTCCACTATTTCTTTATTCAGTCAGATGGCTGATTCCGGGTACGAGGTGTTTCTTTATGACCAGATCGGCTCCGGTAATTCCGCACGGCTCAAAGATATCAGGGCATACACAGCCACGAGACATAAGGAAGACCTGAACGCCATTGTCCGCAAAACCGGAGCTGAAAAAGTTATTCTGATCGGTCAATCCTGGGGAGCGATACTCGCCAGCCTGTATACGGCTGATTACCCGGATCGTGTGGCCGGCATTGTACTCAGCGGACCCGGTCCGCTCATACCCGTAAACCGTTCACTCGCGCAGATTCCTGCTCCGGATAGCCTCCACCTCAAACCTCCTGCATTTTCCAATGCTGAAGCGAACCGAAAAGTAAATAACTGGCGCAGTAAAGCTGCTGCTTTTTTTGCCCTGAATTTCGGCGCAAAACTGATGTCTGATGAAGAAGCAGACGCATTTCAGACAATGCTCAATATTGAATTAAATAAATCCACCGTCGCCGACCAACGACATTTAAGACCTGCTTTGGGAGGCGGTGGATACTATGTTCAGCTGATGACCGTGAGCAGCTTTTCGCAAACTCCGGACCCGCGCCGTAAACTACAGCATTGCGCCGTACCCTTATTGTTGCTGAAAGGACAATATGACAATCAACCCTGGGGTTACACAACCGAATATATGGGTTTGTTTCCCGATCATCGTTTGCAGATCATCCCGAATGCAGGACATGTGATCCCGGCCGAACAGCGAGCCGCTTACCTTTCCGCTGTTCTTACGTTCCTGCCGGTTGTATCAGCGAACAATTAGGCTGCTGTAATGTTATCGGCAATTAGGGAAGACCTGCTTAGGCAGGTGTCGGGCTGACTCGGCTATCTTTTCTTTTTTTCCACGAATACAGCATCGCTCAGCCCGGAATTGATCCTGTAAGAAAGGTAGCGTATCTGGATACGTCCTTTCTTGTCTTTAGCTTTTTTCGCGCGTTCCATCAGCTGCGCATCATTTGCCTCATCGTAATCCATTGCGAGGCTCTTAGGCATTTTGTAGTCTTTCACATCCATCGTAATGGTTACCTTATCGGGTAATGCCTGGGCCGCATATTTTCCATATTCCAATTCCATTTTAACCGTGCCGTTTTCACGCGTGGTAGTTTCCGTTCTCAGCGCAAGCTGGCGGGATTCATCGACCCATATTTTTGACAGGATGATATCCGCAGATTCATTGTCCGGCAACACTTTCAGGATACGGGTATTCGTTCCGTTCACCATTTCGGTTCCGGCATCAAGCACCGTCACACTTCCCGAAGGGATCAGGTTATTCAGTGATATGTTGACCGTCTTTTTTGGTAGTATGGAGATACCCCCGTTGCGCTCCAGTTTCACCTTGTCCGGACTCTTAAAGTACAACCGGCCGTTCATCGGCGGAACCTTCATAAATGAAACAAAGATGTTCATTTTCACATCGGCAACATAGTCCTTTACAGATGTGACTTTTTTACGAAGATCCACAAACAGCTCGTTGGGATCACCTGCAGCCAGCAGAGCATGACTGGCAGAAAGGATGCAGATCGTTAACAGTAAAAAGCATTTCTTCATCATGATTGGATGTCTTTCCGGTTAAATAAAATAATAGCGAGTCCCGTAAATCCACCTGCATATGCGGTAAGTATAAGACACGAATGTGCGATCGCTCTTGCGGGTACGGGTTCGCTGAGGAATCCTTTCCAGGCGAGCAGATGGGAAGTAAGCATTGCCGGTTTAATAGCGTTGAATACCGGCAGATCCAGGTTGGTAATAATCGTCAGTACAATGATGATGCCCATTGTGCCGATGATCGGACCGATCGCATTGTCGGCCAGAACAGACAATAGCAGCGCCAGCGCAGAGACGGTCGTCATGGCCAGCGCGGCAAATGCAAATGCGGCACAGTAGCGCCATAGCACGTCGTTTGCGAGCAGGATGATTACCGTATCGCTCTTCAGGTTGATCAGGTCGCCCGGACCGAACAGGAACAGGGAGCTTGCGAGTCCGATCACAGCGAGCCAAAGCAGCAAAGCAAGTGAGTAAATGATCGACGCTGCATATTTTGACAGGATCAGTTGGCTGCGGGATATCGGTTTGCTGAGTAACAAACGAAGCGTTCCGAGACTGGCTTCGCCGGCTACAGCATCTGCCGCTACGAGCGCCACCAGCAAGGGGATGTGTACGAGCAGCATCTGGAGAATAATAAAAGTGATCAGGTAACCATTGATCAGCTTGCCTCCCAGTGTAAAGCCCTCGGTGGCATTCTGTGTGACGAAACTGATGAATGTCTCGCCATCGGCATACATGGCCAGCTCGATCAGCAAAGCGATCGCTGCTATGATCGCAAAACTGATGTACGTGCGCGGTCTGCGGAAAATCTTATAAAGTTCTATGCGGATCAGCTGCATCATGGGTCAGTTGTATAAAGTAGTCTTCCAAAGAATGACGGCTGCGTATCTGCAGCACATCTGCGCCGGTACTTACCAGCAATCGGTTGAGTTGAGGTACGTCGTCGGGATGCATTTTCAGCAGGATTCCGGATGTATCGGCCGATTGTATCGCCTGCGACCAGCGGGATGCAGATAATTGTTGCAATGCTTCGCCGCTGTTATTCCAGTTGATTTCTATCAGCGTCTCCGAAGGGTTCAGCAATTCGGAGACGGAGCCTTCAATGATCTTTTTGCCTTTGTGAATAATGATCATCCGTGTGGCCACCTGCTCGATCTCATACAGCAAATGCGAAGAAACCAGAATGGTTTTACCGTAGTCGGCACTGAGTGTTTTAATGAGCTGACGCATTTCAGCAATTCCCTGCGGATCGAGTCCGTTAGTTGGCTCGTCGAGTATCAGCAGCTCAGGATTGTGCACCATTGCAATGGCAATGCCCAGACGCTGTTTCATGCCCTGGGAATAAGCACGCACCTTATCCTGCTCGCGCCCGCGAAGCCCCACGAGCTCCAGGATTTCGTACAGCCTCGAATCAGGAATCGGCCGGAAGCTGAGCCTTGCAAATATCTTCAGATTGTCCCATCCTGAAAGATAGCCATACATATCCGGTCGCTCGATAATTGCGCCTATGTGGCTGAGCAGATGAGCTTCCTTCCCTGTGTATAAACGGCCTTTGATGAAAAATTTTCCGGAATCCGGTCGTATCAGTCCCAGCAACATCCGCATGGTAGTGCTTTTTCCGGCACCATTCTGTCCGAGAAACCCATATACATCTCCGGCTTTGATGGAGAAAGAAAGGTTATCTACGGCCCGGAAAGAACCGAAACGTTTGCTGAGGTGTTGCGTCTCAATAATCGTCACCGTGTTGATTGGTTTATGAGTACAAAGTACGGTGCTGTATGCCGATGTTTCAAACTTTTTGCATCGATTTAGGTTATACACCTTTTCGCCGACTTTTAGCCGATACGCGCCACACTCAGAAACACGTACATTACCTTTGCTCCGGAAACGAAAATCAGATTCCGCATTCTGTATGATGAAACCGAAATTCGCGCTGGTCGCTTTGCTGATGCTTTTTACTGCAGCATGCGGTGAACCTTATGACCGTAAAGAGGATGCTGCCAAAAAAGAAGTGCTTCCTTACCGTAAGCTCATCGGACGCTGGCGTTGTTTTTACCGGAAGACAGAGGAAAGCTCGGACAAACCCGCTTCCTACAGAATGCACGAACAGTTTTACCCCGATACGAACGGCGGCATGCTGAATCTGTATCCGGATCGCACATTCCTGCACAATATCGGATTGCCTGAAAACCAGTATGCCAAAGGATCCATTTCCCTGTACGACAGTGTAGACCAGGAAATGGTATGGTACAGCATACACAGCTATGCCGATTCAACGGACTCCGTGAACCGGTTTATCAATAACTACGATGTGCGTTTCGATAAGGATACGCTGATCCTCATTTCCGAGAAAAATATGGAGGGCAAACAGGAAAAGATCATATATCGGTTTGTCGCTTATTAATCCTTGGCTTTGCGCAGCAAGCTGTGGTAATAACCGCTCATATCGTTTACAAGTCGCTGATACGAGAATTTGCCGTTTACCCATTCTGCACCGGAAATACCCATTTCGGTGCGTAGTATATCATTTTCCGTGAGCCGGAGCAAGGCATCTGCAAATGCATCTGTGGCTCCCGGCGCAACGATGAGCCCGGTTTTCCCATCGGCCACAGCATCCCGCACACCGCCCACATCCGTACTGACAACAGCCTTACCAGCAGCCTGCGCTTCGATCAGCGATACAGGAGTACCTTCGTTATGAGAACTAAGCGCTACAATATCCATTCCCGCAAGCACAATATCCATTTCCGTTTGCCAGGAGGTACAAAAAGCCGTAGCGGTATCCATACTTTCGGGACAATACGAGTAGCTGATACCTGCAGAACGCCATTCGGCTTCCATCTGAGGCCTCATGTCTCCGTCTCCCACTATTACAAACCGTAATTTTTTATTGCTCAGGGCCATTAACCGCGCAGCCGCCTGTACAAAAAGAGCATGGTTTTTTACGGGTACGATGCGCCCGATAATGCCGATTGCCAGTTCGTCTTCCCGGATTTTATATTTATTGCGGAAATGCGCGCGCTTTGCGGCACGGTCCTCACGAAACCGGTCCAGATCCAGGCCCAAAGGAATCACTTGTATTTTTTCCGGTGAACAAATACGATAGACGGAGCCTAACTCCTGCTTTTGCAGATCGCTTATAGCTATGATACCCGACGATTTACGGGCCAGATAACGTTCGATTTCAATAAAGGCGCGCGTCTTGGCCTTGTTGAAATAACTATGGAACACATGTCCGTGAAAGGTATGCACAATAACAGGTACATCACATGCCGCAGCAGCCAGACGTCCGATAGCCCCGGACTTTGCGGCATGGGTATGAACGATATCCGGTTTGAAATCCCGTATGAGCTTCTTAATTTCCATATATGCCTGCCGGTCTGCACGCGGATCAATCGCTCTTTTCATCGAAGGTACTTCCACGGGATGCAGGTCCAGCCGCTCGGCAAGGTGCGTGGCGTCCTGCTCATGATCATCCTTTCCACCGATCACCAGCATTGTTTCAAATTCCGGAGCCATGTAGCGACTCAGATAAGTTGCATTCAGTGAAGGACCGCCAATGATAAGGCGGTTCAGAATTCGTAAAACTCTCGGCATAGGCGTCAGGCAATGTATTTTTTCCACCAGTACTGGAAGACAATCAATGCCCACACGGTGGCATGGCTGTCTTCGGGATTATTACTGATGAGTTTCTTTTTAAGCGATTCCGTAGCGGTAACATCGAAAATTCCTTGCTCCGCCACGAACGATTTGCTGAGCAGATCTTCGTCGATCATACTCCAGAGCTCTTTACGGAACCAGTCCAGTAAAGGTATTTCAAAACCGTGTTTGGGACGATTATATAATTCTTCCGGCAGCATATCCCGGAATGCATCCTGCACGATTTTTTTCTTCATTTGCGCATCCACCTTATACGAGGAGGGTAGGGTGAACGCAAAGTCGACCACTTCTTTCGCAAGAAACGGACTGCGCACCTCCAGACTGTTGGCCATACTCATCATATCTACTTTCACGAGCATGTCGTTCAGCAATACCAGTTGTACGTCTGTCAGCAGCACTTCATTAAAATCGTCTGTACGCAGGCCCGCAAGCAATTCACGTCTGATCTCGGAGGAGCGTACCTGAGCTGCCTTACTGAGCGAGTGATCCCTGAAATAAGCGGCTGCTTCCTCCGGGCTGCAGAATGTCGCCCATTTCCAGTAGCGATCGGGGACGGACAATTTGGCGCCGGACGCAAACCGGTGCAGTTGACGGAATTTGTTTGTCCATTTATTATTACGGCTATGCGGTAATACCGACCATAAAGGCCCTCCTGCCTTCACCAGCTCCCGTGCCAGGGAAGCCTGCCGCATTTTCCATTCTGCCGCATGCTTGTTGTAGCCCGAGAAAACCTCATCGGCACCATCACCGCTTAGCGCAACGGTTACGTGTTTGCGGGTATAGTGACTTAATATATATACAGGTATGGCGGATGAATCAGCGAAGGGTTCATCGATATAATCCAGCATTCCTTCCAGATGTTCGAGGAAATCGTTGTTGGATAAAGAAAATACATGGTGATTGGTGTTGTATCTTTTTGCAACGAGTTGAGCATAGCTTGTTTCATCGAAAAAAGCATTGTCTTTATAGCCGACCGAAAATGTATTGAGTTTTTCCGTGTAGCGACTGGCCAATGCGACGATTACGGAAGAGTCTATACCACCGCTGAGAAATGCCCCGATCGGCACATCGGAAATCATCCGTTCTTTTACGGAAGCGTCCATGCGCTTTAGCAGTTCTGCGCCTGCTTCTTCGTAACTGTAAAGATTATAGCAATCCGGGCGGATCGCCGTACGGTAATAGGTCTCCAGGGATGGAACTCCTTTCGCATTTACATGCATTACCTGACCGGGCATCAGCTTCTTCACACCACGGATCATACTGCAGGGCTGAGGCACATAATTTAATTGCAGGTACAGGTGCAGTACCGACATATCGATCTCCCGCGGCACATCCCATTCCAGCAAAGCTTTCATTTCCGATGCAAATGCAAGTCCGTCGGCAGTATCATAATAGAGCAACGGTTTTTTACCAAAGGGATCGCGGGCGATCAGCATTTCGCCGCTTTGCGTATCATAAAACGAAAACGCAAAAAAACCATGCAGCCAGCCGAGGCACTGTTTGCCATACGTAATCAGCAAAGCCAGCAGGACCTCGGTATCGGAATGGGTGCGAAAAGGACCGTAGGAAGCATTGTAATCAGACAGATATCGATCGGCCAATTCCCGGAAGTTGAAAATTTCACCGTTGAAAACGATCACATACCTGCCCGAAGGGTCCCACATAGGCTGTGAGGCGCCTCCCGAAGTGTCAATAATGGACAAGCGGCGATGACCCAGAGCCACGTTTCCGGATACCGCTACATTTCCAGTGTCCGGGCCCCTTCTTTCCAATTTTTGGTTCGATTGCTGTACATTTGCTAGGGTGTGAGCCGTAGCATTTGAAAAAGAGTAATAACCGGTAATGCCGCACATGAAGAATCCGAGAATTTACAAACACTTTAAAGACGAAGCGTAAAAGGCATGCAATTTATAACAATACTGGATTATATCCTTCTGCCGACTTACCTGTTGCTTATTTTAGTGTTTGCCAACCAGTTCAGAAACCGGCATTATCCTCCCGGTCATCCCTGGCGTAAGTATTTCCTGCCCGGATTGGGATTAAAGCTGTTCGGAGCCATTCTGATAGGTATGATCTATCAATATAATTACGGTGGGGGAGATACGGCTGCTTATTATTTCCAGTCACTTGTGGTAGACGAAGCGATCATGACCGATCCTTTTAACGGATTTAAATTGCTGCTGCATATTCCCGATATGTATTCAACCGATTATCAGCAATATATTTCGCGGATGGAATGGTATTTCGGTGCGAACATGTATATCGTGATCGCGCTGGCTGCTTTCTTTAATCTTTTTACGTTCTCGTCGTTTATTGCCACGTCTATGTTATTTGCGGTGCTCAGCTTTACCGGGGTCTGGGCTCTGTTCCGCACATTTGCACAACAATATCCCGAGTATCTGCGTCAGGTGGCGATCGCGGTAATGTTCATTCCCAGTTGTTATGTGTGGAGTTCCGGGATATTTAAGGATACGCTGTGTATGTTCGGGATGGGCTGGCTCATCTATTGTGTTTTCCAGCTGCTGGTACAAAAAAACTTTTCCTTCGGCAATATATTTCTGCTGGCGATGTCGTTCGTCCTGGTGGCTATCGTGAAGGTATACATCATTCTGGCCCTCGGACCCTCGATTTTTATGTGGCTTACTTTCGTATATACAAAAAACATCAAACAAACTGCATATCGTGGGTTAGCAAAAATTTCGTTGCTGCTGATCAGTGTGTCGGCCGTATATGTGCTGCTGCAGTTTTTTGAGGATAGACTGGGAAGTTATGCCTTGGAAAATATCGCCAAGACAGCTGAAACAACTCGCTCTTACGTGTTGGAACAATCGGAAATATACCATGGATCAGGATACGACCTCGGTACGATTGACGGAAGTGCGAAAGGATTTATCCGTGTTTTCCCTAAGGCGCTGACTATTGCGTTATACGGTCCGTTTATCTGGGAGGCCCGCAAGATGATTGTATTAATGAGCTCCCTTGAAGCAATGATATTCCTGTATCTTTCTTTAAAATTGCTTTTTGTTGTAGGCCCCCGCACCATACTGCGCACCATTTCGCGCGACCCGAATATTCAGTTTTTTGTGGTGTTTACGATCATATTCGGGTTTGCGGTAGGATTGGTTTCCGGTAATTATGGCTCTCTTTCGAGATACCGTGTTCCTTGTCTGCCGCTGTTCGGCATGGCTATAGTGCTGATCTACTATCGTTCAGGCAAGGCCACAAAACCATTATCATCATTTCTGAAAATATAAGTTCCGCATGCAATTTATTACCTGGCTGGATTATGCTTTGCTACCTATTTATGTTGGGTTGGTAATAGCTTTAGGTGTGATGTTACGTAATCGCCTTTACCCGGCAGGACATCCCTGGCGCAGATATTTTATGTGGGGACTCTGCGTGAAGATCGCAGGTGCATTGCTGATAGGACTGATCTATCAGTATTATTACGCCGGGGGGGATACCGCCTATTACTTCTATCACTCGCAGGTGATCAATGAGTCTTTTTCGGAATCTTTCGAAAAGTGGATCAACTTACTGTTTCACATTCCTAACTCCTATGACGGGGAATATTTCAACTATATCTCCCGGATGGAATGGTATAATGATAAAAGCTCCTACATAGTCTGCTGTATCACCGCTTTTCTTTCCGGGATATCGTTCAACACCTATTTACCTACTTCCGTACTTTTTGCTGCGCTTTCTTTCAGCGGTATATGGGCGATGTTCCTCACGTTTGTGCGGCAGTACCCGGGCTTTCAGAAACATATAGCTACGGCAACACTGTTTATTCCCTCCTGCCTGCTCTGGGGTTCCGGTATATTTAAGGATACGATCTGTATGTTTGCATTGGGCTGGATGCTCTACTCGGTTTTCCAGCTGCTGATAGAACGGAATATGTCTCTGGCAAATATTACGATGCTGTTATTGAGCTTTTACCTGTTGGCGCTCGTGAAGATTTATATACTTATTTCGTTTTTGCCGGCCGTAGCGTTGTGGATCCTGTTCTATTATTCACATAAAATACGTCCTTCCGTACTGCGCTTCTCGGCTAAATTCGTGATCATGGGGATGGCGCTGGTGCTGTTCGCATTTGCCTATTCCTATTATGGTGCGTATCTCGGACGCTATTCGCTGAATAATATTGCCAAAACGTCACTGGTCACAAGAGAATGGATTGCATACTCTTCAGGTGATCAGGGATCTTCGTATGATCTCGGTGCTTTCAGCCCGGATATTGTGGGTTTGTTGTCCAAATTTCCGCAGGCGGTGAATGTAACGTTGTTCCGGCCTTATTTATGGGAAGCGGGTAAACCACTTGTTTTTTTAAGTGCTTTGGAGGCGCTGATATTTTTTTACATTACACTTAAAATTCTGTTTACAGTCGGTCCTGTACTCATCTGGCGAACAATTTCTTCAGACCCGAATATCCAGTTCTGTCTCTTATTTTCAATCATATTTGCATTTTCGGTGGGTGTCTCCACTTATAATTTTGGTGCGTTATCCCGGTATAAAATTCCCTGCCTGCCGCTGTATGCGGTGGCGCTGATCCTGATATACTACAAAAACAAACCGCTTTCAAGGAAGCTTCTTTTCTGACAGGCGTATGCAGCCTCCTTCATCCATATTGCAGTCCCCACGCATGCTTACATTACTGTATGCATGTATGCAATTGCTGAAAGCGGTACTTACCTTATGCCTTGTGTTGCTGTCCGCATCTATGTTCGGCGCAGGTGTGCAGAGAGAAGCCTGGGTGATCGGTTGGGGAGCTCAGATGTGGTTGTTTAAACTGTTCTTTACTCCGCTCAATGAAACGTTCCGCGCCAGGTTTCTGCAACTGCGCAACGAGCAGGGGGCTGCGTTTGCACTGGCTTCTACCAGGAGTCTGCTGTTGTTTATCAGTGTTGTTGCAATAGCGTCCGTCATATTTATCGTATGCTGTTCGGGAACATTTATGCAATTTATTGCACCGGGATATTTCCGGCGCGCCGATCAGGAACAGATCCGTCTGATGACTCTGTACCTGGCCCCGGTGCTGCTTGTCAGCGAATGGACCAGCCTGCTTACCGCTTTCCTGAATTGTTACAGTTCTTTTTACCTGCCGGAGTTACTTTCTATATTTACGATTGTACTCAATATACTTCTGCTGTGGATCGCAGGCGACCTGCTTGGCGTGTATGCTTTTGTATGGGCAAACTACATAAGTCTGATTCTGTTACTGCTGCTGTTATTGCGGCAGGTTGCGCGTGTGGGCCTGTTCAACAGAACACCATCCGTTGCACAACATGTTTCGGTAAAACCATTTCTGTTTTTTACGGCACCACTTTACTGCTCGGCTTTAGCGGCTCAGTTCAATGTCTGGTCGGAACGCCGGATGCTGAGCTATCTCAGAATGGGAAGTAATGCTGCGCTGGATTACGCAAGGAAATTCACCGATGCGCCGGTAATATTAATCGTGTCGCTTGCAACAGCGGTAGTTGCGCCCTTATTGTCCACGCTTTTATCCGGCTCCGGCGTTACCGGAAAGGCATTTAAGAAAGAATGCTATCTCTTTATGCGCAGCTGTTTGCTGGTACTCGCCCCGGTAATATTTGTGTGCACATACGGCGCTCCGGAACTTGTCTCTTCTTTTTTATTACATGGAAAATTCGAGCAATACTGGGCTCCAGATCTTATCAGCGCGCTTCAGTGGTTTGCAGCAGGACTCCCCGGTACGGTATTATGTGTGATCATGGGCCAGGTGTTACTGCTGCAAAAAAGATCCGGTATATATGCTGCAATTGCTGCCGTATCACAGTTATTGCCGGTTGTAGCCAACTATTACCTGTTCCGCAAAAAAGGTATCCCTGTTTTTGCATGCACGTGGTCTGTTGCGCAATACATTATGGGATTTTCCTTGCTGATCGCTGCCGGCCTGTCTGAGAAAAGGTTATTGCTCAGGCTTCTCAGTGTTGCACTGCTTTGTATCTGCTCAGCGCTGGGATCTGCCGCGTTAACAACGCTGGCCGGGATAGAAGCTCCTGTTTTCAGGCTTGCGTTTATGGCGTTTTCTCATTCGCTGTTGATTCTGTCTGCACTTTTCCTGCTGCGCTTTGAAGAAGCGAGCGTACTAAAGCAATTATTGCGGAAGATCAAAATTCGTTCCCGCAAATAGGCGGTGTGCCGTAAACGCATGCATAGGTAGTTATTTAGCGTGTTTTAATTGGGATCATTGCGTAAAATAGTTTTCTTTGCAGGCGTAAATGCTGCGCAGCATTAAAAGCCGTTCATGTATAATATATCGGTAGTCATTCCCACTTACAACCGTCCCCGTTTACTTAACAGGGCCATACGTTCGGTTCTCCGTCAGAAAAGCCCTCAATTGACAATTGAGGTGGTGGTGATTGATGACTGCTCGCTGGAGAAAGTAGACCTGTCTGAATTCAAATGGGACAATTTGGTATACAAAAGACTGGTACGCAATATCGGTCCGCAGGAAGCACGCAACGAAGGGATAGCTCTGGCAAGCGGCGACTGGATACTGATGCTGGATGATGATGACGAATTCCTGGATGGTTCCGTTTTGCAGGCGCTTGAAAAGGCAGCAAATATCCCGGACAAGGAACGGTATCCTGTTTTCTTCTTCGCAACCAGCAACGGATATGTGCCTTCCGACTTTCAGATGATCAGCGCACGGGAGATAATGGACGAAACCTTGCATGGAGATTTTACCCCGGTGATCCAGCGAAGACTGTTTACGCAGCAACTGTTGCGTTACCTGGATTATCCTGAAATCGTAGGTGTAGGCTGCGAACACCTGACCTGGCTGTATATCAGTTCACGTTTTCAGATTCCGGCTTTCGACTTCCATCTCGTAAAAGTGAATGCGGATGCTCCGTTCCGGCTTACATCGTACAAGAATTTTATCAAAAATTCGCTGAAGTTTGCATTGCAGCAGGATATTACGATCGACTTTGTGAAACAGCACAATCTCGATTATATCTATCCGGACTACCTGAATAAAAAATATCTCGGCTCGGCTATTTATTACCTTGTTTCAGGGAAAAGAGTGCTCTGCCGGGAACGGCTTTCAGTGGTAAGGGGTTATAAACGATTAGCAACGTTTGTTGTAGGCGCACTGAGTCATATGCCTATCCCTTTGTCGAAATTCTTTTTCAGAATGCACAAAATGCGCATCAGCAAGTAGGTTTAACTGAATAATCCGAGAAAAGCTTCGGATTGAGATGAAATACTGTATCCGGCCACCATTTTAGCTCGTCCGGATTCCCCCATACGCGTTCTCAAAGCAGCATCCGTAATCAGTTGTTTCAAAGACAGATACCATCGTTCATCATCGTCAGCCAGAAAGCCATTGATTCCGTCTTCTATGATGAGCTTGTTCACACCTACAGAATTTGCAACAGCCGGAATACCCAGCGACAGGTACTGAATCAGCTTGAAGCCGCATTTGCCTTCACTCCAGGCATCATGCACCAGGGGCATCACACCGACATCGATTTTCAGCAGGTCCTCGATTTCCGTTTGCTCGTTCCAGGGACAGAATTGCCAGTCGCTCAGCGGCAGATCAGGCTTTTTATCCGCAATTACAAGGAAGTCTATATCACATTCTTTTTGCAGCCTTTGTATCACCGGCATCAGCGGTTCCAGGAATTTCAGAGTAGAATGACTGCCTGTCCATCCCACCACCACACGGCCTTCCTGATGTTGCTTTATCCTGTTGTAACGCGTTGCTGTGTTCACGACTGTAGGAATGCGCGTTGCGGGTGTTTTCCGACCGGAATGTTCGGCATAGCTTACAAGAAAATCATTCCCCGCCGACACACGGTGCGCCCAGCGGCATATGGGACGTATCTTCCAGAAACATTTGAGTCGTGAAGCAATTTTATTTTGTGCAGAAGTATTGGGAATCCAGATCGCATCGTCGAAATCGAAAATGTATTTCTTACGCAGGACCCGCGCCAGTATGTATTCAAAAACGGGTGGTCCTATCGGCGCGGCTTCCCGGTGTATAAATATGTAATCGTACCGCAATGACCCGAACAATACGAGCGCGGCACGACGCAGGAAGCCTCTGGTGATACCAAGCGCTTTCTGTACATGATGACCCGGCTGGTACAGAATCTTCCAATCTTCTTCCGAAAGAAAGGTGGATACCTCATACTCAAATTTTCCGTCCAGCAGGAAAAGGAGATTTTCCACACGGAAACGCTGAGAGGGCGCTTTATGTAAAGGGTAGGGGAGCAGGAAAAGGATTTTTTTATGCATGTTTCCCCTCGTTTATAAAATACGCCAAAGCTGCTTTATAGCCGTACATACCCAAACCGGATATGCTGCCGATACATTTGGATGCTATATAAGAAGTCTTACGGTATTCTTCCCGTGCGAACACGTTGGAAAGATGCAATTCGATACAGGGTATCGCAACAGCGCTGATTGCATCTGCAAGCGCTATACTCGTATGCGTGTAGGCACCTGCATTCAGAATAATGCCCTGTGTATTACCGATGCAGCTGTGCAGAAAATCAATTAAGGCACCTTCTATATTGCTCTGAAAATAAACTATTTCCACATCCGGATAAGCGCTGCGAAGCGTTGACAGTAAAGTATCGAAATCTGTTCTGCCGTATATTTGCGGCTCGCGCGAACCCGTGAGATTCAGGTTGGGACCGTTCACAATCGCAATCTTCATGTATCGTTAAAGGTGGAATTCAGGGCAAGTTACTGATTGCAATCGTTTTTGGGATAAAATATTTGGCAATAACGGAATATTATACCTAACTTCGCGTTCCAATTCATTTTTTACACTAACTAAATAATTTCTATTATGTCAGTTAACATTCGCCTTCAGCGCCACGGGTCTAAGAAAAGACCGTTTTATTTTATCGTTGTTGCAAACAGCGTTTCTCCGCGTGATGGCCGTTTCATCGAGAAACTTGGCACTTACAATCCGCTGACCGTTCCGGCTACAATTTTCCTGGATCGTGAGCGTTCTTTGTACTGGTTGGAGAACGGAGCTCAACCAACAAACACTTGCAGAAATATCCTCTCTTATAAAGGTGTATTGTATCTGCGTCACCTGAAACGCGGTGTTTCCCTCGGCTTGTTCGACGAAAGCGCAGTTCAGGACAAATTTGACAAATGGATTGCTGAGCATGAAACTACTGTTGCTAAACGCCAGGAGGCTCATCGCAAGCATAAATCCGACAAGCGTCATGCAATCTCCGCTGAATCAGTACGTAAAGTGGAAGAGAAAAATGCAGCCAAGGTAGCTGCTGCAACCGCAGAAACGGTAAACAGCGAAGAAAGTGCTTCTGAAGCTCCTGCTGAGCAAACAGAAGGCTAATCGCCAGAAATGTTCAAAAACGATTGAAAAGCGGTGGAAAGATTTCTGCCGCTTTTTTTATTTCTAACACTTACATACCCTACATTTGCGACACTCAAAAAAGCATTAAATCACAAAAATGAACAGCATCAAAAACATTACGGTTGTTGGCAGCGGTACAATGGGCAATGGTATTGCACACGTATTCGCACAGGCTGGATTCAATGTAAGTCATGATGGACATCCGTCAGGACGCACTCGATAAAGCCGTGGCAACCATAGGTAAAAATATGGACCGCCAGATTGCTAAAGGAGCGCTTACCGAAGAAGCAAAGCTGCAGCACTGGGAAATATCACTACTTTCACAGAAATGGCCAATGCGGTGGCTGATGCCGATCTGATCGTTGAAGCAGCTACTGAAAACATTGATCTGAAAATAAAGATTTTTCAGCAACTTGATGAACTTGCTCCGGCGAAAACAATCCTTGCCTCCAATACTTCTTCCATTTCGCTTACACGCATTGCGTCGCATACCAAACGTCCCGGAAAGGTGATAGGCATGCATTTTATGAATCCTGTACCGGTAATGCACCTGGTAGAGATCATCAACGGCTATGCAACTGACCAGGAAGTAACGGATGTGATCCGCGAACTAACAACCTTTATTAATAAGGTTCCCTGCGTGGTGAACGATTTCCCCGGCTTTATTTCCAACCGTATTCTGATGCCCCTGATCAATGAAGCTATTCTTGCATTGCAGGAAGGTGTTGCAGATGTTCAGGATATCGATACTATCATGAAACTCGGTATGGCTCACCCGATGGGACCACTACAACTTGCAGACTTTATCGGTCTGGATACTTGCTACTCAGATCATGAACGTACTGCACATGGGTTTTGGCAACCAGAAATATGCACCTGCTACATTACTCGCAAACATGGTTCAGGCTGGATACCTCGGTGTAAAAACCGGAGAAGGTTTCTACAAATACACTCCCGGAAGTAAAGAAATGGTTGTTAGCGACCGTTTCAGACAGCGCCGCTAAATCAATCCAACTAAATAAAAAAAGAACAGCAGTTATGCTGTTCTTTTTTTATTCCTCAATAAGACTATACTTGACAAGCCTGCCTTTACTGTCGTATTTACACAGCAGATAGCCTGTATAGAAAGCCGCAAGATCCCCTATGGATTTAAAACGAAGGAGACATAGGTGTTTTCACTGTCCTGCATCACATCCGATACGGCAACTTTTATGTCATAATGCTGTGCATTCGTCAGCGCATTGCTGTCGGCAAACTCCCTAACGTCTCAATCTTTGCCCGGAAAGCCTGCAGCAACGGGAATAATCCCATCCTCTGCCTGAGCAAATTGCTTATCTCTTTTCTGGGTGAAAAATAGCAGATCTGCGAGGTCAGTCGATTAATGAGTGCGAAAAAAATATCTGGGTATTGCCGTTTTTCTTAAACGCACTGAGAATTTTACTGTCATCCACCCGGCAGTGGCGAACACAGTTCACAAAAAATCTTTGACTGTTTGCGACCGGGTCTGTTGCGGATTGCGCATGCGATAAACCGGAAGCAAGAATGGCCAGAAAAAATAAGCGTATTTGTTTTTTCATCTATGCTATATATTTTTAAGTTCACATATATGGATATTTCGGATGCCAACAAATTTACTCTTTTTAGAAGCAAATCAAAATACCCTTATGTGAAATAAAAAAAGCTCCCCGGGAACGGAGAGCTTTATGTTAATGAATAACAGTGATTATGTGTAATAAGGAGAGATCAACAGATAAACCAGTACGCCGGTAATGCTTACGTACAACCAAAGCGGGAAGGTGTATTTCGCAAGTTTACGATGTGCGCCAAATTCCGCAGTCAGGCCACGGTATGCGGTAAACAGGATGAAGGGGCAGGATAATGGCTGCAAGCGGTATGTGCGTCAGCAGAATAAAATAATAGATACTTTTTAAAGCTCCGCCGCACATTGTCTCACCGTTAAAAAGATGATGCGCGATATAGCTGAGCAAAAAAAGCACGGATAACAACATAGCCGCAAGCATGATATTTTTGTGCCGCTCGTAGTTTTTCTGCTTTACGGCAACAAAAGCCCATACCAGCAAAAAAGAAACGATACTGTTGATGATCGCATTTGCCGTAGCGAACAGGTGGGGATTGAAGCCAAGATCCACCTCAAGCTTGATTTTACTCAATAACACAACTGCGGCAAAAACCACAAAGGACACGGTCAGGATCAGCAGCCGGGCAGTTTTATCATTCTTCTTTAAAGATGCCTGAATCATTATTCCGGAATAAATTGGGATTAGAAACTGGTTGTGATTGTCCCGCGCACACCGCTGAATGCAGGCTCATATCGGCAGACACCACCGGTACAGTTGATACCAGCCACCTGTTTCACGTAAGCGAGTGAGAAACGATGCGGTCCTTTGGTATAAGCGGCGAATACGTTGTAATAATGCAGTTTGTCGTAACCTGCAGTTGGTTTGATATTATACATATCGGACAATGCAAAAGACCATTTCGGTGCAATGGTGTATTCCACAAGACCATACAACCAGCTTCCCATATCCTGTTTGGTGCTCTGATACTCCCATTCCGTACGGATCGCGTGATTTTCGTTGATACGGTAAGTCACTTCCGCAAATGGTGTGATTGAGAACATGTAAGGCAGGTTTTCGGTACGATACACCTGGAGATTGAATTCCATACTGAACACCGCCACCCAGTATCCATTTCTTAAATCCGCGGTATTCACCGTCTATATAAAGCTCACGGTAAAGACTTTCGCCGGTAAGCTTGTTGTATGCGTATAGTTGATATTGATGTTGTAATCATCGCTGGGCGCAATGAACATATCTGCTTTGTAAGCCATTTCCGATGCATCCTGAGAGGCCGGAGTGTAGCGCGCCAGCAAACGGTGCGGGCGGATCACGGCTACCACAGGTTGCCAGTTTACCATACCGTTCAGCAGGGTCAGTGACGGAGACGTACGCATTCACGAAATTGTCCGTGCGTTTAGCGGTAAGGTTTACGGCGATTCCTTTACGTGCCCAGCCTAATGTAGAGTACAGCGTGGTCCCGCTGGAGTTCTTCAATGCACCGTTTACACGGATTGCTTCGTCAGTCTTGAAGCTGCTTCTGCATACCAGGAAAGATTTTCATACGTGAGTGTATTGTATGCAGTGAATGCATACATGTTGTATTTGGGAATAAAACGATTCGCAACGGAAGCGACATTTATTTCGCTTACAAGTTCGTCGATTGCCGTTGATCCAATGTCCTGTTCAATGCTGCAACTCCCGGCGTCAGATGTACTTTTCCGACGTTGAAATCGCCTTCCACATTTATAGCTTTGAACACCGGTGCGTATAAAGCGCCCACATTAGCCCTGTTGTCTTTTTGTTGTCCGGCCAGACCTTTAGGTGCTGTTCGGATTCTATCGTGTTTCCCTATTAACCTT
>JASGJF010000030.1:0-18156 GCA_049840855.1 Chitinophagaceae bacterium | reverse complement strand
GCGAAGTTTTTCCATTGTAAAGAATCTGCAGCAAACGGGCATTCAGCTCTATCACGGACTGAGCAATGAACTGCCTTATGGCATGGAGCGTTCAGGCATCAAAAGTGTGGTTACGATCCACGACCTGATTTTTAAAGTACATCCCGAAACTTACGGTGTCGCCGAACGTATGATCTACGACCGCAAATTCCGGCATGCCTGTGCGGTTGCCGACAGGATCGTCGCGATCAGTGAGCACACGAAGAATGACATCGTACGTTTCTACGGAACAGATCCGGACAGGATTTCGGTAATCTATCAAAGCTGCCGTGATCATTTTTACCACCGGAGAACCCAGGCGGAAACTTATGAAAGTCCGGGAAACCTTCCAGCTTCCTGAAAGCTATTTCCTGTATGTAGGTACCGTGGAAGCACGTAAAAACCTCAAATCGATAATCGCTGCGTACGGACATGGCCTCAGGGAGAAACAAATCCCGCTCGTTATCGTAGGGCGTGGCGGACCTTACGCCGACACCTGTAAAGCAGCCATCCGGCAAGCAGGACTGGAGCATTTATTTATCTGGAAAGAAAACGTACACGACAGCTTAAGCCTGCAGGCGATATTTCAGATGGCAACTGCGCTGATATACCCTTCCTCGTATGAAGGGTTCGGATTACCCGTTGCGGAAGCACTGCTGTCCGGCACAGCTGTTATCACCTCGTCACTGTCTTCTCTGCCGGAAGCAGCCGGCCCCGACGCTTATTACGTTGATCCTGCCCGTCCGGAAAGCATCGTGATGGCTGCAAGCTCCGTACTGGACGACCCGGCACAGGCACTTTCACGCACAATAAAAGGAGCGGAATATGTGCGGGCACGATTCGATCCGGAGGCGTTGACCGACCGGATGGTAAATTGTTATCTTTCGGTAAGCCTTGAACGATAATAAAAAACTATGTCCTAATTTTGAAAAGTATCGCTCAATTGCGGATTGTAGCGAATATTTTTGCGATTATGAAAATAGGCATTGTATGTTATCCCACATTCGGCGGCAGCGGCGTGCTGGCGACGGAACTGGGAATGGCTTTATCGGAGAAGGGACATGAGGTACATTTTATTACGTATCAGCAACCCGTTCGCCTGCATTTCCATCCCAATGTCTACTATCATGAAGTAAGTGTTCCCTCCTACCCTCTTTTCGACTTTCTGCCTTACGAAACCGTGCTTACGGGAACGCTCGTGGATGTGATCAGCAATAACGATCTGGACGTATTACATGTACACTACGCGATTCCACATGCGTCTGCAGCTTATTTCGCAATGCAGATCCTTAAAAAACAGGGCAAAGACATTCCTTTTATCACCACCCTGCACGGAACAGATATTACGCTGGTCGGCCGGGACCCGAAATATATGCCGGTAGTGAATTTCTCTATGAATGAATCTACCGCGATCACAGCAGTATCGGAAAACCTGAAGCAGGAAACGTACCGCTTCTTTGACATTCAGAAAGATATAAAGGTGATCACCAACTTCGTGGACACGCAGCGATTCCAACACCTGGCAAAGAGCATTTCAAAAAAATGCTGGCTCCCGAAGGTGAAAGAATTCTGGCGCATGTATCCAATTTCCGGAAAGTAAAACGCGTGGAAGATGTGATCCGCGTATTTGCAAGCGTACGCAAACAAATGCCATGTAAATTACTGATGATCGGCGACGGACCGGAACGACCCAGTGCAGAAGAGTTGTGCCGCCACCTGAATATCTGTCACGATACCCGTTTCCTGGGTAAACAGGAACAGGTGGACGAGATCCTGAGTATTACGGACCTGTTCATCCTGCCTTCCGAATATGAAAGCTTCGGGTTAGCGGCCCTGGAAGCAATGGCCTGCGGCGTACCGGTGATTTCTACCAATACGGGCGGTTTACCCGAAATCAATATTCCCGGCAAAACAGGCTTCCTGAGCAATGTCGGGGACATCGATGATATGGCTAAAGGTGCTGTCAGCATCCTAGGACACAGAAACACTGAATCAGTTTAAAGCGAATGCACTGGAGCATTCTGCGAACTTCGACAGGGATAAGATCGTACCGGTGTACGAACAACTGTATAAAGAAACGATTGCAGCCTACCATGCACAAAAGCAAGCAACAGTGCTTTCCGTAGAGCATCCGGTGCTATTGCGCGCCGGATGCAGTTAATTCTTCCCAGAATTCAGCGCCCCGCCGCGTGTGCGGAATGACAATCGTTCCGCCAACTATGTTTGCTACAGCGAATACTTCGTACACCTCTTCTGTGGAAACACCCTGTTCGAAGCATTTTCCCAGGTGATATTTGATGCAATCGTCGCAGCGGAGCACCATACTGGCAACCAGGCCAGCATTTCTTTTGTTTTCACGTCCAGCGCCCCTGCTGCATATGTATTGGTATCCAGGTTAAAAAGGCGGTTGATCACCTTGTTCTGCTTACCGAGGATTACTTCGTTCATCTTTGAACGGTATGCATCGAATTCCTCAATCAGTTGACCCATAAACTCTTGTTTTTCGTTTTGTTAGACAATTCTCAAAAAATAAGGCACAATTCTGTGCCGGTAGGGTAAACTTTGTTATTTTCGGGACATCTAAAATAAAAAATACCGGAGAAAGAAAATCTATGGCTGACTGGACGCAATTAAGTGATAGTGAACTGCTACGAGTCTTTCAGGGAAGAAGCCGGAAAAGAAAAGGCGTTCTCCGAACTGATCCGCCGCTACCAGGAGCGTCTGTACTGGCATATCCGCCGGATGGTGATCCACCACGAAGCACGAACGATATATTGCAGAATGTTTTTATAAAAGTGTGGCGCGCGCTCGGTGAGTTCCGGGAGGAATCCAATTTTTATACCTGGCTCTACAGGATCGGCACGAATGAAACGCTTACCTGGATGGAACAGCAGAAACGCCGCAGTTCCATTACCATCAGCGAAGATGAAGAAGGCAACGGAATGGGCAACCGCCTGAAATCGGAACAGGGATATGATGCCAATAAGATAGAATGGAAACTGCAACAGGCTATTCAAACCCTGCCGGAAAAGCAAAGGCTGGTGTTTAACCTGCGATACTATGATGAAATGCCATACGAAAAAATGTCCGAAGTACTGGGCACCACCGAGGGAGCATTAAAGGCATCTTATCACCATGCAGTGAAAAAAATAGAAGCCTTTTTAAAAGATCATTAAACCTTTAACTATTCTAACAGTCACAGTCTTATGAAACGCGCAAAACATATTCACGATGAATTGCAAGAGTTAGGGGCCGATGTTTTGACGACACTTCCATTATCCACGCCATTTCAGGTTCCGGGAAATTACTTTGCTCAAATGCATTCGGAACTGGAACAAACTATTTCTGCTATCAGCATGCCGGACCCGGATCTTTCCCTGAAAAAGGAAATGCCGTTTATGGCTCCTGGTGCGGATTATTTCCAGCAATTAAACAACAATATTTTTGCAAAAATCGCTTCTGAACAGGAACCGGAACAATCATGGTCTAAAGAAATGCCGTTTAATGTTCCCGAAAATTATTTCGATCAGTTGCCGCAAAAAGTGCTCGTAAAAGCGCGCAATCATGTAGTACTGCCCGAGCGCAAGCGGGTACCTCTGTTCAGAACGGTTCGCCTCGCAGCATCCATTGCATTGATTCTTTTTGTCGGATTAGGCGTTATAAATATTCACAACCAGCATAATCCGGCTTTTGCCCAGGCTGCCAGCCAGAAGGATATCCGCGATTATGTGGAAGCAAACCTGGATGATTTTGATACGGATATTATTATCAACGGACTTGCATCTTCAGAGTCTGCCGATAATGGCAAATTAGACATAAATTTGTCCAGCGAGGAGATCAGAAACTACCTGGACGAAACCGGGTGGAATTAGATGAAAAAACACTACAACACAATGAAACGATTTATAACAATACTGATCATGATCCTGTTCAGCTGGCAAGCCGGGGCACAGGGAGACGGATCAGGACGCGTACGTAACCTGCGCGTAGCTTATATTACTGAAAGATTAAATTTACCACCGGAGCAAAATGCCCGCTTCTGGGGAGTATACAACCGTTACCTTGACGAACGTGCCTCCTTACGCCGGGTATACCGGGATCAGTTTGCACGCGGTCGCGGCGGAGATGCAGACGGCTACGACGCCAACCGCTTTATCGACGACAATATCGAATATAAAGAGAAAGACCTTGAACTGAGCAAAAAGTATAAGGCCGAATTATTGAGGGTGATCAGCGCACAGCAGCTTGTGGATCTGTATCAGGCCGAAAGGGAATTCAAACAAATGCTGATCGAAAAACTGAGAAAACGATAGCAGATTGTTTAGTTCAGCGGCAATTGGATTTCAAAAACCGTGCCTGAAGGCTTATTGTCTTTTACGAGCAGTTCACCACCCAGTTGTCTGATAATTTTTTTAGAGAGGTACAGGCCCAGCCCTGTACCTTTTGTTTTACGCGTATCCTCATTACCGATGCGGTAAAATTTGTCAAATATCTTTTTCTTCTCCCCATCAGGAATGCCGTTTCCGCGATCTTTCACACAGATAGATACTTTTTGAGGAGTGACACCGATCTCCAATTCAACGGGCGTGAAAGACGGTGTGTATTTAATCGCGTTTTCGAGCAGGTTATTCAGCACCAGTTCCAGCAGTGAGGCATCGGTTTCCACACGTACATCCGCATCGGCAGACTTCAGGTGAAAACGATCCGGATAACGTCCGGAATAGACCAGGAACGCTTTTTGCACGACCTCGCTTATGTCTTCCACGCTGCGTTGTCCTGCATACTGACCGCCCTCTACGCGCGATGCAAGCAATACATTATTGCAGAGTTCATTAAGGCGATCCGCTTCATCGATACATTTGCCAAGTAATTTGGCTTTCCGCTCTTCGTCCAGCTGATGACGCTGCAACGTCTGTAAAGTAAGCTTGATCGCGGCAATCGGCGATTTGAGTTCGTGCGTAACCGAAAGCATGAAATTATTCTGTTGCCTGCCCAGCTTCGCACTCAGGCGTTGTGTGGTGAATACAACCGAAGAACCCACAAGGATCACAAAAAGAAAAGTAAGCCCTTCACCCAGGTATTGCTTACTGCGTTTGGACTTTTCGGATTCTATATCTGCGCGCAGCTGCTGGTAGGTTTCTTTATTCCGCAATTCATACCGGGAAGCCTCCAGCGAAGACAGCTCCTGCGCATAAATAATACGACTCTGCTTCTCGAGGCTTACCCACCAGAAAGAAAGCGCCGCAATAATATAACCGAGCAGCAACAGATATAAGATACCGGTTGTCTTCATATGGTCAGGAAACAGGTGGTCGTACGGAAGTTGCCGAGGTGTCTGTGCCCGGAAGCTTTCCCGCGGGCTGTTTCACGTCATTGCTGCGCTTGGAACTTTTTTCGATGCGCAATCCGACCTGCAACACATCCGGCAGCATATTATCGCGCATATTGTGTTCCAGGCGGATTTCGTAACGGCCTTTTTTTGAAAAGAGATTATTATATGAATTTTCTGAAAGCGAAACAAGATCAAGCGTGACTGGTATTGCATTATGGTCTACCACGATCATCCGGCGTTGTTCATAAATTTCACCCATACCGGTACCCAGCCATTGTCCCTGCGGAGTAGCCAGCGGTACTTCAACACGCGTATTCGTGAATGTAGTGTCGCCAGGGCCTTTAATACCGAGCTTCAGCCAGATATTCGAATACGGGTAATTATTGGTGTGACGGATCAGGAAGGAGATGTTGTAATGGATCGTGGTATCTTCAATATCGAGTACAAAAGAAGGGTGATAGTCCAGTTTCCATTTATTACCCGGAATATCGTAAGTCTTTTGAAAATAAGGAGACTGGATACAGCTGCCGATCAGGATCAGCGGCAGCAACAGCAGGAATGAAGCAATGCGGGATAATGTTTTCATAATAGCGGCCGGAGTTACAGTACGTTCAACACTTGTTCTTTTGCTTTTTCCAGGTAGTCTTTCATGCCAACGATGATCTTCTGGATGGAAGCATCGTTCGCTTTTGAGCCCAGAGTATTGATCTCCCGTCCTACTTCCTGCAACACAAAACCGAGCTTCTTACCTTTTACCTCATCTTTACCCGCGATGATCTCCCTGAAGTAGTTGCAATGTTGGGTAAGACGAACCTTCTCTTCCGAAAAATCTATTTTTTCAATATAGTAGATCAATTCCTGTTCAAAACGGTTTTTGTCGACATTAGCGACACCGACCATTTCTTCCAGACCATTCAGCATTTTACTCCGCAGCTTTTCCATACGAACCGGTTCGAACGGAAGAATTTCCTGTAACCCCTTCTCAATCGAAGAGATGCAGGAAAGCAGGTCGGCTTCCAATACTGCACCTTCTTTCTCCCGATGCAAAGAAAGGTTTTTAAGCGCCTGCTCCAATACATTCTTAATTGCCAGCCAGTCTTCCTCGCTGAGCATCTCCTGATCGGCAGCCACCACCTCAGGCAGCGACATCAGTGTCGCGAGAACGTTTTCTGCGGGGAGACCCAGTTGTTCGGCAATCGCTTTCATTCCCTGGTAATAATTAACGGCAAGCGGTACGTTGATAGACATCGGCTTGGCCACTCCGTCCTGCTTCACCGTCATTGTCAGATCAATGGTTCCCCGCGTGAGTCTGGTATTGACCAGACTCCGGATCTCATGCTCGTACGGGCGCAATAGTGGTGAGATACGCGTATTGATATCTGATTGCTTCCCGTTCAGAGATTTCACTTCAGCCAGCACCTGGAAAGCTCCTAAGACAGCTTCCGCACGGCCGAAGCCGGTCATTGAATACAACATAAATGAGGTTAAACTTTGTCTGCAAAAATCCGGAAAGGAATTTTAAAAACAGCATTTATCAAAAATATTTTCCGGCATTATCAGCGCTGTCTGTGTGAAAAGCGCTTAGGATGTGAAAATATCACTTATTTTGGTGCCATTAAAATAAAGCTCATGCAGACAACAACGCCCACTTTAGCCGAAATACAGGACTTTAAAGGTAAATACCCGAAACAGTTATGGTATTTATTTACCGTCGAAATGTGGGAACGCTTCTGCTTTTACGGTATGCGCGGGGTGCTTACCGTATTTATGGTGGATCAGCTCTTGCTCAAAGATGATGCTGCTAACCTGCAATACGGTGCAATACAGGCTTTTGTATACGCCTTTACATTTATCGGAGGCATCTTCGCCGATAAGATACTGGGCTTCCGCCGTTCGCTGTTTTTTGGCGGCATCGTTATGATACTGGGCAACCTCCTGATCGCATTTGCACCACAGGAGATGTTTTACTTCGGCATCGCATTTTCCATTATCGGCACGGGTTTCTTCAAACCCAACATATCGTCGATGGTAGGCGAACTGTATCATCCGCACGACTCCCGCAGAGATGCCGGCTACGGGCTTTTTTATGCAGGAATCAACGTCGGCGGACTACTGGGTGGTGCCTTGTGTATCTACCTGGGCAAATATGTTTCCTGGAATCTCTGCTTTATGGCCGCCGCAGTGGTGATGATATTGGGGCTACTCACTTTCCTGTTTACAAAAAAACACCTCGGGCCGATAGGAGAATCTCCGCTCGCAGCCATGCCTGCTCCTAAACGATTGGCACGCGAGATCGCTGTATATGTGCTGTCTCTGGCGAGCATTCCGCTGATCTTTATCATGGTGAAAAACACGAAATACACCGACTACTTTATGTACACCGTAGGCGCAGCTGCCGTAGGATATTTTATTTATGAGGTGATCAAAGTAGGTCAGGCCAATATCCAGAAAAAACTGGTAGCGGCATTTTCCTTCATTTTCTTTTATTTTCTCTTTAACGCAATCTACGAACAAAGCGGAGGCTCATTATCCCTGTTCGCCAAAGACAATCTGGGCCACAACCTGCTGGGAATCGACATAGACCCGAATATCGTCAACAACAGTTCTAATACCTTTTTCGTGATCGTGCTGAGTCCGGTGATCGGGCTGCTCTGGATATGGCTTGCCAAACGCAAAATCGAACCCAATACCCTGATCAAATTCGGGATCGGCTTTCTGTTCCTGGCTGCATCCTTCTACCTGTTTTACTATACGCGTTTTTTCGCGACAGCAGACGGCATTGCATCGCTGAACGTGTTTACACTTGCCTATTTCGTTACAACGATAGGTGAACTTTGTCTCGGACCTATTGGCATGTCGATCATCACGAAGCTATCCCCTAAACGACTTTTTGGCATGATGATGGGTCTTTGGTTCCTGGCGAGCGCGTTTGGTCAGCTGGCAGCCGGAAAACTGGGCGCGGAAATATCAAAATCGAATGAAGGTGCCAGCTTGCTGGACAAGCTGCATGCTTATACCGATGGATACTATCAACTGGCAACTTACTCGCTGGTGGCAGGCGTGATACTTATCTGCATCTCTCCTGTTATCCGTAAGCTGATGCAGGATGTAAAATAATTCTCAGTAAGCCAATAACCGATTATGGACAGCAAAAGATACCTCGAGCTTGCAGCCGAGCTGGAAACGATCCAAACACCCAAAGACCGCATCAATAAGATGGTTGAAATGGCCATCGAAGTGCGGAACTATGATATAGAAAGGGCATTGGAAATAAGCGGGGAGATCGAGCAGCTCTCGGATGAAATTCACTACAAGATCGGATTAGGGCGTGCGTTGAATATCCGTGGATGGTGCTTCTGGCAACAGGGAAATTATGACGAAGGCCTCCGTACCTTACAGCAGGCCGAAAAAATGGCGCTGGAGGCGAAAGACCACTCGCTGCTGGCACGTATCTATAACAACTTCGGGCATATCTACCGTGACATCGGAGATCTCGGAAATGCCCTGAATAATTTTGAAAATGCCCTGGCACTGAATGAGCAGCAGAACGACCTTGCTTCGCAGGCAGTGAATCTCAGCAGTATTGCCTACATCCACTACGACCTCTACGACTACGACAATGCGCTTGAGTTTGCGCTGAAAGCACTTCCGATATTAAAAAAGGAAGAGAGCATTCACCGGCTGAACCTGCTGTACCATGTACTGGGTAATATTTATTTCAAGCAGAACGAACTCAAAGAAGCGCTGGGCTATTTTGAAGAAAACCTGCAACATTCCGATAAAGGCACAGGGATGCATGCCCTGTCGCTGAGCGGGATCGGGAAAGTCAATTATAAACTCGGCAATAACGAACAGGCTCAGTATTACCTGCAGCGGGGACTTCAGGAAGCTGACGAAATGGGCCAGCTGGAAGTGCAGATCTCCTGCCGCTACTATCTTGCACTGCTGCAGATGCGCTACGGTAAATACCCGGAGGCGCAGAAAATACTAACCCATACACTGGACCTGGCCGTACAATACCGGCGCAGGCACGATGTGATGAGCCTCCATGAAACCCTGAGTGAATTATATGACCTTATGGGTGATATACCCAAAGCATTCAGGCATCTGAAAACATTTGAAAAACTGAAGGAAGAAATCTTCCAGCAGACAACGCTGAATAAACTAAGCAACCTCAAGATCCGTCAGCAGGTGGAGCTTGCCAACAAAGAAAAGGAAGTAGCAGAAAAAACAGCGGAGCTGAAACAACAGTTTCTCGCCAATATGAGCCATGAGATACGCACTCCGATGAATGCGATTGTGGGCATGACAAATTTACTGCTTGAAAAAAATCCGAATCCGGAGCAACTGAAATATCTGAATGCGATCAGTGAATCGGCAGACAATCTGTTAGTGATCATCAACGACATTCTCGATATTGCCAAGATCGAAGCCGGGAAAATGACGATCGAAAAGACGTCCTTCTCGGTAAAAAAGGTCATCCACATCATTTCAGATATGTTGGGACTGAAAGCAAAAGAAAAAGGTATCGAGCTGCAGTCTGAATATGACGAATCGATCCCGGAGAATCTGCTCGGAGACCCCACCAGGCTGCAGCAGATCCTGATCAATCTTTGCGGTAATGCGATCAAATTCACCGAAAAGGGCTACGTAAAAATGAAGGCAACGCTGATCAGTGATGCTAATGAAAAATTTGTCGTCCGCTTTGATGTGGAAGATACGGGCATCGGCATTTCGGAAGAGTTCCGCAAGCAGATGTTTGAAAGCTTCAGTCAGGCTTCGTCGGATACCACAAGGAAATTTGGCGGCACTGGTCTGGGACTTGCCATCTCGAAGCAGTTGACAGAGCTGATGAGCGGAACGATCAGCGTAAGCTCAGAGCTGGGAAAAGGAAGCATGTTCAGTGTTCAGATACCTTTTGAACGCGCGACGGCGATGCAGGCCGAAGCGCAGCAGCAGAGCATCGACCCTGTAATGATCGAGCGATTGAAGAACTGTTACATACTGCTTACCGAGGACAACGAATTCAACCAGATGGTGGCTACGGAAACGCTTAAATCACTGCTGCCGGGTATCCGTATCGACATAGCGGCAAATGGAAAGGAAGCGGTGGATAAAGTAAAAGCAAATGATTACGATATGGTGCTTATGGATATACGCATGCCCGTTATGGACGGCATTGAAGCAACCAGGATCATCCGTCAGCTGCCGGAACCGAAAAACGAAACGAAACTGATTGCCATGACGGCCAACGTGATGGAAGAAGATGTGAAAACTTATTTTTCCATCGGCATGAATGCATATGTGTCGAAGCCTTTCGAGCAAAACGACTTGCTGAACAAAATGAGCGAGATGGTCGGCGGTGCGCATATAGAGACAGTCGCGGAAGAGCAAAAGAAACGTACCGTTGCGCTGGATATTCCCGAACATGTGACCAATATGGCTTTCCTCACACAATTCACAAACGGAGATAAGGCAAAGCAGGAAAAATATATCCGGATGTTCCTGGACAACGCACCTAAACTGCTGCAGCAGGTAAAAGATGCGCTTGGCAGGAAAGACCTCGAAGCCATCAAGATTGCCGCGCATTCGCTCAAACCGCAATTAGGGTATATGGGCGTTCCGGAAGATACCAGCCACGTGTTCCTCCTGGAGCACAGCGCCGGAGAAGCGGCCCACACCCGGATGATTGCGGATCTTGCGGCGCATCTGGACAAAGTATGCGTGAAAGCGTTTGACGAACTCAACGCTTATATTGGCCGGTAAAGCATTTCGAAAAAACAACGCCGGGAATTTCCACTTTAGAATTTTCTGCAATACCTTGCAGTAAACTTATACTAACCAAATAAAAAACCATATTATGGCGAAAAAACCAAACCAGACAGTTTTCCTGGTGGATGACGAACCCATCCAGAACGAAATGTTGAAGGACTACCTTGCCGAGCGTTTCAACTTTTCGTTTCATCTGTTCGATAATGGTGAGGAAGCCCTGAGCAACATGCGCCTGAGTCCGGCTATTGTTATTCTCGACTACCATCTGAATGCCCATAATAACGCGGCAAAAAACGGCGTACAAATCCTGCGCGAGATCAAGGAGCAATATCCGGATACGCAGGTGATCATGGTCAGCGGCCAGGATAAGATCCAGGTAGCTGTGGACAGTATGAAATACGGAGATTACGATTATATCGTAAAAGGAGAAACCACTTTTTCCAAAATGGAAAATACGCTTAAGCGGATCGCGGAACTGGCAGAATCCCGCTTTGCATACGAGTCTTCTAAAAAGAGTATCCGCTTTCTCATTATTGCGATGATCGGAATACTGGTACTCAGCGCTTTGTTATTGTTAAACGGTGGCAGACTTTAGCCGATCGTAGCATTTTTTAAGTATTTTCACTCATGCAATTAGCCCAAAGACTAGACAGAATATCGGAACCACAGACAATTAAAATGGCTAAGCTTAGCCGCGAGTTGAAAGCACAGGGAATGGATGTGATAGATCTGAGCCTGGGCGAACCGGATTTCAGAACACCGGCACATATCTGTGCAGCAGCTGAAAAAGCGATTGAGGCAGGATACACGAAATATACGCCTGTAGCTGGCATACCGGAGTTACGAAACGCAGTATGCACCAAGCTGAAAAACGATAACCAACTTGAGTACACACCGGATCAGATCGTTGTATCCACCGGCGCCAAACAATCGCTGGCAAATGCCATACTTGCATTGATCGATCCGGGTGAAGAAGCGATCATCCCTACCCCTTACTGGGTCACCTACGGCGCGCAGGTTTCTTTTGCGGAAGGCGTACCTGTGTATGTACCGTGTGGAATCGAGAATGATTATAAAATCAGTCCGGAACAACTGGAAGCCGCCATTACCAACAAAACACGCCTTTTCATCTTTTCATCGCCCTGCAACCCAACCGGCAGTGTATACACACGAGAAGAATTGCAGGCGCTCGTATCGGTATTTGAAAAACATCCGCATATCTACATCATCAGCGATGAGATTTACGAATACATCAATTACACCGGCAAACATGAAAGTATTGCGCAGTTCGATACTATTAAAGACCGCGTCGTACTGGTAAACGGTTTTTCCAAAGGTTATGCGATGACAGGCTGGCGTCTGGGCTATATCGCTGCCAGGAAGGAAATTGCAGCCGCCTGTGAAAAAATTCAATCTCAGTTCACTTCCGGCACCAATTCCATCGCGCAAAGAGCCGCTGTAGCAGCCCTGCTCGAAGACAATACTCCCAGTATGGATATGGTAAAGGCGTTCAGAGAACGTAAAGATTATGTGATCCGCAGTCTTGCAAAAATACCGGGCATCAAGATCAACAATCCTTCCGGAGCATTTTACGCATTTCCCGACATCAGTTCTTTCCTTGGAAAAAAAGACGGCAACGATGTGATGAATACTTCCGAAGACATTGCCATGTTCCTGCTGCATAAAGGGCTTGTAACAGTAGTGGACGGCGCGGCTTTCGGCAGTCCGAACAACATCCGCATTTCCTTCGCAACGTCTATGGACAACCTGATCGAAGCGATCAAGCGCATAGAATATGCATTGGGTCTGCTGCAATAGGCGACAACTATATTTATATCTGTGAAGCGGGCACCTGACGGGTGTCCGCTTTTTTATTCAAACTCCTCTACTTTCACAATCCTGTCGGCGATATATTGCCCTTTTTCGGAATTACGTCCGTTGTAATTATCGCCACGCCAGGGAAGCGATCGCAGATATTGTGTGTAATGCAGTGTGACCACTTTTCCGACACATCGCTCGAGCGAATCAGCGATAGCCTCGTCTACCACAGAAAAATAAAAATAGTTGGCAGAAAGAGACGCATTGCGCATGACACGGCGCGGGCCGAAGCCATCGAGCAGCAATTCGCCTTCATAGGACTTGAATATATTTCCTTTACGTGAAAACTTCTGGAAATAACCTTCCCGTAATCCGTCACCATAGCTGCGATAGTAAAACCAATAAATATATCCGGTAATGCCCAGCAGCAATGCCAGCAATAATCCGATAAATAATTTTCCCATATCACTGTATTTATCAGGATTGCACAGCCTTACGGCCCTTCCATTCAAAACGGCCGAAGCGGCTCATCCCGCCAATTAAAGTTATATAAATTATGTGTAACGGTTGCAACAGAGGGAAATACAATAAACTTTTCCGGAGCGGATAAACCTGATGCACTGAAGCAAGAAACAATGTTTCCACAAATACCTTCAGTAAGAAAGAAAACAATACAAGCCGAAAGGGAAACAGACTGAATGCAGCACCGATTGAGGCAAGCAGCAGTGACACATTGAAGAGATAAACCAGCACAAGTATGAATGCCATGCGCGGATCCGAATACCTGCCCGATTTTGAAGACCAGCGTAATCGTTGTTGTATGAAAGATTTCCAGTCAGGCTGCGGTTGCGTTAAAACCGCAGCCCCGGCAGATTTCAGGTAACAGATCTGATCCGGATAATGCTGCAGCATCTTTAGCATCAGCAGGTAATCGTCTCCGGAAATGATATGGTCTGTTCCGCTGTATCCCTGCACCGCATGATATGCATGTTTGGAAAAAGCGAGATTGGCCCCGTTGCACATAACACCCCAGTTCCAATAGCGGGTGGCAGCGGTGATTCCCTGCATCGTCATAAAATCGAACTCCTGGAAGCGTTCGCACAGGGAACCGTCATTTTCAAAACGCACAGGCGCAACAATCATTACCGGATTTTCCTTCCTGTAAAGAAACGCGATATGGCTCAGCCATTCCGCCGGGAACGTACAGTCGGCGTCACTGGTAATGATGAGCTCTCCTTTTGCGGCATGGATACCGGCATCCAGCGCTATCTTTTTAAACGCCGATCCTGGTCCCGAAGCAACGGGACGCGGAGCACGGATACAACGCACGTTTTCCAGCCCGAAGCGCGATACTATGGTCGCCGTCGCATCGGACGAATCGTCATCCACAATAATCACCTCAAGCAGATGTGACGGATAATGCAACGCGAGCAGGCTTTGTATACAAGCTCCGATAACAGCTTCCTCATTGCGCGCGGCGATTACTACGGAAACAGGCACATCAGGAACAAATCCGGCCACGGTGACCGCCGCAGGTGTTTGCAGCCATCCATACAGATAACAAACAAAAAGCAGCAGGTATGCAGCAGTAAGTAGCAGAAACAGGCTGGTCAGTATCATGGCTTAGCGGTAGCGGTCACATTAAAGAGCCTGGAGCAGAAAGTTCCCTTCACTTCATCGAACTGCAATAAGTTGTGACCGCGTTCAAATAAGTGCAAAAATACCTGAGATCCGCGTTTGGCAAAATTTCTGATCGTACGTAAGGGGATTACATTGTCAGCATTACCCGCGAGGATATGGACGGGAACCTGCCTGTTGCTGCTTTCCCGCCGTATCTTTTCCAGAACAGGCATCAGCTCCGAGAGACTCATCCAGATATTAAAAAGACGTTCGCGGGCTTCGGTTGTACGGATGTATTGCATGACAAAACGGAATTTATGGTGAGGCATAATGCTCAGAGCATTCATGAACTGCAGCAGACGTATGTAATGCTCTCCTTTACCTATAAATCTTTTGAACAACAGGGTTCCGGCAGCGGTTCCCGTCACAAAACGATAGAGCCACTCCTTACCGAGTCCGTCCGGAGCGGCCAGCACCATATGGGAAACCTTGTCCGGAGCAGCTTCAAACGCACACAAGCATACCCGTGCTCCGATGCTGAATCCGGCCAGACCTACTTTTTTCACATGATATTCGTTTGCTACTTCGTGCAATAAGACGCTGAGATCGGCACGCTTCATACGGAAACCCGGCGAGCATTCCGACTGGCCGGAAAAAGGCAGATCAAAACTCAGTACAGAATAGTCTTCATGGGCCAGGAAGGAGAAGGCCGCAGCCTGCATACCGTAGCCCGGAAATACAACCACTACCCTGGGACCGGTGCCAAAACGTATGTAATGCAGATTCTGACCGGCTACTGAAATAAACCCTGATTGTCCATCCATCGCTCAAACAGAATAAAGTAGCTGTAAATTACATATTAAACAGCAAACGCGGAAAATACATTTAGTATTAGCCCGGGTTGCTTCGGAAAACTGAATTTTGGCATTATATTTGTTCAGTTTAAAATTCAAACGCAACATTTCTATGAAAAAAGCATTGGTGTCGTTACTCATGATCGCCGCGTGCATCAACTATTCCAAAGCGCAGGGGGGTAAGCGGTCTTCTGAATAAGATCAAATCCGGCTCCGGCAACAGTATCAGTACCACGCAGTCGAATGGATCAACCAAACAACCCGTATCATCCAACCTGCTGGGTAATGACGAGGTTGTCAGCGGTTTGCGCGAAGCGCTGCAGCTGGGTGCTCAGACTGCCACTAAAAACCTTTCTGCCACCAATGGCTTTTTCGGCAATGCGCTTATTAAGATACTCATGCCTCCGGAAGTACGCACAATTGAGTCAAAAATGCGCCAGTTCGGGTTCGGCAAGCTGATGGACAATCTGGTACTTTCGATGAACCGCGCAGCAGAAGACGCTTCCGGCAAGGCATTACCGATCCTGGCAAGCACCATTTCGTCTTTCACAATTTATGATGGTATCGAAATCCTGAAAGGTTCTGACGATGCGGCAACACAACTGCTGAAAACACGCACTACGCCACAGCTTACTGCAGCATTCCGTCCCATTATTTCCAGTTCTATGAGCAAATATAATGTGGAGCAACTGTGGTCGCAGGTATTTACCAGCTACAATTCATTACCCATTATCAAAAACAAAGTAAACACCGATCTTACCGGCTATATCACCGAACGCGCATTGAGCGGACTCTTCGTAACAATCGCCCAGCAGGAAAAAACAATCAGGAAAGACCCGGTGGGAACTGGAAGTGACCTGATCACCCGCGTTTTCGGCTCCGTGATGAAATAGACTCAGAAACAACGCATAACAAGAGAAACCCCTTCAGAATCGAAGGGGTTATTTTTTTGTCAGATTCACTCATTGCACTATTTACATTTTAAAATTTATCAGTACCTTCAAGGTCCTTATAATTATCTGCAATTTGTTTTTATGGATACGCCAACGCAATCTGCAACCGCTCAGGAACAACTGAAACTATGGTGGGACAACAAATCATTCCAGGGTAAAGAGTACTGTTCAATCGATGAGAAAGGATCGCTGACCGTTAAAGGGTTGGGAGACCGTGTGGTTTCCATCCTGAACCATGTAACAGGCGACACCGTGATTCAGAATCTGCTCGACAAATTCCGGGACATCGAGAAGCACTTTACGGATTTTGAAAAGGAATGGACTGCAAATGAAGACAAAACAAAATTGCTTTCGCGGTTATCACGCCTGAAAGAAAGCGTGGAAAATGCAAATGCCATAGGCGATATCGAAGCATTACAGCAAAAGATACACAGAGCTGGCACAGTACTACAGAACAGCAAATCGATGATAATTACAAAGCTAAAGAGGCGCTTGTAACAGAAGCGGAAGGATTAAGCGTATCCAACAATAATTGGAAGGATGTCACACAAAAGCTCAAAGATATCAGCGAGCAGTGGAAAACTCTGGGCTTCGTGGATAAGAAAAGAAATGATGCACTTTGGGATAAGCTGGAAAAAATAAAAGAACATTTCTTCGAAGAAAAGCGCCAGCATCAGGAGGATATCAGTAAAGAAATGCTGCAAAACCTCGACCTGAAAATGGAGTTGGTAGACAAAGCCGAAGCGCTTGCCGATTCAGAAAACTGGAAGGAGACCACAGAGATTTTTAAACAGCTGATGGAAGACTGGAAGAAAACCGGTCGCACTATTCCCGATAAAAACGAAGCACTCTGGCAACGCTTTATTGCTGCAAAAAATAATTTTTACGACCGCAAAAAGATCCATACCGACCAGATAAAAGTTGAGCAGGAAGCTAATTATGCGATCAAGACTCGCACTGGTTGAGAAGGCAGAAGCAATGCGCGACAGCACAGACTGGGGTGTAACGGCAAAAGCCTACAACGATCTGATGGACGAATGGAAAAAAGCCGGCCAGGCACCAGCTGAACACAACAACGATCTCTGGAATCGCTTCTCCGCCGCAAAAACTGCTTTCTTCAATGCGAAAAAAGCCCATTCTAACGAGTATAAAAATATGCTCGACGAAAACTTTAAAAAGAAACAATCACTGATAGACAGGGCCGAATCCCTGAAAAACAGTACGCGTTGGAAAGAGGCAACGGAAGAACTGAATCAGTTGTTTGAAGAATGGAAAAGTATCGGCCATGCAGGCAAAGAACATAAGGAGCACCTGTGGGAGCAATTCATTTCCGCGCGAAACATTTCTTCAGAAGAAAAGATGAGGACAGAGAGCGCCGCCGCGAAGCTTTCGAAAAGCATAAAGAAGTGCATAATATCCAGCTGCGCAATACCCTGCTGAACATGGAGTCTGAAAACGCCGAAGACCAGGCTCAGGTAGACGAATTGCGCGGAGAATATAGAACACAACGTGGATGGTCCAAAAGCAGACGAACTAAGGGCGCACATGAAAAACCTGATTGTTGAAATTGAAGAGCGCATCAGTAAAAGAAACGGTCGCATTGAAGACCTGAAAAACCAGGTACATAAAGCGGAACAGCGCGAAAACCTTGATGATAATGGTTCCGTGTAAATAACCCGGGAAACGGTTGCAGGCAAACCGGCTACCAACATTTGTCATTGAGTAAAGTGTTTGGGTATAAGCCTGGGAAAAGGAGCAGACATATCATATGCAAACAGGTGTCATGCGT
>JASGJF010000029.1:0-14260 GCA_049840855.1 Chitinophagaceae bacterium | reverse complement strand
GAAGTCGGATAAGACGCCGGAAGCAATTGTCACCCTGTCTAAAATGATGCGTTATTCCATAGACGAGGGCAGCCGGCCGCTGGTGATGCTGAATAAGGAGCTGGAGTATATTGAGAGCTATATGAAACTGCAGTCATTGCGGCTTACCCCGGCTACCAGTGTAGCGTACCAGGTTTCCGGGGCAACAAATGAAGTAAAGATTGTTCCGTTCCTGCTTATTCCTTTTGTGGAAAATGCATTTAAATATGGAGCAGACAGTGAGCACCCTTCCGTTATCGAAGTGTCGATCGTTATCCGGGAACGTACACTTCAGGCGACCATCACTAATTCCAAAATGTCGGAACTCGCGATAAAGGAAAAAGGAACAGGGCTGGGAATTCAAACCACCCGGCAACGCCTGGAACTTTTGTATCCCGGGGCATATGAACTTCATATCAGCGATACACCCGATCGCTTTCTTGTAACCCTTCAATTGCAGTTATGACTATAAACGCTATAGCGATAGACGACGAACCGCTCGCGCTGGATGTGATCAGTGCGTTTGCTGCTCAGCGCGAAGAATTGAATCTCATACGCACCTTTACAAATGTACATAAGGCGCTTTCCTTCCTCGGCGAGAACAACGTTGATCTGATATTCCTGGATATTAATATGCCGGGCATGTCGGGGTTACAGCTGAAAGAGCAATTGGCACCGGAAATGCTGGTGATCTTCACGACCGCATACAACGAATTTGCTGTGGAAGCATTCCGGCTGAATGCACTTGATTACCTCCTCAAACCATTTGAATCGGACCGTTTTAATAGCGCGATTGATAAAGTGCTGGAGTTCAAAAACTATATGAACTCCAGGACGGCAGAGGCGAATCCGAAATATATTTTTGTGAGGGCTGAGTACAGCGTTGTGAAAATTGCGCTTGCGGACATTCTTTATGTGGAATCACGCGACAATTACGTGAAGATCTATCTGGAGTCGGCTGCACCGGTTCTGGTGCGTATGGCCATCAAAAATTTTGAACGTCAGCTGCCTGAGCACGATTTTTTAAGGATTCACCGCTCTTACATCGTTTCGTTGCCAAAAGTGAAAGCTATAAGGAATATGCTGGTATTGCTTGCAGGTGAGCTTGAGCTGCCCGTCGGCAGGCACTACAAAGACGTGTTGAAGCGAATCGCTCTTTAAGATAATGATGCCGTAAAAAAGAAAAGCCTTCAGACATTTGTCTGAAGGCTTTTCTCTGTGCCCCAGGCGGGACTTGAACCCGCACTTGCATTGCTGCAAACAGGATTTTAAGTCCTGCGTGTCTACCAATTTCACCACCAGGGCCTGCCGTGTAAAAATAGACTTTTTACAGACATGGCTTAAACAAAAAATCCAAACCGGTTCAGGTTTGGAAATTTTTTGTTTTGGAGCGGAAGACGAGACTCGAACCCGCGACCCCAACCTTGGCAAGGTTGTGCTCTACCAACTGAGCTACTTCCGCATTTTTTGCTTTTTTAAAGAGCTTTTTGTTTGTTTCCCGTTGATTGGGATTGCAAAGGTAGCAAACGTTTTGAAATTTCCAAATATTCTTCAAAAAAATCCTCACATTTTTTTGAATAAAATATTGATTGCTAAACCGGAATGAGCCAAAACCCGCACCAATAAAGAAGGCCGTCCTCTTTTGAGGACGGCCTTTATAACAGGAATTTTCTAGTGGGCGATCGTGACCGGACGTGTCTGAATCGTAGATCCCATTTTGATTACCAGGAAGTATTGTCCCGGTACCATAGTGCTTGTTTCAATTGCATAATGTGAAGCTCCTTTTGTAACCGCTACTTCAGCTGCTACTTTACCCGTAAGGTCGAAGAATTGAATCGAAGTGGCATCAATATTTCCCGGCATTACAATCTGCAATGTTCCGGAAACCGGGTTGGGGTAGATACTTGCAAGATCGACTTTTGTTTCATCAACAGAAGAAAGATCCGCGCCTTCGTAAATAATGAAATCATCAACCGCGGCTTCTACCAGCGAATTGCCGGTACTTGTTGAGCCTGATTCTTTAGCAATAAACAGCAACTGCACTTTATTGGTGGTGCTGAACAATTCACGGGGTTTGAAGATGCGTCTTCTCCAGGAATAATCAGGCTGGTTCGTGTTTTCCACGGGAACCGAAAATGCTGAACCGGCAGACAGGTTTACGCGCCAGTCTGTCTCTTTTCGGAAATTGTCCGCGATCGTTTCCATACCAGCGGTAATACTCAATTACCGGAGTTGTGTAAGAGCTGATGTCAAATAAAGGTGTGGTAACCGTTGTAACGCCGTTTTTCACACTTGCACTGGACGCACTGGCCCATGTGGATGTGGCATTAGCGGTAACGAGACAGGAGCCTGTGCCGGAGGTATGGTCATTTCCGGTTTGAACTATGTTGCCGGATACTTTAGACGAAATAGGTACCGCTCTTACCCACTTGCCGGAAGTGGCATTATCTGTAGCAATACCAATCCGCCAGTCGGAACCGGGATCTGTTTCAAAGTCGAATATTTTGCTTACAGTCAATCCTACACCAAACTGGTAAGGAATGTTCGACTGGCTCTCTGCGAGGATCGCAGGAGGGTAGAAGTTGGCAGGGAAGAAAATACCAGTCTGATTTACGATATCCTCGGCAGCAAAGTAGTAATCTACCAGGGTTCCGGCATCCTGTCCGGGAATAGTGGCAGTAAAATTCATTGCACCCAGGTCTGTCATTGACACTGTATCCCATGCAGCACCAGTCGCGCGGGAGGTGCGGTAAACGAGATCCAATCCACTGAAGAATTCAGGATGGCTTACCGTAAGTGTAGCGTTAAAGGTAATGGACGCTCCTTTTGCCTGATGTCCCAGCTCGGTATGTGTAAGATCTGCGTCCTGCAGGAGATAAATACCATGGCGTGCAAACGCTTTTACCAGCGGGAGGAAATGAGGGGTTCCGTTAGAAAGGTCGCCGTCGTTGTCATCATTCACAAGCGCGTCGATCAGCATTTCAAAATATACATCTCCTTCGGTTCCGTTCGGCCCGTCCGGCTGGTCGGCTAACGTGAGCGCAAACAATTTGCTCATCGAATCCACGCTGCCTACATTTTTCCCATAGTCCCACCATGCACCGGCAATGATTTCTCCATTGTCGTGCACTTCGCCGGTAAGGTTCACCGGGAATACTTTCGGCGTTCCGTCGTAGCGGCGGATAAAGCTGGTCGGTGCACCGATGGTAGCACCTCTTGCCAATACGGAATCCTTCGTGATGCTCAGCGCCCAGACATCAGCCTGGCCTTCATTCAGTCCGCCGTTAGTCATTCCTGAAGTATACAGTTTGTTTACGATACCATGTCCATATTCGTGGTATACCACATCGCGCACTTCCGCAAAAGAAACACAACCGCCGCCTGCAGGGTAAAAATTGATGGACGATCCGCCGGTTCCTGTAAAGAACGCATTACATATACCAGTTGCATCTACATTTGTCGTGAGCGCATAATCCATGCCGGTAAATGTGGTACCGTACAGCGATTTCATGAAATCATGAACTGTATTCACATGATAATAAGCATTGATGTGACGGCTCGTAGCGATAGACGAAACAGGAAAAGAATCGATAGAACCGGATGTGGACACCACAGAAGTAAACGTGGGCGTTGTCTTTGCATCCGGTACCGAAATTACATTCGACCATTTACCGCTCAGGCTTACCTGGAAGGTGGTCGGTGATGTAGGAGTAGTAGAGGTAAGCAGGCCGGTATCGTTTGCCAGCAGCATGGTAGGTACGCCTATGTCGGCTTTGATGTAAGGCAGTCCTTTCAGCGAGCTCGGAAGTGTGAAGCCTTTATCATAGACGCGTCCTACAACCTGCAGGTCTGTAGCATCTTTCACTTCATTGTCACGGTACAGCAGATCGCCGTTGGTCGCATCTACATAGCCGTAAGCATTCAACGGAACACTGCCGCCTTGTTCGGTTTTGCCCGTCAGCGTGAATTTATAGGCAGGATGCAGCTGGTAACCTTCAGCAGACGGAATAGGGAACCATTGCCAGTCTCCCTCAATATTCTGTGACGTAATATCCGCAGTTTCCATGCCGGCAATGGCCTTGGCTAAAGCCGTTGCTTCCGTAACAGAAGGGCTCAGAGACAAATCGGGAACGCCGTAGCTTTTCATGCTGATACGGGCAAGTTTCTGATCTGCGTTAAACCGTACATGCATTTTGGCAAAGCTTACGGTATGACCGTCAACTTCCTGCATAAAAGAAAGGATGGTAAATCCTTTAGTATTAGTGCGTGTATCGACCAATTTCCACTCCGCCTCATTGAGGCCAACCACGGACAGTTTGGATCGCATAGCAGTACGTGCTTTCTCCTCGAGGCCGGAACCCGGAATGCTTACTGCGGGTCCGTTCAATTCCGTAAAACCGCCGGTCCAGCGATCAGTACCGATATACCAGCCGGGAAATGCCGCCAGTAATTTAGCTCTCGTCCCCGCATCTGCCCGGTGGGCGGGCTTCAGGGTATGACTGCCTTCAAAAACAGACACACCGAATTGATTTATGTGCTGCACCTGCTGCGCCATACCGCTGAAGGATAGGGCTGCGAGACCGCACAATAAAGTGACTTGCTTCATTATTTTTCGCAAAAATTTAATATACAATGAAGCAAGTTAACGACTTTTGGTCGTAAGCACTATAATCTGTTGCTATATCGAGATATCCGGGGGCGAATTAAATGATCTTCTTTCCGCGCATCGCTTCCTTAAGTGCAATATCCATCACTCTTTCGGCGAAGGGGCGGGTGATTTCATTCAGTAATTCGGTTTCTTTTTGGATAGCGTCTTTTGTTGCGTTTTGTATGCTTTCCTGAAGCACAGCGAGTTGGCGCCTGGTTGCATCCGTCTCGTCGGCGTTCAGCAACGAGGCATTTTTTGCGAGGAATTTCTCAACCGTATCGCACATTTGCCTTGCTTCCGTCTGCGCTTCTACCAGCGCACGCGTCTGCATATCTTCCTTCGCATGCGTGAGAGAGTCCAACAGCATCTGCTCCATCTGTTCGTCGGTGAGACCATATTTCGGGGCTACTTCGATCGACTGGCTGATGCCGCTTCTCAGTTCCACGGCACTCACCTTGAGAATGCCATCGGCGTCTATCAGGAAGCTCACTTCCACTTTCGGTAACCCTGCGGGCATTGCAGGAATGCCGCTCAGGTTAAAACCGGCCAGTGCACGATTGTCCTGCACGAGGTCTCTCTCTCCCTGGAAAACAGAGATACGCATACCGCTCTGTCCGTCTTTCTGGGTGGTATATTGGCGTGAAGCACGGTTCGGGATTTTTGAATTCCGGGGAATCAACACATCCATCAGCCCGCCCATAGTTTCCAATCCCAGGCTCAGTGGCGTCACATCCAGCAACAGCATCTCAGTGTTGTTGCCGGCAAGGATATCGGCCTGTATAGCTGCTCCTAAGGCGACGACCTCGTCGGGATTCAGGAAATCGTTCAGGGTGTCTTTTCCGAAAAACGCTTTAACCGCATTTTTTACGACCGGCATTCTCGTCGATCCGCCAACCATCACCACTTCGTCAATGCGGGTAACGCTCAATTGCGCATCGTTCAGCGCATTTTTCGAACAATCGAGACTTTTTTGGATCAATGGTTGTACCAGTTCTGCAAATTCATCTGCAGTCAATGTCAGTGCTTTCCCTGCAAACGATGAACTGAATTGATCGGTGTCTGACAGCGTCTTTTTCGCTTCTTCTGCTATAAGACGGAGCTCCGGCTGATATTTCAGTCCATGTTGGCGCATCCAGTGGTCTGCGATCGCTTTGTCGAAATCGTCTCCGCCGAGGTGGGTGTCACCATTTGTAGATAATACCTCGCAGATGCCATTATGAATATGCAGGATAGAAATGTCGAAGGTACCCCCCCCGAGATCATAGACTGCGATCGTTTTTTCTTCGTCTGCCTTAATACCCATCCCATAAGCCAGGCTCGCTGCCGTAGGCTCATTGATGATCCGTAACACGTCGAGGCCTGCGAGTTTTCCGGCATCGCGTGTGGCCTGGCGCTGCGTGTCATTAAAGTATGCCGGTACAGTGATCACGGCTTTTCCGACCGGCGTTTTGAGGATATGCTCCGCCCGCTGTTTCAATTCACGGAGAATCAACGCAGACAATTCGACAGGGGTATAGAATTTATCGTTAACCTGTACTTTAACCAGCGAATCTGTATTGTCATCGATCACCTTATAGGCAAAGAAAGCGCTTTCGGTATCCACGTCTTTGTAGGATTTTCCCATAAGCCGCTTTACAGAATAGATGGTATGCTCGGGATCTGCGATCAGGTTTTTCACAGCTTCCACACCCACACTCGGATTGCCGTGTTCGTCAAAATGTACAACAGACGGCACTAAAGTCAGACCGTCTATTTCCCTCAGTGCAATCGGTTGCCTGCTGTCTTCGCGAACGATGCTGATAAGACTGTTAGTGGTGCCCAGATCGATACCTACAATAATGTCCTGCTTTTGAATACTGCCGGTGGCTATGTTGATGGAGATTTTGCCCATGAATTACGGTTTGAGGCGCGAAGGTAAACAGTAAATGATAATTGTTTCATGCCTTTAGCCTGCGGCCGCTATTAATTTCACTTATATTGTGTTTACGCCCTTTTTCATCATAATAAAGAGAAAGCATACTGTTCGGCATTCAAATAGCAAATTGAAATATAAATTTGCTAATCAATAGTTTAAGTCGTTTACTTAAAGTGTTTTTCAACTTCCGTTGTGGCAAATTAGGATTGTGCAACAAATGTTAAAGACTTCAGAATATCTGCAATAGAGCATGGGAAAGGAAAGGCTATTTTGTTAAAGCTTTACTTAAGTTGTTATGCAATTATTATTGTTTATTAATTAGATATAGAATTTTGAATCGGTGATCTGGTTTAAATATTAAGCAGGGGCGCTGTGGCGTAGCGGAATTTAGTTTAGATAGAATTTGCAAATAATTGTAAATGATCATTTTAATTGATTTTATAACAGCCAGTTCGAAAATATTGTTTGATAAAATGCCGGGTTTAGTACATTCGTGATCCAAAAATCAACACATGACACTGCTTACTGATTTACAGGATGGAATTCTGATCATTACGATCAATCGTGCGGAGAAAATGAACGCACTTAATAAAGATGTAATCACCGATCTGGGAAATGCGCTGGACGAATGTCTGTCCAATCCCGAGGTTAAGTCTGTGATTATTACCGGTTCCGGTGAAAAGGCTTTTGTTGCCGGTGCAGATATTTCTGAGTTTACAGAACTGGACGGAAAGGGTGGTGCTGCACTCGGACAACGTGGCCAGGACCTTGTATTCTCCAAAATCGAAAACGCGCACAAACCGATTATAGCCGCTGTAAATGGTTTCGCGCTCGGTGGCGGCTGCGAACTCGCTATGAGTCTGTCATTTCCGTATCGCAAGTGAGAATGCCAAATTCGGTCAGCCCGAAGTGAATCTCGGTTTGATACCCGGTTACGGTGGTACGCAGCGTCTTACCCAACTGATCGGCAAGGGAAAAGCAATGGAGCTGATTCTTACCGGCGACATGATCGGCGCGGAAGAAGCAAAAAATCTGGGTCTGGTGAATCATGTATTCCCGATCGCTTCTTTGCTGGACGAGGCTAAGAAGATACTGACGAAAATCAACGGGAAAGCACCGCTGGCTGTGGCGAAGTCTATCTCCCTCGTAAACCAGGCGGCAAAATGTGATCCGAACGGTTTTGCAAATGAGGTGACCGCATTCGGTGAATGCTTTGATACGGCAGACAAAGCAGAGGGAGTTGCTGCTTTCCTGGAAAAGCGCAAAGCGGCGTTTCAGGGTAAATAAGGCATTGTAACTTTTTTTCAAATTTCTCTCTCAAAAACTTTTATTAAAATCAAAGTTTTATATCTTGTACCCAAATTCGGTTATAAGAACATGAAGACCAAACTCATCAGTTCATTTTGCACAACTGCCTTAGCCCTCGGATTTGCCTTTTCAGCTTCGGCCCAATTAGATCGTGAATACATCGAGCGTCGTTGCTGGTCTTTGGGTGTGAAGGTGGGAACCGGCGATTTGTGGGGCGATGTCGGCACCAAATCTCCGATCGAACACTTTAAAAATTCCAACTACAGCAGTTACATTCAGCCATTTGGCGGATTATATGTCCGTTATTCATCCTGGCCGGCGCTCGTAATGCGTACCGGTATTTCATACGGCATTGTAAGTGCCGGTGATAAAATGAATAAAGACCTGGCTGAAAAAGAAACCAAATACGAAACCGATGCGGTGCAACGCTACCAGCGTAACCTGGATGTACGCACCACGATCTGGGAAGGTTCTTTCATGTTTGAGATCAACCCTTTCCGTATTTCACCGCTGAGCCGCGCTGCAAAAATGCACTTCCAGCCTTACCTGCTTGCAGGTATTGCGGGTTATCATTTCAATGCGAAAGGCCGTTACGTGGAAAAAGACGGTAGTGCCGGCGCTTCTACGGGAGAATGGATCAACCTGTACGACCTCCACGTGGAAGGCGATGGGTTTAAAGAGAGCGGTATGCCTAAAGCTTATTCTCAATGGCAGCTTGCTATTCCTTTAGGCGTAGGTATCAAATGGGACCTGAGTCCGTCTTTCGGTATCGGTGCGGAATGGGTCTATCGTAAATGCTTTACAGATTACCTCGACGGTGTGAGTAAAAATTATATTGATCCTGCGCTGTACGCTCAGAACGGACTGACACCTGCACAGGTAAAGCAGGCTACAGCCATGAGGGATAAATCCTGGGAACTGGATCCGAACAAAACCCACAAGACAGGAGAAATGCGTGGCAGCAATAAAGGTCCGGACGGATTTTCGAGCTTTTCCATCACCTTCTTCTATAAATTCAAGACCCGCGCGGAACCTTGGTGGGAAGAATAACTTACTTTTAAAAAAATCCAAGAGCGACGTACCGGTTTACGTCGCTTTTTTTTAGCTTGCACGCTTCGGCAACCAACACCACCCTATGTTTGCTTATCTTGAAGGAAAGATTACCCATAAATCACCTTCCCTGCTGTTTATTGATGTAAATGGCGTTGGGTATGAGGTACATATAACGCTGCGGACTTTTGACCAGATCCGGCATCTGGAGCAGGTGCGGCTGTACACCCATCTGAAGGTGAGTGAAGACGGCTGGACATTGTTCGGCTTTTCAGATACATATGAAAAAGATACCTTCCGCCAGCTCATCGGTGTAAATGGCGTAGGAGCGGGTACCGCCCGCCTGATACTCTCTGCATTAAGTCCTTCGGAACTGGAACGCGCGATCGTTTCCGGTCAGAGTAATGTTCTGGAAAAGATCAAAGGAATAGGAGCAAAAACCGCTCAACGTATCATTCTGGAACTGAAAGGAAAACTGTCCGTTCCTGCCACGGTTACCGGGTCGGATAATTCTGCACCGGCGCACAATACAAATGCTAATGATGCGTTAATAGCTCTAATGAACTTAGGTATTAACAAATCCGCCGCGGAAACTGCTTTGAAAAAGGTGAAAGACGGCGACCAGCTCCCTGTGGAAGAACTGGTTAAAGAGGCGTTCCGGAATTTGTAATTACCAACCTTATCTACAAGTAACCATTGAAGGACAATCAACAGATGCATAGTTGCGGTGTGTGGGGCTATCGGATGATGCTGGCTTTAAGCCTGCTGCTGTTGCTATGTTCTTCTGCATCTGCACAGACTCCCGGCGGTTCCACAGATTCTTTAAAATTCCCGCTCCGCGATAAGGAATCTTCCATTGATTCAAAAACCGGTTCCGTGGATCTGAACGATCCCGGGAACGTCAAGAGAACGGTGGAATATGATGAAAAAGAAGACAAGTTCTATTTTGTTGATAAAGTAGGAGATCAGTATATCCGTACGCCTACGTACATGACGCAGGAAGAGTACCAGCGTTATAAGGCGGAGGAAGACGAGCGTAGCTACTGGCGCCGTCGTATGGATGCGAATACAATGTTCAATAAGAAGCCGGAATTGCCCACCATGTATAAAGAGGGTATGTTCGACCGTATTTTCGGGGGAACGGGAATTCAGGTGCGTCCGCAGGGAAATGTGGATGTCACTTTCGGCGGCAACTGGCAGAACATCAAAAACCCCGCGCTGACGCAACGCCAGCAAAAGTTCGGAGCTTTCAACTTCGACCTGCAGATGAACATCAATATGCTTGCCACCATCGGTGACAAAATGAAGTTGAACATCAGTAACAACACAAAAGCCACTTTCGACTTCCAGAATATGCAACGGGTGGAATATACCGGCAAGGAAGACGAGATCATTAAAAAGATAGAGGCCGGTAACACAAGTTTCCCTTTAAAAAGCGCATTATTGAGCGGACGCCAGAGCCTGTTCGGACTAAAAACACAATTGCAGTTCGGTAAGCTTTGGGTAACGACCGTTCTTTCCCAGCAGAAATCCAAACAAAACAGTCTCACAATCCAGGGCGGGGCACAGACGCAGCAATTCAATATCAAAGCCGACGCTTACGAGGAAAATAAGAACTTCCTGCTTGCGCATTACTTCCGCGACAATTACAATAAGGCTCTGAAGAACTTTCCGGTAATCAACTCGCTGATCACGATCAATAAAATCGAAGTCTGGATTGCAAACCGTACCGGTGCCGTTACAGGTGTGCGCAGCATCCTAGCGTTTATGGATCTGGGAGAGAGCAAGCCGTATAACAGTACGCTGATACCGGGATCGATACCACTTAATCTTCCGGATAATAACGCCAATGATCTGTATTCGCGATTGCTACAGTTGCCGAACGCCCGTTTGCAAAGTGGTTATTCCCTGGCGATGCAGAGCCTTGGACTTACTCAGGGACTTGACTTTTCTACGGTTACAGCCCGTAAACTGAATCCATCCGAATATTCATTCAATGCGCAACTGGGATATATCTCCCTGAATACACAACCGAATCCGGACGAAGTGGTCGGAGTGGCATTCCGGTATACCTATAACGGTAAAGTGTATCAGGTGGGAGAGTTTTCCGAAGACCTCACACCCGATTCCACTAATCAGCGGATGATCTTCCTGAAATTGCTGAAAGGTACGTCCAACTCACCTAAGCTCCCGATCTGGGACCTGATGATGAAGAACGTTTATGCGATCGGCGGCTATGGAATTTCTAAAGAAAGTTTCCGCCTGAATGTACTCTATCAGGATCCGGGGGGAGGAGAAAAGCGTTACCTGCCCGAAGGCGAATCTGCCGGGTTACCGCTGCTTTCCGTACTGAATCTTGATCGCCTGAACCAGCAGAATGATCCTTCCCCGGATGGGGTTTTCGACTTCGTGGAGGGACTTACGATCAATACGCAGCAGGGCAAAATCATTTTCCCGGTGTTAGAGCCTTTTGGGTCTGACCTTATTCCGGCCATCGGTCCGGATCCCGTCCTGCAACGTAAATATCCTTATCAGATACTGTACGATTCCACGAAAACAGTAGCGCTTCAGTCGCAGCAGAACAACCGTTATGTAATGCGGGGAACGTATAAATCATCTTCTTCCAGTGAGATTTCGCTCGGCGGGTTTAACATCCCCCAAGGTTCCGTATCTGTTACTGCGGGTGGGCAGCGCCTGGTGGAAAATCAGGATTACCAGATCGATTACGGACTGGGTAGAATTAAAATCCTGAACTCCGGTATCCTGAACTCCGGTATCCCGATCAATGTGCAGTATGAAGACAATGCGACATTCGGTTTCCAGCAGCAGAATTTCACCGGTTCGCGATTTGACTATATTCTGAATCCCAAGCTGACGCTGGGCGGAACGTTCATGCGCCTGACCGAGCGTCCGTTTACACAAAAGACGACGATCGGTGAAGATCCGATCCGCAATACCAACCTCGGACTGGACGCGAGCTACCAGTCGGAGTTCCCTGCGCTTACACGTGCGCTGGATAAACTGCCTATCTATTCCACTACCGCAAGTTCCTTTATTACCGCATCCGGTGAGGTGGCAGGTTTATTTCCCGGTCACTCGAAAGTGATCGACGGAGTGGATCCGGGCGGTACTGTTTACATAGATGATTTCGAAGGCACACGCAGCTCTCACGATCTGAAAACGCCTGTTCAGAACTGGATGCTTGCCTCCACGCCCACGCAGGCGATAGGTAAAGACGGCTCCATACTTTTCCCGGAAGCAACCCTTGACACGCGTGCATACAACAGCAATCGTGCGAAACTGGCCTGGTACCAGATCGAGCCGACGCTGGTGGACCCTACCGGCGGTACCCCGGGTTATGTGAAAAACGACCCGGATCAGCACTATATCCGTATGGTGCAGGTGCAGGATGTATTCCCGCAAACGTCCAATAATACGCTGCAGAATTCGCTGGCTACTTTCGATCTTTCCTTCTATCCGCAGGAAAGGGGACCCTACAACTTCGACGTAGACAATATTGATCCGTTAACCGGTAAGTTGCTGAATCCCAAACAGCGCTGGGGTGGTATCTCACGCTATATTGATAATACCGACTTTGAGCAGTCGAACGTAGAGTACATAGAGATGTGGATCCTGGATCCGTTTATCAATAACCGCAGCCTTTCTTCCGGAGGTTCGCTGTATGTCAATCTCGGAGACATTTCCGAAGATGTGATGAAGGACCACAATATGGCTTACGAGAATGGTATCACGAATCCTGAAAGACACCACCAAACTCGTCAGCACCACCTGGGGGTATGCACCGTCATTTGCGATGCAGATCACCCGCTCGTTCGATAATGATCCCGCCACACGCGCTATACAGGACGTGGGCTTCGACCTGATGAACAATGACGAGGAAACGCAGAAGTTCCAGGATTACTTGGACGGATTGCGTTTTAAGGTTGGTGCTACTTCCCCTTCGTTCATACAGGCTCAGAAAGACCCGGCAAACGACGACTACCATTATTTCCGTGGCGACGAATACGACAATGCATACATCCTGCAACGGTACAAACGTTACAATAATACTCAGGGAAACTCTCCGATAGCGGACAATTCATCTTCTTTCTCATCTGCAAATACCACTTATCCGGAATCGGAAGATCTGAATAAAGATAATACGCTTAATGAGGCAGAGAATTACTATCAGTACCGCATTGATATCACTCCGAACATGAAAGTCGGAACGAACTTTATTACCGATCGTTACGACAACCCCGGTGTAACCTTGCCCAATGGACAGAAGGAGCCCGAAACCTGGTATCAGTTCAAAATTCCGATCGCCGAGTTCCAGAACAAGGTCGGCAATATCAACGATTTCCGTTCTATCCGTTTCATGCGTATGTACCTGAGCGGATTTGAAGACAGTGTGACCGTACGTTTCGGAAGGCTTCAGCTCGGACGTAACACCTGGCGCCGTTACATGTATTCGCTCCTCAATCCGGGGAGAATGTTCCGATAGATAATTCCACAACAGACTTCACGTTGCTTTCCGTGAGCGTGGAAGAGAACAGCAAACGTTCTCCTATTCCTTACGTGATTCCTCCGGGTGTTACGCGTCAGCAGCAGGCCGTGAGCAATGGACAGACGATTCAGCAGAATGAGCAGTCGCTGTCCCTGCAGGTTTGTAATCTGAAAGACGGCGATTCCCGTGGTGTGTTTAAATCTCTGGGTTCAACGGATATCCGCCAGTTCGATAAGCTGCGTCTGTTTGTGCACGCAGAAGCTCAGGTAGGGAAATCATCCCTGCAGAACGGGGATGTGCAGATGTTCATGCGAATAGGCAGCGACTTCACCAATAACTATTATGAATACCGCCGTCCGCTGAATGTAACACTTGCCGGTGCCAGCACACAGTCGGATATATGGCCTTCTTCCAACGAAGTTGCCCTCACACTTGATGATCTTGTTTCCGTAAAAACGCATCGTAACGATAAGAGTCTTGCAAGCTATGTACCTACCAGGAGACTATGAGCGACGGCTCAATAATTATGGTGGTGGGACAACCGAATATCGGAGATGCCAAGAATGTGATGCTGGGTGTGGTGAATCCTAAAAAAAGATAACACACATCCTTCCGATGACGGGCTTCCGAAATGTCTTGAAGTATGGTTTGATGAATTGCGTGTAAGCGGTATCACCACAACACCCGCTTATGCAGCGGCTGGAAAAACCAATATACAACTGGCAGATCTCGGAAGTGTACGCCTTTCCGGATCTACAAGCACAGGTGCTGTTCGGATTCTATCGTGTTTCCCTATTAACCTTCACCAATGAGT
>JASGJF010000028.1:0-120535 GCA_049840855.1 Chitinophagaceae bacterium | reverse complement strand
CACTCAGCTCATCCTGTGCCGCGGCTTCGGCTTTTCTGGTGCTCATTGCTGGTCTCTGTTCTTTCGATACCTTTCGATGCTAGCAGATCGCTCTTAACCTTGGTCGTGAGCGCCACATCATCGACATACTCCGATGGCGCGGATTCACCGCACAGCTCATCTTCGCCGCCCGGCCCTGTAGGAGGCTCCTGCGCAGAAGAAGTCGGACACGACGCACCGCTTCATCGGAGTCACCGACGGTCACTTCCTGCGCCTCATGAGAGGCTGCGTCCACCAGTGAGCGGAGGATCCAGGCCATGCTTCACTATGCCGTCGTCTTTTTTGTCATCGCCCTGATTGCCGCACTGTTCGGATTCACGGGCATCGCAGCCGGCGCCGCCAGCATTGCGAAGATCCTGTTCGTGGTGTTCCTGATCGTTGCACTGGCAACGTTCATCATGAGCCTGATACGCAGGACATGACCCTCACCGCGGCGGTGTAGGAGCATTCCTACGCGGCCGTTCGTGCCCGCCCGTTGCACAGGGTGGGCGCCACTCGCGCAGGATTGCCGCATGCATGCTGTGCTCATCGCCGACGATCACCCCATGGTACGGGCGGGTCTGCGTCAGTTCCTGGAGAGTGACCCCCAGATCCGTGGCATTTGCGAGGCCGCCTCCGGGCAGGAGGTCATGGATACCTTGCGCGACCAGCGCTTTGACCTGGTGATCCTCGACATCAACATGCCGGACCGCAGCGGCCTGGACATCCTGCGCCATATCCAGACGGCGCATCCGGGCATGCGCATTCTCGTCGTGAGCGGCTATCCCGAGTGGCAGTACGTGTGGAAATGTGCTGAAGGCCGGCGCTGCCGGCTACCTGCAGAAGGAGGCCGCGGCCGACGAGCTGCTGCGGGCCGTGCACATGGTGCTGCTCGGGCCGGCGCTATGTCAGCGGCACGCTGGCGGAGCAGCTGGCTGGTGATCTGGGCAGCGACCAGGACCAGCCCGCCCATGCAGCGCTCTCCGAGCGCGAGTTCCAGATCTTCCGCAAGCTCGCCGCCGGTGATGCGGTTTCGGTCATCGCGAAGGAGTTGTTCCTCAGCGTCAAGACCGTTTCGACCTACCGCACGCGCATCCTCGAGAAGATGGGTTTTCGCTCCAACGCCGACATCACCGCCTATGCACTGCGCAACGGCCTGGATATAGCGGGACCGGCATGAAGATCCTGAAGGTATTGCTGGTCGAGGATTCGCCTCGCATCGCGGGCATGCTGCGCGATCTGCTGGAAGGCGAAGCCGGGAATCCGCGACTGGGATATCGTGCCCGATCAGCAGGCCGCCATTTCCGAGGCGCAGCACACCCATTACGATCTGATGATCCTCGACCTGCAGCTGCGCAGCGGCACGGGCTTCGGCGTGCTCGAAGCACTGGGAGCGCGCATCCGCTGACCATCGTGCTGACCAACTATGCGCTGCCGGAATACCGCCGCAAGGCCCGGGAACTGGGCGCAGAATACTTCCTCGACAAGTCGAAGGACTGCAGATGCGCAGTCCATCATCCTGCAGCTGCAGACGGACGGCGGGGCTGGAACAGCCCCTCATGATCGTCCTGCTTATTCCTGTCACGTCGGCCTGGTCCTACGTGACGATGGGTGGCCCTTTTGCCCAGCGGCAGGAACGAACCAAGTGTGTTCAGCGAAATGATTTCTTTCCTGCGACCGGTGATCAGGATACCGAGCAACAATACCGCAAAACCGAAATGCGACAGCGACGGCCCCATTTTCCTGAAAGATTTTTGCATGCCGAATGCATAGAAAACCGTTGCGGTGAGGCAGAAGCAAGTGGTGGACAGTAACACAATGAATTGCCAGCCGCTGATCTGCATACCCCATGCGATCACTGTGGTGAGTACTGCTGCGACCAGGGCCACAACGCCCATTCGGCCGGCAATTTTGCTGAGTTGCGTTTGCCTGTACTTCAGGTATAATACGCCTCCGCAGAGCAGTGCTATGAGTATCGCCACCCATATCTGGATATTGTTGTAATGCGCAACGGGGTCCACAGGGGGGGCTATGTCTTTGCCTGTTATTTTTTTGGCCAGCGGTGCCCATATCGGTATCGAGGTAGAAATGCTGATCTGAATGGAAGACAGCAGCAACAGGAAAGAGCCGATGAACATCCAGAATTCACGTGTCCATAACTGTTCTTCCGTTTTTACGGTCGGTATCGTTTTACTCCTGCGGATCAGCAGGATGAAGCCCGGTAAGCCGATCAATGCAATGAAAATAAGCAGTTGCCAGTAAAGCGATTTTCCCTCACCTGTAAATGCATGCACGGAAGTGTCGCCGAGCACGCCCGTACGCGTAAGGAAAGTGGAATACCAGATGGCCACATAGCAAAGAATATAAAACAGGAACGTGATCTTCAGGCTGCGGCCGGTGGAGCGGTATACTAATACCGTATGCAATGCCGCCACCATGATCAGCCACGGAACCAGCGAAGCATTCTCCACGGGGTCCCATGCCCAGTATCCGCCGAAGTTTAAGGATTCATACGCCCATGCTCCTCCCATCATAATACCGGTTCCGAGCACAGCGCCGGAAAACAGGGACCATGTAAGCGTCGGCTTTACAAACGATTCATATTCCCCTTTCCATAAAGCAGCAATTGCAAATGCAAAAGGGATCAGCGTGGAGGCAAAACCGAGGAACAACACAGGAGGGTGGATCACCATCCAGTAGTTCTGCAACAGTACATTCAACCCATTCCCGTCCTGTATCAGGCTCAGGTAATTTGCCTGCTGGAATATAGGTGCGGCCTGCATCTGGTGACGCAGCAGCAGGAATGGAGAAGTGCCGATCTGTATATCCCCGGGCAAATAAATACCCAATACCGTTGTGGCAAGACAGGCCTGCACCAGTGCAATAACCGTCATAGTGCGGCTTTCCAGTCCCTTAGCCGAGAACATCACTACGATGCCCAGCATACTGTGCCAGAACGACCAGAGCAGGAAACTTCCTTGCTGGCCTTCCCAGAAGCAGGAAAGCAGGTATTTTGAGGGCAGACTTTTATCGGAGTGAGCATAAGCGTAATGGTATTCAAACAGATGATGCGTGATAATATAATACAGCGTAATGAATATCGCGATAATAGATGCTGTATGAATAATGAAGCTGTTCCTGGCCAGGCTTATCCAGCGCTGACTGGCCACCGGATCTTTCGATTCGGTACGGGCGGCTGAAAAGTAAGCGAACATACTCAACAGGGATGCTACAAAAGAAAGAACCACCAACAAATGCCCCCATTGGCCGGGCAGCAGGTGTTCTCCGATATATTGTGTCTGCAAAAGCTTGTGTTTTGAGTGAAAATTTAGGAAGCGTTACCCGTGGCGATCTGATCGTTCTTATACTTGCTCGGGCATTTCATCTGTATCTGGTTGCAACGGAATGCATCGCCTTCCATCTTCCCGCGCATGACAATTTGTTCCGATTTTTCAATATCCCTGGGTTTCTCACCGTTGAAGATCACTTTACGCACTTCACCCGATTTGTCCTTCACCATAAAACTGCAATGGTTCGGATCGATCTGCGGATCATATTGAATTTTGCGGTCGCCTTCCAGAACACCGATTACATACAGTTGTTTTTCAGGATTTTGTGCTGCGGTGCCAAAGGTTTCGTAAGTACTGAAATCGCCGAACATAACGACAATAAGGCAAACTGCAGCCGCCACAAGGATCAGCAGGGCGATGTGTGTCTTTTTCATAAAAAATGGTGTGGGGAACGGATGTCCCTGATGTTCACAAAATTACCTTTTTTAAGGCTTCGCAAAGTTAATCGTTTCTATTGTGGGATTGATTTTAGTTTTAATTTTGCAGTTCGCCCGTAAGGGTCATTGCTAAAAAAAATATATTATCTGTGGACCTGTCCAAATTCGACCCCAATTCTGTGGGACTGAAGACCAATAATATCTTTGGCCTTCCTTTTTCAATTGATGATGCTGCACTCGTATTGCTGCCTGTACCCTGGGAAGTAACGGTTTCCTACCGTAATGGTACCGCCCGGGGTCCCGAAAACATTTTTAAAGAGTCGCTGCAGGTAGATCTGTACGATGCTGATGTGAAGGATGCCTGGAAGCAGGGTTACTACATGCTCCCGGAAGACCGGAATATCCGTAAGAAAAGCAATTACCTTCGCCAGTGTGCAGAGTCTATTATCTCCTGTCTTTCTGAAGGCGGCGACGTGAACTGTAACAACCAGCTCGCAGGTAAGCGGAAGGAAGTGAATGAAGGTACCAGGATGATGTGCGACTGGGTGTATGAAATGTCGGCAAACCTCCTGAAAGAAGGGAAGCTTGTGGCCCTGGTAGGGGGCGACCACAGTACTCCGCTGGGATTGATCCGCGCGGTGGCCGATCAGCACGAGGAGTTCGGTATCCTGCAGATCGATGCGCATGCCGATCTGCGCGATGCGTACGAAGGGTTTACTTATTCACATGCTTCGATCATGTTTAACGTGCTGAAAGAAGTACCCCAGATGAAAAAACTGGTACAGGTAGGTATCCGCGATTATTGTGATGAGGAAGTGGCGGTGATCGACGATAACAGCGACCGCATCAGGACTTTCTTCGATGCGGATATTAAAGCGCGGCAGTATGAAGGGGAGACCTGGAAGACCATCTGCGACGAGATCGTTGCTGCACTGCCACAAAAAGTATATATCAGCTTTGATATCGACGGACTCGATCCGAAAGCTGTGTCCGGATACGGGAACACCGGTTCCGGGTGGTTTTGAACTGGAGCAGGTATTTTACCTGTTTAAAAAAGTGCACCAGAGCGGTCGTAAAATTGTCGGCTTCGATCTCAACGAAGTATCCTGCGGTGAACATACCACCGATGGCATTGATGCGATCATAGGTGCGCGTGTGCTGTATAAAATGTGTAACTATCTGGTGGCAAGTAAAGACCGTTAGAATAGACTTTATAAAGAAAGCCGCCCTGTTTTCCGGGGCGGCTTTTTGTTTGCGCAATAGGGTGCAGCCTTCAACTGACGCTCAAAGTTCCGGTACTTCGGAACTGCTGTCCGGAGAAGAAATGTTACACGGACAGTCCGGCTATTTTTGGTGAAGACAAAAGCTGTTCCCGTCCGGGTCTTTAAACCATGCAAATTTCCCCCAGGGCGTTTCATCGATCTTGCCCATAGCAATCCCTTTTTGTTCAAAGTCTCTTACCGTTTCCCCAATATTGTCTGTAGCACAGATGATCCCCTGAAAGCTTGCCAGAGAAATCGTTGTATCACAGCCGGGAAGTCCCATCTGTATCCAGGTGTCACCATGTGCGCCGGGTGCTTCGACAAGCACTTCAAAGCCGAGGCTCAGGTAAAACTCTTTTGCTTTTTGCCTGTCTGTGACAGGTATCATGATAATTTCCACTGATTTCATACGTATCTTTTTATGGTTACCATGCAAAGGTATTCAGGGTAAGTCTGTGAATAGGCGGGCGAAAGCGACAATACCACCGGCTGTTTGCGACAGGCGGATGTTGTAACTTTCGCAGATGAAACATGTATCCATTTTGCCGCTTCACGACGGTACACTGACAAGTATCGACAGCGCGTATCAGTTGTTCAGCCGGGTAAACGACTTTATGAGATACCAGGGAAAGCCCGTCTTTTACGATATTGAGGTGGTGGGCCTTACGGAACATACGAAACTTTCCGGCGGACTGTACACCGTCAGCTCAGATAAGACGATTCAGAATCTCAGGAAAACCGATGTGATTGTGTTGCCCTTACTGTGCGGCAATTTTCAAACAGCGATCCGCGAAAATGAACCGTACACAGATTGGCTTATCGACCAATACCGGGGAGGCGCAGAAATCGTATGCCTGTGCGTGGGCTCTTTTTATCTGGCTTCGATCGGGCTTCTGGACGGACGCAAGTGCGCTGTTCATTGGGCGGCCAGGAATGAGTTTGCCGCGATGTTTCCAAACGTGAACGTCATCGATGATGCGATTATAACCGACGAAGGCGGCATTTATACCTGCGGCGGCAGTTACGCATACCTGAATCTGATACTGTACATTTTCGAAAAGCATTGCGGCAGGGAGATCTTCATACTGGCATCTAAAATGTTCGAGATCGATATAGAACGTAAAAGCCAGAATCCCTATGCAATATTTGTCGGGCAAAAGAACCATGGAGATGAAGCGGTATTGCAGGCACAAAACTGGATAGAAAGCCATCCCACAGAAATATATACACTCGAAGACCTTTGCAGGAAGGTCAATGTTGGAAGGCGCACCTTTGAACGCCGGTTCCGCAAATACACGGGAAACTCAATCGCAACCTATATTCAACGGGTTAAAGTGGAATTTGCTAAAAAGCACCTCGAAGCAGGAAGAAAAACCGTGAATGAAATTGTGTATGAAACGGGCTATAACGATGTAGATTCATTCAGAAAAGCCTTTAAAAAGTACACAGACCTGAGCCCCACGGAATACCGGAGAAAATATGCGGCCCAAACTCCGTCAGGCAATCAGTGATTTTCCGCCGATTGCGTGGCTTTATGTCGTAAATGACGGTTGCAAACGGTCTGCTGCCGGGCGCTTAAAATTTGGATGTTCCCGTGATGCGGGTAAAATGTATATTTGGTCTTACCCTTATCCGGCGATCAATGGAAATGAAGAAAATATTACTGCCAATTGCGATCATATGTTCGTTGAAAACGTTTGGACAGAATTCGCAGGATTATCTTCAGCGCGGAATAGAGAAGCATAAACAGCAAGACTTTAAAGGGGCCATTAAAGAATACGATCTGGCGATAAAAGAGGATAAAACAAACAGGGATGCCTATTATAACCGGGGCAACTGTGAGCTCGCCGTTAAGGATTTTCAATCCGCAACAGCCGACTTCAGCAAGGCTATCGAACTGGATCCTGATTTTGAAAAGGCCTATTACGGTCGGGCTTCGGTATCTGTGAGTCAGGAAAAATATGTAAATGCATTGGCTGATCTGGACAAGACAATTGATCTGGATCCGTCCACTCCGAATGCGTTAACGCTTCGCGGACAAATCAGGGCGCAATCCGGCAATAAAGAGGGTGCCTGCGAAGACTTTAATAAGGCAAAACAAATCGGAGATAAACAAGCGGACAAATATATTTCTCAATATTGCGATAATACGCAATTGACTGTCGAATCGTTAATGCTAGACTGGCCCGACAATGAAAACTGGAAGGTTGGGAGTAGTCAGGAAAATGAGAAAATAGCTTTGGTCGAAATGATTCATTCTGATGAGACGTTAGAGTCCTGGACTGAAATAGGAACCATGATGTCAATCAAAGGCGCAAAGAATATTCCAATGGATCAGGCGATGACGATGATGTTTGATCAGGCAAAGCAACATGCACCCAACGCAAAGCTTACTTTTATTGAGAAAGACGAGAATGTTACTTATCCCTGGATCATTTTTATGATTGAATCTCCTGGTTTCAAAGAGGATAATACGCCCGAATCACAACTTTGGTATATCACACAGGGTAAAACAGCTTTATACACAAACTTCAGAGCAGTGAAGCAATCCTCAATCAGACCCGAACAGAAACGTAAATGGACAAGTTTTTTCAAAACCGGAAGAGTTGTATACAGATAAGATCACAGCATTTTTACAAGTAAATATTATAATGCCAACAGGCCCGGAACAGTTGTTCCGGGCCTGTTGGCATTGATACAGTATTGCCTTTACTTCGTAATCACGAGTCTTGTCTGCTGTACCTGATCGTTACTGATACATTGAACGCTGTAGACTCCTGTGCTGAGCTCTGAAGCCGACAGGCTGATCCTGTCCGTAAACTGACCGCTCATTACCATCTTGCCGAATGCATCAAATACGCGGTACTGCTGCCGGCCTGCACTGCGGATCGTAAAATTGCCATTGGCAGGGTTCGGGAATACGCTCAGGGTGCTTGCTTCACCGGAAACAGATTGGATATCCGTTGTGAGGGCGGGACTGTAGCAGGGGATACCCACGGAGTTGCAGATCATGGTATCGCAACCACGGCAGGTATCGATAATACGCAGGCAAACCGTATACTTACCTACTGTTGCATAATGGTGACTTACCACACGTCCGGTAGCCACACTGGAGTCGCCGAACGACCATAAGTATACGAGGCAGCTGTCGGTGTAAGGTTTTCCGCTTGCATCCAGCGGCCGATGTCCTTCAAATGTCCAGTTGCTGCAGGAGTCAGATTTAGAGGACCATCCGTCCGGTAAATTGCAGACTTTGGATCCGCTGACACACGTTACCGAAACTTTTTTACAGATGGACGTATCGCAGCCGAAGCACAGATTTTTCACTTTAAGACATACAATATAAGTGCCGGTTGCTGTATAGGTGTGGTTAATAAGACGACCTGTTCCGGAAGTTCCATCCCCAAAGGTCCAGGCATATTGCAGGCACGAATCCGTGTACGGTTTTCCGCTGGAGTCTACCGGATTTTTCCCTTCAAAGGAGAAATGGCCACAGCTGTCTGATGATGACCAGCCAACAGGCAGTGTACATCCGGAGCTTATACAGCTCACATAAACTTTCTTGCAAATGATTGTGTCGCAGCCTTTGCAGGTGTCAAGGACGGTCATACATACGTTGTAAGTGCCACCTGTGGAGTACGTGTGCGATGCGATGCGTCCGCTCGCGGTATAGCCATCCCCGAAGTTCCAGGTATATTTCAGACAGGGGTTGGTGTATGGTTTACCGGAGGAATCAAGCGGGTTGTTGCCTTCAAAGTGATAGAAAGGACAACTGTCTATCTGCGACCATCCGCGCGGCATTTTACACTTGGTAGGGTAATAGCAGGAGACCGTGACGGTTTTGCAGATGGTAGTGTCGCACCCGCGGCATAGGTCCTGAATTTTCAGGCACACATAGTAGGTGCCGTTTTTGGTATAAGTGTGTGTAACGATTCGGCCTGATGCAGTAGCGCTGTCGCCAAAACTCCAGGTATATTTAAGGCAACTGTCAGTATAAGGCTTGCCGGAACTGTCTAAAGGCTTATTGCCTTCGAATTGAAATACAGGACAACTGTCTATTTGTGTCCATCCTCCAGGCAGTTTACAACCGGCATAGCTATCCCCGGCTGAAAGAAATGCGGCCAGCAACAGGATGCATGCCGCCCAGAATGTTTGCTTGCTCATGGGTAAATTTTTTTCAGGTTTAAAAAAGCTGGTTTTTAAGTATTCAGAATCATTGTTTCTGAATATATCTTACAGAGACGTAGAGATTGACCTGTTTGTTAGTAATTTTTTTAAATGTAAAAATTTCCTGCAATTATGTTCAGTCTGCTGGTAAAGACGCCGGAGGCTCCGTTAGCGTTGGCACCGGAGTAGGCATATTTGGTATTTAAATGTTTTTTATATTTATTGTGTTGAACAGGCATGTAATTATCGGAAGCGCTCCTCCGCTCCCAGTCCGAATAGAGCAAAATCATAGAGGCAGGGATCTGCTTCATTGATACCTCGTAGCTGCTCCGTGAGCCCAACCGCATTCTTCCAGTTTGATTTTGTATCGGGCAACAATCCGAACCGGAAAGCCACCTGTGCTACATGGATATCCAGCGGGCATACCAGTTGCGCCGGTTTTATTTTTTTCCAGAGTCCGAAGTCCACACCCTGATCGTCCTGTCGCACCATCCAGCGCAGTAACATGTTGATGCGTTTGCAGGCTGATTGCCGCTGCGGTGTGGCGATGTGCTTGCGTGTGCGCTCGGGGTGCTCCAGGCTGAAGAAGTAATTATGGAAATGGATCAGGGCCGGACCGGTATCGCTTTCGTCGTAAAGGGCAGCAGGTACAAATGCATCTTCCAGGCTTTCATGATGCGTATAGTGATGGCGCAGGAAAAGGATAAAGTATAACAGGTCGGTTGCGTTAAACGTGCGGTGCGCAAACTGGAGCATGGGCTTGAGGTCTGTAGCATCATGGTGCAGGATGAAGGCATGCGGGGCATTGTCCATCCAGTCCATTATACGATTGCTGCTGTTGATGATGGCGGTGCGGTTACCCCATGCCAGCACAGCTGCAAAAAGCGCGGCGATTTCGATATCCTGTTTGTGCTGAAAGCGGCGCGGAACACTTACAGGGTCTTTCTGAATAAATCCGGGCTGGTTGTATTGTTTCGCTTTGGCTTCCAGCAGCAGCCGTAATGAATCTTCCATAAAACACAAAGTCCTGTCCAAAGGTAAACCCGGACAGGACTTGATTGTGTGTTTTTTAAAGGTGTTTATTGTGCAGGGGCCGGAGCCGGAGCATTGCTGCCTGATGAAGGCGTAGCTTCGATGGCCGGAGCGCCGGTATTTTCTTTTTCAGTGCAGTTGGGACAGGGACAATCTGCGCCACCGCTGCAGGTAACCACGCCATTCTCTTCTTTACAGCAGTCAGTAGCGGTGCTTCCCTCACAACAGGCAGGCTTTGCAGATGCTTCGCCGCTGATGAGTTGTTCCAGCATTGCTTTTTTCTCCTGCTGGTGCATGCGGATGCTGTCTTTATGCAGCGTGGCAAGGGTGGGTGCAATTACCAGCGCAACGATAGACATCAGTTTGATCAGGATGTTCATGGATGGACCGGATGTATCTTTAAACGGATCTCCTACCGTATCACCGGTTACGGAAGCCTTGTGCGGTTCGGATTTTTTATAGTAAATCTGTCCGTTGATATCCACACCTTTTTCAAAAGATTTTTTCGCGTTATCCCAGGCACCTCCGGCATTGTTCTGGAACATACCCATCAGCACACCACTTACGGTGGCACCTGCCAGGAATCCTCCCAGTACTTCAGGTCCGAAGACAAAGCCGATGATCAGCGGAGAGACGATAGCAATCGCTCCCGGCAGCATCATTTTTTTGATAGACGCCTCTGTGGAAATCGCCACACATTTCTCATATTCGGGTTTGCCCGTTCCTTCCATAATACCCGGGATCTCACGGAACTGGCGACGTACTTCTTCCACCATGGCCATTGCCGCTTTACCTACCGCAGTGATCGCGAGAGAAGAGAAGATGAATGGGATCATACCGCCGACAAATAAACCGGCAAGTACATCTGCACGGTAAATGTCAATACCATCAATCTTGGCAATACCAACGAACGCGGCAAACAGCGCCAGGGATGTAAGCGCAGCGGAGGCGATCGCAAAACCTTTACCGGTCGCAGCGGTTGTGTTACCAACAGCATCGAGTACATCGGTTCTTTCACGAACCTCGGCCGGCAATTCACTCATTTCGGCAATACCACCCGCGTTATCGGCGATAGGTCCGAACGCATCGATCGCCAGTTGCATAGCAGTAGTAGCCATCATGCCCGCAGCGGCAATAGCCACTCCGTAAAGACCGGCACAGATATAAGAACCGAAAATACCTGCAGCAAGTACGAGGATCGGGAGGAATGTGGATTCCATACCTACGGAAAGTCCGCCTATGATGTTCGTGGCATGACCTGTCGAAGACTGACGGATAATGCTCATTACCGGGCGCTTGCCCATCGCGGTGTAATATTCTGTGATGATGCTCATCAGGGTACCTACAGCCAGGCCCACCATAATAGCACCGATCACACCGTTTTGCGTAAACTCATGTCCGCGCAGCGTCATGGATTCCGGCATCAGGTATTTTACAAGGAACACGGAAGATACCGCCGTAAGCACGATCGATCCCCAGTTGCCCATATTGAGTGCTCTCTGCACCGGTGCAGTATTGATGCCCGCAGTATCTGAGATACGCACGAACCAGGTACCCACCATAGAGAAAATAATACCCAGACCTGCAATCAGCATCGGAAGCAGGATAGGGGCCATTCCTCCGAAGTTATCCATGGAAGTGGTTTCACGACCCAGTACCATTGTTGCCAGTACCGTTGCCACATAAGAACCGAACAGGTCGGCGCCCATACCCGCAACGTCTCCCACGTTATCTCCTACGTTATCCGCAATGGTTGCGGGGTTACGCGGATCATCTTCGGGAATGCCTGCCTCTACTTTTCCTACCAGATCAGCACCTACGTCCGCAGCTTTGGTGTAGATACCACCACCTACACGGGCAAACAATGCAATGCTTTCCGCACCCAGAGAGAATCCGGTAAGGATCTCGATTGTACGCTCCATTTCCACCGAATCGACTCCGGCCTCAGGAGCGAAAATTGTTTTCAGTATAATAAATAAAGAACCGAGTCCGAGTACTGCCAGACCGGCAACGCCCATACCCATTACCGAACCGCCTGTGAAGGAAACCTTCAGTGCTTTGCTCAGACTTGTTTTAGCGGCTTCCGCCGTACGCACGTTCGACTTGGTTGCGATACGCATTCCGATAAAGCCCGCAAGCGCGCTGAATACCGCACCAATCACAAATGCCAGTGCAATAGACCAGTGCGACTTTTCATTGCTGGACCCCATAATGCCAAGCAGAATGGCCGCAATGATCACGAAATAGGACAGGATTTTGTACTCTGCTTTCAGGAAGGCCATTGCCCCTTCTGCGATGTACTTGGAAATTTCACGCATGCGGTCTCCGCCGTCGCTTTGCTTCGTTACCCACGCACTTTTAATGAACGTGAATAATAATGCGACTATCCCGAAGACTGGTACCAGGTAGAATAATGAGTGCATAATTTATAAAATTGTTAAAAAATAAGACGGACAAATGTAGCCGCTTTACCAAGAAAATCCAAGAGGAAAATATAAATCTGTAAGCTATCTGTACAATAGTTTCGCTCAGTAGATATATACGCTGTAAACCGCGCGCCAAATGGGTAATATATAAGACCTGTATAAAATTTCTGTAACGAAGTTGTAAGCGCGCAAAAGGAGCTTTACACTATGAAAAAGCACATTATATTTTTAAACGTTTTACTGCTGGCTGCGCTTGCCGGCTTCTCTTCATGCGAAGTGATCGGAGGAATTTTCAAAACCGGAGTATGGGTAGGGGTATTGATTGTTGTGGTGCTGATTGTAATTGTGGCCGCCCTGTTTGGCCGTTCCGGAAAATAAAAAAATAAAAGCTACCGCTTATGCCGGTAGCTTTTGCCTCTGACTCTGTCCGACAGAGCCCGGTACTTTAGTTATTACATGTTGAGGTAGTTCATCAGTAATTTGTAGCGATCCATAATATCGTTTTCGATCTTACGGTCGCCGAATGTATCCATAACGGTATACTCAAAACGTTCGAGCGCCTGAACCACGCCTGCGAGATCCAGACTGTTGGTTTTTATGGTCACTTCGAGTTTTGCGGTGCCGGGGTTCGTTACTGCATGAACGCCGAGGATCATTACCTGCTCATTTTCGCAGATTCTAGCGATCTGTGCAAGGCTGTAATCGCGTGTCTCCATTTCAAGTACGATAATACCACCGCTCACCTCGGTGCTGATACTGTCAATAAGGTATTTCAGTAAAGTATCTTTAGTAACGCAACCTGCATATTCTCCGTCTTCAAACAGAACGGGAAGAACAGATAATTCATGCTGATGAAGTACGCGTATCGCTTCGAACGGGTGGGCCAGAATAGAGATGGCGGGACGGAAATGCTCGTACAAATGCGGGTTCATTTCCACCGGGTCATCTTCATGCTCCTGAACTTCCTCCAGCTCCAGCAGTCCGAGATAGCGGCCAGACTCCACCACCGGCAATTGTTTCAGCTCCGATGCGAAGAAAAGGGATTTGATATATTCCATGTCATCTGAACCGCTGATAACCGGAACTTCTGACGAAAGCAATTTATTAAGCAGCATAAAGTGAGGGTTTGCGGATTAGATGAGTCAAACGCTCTGTTAGTTTAACGCACTGCGTATAGTAATCGTATATGATGCTATGCAGGATTTTTATGCCTGCTCAGGAAATCGGTCAGAATCACATTGAATTCGCCCGGAACTTCCATCATCGCAGCATGCCCGCACTTGTCGATCCAGTGCAGCTCTGATCCCGGTAGCAGCTTATGAAATTCCTCTGCCACCATCGGGGGAGTAATCGTATCATTCTGTCCCCATATCAGGCAGGTAGGCACTGTGATCTCCCGGAGTTCTTCCCCGAGATTATGGCGTATGGCCGATTTGGCCAGCGCTATGATCTTGATAACTTTCAGACGGTTGTTCACGATACCGTACACTTCATCCACAAGCTCTTTCGTGGCAATCTTCGGATCGTAAAATGTAAGCTCTGTTTTCTTGCGGATGAATTCATAATCGCCGCGTTTCGGATATGTTTCGCCCATCCCGTTTTCAAACAGTCCTGAGCTGCCCGTAAGTATCAGACTGCTCAGCATATCCTGGTGCTTCAGCGTATACACCAGCGCAATATGACCGCCCAGAGAATTTCCGAGCAGGTGCATTTTTTTCAGTCCTTTCGCTTCGACGAATTTCGTAAAGTGCCGTTGCAGTCCGGAAACCGAAGTCTCAAGCAACGACAGGTCGTATAAAGGCAGAATGGGAATGATAACCTTGTGTGTCTTCTTAAAATGGTCCACCAAATCCATGAAATTGCTTAAGGCGCCAAAAAGGCCATGAAGCAACACCAATGGTTCGCCTTCGCCCTCTTCAACATACCGGAATTTCCCAAGCGTTTTGATTTCGTATTCCATCAACTTCAAATTGTGTGATGCGCTAAAAGTACAATTCTTGCCTTAAAAAAATGATTTTTTTTCTGCACCGGAATCAATCTTCATACAGGCTTAACGCACTATCCGGAGTTTTGCGTAGAACAGCATGATCTTTTTCTGGCCATGCCCTGCGCCGAAGTCGATCGTTGCGATCGGGTTATTGCTGCTGCCTTCTATTGTAAGCACCTGGCCAAAGCCGAATTTCTGATGCTCAACTTTCATGCCTTTTTGTATCTCTGCCGGATCGTCCGCTGCGAAATCTGCTGACGGTGTATGCGCTGCTGTGGATGTGTTTTTCTGAAGCTTATCCGCAAGCTGTTTCAGGGACGGCACTTTCTCGAACGATTGCTCTTTCTGTGCAAATCTCGGCCCGAACGAAGGGCGCTGCTGATTGCCTGCGGTGCCTGTATAAGCTGTTTCCGAATATTCAGACGGTACCTCATCCAGGAAACGGCTCGGTTCATTGGACACAAGGTTGCCGAAACGGTAGCGGCTGTTTGCATAGGTGATCCAGAGACGTTCTTTCGCACGGGTTACCGCTACATAAAACAAGCGGCGTTCTTCTTCCAGTCCCTCCCGATCATACATGCTCATCGTGCTCGGGAACAGGTTCTCCTCCAATCCTACCGAGAACACGCAGGGGTATTCGAGTCCTTTCGCAGCATGTATCGTCATCAGGCGCACCACATCCTGGTTCTCGTCGTCTTCTTTTCCCACTTCCGTAAGCAGTGTGATCTGCTGCAGGTAGCTGCCCAGGCTTTTATCGGTCAGTTCGCCTTCCTCATCCGGGGTTTCGGTAAACTCTTTAATGGAGTTCAGCAATTCCTGTATGTTTTCGTAACGCGCCAGACCTTCCACGGATTTATCGTTGTACAATTCGCGTACAAGCCCCGTGTGTTTTCCTGCGTTGAAAGCAATATCGTAAGCATTATCCTTCTCGAGGCTCGTCTGGAAACTCTTGATCATGATCACGAAGTTTTCTACTGCCGCCGCTGCAGCGCCTTTCAGACCGGCACCGACAGGGTTGTGCATTACTTCCCAGAGCGGAATGTTGTGTTCGCCGGCAATGATAAGCATACGGTCGAGGCTTGTCTTACCTATTCCCCTGACAGGGTAATTGATCACGCGTTTGATGTTTTCTTCATCACGCGGATTCACGATCAGACGCAGGTATGCGAGCATATCCTTTACCTCTTTGCGTTGGTAGAAGGAGAGTCCGCCATAAATTTTATAGGGTACGTTTTTCTTGCGCAGGCTTTCCTCAAATGCACGCGATTGGGCGTTCGTACGGTAAAGGATCGCGAAATCTTTGTTGGCGTAATGGTAGCGCAGCTTCATTTCCGAAATCGTATCGGCGATATACCGGCCTTCATCGTTATCGGTCATCGTACGTACAATGCGGATCTTTTCACCGGTGCCATTATCCGTCCAGAGTGATTTCTCGATCTGGTTTTTGTTGTTGGAGATTACGCGGTTCGCAACATTCAGGATGCTCTGTGTGCTCCTGTAGTTCTGCTCCAGCTTCACCACATTCACGTCCTGGTAATCGTCTTTGAACTGTAAAATGTTCTGCACGGTCGCACCGCGGAAGGAATAAATGCTTTGTGCGTCGTCGCCTACCACACAGATATTCTCATGCACGGCGCCCAGCATCTTGATGATCTGGTACTGGGATGTATTCGTATCCTGGTACTCATCGATCAGGATATACTGGAATTTATTCTGATACTTGGACAATACTTCGGGAAACCGCACAAGCAATTCATACATCTTGAACAGCAGATCATCAAAGTCCATAGCGCCATTGCGGTAACAACGGATAGCGTAGCGCTTGTATATTTCGTGGATCAGCGGACGGTTCGAGCGCTCGTCTTCCTGGCGTATGAGGCGGTCTTCGGCATACTCAGCCGGTCCGATCAAAGCATTCTTCGCTGCAGAAATACGGTTGAGCACAAACGCCGGTTTGTAAGATTTATCGTCGAGGTTCAGTTCCGTGAGGATCGTCTTGATCACGCTTTTCGCGTCATCCGTATCATAGATGGTGAAGTTGCGGGGATACCCGAGTTTATCTGCCTCCACCCTCAGTATTTTGGCAAATACGGAGTGGAAGGTACCGATAAACAGGTTGCGCGCTTCCGAGTTGCCGAGGATATGCCCGATACGCTCCTTCATTTCGGCGGCAGCTTTATTCGTAAACGTCAGTGCCAGGATCCGGAACGAGTCGACGCCGCTTCTGATCAGATGTGCGATGCGCGTAGTGAGCACTTTGGTCTTTCCGCTACCGGCGCCGGCCACGATCATCAGGGGGCCATTGATATGCTCTACGGCTTTTCTTTGGCTGTCATTCAACCCATCCAGGTAATTCTGCTGCATAAGCTGCAAAAATAGCACAGACTGCCCGCAAAAGATACAGATAAGGTATTCGGAAATGTAATCTTACACCTGCTCCCGCAGTTCCTCAGGGTCAATACCGTTGTGTGTTTCTTCGTACATACATTCGCCGTTTCTGATCAGCAGCAGCTGAGGCGATTCGTGATGCACCGCAAATGTTTCCGCGACCAGGTTTGAGATCGGACGATAGGCCAGCAGGTCCAGGTAGTAGTAATCCACACCTTCGATAACAGTACCCCGGTCCATGCGGGTTTTCGCCATATGACTGATGCTGCAGCGGGTGCTGTGTTTGAAGATCACCACGGGGTGATCATGACTGTCGGATTTGATTTTTGTCAGTTGATCGGCTTCGGTCAGCGGAATCCAGTTCATCTTTACTACGATTATACTGCAAAGTTGACGAATATTCCTGACATCGGAGGGGCGGAGCGTCATATCACGGTATTGAAAAGAATGATGAACCGATAAACGGCCGACGATAAGGATTACCGCTGCCTTTTCCGTCGCGGGTTTTGTAACTTCGCGGTCTAAATTTTGACCTGTGGCAGACATTATCCATCTTCTTTCCGATCATATAGCCAACCAGATAGCGGCGGGTGAAGTGATCCAGCGTCCGGCATCGGCGGTAAAAGAGCTGCTGGAGAATGCGGTGGATGCAGGTGCGACGGAGGTGCAACTGGTGATCCGCGATGCCGGTAAGGAGCTGGTTCAGGTGATAGATAACGGAAAGGGTATGTCCCCCACCGATGCACGCATGAGCTTCGAGCGCCATGCCACCTCCAAGATCAATAAGATCGAAGACCTGTTTTCTATCCGCACAATGGGCTTCCGCGGAGAAGCGCTTGCTTCTATGGCTGCTGTGGGACAGATGGAAATGAAAACACGGCAACGGGGAACCGAACTCGGCACGCATATCGTGATTGAAGGAACGGAAGTGAAGAGTCAGGAACCCTGTGCGATACCGGAAGGAACCAATATCTGCCTGAAGAACCTGTTCTTTAACGTGCCGGCCCGCCGCAACTTCCTCAAGAGCAACACCACCGAACTGCGCAATATACTCGACGAATTTACCCGTGTGGTGCTGGCTTTCCCGGAGATCGGTTTTCGTTACCAGAGCAACGGGGTGGATCAGTACCGCCTTACTCCCGGGAGCCTGAAGGCACGCATTGTGTCGTTGTTTGGCAACAGCTATGATAAGAAACTGGTGCCCGTCTCGGAGCAGACAGATTTCCTGAACATACAGGGTTTTGTGGGACGCCCGGATGCCGCGATGAAAACGCGGGGCATGCAGTATTTTTTCCTCAACAAACGTTTTATCCGCTCCAATTACCTGAATCACGCGCTTACGCAGGCTTATGAAGGACTGATCCCGAAAGACCAGTTCCCCGTCTTCTTCCTGTTCCTTGAAATAGATCCGGCCCGCGTGGATGTGAATGTGCATCCCACCAAGCAGGAAGTGAAATTTGAAGATGATAAGCTGATGTATGCTTATCTGAATTCCGCTGTGAAAGCGGCCCTGGCCCGGAACAATATGGCGCCTGCACTTGATTTCGATCTGAGCGCGGAGATACAGCACCTGCCTTCTGTGCAGATGCCCCAGAGTCAGAACGATGTGGACCGCGCGTCCAGCGGCTACCTGAGCAGTACTTTCCGCGACCGCAATCAGGCGCATATGATTGAGAAAAAAGACTCGATGCAGCGCTGGAAGGAACTTTACGATTCCGCTGCCTCGATTCCCACGCAGGCGGGCTTCCTGAATACCGGTGCACCGGAACTGCCATCGCAGGCGGTACAACAGCAGGTGTTCCCGTCTTCACATCCGACTGCCGCTTCAACGGCGCGCCAGCACATACTCCTGGTGCAGAACACCTATCTGGTCAGTACGGTGAAGTCGGGACTGATGTATATCCATATCCGCAGGGCACAGGAGCGCATCTGGTACGAGCGCTTTATGGCGAGGTGGGAAGATGGCAAAGCGGCCTCGCAGCAATTGCTGTTCCCGATCAGCTATGAAGTGATGCCGCAGGACGAGCCGGTGCTGACCAGCTGTTACCCGACCTGCAGCGGATAGGATTCGATATACACCATTTCGGCAAGCAGACATTTGTGGTACAGGGTATTCCTGTAGGTGTGCAATCTGGTGAAGAAAAGCTCATGCTAGATGAATTGCTGGAGCGCAACAAGCAGGAAAATCATGACGTTGACACAGCTAACGCGCACACGATGATCGCAAGGCTGGCCCGGCGTATGGCAATGGCAGCCACAGATTATTCGGCGCACGAGAATCAGCAGGCGCTCATAGACGAACTGTTTGCCTGTATGCAACCGGAGTACAGTCCGTTCGCTAAAAAGATATTCGGGGTATTGCCCAAAGACGATCTGGACAAATGGTTGTCCTAAGGCCTTGCGCAGCGGATACAGATCCAGTTGTTGCGGGTGAGTGTCGCTTCCCAGCTGAATCCCGCAGCAGCTGCGGATTCGCGGATCACCGTTTCGTCTTCGGTAAGCAATCCGCTCATCAGCAGTGTGCCGCCGGCTATCAGTAATCGTTGCATGATCTGCATATACTGCAGCAGGATGTTGCGGTTGATATTCGCCAGGATCACGTCGAATGTTGTTCCGGCAGGGATCGCCTCGATATCCGTATCGCTTACATGCACGCTCCCACAGGCATTGGTCGCACAGTTCTCCTGCGCATTTTCTATCGACCAGGAGTCGTTATCGATTGCCATTATGTCTACAGCTCCGAGCTTTTCCGCAAGGATCGCAAGCACGCCGGTGCCTGTTCCGAAATCCAGCACTTTTTTACCCTTAAAGTCAATATCGCCCATCTGTTCCATCATCAGCCTTGTGGTGGCATGGTGACCGGTGCCGAATGACATTTTGGGAGTGATCACAATTTCGTGTGCCACCTGTGGGAATGCCGGATGAAAATGTGCTCTTACCGCGCAGAAATCGCCAACGATCACAGGTTCGAAATTGGATTCCCACTCGGCATTCCAGTTTTTCGGTTCGATCATTTCCTGGTCCCATTCGCGGCCGATCAGTTCTGCAAATACCCCCGCATTGAATTCTGATTCGGGAACGAACACAATCAATTCATCGCTGAGTTCTTCGAAGCCTTCAGCGCCGTTTTCGGCCAGGCTTGCTATAAGTATATCGCGTTCATCGCTTTCTGCAATGGAGATGGTCAGCTTGTAATAATTCATTCGACGCTGTTTTAAAGGGCTGCTAAAAGAAAAAGCCACTTACGCGTAAGCAGCTTTTTCGTGTTATCCTGAAATGATTGTTTTTTTATTCTTCGGTGGCTCCCACAATTTTGAAGTAGGCGCCGCTGAGTTTTTCATTGATGCGCAACTGGCAGGCCAGGCGGCTGATATCCGTCACATCGGGGAGGGTATCCAGCATATCGAGTTCATCGCTGTTGGATATCGGGAGATTATCAAACCCCTCCATCACCTGCACGTGGCAAGTGGCACAAAGCGCCATACCGCCGCAGGTGGCGAGAATATGGTATTCACTTGCTTTCAGCGCCTCCATCAGGCTCAGGCTCATGTCGTCCGGGATTTCCAGCTCCTGTACGGAACCATCGCGGTCTTCTACTTTAAATTTGATCAATGCCATTCCGGGTAAAAATTAGAATTCGTTAATACCGTTTACAGTAGTGTATTTGAAACTCAGCTTCTGATCGGGATACACATGCTTGAAGGCGCTCTGACACATCAACGCTGCTTCATGGAATCCGCAAAGAATGAGTTTCAGCTTGCCGGGATACGTATTGATATCACCGATCGCAAAAATACCTTCCACATTTGTCGAATAATCAAAAGTATTCACCTGTATAGCAGATTTTTCGATATTCAGGCCCCAGTCGGCAATAGGTCCCAGTTTGGGGCTCAGGCCGAACAGCGGTATCAGGTAATCGGCCTCCATAGTGAATTCGGAGCTGTCGTTTCCGGTGATGGTCACTTCATTCAGCACACCATTACCGTTGATTTTGGTCACATTTGATTTCAGGATCAGGTTGATCTTTCCTTCCTGGGCCAGGTGGAATACCTTCTCTGCAGAATCGGGGGCTCCGCGGAATGTCTCACCACGGTGAACCAGGGTTACTTTTTTCGCTACATCGGAAAGGAAGATCGTCCAGTCGAGTGCAGAATCGCCACCGCCGGCCAGCACAATATTTTTATCGCGGAAGGTTTCCGGGTTTTTCACCATATAGGCAACACCACGGCCTTCAAATTCCTCCAGGCGCTCCACAGCCGGTTTGCGCGGCTCAAAACAACCCAATCCGCCTGCGATCACCACCACCTTGCAATGGATCTGAGTCTGGTCGCTGGTAGTTACAATAAATGATTTGTCTTCCTGACGTTCCAGCTTTTCCACGCGCTCACCCAGTGTGAAAGTAGGGTGGAACGGATCGATCTGCTTGCGCAGATTGTCAACGAGTTCCTGCGCATTTACAGTGGGATAGCCCGGAATGTCGTAAATAGGTTTTTGCGGATAAATCTCTGACAGCTCGCCCGCCGATCTGTGGCAACGCATCAATCAGATGGCAACGCATTTTGAGCAGTCCGGCTTCGAATACGGCAAACAAGCCTACCGGCCCTGCGCCCACAATGCATATATCAGTGTGAATCATTATGAAAAATTATAGGAAAATGATTTTTTGAAAAATTTTCGCAAAGATAGCAAATGCCCTTTAGCAAAAAAGTTAATTGCCCCCTGAAAAAGCAAAGCAGTGATTATGAATATCTATTTTACCAATTTAGTTTTTCTTTAATGAAAATAGCAGGCCGTTTGCGGTATAGAAACGGTTATCTTCGCAGCGATTATCGTCTGACCGATGCGGGTACTCCCTCCCGGCAGGCATCCTGCCAATAAAATGAAGAGAATTGCTATACTCGGATCCACCGGATCCATCGGAACCCAAGCCCTTGAAGTTGTCTCGGCTCATCCTGATATGTTCCAGGTTGAGGTATTATCTGCACATGCCAATGCCGATCTGCTGATCGAGCAGGCAAAGACGTACAAACCCAATGCAGTGGTGCTGACACACCAGCCAAGTTTTGAAAAAGTGAAAAGTGCGTTATCCTCGAGTCCGGTAAAAGTATTTTTCGGACAGGAAGCGTTGTGTGATGTGGTGCAGTGGGAGACCGTAGACATTGTGCTGGGTGCAATTGTGGGCTTCGCCGGGTTACATTCCACCTTCGCTGCAGTAAGCGCAGGCAAGCATGTCGCGCTGGCCAACAAGGAAACCCTGGTGGTGGCCGGAGACCTGGTGATGCAGCGTGCCGCAGAGCGCCGTTCGCTGCTCGTGCCTGTAGACAGTGAGCATTCCGCATTGTTCCAATGCCTTGTGGGAGAGCATCCCGATAGCGTGGATAAGGTGATCCTGACTGCCAGCGGCGGGCCTTTCCGCGGTAAGAAGCCCAATTTCCTGGTAAATGTAAAGGCTTCGCATGCCATGCAGCACCCGAACTGGACTATGGGCGCCAAGATCACGATCGACAGCGCTACGCTGATGAACAAAGGATTGGAAATGATCGAAGCGAAATGGCTGTTCGGACTGAAGAATGAACAGATCGACGTGGTCGTGCATCCTCAGAGCGCCGTTCATTCATTCGTGCAGTTCAACGACGGATCGCTGAAAGCACAACTGGGCATTCCAGATATGAAGCTGCCCATACAGTATGCGATGGCTTTCCCGAAGCGCATTCCGAACGCATTCAAGCGTTATGATTTCAAACAATTCAATACACTTACCTTCGAAGAACCTGATTATAAAACTTTCCGTAATCTTGCACTCGCGCGCGACGCGATGTTCAAAGGCGGCAATATGCCCTGCGTGCTGAATGCCGCCAATGAAATAACAGTTCAGGCTTTCCTGCAAAACCGTGTGGATTTCCTTGAAATGAGCGATATCATTGAAAAGACCATGCAGAAAGTCGATTTCGTGGAGCGTCCTGCAATGGAGGATTACGAACGCAGCGATGCGGAAGCAAGACGCTATGCGGAAGAATTTGTAAAGCAGAGTCCGCTCGCAACGCACTAATTAATTATAACAACACTGAATGTACGCACACAGCTTTTTTTTAATGGCACAATGGCAGGTGAAAGGCCTGCAGTTATTTGCCGCACTCTCCCTTCTGATTATTCTGCACGAACTCGGGCACTTTGTTTTTGCCCGGTTATTCAAGACGCGCGTTGAGAAATTTTACCTGTTTTTCGACTTCCTGTTCCCCTTCGGTAATGTGCTGAACTTTTCTTTGTTCAAAAAGACAAAGGGAGACACTACCTATGGTATCGGCTGGTTCCCGCTCGGCGGGTATGTGAAGATCGCAGGCATGGTGGACGAGAGTATGGATAAAGACCAGCTCGCCCTGCCTCCGCAACCCTGGGAATACCGTTCCAAAAAGGCCTGGCAGCGCACGCTGATCATGCTGGGAGGGATCATCGTGAATGTGCTGGTCGCTATTATTATCTACGTGGGCATCTTCAAATACTGGGGCGAAAGCTATCTGCCGCTTCAGGAAATGAAATACGGTATACAGGTGGATTCTGTGGGATATAAGCTGGGACTGCGCAACGGCGATATGATCATGGCGCTGGACGGAAAGCCTGTTTCTAAAATGAATGAGGTCACCAAAGGTATCCTGCTGCATAATGCAAAGACCATACAGGTGAAAAGAGGCGGAGTGATCACCGATGTTACGGTACCTTCAGGCACTATCCGGAGCATGGTAAAAGCAAAGTCTCTGTTTGCGACACCCATCATCCCGATGGTCGTGGATTCCTGCAGTTCCGGTTCTTTCGGCTATTCGATAGGCCTGCGTAACGGCGATACGATCCGGAAGCTCAATGGTGAGCCTTTTGCGGATATCAGCAAATTCAACGAAAAAAAGCAGCACCTGGCAGGACAGCCGGTGGTGCTGACGGTTGTGCATGCAGGAGGCGATACCGCACTCTTATCCGGCGTATTGCCTAAAGACAAGGTGTTCGGCTTCCGTACGGTCAGCCCGGAACAATTGTTTCATTTTAAAGATGTGGAATACTCCATGGGCGCTGCTATTGCACGCGGGGTGCGTTTCACCGGAGAACAGTTTGTGGATTATTGGTACCAGTTAAAATTATTATTTACATCCAAAGAGATCAAAGCTTCCGAAAGCGTAGGCGGTATCGGAACCTTTGCCAGCCAGTTCCCCGGCGAGTTCGACTGGCACGCTTTCTGGATGTTCACCGCATTTATTTCGATCATCCTTGCGTTTATGAACCTGCTTCCGATCCCGGGGCTCGATGGCGGATATGTGATCTTCCTGATCTGGGAAATGATCACAGGCCGTAAAGTGAGCGACAAGGTGATGGAAGTGGCCACCACCATCGGGTTGGTGCTGCTGCTCGGACTGATGCTGTACGCTAACGGCATGGATATTGTCAAAGCGCTGCGCTAAATTCCGGGCTCATTGAATTTTTTTGAAAGCGATCCGTTCCATGCGGGTCGCTTTTTTAATTTGTATTTTTGGTAGTAAAACGAGCGATATGACTCCGGCAAAAAAGCAATTATTATTGCAATTCCTTATCACAGCTGTGGTGTACTTCGTGCTGCAACTGCTGTTGGTCGAATCTGATCATGAGCACCCTGCCTTTCTGAAGGCTGCGTTGTCTGCGGTGATATTTGCTGTGCTTACAGGCATCTCAACCTGTTTTATATCGAAAAAGTTCCCTCCGGGACCAACCCGTTCAGGGTCGGACCGTAAGCCCGGAAACGTATAAGAACACAATAAAAGCAGTACCTTCGCGGACTATTTTCATACAATGACATCATCAGAGATACGCAGTAAATTTCTTGAGTTTTTTCGCTCCAAAGGCCATGTTATCGTGCCTTCTGCTCCCATCGTAGTAAAGAACGACCCGACATTGCTGTTCACCAATGCCGGTATGAACCAGTTCAAGGATTATTTCCTCGGTAATAAAGAGGTGGTGGACAAGCGCGTTGCGGATACGCAGAAATGCCTGCGTGTAAGCGGTAAGCATAATGATCTCGAAGAAGTGGGTGTGGATACCTACCATCATACGATGTTCGAGATGCTGGGAAACTGGAGCTTCGGCGACTATTTCAAAAAGGAAGCGATTTCCTGGAGCTGGGAGCTGCTGACGGAAGTGTACGGCATGGACAAAAGCGCCTGTATGTGACGGTATTTGAAGGCGACGCTAAAGAGCAACTGCCTTTTGATGAGGAAGCGTACAACGAGTGGAAAAAATATGTTGCCGAAGAGCGCATTCTCCGCGGCAACAAAAAAGATAATTTCTGGGAAATGGGCGATACGGGCCCCTGCGGCCCGTGCTCCGAGATACATGTGGATTGCCGCAGCGACGAAGAGTGCAAGGCTGTTCCCGGCGCTCAGCTGGTTAATGCAGATCATCCGCAGGTGATCGAAATATGGAATAACGTATTCATGCAGTTCAACCGGCTGAAAGACGGTTCGCTGCAACCGCTTCCTGCGATGCATGTGGATACCGGATATGGGATTCGAGCGACTCGTACGCGTATTGCAGGGTAAGCAAAGCAACTATGATACGGACATATTTACCGACACCATAGCGGAAATCGAAAAAATTACCGGTAAACAATATGACTTCAGCGACAGCCAGTACGGCAGTTGCATTCCGTGTACTGTCCGATCATATCCGCGCTATCGGATTTACGATCGCCGACGGACAATTGCCGGGCAGTACGGGAGCAGGCTATGTGATCCGCCGTATCCTGCGCCGGGCGGTTCGTTATTATTATTCGTATCTGGACTACAAAGAACCTCTGCTACATCAGCTGTTGCCCGTTATTGCGGCACAGTTTGAGCAGGTGTTCCCGGAATTGATAGCATCAGGAAGAATTCGTTACACGGGTAATCCGTGAAGAGGAAGATGCATTCCTGCGCACACTGGATAAAGGCCTGCGCAAGATAGATGATATCATCCGCTCAGTCGCAGGCCGTAATGATCAACGGTAAAGAGGCTTTTGAATTGTACGACACTTACGGATTTCCGATAGACCTTACCCGCCTGATCGCTTCTGAAAACAAATTACAGATCGACGAGCCTGCATTTGAAGCTGAAATGAAGCAACAGAAAGACCGCTCCCGCGCGGCCACTGCGATTGATACGGAAGACTGGGTTACGGTATACGAAATGCCTGAAGTACAATTTGTCGGCTACGAAGAACTGCAGTCGGAAACAAGTGTGGCGCGCTACCGCAAAGCGAAAGCGAAGGGGAAAGAACAATACCAGATCGTATTGGAGACAACACCTTTTTACGCTGAGAGCGGAGGACAGGCGGGCGATACCGGTGTATTGCAGATCGGTTCGGAAACGATTGTGGTGAATGACACCAAAAAAGAGAATGACCTGATCATCCATTTTACGGATAAAATAGCAGCAGATATGGCGGCGCCGGTGACGGCAAAAGTCGACTGGAGCAAGCGTCTGCCTACTATGTCTAACCATAGTGCCACGCATCTGATGCATGCTGCTCTGCGCGAAGTGCTGGGTGCGCACGTGGCGCAGAAAGGGTCGCTGGTAAATGCGGACGTGCTGCGTTTCGACTTCTCTCATTTCAGCAAAATGACGGATGAGGAAATCCATCGCGTTGAGGATATCGTGAACGCGAAGATCCGGGAGAATGTTCCGGTAGTGATCCGTGAAATGCCTAAAGAAGAAGCGTTGAAGCTGGGTGCAATGGCGTTATTCGGGAGAAATACGGAGATAAAGTACGCGTGGTGACCATGGACCCTGACTTTTCGGTGGAACTCTGCGGAGGTACACACGTGGGATCTACCGGCATGATCGGGGCGTTTACCATTGCGGCAGAAAGTGCCGTGGCGGCGGGCGTTCGCCGTGTGGAGGCTTTGACCGGAGCTGCTGCCATGCAGTATTTCGCGGAAAAAGTTACCCAGGCAAAACAGGTCTCCGAATTGCTGAAATCCAAAGATGCGGTAAAGTCTGTTGAACGGTTGATGGAAGAAAAAAATGCACTTGAAAAGCGTCTGGAAGCATTGGAGCAAAAAGAGCTTGGTGCTTTGGCTCATACCCTGGCTGCGGCAGCGGTTCAGATCAATGGCGTGGCATTTGTGGGAGAGATGGTGGATGTGAACAGTGCGGATGCGCTGCGTAAGATGGCTCCTGCCCTGAAGGCTGCTTTAAAGGACGATTTCGTGGTGATACTCACTGCTGCGGTAGACGGCAAAGCCCAGGTGCTGCTGCAGCTCGGAGACACAGTTGCGGCCAAAGGAATGGATGCATCGAAGCTGATCAAAGAACATATATCCGGACTGATCAAAGGCGGCGGCGGCGGACAGAAGACGATGGCCACAGCCGGAGGTCAGGATACCACACAACTGAATAAAGTAATAGAAACCATTAAAGGCCTGTTGTAATACACAGGCTTTTTGTTTGCCCCTGGCGGGACTAAAAGAAACGATTTATGATACAGGCAGGATTATATTATATGCTCCCGGTGGTAAAGACCATAGATTTCGGTGCTTACCTGGACGGAGGCGAATCCGGTGAAATATTATTGCCCAAACGCTGGGTGCCAGGCGGGTTAAAAGCCGGCGACAGCATTGAGGTATTTATCTATCACGATAATGAAGGACGGCTCATCGCGACGACCGATCACCCGAAAGGCGTGGTGGGCGATATCGTAATGCTGGAAGTAAAGGACATCATGCACCAGGGTGCTTTTCTCGACTGGGGCCTGATGAAAGACCTGTTCATCCCGTTGTCGCAGCAAACGAGTGTGCTGTACACAGGCATGAAAATACCGGTGCTCATCTACATCGATGAAATGACCGGCAGGGTGGCGGCCACAGAGAAATTCCAGCAGCAGCTGAAGCATAATCCGGTTACCGTACAGCAGAACGATGCGGTAAACCTGCTGGTGACGCGTAAGACGGAGCTGGGTTATGAAGTGATCGTCAACTCAAGCAATATCGGGCTGATCCATTTCAGTGATGTGTTTTACGAGCTCAAGCGCGGCGATCGCCTGAAAGGTTTTGTAAAGGCAGTGTTGCCGGAAGGGAAGCTGGATATTATGCCCGGAGAACGTGGCTACAAGCGCGTGGAGACCGAAGCGGATAAAGTATTGCGTCTGCTCGCGGAGAACGACGGCTACCTTCCTTACCACGATAAAAGTGAACCGGATGAGATCTATGATTTTTTCGGAATGAGCAAAAAGACCTTCAAAATGGTGATTGGCGGACTGTTCAAAGCAAAAAAGATAACGCTGGAACGCAGTGGTATCAAGCTCGCTGAAGAAGTCTGAGAAAAAGTGCGGAAAAAAGCTACAGATAAATTTTGTTTTTTCGGTAATCCCTTTATCTTTGCACTCCCTAAACGGGACAGGTGAGGTGGGTGAGTGGCCGATACCAGTAGTTTGCTAAACTGCCGAACGGGTCAAACTGTTCCGCGGGTTCGAATCCCGCCCTCACCGCTGAATATTACTCCGGCCAGAAGTAATATTTAGAGAGCTTAACAAAAAGGCTCGGGAAGTAGCGCAGGCCGGTAGCGCACCTGGTTTGGGACCAGGGGGTCGCAGGTTCGAATCCTGTCTTCCCGACACTAAAAGCCTCCACTTGCGTGGAGGCTTTCTTATTTTTCCCATATCTAAGCTGTTTTTCGTTCACCGTGCTGCGAGTGAAGCGGAATGCTTACCGTAAACGTAGACCCCTCGTTCGTCTTTCCCTGTGCTTCAATCTCTCCTCCATGCCTTTCCACGATCTTCTTGCACAGAGACAGGCCGAGTCCGGTCCCTTCGTATTCATCTTTTGAATGTAAGCGTGTAAACGTCTCAAATATTTTTGACGATTCAGACGGATCAAACCCTATTCCGTTATCACTGACGGATATGCAGGTGTACAGTCCCGACTCCTTTGTTACGGTCGTTGCCCCGATACGAATATGTGGTGGCACCCCCTCCCGGCAGAATTTCAGTGAGTTGTAGATGAGGTTGTAAAAGAGCTGGTAGATCAGCACCGGTATGCCTTCAATATTCGGAAGACCGCCGTATTCAATAACTCCGCCTTTTTCTCCGAGCTTGATTTCGAGATCGCTTTCGATAGTCGCCACCACTTCATTAATGTCTACTGTTTCGAGTTCATGTTGTTCCGCATTGATCGTGGAATAGTTCAGTACCCCTTCGATCATGGTAAACATGCGGTTGGTTGACACATGTATCCGTTCCAGGTAGCCTACGCTTACTTCGTCCAGCTTATCATTCATCTGTTCTTCAAGGCGGCTCAGGAATGTTTTTACCTTTCGTAAGGGCTCCTTAAGGTCGTGCGACGCCACGTGCGCAAACTTCTGCAGGTCACTGTTCGACCGCTGTAGTTCGCTGGTGCGTTCCTGCACCTGTTGTTCGAGCGTGGCCGACAGGTGCTTGAAATGGCGCTCGCTTTCCTGCAGTCGCTCTTCAGCTAGTTTGATGTCGGTGATATCACGTGTGGATCCGGCGATGGCTTCCACAACACCGTTTTCATTGATCACAGGCACAAAGATGTAATCGTAGATACGCCTTCCGAGTTCCGCATGCGGAAAGGACACGGTACCCCTGATCGGTTTCTTAGTAGCGGCTACCTGATCGATCTCTCTCTCGTGCATCAGGGCATGCCATTCTTCATATCCGTTATCCCGCAGCCCTTTTCCGATTGCGTCTTCTGCGCTCTTCCCCCACATCTCAAGGAGCGCTTTATTTGCGTAGGTAAATTTATAGTCCAGATCAAAGACATAGATAAGGTCCGGGATCGTACCGATAATGGAATCGTACAGACGTTTCTGCTTTTCCGAAGCTTCCAAAGCCCTGCTGAGGGTGATTTCCGCCTGTTTTCTATCCGTGATGTCTTCCGTTGTCACAACGACCAGATCCGCCTGCAGGGCGACGTTAAACCGGAACCAGTATTCTGTTCCGTTGTTGCGGTAAGAACTTTCGAACCTCCCGTGGTGATCTGTTGCCGCAGACTCCCGGAGCCTGCTCAGAATACCGGTTTCTTCCAGCATCGGGAAAACGGCTGCACAACTTTTTCCCTGGTACTCGCGATCGGTGATCCATTTGAACATATGTTCATTCAGCAATCGTATAGTAAAATCACTTGCGTTACCTTGTTCATCTTTAATTACTTGCATCACGGCCACACCATTCGGAACCGCATGAAATACCGCATGCATCAGGTCACAGTTATCACCTGATGCAGTATGCTCTGTAAAACTGTTTTTCATGGTCAACGATTATGACCTCAAATTAAAATATTGCACGTTTACAAATGATGTTATAAACAGAATAAGCAGAATTTTAAGATATACGTTTTGTGAGCATGGAATGTGGAATGTGCAGGACAAACAGGTCAAATGGACTTATATAAGGGCGCTCTCAAAAATATTTTTATATTCTATTTATTCGTTTTTCTACTGTTTTCGACAAGTATCTGACTGGAGAATACGTAGTGTTTTATGTATAAATTTTATTCTAAAATAGTATTATTTCAGATTTTTATAAAGATATTTTTATTCAATTTGATTTTTGTAAATGATGCTGAATCAATAGTTTCGCTTCATGAAAATTTCATTACCCTTTGTTTTAACCATATATTTTCTGGGCGCTGTAGTACCGACGGCCTGGTCACAAAGTGATTTATATACTTCCACATCTTTTGTCCGATCTATCGACTTGAGTAAGGGTGTCGGAACGACAGAAGGTGTATCAGGCGTCAGTTCTATGGGAGCAGGAACTTACACTGTTCCTCTTGTTTGTGCACCGGGTACAAACGGAATTTCCCCCAAAGTCAGTTTTTCATACAATTCAAACGGTAGCAACGGGCTGATGGGGGTTGGATGGTCTGTAGAAGGGTTATCTGTAATAACTAGACGTGGAACAGACCTTTTTCATGATGGCGTTTCAAATGCTGTGACTTTTTCAAATAGTGACATTTTCATATTAGACGGGCAAAGGTTGGACTTGAAGTCAGGAAGTAAGGGGGCTCGGGCAGCACGTATAGAACTGAAGTAGAAAATTACTTAGAGATAGTATCGCAATCAAGTCTGGGAGGAGGGCCTGAATATTTTACTGTGAAAGATAAAGAAGGTACGATAAGGGAATATGGTCACACATCCGATTCGAGAATTTTAACTAACGATGGCAACGTGGTAATGACTTGGAAGCTGAATAAGATTATTGATGCGTCTGGAAATTATATTGACTTTATATACGACGCAGCCGATCGTGAATCTTTGTTGTCCGAAATTAGATATACCGGTAACGATGCATTTTCACTCGCCCCGTACAATTCAATTAAATTCTTTTATATTAACAGATCTGATAAAAACGTGCTCTATGAATCCGGGAGCAGTTTACTGTTAAGTAAATTGCTGTACAAAGTAGAGGTTTCATCGGAAGGAACTACATATAAATCGTATCAATTTTCATACGGCACACGAAATGGATCGTCTTATTTAAATACTATTGAAGAATTTGCGGCTGATAACAGTAAGTTGAATGATCTAAGATTTTTCTACGGTGATCTGCCGGCAAGTGATTTCGAAGTAGTAAAAACCAACCTTGGATTGGATGGAAGCCGGGAAGAAAAATATTTTGGTGCAGACTTTAACGGGGACGGTGTTACAGATGTGATCAATTGTTCTAAAAATAGTTCAGGTTCAATTGACATTGTGGGGCACTATACATCAGCTGGTTCAAGCAGATATTCAAGAGGAAAGGCTATACTCGGGGTTTCTGACGTCTACGGTCTGGGTGCAGAAAATTATTACAAAGGTAATGGCTGTATTCCATCCGATTTTGATGGAGATGGAAGAGAAGAGTTGTTAACAATGAATTTTCATCAATACTACTATTACAATTATTACGATGCGGCGAAAATATATACCCCGGACAATACTTCGTCAATTATTCCAACGGTTACTTGTGCCGCACCGTCAATTTATACTCGTGTTCCAACAGACATTTCTAAAATCTATTTTACCGGAGATTTCGATGGAGATAAACGTAGCGATTATTTACAACTTGCATGGGATTTCGAATCACTGACTTATGGAGACCCGGGCTACATGAAGAAGAAATACGTAGTATTTTTCACATCGCCTTCCAGAGGTTTATATAGTATTCCGATTAAGGTGGCATCTTCCGGTTTAATGGATGTGGCTACAGGCAACCATTTTTACGAAGACGGCATTTCTGTTATTGATTTCGATGGGAACGGGAGGTCGGACATTTTTGGCATATTGAAAGACGACCCGACGTCATATTATGTTTTAAGTGTTGACGAGTCTCCGTCCGGAGCTTTTTCTTTTACCAGAATGGTTGGAGGCAATTTTTCATCTCAACAGGAATTAAACCAGGCTGCCGATTTTAATGGAGACGGTAAAACAGATCTGTTGTTGAAGTCAAAGTCTGGGAATAATTTTTCGATCGCTTATAGCAGAGGAGAAAAAGATGGGGGTTCCAGTATGGTTATCCCATTCGATATCAAAACGCTGAATTTTACAAATGGTTACAATAAAGAATGTACTTACTCTGCCGCGACTGTTAGTGGTGATGCCTTACGTGTTGCAGACTTTAACGGTGATGGTAAATCAGATATTTTGCATATCCGCAGAAGCTGTGATGGCGATTACTTTACAAAAACATATTTCGATTTATATTTAAGTAGTGGAATTGCCTTCGTTTATAAGACATATTCGTGGCCAGGTTTTATTGCCAATATCGACCAATTGAGCTTTATTGGAGATATGAATGGAGATGGAAAAGCAGACTTTTCTTTTGTTCGGGCTGAAAGTCCTGTCAGCTATTTGCATACATTATATTTTCAGGGCAATAGTAATGTTCAGCAGCTGGCTAAAGTTTTAAATGGTTTCAACAAAGTAACTGAATTTGAATATACACGTCTTCCCCAAGCGTCTTTAAGCGGGCGTTTTATTAAGGGAACCGGAATGTCTTACCCATATTTAAATGCTCAGTATCCGCTTTCTGTTGCCACTTCGAAAAAAGAATCTAATGGTATTGGCGGGAACACCGAAGAACAATTTAGCTATGAAAACCTTGTGATTCATCGTACAGGACTAGGTATGCTGGGTTTTCAGAAAACGACAACAATTAATGGTTCCACGGATATAAAAACAGAGTCTTTTTTTGATTTTAGCCACACAATCCCTTCTCCCGGCCCTGTCAAAGTAAAATGTTTTTTGTTTTCTACGGGAGAACTACTGGATGAAAAGGAAAATATTTACACACATGCTTCTATAGCAGGTACCAAATGCTTTAAAATTGATTTGAGTAAAACTGTCGAAACGGACTATTTGAAAGGCATTACAAATGTGACCGAAAATGCATTCGATGCAGACGGGAACCTAAGCAAAGTTGAAAGTATAAAAACTGGTGGGCCGGAGTCGTTTTTTGATAAAACTGAAATTACTTACGCTGCAATAGGGGCAAGTCGTGTGCCCAATAAACCTGTATTCATAAAAAAAACTTTGCAACGAGGGACAAAATTGGCAAGCGTGCAAAACACAAGTTTGACATATGACTATATTGGAAAAATTTTAAGTAAGAAAACACAGTTTGACGGAAGTTCAGACTTCATTCAGGAAAATTATGATTACAACAGAGTCGGGAATATTATATCTAAGCAAATTGCAGGGACCGGGCTTACGCCAAAGGAGAAATATTATTGGTATGATTCCAAATGTCGTTTTGTTACGAGGGAAATAAATGAATTGGGAGACTATAAAACTGCGACTTGGCATCCTTTTTGGGGAACACCCGTCGAAGAGATCGGATTTGACGGATTAACAAAATCCACAACTTATGACGTATGGGGGCGTAAGATCTCTCATACTACTCAAACATCGCCGACTTCATTTAAAGCGGTAAATTATTCTTACGTATGGAGTTTAAGTGGTAATAAAATTTTTTACTCGATAGCTACGGCTGCAGGCGCTCCTGATGTTAAAACCTTTTTCGATCTGTCAGGTCGAATTGTAGCTTCGGAAGAAGAAGGTTTTTCAGCTGATGTACTACAGGAAAATCAATTTGACGGAAAAGGTAATGTTGTTTATACGACAAATAAGCATTACTCTTCCGAAACACCCAGAGTTACAAGAAATTATTACGATAGGTATAATCGTTTATCTTCAGTAACAGATTACAGAGGAACAACATCTTACTCCTATTCCTATTCGGGTGGGCTACTTACTACTACCGAAACCTCTCCTGACGGAAAAATAAAAACGTCTGTCACAGATGCTTCCGGAAAGGTGGTGCAATGCTCTGACGGTGTTACCGGGGTCGTGCATTTTCAATATAATAGTCAGGGAAATCAAATTTCCAGTGGATTGGGAACAACCAAGGCTCCGTATGCAAACCTGATACAAAAAGAATATGACGCTTGGGGCCATCTCACAAAAATGAGCGATGCCGATGCCGGGAAGTATACATACACTTATAATGTTTCGGGTGACATAATAAGCATGACAGATCCAAAAGGGAAATCAACGACATACACCTACGACAAATCTGGTCGCTTAACAAATGCAAAGACCGGAGGGATTTTCAAGGCGTATAATTACTATGGAAAAGAAAAAGGCTACAAACTAAAAGAGATGATTTTTCATTCTGCAGCCGGTGTCGGTATGTTTATTACGAAAAGCTTTGATTACGAAATTGGCGGACTTTTGGTTAGGCAAACATTGACACTTCCGACCGGTGCCGTGCAGGAAAAGACATTTTCATATGATAATAATGGCAGACTCAGTTCTACGAATTACGTGAACAGTGGTTTGAAAACAAAGAATGTATATAATTCCAATGGTTACCTTACCAAAGTAACCACCAACTTAGCATCAGGAGGAACTGAAAAGATTCTATATGAAGTTAACGACGCAAATGGTGAAAATCAACCGACGCACATAGTAAAGGTCGACGGCCTCAATGAGTTAATTGATTATACAAACGGATTCTGTACGGGTCTTTACACGCCAGCGATCCAATCACTTGATATGGCATATAATTTTTCCAATGGTAATATGATTTCAAGACAAGATAATATTAGCCATACCCAGGAAACTTTCTATTACGATGGGGCAGACCGTTTAATAAAATCTGCCTCAGAGAAAATGGGTATACTGGGAACACCTGGAACAATTCATGCACCTATTGATGTAACATATGATGCACAATTTTACGGTAGTTTCGGGCGTATAATGTCAAAGTCTGATGTGGGGAACTATAAATACGGAAGTGCGCCCCGAAATGCGGTTGCGAGTGTAACTGATCCGGATGTCCTGATAAGCAGGGAGACGCAGGATATTGAGTATAATGATTTCAACAAGGTTAATCGTATAACTGAAAGAGTTGGCACCTCTGATTACGAGGAGCAATTTTGGTACGATGCGGAAGATTTGCGTGTAACTTCGGAACAAAAGCGGGACGGGATATTATTTCGTAGAAGAACATATTTCGGAGACTACGAGGAGCAGTATGATCTTAGTTCGGGCACGACTAAAAAGCTTCACTATATTACAGGTGTTAATGGAACTGTAGGGGTTGTTGTGGTTGATGGTTCTACAGGTGTTATTGATTATTACGCAGCTTATACGGATCATCTCGGCTCTTTAGTTTGTCTAACAAATGAATCTGCGGTTGTCGTCGGCAGGCAAAGTTTTGATGCATGGGGAAGAACAAGAAATCCTGATACATGGGGTTATGTTCCGTCAGCTGGAGTAAGTCCCGGGATGCCCGAATGGATTGTTCGGGGATATACAGGTCATGAGATGCTTCCCGAATATGGTTTGATCAATATGAACGGAAGGATGTATGATCCGGCCAACGGAAGAATGCTTTCGGCTGACAAATACATACAGAATGAACACAATGCCCAAGCTTACAATCGCTATTCTTATTGCCTGAACAATCCATTAAAACTGGTAGATCCGACCGGGGATCAATACAGTTCGACAATGGATTATGGTTACTCCTATAACAGTTCCTATTCCGGAAGCGGAGTTTATTACGGAGTTCCGTATAGTTATAACTATCAGCAATGGTTCGGTGTATATTCACATTCTTCTTTTGAAGAATCTAACTCGGGTTTCTCCAAAGATGTTTATTTGGTTACTACAAGAACAAACTCCTGGGGCCAATCATTTTCAGGCAGTGTAGGAAACTATGGATTGTCTTTCGGCGTTAACTTTGTTTCAACATTTGTTTCACGGGAATTAGTTGCTCATACGGACAATATGGCGGCGGTTTTCGATAAGTTTAGCAAATCGTTTCAGAGTGTTCAAGATCTGGGAGTGGCATCCCAGAGGGCTGCAGAACCTGGTTGGTTTTCTTGGGACGGGCCAATAGTTAGAAATATAGTTCCTGACTTTATTAGCGTTGGCGGAGGATTTAATAGTATCTACGGAGTTGGTACTGGAACGTCTTTTGATGTGACTTGGATAACTCATGGCCCTGAAAAAAGTCTGTATCCAGCTATTACAGTTACACAAGCAATTGGAGCGGCATATTCGGTAGACGCGACATTTAATATTACACAGGCTAAATATTCTGGAAGTGCATCACTAATAAATCGGGGTATGCTAGTTACGAATTCGGTACAAGGAGCTATTCCTACTTTTTGGGGTAGTGCGGGAATTGCCTTAGGTGGAAAAATCAGTGTTACGGGAATGTATACTCGGTTCGATGATGGTTCGTATATTTCGGCTGGTCAGATTAATTTAGGCTTAGGGCTACCGATTGGTCCGGTTCCGGTTAACGCAGCAGCAGGTGTTAGTAATACCTGGTTAGTTAAAGATTTTTATGAAAGATAGAAAAAAACGAATCATAATCGGAATAGTTTTATTCCTTACGCTTGGTATTTTTTTTGGATCGAAACTTCAAAGTAAGGTTTTTGAAAATGACTTCAATAGGTTTTATTCCAGTGATTTATCAGGTAGGATTATTTACGTAGACAAATTCTCACGGGGAGTGCGTTTTAGCATTAATAACAGCTCTACCTTATATACATTTTACCCTATTTCTTATAAACAATTTGGCAAGATTGCGATTTTTAAATTTGTGGCAAAAGAAGGAGATTCTATTGTGAAAATGCCATTTTCGGATACGCTATTTTTAATTCAACGCGACCATATTTACAGATTTGCATTTATAAAATCCAAACAATGAAATTGGGATTTTTTGCTCTACTTCTTTCGCTAGTGTCCTGTACCTATGTGACGCATGCAACCGTCGACCAACTTAAGTCTAGGACAGACTCTCTTTTAGAAAAAATCGCAAACGGCACAGCAAATTCAGAATTCAAGGAAAGATATTTCCCAAAAGCCGAGACGGAATCACTTATGTCTGGCTTAGCATTAAACTGTGATTTCAAAAAGCGTAAGGGTGTTTTTTAAATGCTTTTCCGCTGCCTTCTCATAATCAGATCAGCTTTATATATGAATTTTATTTAAGTTGTGACAGCCTTCGCTTTATTTTTACCTATAAAAATATGGTATTGCAGCAATATGAATTGATGGGGCTTCAGATAGAGCAAATACACGGATAATAAAATGATCTTAAACTCAAAAGAGCGTTTGCCATTTTAATACTAGTTATTTTGAAAATTTAATATGATGTTAGCCAAGAGAATCAAATCGCTTTTTTTAGCAGTAGCGCTGCTATTCACAGGTAAAGCTTTTGCACAATCCACCTGTAAAATTATGTATAACTATGATCTGGCAGGAAATCGCGTGAAGCGCTTTCTAAATTGTGATGCACACAATCCCTGGGAAAATCCGGCAAGTCCTGCAGGACCTTTGATAGGGTCTGTTACACCTAATCCAACACCCGGAGGAGTAATTGTAGACCTTTCCTCACCTGTACCTTTTCTGAAGTTTGCCGTCTCTGATATGGGAGGCTCTATGATTCTGGAGCAGTCAATAAACCAGGAAACCAGCTCTTTTTCGTTTGACATCAGTTCAGTTGTGCCGGGTTCCTATCTGATCACAGTTTGGGCATTAGATCAGGTTGACGGTTACACCATAATAAAGATGTAATTTCTTGCTGAAGATCTACGCATCTTTAAACAATTGCCGTTCCACAGTTTTGGATTAAGAGCTGTGCGTAGTCAGATCAATCCTGCTTTTCAGCTCCCTAACCAATGAATAAGCCGTCAAAAACAATTTACAGAGATGGCTGCATTCGAACAACTGTTCAAGACACTGAATATCACTGAACCTGAACTCCGGGAAGCGCTGTTACAAACAGCCGTGGAACAAACGCTGCCCGTTAATTCGTTTGTAGTGGAGCAGGACAAATACATCAAATGGCTGCCCATCGTGGTCTCCGGAAAAGTACGCGTATGGCAGGAGCAGGATGATCGGCAGATACTGTTATACTACGTGGCACCGTTTCAAACCTGCGCATTATCACTCTCTGCAATATTCAAAGACTGCAAAAGTCTGATCTACGCAAAGACCGTCGAAGAGACCACCATTATAAAAATACCCGTACAACACGCCGGGCAATGGACCTTCCGCTACGCCTCCTGGAATCGCTTTACCACAGCTTCTTTTATCTCCAGTTACGAAGACCTGCTGCTTTCCTACAAAAATTTAGCTTTCAGTACAGTAGATAAGCGCCTTTCTGCGTACCTCAGGTCTATGGCGGTTCAGAACGGCTCGCGTACGATCTGCTTATCCCATAGTCAGCTCGCCCGGGAACTCGGCACCACCAGAGAAGTGATCTCTAAAATACTCAAGCAGTTTGAGACTGCGGGTATGGTACAGCTGCGTTTTAAAGCCATCGAATTACTGCCGGAATTTTCCTGACCTGTAACTAAAGGTACAGGTTTGCCATACCGGCCGCCGCTACTTTCGCTCATCAATCATTTCACAAGAAAAATCATCAGCAATGGAAAGAAAAGAAACGTTTGTATTAGTGCATGCAGCCTGGTTGGGCGGATGGCAATGGGATGCGACAGCCCGTTTATTAACCGGGAACGGACACAAAGTGTTTGCACCTGATCTGCCAGGACATGGAAGTGATGCCACACCGGCAGCTGCAATTGTTATGGAACATTATGTGGCAGCGATCACAACCTTGCTCGACTCCCTCGACGAACCGGTAATACTGGTCGGACACAGCTTTAATGGCATTACGGTGAGCCGTGTTGCCGAATTGCGCCCCGATAAAGTCAAAAAGCTGGTATTCCTCACTGCCTTCCTGTTGCCGCAGGGAGCATCCTTCCTTTCGGCAGTACAGGGTGTCGAAGGGTCCAGTGCTGTGGATCATTTTTACCTGTCGGAAGATAAGACCTGTGCATTTGTAAGTGAGCAGGAAATGCACCATGCTTTTGCACATGATATTCCCCTCGAAGTATTCGATCAGGCCAAAGCATACATCGTGCCCGAACCCGCTGCTCCGCTTACGTATCAGCTCGAAATCAGTGATGCGGTATTGGGTGCGATCCCTAAATTTTATATTGAGTGTACAGAGGATCATGCGATCCCTTTGGCCGTCCAGAGAGCCATGTACACCGGGAAAGTAAAGCGCTCCCTATTCGCTGAACGCAAGCCACACCCCGAATTTCTCGCAACCGGAAAAACTTGCGGCAGTCCTGCTGGAAATTGCTTCAGTGCAATAACATACCGATAAAATCATAACATGGGAGCGCAGATACATTACGCTCCCATGTTGTAAACAGGGCAGCGTTGGTGCAAACGAGTATCGTATATTTTTGCGGCATGTTCACTAAAAACGGTATGCCGCCACAATGAAAATCCGCTTTTATGGTTATGTATTATTACCGCATTATTTTAACGATTATATCCTGATGCATCAATCATGAACCGTATGCTTACGACACTGCAATCCGAAACAGCGTTCCGCCTCGCATTGTTCGCCCTGGCGGCATTGGGCGCTTATGATATATTGACTGACCTGGGCCATGGTCACTTAACCGCCCGCCAGTTATTATTCAATCTCCCGTTTTTACTGCCGCTTTTTTTCAGGAATTGGAAGATGCTGATGGTGTACAGCCTACTCACGGCTGCTTTAAGTATTTATACAATGGCCGACAGCACTCATTTTTTACGTTAAGTACAGCGGAGTGCTGGCCGCTGTGAGCGTGACGCACATTTTCGTCGTGACACCGGTTTTCAGCTGCGGGCTGCTGTTGATTGCAGCCATTTTCTTTCTCGTGGCAAGAAGGAAGCGGGTTTCCAACCTTTAGTTCCAGACGCCGTTGCCTGCGGTAAGGATTAACGGTACGCCGTCTGTTACCATGATCGTATGCTCGTGCTGTGCCATAAATCCACCACGATTACCCACCATCGTCCATCCGTCTTTCAGGGTTTCTGCATAGGTAGATGCAGTGGTGATAAAAGTTTCGACCGCCACTACCGAATTTTTTCTGAATCGCGCCAGATTGAACGGATCGCGGTAATTGGTGATTTCCGCAGGTTCTTCGTGCAGACTGCGTCCGACGCCGTGCCCGGTAAGGTTTTTGACTACCTTGTACCCACGTTTTTTTGCTTCGGTTTCGATCAGGTGTCCTGTCTCAGAGATGCGCACGCCCCCCTGTATACGATGGATAGCCTTATGCAGTATTTCCCGCGAAGCCTCTACCAGCTTAGTATGCCGGTGAATGTCGGTACCCAGGACAAAGGAATTGCCATTGTCCGACCAATACCCGCCGAGTTCTGCAGAAACATCAATATTAATGAGGTCACCTTCCTGAAGTACGCGTTTGTCGGACGGGATGCCATGACAGAATTCATTGTTGACACTGATGCAGGTCCAGCCGGGAAATCCATAGGTGAGGAATGGCGCAGAGTTAGCCCCGTATTCCGACAGTATTTTTGCACCGTACTCATCCAGTTGTTTTGTGGTCATACCGGGTACCGGTAAGCGCCACATCTCTTTTAAAGTGCCTGCGACCGCCTCACTTACTTTCTTTCATTCCTTCCAGTTCTGCTTCAGATGTTATCGACATGGTTGTATTGTTTGTGATCCACGGGGATCGCTATTGATGCGTTATTGCGGTAACAAAAGTACGTGTTTATTCATGGCTGATGAAAGAACCGGGTGATCTGCCTCCTGTAAAAATAAACAGTCCGGCTCCTGGAGGAACCGGACTGTTGCTATAAATGACGCAGTGATTTCTACTGTCCGCTCACTTTATTTACTTTTTCGATAAGGAGCAATCTGCCTTCTTTATCGCTGATGCGGAACAGGTACATACCGTCGGTAAATGAACTCAGATCCACTTCGTTCACTTCTTTCAGCTGCAGTATCTGCCGTCCTGCCATATCCGATACCAGCACATTCACTTTTGCGGTTGCATCTATATGCACGCTGTTTTGTGTTGGGTTAGGGTAAAGGCGGATGGATGACAATGACTGTTCATCTACTTTCAGCACATTCGACTGAATAGTGTCAGATACCCCTTCGCAACCATTCGTCCTGTACCACCACATAATAGATACCGTCAAAGCTCATGTTATAGGTGCGGGCATTTGCTCCCGGAATCGCTTTGTAAATTACGGTACCATTGATAAGCGGAGTACGCGTATCTTCGTTTTCAGGGAAATGCCGTTCTGTACAATTTCCGGTTTCGTCATAGCAGGATATGTGCTTACGTAAGACAGGTTAGTTTTGGTCACGCAGGTGTAAATGTCTTTTACCGTTACCTGGTAAACACCTGGTAATCCTACAGGAACATTATAGGTAGCAGTATCCAGACCCATCAGCACATTGTCTTTATACCAGTCGTAGCGGTAGCCGCTGGTTTTAGGACTTGCATACAACATTACAGTTGTACCAGGACAGAACAATACTTCTGTAGGGGATAAAGCTGGTTTCGGCAATGGATTCTCCATAACATATACACTTTCTGTATCAGCACATCCGTACATGTCTTTTACGATTACGCCATAGGTCGCAGTGGCACTTACGGTGAATGTATCGCGCGTCGCGCCCGGCAGCGGAGTACTTCCTTTCTGCCATTGGTAGGAAATAGCAGTAGCAGATGTTGCTTTGAGCACCATACTGTCGCCCACGCAGAATACCATTGCAGGCATAGATCTTGCTGCGATGGTCACTACGGGAGAAGGACGCACGTTTACGGTCAGGCTGGCTCTTGGCCCTTCACAACCGAAACTGTTCGTCTGGCTTACGTAATAGGTAAGGGTGCCGGTTGTTCCGGTCGGAGGAGTTACAGAAGGTGCAGCACTTCCTCCGGTGGCGGTTACATACCATTTCAGATTAGTGCCTGTTGCGGTAAGCGGTGAAGCCGCGATACCCACACAAAGGTTGATCGGAGTGACCACCGTTGGTGCAAGCGGTTTCGGATTCACGGTTACGGTGATAGTGGTCTTCGGACTCTCACATCCCAGCGAAGTCTTATCACTTACCAGCCATGTATATGTGCCGGCTGTTGTGGTCACCGGAGTGGGAGCAGTGGTGCCAAGGGCTACGGAACTGCTGTTGTACCATTTCAATGTATCGGTTGCAGAGGCCTTGGTAGCCGAAAGTGCCACAGCCACGTCGTCCTGGCAGTAAATAACCGGAATTACCGCTACCGGGGCAGTTGGTGTCGGGTTTACGACTACCGTAATTGTCTTTTTAGCACTTTCGCAGCCGAAGCTGTTCTTTCGCTTACAGACCAGGTAAATGTTCCCGATGTTGCTGTGGATGGTGTCGGAGCCCCGCCCAGTAATGCAGGCGAAGAGTCGTACCATTTCAGCGTGTCTCCCGTACCGGAAGCTGTTGCCGTAAGTACGGAAGCAACGGCATTCTGGCAATAGGTGATCGGTGTGGTGGCGACAGGGATAGCAGGTGTGGGGTTCACCGTTACGGTAATGGTTCTTTTCGGACCTTCACAACCCAGGCTTGTTTTCTGCGACACATACCAGGTATACGTGCCGGCAGTGGCAGTAGACGGGGTAGGTGCTGCGCTCAGCGGAGCAGATGAGGCATCATACCATTTCAGTGTATCACTTCCTGCAGAAAGCACAGCGGATAATGCGCTGGCTGTCGCTCCCTGACAATAAACCACCGGAGTGGTGGCCGTTGGTGCGACCGGTGTGGGATTTACGTTAACAGTGATCGTTGTTTTATTGCTTTCGCAGCCGAAGCTGTTCTTCTCACTCACAGACCAGGTAAAGGTTCCGGTTGTCGCGGTAGAAGGGGTAGGGGCTCCGCTCAGCAGCGTTGCCGAAGAATTATACCATTTAAGTGTATCCCCTGCTCCGCTCACAGTAGCGGTTAACGCTGTTGCTGTTGTTCCCGCACAATAAGTGACAGGTGTGGTAACGGTCGGGGCCGCCGGTTTCGGATTGACAACAACATTGATGGTTGCCTTCGCACCCTCACAACCGCTTACGTTTGTCTGAGATACATAATAAGTAATGGTACCTGCAGTTGCAGTGGATGGGGTAGGAGCGCCCGACAGTAAAGTCATGGATGCATCATACCATTTCAGCGTATCAGTTGAGGAGGTTTTAGTGGCGGTAAGCGCAGTAGCCGTAGCTCCCTGGCAATAAGTGACAGGGCTTGTGACGGTTGGTGCAACCGGCAGCGGAGCCCCCTGCTCTTCATAAGCTCCCATATCGGGTAAGCCAACGCGTGCACGGTTCAGTATGTCTGTAGACGGTGCAGCTGCGCTTGCTACGTTGATCGCAGGCGAACAGGGCAGCAGGTTCAGACCATCATCGGTTGTCAGCCATAAGCCGTCCGCTCCGGCCGGAACCGCTTCATTTGTGAATTTTGGATTCGCACTCAGGCTGGGTGCAGTGAGCGTTGCTCCTTTTACGAGTGCATTTGTAAAGTTGACAGTTCCGGCGGTATTTACGTGCGCGGCAGCGCTGCCCCAGATGATCGTATTCAGGATGTTAGTCGTGGAGCCCGACAGCGTACTTACGGTATTAGCATCGGTTTTAATAGTGCTTGCCGAAGTGTTTCCTGCAAGAGTCGAACTCTGCAGGTTCAGTGTTCCTGCTGCTACTTTAATGGCACCGCCACCATCGCCGCCGGTGCCTGCTGCAGTATTTGCAGCCAATACACAGTTGGTAAGTGTGGACGTTCCTCCATTGACGAACATCGCTCCGCCTTCTCCGCTTGTTGCATCGCTGGCGGTATTGCTGTTGAACACACAAAGCGAGTAGTTGGTTGTTCCCGAACTTGCGTACGCTCCGCCGCCATTTGTAGTTGCGGTATTACTGCTCATCCGGCAGCTGGTATACGTGATCGTTGCAGAGCTGCTATTGTACAAAGCGGCGCCACTTGGTGCTGTATTGCTGCTGAAAACGTTGTTGCTGTATGTGATCGTACTGTTGCCGTTGTTCTGCACGGCGCCTCCTGCGGCACTTGCGCTGTTGTTCTGGAAAGTGGATCCGCTTACAGAAGAAGAAAGCGTTCCGCCACTTCCCTGGAAGTAAATACCGCCTCCGTTACTTGCTTTGTTACCGGAGAATATACAGTTCACAATAGTAGCGGTGCTGCTGCCGGAAACCTGAGCATTGGTAAATAAGCCACCACCGTTGTTGGCAGCAGTGTTGGAAATAAACTGGTTGTTACGCAGTACCGGACCCGAAATACCCGAGGTAAATCCAGCTGCGTAGATACCGCCGCCGAAGTTGGCAGCGTTACGGGTGATCGTGCAATTGGTGATCAGGGGAGAACACTTGTTGCCACTGCCACCGCCGTAGATCAGGATACCTGATCCGTCTTGTCTGTTGAACGTTGTTCCGTTGTAAGTGAAGGATCCGCTGAAACGGCCATTACCATAACAGATCGTGAATCCGTCGACTATTGTATTGGTGTCGATCTGCTGGCTGGAAGAACCGATGATCGTCATTACATGGTAGTTGTTGTCAGTGGAGTCGCCTGCAGTTCCGATGTCTGCCGAAAGCAGCGTCGGATTACCGCTCACCGAACGCCCGCTCAGTGCAGTCTCAGTTCCGGCAAATCCGCCATATACTTTAATGTTGTTACGAGTGATACGGAAAGAACTGTCACGTACCGTACCCGGGTAATAAGTTCCTTTTCTTACCCAGATCTCAGTTGCGCAGGTGGATGGTGTATTGTTGGCGAGCGTAAGCGCTTCCGTGAGCGTTTTGAACGGAGAAGACCAGGAAGAACCTGTTCCGCTTGCCGATACGGCGCTGTCTACGTAAATCCTGCCGCTGTTTGTTTTCATCACGATGCGGTTGGATGTATCGCTGAGTCCGCAATCATTGTTTGTCATTACTACCCACACTGTATCGTTGTTGCTGATGCCGGTGCTGGAATAGCTGCCGGTCGAAGAAACGAGTGTGCTGTTTTTATACCAGGCAAATGAAGGCGATGCGCCGGGCCATACGGCTGTATAGCTGAAGGTGACATTGGAACCCGCACAGATCGGGTTTGCACCCGCGGTGATCGTTACATCAGGAATGCCCTGTGCAGCAAAGGCGTGCTCGTAAGCGCCCATATCCACCGTTGTGTTTTGAATACGGGTCGCAGAAGCATAATCCGTAGTAAGTGTGCCTGGTACCAGCGTATTGTCACCGGTGTTCAGACAGGGAGAGCAGGGAGTCAGGTGCAGGCCATCATCGCTTGTACCCCAGGTATTGTCCGTACCGTCGGGATCTGAAGGGTTGATGAACTGAGGATTACTGCTGAGACTGGGTGCAGTGAGGGAAAGACCTTTAGCAAGGCTGTTATTATATGTCGTGGTACCGGTTCCGCCGATCTGCTGAGCAGCAGTGCCCCAAACGATCGTATTGTTGAATATGGCCGTTCCGCTTGCATCTACCGCTACGGCATTGCCGTTAGGTATTGCGGTGCTGGCCGTGGTGTTATTGTACAGCGTGCTGTTGTTCAGTGTAACGGTTCCTGCGGTTACGTGTATGGCACCACCGCCTGAATTGGTTGTTGTGGTTGTGCTGTTTCCCGTCAATACACACTGTGTGAAGGTGGCGTTGCCTGAGTTGTTGTTGATCACACCGCCTACCTGGCTCGTGCTGTTACCGGAAAATACACAGTTCGTGAAATTACAGGTACCGCTTCCATTGTCTACCGCACCTACAGCGCCACCCGTGCCGTTCAGGAAGCGGGAGCGTGTCACGTTAAATGTTGAAGTGGAGTTGGTTCTCAGTGCCGATCCGTAAGCGCTTACACTTCCGTTCTGGAAAACGCAATTGTCTACATTGGCAGTTGCAGAATAATACAGTTCGATACCGGCCCCTGTGCTTCCCGTGTTCGACGTAAAGGTTGTGTTGCTGATATTCGCGGTGGTGGAAGGGAATATGCTTGCTCCGCCACCATAGGCGCTGCTGTTGCTGGTAAATGTACAGCTGTCGATCGTGATGCTTTGCGTGCCGTAACCGATCACCGCACCGCCATAGGAAGTACTGCTGTTACTGCTGAACGTACATACTTCGAAGTCCGGGTTGCTGCTGGCGCCAAATCCGCAATAAGCGCCGCCATAGTCTGTTCCGCCCGTCGCCGTAATGCGGTTGCTGCTGAAGGTACAGCTACGGTACAGCGGACTGCCGCCGTCGGAATAAGCACCGCCACCTTTGCTGGTAGTTATATTTCCGGAGATCGTACAATTATAAAAGGAAGGAGAGGAAGTACCGCCGTTTGAGTAAGTACAGATCCCTCCTCCCACATTGGAAGTCTTATTATTAGTGAACGTGGAATTGCGGATAACGGCATAGCACAGAGAGCTGTTGTAAGCCCCGCAGTAAATACCGCCCCCGTTATTGCCCGCGTGCAATTTGCTGGTACAGTTGGCAATGAGCGGACTTGCATTTGCGCCGGTACCATTAGCGGTGATATAAATTCCTGCTCCGTCAAATGGCTGGCAGAGTGCTCCGTGAGACGAAAAAGAAGTGCTGCCGTTACAGTTGCCGCTTTGCACGGTGAAGCCGTCTAGTACGGTATTCGTATCCAGAGTAAAACTTGCAGTACTCATCAGCGCGATAACGTGGTAGCAGTTGTCGCTGCTGTCGCCGCTTACACCGATGTCACCGGAAAGAATCGTAGGATTGGTGCTTACGGAGCGTGCACTCAGTGACGTTTCTGTTCCCGCAAATCCGCCATAGACTTTTACATAGTTACGATAGATACGAAAAGAACTGTCCCGGCTGGAAGCCACAGCTGTTCCGGCCATAGGGTAATAAGTACCTTTCTTAACCCATATCTGTACCGGACAGGAACCCGCGTTCGCTGTGTCAAGCGCCTGACTCAGTGTTTTGAAAGGACTGCTCCAGCTGTAACCCGTTCCTGAAACAGCAACGGAGCTGTCCACAAATATCACGGAACGACATACGTCAAATGCCCTGAGACGGTTATTATTGCCGTCGCTGAATACAAGTTTTCCATTCTGAAGCGCAGTGCCCCACGGGTAATTTATCTGCGCGGACGTCGGAGCGCCGCCGTCTCCGCTGAAGCCCACAGTACCGGTCCCGGCTATTGTAGTGATGATACCTGAAGCATCTATCTTACGGATCGTATTACCCTGGTTTTCTGAAAAATATAGGTTGCCCGATGCATCAAAAGAAACGCCTACCGGAGCATAGATAGAAGCAGCGGTTGCAGCTCCCCCGTCACCGGAGTGTGCACCGGTGCCTGTACCGGCTATCTTAGAAATGATGCCGGTTGACGCATCTATTTTGCGGATCACGTTAGCGCCGATATCAGATATATACAGGTTGTTGCTGTAATCAATACCAATGTAGGGAGTACCTATTAAAGCCGCTGTTGCAGCGCCTCCGTCTCCACTGGAACCAGAGCTGAAGGACGTACCCGCAACATTCGTAATAATGCCGGTGCCCAGGTTTATTTTGCGCACGGTATTGTCTATACAGGCAATGTATAGAACGGTATTCGTATTATCCAGTCTCACATCAGTAGGCAGGTACAGCGTAGCCGAAGTAGCTGCGCCGCCATCGCCGGTATGCGAAGAGGTACCCGTTCCTGCAATGGTGGTGATTACCCCTGTGGAAGCGGTTACTTTACGGATCCGGCTATTTCCCCTGTCGGAAATGTACAGGTCGCCTGTCGATTGATCGACCGTAACACCGGTTACCTGATACAACTTGGCCGAGGTGGCCGCACCTCCGTCACCACTGAAGCCTGCAGATCCGGATCCGGCAACTGTGGTGATAACGCCCGTCGTTGCATCAACCCTGCGGATCGCATTATTAAGGTAATCGGCAAAATAGATATTGCCGGCTGCGTCGGTAGCCATACCTGCAGGCAGGTTCAATGATGCAGCGGTAGCCGCGCCGCCGTCTCCTGCATATCCCGCACTTGAGCTTCCCGCAATGGTGCTGATTGTTTGCGCGCTCAGCATGGTATGGCACAATAAGAAAGTGCATACCATCGCCAGAATGGCTGGTAATTTTCTTTTCATAAATAGGAGTTCCTTATTGAAATTGTTAATATTTCAATCACAAATGTAAATTATAATGAGATGAAAACCGATTTTTAATTTTCATTAATGCAATAATATCAATGCGGTAGGTACTTGCATTGTGAAGTATTGAAAAACAGTTATTCACGAGATCTTAAAATAAGTTTTATAAGTAGCCTTTTAATCGTAACTTTACGTCATTACAGGCTCCTGCCTTTGTATGTCCTGAAATCAACGGAATCACTTTTTTATCGTTCAGTTTCGCCCCCCGGCTGTCCCGTTCTACGTTTTTCCCCCGTTTATCAGCTTTTTATTGGTAAGGAGTATTTGATCATCAATACTTATCGTCCGTGTATCTTTACGGTGTACGGCGACAGTACAATAAACAAACCAGCCGTACAACGGCAGTTAAAAGCAATATGAAATTTAATCAGTTAGGATTGTCACAACCGGTATTAGCAGCAATAGAAGCTGCAGGTTATACAAGTCCGACACCTATACAATCCAAAGCAATTCCTCCGGTGCTCAACAAACGTGACGTGTTTGCCTGTGCGCAGACCGGAACCGGCAAAACAGCCGCCTTTGCTATTCCGATGCTGGAATTATTACAGCTGGAACCAAAGACTGACAATAACATTAAAGCGCTGGTGCTCACACCTACACGTGAGCTGGCATTGCAGATAGAAGAAAACTGCCTCACATACGGGAAAAATCTTTCGCTGAAGATAAAATCGATCTTCGGAGGTGTGTCCCAGGTTCCCCAGGTTGCCGCATTGCAGAAAGGAATTGACATCCTTATCGCTACCCCCGGCCGGCTGCTCGACCTGATGCAGCAGGGTTACGTACACCTGTCTGATCTGCGGATACTGGTGCTGGACGAGGCGGACCGTATGCTGGATATGGGTTTTGTAAACGATGTGAAAAAGATTGTTGCGAAACTCCCTGTGAAGCGGCAGACGCTGCTTTTCTCCGCTACGATACCTGAAGATATCCGCAAGCTGGCGAAAGCTTTTTTGCGTAATCCCGAAGAGATTTCCGTTAACCCTGTCTCTTCCACTGCGGATACGGTAAAGCAATCCGTTTATTTCGTAGACAAAAAGGAAAAGGCAGGTTTACTGGCGCAATTGCTTCATGCAAACACCCGTTCCCGTTCGCTTGTATTCACGCGTACACGTCACGGGGCAGACAGGCTGGTTAAGCAATTGGGCAGGGCAGGCATACAGGCTGCAGCCATTCACGGAAGTAAAAGTCAGTCCGCAAGACAGAAAGCGCTGGACGATTTCAAGAACAGTCGCATCTTTGTATTGGTGGCGACGGATATCGCAGCAAGAGGAATTGATATTGATGAGCTGCCACGCGTAGTAAATTATGAGTTGCCGGAGGTTCCGGAGACCTACGTACACCGCATCGGTCGTACGGGTAGGGCAGGACTTAGCGGAGAAGCGATTTCGCTCTGTGATACAGAAGAAATGAAATCGTTGAAAGGTATTCAAAAACTGATCGGCAAACAATTGCCGGAGGGTAAAATAACATTAACAGAGGTATAATATATGAGTCAATCGTTTTCCAAAAAGGAAATAGCACAAAAGAAAGCAAAACAGAAAAAAGAGAAGGAAGAGAAAATGCGGGAACGCAAGGCCGGTAAAGAAAAAGGGAAATCCCTGGATGATATGCTGGCTTACGTGGACGAGAACGGCAATCTGAGTTCCGTACCGCCCGACATGAGCAACAAAAAGGAAATTCTCGCAGAGGATATCATCCTGGGGGCGGCGCCCGTTGAGGAAGAAAATCCTGAAAGAAAAGGAACCGTGTCGTTTTTCAACGATGCAAAGGGTTATGGTTTTATCACAGACGATAAAACCCGCGAAAATATCTTCGTACATGCCAATCAGCTCGCGCAGCCGGTCACTGAAAAAGACAGGGTTTTGTTCAATAAAGAAAAATCTGCACGCGGTATGATTGCCGTTAATGTGCGGAAGTATAAGTAAGCAGGGCTTAGAGATATTATGTACTTAAATGGTATCTGAGTATCTTGGCACCTCAAGCGGCGCCTGCAACGGTTCCGTTAAAAACCCCGGTCTGTGCAGGTAAGACAGGCATAGACCGGGCACAACATCACTAATTATACACCATGCATCTTTTTGATCACATACTCGAACCTCCTTCCTATGGCTGGAAGGATCAGAACGGACAACCCGTATGTCCGTCGAGGAAACAGATATTCAGCGAATTCCTGAAACGATTGAATATATTCCGGTCGGTAAAGAACTGGATGACATTCACCAGCTGGTTTCAGTTGCTCTGCCTGCTGCCGTTCCTGCTGCTGTTTATATTCCGGTACTTCGAGTGGCCGCTGCTGATCGTTGGTTTTGTTTACAGCATGATCCTTATGGGGACGCATGGTACTATCTGGTATCACCGGTATTGTACCCATAAAGCGTATACATTCAAAAATGCGTTCTGGCGGGTGCTCACCCAGCATCTTGTGATCAAGACGGTGTTCGAGGAAATTTATGCCGTGTCGCATCATGTGCATCACGCGAAGTCCGATCAGCCCGGAGACCCCTACAATGCCACCTGTGGTTTCTGGTATTGTTTTCTGGCCGACGCCGTACATCAGCCGATCAACCGCAATCTTTCCGAAAGTGATTACCAGAAGGTCGCTGCTTTGCTGAAGCATTCCGGCGTACGTGCGAACACTTATGAGCAGTACCGCAAATGGGGATCAGTCGACCACCCGGCAAGAGTGTTGCTCAGCTGGGTACTGAACTGGTCGTTCTGGGGAATCGTATTTTACCTGATTGGTGAGTATGGATTCGATCACCGCGGGATGGCTTTGGTCTGCTGCATTTTCGGTTCCGCTTTTGTATGGACTATCGGCGTGCGTACCTTTAATTATGAAGGGCACGGAAAAGGCAAACTGAAACATACTGAGGGCGTTGATTTTAATAAGGACGATCTTTCAATAAACCAGATCTGGCCCGGTTATGTTGCGGGCGAATGGCACAATAACCATCACCTGTTTCCTGGAAGCGCCCGTTCAGGATTTCTGCCATACCAGCTCGACCTCGCATATTGCTACATTTACCTGTTACATAAACTGGGAGGAGTAACGCACTACCACGATTCGCGTAAACAATTCCTCAAACAGTATTACCGCGCCCGTTCGGAGTCGCAGAGCTAACTCATTTTATTTCAGTTGTATGCCGTAATGTAAATTCACGGTGGTCTCCGTATGTCTCAGCACATGCGGAGCATACCTGTATATCCGTGTTTTTTGTAATCAGGTTAGCGCCGACAAAAAAAATCCATACATCGTTTGATGAGATAGCTGTTGCCCCTGCAAAATACCGGGTAAATATGTTGTTCTTCCGTTGTGGTGCAATAATCACTACTAAAGATGGGTGCTGGCGCTCTGTTAAAGTCCCGGTAATGGCACAATTTACTGCTTCGTTTTACACACAACGCTTCTGACAGCCGGAAGTGTGCCTGACCAATAGCTTATACCGGGATATGAATGGGATTTTCCTCAGGGAAAGAATACAACACAATCATTCATTCGATACAGATTACTATGAGAAAACTGTTACTTGGTTTGCTTCCGGTCTTTTTTTGTGCCCTTGCTTTTGCGCAGCATCGTGGCAGTTGTGCGTTCGAGGTGATGCACAAAAAGCAACTAGCACTTAATAAATCTTACGACAGCTCCGTTCGCAGGCTGGATGCAAGATGGACCAGCTATGCAGCTCTGGCTTCCGGCGCCATGCTTACTTACACGAGTGCCGGATATGTGTATGAGATTCCTGCCGTCGTTCATGTGATCCACACAGGCGGAAGCGTCGGCTCCCTGTATAATCCGGACAGTACTAAAATCGCGCAGATGATCGCGTATCTGAACGCTTCCTATGCAGCAGCTTCACCTTTCCCGGACACCGCACACGGAGGCTGCAGGATACCGCTGAAATTCGTTCTGGCCAAAAGAACGCCCGCCGGGGCATCAACGAATGGTATCATACGGGTCGATGCAAGTTCGCTTTCCGGTTACTCCTCCTGGGGCGTGAATGTAAGCTTAAGCTCCGGCGTAAGCGACAACACGATAAAATCTCTGAGCCGCTGGCCTCCTGCGGACTATTATAATATTTATTGCGTCAATAAAATCGACGGCAACGACCTGTATTCCGGTGGTGGTATTGCCGGATATGCCTATTTTCCGGGAAGCCCTTCGCAGGACGGAATGATTGTGGTTGCGGCCGAAGTGACTACCGGATCAACTACCGTGTCTCATGAATTGGGTCATGCGTTCGGACTTTATCATACATTCGAAGGAGATGCAGGTGGTACCACCTGTCCTTCCACAACTTCCTGTTCCGCCACCGGCGATCTGATCTGCGATACGGAACCCCATATCCGCGAGTCTTCCGCATTTCCGTCCACCTGGTGCCCGCCAACGGATTACAACTCCTGTACCGGAAGATCTTATAACTATACGCAGTATAATATCATGGATTATACCGAATGCCCTCCTGACCGTTTTACGGCAGGACAGCGGACGCGTATGCTCAACACGCTGGATAATGAAAGGGTGGGCTATAAGACTTCCGCCGGTCTGCTTACTCCTTCGGGATCGATCGCAACCGTATCCTGTACTCCTGCCAGTTCTTCCATTGTCAATGTTGGCCCTGTAATGGTGAGCTTTAACGGGATGAATGTATGGACCGGCGATGCATACGCCGAACAGGCAGCGTATACAGATCATGCTTATACACAGCAAAGCAGTGTGCGGAGAGGCAACACATATACGATCAGTGTAAACACAGAAGTAAATAAGCAAAATGTCCGCGTATTTATCGATTATAATAATGACGGCGATTTTGCGGATGCAGGGGAACAGGTGTTCAGTCATAACGGAACCAGTATTCCCGAGACGCACAGCGGTAGCATCACTATTCCTGCAACGGCTGTTACCTGCGCTTATCTACGTATGCGTGTGGTTTCTGTATTTTACTCCAGTGTACCCTCAGATTATGCCTGTGGCCCTTATACTTACGGACAGGCGGAGGATTACGGTGTATATGTGGTTTCAGATACTCCTGCTGTTACCAGTCCTGTTATACTTTGCCAGGGAGCAACAGCTTCAGCGCTTACGGCAAGCGGATCTAACCTGAAATGGTATACCGCTGCAACAGGCGGAACAGGTGTGACCACAATCGTTCCTTCAACTGCAGCCATTGGTTCCACAACCTATTACGTGAGCCAGTCGGGTGACGGATCCGCTACCTGTGAGAGCAGCCGCTCCGCTCTGGTGGTAAATGTTATTGCAGCACCTGCAGCACCTGCTGTTACCAGCCCGGTTACCTATTGTCAGGGTGCAACGGCTTCGGCGCTTACCGCAGCCGGTAGCGGTCTGCTGTGGTATAGTGCTGCATCCGGCGGTACGGGAAGTACCACTGCTACTGTTCCCTCAACCGCAACTGCCGGTACTTTCACCTATTATGTTTCCCAGACTTCGGGGGGCTGTGAAAGTCCGCGTGCAGCAATCACTGTAAATATAACGGCTGCACCTTCAGCGCCGACTGTGTCCACACCGGTAACTTATTGCATCGGTGCATCCGCTGTTGCGCTCACTGCGTCCGGCAGCAGCCTGCAATGGTATACGCTCCCTTCCGGAGGGACGGGCACTACCACGGCTCCTGTGCCATCGACTGCATCAGCCGGTACCACAACTTATTACGTGAGTCAGAAACCGGGTGCCTGCGAAAGTTCCAGGGCGGCAATTGCCGTGACAGTAAAAGCTGTTCCCGGGGCGCCTTCCGTAGCCTCAATGGTGGTTTACTGTCAGGGCTCAACTTCTGTACCTCTGAGTGCTTCCGGGGCTGCACCGGGTGATACCCTGTTATGGTACAATGCAGCTACAGGAGGTGTACCTTCTTATATCGCTCCGACGCCGTCTACGACAAGTGTCGGTAGTAACACCTGGTGGGTGAGTCTCAAATCTGCTCCGGCGTGCGAGGGTAGCCGTTCATCGATAACCGTGAATGTAAATGCCAACCCAACTGCTCCGGCAGTGAGCACTCCCGTTGCTTATTGCCGCGGTGACCTTGCAACTGCCCTTACTGCTACGAAAGCTTCCGGGGCCGACACGCTTTACTGGTACACTGCCGCTACAGGCGGACTGGGGTCCGCTACAGCCCCGGTACCTTCCACTGCAACTGCCGGATTGACGAACTACTGGGTGAGCAGCAGAAATAACCTCAGCTGTGAAAGTAGCCGCACTGCCATTTCCGTACAGGTAAATGCTTTGCCATTAAGCCCTTCGGTAACCGCTGTGTCTTATTGCCAGGGAGCACCTGCCGTTCCGTTAACGGCAACTCCTTCCGTTGCCGGTGATACTCTTTACTGGTACACGACTGCATCCGGGGGAGTTGGTTCGCTTACCTCTCCCACACCTGCGACAACGGCAACCGGCGCGACTACCTATTATGTAAGTGAGCGCAACACCAATAAATGCGAAAGCGTGAGAGCAGCAGTCACCGTTACGGTAAATGCCGTTCCTGCAGCACCTTCTGTTGTAAGCCCGCTCACTTATTGTCAGGGAGCCGCAGCCGTTGCACTCAGCGCTACGAAATCTGCCCCTTCAGATACTTTACTTTGGTACACCACGGCTATTGGTGGTGCCGCTTCTTATATTGCTCCAATACCTTCCACCGCATCTGCCGGGACAAGTTCCTGGTGGGTGAGTCTTAAATCTGCGCCCGCGTGCGAAGGCGGCCGTTCTGCTATCACAATTAATGTAAATCCCAGTCCTGCGGCACCTGTCGTCAGCACACCTGTATCTTATTGCAGGGGCGATATTTCCGTCGCGCTTACCGCTACCAAAGCTTCCGGGACTGATACGCTTTACTGGTACACAGTCGCAACAGGCGGAGTAGGTTCGCTTATCGCGCCGGTACCTGCTACCGCAACAGCCGGAATCACAAATTACTGGGTGAGCAGCAAAAGCGCTTTAAGCTGCGAAGGCAGTCGTGCTGCAATTGCAGTGCAGGTGAATGCCTTGCCCACCGCTCCTTCAGCGAATTCTGTAGCTTATTGCAGAGGCGCCGTTGCAGCTCCGCTGACTGCCACACCATCATCTGCAGGCGATACGCTTTACTGGTATTCCGCGGTAACAGGTGGAACAGGTTCGCTTATTCCTCCTACGCCCGTCACAACAAGTACAGGTATTATTACTTATTACGTAAGTGAGCGTAACGCCAACAAATGTGAGAGTGCAAGAACGGCAATCACGGTTACGGTAAACGCCATACCTGCTGCTCCTTCCGTTGTAACTCCTGTAGGTTATTGCCAGGGTGCGACAGCTCTGGCCCTCATCGCTGCAAAATCCGCTCCCACAGACACCCTGCTTTGGTATACCGCTGCCACAGGCGGAACCGCTTCTTACACGGCACCTGTTCCTTCAACAATATTCCCCGGAACAACTACATGGTGGGTGAGCCTGAAATCGTCTGCAGCATGTGAGAGCAGCCGATCTTCCATCTTAGTGGCTATAAGTCCGAATCCGGCAGCACCGGTTGTAATAAGCCCGGTATCTTATTGCCAGGGCGATCCTGCTACCGCACTTACTGCTACGAAAGCGTCCGGAACAGATACGCTTTACTGGTACAGTTCGACAACGGGAGGATCAGGTTCGCTCACAGCTCCTGTACCCTCCACGGCAACAGCGGGACTTACAAGCTATTGGGTCAGCAGCAGAAATATCCTGACCTGCGAGGGAAGTCGCGCCAGTATAGCAGTACAGGTCAATGCCTTACCCGCAGGCCCTGTTGTCAATACGGTTGCTTATTGTCAGGGTGCTGTTGCGGTTCCGCTAACAGCCACACCATCTGCTGCGGGCGACACGCTTTACTGGTACACTGCAGCGACAGGAGGAACAGGTTCGCTTACCGCGCCCACTCCGGCTACAACTACAACCGGTGTGACCACTTATTATGTAAGCGAACGCAACGCCAATAAATGTGAGAGTCCCAGAATCGCTGTAATAGTGACTGTCAATCGTACTCCTTCGGCTCCTACTGTAGTAAGCCCGGTATTATACTGCCAGGGTGCTTCAACTGCTCCGCTCATTGCGTTGAAAACCGTTTTTACAGATACGCTCTTATGGTACACCACAGCTGCAGGTGGGACCGCTTCCTACACGACACCTGTTCCATCAACATTAATCCCCGGAGCCACAAACTGGTGGGTGAGTATAAAATCATCTGCCGCTTGTGAAAGCAGCAGGTCTTCAATCGTAGTAGCCGTAAGCCCGAACCCGGCAGCACCGACAGTAGTAAGCCCGGTATCTTATTGCCAGGGTGATCCCGCTACGGCACTTACCGCTACCAAAGCTTCGGCAACAGATACCCTCTATTGGTACAGTACTGCAACAGGAGGATCAGGTTCGCTTACGCCTCCCATACCGTCTACAGCAACATCCGGAACCACGAATTACTGGGTGGGCAGCAGAAACGTCGTGACCTGTGAAAGCAGCCGCACAAATATTTCGGTACAGGTAAATGCCCTTCCGTCAACTCCGTCAACCACCTCGGTTACCTACTGTCAGGGAGCTGCAGCCTCGCCGTTAACGGCAACACCTTCCGCTGTGGGAGATACCCTTTACTGGTACACCACTGCGTCCGGGGGGACAGGTTCCCGTATCGCCCCCACGCCATCAACAGGGTCACCTGGCATTATTACATATTATGTAAGCGAAAGAAACACGAACAAGTGTGAAAGTCCTAGAGCGGCTATCACGGTAACCGTTAATCTGACGCCTGCCGCACCTGCTGTGGTAAGCCCGGTCACCTATTGCCAGGGAGCAGCGGCAGTAGCTTTAAGCGCTACTAAATCTGTGCCTGCAGATACATTGCTTTGGTATACTGCAGCTTCCGGCGGCACATCGGTTTACACAGCTCCGGTTCCTTCCACAGCATCCACCGGAACCAATACCTGGTGGGTGAGCCTTAAAACAGCTGCAGCCTGCGAGGGAAATCGTTCTGCGATTACGGTTACGGTAAATCCGGTTCCGCTGGCACCTGCTGCTGCAAGTCCGGTGACTTATTGTAAAGGCGACGTCGCCACAGCGCTTACAGCAACGGGTGCTTCCGGAACAGATACCCTTTACTGGTACACTGTCGCTGCGGGAGGAACAGGATCATTAACTGCTCCGATACCTTCCACCGCCACGGCCGGACTAAGGGGCTATTGGGTAAGCAGCAGAAATACATTTAGTTGTGAAAGTAGTCGTGTGAGGGTTAATGTGCAGGTGAATGATCTGCCGCTGGCTCCGGTGGTGAGCCCGATTGTGTACTGCCAGGGAGTGGCCGCGGTTCCGTTAACTGCGACGGCTTCCTCTGCCGGAGATACCCTTTATTGGTACACTGCTGCCACAGGTGGCACGGGTTCGCTGACAGCACCTATACCGGCCACAAGTGTAACAGGCGTCACTACCTATTATGTAAGTGAGCGTAATTCGAATAAATGCGAGAGTCCGAGAGCCATGATCTCCGTGACCGTTAATCCTACTCCCGCCGCGCCGTCAGTTACCAGTCCATTAAATCTCTGTATCGGCTCCGCCGCCACAGCGCTTACCGCATCGGGCTCCGGACTTTTATGGTATACGGCTGCGCTCGGCGGAACCGGGAGTGCAACTGCTCCGGTACCGTCCACAGCCGTGCTTGGAACGACTACCTACTACGTGAGTCAGACCAACAGCTTCAATTGTGAAAGTGCACGAAGCGTGCTCAGTGTTACTGTTCAGGATCTTCCTGCTGCCCCTGCTGTGGTCAGTCCTGTCACCTATTGTCAGGGAACTGCCGCTACGGCGCTTACTGCCACGAAATCCTCGGCAACGGACACACTTTACTGGTACACTACAGCAACCGGCGGAACAGGAGTCACGGCGGCACCCGTTCCGGCAACAGGAACTGTTGGTAGTACCACAGTTTATGCAGGCGCCAGATCCCGTTATGGCTGTACCGGCACTTTACGTGCGGCTATTGTTGTAAATGTAAATCCAACCCCGGTACTCCCGACAGTAACGAGCCCGGTGGTTTATTGTCAGAACGCAATTGCACTGGCACTGAACGCTACTGCTGCATCTGCCGGAGACACGCTGAAGTGGTATACCGCCGCAACCGGCGGAACAGGCTCTAATACAGCTATTGTACCGGCTACCGCTACGGCGGGTACCGTCAATTATTATGTAAGTGCCAAAAATGTATACGGGTGTGAAGGGCCGCGTGCGTCCATAGCAGTGACCGTTAATGCATTGCCGGCTGCTCCGGTTGTGGTATCACCCGTGAACCTTTGTGTCGGAGGGGTGTCTTCTCCGCTTACGGCCACGGGTACCGCTTTGCTCTGGTATACCTCACTCACCGGTACGGGAAGCAGTACAGCACCTGCACCTTCCACGGCAGCAATTGCCACGGTTCCTTACTATGTAACCCAAACCAATACAACCACCGGTTGCGAAAGTCCGAAAGCCACAATAAGCGTAGTCATTAATCCGCTGCCATCGGTGCCGGTTGTGATTACTCCTCTCGATATCTGTATGAACAGTGTAGCCAGCAGGCTGGGTGCAGGCGGTACCTCTCTTCTGTGGTACACTGCCGCCACCGGCGGTACAGGTTCTGCGACTGCTCCTATTCCCGTTACTACTGCTGTCGGATCTTTCAACTATTATGTAAGTCAGACATCGTTGGTAGGTTGTGAGGGACCGAGAGCCCTGCTGGCCGTAAATGTGCGTCCTTTACCTGTGGTGACGGTGGTACCCAAAACAGTACCCGGCTTTGTGTATTGTCCGGGTAAGACAGTTACGCTGCTGGCATCTTCCACGCTTCCTGTCACGTATCAATGGTATCAGGGCAGTTTGCTCCTTAGTGGCGCAACATCGGATACACTTGCTGCAGGAACCACCAGTAACTACAAAGTGGTTGCAACAACGGTATATGGCTGTACCGACGATACCGTTATCTCAGTAACGCAGGATGTGGCCCCCGTACTTACTCCGCCGGAATCCACTATTTGTGAAAATGCTTCGGTATTGCTGGTCTGCCATCCCGGGTATACAGGAGCACTGTTCGACTGGAAGAAAGATGGATTTTCGATGACTCCTGCAACGCCTAAAGCCAACACACGCAATGTGACAGCTTCCGGCTCTTATACAGTTACCGTTACCAGTATTTATGGATGCGTGGCAACTACGAACAGTACTTCTGTCAGCTATTATCCCAAACCGGTAAGACCTGTCATAGGCAGGGTGGGCAGCACATTGTACCTGACTCCGTCTACAGGATATATCTACTATCAATGGTTCCGGAACGGTTCGATAATTGCCGGGGCAAACAGCAGTTCTTATACATATATAAAAGGGGGACTGTATCATGCGGAAGTTACTGATGGGAACGGTTGTATCGCGAACTCGGATACTGCTGAATTGCAGACCACGTCAGTACCGCAGATGTCGCTGAATACAGAGATAAAAGTGCATCCGAATCCCACTAACGGAAAGCTGCAGATCGAAGCACCTGTGGCTATACACGCGGAACTATCAGACATGATGGGGCGCAGACTGATCTATGTGGAAAATGCTCAGAGCATAGACCTGAAAGACCTGCCGGATGGTACATATGTATTGCGTTTATACGACGAGAACCGACAGTTGATTGCGGTGGAAAAGATAAATAAAGTAACCTGGCAGTAAATGCCTGTTTTGTGTCACACAAGCTGCTCCGTTATGCGGAGCAGCTTTTTTTTATTGGTTGGGCTTCGGACTTCAGGTGCTGAGAGCAGACGTTTACATCTGCCCCGGAATATTCCATGGCTACCTGATGTAATGTGTTACAATATGCATGGGAGTTGTGCTTTCTGGTCGCTCCCTTTTTCCCTGAGTAGATAGTCTCCACTACTTATGTATTGCCGCATAACCAAAGGATCGTTTAATGACTTATTTGAACCCTACTTATGTATGGTTTTTGCATTTGACCGCTAACACAGGAACTTCTTTTCTCGTCGTACCCTGTATAAAAGAATCAAAGACATGAGAAAGACAAAAAATGTGATCGCATTATTGCTGGCCGTACTCTGCAGTAATGCCGTTTCCGCGCAATGGAAGAAAATCGGTAGTGGCACGACAAATGACCTGTTCGGGGTGCACTTCCCAACTGCAAGTACCGGCTATGCAGTTGGTAAAGACGGTACCGTGCTCAAGTCCACCGACGGTGGTGATACCTGGACCGGTGGAACTGTTACCGGCTATACAACTAACTGGTTCTGGGACGTGCAGTTTAAAAGTGCCGATACCGGTTTCGTGTGTGGTGAGACGGATCCCGGCACTAATCCGCATGGTATGGGCCTGATCCTCAAAACGACCGATGGCGGGAAAACCTGGAAATCTGTTTTCTTCAGTTCGCTTACGCCTGTCAGGGATATTTTCATGGTAAGCCGCGATACGATTTTCGCCTGCGGCGGCGCTGAAATGACGGACGGTTATATATGGAAATCGGTAGATGGAGGGAGTAACTGGACTCCTTACGGACCCGGATATTACGACGCAATGCTGGGCGGCCTGTATTTTCTCAACGGCAGCAAGGGCTTCTGGGGTATGTACGAATCTGTGGGTGGGGCCTATAATCCTGGTCTCAGCAGCTGGATGTCCACAAAAGACGGACTTGCTACCATCAACACCGATGTGGCTCCGTCGAGTGCGTCTTACTGGAACTTTGCCAGTTCGTTCCCTACCGCAAGCCGCGGATATATGATGCGGGGTACCTATCTGACGACAGGAAATGCATATGTACGGGTTACGAATGATGGGGGAGCCACCTGGACGGAAAAGTATGCAGCAATTGCAGGTGCGGTTTATGGGATGGATTTCTGCCAGAAGGATACCGGCTTTATCGTCGGGGGAGCAGGAAAAATATGGGGTACCGGTGACGGGGCTTTCTCGTGGTCGGCACAAAGTTCCCCGGTGACCACAGATCTGAGATCGGTATATTGTTACAAAAATGAAGCGGCCTACGTCGTAGGTGCTGAAGGAACCATCCTGAAACTGAAATTATCGGGAATGTCTCAACCTTCGGCAATAGCGGAAAGCAAAAGCAGTGAAACGATATCTGTGGGGCCAAACCCGGTAAAAGGTTTGCTCACAATATATGGACTGACGGAGAAAATTGTTTTTTCGGTTACTGATTTGCGAGGAGTCCGGGTAGGGGAGGGGACATTGAGCCCGGCACATGCTTCCATCGATATGAAGGCGCTGCCCGCCGGAATGTACGTGCTGCATGTTCATGGTACAGATGCGATGACGACAATCCGGGTGTGCAAAGCAGGCTAAACTTGTTTGTTCAAATAAGGCTATGCTGTCGTTTGATTATGAATGAAAAAGGCCGGAAATTATTCCGGCCTTTTGTTCTGAATACAGATCAATTTAGTTGCAATGCTGTTCGAAAGCGGCGATCAGGTTGGCGGCGATCATATCAGCTGAACGGCCTTCGATCATATGGCGTTCGATCATGTGCACGAGCTGACCGTCTTTCAGTAAAGCGATGGAAGGGCTGGAAGGAGGGTAAGGCAGGAGATAGGTTCTCGCTTGTTTTACCGCATCCAGATCGTACCCTGCAAAGCTGGTGGTAAGGTGGTCTGGCTTCTTGGAAGCCATCGCCACGGCACGTAATACGCCCGGGCGTGCAGTGCCCGCAGAGCAACCACATACAGAATTGATTACCAGAAGGGTAGTGCCGGTTTGTTTAAGTGCCTGATCAACTGAATCCGGAGTGTTCAGGTCGGAAAAACCATTGCTGGTGAGTTCTGCTTTCATCGGCAGGACGATATCGGAAGGATACATTTTGAAAAGATTTTTATTGCTGCGAAATTACATCAAAATGAACTTCTTGCTACCTTCGCTTTTCGTTATGAAGAACAAGAAAACGATTATATTTCTGGTAGGCTTTTTTATTGTGCTCAGCGCGGCATTTATGACCTACTATTACAGCATTACGAAGGTGAAAAAGCCTCAATTACCGTATTACGGGGATGGCGATCACCGCGTGCGTGGTTTTTCATTTACGGATCAGGATGGAAACCTGGTGACGCAGAAAGATGTGGATGGTAAGGTGTATGTGGCCGAATATTTCTTCGCTACCTGCCAGGGAATCTGTCCCAAGATGAACGAGAACCTGAATACGGTGTATCGCCAGTTCAAGGGTGACGACCGTGTTATGTTTTTGTCTCATACTGTTGATCCTGAGGAGGATAGTGCCAGCGCTTTAAAGGAATACGCGAAGCGTTTTGAAGCTGATTCCCATCAGTGGAAATTTCTTACAGGCGATAAACAGCAGTTGTATAACCAGGCCCGTTACAGTTACCTGATATCGGCAGAGGACGATACGACAGGATTGAGTATCGATAAAGATTTTATACATGATAATCATTTCGTATTAGTGGATGGTACCGGTCATATCCGCGGAATGTACGACGGGCTGCAGGCTCAGGAGATGATTCGCCTGGCAACGGACATAAAATCCCTGCTGGGGGATAACGTCCGGTAGCGCTTTACCTTACCGAATCACAAGGCAGTTTATATTTTAACATAATATTGAGCATAAATCTTTTCGCGCTGTTTCATACAAAATTTGCTCAATTCATTCATTTACTATAAATTTGCCATCCCTTTTAGGGAACTACAACGCGCGTGTTCACTATTTTTAGAGGAAATTATTGTTAATGTCTGACAGTCCTGTCCGGATGGCTAAGCCTTTCCGGTGGGGCCTTTTCGGCATTTGTATCAATCGAAAAAAAGGAGTTTTTATATACTATGGCAACAACAAAAAAAAGAACGGCTACGGGTCGTGTCAACTTTGGTAAAATCCACGATGTGGCTGACACTCCCGATCTGCTCGGTATCCAGCTGCAATCTTTCCAGGACTTTTTTCAATTGGAGACCACTCCGGATAAAAGAAACAATGAAGGATTGTTCCGTGTGTTCAAGGAGAACTTCCCGATCACTGATACCCGTAACATTTTCGTTCTTGAGTTTTTGGATTATTTCATTGATCCTCCCCGCTACACCATCGAAGAATGTATGGAGCGTGGCCTTACCTATTCAGTTCCGCTGAAAGCAAAACTCAAATTAAGTTGTAACGACGAAGAGCACGTTGATTTCGAGACGATCATCCAGGATGTATTCCTGGGTAATATCCCGTACATGACGCCCCGCGGTACATTCGTGATCAACGGAGCGGAGCGTGTGGTGGTATCCCAGCTGCACCGTTCTCCTGGCGTGTTCTTCGGACAAAGCACGCACCCGAATGGAACGAAGATCTATTCTGCCCGTGTGATTCCGTTTAAAGGAGCATGGATGGAATTTGCGACAGACATCAATAACGTGATGTATGCGTATATCGACCGTAAGAAAAAATTCCCGGTAACGACGCTGCTGCGTTCTATCGGTTATGAAACAGATAAAGACATCCTGCAATTGTTCGGAATGGCTGACGAAGTGAAAGCCGACCGTAAATCGCTGGAAGCAAATATGGGCCGCCGCCTGGCTGCGCGTGTACTGCGTAGCTGGACGGAAGACTTCGTGGATGAGGACACCGGTGAGGTTGTTTCCATCGAACGTAACGAGGTGGTACTCGAGCGCGATAATTACCTGAACGAAGACAGCATCGATCTGATCCTTGAGATGAAGATCCCTACCGTATTCGTACAGAAAGAAGAGGTGAGCGGGGATTTCTCCATCATCTACAACACCCTGAATAAAGATACTTCCAACTCCGAACTTGAAGCCGTTCAACATATCTACCGCCAGTTGCGCGGAAGTGATGCTCCGGATGATGAGACTGCGCGTGGTATCATTGAAAAGCTCTTCTTTTCCGACAAACGTTATGACCTCGGTGAAGTGGGACGCTACAAGATCAACCGCCGCCTGGGACTGGATACGGCTATCAGCAAAAAAGTACTGACCAAAGAAGATATCATTTCGATCATCAAATATCTCGTACGCCTTACCAACGGTAAAGCAGAGGTGGATGATATCGATCACCTGAGCAACCGTCGCGTGCGTACGGTAGGAGAGCAATTGTTCGCTCAGTTCGGTGTAGGTCTCGCCCGTATGGCGCGTACCATCCGTGAGCGTATGAACGTTCGTGATAACGAGGTGTTCACGCCGATAGATCTGATCAATGCGCGTACGCTGTCTTCCGTAATCAACTCCTTCTTCGGAACTTCCCAGTTGTCGCAGTTCCTTGATCAGACCAACCCGCTGTCTGAGATCACGCACAAACGTCGTATCTCCGCCCTCGGTCCGGGTGGTCTGAGTCGTGAGCGCGCAGGCTTTGAGGTGCGTGACGTACACTACTCTCACTATGGACGTCTGTGTACCATCGAAACACCGGAAGGACCAAACATCGGTCTGATCTCCACGCTGTGTGTACATGCGAAGATCAACGATATGGGATTCATCGAAACGCCTTACCGTAAGGTGAGAGAGGGAAAGGTAGACCTGAAGAGCTACCAGTTCCTGAGCGCTGAAGAAGAAGATACCGCCAAGATCGCCCAGGCAAACATGCCGCTGGATGAAAAAGGCCATTTCGTAGACGAAAAAATCATTTCCCGTCAAACGGGCGACTTCCCGGTTCTGGAACCAGGTGAAGTAGAATTCATGGACGTTGCTCCTAACCAGATCGTAGGTCTGTCTGCATCACTCATTCCGTTCCTGGAGCATGATGATGCCAACCGTGCGCTGATGGGATCGAACATGCAACGTCAGGCTGTTCCGCTGATCCGTCCGCAGGTGCCGATCGTAGGTACCGGTCTGGAAGGAAAAGCTGCACGCGATGCGCGTATCCAGATCCACGCTGAAGGTACCGGTGTGGTAGAGTATGTGGATGCAAATGAGATCCACGTTCGCTACGACCGCTCTGAAAAAGACCGTCTCGTTTCTTTTGAAGATGACCTGAAAAAATATGGTCTGACCAAATACAAAAAAACCAACCAGAGCACCAGCATCACGCTGAAGCCTGCTGTTCGTAAAGGTCAGAAACTGAAAATGGGTGACTTCCTTACGGAAGGTTATGCAACCCAGGGCGGTGAACTCGCATTGGGCCGTAACCTGAAAGTGGCGTTCATGCCATGGAAAGGGTACAACTTCGAGGATGCGATCGTGATCAACGAGAAAGTGGTTCGCGACGATTTGTTCACATCCATCCATATCGATGAGTATGAACTGGAAGTGCGTGACACGAAACTCGGGGAAGAAGAACTGACTCCGGATATTCCGAACGTTTCTGAAGAGGCTACAAAAGACCTCGACGAGAATGGTATTATCCGCATCGGTGCACACGTTAAAGAAGGTGACATCCTGATCGGTAAGATCACTCCTAAAGGCGAGACTGATCCTACTCCGGAAGAAAAACTGCTGCGTGCGATCTTCGGTGATAAAGCCGGTGATGCAAAAGATGCTTCATTGAAAGCACCGTCCGGAATCGAAGGAACCGTTATTCACAAACAACTGTTCCAGCGCGCGAAGAAAGACAAGAAAGATAAAGCGAAGGATAAAGCGATGCTCGAGAAGATCGAGAAGTCGCATGAAACCAACCTCGGCGAACTGAAAGGATTGCTGCTGGATAAGCTGATGACCCTGCTGAAAGACAAAGCGTCTATGGGCATCACCAACAACTTCGGCGAAATGCTGCTGAGCAAGGGTGGCAAATTCAATCCGAAAATGCTGTCTACGATCGATTACGCCAACGTAAATCCGCTGGGATGGACAGGCGATAACGAAACGGATGAGCTGATCAACCAGTTGTTGCACAACTATAATATTAAGTACAACGAAGAACTCGGACGTTACAAACGCGAGAAATTCAACCTGTCTATCGGAGACGAATTGCCTGCAGGCGTGCTGAAGCTCGCTAAAGTGTATCTGGCGGCGAAACGTAAGCTGAAAGTGGGTGATAAAATGGCGGGACGTCACGGAAACAAAGGTATCGTTGCCCGTATCGTTCGTGCGGAAGATATGCCGTTCCTCGAGGACGGAACACCGGTGGATATCGTACTGAATCCGCTGGGGGTACCTTCCCGTATGAACCTGGGTCAGATCTACGAAACAATCCTGGGATGGACCGGAGAGAAACTGGGTATGCGCTTTGCCACCCCGATCTTCGACGGAGCTTCCGTACCGGAAATCGAAGACCTGATCACAGAATCGGGATTGCCGGAATTCGGTCATACTTTCCTGTATGACGGAGAGACGGGCGAGCGTTTCCATCAGAAAGCGACGGTGGGTATCATCTATATGATCAAACTGCACCACATGGTGGACGATAAGATGCACGCGCGTTCTATCGGACCATACTCACTCATCACGCAACAACCGCTGGGTGGTAAAGCTCAGTTCGGTGGACAGCGTTTCGGTGAGATGGAGGTTTGGGCACTTGAAGCTTATGGTGCATCCAACATCCTGCAGGAATTGCTTACGATTAAATCCGATGATATCTCCGGTCGTGCGAAAACGTACGAGGCGATCGTTAAAGGAGACAATGTACCGAAAGCCGGAATTCCGGAATCGTTCAATGTATTGGTGAACGAATTACGCGGCCTGGGTCTGGAATTGAAATTTGAATAAACAGATAAGGAGGGTGCCGGTTGTGAAGCCGGGCATCCTCTTTACTCCGGGTTTTTGAGATGAAGGTTACAGGATTTACGTTTATCAGGAATGCGATCAAGTTTGACTATCCTGTAGTTGAGGCGATCCGTTCGATCCTGCCTTTATGTGATCAGATGGTGGTGGCTGTTGGCAATTCAGAAGACGCAACACGCGAGCTGATCGCATCGATAGATCCGGGAAAGATAAAGATCATTGAAACGGTCTGGGACGATAGTCTCAGAGAAGGAGGCAGGGTACTGGCGCAGGAAACGGACAAAGCATTTGCCGCAATAGATGCAGACACCGACTGGTGTTTTTACATCCAGGGAGATGAAGTGATCCATGAGCAATATTACCCGGCGATCCGCGAAGCGATGCAGCGATGGAAAGACGATCTGTCTGTAGACGGGTTATTGTTTCACTACCTGCATTTCTACGGCTCTTACGACTACATCGGCGTTGCACCCGGTTGGTACCGGAATGAAATCCGTATCGTACGCCGGAATCCGGGGATTTATTCTTACAAGGATGCCCAGGGATTCAGGAAGAACAGGGGTGAAAAGCTGAGAGTGGTGCCGGTAGATGCCTATGTGTATCACTACGGCTGGGTGAAAGAGCCAACGGCGATGCAGCGGAAGCAGGAGACCTTCACCAAGCTCTGGCATGATGACGAGTGGGTGGAGAAGCACGTGCGGAAAGCGGATGCCTTCGACTATGTGACGCATATTGATGCCTTGCAGCATTTCAACGGTACGCATCCGGAAGTGATGAAAGAGCGGATCGCGCAGCGCAACTGGAAATTTGATTATGATCTTTCGTTCAACAAACTGACGATCAAACAGAAATTGAAGAATTTTATACAGGATAAACTGAAGTACAATCTGAGTTATCAGAATTATATTCTGAAGAAATAGTTTCAACAAAAAAGAAAATACACACTCAATAAATATGGCTATTAAAAAAGAAAATCGTCCGAAGGCCGGATTTGGTAAGATTACCATCAGCCTTGCATCTCCGGATGCCATACTGGACCGTTCTTACGGCGAGGTATTGAAACCCGAAACGATTAACTACCGTACGTACAAGCCTGAGCGCGACGGCTTGTTCTGCGAAAAAATCTTTGGCCCTGTAAAGGACTATGAATGCTATTGCGGTAAGTATAAGCGTATCCGTTATAAGGGTATTGTCTGCGACCGTTGTGGTGTGGAAGTAACTGAGAAAAAAGTTCGCCGTGAGCGCATGGGCCACATCAAACTGGTGGTGCCTGTGGTGCATATCTGGTATTTCAAGAGCCTTCCGAATAAAATCGGTTACCTGCTCGGTTCCAGCTCCAAAAAAATGGAGAGCATCGTGTATTACGAGCGTTATGTAGTCATCCAGGCGGGAGAGGCTGAAGAGCTGATCCGTCAGAAACTGAATCTCCGCGATTCCGAAAACGTGCACCAGCAATTGCTGAGCGAGGACGAATACCTCGAGATCATGGAGACTATCTCTAAAGATAACCATTACCTGCCGGATGAAGATCCGAATAAGTTCATCGCGAAAATGGGTGCAGAAGCGGTTCATGATCTGCTGGCACGCATCGACCTCGATAAACTGAGCTATGAGCTGCGTAATGCTGCTGCAAACGAAACTTCGCAACAACGTAAACAGGAAGCTCTGAAACGCCTGAGCGTGGTGGAAGCTTTCCGCGAGGCAAATACGCGCGTTGAAAATAAACTGGAATGGATGGTAATGCAGTATCTGCCGGTAATTCCGCCGGAACTGCGTCCGCTCGTACCGCTGGATGGCGGCCGTTTTGCGTCTTCCGACCTGAACGACCTGTACCGTCGTGTGATCATCCGTAACAACCGTCTGAAACGTTTGCTGGAGATCAAAGCTCCCGAGGTGATCCTGCGTAACGAAAAACGTATGTTGCAGGAAGCTGTTGACTCCCTGTTCGACAATAGCCGTAAATCCAACGCTGTAAAGGCTGAAGGTGGTCGCGCACTGAAGTCTCTGTCAGATGTTCTGAAAGGTAAACAAGGTCGTTTCCGTCAGAACCTGTTGGGTAAACGTGTGGACTACTCCGGTCGTTCTGTAATCGTGGTAGGCCCTGAAATGAAATTGCATGAGTGTGGTATTCCTAAAGATATGGCGGCCGAATTGTTCAAGCCGTTTATCATCCGCAAACTCATTGAAAGAGGTATCGTAAAAACCGTTAAGAGCGCGAAGAAACTGGTTGAGCGCAAAGAAGCGGTGGTTTGGGATATCCTGGAGAATGTACTGAAAGGACATCCGGTTCTCCTGAACCGTGCCCCTACGCTTCACCGTTTGTCTATCCAGGCCTTCCAGCCGAAACTGATCGAAGGTAAAGCGATCCAGTTGCACCCGCTGGTGTGTTCCGCGTTCAACGCCGACTTCGATGGTGACCAGATGGCCGTTCACGTTCCGCTGAGTCACGCTGCGATCCTGGAAGCTCAGCTCCTGATGCTTGCTGCGCACAACATCCTGAACCCGCAGAACGGTACGCCGATTACCCTGCCTTCTCAGGACATGGTTCTTGGTCTGTACTACCTCACAAAAGGTAAAAAATCTACGGAAACAGAAAAAGTGAAAGGAGAGGGTAAAGCTTTCTATTCCGCTGAAGAAGTAGTGATCGCTCATAATGAAGGCCGTGCCGAACTGCACGCCTGGATCAAAGTAAAAGGTGATGTGCGTCAGAAAGACGGTTCGCTGAAACGGGAACTGATCGATACGACCGTAGGCCGCGTGATCTTCAACCAGTTCGTTCCGAAATCCAATGGTTTCGTAAACGCCCTGCTGACGAAGAAATCCCTGCGGGAGATCATCGGAGAGATCCTGAAAAATACCAACATTCCGCAAACGGTTCATTTCCTGGACGATATCAAAACACTCGGATTCCGTACGGCCTTCCGCGGCGGACTTTCGTTCAATATCAGAGACCTTACCGTTCCCGAAATCAAAGAAGAACTCGTTTCTGCGGCGCACAATGACGTGTCTGAGGTGTGGGATAACTACAACATGGGTCTCATCACCAACAACGAACGCTATAACCAGATCATCGATATCTGGAGCCGTGTGGATACACGCGTTACCGAAACCCTCATCAAAGAGATGGCCGGCGATAAGCAAGGTTTCAACTCAGTATATATGATGCTGGATTCCGGAGCCCGTGGTAGTAAACAGCAGGTTAAACAGCTGGCTGGTCTTCGCGGACTGATGGCGAAACCCCGTCGTTCGGGATCTACCGGTTCTGAGATCATCGAAAACCCGATCCTGTCAAACTTTAAAGTAGGTCTGTCGGTATTGGAGTACTTCATCTCTACGCATGGTGCCCGTAAGGGTCTTGCGGATACGGCCCTGAAAACGGCGGATGCGGGTTACCTGACCCGTCGTCTGGTAGACGTGGCCCAGGATGTGGTGATCAACGAAGAAGATTGTGGTACACTGCGTGGCATCGCTACTTCTGCCCTGAAAGATAATGAAGAAGTGATCGAGTCTCTGTACGACCGTATCCTCGGACGTACTTCCCTGCACGATGTGATCGATCCGCTGACAAACCAGCTGATCGTAAACGCAGGCGACGAGATCACAGAAGATATCGCAAAAGCTATCGAAGATACAGCTATCGATACGGTGGAAATCCGTTCGGTGCTCACTTGTGAGGCTAAACGCGGTGTGTGTGCGAAGTGTTACGGTAAAAACCTTGCAACAGGCTATATGGCTCAGGCGGGTGATGCTGTGGGTATTATCGCTGCACAAAGTATCGGTGAGCCGGGTACACAGCTGACACTCCGTACCTTCCACGTGGGTGGTGTGGCGAGCAGTTCCGCAACCGATTCTCAGTTGCTTTCCCGCTTTGAAGGAACGGCGCAGTTCGACGGATTGCGTACCACGTCCTACAAAAACGAAGAAGGGGAAGATACCACTGTGGTTATCGGTCGTACCGGTGAGGTGCGTATCGTTGATATGGCAAACGATCGCCTGCTCACAACGCACAATATCCCTTACGGTTCTATACTCAAAATCAAAAACGGTCAGAAGATCGCCAAAGGACAGGCTATCTGTGCATGGGATCCGTTCAATGCCGTTATCATTTCCGAGGTTTCGGGTGCTATCAACTTCGAAGGTATCATTGAAGGTATTACCTTCCGTGAAGAAGCGGACGAGCAAACAGGACACCGCGAGAAAGTGGTTATTGAGACGAAAGACAAAACGAAGATCCCTGCGATTCTCGTTTCCGGAAAGGAAGATAAATCTTACAACTTACCGGTAGGCTCTCATATCATTGTTGAAGAAGGCGAACGCGTACACAACGGGCAGGTGATCGCTAAGATCCCGCGTGTGATGGGTCGTAGCCGGGATATCACCGGAGGTCTTCCGCGTGTAACCGAGCTGTTCGAAGCGCGTAACCCGAGCAATCCTGCAGTAGTTGCAGAGATCGACGGCGTTGTTTCCTTCGGTAATATCAAACGTGGTAACCGTGAGATCACCGTTGAGTCTAAAGACGGAATGGTGAAAAAATACCTGGTACCGCTGACACGTCAGATCACTGTTCAGGATGGTGACTTCATCAAAGCGGGTAACTCCCTGTCTGATGGTGCTACCACTCCGAGCGACATCCTCGCAATCAAAGGGCCATTCGCCGTTCAGGAATACCTGGTGAATGAGATCCAGGAGGTTTACCGTTTACAAGGGGTAAAAATCAATGACAAGCACATCGAGGTGATCGTGCGTCAGATGATGCGTAAGGTAACAATCGTTGATCCGGGAGATACCAAATTCCTCGAAAACGATACGGAAGAGAAATTTGACTTCATGGCAGAAAACGACTGGATCTTCGATAAGAAGGTGGTTGTAGATGCCGGAGGTTCTGAAAATCTCCATCCCGGGCAAATTGCCACACTGCGTGAGATCCGCGAAGAAAACTCGCTGCTCCGCCGTGCTGACAGAACACTCGTTGAATACCGCGATGCACAGCCTGCCACGTCTACGCCATTGTTGCTGGGTATTACCAAAGCATCTCTGGGTACACGCACTGGATCTCGGCAGCATCCTTCCAGGAGACTACAAAAGTACTTTCTACCGCAGCGATCAATGGTAAAGCCGATACGCTGACCGGTCTGAAAGAAAACGTAATCACCGGAAACCTGATCCCTGCCGGTACCGGTATGCGTGAATTCGAAGGTATCATTGTTGGTTCCAAAGAAGAATACGAACTGCTCCTCGCTAACAAGGATATCCTGGAGTTTGACGAAGAAGAATAAACATGATCATCCGATCTGTTCCTATAAAAAAGACCGCCACAATATTGTGGCGGTCTTTTTTTGCGATGGACTGTTACGGAATTTATTCTATCCGGAAAACGGGGTATCTCATATATTCCGGTTCCTGATAGCGTGAATGCTGGTAAATGAATTCCAGCTGCACATGCCCGTCTGCTGCAAATTTCGGATCGTCCTTTCTCTTTTGTTCAAGAGTTTTCAATAGTTCCGGATTTTGCCGGATCAGTTGTGCTGCCTCATCTTCGAAAACATAATCGCTGAAATGCTCCTTCTGCTGCAGGATCGCATCAAAATAATTCCAGGCGAAAAAAGCGTCCGGAGCGTCGGGTTCCAATGTTTCCACGAGGTAGCGCTTTGCGGTTTGCTGTAATGGTATCAGGAAATCTCCTTTCAGGCATTGCACCTGCTCTGTGGTCTTGGAAAACATTACTTTAGTATGCAGGTAATGCCCTTCAAAAGGCTTTTTCACAGTTTCATAATCACGGATCCGGTAAACCGTAAGTTCCATAAGGGTGTCCTGTTCAAGCGGAATCATATCCACACCATTGATACGCAGCCGCAGTGCTACTTCCTGCCAGCCTTGGGGCAGCACATAGTATTGCGGTGCTGTGGCCGTTTTAGCCGGAGCATATTTGTTGTAGAAGGAGACCTGCTTCGTATACGGTTTGCTTCGGTCGTAATACAAACGTTGCATGCCCGATACGTCGCTCGGTTTATAGGCCGCTTCATAACCTTTGAAAGCGATTTCCGTTTTCAGTGCGGTATCTGTTTTCCAGTCTGTAGTGAAGTCTTTTTGCTCCAGCACGAATTTCCGGTCCATCTCGCGTACGCTTCTTATTGCTTCCGAATGTGTGCCGGCGAAATGGATAAATGCACGCATGAGGGTATAAGTAGCATTTACACGGTCGGCATAAGCCTTGAGCATATGCGTTTCAGGAACGAACGCAAAAGTCTGGAACAGGCAGGCGTACCCACTGGCAAAACGTGGAGGTTCGTAAAACTGTTCCCAGCCTTTGTCTGGTGTATTACCCCAGTGGTTGACATAAGGTACCAGGTCATATCCTGCTTGCTTCATCAATGCATATATTCCAGGCTCAAAGACGTTGCTCAGGAATCTGCCGGTGTAATATCCCTGTTTACGTGCGTTGGGTGTCAGCAAGGTCATCACATGCTGGTAGTCGGCGCCGTTGCTCACATGGTTGTCGATAAAAATATCCGGGTCAAGGTTGCGGAACAAACGCACCAGGTTGCGTGTTTCTTTTGCATCCATTTTAATGAAATCGCGGTTCAGATCCAGGTTCTGTGCATTACCCCTGAAGCCGTATGCTTCAGGCCCGTTCTGATTGGCACGGCTGTAACTGCCGCGGTTCAGCATTCCACCTGTATTGAATACGGGTATTACGGCCAGCACCACATTGTCCGGTACCTGTATTTTACCGGTTACGGCATCGCGCAGCAACATCATGCTTGCGTCGATCCCGTCGGGCTCACCCGGATGGATACCATTATTGATCAGCAGTACCAGTTTTTGCTTACGCTTCCATTCGTTTACATTGAATGTGCCGTCTGCGCTGTAATACACCACATGTAAGGGAACATCGGCATCCGTGCCGCCAACGGTCTGCATGCGGATACTTTTGTAAGTGTCGTCCAGTTGTTCGTAATATGAAATGAGTTGGTCATAGCTGGCGGATTGCCTGCCTGCAGAAGCTTCGAAAGGAGTTGTGAATGTCTGGGCTGGAGCACAGAAGCTTTGCAGCAGTATGGTCAGTGCAGCTGTCAGTTGTTTACGGTACATGTAAATGTTCTTGATGAAATTGAAGATAGCGAATGTTTCGCTTCAGACGGATGGGAAAGCAGGGACCATCCCGGGAACGGAACAGTCCTGTTGTTTGTTTTATTTTCGGGCAGGGCCTTAGGCTAGCGGCGGTTCAGATCGTACACCTGTTGGTAATACGGACGGGGAATAAGCATGGGGATGAGGCAGTATTGGGTATATGTTCCGCGAACCACGCGATAGAGCCGCAGCAGCGCGGGAAAACTTTTTCTGCGCGAAAGCAACAGTAATTCCCTTACCCGGGCGGGAGCGAGCCATGCCTGTACCTGGCGCATGATTCCGTAACGGAGCGGATGCAATTGCCGTTTGTATTGCAGGAACAGGTCACTGCTGAAGATGCTGCATTCAAGGTTGTTGTGCAGATGCGCATTCCGCTGCTGCAGCCAGGCCTGATAATTTCCCGGAAGTCCGCCAATATGCATACGTCTTCCCATTTCGGCGAATACGGTGAATACCTCTTCTTTTTCAGCAGCCGTCATTCTGCGTTCCAGTAATTCAAATGCCGTGATCGAATAAAAGATCAGCAGGTACAGCACATCACGGTAAGCCCACTCGGGGATACGCTGGCCGCGCTTTTCTTCAACGTTTTTATGAATGACATTGATCTGGTCGATGGCGGCGTGGGCACTGTCCGTATCCATAAAAATGATGCGGTGGGCATAAGTAACCGTCGAGAACATCCTGCCCAGCGGGTCTTTCGGGAGTTTACCCGTAAAGTAGAGCCAGTCTACTTCTTTGTTCAATGCAAATTCCGCGGCGGCACCGGCGAAGATGAACAGAACGATGTCTGCTTTGCCCCAGATTTTACGGACAACGGAATGCTGAGCTACAAAAGTTTGTTGCATGGTTATGAATTCTTGTTTAAAAAGGAGCAGGGAAGCGGACAGATGCTCCCCATGCCCTGCGTATTTATGCTTTCTGTTTTTCCAATGAATACCAGTCGATCTTCCGCGAGTAATACATAATGACCGCCAGCAAGACGAATAGTCCCACGCTGCCGAACAGCAATGCCAGGTCTTCCAGCTGTATGAGCACAAGAATGTAAGCGTAGAGGAGTGCCAGGGAGCCACCGAATGAAAATCCGATACTCCGGCTTTTGAACACACTCCATATATAGCATGCGATGAGACTCGCGGTGGCTGACGCCGAAAGTATATAAGCAAAGTTGAACCCTATATATTCCGTGAAGGAAAGCAGCAGTGTGTAGAACACACAAAGCGCCATGCCTACCAGCAGGTATTGTAAAGGATGCACCTGGCGCCTGCGCAATATTTCCATGAAGAAGAATACCGTAAATGTGAGACCGATAAACAGCAGCGCATATTTTACGGCTCTCTGTGTTTTTGCATATCCGTCTGCGGGCCGGATGAAACGTACCCCGAAACCTAAAGCATCCGCGTCCACTGGCTGATCTGTGAGGAGGGAAGGTATGCCGCTTGACACCTGGAGCACGTTCCAGTCGGCTGTAAATCCCTGTTCCGTGGGCTTTACAGATTCGGACGGAAGGAACTTGCCTTCGAATGAAGGATGTTTCCAGGGAGAGTTTACGGTCACCTTCGTGTTTTTACCGAGCGGAATAAAATTCAGATCGGTCGATCCGCGCAGCTTCATCGATAACCCTACATGTAACGGTTCTTTTCGATCCCAGCTGATGGGTTTGCTGAGACCGGTATGTACGAATCCGTTTGCGGGCATACCGGCATCCATATCCAGTTCCGTATTATTCAGCACACCGTGTATATCCTCCACCAGTCCGCGCACATCGCTTACACCCATCAAAAGCCTGACTTCATTCTCGTAAACCGATTGTGGCTGTATACCGGCTTCCAGCAGGTCGGCGGGTTTAAAATCAGCTTCCAGACTCAGGTTTGTTGTGTACAATAATACTTCGTAGATACTGCGGTGCCGTGTTTCCGTATTTACGGAACTGTGTATCCGGAGCTGGTCCGGCATAATGAACGCAAATTTCTTTACGTTGATCACACTCTTGTCCGGCCGTACTTCCTGCGCGAGATAGGGTACCATTACCAGCGGACCTTTGATGGTTTGCGAGGCAGCCCATTTGCTGCTTACTTCATCAGTGACCTCCTGTTGCCGCGACTGGCGTTCATATACAAGGTCCCTGATAAATGCTGCGGGTATCAGCATAATCAGTGTGAGTGCGGCCAGCAGGATACTTTTGATCAGCAGGCGGTTGTTTTCCCAAAAGGAAGGTGTCCGTTCTCCGGAAGGAATGTGTGTGTCCATCGTTTTCGTTTTTTTATTTTAAAAAGTACTTTGAAATACAAAGTGATTAGGCAAAAAAATTTAGTTCAGGCTTCGGATGATTTTTTCGAGTGCGTCGAGGTGCGAGCGGAAAGCTTTGGCACCTGCCGGTGTAATCGAATAGGACGTATTGGTCTTACGGCCGATAAATCCTTTCTCAACTTTAATGTACTTATTGTCTTCAAGCGTTTTCAGATGTGTGGCCAGGTTGCCGTCTGTCGCATCCACAAGCGTTTTCAGCTCGTTGAAATTCATCGAGTCGTTCACCATCAGCGCACTCATGATTCCTATGCGCAGGCGGCTGTCAAACACCTTATTGAGCTGATCTATTTCGCGTTTCATTCCCATGCACCGGTTGTTATGACCGGCGGTCGTATTTATTCCACATAATAATGCCGTACACAATATGCATCAGGCCGAATCCAAATCCCCAGAAGTACAGACCCAGATCGGGGGTGAACAGGCAGATCGCACCCAGCAATATTTCGATAAGGCCAAGATAGCGAATATCATCCAGAGTGAATTTGCCCGCGTTGTACAGGCCCAATCCGTAAAACAGCAGACAGGCGGGAGCTACATATTCCATATGGTTGTTGTGCAGAAACGCCAATATCATTACTGCGCCGACAGCTACCGGTATGGCCAGTCCGTACAGAAAGCGGCGTGATGCGGGTCCCCATATATCCGCGTTTTGTTGCCGCACTTTTCTGAGTGTAAACAAAAATGCGCCGCTCAGAGCCAGAACAAACACGGTAATACCCAAATAAAAAAGCTGGTTGCGCAGATCCAGATATGCAGTTTGATCAAAGCTGCCGCGTTCGTTGTATTGACGGTAATAATTATTGAGCTGTGATTGAGCTATGATGCAGCCGGACGAGGCCATCAGCCCGGCCCATACACCACTCCAGCCGCTCAATGAAAGGAAGCGTGTGGAGCGTTCCATGATTCCCCTGATCTCTGAAAGAGCTTCCAGTTGTTCAAGGGGAGATTGATCTTTTCTCATAAAAAGCACTTTGTAACGCAAAGTAAATAGATGTACCCGAAAAAGTCAATAAAAGAATTGTTGTGTTTTTCTTAAAGTGCCCGAATGTCTTTTTCGTGCTATCATTTGCAATAATCGTGCTACAAAACAGAATTGATGGGCTGTAACCTTGTAACGGACATCAAAAAATCAAAAAATGGCACAACAAACCCCAACTTTCAAGCCCCAGTACGACAACTATATCGGTGGCAAATTTGTAGCGCCTGTAAAAGGCGAATACTTCGAAAATATTTCTCCCGTTACCGGCAAAGTGTTTACCAAAGCGGCCCGTTCGACAAAGGAAGATATAGAACTGGCGCTTGATGCGGCGCATGCTGCGTTTCCATCCTGGAGTAAAATGCCTGCTGCTCAGCGAAGCAATATCCTGTTGCAGATAGCGCAGGTGATAGAAGATAACCTGCAGTACCTGGCAACAGTGGAAACAATCGACAACGGTAAGCCGATCCGTGAGACGATGGCCGCCGACCTGCCACTGGTGGTAGATCATTTCCGTTACTTTGCCGGCGTGATCCGTGCAGAAGAGGGTGCAATCGCAGAGCACGACGAGCATACCGTGAGCATTGTCCTGCATGAACCTCTGGGCGTGGTGGGACAGATCATTCCCTGGAATTTTCCGCTGCTGATGGCCACCTGGAAGATTGCACCGGCCCTCGCTGCCGGTTGCTGTACCGTGGTGAAGCCTGCCGAGCAAACGCCCACTTCCATTATGGTGTTGCTGGAGCTCATAGGCCATTTACTGCCCGCTGGAGTGCTTAACGTGGTTACCGGTTTCGGACTGGAAGCGGGTAAGCCGCTCGCACAATCACCGCGCATTGCAAAAGTTTCTTTCACGGGAGAAACGACTACAGGCCGGCTGATCCTGCAATACGCATCTGAAAACATCATCCCTGCTACCATGGAGCTGGGCGGTAAGTCACCCAATATTTTCTTCGAATCGGTGGGCGATGCAGATGACGAGTTCTTCGATAAGGCTGTTGAAGGTGCGGTAATGTTTGCGCTGAATCAGGGAGAGATCTGTACCTGTCCTTCGCGCATACTCGTGCACGAAAATATTTACGATAAATTTATTCAGCGCGTGATTGAGCGTACAAAGGCGATCATATCCGGCAATCCGTTGGATCCCGCCACCATGATCGGAGCGCAGGCCTCCAACGACCAGTATGAGAAGATCCGTTCTTACCTGAAGATCGGGAAAGAAGAAGGTGCGGAAGTACTCACTGGTGGGGATGTGAATGCGCTTTCAGGCGAACTCAGCGGCGGCTATTATATCCAGCCAACGATTTTTAAAGGGCACAATAAAATGCGCATCTTCCAGGAAGAGATCTTCGGACCTGTGGTATGTGTCACTACATTCAAAACAACAGAGGAAGCAATCGCGATCGCAAATGATACGTTGTATGGACTTGGCGCAGGTGTCTGGACGCGTGATGCGCACGAGCTGTACCAGGTTCCGCGCGCGATACAGGCAGGGCGCGTATGGGTGAACAATTATCATGCCTATCCGGCGCATGCACCGTTCGGCGGGTATAAAAAATCAGGTTTCGGGCGAGAGACGCACAAAATGATGCTCGAACATTACCGTCAGACAAAAAATATGCTCATTTCGTACAGTAAAAACAAGCTTGGCTTCTTTTAGGGAGCACAAGGTGCAATAGGTCTGGCCGGCGCTGCCATTAGCGCCGGCCTTTTTCTTCTCTTAATGACAACGAAATGACGGCACGTGTACTGATCACCGCAGAGGCCTCGGCTGTGGTATCCCGGCTCAAAGAGCAATATGGGGCATTGATGTTTCACCAGAGCGGCGGTTGCTGCGATGGTTCATCGCCTATGTGTTTCGAACAGGGAGATTTTAAAGTAGGTGGGAGCGATGTATGCCTCGGCGTTATCGACGATTGCCCTTTCTGGATGAGCAAGGACCAGTTTGCCTACTGGCAGTATACCCAGCTTACGGTAGATGTTACAAAAGGCCGCGGTGCGAGTTTCTCGCTGGAGATACCGCTGGGCCTGCGCTTCATTATTCACAGCCGTGTGTTCAGCGACGCAGAGCTTGCCGATCTTGAGCCTTTGCGTTATACTGATGGCGATTAGCTGTTCAGCTGCTGGTATTGTTTGGGTGTGATGCCTTCGTAGTGTTTGAAGATGCGTATAAAATAATTGCAGTCGTCAAATCCGGCCTCGTAAGACACATGCTTGATGTAAATATCCTGGTTCTTCAGCAGTCTCTTAGCCAGCTTGATCCGCTCCATGATAATGAATTCCATTGGGCTCACACCCAGTTCGCGTTTGAACATCCGGTATAAAGAAGTCGTGCTCAGACAGGCTGTACGTGCAAGCATTTTTAAATCTATTTTTCCCGAAATGTTGTTGCGTATCAATCCTGTTAATTCGGAAATGATCGTGCTTTTAACAGCGGAATCTGATCCTTCAAGCGCCTTCATCGTCTGACTCTGCGTAATCGTGATGAGCAGTTCCTGTAAAGCCAGGTCGGCCATTACATCCTTTGTGATACTGGTGCTCTGGCAGATACGGATCAGTTTGTTCAGGGTCTGGGCCATCTCCTGGTTATTGTAAAAGAAGAAATTACGGTCATCCAGCTGCCAGTAATTGTCCCTTCCGTCCCTCGGGTATTTTTCGTTCAGCAGCTGCAGTGTGGCTTCGATCTTCCAGTTGTCTATTGCGAGCGCCAGACACTGTGTCGGCTTTTCCATCTGCGCCTCCGGGAAATCGATCTTCATTTCCACGTTTGCCGGTACGATCACCGATTCTCCCGGGAGATAATCGAATCCGGGATCGTCGAACAGGTGCATCACCTTCTTGCCTCTGAGCATACTTGTCACAACAAGATCGTTGAACTTCAGCGCCACCTTATCCGATTTCTGGTAGGTCTCGAAAAGGTTCATTTCACAATGTTCCAGGTTATAGATCGTGCGATTTTCGATCAGCGTTTTCAACGAATATTCGTTGGATAAAGCGGGAGCAGCCGGAGCAACCTTAGAACGGGCCATGACAATAGCTTTTGGACGTCTCCAAATATACTGAAAAGCATCCGGCTTTGATCGGGGGTATCGGCTAAGAAAGTGATCTTAATGAATGGAAGTAAGCAGCGCTTTGCAGCAGGCGGCTTCCATACCAGCTGAAGAGTTCTCCGTCGACCAGGGTAATGCGGGCCTCCGGTACGATTTCCTGCAATTCGGTAATGTGCTTTTCTTTGAAAGGGTAGGGCTCCGATGACAGGAACACCCGATCCGGCTGCGCATTGCGGATATCAGCGGCACACAGTTCCGGGTAACGGGACTGCAATGCAAATGCATTCTCCCAGCCACCGGCGCGCAGCATCTCATCTATAAACGTATCATTGCCGGCTGCCATCCAGGGATCCCGCCAGATAAAATAAGCCACCCGCTCTCTTTTATCCGGTTTGTTGCTGACAGGGATATTAGCGAACGACGCTGCAATGCTGGCAGCCAGCGTATTTGCCTGTTCGGCACGACAAACGAGTGCGCCAACCGAACGGATCATATCCAGTGCATCCGGAAGCGTCCGGATATCGCTGATCCACACCGGCACGCGTTCCGCCAGCCATTCGATTTCTGCCTGTGTATTTTCTTCTTTATTCGCAAGGATGAGGTCCGGGTTCAGGTCCAGGATCTGCTGCAGGTGCAGCTTCTTGGTACCTCCGATCCTTTGCTTGCTGCGGAACCATTGATCCGGATGAATGCAGAACTTCGTGATCGCAATTACTTCTTCGTCCAGTCCGAGACTGTACAACAGCTCCGTCTGGGAAGGTACAACCGATACAATGCGTCCCGGACATTCCGGTACGGTCAGCCTCCGATGCATCATATCTGTCACCAGCATACCCATGTATCAGCGAAACCGTTTGTACAGCAGCAGGATAAAGAAAGACAAGATCAGGTTCAGCGGAAACAGCGCCTGGCCGAAGATACGTGCCGGACTGTCGTAGCCACCAAAATACATCAGCGCAAGACAGGCAATGCTCAGCCCCACGTAGCTCATAGCGGTCCATTTACGCATCGTGCATACGAGGAATGCCGCAATGGTAAAAGAGAGCGAAGCCAGGGGCGCGAGCCAGTCGCGCTGAGACAGCGGAGTAGGGTACAGTGTGACAACTGCAGCTATAAATAATACCAGATGAAACAAAGCCGCCAGAGGAAAAAGGATCGGCGGCTTTGTGAAAAACGTCTTCAGGGAATTGCTCATGCTTATTTCGAGAACGCGTTGATGATATCGTATTTCGTGAGGATATGGTAATCGCCGCTTTCGTCCCTTGCAAGGATACCACCATTGTCTTTATTGATGAATTGTGCAAGGTGATCTACACGCGTGTCCATGGATACGACCGGCATTGCAGCCTCCATTACGGATGCAATACTGCGTTCTTTCAGGTCCGCATCTTCCATCAGTTTTTTGAACAGGCCGTTTTGCGTCACGCAACCTTTCATTTCGCTTCCTTCCGATACCGGTATCTGCTCGATGTCATATTTTTTCATCATGGCCATCGCGTCAGCTACTGTTTCGTTTACGCCGATGGTGACGAGGCGGCGGCGACCCAGTCCGCCTATCAGGTCTTTCACCGTTTCCACATCGAGGAATCCGCGTTCCAGCATCCATTCGTCGTTATAAATTTTGCCTACATAGCGGCTGCCGTGGTCGTGGAAGATCACCACCACGAGATCGTCTTTTGAGAGCTGCGCTTTCAGTTGCAGCAATCCCGCAATCACCGATCCCGCGGAATAGCCCACGAAAATGCCCTCTTCTTTAGCGATACGGCGCGCCATTACCGCACCATCCTTATCGGTAACCTTCTCAAAATGATCGATCACATTGCGGTTGTAGTTCTCCGGTACGAAGTCTTCACCGAACCCTTCCGAAATGTAAGGATGCACTTCCTTCATATCTATCTCACCGGTATCGAACCATTTTTTCAGCAGGGAACCATACGTGTCGATCGCCCACATTTTTACGTCAGGGTTCTGTTCTTTCAGGTATTGACCGATACCCGTAATGGTACCGCCCGTTCCGGAAGCCACAACCACATGGGTTACTTTACCATCTGTCTGGTTCCAGATCTCCGGACCTGTCTGTTCGTAATGTGCGAGGCGGTTCGCGAGGTTGTCGTATTGATTGACGTACCAGGAATTGGGTACTTCCTTGGCCAGACGTTTAGATACGGAGTAATAAGAGCGGGGATCTTCCGGTTCCACATTCGTCGGGCAGACGATCACCTCGGCACCCATCGCTTTCAGGATATCTATTTTTTCTTTGGATTGTTTGTCGGTAGTGGTAAAGATGCACTTATATCCTTTGATGATCGCTGCAATGGCAAGCCCCATACCGGTATTACCCGAAGTACCCTCGATAATGGTGCCGCCAGGCTTGATCTTACCCTGCTGTTCTGCCACTTCCAGCATTTTCAGCGCCATACGGTCCTTGATGCTGTTTCCCGGATTGCCATACTCGATTTTGGCGTACACGGGACAAGGTAGTCCGGCTACAACGCGGTTCAGACGGACAAGCGGAGTGTCGCCGATAGTTTGCAGGATATTGTCAAAAACTTTGTGCATAAACTTTTATTAAATGTGCTGCGAAAGTAGTCATTTTCTTACTTTTGATAGATACAAGTTATGGTCGAAACCGTATATGAAGCACAGACTTGATTTTAATTCAGGACTCATGAAATTTCTGTCTTCGTTAGCTTTGGGCTCTGTTTGCTGCTTCAGTGCAGCCGCCCAGAAATGCGAGGGATACCTCTTAATGCAGGCGGGGAAGACCGTCACGATGACCCATTACAACCGTAAGGGAGAGCCGAACGGAAAAGTTGTCTACAAGATCACGGGCGCAGAGAATAATCAGGGGGCACTGACATCCACAGTCAGTTCGGAAGTGTTTGACAGCAGGGGAGGCATTCTTTCGTCGGGAACTTCCAACGTGCAGTGTACCGGGAATGCTTACCGGGCAGACGTGCACCTGGTGATGAGCCAGCAGCCGGTAAAGCAATTGCGGAATTTCAACGCAACGGGAGATTTTTACGTAGACTATCCTGTGAACATGAAGGTGGGTGATGTGCTGAAAGATGCGCAATACACATTACAGTCCACCAATTCGGACGGCATTGTATCCGAAATGAACGTAGCGATCGAAGAGCGGACGGTATTGGCAGAGGAGCCGGTCACCACGGCGGCCGGCACCTGGAACTGTTTTAAAATAAAAGCACACATTACATTTAAAGCCCAGGTTGGTGGCCTTTCGATACCTCTGAGCGTAGATAACATGGAATGGTTTGCTCCCGGGGTGGGAGTTGTGCGGAACGAAGCCAAATCGTACCGTTCAGAACTTACCTCTGTTGAGTAAGCGCATCCGCTAACTAAAAACAAACACGCCGATGACCATTACACAATTAGAATATGCGGTGGCCGTTGCCACTTACCGCAGTTTCGTTGCGGCAGCAGAAAAATGCTACGTGACGCAACCAACACTGTCGATGCAGATCCAGAAGCTTGAAGAAGAACTGGGCATCAAGCTGTTCGACCGTAATAACCGCCCTAATACCGTTACCGCGATTGGTGCGCCGATCATCGAGCAGGCCAAAGTGATCCTGTCCGAATGCGAAAAGGTATTCGAACTTGTAAAGAGTACCCAGGGCATCGTTGCCGGTGTGTTCAAGCTCGCAGTGATCCCTTCCGTAGCTCCTTACCTGATGCCTGGTCTCATCGAGCGCTATGCTTCCGACTACCCGGATGTGAAGCTGAAGGTGAAAGAAATGGAAACTGAGCAGATACTCACTGCTTTAAGGCATAATGAGATTGATGCGGCAATTGTGAGCACACCGCTCCAGGAAAGCGGCATACAGGAATATCCTCTGTTTTATGAACCTTTTGTCGGCTATTTTCCAGAAGGATCGCCTGTGCTGAAAAAGAGAATGATCCTCCCTGCAGATATTGATATGGAGAAATTGCTGCTGCTGAATGAAGGCCATTGCATGCGCAACCAGGTACTGGACCTGTGCAGCGAGCATCTGCAGGAGCTGCAGACCAATAAGCCATTCCAGTACGACAGCAGCAATGTGGATACCCTCCGCAAAATGGTCGATCGCGGGAAAGGTATTACCATTCTGCCTGAGCTTGCGGTAAGCGATTTCAACGAAGACCAGCAGGATCGGGTGCGTTACTTCGAAGAACCGGAACCGGTACGGGAAGTGAGCCTGGTAACCAACAGCCAGTTTGTAAAGGTCTCGCTGCTGCAAAGCATGATCGACGAGATACTGGCGTTGGTGCCCGAGAAAATGCGTGCGCAGACAAAGAAAAGGAAGATACTGCGTATTCAGTCTTCCCGTTTAGGATAAGCTTAGGAACATATATAATGAATATAACAGACAGGAAGCAGGCACCGCCTATTCACGATGCCATAGAATTTGATTACCGTCTCCCCCCGCTGCAGACCGGAGTATTGGACAATGGCGTTCCGCTCTACTGGTTGAATGCCGGTGTACAGGATGTGGTGGAGATCAACTGGGTATTTCCGGCAGGGTTATGGTATGAGGAAAAGCCTGCGGTAGCGCATGCAAGCGCAGGTCTGCTCAAAAGCGGCACCCTGCAGCAAACTGCCGACCAGATCAACGAATCACTCGAATTTTACGGCGCTAACCTGAAGGTGCACGCCGGTAATGATTATATCACCCTTACGCTCGACACGCTGACGCGGCATCTGCCGGCAATATTGCCTATCGTAGCGGAAGTAATGGCCGAAGCGCAATTCCCGCAGCACGAGCTGGACCTGTATCAGCGTAACGCAATACAGCGCCTGCTGGTGAGCCAGCGCGAATGCGATTTTGTCGCTAACCAGAAGATCGATGCAATGCTGTTCGGAGCTGACCATCCTTATGGCCGTTACAGCCGTAAAGAAGCGATCGAGGCCCTGCAACGCGAAGATCTGCTGGCCTTTCACCACCAGCACCTCGGCTTCTCCGGACTGAAAATGTTCATGGCCGGAAAAGTAGGGGATCAGGAAGTGAACCTGCTGAACAGGATTTTCGGATCAGTTGCGATACAGGGTACCGTAGGCACACCGCAACATGCAATTGATGCGGCAACCGAACGGAAGGTGTTTTTCTCCAACGATCCGAACGGAGTGCAGGGTGCAGTGCGCATCGGCCGCCGGTGTATCCGCCGCACGCATCCCGATTTCGCTGGGGTAGTGGTGCTCAATACAGTTTTCGGAGGCTACTTCGGCAGCCGCCTGATGAGCAATATCCGCGAAGAGAAAGGCTTTACTTACGGAATTTACAGTTCCGTCGGCGCATTTGCCGAAGATGCATCGCTGATCATCCATACCGAAGCAGGTCGCGATGTGCTCGAGCAGACCGTAACGGAAGTGTATCATGAAATGGACCGTCTGTGCCGGGAACCTGTGGAAGCAGAAGAATTGCTGCTGGTAAAAAATTACCTGCTTGGCAATATCCTCGGCGATCTGGACGGACCATTCTCTATTATGCAACGCTGGCGCTCCCTGATCCTGAACGGATTCGGAATAGAGCGTTTCAATGCGAACATTGAGACCTATAAATCCATTACGGCGACCGAGCTGCTTACACTTGCGCAGCGCTACCTGGATAAAAAAGATTTTTACGAACTCGTGGTAGTCTGACCACAAAAGAAAGTACATGAACCTGTTTACACAACAATTCCCGAATAGTAATAACTTCTTCCTGATGGCCGGCCCCTGTGCCGTGGAAAGCGAGGAAATGGCGTTTCATATTGCGGAACGCGTATCTGCGATCTGTCGCCGTCTGGGCATCAATTATATTTTTAAAGGGAGCTACCGCAAAGCCAACCGTACGCGCCTGGACAGTTTCACCGGCATCGGTGATGAGCGCGCGCTGGAGATACTGCAAAAAGTGGGCAAAGCATTTTCGGTGCCCACCGTCACGGATATCCATGCCGCCAATGAGGCGGATATGGCTGCGGCTTATGTGGATGTATTGCAGATCCCCGCATTCCTGTGCCGGCAAACGGATATACTGGTAGCTGCGGCAAAGACCGGTAAAGTGGTAAATGTAAAGAAAGGACAGTTCCTCTCTCCGGATGCGATGCAATTTGCGGTGGATAAGATCCGCCAGAGCGGCAACGATCAGGTGATACTCACCGATCGCGGTACCACGTTCGGTTACCAGGACCTGGTGGTGGACTATCGTTCGTTCCCTATAATGAAATCAATGGGCGTGCCCGCCGTAATGGATTGCACACACTCTCTGCAGCAACCCAACCAGACAAGCGGCGTTACCGGTGGCAACCCCGCCATGATTGAGACAATAGCGCGGGCAGCAATTGCTGTCGGCGCAGACGGACTCTTCATTGAAACGCATCCCGATCCGAAAAATGCAAAATCCGACGGTGCCAACATGCTGCACCTCGATGCGCTGGAGCCCCTGCTGGAAAAGCTCGTAGTGCTGCGCAGAGCGGTGAATGAAATTGGATCATAAAAGCGAAGCCGGATATCATATCCGGCCTCGTTCATTATTGTACGATGAGTTTTCCCGTACCCGTCAGTCTGTTATCCTCGTAAACCGTGTAGAAGTACAGTCCCGGCGCCCAGTCTGCAATGCTGATTTGGGTTTCGCCGCTGTGTAAAGAACTGCTGTGGACAGTCTGACCTACAAGGTTACTCACCTGAAGCTGGTAACCGACTGTTGCAGAAAAGCTTCCGATATGCATCGTTATATGATCCTGCGCCGGATTCGGCAAGAGCGTATACGTTTCTGATGATTTTTGCTCTTTTATATCCGTTCTTATCCAATCGCAACCCGGAACAATTTTGAAGTCGTAAAAGCCGATGGTACCGTTATCGATACAACGAAGCCCGTCGTAATGATAGTAGCAGTCTGACATCATGCTGCATCGGTACGCGCTGCTGCTGATACAGGTATTCCTGGGATACGGGCGTACAGTATGGCCTATACCCTCAATGATCGTTCCGGCAAATCCGCCATACATCGAACCTTCCGCGTCGGATACGAACATTGCCTTTAATATATGGCCATTGATGTTGAGCGTTTTTATGGAATCCACAACAACGGTGATAGCGCAGTTGAGTGTGTCAGGTGGGAAATAGGGATAACCGCTCATGGATCCCATGGGTAAGCCGGCTATCGACCAGGTTTCCCCCACTTTTTTATTGAAATCGTAGAGTGTTTCGAATCTCTCCGCCATAGGGTTATATAAGTATACTATCCCTGATTCTTCGTAAGTAAGTAAGCTACTGTAGCGATCTATAGTGCTGATATCAGTCGGCATCCCTTTAGGTTTGATAATCGTACAGAGATGATCCAGCATGGTCATTGTATCTGCTGCTTCCCACACTACAGGAGGATCAGAATGTGTATGGTCCCAGATATCTCCCAAATAATCATAGGTCCATGTCATGCCGATGGGTGCCCAGGTCTGAGCCTTGCAGGGCGCGATGCTGATAAGCAAAGCGAAACAGAGTAGTAATAAAGGTTTCATAGGGTGATGATTTGTGATTTAAATGTAAGAAAATAGTTTTATGCAAAAAGTCTTTCAGTTACTTCGTTTGGTAAAATGGTCCACTTTGATTCACATTCAAGGCAGGAAACATGTAGTTCGGGAAAGCGCATGTTGTGATGCCGACAAAGTCAGCTAACGATTTTCCGCCGGGAAAGGAAAATCTTCAGACACGTAATAAAATACTTGACAAATAAGTCATAAGTGAAATAGAATTCCAGTGAATAAAGAAATATTTGTATGCATACTTGTCAGGCTAACTGAACGATCCTACTTTCGTTTCGTTATAATGATTTTGTAACTGCATCAGGGGTAAAATTATCAACCCTTATTTCCCTTTCCGACCAATCAGATCTGCATAAAAGATGAAACAGCCATCAACCGTATAGCTGCTTCAACCTACTGCTATGCACGACTTTGTATCTTTTTGTTTCGTTTCACCCTCAATTTTCTAAACAGTTCAACCCCAAAATTTTTATTTTATGAAGAAGATAGTGCCCACAATCGCAAGTATCCTGTTTATACTGGTCTTTTTTTCATCACACCATTTCATCACCAACGGCTGGTTGAATCATGTAAATGAAGGGACGCTCTATTATCCTGTTGTTGCCAGGGCCATCGAGTATCTGATCGGGGCATTACTCTTCAAACGCATATTCAGACCGGAAAAAATATATTTTTCCGGTCTGCAGTTATTCCTGTTCGAGATCGCGTTCACTGCGGGTATCGCAGGGTTTATAGCTTTCATGGACGATTCAGCCATTTTCTTTCCGCAGTTTTTCCCCTTTCACACCCTTATTGACGGATGTATTGTCTGGGCGGTATTGGGTAAAATGAAAAGTAACCGGATGCGTGTAGCGTTGATCGTATCGGGGTTTGCATTATCGCTTATAGCCGAACGTTTACTGACGTATCATTTTTTTCATATGACTCAATCGAATCCCGACCATACGATACGCAAGCTTACTCCCTTGCGCTACCGTTTCGTAGACTCCGGAACAATTCAGATTCCCAATGCGACCAAAAAGTATTTCGTGGTAGTCTTTTCTTTCAATGAATGTCTGCCCTGCCGTCAGATGAATCCTTTGGCCGAAGATCTGTGTCTTAAGTTTTCTTCAGATAAAATAGCCGTAGTGAAAATAAACCCGCTGAACACCGTAGCAGAAATACAAAATGCGGAGACCGGTACTACATGCCTGAAAACGCTGATGCCGGATGATACAGCAACATTCAATGCCCAAATCCGCAACAAAATAAACGGAATGCCGCTGTTGCTTATCGTCGACAGTAGTGGCAGTATTATATATACGCACGACGGCTATATCTTTCGCGAGCACGACCTGGTATTCTCAGCCATAGAAAAAATACTTACGAAGTAAAGGTTGCTCCTATGTCGTCCGCTGCTGCATCTTAACGAATGATTGGCAGTTGTAACAGCTATTTGGTTCAGTTATTGATAAGCAAAAAACAACCAAATCAAATACAGACTTTATGACGAACGCAAGCGAAAAAGGGCATTTGCGGAATGCCACCGCCTTCACCGAACTGGTAGCCATCTGCTCTTCCCTGGGCGCATCCTACCGACCTTCCAATCCGCTGCTGGCATTGACCGCCCTGGGCAGCCAGAGCAACGCTGCCACCGAATCCGTAAACAGTGTCATGGCCCTGCTGAACGATTACTACAACGCCGTAAACCTGCGGCAATCCGGCTTCGCTGAGCTGGCCGCCTTAAGCAGCCGTATACTCAGTTACTTCCGCTCCTGCGGAGCCTCCGAAGAGCGCGTCAACGACCTGAAAGCGTACCACAAAAAATTGCAGGGCAGCACACGGCGTAAGCCTTCCACCGCAGCTCCGGTTCCTGCAGGCAACCCGGAACCCGCTGCGCAGCGCGTCATCAGTACTTCGCAGCTTTCCTACGACCAAAAGTCGCAGCATTTCCTGTCTATGATCGATATCCTGATGAAAGAACCCCTGTACAGTCCGCTGGAGGATGAACTTACAGTGGCGCAACTCAGCGAAAGACACCGGCAGTTGCTCGCTTCCTCTGCCGCAGTACAGACCCAAAAGCGACTGCTGGACAATGCCCGCGCGCTGCGGAACGAATTGCTCTACAGTAAAAACAGTGGTGTGGCAGATGTAGCCAGGGCGATCAAACAATACCTCAGGGCCGCGTTCGGAGAGCAATCTGCAGCCTGGAAACAGGCAGTACGCCTGAGTATCTCCAAACCCCGAACAAAGTAAAACCCCGGTTGCTCCGTACCCTGACGAAAAATAAGCGCCTGCACTGTAGCAGGCGCTTTTGTTTTGTGTAGTGTTATGCGCGACCAGACAAGTGCATTGTTACAATGCCGCTCCGTATGTGTTCAATGAGCATGCGTAATGTTTGAATTGGCATCCACTATGCTTGAGGCGCTATGCGAATTTATTGAATGAGTATGCGGAAGGTCATATTGAGTGTTCGTAACTGTCTAACCGGATTGTGGTTTTGTTCAGTGAGTCTGAGTAACTCTTAAATGGCTGTGAGGATGTGTTCAATAAGTTTGAACAGATGTTTAACTACTCTACATATTTATTGATTGCGATAAATTTTTTAGTTACGAGTGCTAAATTTACCAGAGCAATTTTAGATAAAATTATTCAATATGAAAATAGGATTGATGCCAAGTTATAATGATTTATTTGACGGTCCTCCTCCAAGCTTAGAAGATGTTTTACATAATATCCCTTCCTGTGTTATTATTGCTAAACTTGCTATGATAAATGCTCTTTTGAATATAAATAAAAGTACTGATGAAATTCAAATTAGGATATTCAATGTGTTATTAAACCGACAAGAACCAAATATTCGAAGTAAGATCTTATCAAGAGTTGTAAAAACGATATTAAAAGGAGGAAAGAGAGAAACGTCCTTCTTTTCTCAACATTTAAGTTTACATTTTATACATTATATATTTATAAATTATAGAGAGGGGGCTTTTGAGGATCTTACACAAGAACAAGACTTGAATTTTTTAAAAGGGTATTTTGTTATTACAAATGAGATTGAAGAAGTTTATAAAAATTCATTTGACTTGAATTTGCCAAAGGAAGGAGAGTTTTTTTATAAAGCGACTTGGCCCACTTTCTTAGAGCAGTTTGCCTTTAATCAGCCTACAAATCCTTTGTCTGGTATGATTAGAGGATTAGTTTTCTTGGACTACCTTAATGCTTCTACTGATTACTCTGAATACCTTGAAAAATTTGTCAGGTATAATAAAATTAAAAATTATCGAGATTATATTTTTTTACTAGTAGAAGGTATAAAAAAGAGTTTTTCATGGTTTGATCTTGAAGGGCAACGTGTTGTCGGTTTTCTGTTAAGGGCAAGTGATCAATCTAAAATATTTTTCGATAATTTGTCAATCTCGCACAAAGAATACAAAGAGCAGTTTTGCAATTCAAAAGGGCACTATTCTGGATTAAAAGAAAAGCCCCTTTTAAAAGTAGGAACGGAAAGCTACATTGTTATTGAATGGGGATTTTTTTATAACAAGCTATATGAAGGATTGTTGTACGATTTCCATAAATACTCTGGGTTATCTAATCATCCCGCTTACAGACGACTTTCTGATATAAAAAAAGTCATTGCAAAGGAAGTTACAGAGAACTTCTTATTTAAAAAGATCGGAACTATGCACTTCCGTACTAAAGCCTTTGAAATAGATAAAGATTAAATTTATACCTATTGACCAATAAGATTCAACATATCATCTCCCATGTGAGTAAAAGTGGAATGTATAGACTTAGCTAAAAGTTCCGATACTCCCCCAGCAGCTACCATTTCAGCAAGTTTACCAACAAGTAATTGTTTCCAATTTTTCTTGGGAAGGTTAAGCATATTCTTAAGTTCCTGTATCTCATTAAACAGCAATTCATCATGAATGTTTTGCTTTTCTATGATATCATTTAATGCTTTTATGATTTCATGCTGTTGAGTAGCTGAAAAAGTATCGTTGTAATCATCTGAAAGACCGGTTAGGCTTTCTATCTCTTGATTGATGGCATAAAATATGTGGTTAAACTCCTGCTGTCTGTGAGAATATTCATATTGTTCATCAAGAACAGATTTCATTATATACAAGGCGCGCCGCTTTTCATCGCTCCTATAAATTTTGTACAATTCTGAGCCTATAATGTCACTAGCTACTCCTATGCTCATTGGACGCGATGAACTAAGTACTAATCTTGCTAATTCTTCACCTGTATGCTGCAATGGATCTTGATTCATATAAATTACATTGAGGGTTGTTGTGTGTATAAAACAAAAGCTAGTGCCCGCTTTTAAATACGTATGAGAACAGAATTAAAACCAGGGGATGTTGTGGAAACAACGATGCACAAACATTTGATGAGAATTGAAAGAATAGAAAATGAAATGGCTGTTTGTATTTACTATGTTATGAGTGAGATAATGCAAGGGCTATATCCATTAAACGCGTTAACCTTCGTTAGGCATTAAAGTAGTCGGCCTAAAATGTACTATGAAAATGGATTTAAATTTTGCACAGAATCAATTTTGATCTGCTCTGCATTGATCCTTTTATTAAACTCGGCCTTAATAATTTGCTCGTATTTTAAATTCTCTTCTGTAATCGAATTATTATACTCTAAAATGGCTTGCATTATAGCATCGTAATCTTGGAGAACTTCACTCTTTATTTTTTCTATGGCTGGCGTATTGCCATTTAATATACCGTAATTAGTATACTGTAGTACCACATTGCCTGCATTGACCATGCTCTTCTTAGCCAATAGGCGTAAGGATCTAAGAATTATACCAAAAATTTGATCATCTCCACTCTTGGGCATAAAATAATCGGCAGATTCAACTTTTATTCTATCCTCCATAACTGCATATCCAGCGGGAAACTCATTCCTTGTTAAAATAGCACTTGAGATTGAATTGCTTATACGTTCTTTATACAGACTAATTGGTTTCAACTTGAGTTGATTATAAATAGCAGAAATGGTTTTATCCATATCCATTTTCAGTATTTCATCAGAACTAAAAAGAATGACTTTTGTAGTTATTTGATTAATGTTGTTTTCAAAGTATTTTTCAAACATCTTCTTATTGTTTTAAATATTATATCGAAGTTAATTCAGGCATAACCTTCCTTACTTGATAAAACTGTTAAATATCTTATAAATCTACTTATCTTTTAATTAGTATTTGGAGTCATATGAATCTCCGTGTAAGTTCGCATAGTAATCTTACTAGGTGTGAATTTCATTGATTTTCAATCAAAATTTGGCTCTGAGGAAGATATAGTACAGCACTATATCAACCTTAGGTACAATGGTGCACCTACCTGTCCACATTGCAAATCCATTCAAGTTTACCACAAAAAGGATCGTCGCAGGGTATTTCATTGCGCAAGCTGTAAAAACACGTTCAGCATCTTTACCGGGACAATATTTGAAAACACACATACTGATTTACGTAAATGGTTTTACGCTATACACCTGTTTTTAAATGCTAAAAAGGGTATTAGCGGCATGCAACTGCAACGGGAGATAAGCGGCAGTTACAGAACAGCCTGGCGAATGCTTAGACAGATTCGAACTGCTATGCGTAGTGAGGATATGTCCACTTACTTTCAAACTGTAGTGGAGATCGATGAAACCTATGTGGGCGGCAAACCCAGACCGTTTAAAGTTACCCTGGACGACAATGGTGAGATAATTAAAAACAAACGTGGTAGGGGTACTAATAAAACACCTGTTATTGGCGTAATAGACCGGGATAATAAGAAAGTACACGCTAAGGTAGCAATGCCCAACAAAGACGGAAAGAAGTTAACGGGTAAGCAGTTGTTGGGAATATTGAACGAGGTAGCAAAGAAGGGCATCACAGTAATGACAGATGAATTTCGCGGCTATAACATACTTAGTAGAAGCGGCTTTATACACTTAAAGGTGGATCACAGTAGTAAACAGTATAGCAATGGCGATATACATACAAACAGTATAGAATCGTTTTGGGCAACGTTTAAACGCGGCATATACGGTACTTATCACAGCATATCCATAAAGTACATGCAGCTTTACGTAAATGAGTTTTGCTGGCGGTATAATAACCGGCTACAGTCAAATATGTTTGATCTGCTGCTAAGTCGGACCATACTGCCGCGTACTGAAAACTTCCCTGCAATTTGATTTTGAATAAATAAAAAGAAGTCAAATAAGTTTTATTATTTTTAAAATACTATATTGCCTTATCCTTTCATGTTGTACTTTTGTGTTATGCAAGACGTAAATGCAGTGTGCGATTATATTATTTTCAGATTAAAATCTGAAGACAATCAACCATGCAATAATCTTAAGCTTCAGAAACTCCTGTATTATACTCAAGCATGGTATTTGGCCTTTAACTCAACACCACTTTTTAATGGTGAGTTTCAGGCTTGGATTCACGGTCCTGTTCATAGAGACATTTATGATAGATTTAAGGATCGTAAAGGTCTTTACTCTGAAATGTGGCTTCATGATATACAGAATGCTAATTACTATGAACTAGCAACTGATATCAAACAACATATAGATGATGTTCTCGAAATTTATGCTGGCCTAGATGGGTCACAACTAGAGCGCTTAACTCATTCTGAAGATCCTTGGATTGAAGCGAGAAGAGGTATTCCAGATACACAGAGATGCGAAAATACCATTAATCAAAATACGATGATTAAGTATTATCAGTCTAAGATGAAGTAATGAAGAATATCATCCCTTCCATTGAGGTTTCTAATAAAAATAAAATCCCAGTTCCGACTATTAAAAAGAAGAACTGGGCTTTTTCATTTCAATATTTTGACCAAATGCCCCATTTTGGGCTAGATATAAAAAAGGTCGATACACAATGGTATTTTTCCTTTTTAGAGCGACTAAAAGATCTTTGTAAAAAATGCCAAGAAGATTTTTTAAAGGATACCAAAGAGATGAAATACTACCGTTATCATCCAATTAATTGGAACAGCACGAATATCCCTATTCAAAGAAAAGATATTAATTGGCTAGATAAAGATATCAGGGATAATGACATTGAATTTCCTTTTTTTCAATTTATGCTTTCAAAAGCAACTGGAAGAATAGTTGGTTTTTGGAATGAAGATGGAACAGTATTCAATATTGTTTTACTTGATCCCATGCATAATATTCAGCCATCGAAAAAAAACAATTACAATGTATTCCCTACTAGGGAAATGAAATCTAAGTACTCGGAATTGTTAAAAAATATATCCGATCTAAAAGAAATAAATTGTAGTCATGATTGTGGAATAGCCGTTGCATTGTCAAAAATATCTGAAGAGAGTGGGGTAAATAATATTGTTTATCTCTATTTAGATGATACCTATACCAACTTGCTTGGAAAGTATTCCATGACCAAAATAGTTGAAGCAGGACTCACAATGTTAGAAATTGATTAAGTATGATAATATTGATTAAAAATTGATGATAGAATAAACGAATAAAAAGATAGCGTAGCCACAGTTCCAGTCTTGTAAAACGACCAAACTTTAAACGTACATGGAACAGTTTAGCTCCGCACCCGCAAAGGGTGTGGCTTTGACTGTTTATATATGTACTAGGCGCTTGGTCGTGCCTTCAAGACTGTATAGAGGTTGAAGTTCACGCCCTTCTTCTTTTTACACACCAAGCCACAGGACTTCTGGCAACACTTACTAACTAAGATGTTGCTTTACATACAATGTTGTTTTAATCGCCCGCCTTAGTAGCAGATAGATTTACCAACCTGAAATTTTATCTCTACTTTTTAAAACAACAACAAAATGACACGATATAAATCATCTTATTTCTTTGCCGTTCTATTTACAATAACCTTAGCCCTAATTAATTGCTCTTGCGGAAGCATACGCCGGCACCAACTAAAAACAATGATCTAAGTAAAGACATACTTGGTACATGGAAAGTTGAAGCCTGTAACACAATGAAAAACCACGGTCTGAAAGGATATTGAATTTTAGGGAAGATGGGCTATTTCGAAACACCCGATGGAATCACAAAGTATAAGGTTATAAACAGTAACACAATTCAAAGTGAGATCAACGGAAAAAGAGGCAACTATCACAGATGTAGAGATAGAAAATGACATTCTATCAATGACGGTTGAAGGAGCAAAGATTCTTGCAAAAAAAGTGGAAGTAAGTAATACGCCTGCACCTGTAGTAGAAACGGTAAAAGAAGATACCGCAGCTACTGAGACAACCGTTTCTGATGATGGTCCTAACTGGGATAGAACTTTAGATGAATGTGACGCACTTGTTGACAAATATATTGTGGTTGCGAGGAAGGCAAAAATGCGTGATCCAATTGCAATTAGACAGTACCCTGCATTGGTTGAAAAGGCACAGGATTTAGATAATCAATTAGGTCGTGCTAAGACATATAATCAGCTTTCAAAAGCGCAATTAAAACGGTTAGCAGCTATGCAAAATAAGATGATGGCTGCTGCACTGGAGTTGGATAGTCAATTATAAGTTACTATTTCAAAACAGACAAAAGGCTACCGTAATTGGTAGCCTTTTTCGTATTTTTAAAAAAATGCAATTATGATCGCAAAAACAGATTACATAAAAAAGCTAGCTGACAGATTAGTTAAGCAAGGTAAAAAAATGACCTTTGATCAACTAGCAGCAGATTTAAATGCCAAAGGATTTAGAACAACATATGGGTCTGCATACAATGGCGGGAGAGGTGTTGCTAAACTTGTGGATTCTGTATACCACAGACTTGAGAATAGTGGTTCAGATACTGATGCAGATAACGTAGCCTTAGCTTTTACTAATAGCTATGGGAATTTTGCGTATAAAAAATAGTTACTGACTTATTATACAGATTAAATGAAGAAACACCCCTTTATTAGACCGTTGTATTATGATCTTTTACCTCAATTAGAAGGTAAGTATCCTGATATGAAAGTGCGAAAATAAAAGCAATGTCCAATAAAGAATTGCGGCAAATTGGCAAAAATGGAAGGCTCGTAACTGTATCGAGAAAACAATTCATACACACCAACTTTTTTGTTTAATAACAATGGCACACAACTTAAAATTCCTGTTCCAGATATGCCTTTAGTGTATTTGCGATTGGCATATGTGAATTTAAAATCGTTAGGCGAAGCAAGAGCAGACTATTTAAGGATTGTCAAATACCAGAAACAAGCCTAGAAACTGCTTATGGCTATTTTGGTGCGGCTACTATTGGGATTGTAAACATATACGCAAGTATAGAATCATTCTGCAACCAAATCATTCCTCAAAATATAAAATACCCAAAGAAGAATAATGTGTTGAACTATGAATCGGTTGTGTGGGAAACGACAATTGACAAAATCAGGTATGTACTCCCTTTTTGTTTTAGAAAATCTTTTAAAACAATAGATCAAAATGCATATAACTATTTAGCCGACATAGTTAAAGTAAGAGATGAAATTATACATATGAAATACAACGGACAGATAGATGACCAAATGGATCTTTTTAAAAGAATGCTTGAGATAGATTATCCAAGATTATATAATGCAGTTGTGAGCTTTTTCAACTTATACAAACCTAACTACGCAATTGAATGTCCGTGTCCCAATGATTTTTAGGCAGTTATATTATTATACAGCACAAGAATAACTATTAGTACGCAACAGCATAGTTCCGAAAAAGATTATGACGAAAATTTTTTCGAAGCGACATAGTGTTTTATTTTTTGATGATGGTAAAACAGATAGTTTGCCAGACTGTTATTTTCGAAAGGGAAATCGCGTTTTACTTATAGAAATTAAAGACGCTTATTTCCCCTCTTCAGCTACTGACTCTTTTTCATTTGAGAAAATTAAAAAGGCTATCGATGAGAAATACAATTCACCTAAAAAAGGTATTGGCCAAATAATTAAGCAAATAAAATCCCTCAAACAAAACCCATATGAGAAAGAGCCCCCGTATAAAAAAGTAAGTTCTTTAAAAATCTATCCCATTATTGTTTATACGGACTCTAATTTCAATATGCTGGGTGTAAATAGATATCTATCTCAACAATTTCAACTGCAGCAAGAGGTTGATAATTTATCAAGCGGGTTCAAAAAGATATTTCCATTAACACTAATAAACCTCAACTTTTTGATTGAAAATATGGTCGTTTTGAGAGATGGCAATAATGATTTTTTCAAACTAGTTGAAGACTATCATCAATACGTCGCAATTTATGAGAAAAAAAACAGGAAGGACAAAAGCAGTGACGAATCGATGTTTAACACATTTCTTTCATTTTATGACTTTTATCAAACAAAGTACAGATTAGGCGTGAAAAACTACTTAAGTAGTATTAAAGAACTTCTGGAAACTCTAGATCTGGTAAAATTTGGTGAAAGTAATCTTACGCGAAGATAGAACCGAGATGTTTACCCATAAAGCCCTTCGCTTTTAGTTGAGTCTTTAAACGGTATCCCCCTCCCCCAAATTCCCCCCAATTTGCCCTTGTGCTTTGCGGGCCGGAACACTACATTTGTGTTCTTATATTCATTCTATGCATAAAATGCTTCGTCTGTCGGTGCTGGCCCTCTCCGTGTCCGCCGCGGCCAACGCCCAGAAAAAGAACTTCACGATCGCCGAAGCCACCAATGGCATGGGCACCACGCTCGCCCCGAAAGGACTGCGCCAGACTTCCTGGCAGCCGGAAACCCACAACCTGTTTTTCGTGGCCAACAATGCCTGGGTGCGTACAAATGCCGATAACGGTAAAGTGGATACTTTCCTGCGGCTCAAAGCGCTGAACCAGGCCATATACGGCAGGGACAGCCTGAAAGCATTTCCGATGCTCAGCTGGCAGGGTAAAGACCGTTTTTACCTGCAAACGGGCAATCAGGTGATCTTCCTGGAAACGGAGATGCAATCTCTGATGACGAGAACCCTGGAGAAAGACGCCGAAAACGTGTTTGTCGCTCCGGAAACCGGCAATATCGCGTATACCGTTGGCAACAACCTGTGGTTCAACAATACACCCGTTACCGACGATAAAGAACCCAATATCATCAACGGTAAATCCGTGCACCGCGACGAGTTCGGTATCGACCATGGGATTTTCTTCTCGCCCAAAGGCAACCTGCTGGCCTACTACCGTATGGATCAGACCATGGTAGCCGACTACCCGGTGATCGACTGGTCGCAGACACCCGCCGTAAACCACAATATCAAATACCCGATGGCCGGTAACACTTCTCACCAGGTATCGGTATGGGTCTACAACCCCGAAACGAAAACCAAAGTACGGATCAAAACCGGCGATCCGCTGGATAAATACCTCACCTGTGTGAGCTGGAGCCCGGATGAACGTTACATCTTCATCGCCACGCTGAACCGGGAGCAGGATCATCTGCGACTCAGCATGTTCGACGCCATAAGCGGCGATAAGGTCAGCACTCTGTTTGAAGAATCCGACAGCAAATACGTGCAGCCGCAGCACAGTCTGCAATTCCTGCCCGGCAGCAATACCGAATTTGTATGGTGGAGCCAGCGCGATGGATTTATGCACCTGTACCTCTTCAATACCAAAGGCAAACTGTTGCGCCAGCTGACAAAAGGCAACTGGGTGGTGAACGAACTGCTGGCTTTCAACAAAGCGGAAAAGGAGATCGTTTTCACTGCATCCAAAGAATCTCCGATGGAGAAAAACACTTATGCGGTAAACTGGGAAACAGGCGCTATGCGCCGCGTAGACCGCGAAAAGGGATACCATAACGTCACTGCCTCCGGCGACGGGCGTTATGTGCTCGATGTGTACAGCAATGCGACCACACCGCGCGTAAGCCAGTTGCTGCACACCAATGGAAAATGGTCGAAAGAGTTGCTGCGTGCAGATAATACACTGGCGGCCTACAGGCGCCCTGAGGTTCAGGACGTGACGCTGAAAGCTGCCGACGGCACTCCGCTGTACGGAAAGCTGATCCTGCCTGTCTCTTTCGATGCAAAAAAGAAATACCCCGTGATCGTGTACCTGTACAACGGACCCAATGTGCAGCTGCTCCACAACAGCTTCCCGGCAAGCGGTAATCTCTGGTACGAATACATGGCGCAGAAAGGCTACGTGGTATTCACGATGGACGGACGCGGCAGCAGCAACCGCGGTCTTAAATTTGAACAGGCTACTTTCGGAAAGCTGGGTACGGTGGAACTGGAAGATCAGCTGCAGGGTGTGAAATACCTGAAATCGCTTCCTTTTGTGGATGCCGACCGCATGGGTATTCACGGATGGAGCTTCGGCGGATTCATGACCACCAGCATGATGCTGCGCAACCCCGATGTATTTAAAGTGGGCGTAGCAGGCGGTCCCGTTATGGATTGGAAAATGTACGAGGTGATGTATACGGAACGTTATATGAATAGCCCGCAGGAAAATGCGAAAGGTTATGAAGACGCGAACCTGCTCACCAAAACAAAAAACCTGAAAGGCAAACTGCTGCTGATCCACGGTACAGACGACGATGTGGTGGTCTGGCAGCACTCCGTCAATTTTATCCGCAAATGTGTGGATAACGGCGTTCCGGTCGATTATTTCGTGTATCCCGGTCATCCGCATAATGTCCGTGGAAAAGACCGTGTGCACCTGATGCAGAAGATCAGCGACTACTTCGATTTATACCTGAAGCCATAGGCACAACGGAAATTCATCTGTAACTTGCGGGCGGTCTGTTATCAGGCCGCCCGTTTCTTATGACAGCAACTCCTCTTTCGGCAGTGGTGATCACCCGTAACGAAGCAGCCAATATCGCGCGCTGTATCCAGAGTCTCCGGCAGGTGACTGTGGATATCGTGGTGGTGGACAGCGGGTCTACAGACCGTACCCGGGAGATCGCGGAAGAAATGGGCGCGCGTGTTTTTCACCGCGACTGGACGGGCTATGCCGATCAGAAGAATTTCGGTAACGAAAAGGCGCTGCACGATTATATCCTTTCCATTGATGCGGATGAATGCCTGAGCTTTGAGCTGGCGTTCCAGATACAGGAAGCGATGAAGCAGCCGAAAGCGGCTGTGTACGAAATGGATTTTCTTACTTCCTGGGGCGATCATTTCATCCGGCATGGGGGATGGGTGCCCGACAGGCATTGCCGCCTGTTCGATAAGCGCCGGATCCGCTGGGTGAGCGAAGGGGTGCACGAATACCTCGCAATGGACGGGCATACTCCGCAAAAGATTGAAGGGTATGTGTTTCATTACACGGCAGCAAACAAGCAGACTTACCGCGAGAAAATGAACCGCTATGCACGGGAGTTTGCCGAAGCGCGCAGCAATGCGCGGCGATACAGCCCGTTCTGGAAAAAATATACAAGTGCAGGTTTCCGTTTCCTGAGAGATTACGTGCTCAAAAGAGGATTTCTCGAAGGACGTGCCGGCTGGGAAATCGCCTGCGAAGAAGCACGCTACACCTGGCTCAAATACCGCTGGAGCGAAAAGCCTTAGTTTTCTTTCCGCTTTTTCCGCAGTTCCTTCAGGCGCTTCCGTTCCTGGTTTTCCTTGCTGATATCCGTATTCCGCAGCTTTGGCTTGAAGTGCATTTCTCCTTTTTCATCGTCCTTCGCCTGAATATACAGGCGGAATCCCTTGCTCTGGGATAATTGCGGGTCTTCCGCTATATCTTTTTTAGAGAAGCGGAACAACGGGATCTCCAGCAGGATATCCGTGCCGATCCCCAGACTGTATACACCCTGTATCTGCATATCGATGAGGTCCGTGTTCACCCACATCGGCGGAATATCGATTTCGTTGCCGCGGATCGTAAATGTATTGTGGATGCGTTCGAAGTTCACCTGTTCCAGCCGTTCTTTCCGGAACAGCAGCCGGCCCATTTTCAGCAGTGGCCGGAAGTTGACCAGCGCACCGTGGCGGATATCAAAAGTGGCGGTTCCGCGCAGGCTGCTGCCGACAATAGCGTTGGAATCGTCCAGCTGTCCTTCGAGATGGCTGGTCACATCAATGGTGCCCCTGATATTTTCGGGATGGAACGATTGCTGACCGAAATTGTCGAATGCGTATAATAGTTTGCCGATAGAGGTGTGCTCCACCTTCGCGTTTATCGAAAAGTCGGGCCGGCGTGCATCCGTATTGTGCAGCGCGCCGCTCATGGAAAGGTTTCCGTCCGCATGTTCCAGCGAAGCGTTGCGCAGTTCAATCCCGTTCGACAGCAGCAGCAGATCGCCCTTGATATTACGGGCATCGAAACGCTTGAAGGTTACTTTGTCCACTGCAACGGTGAGGTGTGTGCGAGAAAGGTCCAGCGCCTCGTCCAGGAAATCGGGAGTATCGCCGTTACCGCTGCTTTTCTTCGGCTGGCGTACCGCCTGCGGTCTGCTTTGCAGGAAGCTCTGGAACTCGTTCAGGTCGATATGCCTGCTGCGTACCTGCGCTTCGATCAGGATGTTTTCCGGGTGTTCGCGGTACAGCGAGAGGAAGTCGCGCGAATAGGCCGCAATGAATACCTGGCTGCGTTCGGTGTTCAGTTCGCTTTCCACCACCTTGATGTCATTGTTCAGCACCTGCAGGCGCACATTGCATTTATGGAAATGCAGGTTGCGCGGACGGTAGGTCATTTCTATCTGACGCAGATCCACATAGGCAGATATATTCAGCGGATATTTGGAATCTTTTTTCATGCCGCCTTCATAATGCAGGTCGATCTGTGCATTGCCCTCCCCGAAGATGAAGCTTTCGCGCCCGAACACATTGTTCAGCTTCTTCACCGGGAACGAAGAGCGCACATGTGTTTTTATCCGGGAGCATTTAAGGTTTACCACTGTTGTCGTATCGGCGGTAATAGGGATACCGGCAAACTGCGCCTTCAGGCGGGTGAGCTTCAGGAAAGAATATTCATCGCCGTAGAGACTGTCTTTTTTGCTGCCGTTCACATAGCTGAGGTGGAACGATAGCGAATCGAACTTGCCGAATTTCGAATCAAGCGTATTATTGGTAAAGTCTGCGGAGAGTGCCACCAGTGGGATACGCTGATCTTTCAGGCGCCCCTCGATATGCATTCTGAAGCTTACGGGCCGCTCAAAAATAAAGCCCTTTAGAGAGTTGTACACCGTAGGCGGAACCCAGCTCAGGCCCGTCCGGTAGTTGATGTTCTTCCCTTCAATGTCTGTCGAAAACCAGTTGTCTGCCTTCGCCGTAAAGAAATCACCGTTCATGCGCAGGCGCTGGTCGCCGATCACGAACTCCTGGTTTTTGACCTGCAGCAAATTCCGTTTCGGGTTGAACGTGAACGCGAGTTCAAACGTAATATTCTGGTCTTTGAAATAAGAGCCTTTATCTGTATTGAACGCAAAGGACTTCACCTGCACCTTTGCCTGCGTCTGGAAATGGAATACCTGGTCGATACTGTGGATGCGGCCGTTCAGCTCCGGTATACGGAAGTCAAAATATTTTTTATACGGCGCATTGCGGAAGGTGAAATGGAAGTTGCGCAGCGTCATCACATTCACATCGAAAGAAGCTTTACCTTTCTTTTTCTTCTTTACTTTCTTACGCTGGAAGATGCTTTTGTTCGACGAGCTGTCCGCCGCCACGAAGAGATTCATTGTTCCGTCCTGCAGCAGCAGCTTGTCCACAGCCACGTTTCCCTTCAGCAAAGGCCAGAAAGCAAGCTTGAGGTACAGGTGTTTTACATTCAGGAAGTCGGTGTGGTGCTTCGGCCATGCGGTATCGCGTATCACCACATCATGCAGTCCCAGGCTTACGCTCGGGAACTGTTGCCACACATCAGGCTCAATAGAGCCGATCTGCAATGTGCCATTGTAATTGTTGCTGAATTCCTGCTGCACAAACAGCCGTATCTGTTCTTTATTTCTTGCTATATACCAGTAAGCAGCGCTGAGCCCGATCAGGAAAAGGGCAACGATGATACCGGCAGTCCATAAAGTTATTTTGAGCGCCTTTTTCAAACGAGTAGTAAATAAGTAGGTAGATAAATAATGGTCATACCAAGGTATGGTAAAATGAATACTTTGTACAGTGGGATTATCTTAAACTTTTTTTAGTGGCGAATAATGTGGAAAATTGCATTCCATTCTATGAACAACCATACCCGTGCTTACCTGTCTTATGCCGCCATCTGTCTTATCTGGGGCACCACTTACCTTGCGATAAGAGTGGCAGTGCTGCATTATCCGCCTTTCCTGATGGCAGGTTGCCGACAGGTGATCGCGGGTGTGCTCACGATGGTGATCGCGCTTGCGGTGAACCGGCAGCGGGATCTGAGCTGGTCTAATATATTGCAGCAGGCACTCATCGGGTTCCTGCTGATCACGGCGGGTAACGGACTCGTCACCTGGTCGGAGCAATACATACAGAGTGGGGTGGCGGCGCTGATCTGTTCTACAATGCCCATCAGCTCGGTGCTGATCAATATCATCCGGGGTAAGGAAAAGCTAAATAAATGGATCGTTGCGGGTATGCTGCTCGGGTTCAGCGGTGTGGCACTGATCTTCAAAGACAATCTTTCTGCGGCCGGCAGCGGTCATCCGCTGTATGGCTGGGCCATTGCGGGACTGTTTGCGGCCACGGTAGCCTGGGCGTACGGTAGTCTGCTCAACAAAAGTGAGCGCCCGAAGGTCAACAGTTTTTTTGATGCGGGATTACAGGTGACGCTGGGTGGCGCCCTGATGCTTTTCATCAGTCCGTTTGCCGACGATTACAGCGGGATTGTGTGGTGGAATGCGGAAGGATTTGCTGCGTTTGCATACCTCGTGGTCTTCGGTTCACTCGTGGCATACAGCGCTTATATCTATGCGTTAAAGCACCTGCCTGTGGGTTTTGTAATGTCCTATGCATACATCAATCCGCTGGTAGCGGTTCTGCTTGGTGCGGCGGTGCTCAATGAACCGCTGAACCTGTTCACCGTGTTTGCCATGGCATTGATCATCACGGGCATTGTTGTGATCCGCAATGGTTACCGCAAGCGGTCCTGATCCTGTCACATGCTGTTCTGCGAAAAGCGATTGTTCTGCGTATAACCATTCCGTGTATGCGATGGTTATGTGAAGCAATTGTGAACTTATGGCAATAAATGGCTGTAAAATGCCCGGTAAATGCTCCCGGTTTATACTTTAATCATGCTGTCCTTACAACATCTTCAACTGCTGTGTTTTTCCGGGAATATGCGTTTACATTCGTAGTGCACCCCGAACAAAAATTGAAATGTTATGAAGAACTGTCCCTTATCCGCATTGCGCGATGTGCATATGTTGCTCTCGCGCCTCTCGCATCATGTGAGGTTAGAAACCATCGAACAGCAGTACGAGAAATGCCGCAATCTGTTGTCAGAACTTCGCCGACGTTATCCTGAGAGTGAGTCTGTTTTCAATAACGCATTTTCAGAGGTGCGCGGATCTCTTGAAGCCCGTGACGCTGCCACTGCACAGCTGTTGCTGCTGCGTGATATCGACCAGATACGAACTTCGGTGGTACAGCCGATATAGAAGAATTTTTGACGCTTAAGAAGGATGAATGCGAAAGGCGATCCCCCGGAAGGAGGGTCGCTTTTTGTTTTCCGTCAACTGCCGAAATGGAGGTCGCAGCAGAAGTCGAATACCGGTTCGGGCTGCCGGTTCCGCAGCATACGCCATTTACGGTAGCGGATCATAGTTGCATATTTCTGCTCCATTAATTCGTAAGAGCCCAGTCCGACCTCACGTCTGGCTGCATTTACCCGAGCGATACCGGCGGCTTCCAGTTGCTTCCGGCAGGCTGCATCCTGACAGGGCCTTACGGCGAATAAAGGAGCGTCCTGTGCAGAAACGCCCGACCTGTCCGAACCCTCACGGATCGCACCATACATCACCGGGCTGAGGTTTCCGCGCTGCAATTCTTTCCGCAGCAAAGGCGCCAGCTGTTTCCAGGCATCGCCGTGGTGTATGAGCACCAGGTAGGCATATCGGTTATACGGGCTTGATCTCAGTATCGAATCGGCATTTTGCTGTGTGCCCGCAATACGTTCGGCAGGGAACCCGTAGCGCTCCGTTGCTGCTGCGATCGCGTTGACCAGGCTGTCGTAAAAAGGGATATAAGCAGGCTTCAGCATACTGCCGTTGCGTCCGTAAAGTCCCAGGGGCGGCAGGCTTGCCACAAGCTGCTGATCGGCCTTGCCTATGGATAGCGCAAATGCATGGGCTTCGGGGTTCAGGCGTGCATGGTATACACCAATACAGGAATCTCTGGTGCCCACAGTCAAGCTGTTGTAGAGGTATTTCAGGTGCGGATTGGCAATTGCGGTCTCCGGCGGCATGCCCATGCAGAGCGCGCGTTGCAGCAGCAGCTGGCAGTGCGCCGTATCACGGGTGAAGGCAGCCACCTGTGCAGCTATGTAACAGTCGGCGGGTTGATTGTATGCGTATGCGTTAAAGAGCTGTTCATATTGCCGGAGTGCGTTGGTATAGTGTTGTGCGACGATCGCTTCTTCCGCCAATATGATACCATGGTAATAACCTATATAATTTTCATGTGTGGTGTCGGCAGTGCCCGTGGCGGATACACGCAGCGAACAAAAAAAGACGATCAGGAACAGCAGGTAAGGCATGGGTGGTGCAGGCTTGTGTGTAAATATCCGCAAATAGCTGCACATCTGCCGGCAGGAGTGCAGCTATTTGCGGAAAATGCGTGCGTATAAAAGCAAAAAAAAAGCGACAACCAGGTGGTTATCGCTTTACTGTTGGTAGTCCGACCAGGGTTCGAACCTAGAATGACAGAATCAAAATCTGTAGTGTTACCATTACACCATCGGACTAACAGGGCTGCAAAGTTAATCAGCGAATCGAAATCTCCAAAAATATTTTTAAAAAATTTCGGGAAGTCCCGGCAGGACTGCCTTTTAGCTGTTTTGCGAGGGCAATATTACAACAAAAGCTGCGTTCTTGCTGTATTAATTTTGCAGGCTTTATATTCGCAACAATTTATCCGGACCAATACCCCACGTGAAGAAAGTATCCATCATTATCGTCAACTACAATGTACAGTATTTTATCGAGCTGTGCCTGCATTCTGTGATGCGTGCCTGCGCCGGGACAGATGCTGAGGTGATCGTGGTGGATAACCATTCCTCCGACGACAGCTGTGCGCTGATCAGGCGCGAGTTTCCGTCGGTGGTGCTGATCGAAAACAAAGAAAACACCGGTTTTTCCAAAGCCAACAACCAGGGCGTGGAGATCGCAAAAGGGGAGTATATCCTGTTCCTGAATCCGGATACGGTGATGCCCGAAGATTTTCTGCGCAGGACGATCGCCTATATGGATGCGCACCCTAAAGCCGGTGCACTGGGTCCGCGGCTCATCGACGGCAAAGGCAGTTTTGCCCCGGATGGCAAGAAATCTTTCCCTACCTTGTCCGTTGCGCTGTTCAAGAGTTCCGGACTCAATAAGGTATTTCCCCGCTCTCCGTATTTCAATAAGTACTATGCGGTGCATGTAGGGGAATTCGAACAGGCTCCGGTTGAAGTACTGTCCGGTTGCTGTATGCTCGTGCGTAGTAGTCTGTTCCCCGGTATCGGCAAGGCTTTTGATGAGGATTATTTCATGTATTGCGAAGATGTCGACCTGTCGTACCGTATAGCGCAATCCGGACATGAGAATATGTATTTCCCGGATGCCACGCTTATCCATTACAAAGGTGAGAGTACGAAGAAAGCCACGCTGTCTTACATACGTGTGTTCAACGAAGCACTGTCCACCTTTGTGCGCAAGCATTATTCCAAGACCAATGCAACCCTGTTCATCCTGCTCATTAATGTTGGCATTGCGATGCGGGCCGTATGGTCTTTCCTGAAAGTATTTTTCCGCCTGTTCAAAACACCCATATTCGATGCGCTGGCTTTGCTGGGCGTATTGCTGCTGATGAACAATCTCTGGGTGGAAGGCGTGAAGCACCTGAAGCCGATCGGGAACGCCACGCTGTATGCCACCTTCCCGGTGTATATCTTGCTGTGGACCCTGAGCATTTACCTGAACGGCGGATACGATCAGCCGTACCGCGCCCTGCGCGTGGTGCGCGGCATGCTCATCGGTACCATCATTATCCTGGCGTACTTCGGTATCCTTTCCGCCGAGTTCCGTTATTCGCGTGCGGTGATCCTGTTCTCCGGGGCTATCGGCGCGCTGGCCATCGTAGGGCTGCGGGAGCTGCTCCACTGGACGGGTATCTCCCGGATCGTGCGGTACAACCAGGTGCCCAAGCGGGCCGTGATCGTAGCCACCGAGGCGCATTTCCGCGAAACGGCCGAACTGCTGGAGCAGGTGCATTATGCGCCGGATATAGTAGGACGCATCAGCATCGGTGCTGCAGACGGACAGGCGCTTGGTAACATCTCCGAAATGAAAGCGCTGCTGCACACGCTCAGCATCAATGAGGTGGTGTTCTGCGTGAACGGACTGCAATACCAGACCATCCTGCAGCAGATGCAGGACTGCGGCGATGCGTACGACTACAAGATACATATACCCGGCAGCCGGAGTTTTGTAGGCAGCAATTCCAGTCATACCGCCGGCGACCTGTACACGGCCGATAAGCGCTATAACATTGCCACCTTTGTTTCGGCACGGAATAAGCGCGTGTTTGACATGCTCGCATCTTTATGCCTGCTGTTGCTGTACCCGGTGCTGTTGTTCCGTGTGCACGAACCGGGAGGATTACTGTCGAATATATTTGCGGTATTGCTGGGCCGGAAAACCTGGGTAGGGTATAGCCGGGAGCTGGGTTTGCCGCAGGTGAAGCCGTACGTGCTACCTCCTTATGCGCTACAGCATGGTTATGAGCCGGGTGGGGAAGTGGTGCAGCTGGCGGCTACGGAATATGCCGAGCATTATGTGGTGGGACTGGACTTTTCGCTGCTGCTGAAAAATCTGAAGTTTTTGGGTAAAAAAAGCGCATAAAAATTTTGCCGGAAAAGAAAGTTTTCTATCTTTGCAATCCCAAACGGGAAAACACTCTTCCTTAGCTCAGTTGGTTAGAGCATCTGACTGTTAATCAGAGGGTCGCTGGTTCAAGTCCAGCAGGGAGAGCAGAGGGGAAAGTCTTAGTAGCAAAGACTTTCCCCATATTTTTAAAAGTTCTTATTTCTAGTCCTGTAGCGTATTCGTCAATATTTCGTCAATACAATACGCTATGCTTAAACTACCAAACGGCTGTTCAGTCGGCAAAATTTCCGTTTATCCCAAAGATTGGGAGAACGGTGGTAAATCCTTATTGAAAAAAGAGTGGAGAATCGATTACCGGTTCTATGACCCCAATCACCGGGATAAGTACCCGCGCGGATATCCCAAGCGCATAAAAGGGATAAGTGCAGAGCCCACACTAGAAGGCCGGCGGGAAATTGTTCGTGCGCTGCTGGAGAATGAGCAGAATATCTTACTTTACCAGGGCTACAATCCCATTACAAAAACAATCAACCCACCAAAGGCTACAGCCAAGGTAAATACAGAAATAGATGAGGATACGCCGGTAATTGAAGCGCTGGAGTTCGCCCTATCAAAGAAAAAGTGTACCGAAACAACCAAGGCAGACTTAAGGTCTGTTTTACGGTATTCCAGCGCCGCAATGAAGCAACTTGGTTATGATGTCCTGCAGATAGGAAATGTTAAACGGAAGCATATCCGGCATGTTCTGGATGTAGTAGCACAAAATAAGGGGGATAAATGGACCAACAGGACATTTAACTACTACAGAGCTCACCTTAGCATGCTTTGGGCGGTTTTGGAAGAGTACGACGCTGTAGAATATAATGCAATAGAAGGTATCAAAAAGTTACCGACACTCCAGCGATTACGAAAAGTATTATCAAAATCAGACAGGATCCGCATCAACGATCATCTGAAAGAAAATCATTATCGGTTTTGGCTCCTGGTCAATATTTTTTTTCATGCTGGAGCTCGCCGTACAGAAATATGCGCACTACAGGCAAAGGATATCAATCTGGCCGATCAAACCTATCGGGTAATAGTTTCTAAAGGCAAGGGGCCAAAAGAGGTAGAAAGGCCCATTAAAACGGTGGCTGTATGGTTTTGGAAGCAAGCGCTTATGAATTGCGCGCCTGATCAGTATATTTTTAGCGAAGGCCTTACACCAGGGGATAAGCCTATACGCCCGGAGCAATTCACCCGCCGGTGGCGAAGAATTGTAAAAGATAAAAAGAAAGGATTGGGTATCGATATTGATTTCTATGCACTTAAGCACCTTAACACAGATGAAGTAACGGAGTTATTGGACCTGGCCGCCGCCGCGAAGCTCAACTCGCACACGAGTACAGAGATAACCCGCAAGCATTACGCTGTTGGCGAGCACCAGCGGCAAATGAAACGAATTAAAGACGTAGGGAACGAATTCGCACCGACATAAAATACACACTGAAAGATATAAGACAACAAATATTTCCAATTTGATGCATTAGAAGTTATAATTCAAAAATTATACTAAACTGGACATTAACTCAAAGTGATGTTGCAGTGAAGCTTGCTTAGCAGCACCAAGCTGTGGAAAATGCCCTCTTGCATGCCAATCTCTATACATATCTAAACCGGTAGAATTAAGAGGGGTAATTTTCGGGCATGCAACTAGTTTGTTCAGTGCTTCTGTAAACTTTTCAGGCGCATGCCCCTCAATAGTACTTTTGGAATGCGAAGAGTAGTGGTTTGTTTGTACGCCGGAGACTACATTACTTGTAACATGTAATGTCACAACATAAGGCTGCCCTCCTTTTTCGCGAAATATGTCTCCTACTGTTTGGTAATCCCCAATTCCTTGCCATCCATTTGCTATATAATTTGAATAATCAGCTTCAAAAGCTGTATCAGGTAATGCCTGATAATCTGCATTACGGCTAGCCCTATGAAACCCGTCTGTCAATAAAACTCTGTGGGGATGCCAGGCAAATGCATTTTGTGTAACTGTGCTTGTTTTACTAGACTCGAAAACAATAACATCTGGCACATTCATCCGCACCTCTATCAGGATTTGATCCAATATTACAGGAGTGAAATTGCCACGAAAAATTAACGCCTTGCCTCGACCAGGATAGGAAGTCAAGAAAGTACGCACCTCTGCCGCAGTAGAAGTTTGCACAACAATATAACCTACACTTACACCTGTATGTGTAGCTAATAAGCCATTAAGAAGATGAGACTCAACTTTTGCACGTGATATTTTACCATGCTGGGGATTAATAATTAGAATAAAAGGTCTTTTTGCAACTGCAAGACGCTTGAAACTTCCGTTTGCAACAGCATTCGTCGGCGCGCCTACGGGCTCTACGATAGGAAGTGTATTTTGGAAAACATTCACATTAACGTTCTCAATTGAATACAACTCGAATTTCTTACCGCGTAAAAATGGATAGTACATAATTTGTATAATTTGATGATCTCATACAAATATATCGAAATGTTTACTTATTACATCGCAACGTTTATTATTCATTTCCTTTCCCAACAAAAGCATTTTTAATTCCATAGGAGAATTTACAACCAACTTAAATTGATTTTCAGATAGCTTCCTTGACTTCAGACATTCCGAAAACATAAAATGTGCGGTCTCTTTATCTAATCCTGAAAACCAATTCCGACAGAATGTGCCTATATACCCAGTGCCTATTTGAGGAAGATCTCCTTCATATTTTTTGTAAACCATGGTAAGTTCTGATTGACGCAACGTATTAGCTGCTATTGAACAATCAAATTTACCACTGTTATCTGCGGCTGGCCGCTCCTTGACCAAGTTGCCAAATTTATCAAAAAGTATTATGCCAACGCTATCCTCAATTTTATTCATTAAAGATCGCAGAGCTCCAGAATGAGTAACAACATATATGTTATCGAATATAAGGGAATAGTTTTTCAACTGGCCTTCCAGCCTATCAAAATTATCCAGTTCCGTCTTGATTTCATAGGCAACGGTCTGACCATTCACTATTACTAAATCAGCGACGGATTGGTTAATTCCGAATTCATTCAGTAATGTAGCAGAATTGTCGGCGTGATATCTAAGTAGCAATTGGTTGGCGATCTCATTTTTGTAAATGTACTCGCACCTGTAATTTTCTTTAAGATGATTATATGCTGTACTTATAGCATCAAGGAAATTGATCCCTTCAAGATTTGAAAGAAGTCCCATTTCATCGAGAAGTTCCTTCAAATCATTCTCAAAAGAAACATCGCTAAGTTTCGTTAATAGTCCTGGCGAAAATACCTTCGACAGTGAATTATTATAACGTTCGCTATTCTGAGACATGGTATTTGCTACGGCAAAAGTAAGTATAAATGACAGAAATAAAAGTTATTACCATTCATATTGCGACTTCCAACTCTTCAATAGTTTTGTGGTACGGAAGCTAAAAATGGATTGCAAAATTTGAGGACTAAGGCTAAACGTAGTTATTATGCCATATCAGAATGCTGATCAGGATCTGCGACAGAGGCGATCCGCTGGCTAAACCAACCATTCATAAATGCTTCCTGTGATTCAGAGTTCTTACCCATCTCCAGGTAGTGACTACCTTGCAGCACATTAAGAGCCTTGAATAGGTTATCCGGACGCGGGTGTTTATTGATTGCTGCCAGCGTCATATCAAGCAGCTTGCCGGTAACCGGTAAATCTTTGTACAGACGTTGGCGATCGTTGAGTAAATTGAGTGCCGTTTGCAGGTACTTAACTGCAGTTACCTTCCCCATATTAACGGCCATGTCGTAGATCTTAGAGGCAATATCAATTCGCTTCACCTCGCCGAGCCGGAGGCTATTCCAGAATTCCATGTTGTAGAACTGCTTTTTCAGCATCTGCAGTTCCGCGTTGCCGGTAAGATTTTTAGGAAAAGTTTTGTCCGATTTTAACCGGTCGATGATTTTCCACCCGGGCCAGTTTGGAAACCACTTCCGAGATATCCCTGCCCAGGTTTCACCTCCTCTATCCAAAGAATTGTTTACCCAGCCGCCCTCAATAATATCGGTCGCATCATACGCGATATCAAAATTAGTTTTAGCCACGGTAGACGCTACACCGGAATTCACTTTATAGTTTCCCATTTGCCTGCACCTCCTTAATCTCTTTGTAGATCATCTGGCTGATGGCCAGAGCCTCTACGTTATCGATTTGCCCATCAGCGAATGCTTCTGTAAGCTTAGCGGCCAACTGCACGTAAAACATGGCCCGAACGTCCTTATTTTGCTGCTGCAGGTATTTGATCAGCGAGGCAATTACCTGATCCGGATTACCGCTGTCCAGGATCATTTCAGTAACCTGGAGTTTGAAAGCGATTTTAGGCAGGTATTCGCGCATCTTCTGCAGCAATACATCATCAACCTTGGTCGGAGTAAACGCGACGATCGCTCCGGCAGTATCGCTCTCAACAAAATCTTTAATGATGTTCACGATCTTTACGGCCGTGCTGGCTTTCGGGCGCAGCCACTCGATGCCGGCGCCCAGGATCTTCTTGATCCATGCGATTGGTTTTTTAAACATGATCTTGATTTTTATTTTCGGTATTTGTTGTTGCCTGGCCTATGGCCGCAGCGATCTTTTGAATAATTGAATTGATGAAGTCCAGCTTAGGATTCATATAAACAATGTTTTCGTAGATCGATTTCGCTTCGATCAGTATAAGAAGTATAAAAGCCCAGTCCCCTACAAATGCAACAGGCGATGCTTCTTTACCATTAATAGTAAAACTTGTGAGGACATTTGTCACAACTAGAAAGGCTCCATACTGAATGAACTTGACGATAGTCATCCGCATGCCCTTTGAGGTGATCGCGTTGAACCCCTCCTTTGCCCACACCTTAGTGATACCCGTAAGTAGGTCAAGAGCGACAAGTATCATGAGCCATTTCAGGTACTCAATGTCATGGAAAATATACTTTTGAAAGGCTGCTACAATAACAGCAACTGCGCCCGTCTTGGCTACATTTAGGAGATAGAATTTCATTATGTTTTAGTTTTTAAAAGGTGCCGTTGGTGGTGTCTTGTGGAAAGGCTTCAGTAGTCAGCCAGTATATCGTAATCCGTGTTTTACTATCGAACAATTCCGGGAATTCATTAAGTGAATTCAGGCTTACGAAAGAACGGCCTGCAGTGTCGGTTACAGTACGTAAGACATTGCAACCTGATTTGTAACCGTAGTTTGCAGTTTTAAAATCAGTTGTTACTTGGATGTAACAATGTTTCCGGTCTTCCGGATCTTCAGCACGTACTGTCGCAGCTGAAAGCATAAGAATAAGAAGGGGCTTTTTCATATTATATTGGTTGGTTATCTGGATAAGCGGTTTTGATAAGCATTAACCGCCTGGTACCAGAAGGTTTGGCGGGTAGCGTCTAAGCTTTTATGAAATGCAAAAAGGAGCAGGTCAAATTGTAGATAAAGTGCAGGCGAACCAACATTATTTACTGCACCTATATATAGGTTTCCAGTGTTTGTAGTTCTGTTATCCGTTGTTGTAAACACCGAAGTGCCATTATTGTATAGCGCGGCGCTTGATACCGAACTGCGATTAATATCCATCATATCTGCCATCGGTATTGCGGAAGGGAATTGTATGTCATTCATACCAATAAGAAAGAGATTTGTTGCATCAGCTTGGCGAATACCCCAGACCGACGCTGCCCCATTGTATGACCCAAAAAGATAACCGTTGCTTGACGATCTATTTCGAGTAAATATGGTTGCTCCTCTATTGTTCCAAGCCCAATTAGAGCTATCCAACTCAAAAGGAACTTCAGCATATTGGTTGGAGCCATTAAAAGTAATACCGCCGCCAGCATGGGTAGGGGATCCGTAGAAGATCAGCTTTGCATTTGCTGCATTCAGTAGGTCCAACGAGTGGCCATAGCTGGTTCCTGAGAATACCGGGTATATGCGATAGAAAGAATCTTTGATATTGTAGGTGGTGTAATTCGGATTCGACAGTCCCTTAATATCACGCATCAGCGTATCCACGTTCTTTTTCTGGGCAACCGTCCATGATGTAGAATGAGCTGTCAAAGAATCAAAGAATTGATTTGTTTCTGCCTGATATACATAAGGATCAACAACCGTTGCCTTTGCCATCAGCATATGGTGCATAGCTCCAGGCTGAGCACTGGCCAGTACAGGTAAAAGAAGTATGATGGAAAGAATTCTGAGCATGACTTATTTTACATCTAAAGAGTAAACAGCGTTATAATTCGTACCGTCAAACCAAAAGGAAACGATATCAACCGCGCCTGCTGTTGTTGTAAGCGTCGGACCTGTCCCGCCAGACCATTTTGTGTTGGTTGGCCATGTACCGATTGTTTTACTACCACCGGTTCCCTGAATAATTTTCACTATGTAGAAACTTCCTGCAATCGGGTTTGATATCGTGAGCGTACGCCCGGTACCGCCGAGCGTCACTGTAGCTTGGCACCCTAAATTTGCGTTCCAAGTGATTGTTGATCCATCAGTGAGCGTCTGGATAGTTGATGAATACTGCTTTGCAGCAGCATAATCCATCGTCGTTGTGCCGGTGGCTGTGCCGTTACTTTTGCGCAGATATGGAGTTAACATAGTTGCTGTATCAGTATACTTCATAGCTGTTGCGGACCGTTGGTAATTAGCCAGCATGCCGGCCGTGTCCGAATATTTCACGCGTGTGTTGATTTGTGTTGCAAGCGCCGTACTATCCGTAATAACTTTAGATTTCGTAGCGTAAGGAGCTAACATAGCAGCGGTATCGCCATATTGAACCGAACCGGTTCCTCCGGATCCTATTGCCAGGCGCAAAGCCGCAGCTGTGTCATTCAGCCCCTTTTGCTTTGCGTAGGAAACAAGCATCTCAGCAGTATCGCCGTATTTAACATTCGCGGCATTCTGACCATCTACATAAGACTTTACAGCCCCTTGCGTTGGATACAGAAAATTGCTACTCCCATTTGCGCTGGTAGTTTTATTGCTGGTATTTTCTTTACCGGCAATATCCTGATCAGTTGCGTACGGGGAAAGCATTGCAGCGGTGTCCGTGTACCTCACACGTTTTTGAATTTCCGCGAAAAGATTGCTGGTATCCGTAGTTCCTTTGCGGCGAAGTACTACATTGCCGGAAGCGTCAAATCCGGCTACCATATTCGTATCTGTAGTTCGATACTTTTTAAGCTGTAAATTGCTATCAACCAGCATGTGCCGTCCAGCATACGCGGTATCTTGCGGCCTTGTACCGCCAAAAGGCACCCTTACACCTGAAGTTTGAGCACTGGCAGTAGCACCTACCAAAAGAAGGGAGATATATAGTAGCTTTTTCATTATTTTTTTGCTATTAAAATTTGACCGTCATAAAATGAACTATCCTTAATTGTGATAGTGGTACCGCTTTGGGTGAAGTTTTCGCCGCGGATAAAGTTTTGAGTAAGGGTTGCTATCTCTTCTATAGTGTCGGAAAAGAAAGGATCCGTTAATGTCGATCCGCCGCCGCCGATATTATCAGCGACAACAGTTATACGTTTTCGCATTTTCAGCTTCAGGTAGGCAATAAGCGCCTCCGGCGTGTATTTCCTATTCACGTAGATATCATTCCCCTGCTGGTCCTGTTGGCCGGTCTTTCTTACGCCAATGAAGAAATCAACATCAACGATATCTGGAGCCGTCGTGAATACACTTAGTTTTTCATTTGCCATTTTACTCTCTTATTAAGTAGTTGCTGTTTTCAGAAATCAGTAAATCGCCTTCCTCGCTTACTATGTAGAATGTTTCCGGAGCTTCATATATCCACAAATACCCCTTATCAGTACCTGCCAGCTTAACGGTTGTATAATTGCTCCCTAACGGCACACCTTCTGCCAACTGTACTGTTTCCTGAACTCTCACAGTAAATTGAATACGGGCCGCTTTCGCAGATGTAGCATCTTGAGGATTAGCCAGGCCCTTTTGAAATCCGGTTATAGTTACACGGGAAAGGCTAGGAGCGGGGAAATCTAGTGTACGGTAATCCGGATGTTTAAGAATAGCGCGAATCGCACCTACAATCCTATCCAGTCGGGAACAGGCTCGCTCTTCTGCATCTTTATTGTCCGTTTCCTTTGCATTGCTATAGACATCAATAAAAAACACGTAAGTACCATCACTGCTGCGCGGGCTCTCATTGTCGTAATCACCACTGCCAAGACTAACGTTAACAGCAGGCATTTCCTCATCATTGAAAGGGGCTACCCGGTCTATCCAAACCTTATTAAACCCCTGCAAAGCTCTGCCATGCCTAAAGCACCTTGATTGACCAATTCCACGAGCAGTATATAAGCAATACGGTCGCGGATTATTTCAAATTGTTGCCTTGGTATTAGTACTTGAATCTTTGCCATCCTTTATTCAAAATCTCTGCAGAAACACACAATTAAGCCAAGTGTATTATCTGGCTGATGATGGGAAATTTTATAGGCTCTATCAGTGCCAGTGCTATCTATCCAGCTAACCTTACAACCTTTCATTGTAACCTCGCCTTTATCGTTCCTGGTGGTAAATCCGGCTTCGTTTAGAACCGATTCACAAACAGTGCAAGAAGCATTGTGCCAATTACAGCAGCGCCATCAGCATCAACATTTAAAAAGTGACTGGTAGCTCTACCGGTAACGGTTACCGTCAAGCTGTCATCAGGTTTTACAAATACAAGGGAAACACCAAAGCCCGAAAGGTCAGTGGTGATTCTCCTTACATTCTTGCTTAGCCTGTTCAATGAGCCCCATTACTTTTTGTCAGCCGCTTTTTTTAGTGCTTTTTTTCGCTGCTGGAGTTTCTTCAGCTCCCGGCGTTTCAACTTCCTTAACTGGAGGGACGGCCGGGAATTCAATCACATCCCCGACAGTTTCACTTCACTTTCGGCCAGTTCCGGATTGTTGATAAGATCCTCTTCAGTCACTTCGCGCGTGATTACCTCATCTTCCGGATCGCTATTCTCTGTAGGTTTAGGCCATGGATTATATGTGAAGTCTCCGGGAACTGCACCAAATTGACGAGCAGCTTCAGGGTTTTCATCGATATGCATCCTGCGTAATGATTATGCGCTCACATTCGTTGCCTTCCGCATCCAGTGGGTGCAAAAAGCCCTTCGAAAACCAAACGCGGATGTTTTCTTTTTTCTACTTGCGTCTCTGCGATGATATCGCCAGAGGTAAATACCTGGCCAGAAAGGCCGCTCACCGCCAAAGGGATGACTTTAAATTTTTGCATATTGTAGGTTTTAGATTTGAACAGAGTTTTAAAAAAGCCTTGCCCGGATGAGCAAGGCTTTTACTACAAAATTTAGGCTTCAGATTAGGCCACTGCTTTCAGTGTGGCAACCTCATCAACTCCGGTAAGGATTGGTAACGGAGCGGATTTTACGTCACGTTTATGAACCCCGTCGAACGTAATCGCTCCTTTTCATTGAGGTGGAATTCACCAGTGATTTCAGGACCGGTGCCATCCTCTCCGAATACTTGCGGAACCGCAGCGAATCCCAAAACAAAGTTTGGTGCTTCCGGCAACACGATAACGTTCTTTTCGTTCATATACTTAACGAAGGAGCCGTTAGCGTCGCGGTATCCGTTTGTATATCCCCAGCAGTCTCCTACGTAGCTACCGATAGTTATTTGCCCAAGCAGGGTGCCACCTACGGCATTTCTTTGCGGCTCACGGACATTAGCCAGGTCAGAACGACGCACATCAGCTTTACCGCTGAATATCGGGTTATTGATCAGAGCGTTCCAAGCTTTTGATCCGAAGATTAAGTTAAACCGATCACCTTGTACCTGGCCTTCAGCGCGAAGGAAGTCACAAGCGGTTTCAAGGCCTGTGATAGGATCTACCGTTCCGGTTGTCCAATATCCGGTAGTAGTGTTCAAATCTACCATTGAAGCTGCTTTGCGCTTGAAATCGATGTTTTCGCCGTTGGCAGTGGTAACAATACCAGTGTGCAGCGCTTGCGAACACATCAGCTCAATTGCACGCTCAATTTTATTGATCAGCGCTACAACTTTTTTGTTCAGATTATCCATGAACTGCACAAACACAGCTTCAGGAACATCGCCGTCACCGATCAGGCGATCATACAGATCGATATCTGTCATGTTGAACCATTCGCGGAAATACGGAGGTTCATACTTTCTTTCCGTACCCAAAGAAAACTTGTTGAAGTTTCCTTCAGAACCGCGAATTACATCAACGGCTACTTTTTCGTGCATGCGCTCAACCTCAACAGTGAGGTATTTTGTAGCGCTTTCCTTTGAAGGGAAAAGGAACGGAAGAAAGAGAACACTTTCGGCCGTGTTGTAAGCATGTCAATCAACATGCTGGTGTAAATATGTCTTGCTTCTGAAGCTGGTATTGATGCCATTATTAAGCGTTTTTAAAGATTTTGGATTGTTTTAGATTGGATTATTGGTTATCCAGGAAAGTGTTTTGAACACCATCAACCAGCAGGATATGACTGTTTGCCATCAGCAGATCGCCGATAAGTCCAGTTGTACCTACTGCAGAATCCAGCGTTTCACCGGAAGCGCAAATGAGCTTACTTGCGTCCACCTCACCAGAAACACAAAGCGTTACTTGAACGCTAGCTCCGTCAGCTACCGCGTCGTGCGCGCTCATCAGCACAAAGCGAGGCTGCTGGCTCCCGTCCGTGCTATCTTTATTCTGAGGCAATACCTTGCCGTTGGAGATAACATGGCCCATAATACGGCCGGGCACAAGAGTTACCGGGCTGCCTGTACCATTTGTATAGGTGGCTTTCCGGGTTTTGTCGTTTCCAAGAAAAATCTTGGAAAGATCAATATTTGAAATAAGTTGGCTTGCCATTAGTTTTTATTTTTAAAGGGCGTGAACAAATGAGATTACTTACCGGTACCAGGAATACCGAGGCGCTTACGAACTGATTCGGTAAACTCAGCTGTTTTCTTTTCAGCTTCAGTTTTTACCTTTTCCGGCTCATCGGTTTTTACTTCACCAGCATTCTCTTTCCCGGCACCGGCAAGAGCATTTTTGCTGTACGCCTTGATAGCGAATTCAGATCGCTGGGTTTCCGTCATTGCTTCACCACTCTCAATACCTTTCTGACAGCTTCAGGGTCGAGATGATTAAAGCGATAAATGAGCCTACGCGGTCTCTTTCTGCCTTAACCGCGGCTGTAACGATTGCAGCATGAACCTCAGGGTGTTCAGCTTTTAATTTTTCGATAGTCATTGTAGTATTTGGGGTTAAATTTTTAGGGGTTATCTCTTCGGTGCTTGCAACTCGGAGGGACCTTACTATAAAGCGCCGCAATTGCATGTACATTCTTTTCTATTTGCATGTGCTCGCTACTTTGACAATCTTCTTAATCAATCCAGGTGCTGTTCGGATTTATCGTGTTTCCCTATTAACCTTAGCAATACGTACTTGTTCAATAGAT
>JASGJF010000027.1:0-125585 GCA_049840855.1 Chitinophagaceae bacterium | reverse complement strand
TCTTTCAGCTGAAAGCACTGCATTACTGCAAAATAATATTTCGGGCTATGCGCTGCATTCCGTGCGATCAATTGGCAAATTAAATATTTGTTGTATCTTACACTTTAGTGTATTTCTTCGAACCTATCCCTATCGCTGAAATACCCCCATTTTAACATTTAATAATGAGTCTCATGAAAACATTTACAAAGATTCTTTGTTTTCTATCGCTGTTTTTATCTGTAGCACTTGTCTCGAATGCGCAGGTGGCAGATTTCACTGCTGATAAAACCGCCGGTTGTGATCCGCTGGTCGTCACATTCACCAATAAAAGTTCGGGCGCTACAAGTTATTCCTGGGATTTTGGTGATTTTACTTCTTCAACGCTCAAAGACCCTTCTAAAGTATTTTCGGGTACCGGATCTTATACGGTTAAGCTCACTGCTAAAAACAGCACCGGGGGAACCTCTGTAAAAACAATGGTCATTACCGTTTATCCGAATCCTACGGTAAGCTACACCGCTTCTCCCTTATCGGCGTGTCCCTGTTCCGAAATCACATTCACGAATACTTCGGTTGCAAATGCACCCGGAGCCTATACTTCCGTATGGTCTTTCGGAGACGGCGGTATCGACACCAAAAATAGCAGTGCCCATACTTATTGTACGCCGGGCAAATATAATGTCGCATTGAAAGTGACCAACAGCTATGGTTGTGTATCCTCGCGTATTGACACGAATAAAATAACGATAACTGAAAAGCCTGTTGCGGGATTCACCGCTTCCAAAACGAACCTTTGTACATTCCCTGATTCGGTTACTTTTTCAATCACCGTTACTTCCGGGAAAGCACCTTATTCCTATTCATGGGATTTTGGTACTGCCGGCACATCTTCGTCTTCCTCTCCGAAAATCGGTTATGGTGCAGTTGGTTCTTACGATGTTCGCCTGATTGTAACGGATGCGAACGGATGTAAGGATACCGTTCTAAAGAAAGCCTATATCCGTGTAGACTCTATGCACTCCGACTTTAAAGTGCCTTCAAGCGTCTGCGCCGGTACGGGTCTCGTGCGCTTCGACAATATTTCCAAACCAACTCCTTTATCCACTTCCTGGACCTGGAGCGACGGGCCCACCGGCTCGGGGCTGGTAATGCAGCGTGATTTCTGGAAAGGAGGAACGTTTACGGTTACCATGATTGACAACTATGGACCCGGATGTCTGGATACCATGGTAAAAACGTACACCGCTTATCCCAAACCTGTTCCGGTATTTTCTTACTGGCCTATTTATCCTTGCCCCGCACCCGTGGATGTACATTTTACAAGTCGTTCACGCGGCGCAGACAGTCTGTTCTGGATATTCGGTGACGGAACCACTTCCAAAGCCACCAATCCGGTTCATACCTATACCTGGGACAGTGTATTCACGGTCTGGCTGATTGCAAAATCCGACAAAGGTTGCCTGGATACATTCCGCGTTCGCGACACTACCTTCCCGTATCCGGGAGGTTATCCGACTAATTTTTATAATGAGAAAAACTCCCCGGTGATTGTAAGGGTTTTTGATGCGGTGCCGGGAGCAAAAGGTTTTACCAATAATCCCTGTATTCCCGATACTGTTTATTTCTCGGCAGGAATCACTACAAACACCCATCTTCCTTCGGCTCCTGACACAACGTATCCGATTCCCTCATGTACCGTCATAAAGGGTTACAGCAAACCTTACTGGTATTGTTCGGACTTGTGGAAGATGACTGACCCCTATCCCGATGATTATTTTGATCCTCCTTATCCCGGAATCGCACCTCCGTTTATTTACCCTTACACCGTAAGAACTTACCGTTGGGATTTCGGAGACGGCAGTCCGATATCAACCGCTGCCGCTCCTGTGCACATTTATCTTACGGAGGGCCGGTTCCGGGTTATCTGTACAATGACCACAGACAGTTGTACGTTTACAGATACAATTTATACTGAAGCAGGTTTCAAACCTGTGGCGAACTTTGTTATCGATCCGGACACGATTTGTAAGGGTGACAGGATTACCGGCACACGTCTGACCGGTGGTGCTTTGCGATATATCTGGGACTGGGGTGATGGTCACACAGATGAAGATACCAGCACGGGTGTTTCTCACCGGTATACAGTCTCAGGTGATCGCTACGTGACTTTGCATGCCATACGCTACGGTTGTGAGGACACGCTTTCAAAATTACTGGTGATCAATCCTCCCGGTGCGCGTTTCGGCATTAAATATTTCTGCGACACACTGAGAAAAGTGCAGGTGCTCGACTCCTCTTACCGTGCCAACCGCTGGGAATGGAGTTTCGGGGACGGCTATACCGCCACCGGGAAAAATCCCATACATACCTATGCAGATACGGGTGTCTATACAATACGCCTTATTGCGAAAAATGACTCTTTCTCGTGCGTGGATACTGCCTACCAGACGATTCATCTGTATTACCCTCGCCTGGACTATACGGCAAATAACGTATGTGTGAATGATACCAGCTTTATCACCTGGACCAAGCCGGATTGGGTTACTGAATTCGTGTGGTCTACAACAGCCGCTCCCGTGCAGTTCGATACTTCCCGGAGAAAAGAATATGCGATATTCAGAGACACTGGTTACTATTCATTCAGGCTGATCACCAAAAACGATCACGGTTGCTTCGACACTTTCAGTAAAAGCAACCTGGTGAAAGCGGCCAAACCGATGATGAAAATTGTGGCCAGTCCCCTGATCGCATGTTTCCCGAGTTCTGTTTCCGTGTCTGACAGCAGCAGTAATGTGCAGGGTGTGAAAAATGTGCGGCGGACATGGTACTGGGGAGATGCCACCAGTACTACGGATACAGCCATTAAGGCAACCAAACTATACACCGCACCGGGTACCTATCCGATAAAAGTAGTGACCACCGATGCCTGGGGTTGTAAAGACTCTGCGACAACCAATGTGGATTTACGTAAGCCTTCGGCCTCTTTTGTATACAATATCGATACATACTCCTGTATTGGCCAGACGATTAAATTCCGGAGTACTTCAGGAGGTACCGGACTTTCATACAAATGGTATTTCGGAGACGGCGGAACAGCTACAGGCGATGCTCCTACACACGTATACAACAGCCTGGGATCCTATGACGTGACCCTGGTGGTTACCGATGCTTCCGGATGTAAAGACTCGATCACGAAAACAGGTTTTGTAAAACTCACTAAGCCGGTTGCCGCATTTACCATGGCAGATTCCGTTGCGTTATGCCCTCCTTTATTTGTTGCATGTACCAACACTTCTGTAAATGCGATCCGATACGCCTGGGACTTTGACGGCGGAGGTACATCCACGTTGGATAACCCGACAGCCCCCTACATTGCTCCGGGTGTGTATACGATCACGCTCGTGGCTTATGATGCACATGGCTGCCCCGATACCGCACGTCACTATGCACGTGTTGCTGGCTACGACGGTGCTATTACGTATTCGCCCCTGAGCGGATGCGCCCCGCTGGAAGTACGCTTTAAGTCGGACGCATTCGGCGGTGCGGAATTTGTGTGGGATTTTGCTGACGGTTACACAAAAGCTACTACCGGTGTTTATACGATGGATCATACCTACGATAAACCCGGTGCATACGTACCGCGACTAGCCCTCGGAGACGGAAAAGGATGCGCGACCACGAGCCTTGGTCTGGATACGATCAAGGTGGATGGCGTGGATGCAATCATTAAAATGACTCCTGCCTGTATTAATGCAGAGATCACATTTAGCGACGCTTCCACCAGTTATTTTTCAGATTACAAATCCTCCGAGTGGATTCTGGAAGATGGTACACACCTGTTCACACGCTCATTCAAGAAAACATACACCAGTACCGGTACGCATACATTACGACTGATATCAACAAATACAAACGGATGTATTGATACAACGGATATTGAATTCCAGGTGCGTGATCTGCCTACGATTACCGCAGCTGATACAGTTATCTGCCTTGGTGATCAGGTTGCGCTCACGGCATCAGGCGGTGTATCCTATTACTGGTTCCCGGATGCAACGCTGAGCTGTTCTGATTGTAACACGCCAACCACCAGCAGCAAGGTGGCTAAAAATTATATTGTCCGCGGTACCGATCAATATGGTTGTACCAATATCGATACGTTGCAGTTGGGCATTAAGACAAAGACTACCATTGTGGTTGGCGAAAACGAAGATGTTTGTGCACAGACGCCGATCAAGCTTATCGCTTCCGGCGCGCAACAATACATCTGGAGTCCCGAGAAATTCCTGAACAGCTATACTATTGCCGAACCGATTGCCACTGCCGATACAAGTATTGTTTACCGTGTTATCGGAATCGAAGGCTCGTGTATACCGGATACGGCATTTGTAAATCTTACCGTTCATCCGCTCCCTAAAGCTGATGCCGGTGCCGATCAGAAAGTGCTTGCAGGCACGGAAGTTCAGTTGAATGGTAATTCGCAGTTCGGAAAAACGTATCTCTGGAGCCCGGAACAAACACTTACCTGTGCGGCATGCCAGAGTCCCGTTGCTCATCCCGGGTCTACCACGATCTATACACTTAAAGTGACTTCAGAATTCGGATGTGTGGACTCAGATGACGTGCAGATCATTGTATTCTGCGACCAGAGTCAACTATTTATTCCCAACACATTTACACCTAACAACGACGGTAAAAACGACTATTTCTACCCGCAGGGGCAGGGAGTCGGTAAGATCAAATCGTTTATTGTATTCAACCGCTGGGGACAAAAAGTATTTGAGCGCCACGATATGGATGCCAATATGCAGCAGCAGGGATGGGATGGTTCTGTAAACGGAACACCTGCCGGACCGGACACTTATGTGTATACGGTGGAGGCTACCTGCGAAAATGGAGAAACCGTATTCCTGAAAGGGGATGTAACCATAATTAAATAATAAGCCGGAACTATGAAGACACTTTTAAAAGCAGGAAGGCAATTATTGCTGATGTGCGGTTTGTGCACTACAGCGGCTGCGCAGGATATTCACTTTTCGCAATTTTATGAAACAAGTACTTTGCGTAATCCTGCACTCACTGGTATTTACAATGGGGACTACCGTTTCGGTGTGATGTACCGGAGCCAGTGGAGCAGTATCAGTGCCCCGTTCCAGACAGCAACCGCACAGGCGGAGATCAAACGCCAGATTGGCGAGGGACAGGATTTTATCGGCATTGGTGTGCTCGGCTTTTACGATAAAACAGGTTCTATCAACCTCAATACTGTTTCGGGTAACGCGGCCATCTCTTACAATAAGCAACTGAACGAAGAGCACAGCACCTTTCTTTCGGCAGGACTGATGGTGGGCTACCTGCAACGCAGTTACGATCCCGGTAAAATCACGCTTGGCTCACAATATATTCCAGGATCGGGATACGATCCTGCTAACCCTTCGGGTGAAGCATTTCCAAACCCTAAGCTCAATCAGCTCGATTTCGGACTTGGACTGAATTACACATCGAACACGGGGGCTGATAATAAAACCAATTTTTCAATCGGGGCTTCCGCATATCATCTTACCAAGCCGGAAAACAATTTTTATGGCAACCTGGCGGGAGTGCGTCAGGAAATGCGCTTCAATGTAAATGCAAGCGGCAACTGGCTGATGGACGATACCTGGAGTATACAGGGGTTAGGCAATATAATGCTGCAGGGCAAATATTATCAAGTGATGGTCGGCGGAATGGTCGGCAGAAGCAACGAAGGGTCCGGCAGTGAGAATAAGCTTGTGCTGTATGGCGGCCTGATGTATCGTTTGCAGGATGCGATCGTCCCGGTGTTCAAAATCGACTATAACGATCTCACGCTCGGGTTCAGTTATGACATGAACGTATCCAAGCTTTCTACCGCATCTAATCTGAAAGGTGGTTTCGAAATATCGCTGTTTAAAACCGGACTAATGACAGATCCGCAGCGAGGCTTCAGCAGCACGGTTTGCCCGCGTCGCTAACTTCAGTTTTAAACTTCCACTGCTGTATTCAGGAAATCAACAAAGGGTTTCATCTCTTTAATGCTGTCGAGAATCATCTTGACAGCATTTTTTTTGTAAAACTCTTCTTCCTGCAACGGACGGCCAACAGTAAAGCTCTTCAGCTTCAGGTACTCGATAGCCGGATTATCCGCATCATACCCTTTCGGCAATGTTTTCAGCTTCTGGTCCTGGTCCAGCGTGCCGAACATCTTTTTGAATGAGGCTTTTCCGACAATACTTTGAAATGCAGTCCAGTTATAGTCTATTTCCTGACGGATCGCTTTTAATCCCGGTGAATCAGGCATCCACAATCCCCCACCCACAAAACACGCGCCTGGCTGAAAATGAATGTAGTAGCCCGCCGCATTCATTTTGTTTTTTTCAAATTTACCAAAGCCAGCTCCCATATTGTTTTTATAGGGGGTCTTATCCTTCGCAAAACGAACGTCCTTGTATATCCGGAAAATTGCGTCTTTTGCTTTCCGGCCTGCCAGCTCGGGTATCAGTGTTTCGGCTTCGCGCAGTACGGCATCGATGAACTGTTCAAAATCTTTTTTTGCACTCTCATAGCTGCTCCGGTTTGCATCAAACCAGGGCTTATTGTTGTTTTTGTCCAGCTGAATCAGAAAATCGGCAGTTGCTTTTTGTAGCATAGGAAACAAATTGTGTGTTACAAATGTAATGGTACCGGACGAACAATAATATGCTTACGGACCTCGCCTCAAGCACAAAAATATTTTTTATGTCTGCATAGGGGTAAAGTTCTTTTCGCTTGTCTTATCAGTAAAAGAAATAATTGGTAACCAATATTGCTAATTTTGTTTTGATCCGTCAGCTTTCACATATGGATTATCCTGTAAATGCTTCCGCCGGCGCTGTCGATGTGGAAATGAATTTCGAAGGTATGTTTCGTGCTTATTTCAAAAGCCTTCATGCCTATGCATATACTATCCTGAAAGATGAAGATGAGGCCGAGGAAATTGTACAGCAGGTATTTTGCCGGCTATGGGAAAGACGCAGTTCCCTGCAGATCGGCCATTCCATCCAATCCTATCTCTACAGGTCTGTCTATAACGAATGTCTGAATGCATTGAAGCATCATAAGGTGAAGCAGGTACACCGCCGATACGCAATGGCACAGGGAGAGCCGGAATACGGGGGCTCAGCCGTTTCTTATAAAGAATTGCAGTTGCGACTGTCCGATGCGATGGAAAAGCTCCCGGAGCAATGCCGTACCATTTTTCAGCTTAGCCGCTTTGAAGATCTGAAGTATCGGGAAATTGCCGGGCGGCTGGGTATTTCTGTAAAGACAGTGGAAAACCAGATGGGTAAAGCGCTGCGCCTGATGCGGATTTCGCTGGCGGATTTTTTACCCTTGTTTCTGTTTTTGTTTATTGAAACTAAAATCTCCTGAAGTGGAAAGACAAGATTATATCGATGAATTGCTCGTGAAGGATCTCCTGGGAGAGGCAGACGATGCACAAAGCCAATACGTGGCAAACTGGAGAAAACGTTCCCGGGATAACGAACGGTACTACGAACAATTTTCACAGATATGGGAACAAAGCAAGCAATTGCAACGGGATTCGACTCTGGATGTGGACGCCGCATGGAGCCGTTTTCGCGAGCGGGTAGCTGTTCCCGAAAAGCTTCCTGAACTTGTTCCTATCCGGCGGATGCATACATTCCGCATTGCAGCATCGCTGCTATTACTGGTCGGGGGATTTGCCGGTGCATGGTACTGGTGGACACAGCAACTTACAGTTAGCTCCGGCACGCAGGTAATCACCCAACAGCTGCCGGACGGATCTTCCGTTACGCTGAATAAAAATACACAGTTGGTTTATCCGCGGCATTTCAGCTCCGGCAACCGTACCGTTACATTAAAGGGGGAGGCATTCTTTTCGGTAACTCCTGATAAACAACACCCTTTTATTATTACCGCGAATGACGTGATGGTTAAAGTGCTGGGCACATCGTTTAATGTGAAATCAGACAACAGACGAACAGAAGTTATTGTAGAGTCGGGATTGGTGGATGTATCCAATAAGAACCAGCATGTACGTGTTGCGCCACGCGAACGCGCACTGGTCGAAAGTCCGGCATCGGCTCCGTTAAAGGCATATAGCAATGATAAGCTGTATAACTATTATCGCACACACGAGTTTATCTGTGATCGCACGCCGTTATCACGACTCGTTTCCGTGCTCAGCGAGGTCTATGGCGTACAGATATCCGTTGCTGATCCCGAAAAGGCAGCTATGCCGATCACCGCAACATTTAAGAATGAGCGTCTCGAAGATGTACTGGCCGTGGTGAGCGAAACGCTCGGGCTTACCGTCGAACAGCGTGCGTCTGCTTTTATATTACATTAGTTAATCGCTTATGAGAGTAAAGCTACTCCTGCTGCTTCTTCTGTTTTTTGCTCACAGCAGCGTTCTTTTTGCCCGGCCTATGCTGGGCAAAAGCATTTCCATTCATTGCAGCCAGGTACCGGTTACCCAGGTCCTGGATCTGATCGCGGAAAAGGGCGATTTCCGCTTTTCCTATAAAAGCGACATTTTTCCTGCCGGGGAACGCATAAGCATCACTGCCGACAATAAGCCGGTGAAGCTGATACTGGATGAAATGTTTAGCGGACGCTATCATTATTCGGAACGCAATACCTATGTTATCATTCATCCGGGGGGAGAATTGCAGTTTACCGTCAGCGGATTCGTCCGTGACGGACATACAGGAGCCTATCTCAGCAACGTTACTGTGTACGAAGATCAGGTACTTGCATCTGCAACCACAAACGATGAAGGTTATTTCCGGCTGCCTATTAAGAATAAGCATCGACTGAAGACAATCTCGATTATCGCGCGCAAAGCGGCTTATACAGAAACATTCGTCGCGCTGAATGCTGGCTGCGATCATCAGCTGGAAATGGCTATTGTCCCCGACTCTGAGGTAATGCTGAAAGACGTATGGATAAAACCGGAAGCCGAAGAATCTTCCTGGGCGGCAAAATTGCTGCTGTCTTCGAGGCAAAAGATACAAAACCTCAATATCGGCGATTTTCTTGCGTTGCGGCCCGTGCAGACATCTTTCCTGCCGGGGCTGGGAACGCATGGACTTATGGGCGCACAGGTAATCAATAATTTTTCCCTGAATATTCTTGGCGGTTACACAGCTGGTGTGAACGGGTTCGAAATGGGTGGCCTGTTCAATATCAATAAAGGTGATGTGCAATATTTGCAGCTTGCCGGACTGTTCAATAACAGTAACGGGGGTATGAAGGGAGTGCAGGCTGCCGGAATTTATAATTGGATAAACGAATCAGCTGCGGGGTTTCAATGCGCCGGCATCAGTAACTATGTTCGCCATGGTATGCTAGGCGTTCAGGCTGCAGGGATTATTAACGTGAATGGGGCTGCTGTGGCAGGTTTTCAGGCTTCAGGAATTGCAAATCTCAATGCAAGCAAAACGCAGGGATTTCAGGCCGCAGGTATTGCGGATCATAACAGTTCAGGCTTCAGCGGTTTCCAGGCCGCAGGTATCATCAACAATAACGGCCGGAGATCTGAGGGCGTTTCTGTTTCCGGGCTTATCAATAATGCGGATACAATGACCGGTACCCAGATCAGCGGCTTTATTAACCGTGCGAGGCTGATGGATGGCGTGCAATTGGGGGTCATCAATATTGCAGATACGATGAATGGACTGGGACTAGGTTTGTTCAACTATTACGGCAATGGATACCATAAGTTGGCTATTGCCGTCACGGAAATACAGTCCATACAGGTTTCATGGATATCCGGTACACAACATCTGTATACCCTTTTCTCTGCAGGTGCAGGTTTTGGTGATAAGAAATCATACAGCAGCGGCTGGGGTTTGGGCAATCGGGCAACAATCGGAAAGTATATCTCCCTTCAGACGGATGCGCAGCTGCAATGCTGGTATCTGGGCAGCTGGACCTATGTGCCGATCAGTGTGCGCTTGCAGTCAAGTCTGGTTTGCCGTATCTGGTCGGGTCTTGAGCTGTTTGCGGGAGTCTCTTTTTCCTGCACCGAAAACAAAACAACCGCGGTAACGAATGGCTATATGGCATGGTTGCAACAATCCGAACAGCAGTACAGGAATATAGGCGACCGGATCAATGTCTGGCACGGATTCCAGCTGGGAATAAGAGTGCTGTAAAAAAAAGGATTCACGGCGATAGGGGTAAATTCCTGCTGTGTTGTCTTATTAGAAAACAACACAGAAATGAAATTACGTGCAGCAATCTTATCCCTGCTACTCTGCTTTTCCCAAATCGCATTCTCACAGTCAGACAGTAGCCGCCCTGTTCACATCGGGTTTTGTTATCCGCTAAGCACCAATGGCACAGATGCTCCATATATCACGAACGGAGCATCCTTTCATGCAATTGCAGGTGTTTCATTTGCCGAAGCGTCTTTTTGCCTCTCCGGAGTGGTTTCCTCTGTCAGATCTGATGCCCGGGGTCTGCTGCTTTCCGGAGTGCTCAATATTACGGGTGGCGGTATGAATGGCTGCATGATATCCGGTTGTACGGGTATTACCCGCGGATGGGTAAAAGGGCTGCAGCTTTCAGGTTGTAACGGTATCGCAGGCTCTGTCTCCGGATGCCAGCTTTCCGGCTTTTCCGGAGTGGTTAAGGATTCGCTGACAGGTGCCCAGGTATCGGGGTTCGCAAGTATTTCCCGCTATGCGGAAAACCAGGTTTCCGGTTTTTGTAATGTAGCCCGTTCGGTGAGCGGAATACAGCTGGCAGGATTTGCAAATGTAGCAGGAGCACTCAGCGGTATGCAGTGCGCAGGTTTCATCAATACGGCAAAGGAAGTTTCCGGAGTACAGTTATCCGGTTTTATCAATATTGCGGATAAGGTAAAAGGTGCACAGATCGCCGGTTTTATCAATATTGCAGATTCCTGTGAATATCCGGTCGGACTCATCAACATCATCAGAAGCGGTGAGCTGTGGCTCGGGGCCGAGGCAGACGAAACAGGGTCTGCGCTGCTTGCTTTCCGCTCGGGCAGCAGGCACCTGTATGGTATCCTCGCCGCAGGAGTCAATAACACAGGTAACAAGCTGCGTTATGCACTAGAAGGGGGATTGGGGCTGAACGCCTTTTCAACAAAACATTTTCGTTTGAAAACAGAACTGACCGTTACCTCGGTAACTGCATTCGACGACGGTGTGTACATGCGCTCTGCATTGCGTATGCTGCCGGCAGTGAGATTCGGTGACCGTATCGAATTGTATGGAGGTATTTCAGGTTGTTTTATCAATACACCCCAGCGGGATGCTCTTCTTCCCGATCTGCCGTATTTATGGGAGCATCGCAGAAATGGCACGTTTTACGGAATCGCATTGGGCGCCGTTGCCGGTATACAGGTTCGCTTATAAAATATTATAATTAAAAGTATATGAAACCATTTATTTTGCCCATGGCCATTCTGATAGGGCTTCAGTTTTCTTCCTGTACACGCATTACGGGAGAAGGACCAATTGCAGTTGAGACACGTGCTACCGTAGCATTTTCCGCCATACGGACTGCCTGCGATGCGGATGTGTTCGTAGTTCAGGATAGTATTACGAAAGTAGAAGTACACGCACAGCAGAATATACTAAGCGTACTGAACACCTCTGTCTCGGGAGGAGAGCTGAAGATTGATTTCGATTACAACAAGCGGGTTACCACGCAGAAAAGGGTGGAAGTGTACATTAGTTGTCCCGATATCCATAAGCTCAGTACCAGCGGATCAGGTAACATTATGGCATCAGGTATTACATCTGAAGGGACGATTGCACTACAGGTAAGCGGCAGTGGTTCTATACAGGCTGCAACTGTTGCTGCTGCCGGGTTAAGCGCTGTCATAAGCGGTTCCGGCGATATAAGTGTAGCGTCAGGATATGAAGATAATATAAGCAGCACATTGAGCGGGAGCGGCTCTGTCGATCTGCACGGGGTACAGAGCAACACCGCCGGCCTGAATACTTCCGGAAGCGGTACGACAAAGCTGGGTGTTACGGATTTCCTGAACGTGCAACTATCCGGATCGGGCGATATATTTTATAAGGGAACGCCGGTGATCAGCAAACACCTTTCCGGGTCGGGAAAACTGGTGCGTTTGTAAGAGCTGATCCGTTTCCGTAACGTACATTTTCTTCTGCGGCAATTGGTCTGAGCCGTGTTTGAATTAGATTTGTGGAGATGAATATGTACGAGGAAAATTATCAGGAACGTTTCAGAAAGCTGAATGAACGGCAACAGGAAGCGGTAACCACACTGGACGGGCCTGTTATGGTGCTTGCGGGACCGGGTACCGGTAAGACCGAAGTTCTGGGAATGCGCATTGCCAATCTGCTGCGCAGTGAAGCACAGGTGAACCCACAGGAAATTTTATGTCTTACCTACACCGAAGAGGCAGCGTACAACATGCGTAAGCGACTTACCTCAATCGTAGGTGCCGCGGCACAGAAAGTGAATATTTTTACATTCCACGGATTTTGCAACAGTGTTATCCAGGCGCATCCCGAGGAGTTCGGCTACCGACAGATGGAAGTGGTAAGCGATCTCGAAAAAAACGAAATATTGAGAGGACTGCTCAGCGGACTTCCTTACGGCCACCCGATGCACCGGATCGGTAGCAGCACCTTTATGGATGCAGTGCCGCTTTCGAAGTTCTTCGAAGATATGAAGCGGGAAAACTGGTCTTCTGATCGGATCAGGGAGGAGATAGAAAGCTATCTGGGAATGCTTCCGGACGACGAGCGTTATATCTATAAGCGCAACAGCGGACCGTATAAAAAGGGAGATGTAAAGCAGAAGGCGCTGGATGAGGAAAAGGCGCGTATGCAGAAGGCAGAAGCGGCGGCAATGCTGTACGACGAATATAACAAGCGGCTTGCCGCGGCGGGGAGGTACGATTTTGCCGATATGATCCTGTGGGTCATTGATGCGTTCCGGAAAAATACATGGCTCCTGCAGCAATACCAGGAGCGCTTCCAGTATATACTAGTAGATGAATTTCAGGATACCAACGGAGCGCAGAATGAAATACTGAATCTGTTGCTGGATTACTGGGGACCGGATGCAAATATTTTTGTGGTGGGCGACGACGATCAGAGTATCTATGAATTCCAGGGAGCGCGCATCAGGAATATCCTTGATTTCTATGAAAAGTATCCCGGTGCCCGCATTATCGTACTGACAGAAAATTACCGTTCAGGGCAACCCATACTGGACCTTGCCATGCGTAGTATTCTGAATAACGAGGAGCGACTGATCAATAAGCTGAATGATTGGAAAGCCGCAGGATTTACGCTGACAAAGGATATTATTGCCGCACACCCGCGTTTCCGGTCAGAAGAAGTGCAACAGCCCGATGTAACGGTGTACGCGCATATATTCGAAGAGGAAGTGATGACCGTGGAGCGTATTGAAGCACTCAGTAAGTCGGGGGTACCCCTGGAAGAAATTGCCGTCTTGTTTGCCAAAAACAGACAGGCAGATAATATTGTGGCCCTGTTGGAGCGTAAGCAGATTCCTTTCTCCATAAAGCAGGGTGTGAATGTGCTCGACGAAATGATTCCGCGTCAGGTGCTGCGCATTTTCGATTATCTGGTACACGAACTGCGTAAGCCTTTCAGCGGGGAGCATTTATTGTTCGAATTACTGCACGCTCCGTATTTCGGAATCGCTCCCTTCGATCTGGCGCGCCTTTCGCTGTACCTCGCCGGAAAAGAGGCCCGCGAACTCAATATCCGTCACTGGCGTCAGCTTTTTTCCCATGCGATGATATTGAGCACGCTGGATCTGCAAACGCTTCCGCAGATACTGAATGCAAGCGCTCATCTGGATAGCTGGATTCAGAACATGCAGACATTACGGCTGCCTATGCTGGTGGAAAAGATTGCTTACGACAGTGGTATGGTACGCTGGTGCCTGGCCGGAGAACAACCCGCATGGCATATGCAGGTACTCAATACTTTTTTTGATTTCGTAAAGCAAAATGTTAGCGTGCAGAGCACGGTGGCTTCATTCCTCGAGACGATCAGGCAGATGCGTGAAGAAAAAATTTCGCTGCGTCTGCAGCGTGTTATACGGCAGGAGAAGGGCGTTCAGCTGTTTACAGCACACAGTGCAAAAGGACTTGAGTTTGAACATGTGTTTCTGATCGGCGCAACAAGCGATAACTGGGAAGCCAGAAAGGGTGCCGGAATGGAGTATAAGTTGCCCGAAACACTTACCCGGACCAACGATGACCAGGACAAACAGTATAAGGTGGAAGTTGCCAGGCGTTTGTTCTTCGTGGCGGTTACCCGTGCAAAAAAATTCCTGCATCTTTCTTATGCAGCCGCTAAGAATGACGGCAAGCCCCTGCAGCAGTCGCTGTTCATTACCGAAGTATTAGGCGAACTTCCGGTACAACACTTTGCCGCAGATAATGAGACACTTGTTCAGGATATGGCCAGCATGATGAATCCGCTGCAAGGCGGAGTACTGAAGCTGATCGACCGGCAGCTGATGGCGCGCCAGCTGGAGCATTTCAGCCTGAGCGTTTCGGCAATGAACAAATACCTTCGTTGTCCTGTGGCATTCTATTATGAGCAGGTACTCTGTGTACCTTCTGCCGAGAACGATTCGCTTGCGTTTGGTACCGCTATTCACTATGCTTTGGAGCGATTGTTTATCGAAATGCAGAAATCACCGGATAAACAGTTCCCTCCGATCCAGGATGTGCTGAATTACTTCCGCTACAAAATGCGGGAAAGGGAATTGGCGTTTACACCATTACAGTTTGAACGCCGTATGATACATGGTGAAGAAGTATTACGCCAGTATTATGAAGACCGGCACGGGCAATGGCATAAAGATGTGATGCTTGAAAAATGGATGCAGGGTAATGTGGGTCCGGCACCGATCAAAGGGAAGATCGATAAGATAGAGCTGTTTGAGGGCAATACCTGCAGGGTGGTGGATTATAAGACCGGTAAGTGGCGGAAGGAAAGTAAAGATTACCTGAGTCCGCCATCTGAACTGCAGCCCAAGGGCGGTGATTACTGGCGCCAGATGGTATTTTACAAATTGCTGGTAGAAAGTCAGCCTTACAACAAGCTCAATGTTACAGAAGGAAGCTTTGAATATGTAGAGCAGATTGCTGAAGGAAAATACGACTATAAGTTACCCGTATTTGAAACAGATACGGATCTGGTACGGCGGCAGATAGAAGATGTGTACACACGCATCAAGAACCTGGAATTCGAGACCGGATGCGGTGAGGAAGATTGCGTGTGGTGCAAATTTGCGCACGACTATGGCATGAAAGTCCCGCGACCGGAATTGCACGAAGACCAATAAAAAAGCCGTCTCTGTGAGGAGACGGCTTTTTTATAAGGAGCCTGATTAGTTGTTTGCATTCTCTTTTCCTGCATTCACCATATCGTGAACGAATTTTGCTACGGAAGCAATTTTTTCAGGATTCAGAGAGTAGTGAATGAACTTTCCGTCACGGATAGTGTTCACAACGTTTGCGCGACGCAGAATAGCCAGATGCTGAGAAGCTACAGACTGCTCCAGGCGAAGCTTTACATAAATGTCAGTCACCTTCATCGATTTGTGTTCGTTCAGCAACTTGATGATTTGCTGACGCAATTTATGGTTGATAGCTCTCAACGTCATCGCAGCACTCTTAACTGCTACATAATCCAGCCTTATCTGATCTGCTGCATTGTCCTCTTTGCGAATAACCAAGGTATTCGATGTCATTAGTGTTTCCATCTAAATTAAAAATTGTTTTACTGTTTGGTTTGTTTGTTAAGAAATTTGAACGAAACTATTTTCTAGGTGTTAAGAACAAGGGATATGCAAACTTACGATATTCGTAAAAAATAGATACGCCACATATCGTTAAAAACGTTACGCTTTAGTTAAAATCCTCTTAAGAAAGGCGTCAACTCATATATCTTTAGTGCTAAGAAACAATATAAACCGAAAACTATCATATATAATATATCTTTAAATCAAACCACTTTTTGTATGGTTTATTTAACGATACTGATACCTTCGGTTTCCTTGATTTTTGCAAACCCGCCCAGTACATTCCTCAGATTATGAAAGCCTTGTCGCTTTAAAATTGACGCTGCAATCACCGAGCGGTAACCACCTGCACAATGGATATACAGATTGCTTTCTGTATCTACATTTGCAATTGAAAGGATATCTGAAAATTTATTCAATGGCATATTGGTGGCACCCTGCACATGCCCTTCCCCGAACTCTCCTTCTTTACGTACATCCAGAATTTCCAGTTTCGGATCATGCGGCAGATCCATAGCCAGTTCGTCAGCTTCGATATCAATAATCAGGTCCACTTCTTCCCCTGCATTCTGCCATTGCTCGAATCCTCCTTCGAGGTAACCGGAAACGGTATCGTAGCCGATGCGCGCCAGACGCGTAATACTCTCTGCTTCATTTCCCGCTTCAGTCACCAATACGATTTCCGTACCGAAAGGAAGCAAAACACCTGCCCACTCCGCAAAACGTCCGTCGAGACCAATGCTGATCGACTCAGGAATAAAACCTTCGGTGAACGATGTGGACTTTCTTGTATCCAGAATAAGGACATCTCCGGCTATTTTCTCCTTGAATTCCTGCAGCGAAAGAGGTTTCAGGCCCTTGCTCATTACATCTTCAAGGGAAGAAACGCCTGACTTATTCAGCCGCGCATTAATAGGAAAGTATGCCGGTGCTTCACTCAGACCTTGTGTCACATTCTGAACGAATTCCTCTTCGCTCATATCCTTTAATGCATAGTTGGTCGCTTTCTGCTGGCCGATGGTGCTATAAGTTTCCGGACCTAAGTTCTTTCCGCAGGAAGAGCCGGGGCCGTGGGCGGGATACACGATTACATCGTCATGCAGTGGCTTTATTTTTTCATTCAGGGAATGGTACATCTTGGCAGCAAGCTCCTCTTTGCTGAGATTTCCTGAAAACAGATCCGGACGGCCTACATCACCTACAAACAGCGTGTCGCCTGTAAAAATACAATAGGGAGTTCCCTGTGCATCGCGCAGCAGATAACAACTGCTTTCCAGCGTATGTCCCGGTGTATGCAATACTTCGATAGAGAGTGCACCGATCTTGAAGGTTTCTCCGTCTGTAGCCTTATAAAAAGGAAAATCGGCCTCTGTATCCGGGCCGTATACAATCTGCGCGCCGGTGCGGGCCGCGAGCTCCTGGTGCCCGCTTACAAAGTCGGCGTGGAAGTGTGTCTCGAAAATATATTTGATCTGCACATTTTGTTCTTCAGCCATTTGCAGGTAAGTGTCCACATCTCTGAGCGGATCTATAACCGCCGCTTCATTGCCGTCGCTGATAAAATAAGCTGCCTCGCTCAGGCATTTGGTATATAATTGCTGAATATTCATGCACAAAAGTTTGACCGCAAAGATAACGAAGCTGCGTGTTGACTGCGGAATGAATTATTGATGTCCATAGCAGGATTTCTTATATAAAAAAACCGCCGGTAGTAATACCGGCGGTCTGAAGAAAGTAATGATGTTATTACTATTTCTGCACTGCAAATTTTTCAACTTTGATAATTGAACCTTCGCTTTTCACTTGCAGGAAATAGATACCGGCAGGTACTTCTTTGATATCAAGCTGAGCACTTTGTTTACCGGAAGCAATAGTTCCCAGGTCTTTTGCATAGACCTGACGACCTGCGAGGTCAACGATGCACGCAGTTACATTCATTGAAGTTTCGAAGTTGTATTCGAATGATACACTGTTAACTGCAGGGTTCGGGAACAGCGTGAGCGGGTTTTCGCTGTTTGCAATTTCCATCAGACCAGTGGATTTGTTGATCCATACACGTTGCGTATCCAATCCGGATGTGTTTGTTGTACTTGCCGAAGCAACAGAAGGTACAGACGGGCCTACTCCAAAACCTGTCATCTGAATGTACCACAGGTATTGTTTGTTTGCTGTAAAAGGTTTTGCTTTAAATGTATCGGCAGTAAGGTTAACCAGGGTTTCGATATTTGCAAAAGGCAGGCTGAAACCTCCGGAAATAGTAGCATCACTTATTTCTACATAAGTTCCCTGAGGGATAGCAATTCCGTAAATGTTTGTGTAATAGCCAATTGGCAAATTTGGCATTTTAAATTTCAACGTATCTACTCTGGAAACGGAGTCTGCAGTAGTAGAGGATACGTTGTAAATGCGGTATACCGGATAAACAGTAGAACCTGTTACGATGTTGGTGTCAATTTTTGGTTTTACTACCTCAACAGTAAACTTCAGGTTTCTTTGAGCACTTGCTGCGGCACTGATGCCTAACACTGCTAATAGGGCAAAGTAAATTTTTTTCATGAGTTTTTTATTTTTTTAAAGAAGCGAAGTTACTGTTTTCGAATTGTAAAAGCCAAAATTTTTACAAAATGGAAAAGGCCCCGGATTTCTCCGGGGCCCATATAAAATAGGGTTTATGAATTTACTTATTTATAAGGAATTTGGCAGATTGTACCTTATCTCCTGATTGCAGACGCAGGAAATAGGTTCCCGCACTTACATCGTTCAGATCCACGGTTACCTGCTGCAGGCCATAATACGATCCTTTATTCAGGGATTGTTGTTTTACAACGCGTCCGAGTACGTCAACAACATACAGGGCGGCGTTCTCTCCTGAAGTGAAATTGTGCTCAAAGGAAATCTGACTGCTGGCCGGGTTCGGGAAAACCTTGATCTGCTCGGTGGAAACGGAGAATACGTCCAGTACACTCAGCGGCCATCCGTCGGTCCAGATATGAGCGGTGTCCATAGAATTGCCCATTCCGGAAGATGCGTAAGTGATTGCGTTGATTTTACCCTGTGACTTGATGTCGGTAATTTCCACATACCAGGCGTAGCGCGAGCTGTCTTTAAAGCGTGGCGTGTAAATTTTACGCATTGTCGGGAACTCGATTTTAGCATCCTCACGATCTAACAGAACCGAAACTTTTGCACCGGTGTAGGAAGACATGTACAAGGTATCATACAGGACTTTCCAGGTTGCACCAAGTACGGTTGAATTGAGCTGAATAGAACTTCCGGGAGGAATGTCCACTGTGTAAAAAAACGGTGTCACCTTGCCGATCACATGACGCGAATCTCTCAGCATAATGGTATCGCTTGCCTTGATCGTGTCTGGTCCGAGATTGGTAATCGTGTAGTCCACATCGACGTAGGAGCCTATCGTCATGTAGTAGTTGGCGATCGGTTTGTTAATCGACACGGAAGTACGGATCGTACGCTGTGCGAAAGAAACAAGTCCCGCCATTAACAGTAATAGGGATAAGTAAAGCTTTTTCATGGCTGTAAAATTTGTTTAAAAAATTGCTACGAAGATATGTTTTACAAATGATATTTAAAAGATATCCAAAGTACAATTTTAATCGAATAAAAAGGTCTGTCCTCCTTTAGAACGTCTGAAAAGATCGAGGTTCAGGCTGTGAGATGTTTTATTCAGACCGAATTTCCTGCAATAAAGTGCAAACTGTGTCCTGATCAGCTCCGCAATGTTTCCTTCACCCGTCATCCTCGTACCGAAACGGCTGTCATTCACAGCTCCCGCATGACAGGAGCAAATCATGTTCCATACTTTTTCTGCTCTGTCGGGAAAAGTCTTCCGCAGCCAATCTTCAAATATCGGCCCTATAGCTCCGTTGAGCCGCACCATTGTATATCCCGCTGTGGTGGCTCCTGCCGCTGTAGCCCTTTGCAGCACATCGTGCATCTGGTGATCGTTCAGTCCCGGAATGATCGGTGCATTCATTACACCCACGGGGATTCCTTTAGTACTCAGAGCGGACATTACGTTCAGCCTGTTTTTGTAAGTTGCCGTTCTCGGCTCCAGTGCAAGCCTTAATTTTTCATCGGTGCCCGTAACGGAGAAATACACACGCACCAGATTGTGCGCAGCGAGGGATTCGAGCAGATCCAGGTCACGCAGGATCAGCGCATTCTTTGTGATAATGCCGACAGGATTGCGGTATTCCAGGCAAATCTCCAGCATCTGTCGCGTAAGGCGCATTTTTCTCTCGATAGGCTGGTAACAGTCGGTGTTGCCGGAAAGTGAGATAACGGCAGGCTCATAATTTCTGTTATCGAAATACCTGCGTAACAGCGCCGGTGCATTTTTCTTCACAATGATCCTGCTTTCGAAGTCGAGCCCCGCGCTGTATCCCCAATACTCATGGCTATTGCGCGCATAACAATAAATACAGCCATGCTCGCAGCCCTGGTAAGGGTTTGCAGAAAAAGCCATTCCTACATCGGGACTTTTCACCTCGTTGACGATCGTCTTGCTGTTATCATAGATGAATTCTGTCTTGCGCACTTCCTGTTCCCAGTCGTCCACTCCTTCCGCATGCTCGCGTATATACGTGCCTTTTAAAAACCGGTTCGGATGATTGTATTGTGCACCCCTCCCTGCTTCATATTCGTTGTCCGCTTTCCGGCTGATCATAATAGTATCAATTGATTGTTATCAATATAGCCAAAAAAGTCCGATTTTTTGGAAAATCTAAACACCGGATCGACTACCTTGCGACAGATAAAAAAAATCATATGGAAGTAATCCTGTATTCAGTAAAGAATGGAGTGGCGCATATCGTATTGAACCGCCCGGAAAAATATAACAGCTTTAACCTTGAGATGGCGCTCGCGCTGCAGAAGAGGCTGGACGAAGCGGAAAAAGATAACGCTGTCCGTTGCATCTTACTTTCCGGTTCGGGAAAAGCGTTTTGTGCCGGACAGGATCTGGGAGAATCGGCCGACCCGTCTCAATTGGATTTTGAGCAGATTCTTAAAGAACGTTACAACCCAATCGTACTGAAAATCCGTAATATGGAAAAGCCTGTGGTATGCGGCGTCAACGGTGTGGCCGCGGGTGCGGGTGCGAACCTTGCGCTGGCAGGGGATATTGTGATCGCAAAAGAGAGTGCGGCTTTTATTCAGGCATTTATCAATATCGGGCTGATTCCCGATTGTGGCGGAACATTTATGTTACCACGCCTGGTGGGCGCTGCGCGTGCGATGGCATTATGTGTTACCGGTGAGAAAGTAAGCGCTGCAGACGCAGCAGGTATGGGTATGATCTCCCGTGCAGTCAGCGATGAGCGTTTTGAAGAAGAATGTACTGCGATGGCAGAACGTCTTGCTTCTCTGCCTACGCGCGGGATAGCGCTCACGAAGAAGTTGTTAAATGAAAGTTTCAGCAATACGCTGGAACAACAATTGGAACAGGAGATGCGTTTACAGGTCGAGGCAGGCAAAACAAACGATTTTAAGGAAGGCGTATCGGCATTTATGCAAAAGCGTAAACCAGCTTTCCAGGGAAACTAAAACACTATCATGCAGCAAGCAGAGGATATAAAGGACAAGTTTGCTTCCCGGTTGAAGGAAGTGGCTGAAATTTATCAACAGGGCGATTCTCAACTCGCGTTAAGGCGTCTGATGGACGCTGCGATCGACACTGCAAATACAGATATTTTTGATGCTGTCACTGCTCACATCGAGTGGCTCCAAAATGCGAATCCGGACGAAGCTCAGAACTGGGAAACCAGTCAGACGCTGCTCAGCCGTATAGCCGCGGCAGGGGTCGCTCCGAGAACCACATTCGGAGAACGTATTTTAGAAGCGTCAGGCGTACGTAAGCGGTATACCTCCCGCACTTTTGAATTAGGACCGGTAGATACTGTTCTTGCGAGGGGGGAAATGCTGGGTCTGGTGGGTGAGAACGGAAACGGTAAAACAACCTTACTTCGTATTCTGGCTCAGGAACTGTCTGTAGACGAAGGCTCGATCGAATATTTTCTGCCTCAGAGCGGCAATGCCTACGATCTGCGCAGCCAGCTGGCTTATATCCCCCAGCGCACCCCGAAATGGTTCGGTTCACTGATGGATAATCTTAAGTTTACACTTTCCTGTTATGGCGTCAAAGGGCAGGCCAATGAGTCTTATGTGCTGATGATGGTCGCCCGCATGGGACTGTGGAAGTATAAAAATATGCAGTGGAACGAACTGTCCTCCGGCTACAAAATGCGTTTCGAATTAGCGCGTACTTTTCTGAGGCGGCCTGATATCCTGCTATTGGACGAGCCGCTGGCCAATCTGGATATGCAGGCGCAGCAAACTATTCTCGAAGACCTGAAAAGCCTTGCTGGTTCGCTCGCTAATCCGATCGGCGTGGTGCTGAGCTCCCAGCAACTGTATGAGGTGGAGAAAGTATCCGACCGGGTACTGTTTCTGCGCAGGGGGCAACCCCTCTGGCAGGATCAGCGTGCAGCAGAGCCTGACGATGTCAATCAACCAGAACATTTCATTATCGAATTTGAAACGCAGAGTTCCCGGGAAGAACTGCAGACGGCACTCGCAAAACTATCGGTGGAGAAAATCAGCTTTAACGGAGGTACTTACGTGGCCCAATTCCCGGCGGAAGTAACAATGCCCGCCGTTATGGAAGTTTTGGTATCCGCTGGTATTTCGTTGTTATACATCAGAGACATCTCCAAATCCACACGTCGTTTTTTTGTTCAATCCTAACCTTATTACCCATGATCCGTAAGTGGCATAAATATTTGCTGGAAAATTATCCATTGCTATGGAATATGCGCCTGCCGAGCGTATTACTCGTTATACTGCTCCTGCACATATTTCACTATTTTATCGGCTACGTACACTTCAACAGTTCTTCTGACGCTTACTGGGAAAATCCTGCAGGACTGTTTTTCAGCAGCTCCTTCGCGCTGTTCAGCATTATCGGATCTTTCGTGGTATTCATTTTATGGCTGGTCCGCGTATTCCGCAACAATCCGTTCAAGAGCTTTTATCCATTCAGTAATGGTCAGTTGTTTTCACAGTTTCTGATTCTGTTGCTCGTCTCGTTCCTGAATATCACCTACTACTATTCCTATACCATGGGTTTTGTGCATCATGGGCTGAAGGGGGTGAATTATGCCAATCTGAAAAACGGCACAAAGCTGTATAATCGACTGGTCGGACTCATGAACGATAGTAAAGAATCTTACGGAATAGAGTTCCGTTGCGGTGCCTATCCGTTTCCTTTGCGGAAATTCGTCGATCCGGAAAAGCAGGGACTGAACCCGGAAATGCTGAAACCCTCCGACTACTTCTACGAGGCGAATGACGGAAGACGCTTTTCCTCCGGACAGATCGATTCGATGACAGGTGGTGTTCCTTATTCTTACCTCAATTACTGCAATAATTACCCGGTACTTTCGGTGGATGTTGGCGATCCCCGTGAAATGTACCAAACGAATATACAGGAAGATGTATTGAGCGATCCGAAACAGTTGCGCGCGGATATGGAAGCATTCGTGCTGCTGTTAGACGAAGAACACATCGACCATACGATCACTGCCGAGGCCTGGTTCAATGCAGTATACCATCCGCCGTATTTCCCGGTATCTCAATTGATAGCGCAAGGCAGGATGCGCAATGCGCAGGGCATACCGGAGCTGAGTAAAGGGTACTATATTGATCGTTATGCGTTGGAACGAAAATTCCGGATAGCGCAACAGGTGCGCAGATTCCGGGTTGAACCGGGTGTGCTGTGCGGCATGCTGTATGCTGCGCTGGGTATGAGCCTGCTGGTCTTCACCTTCCGTGCAACCGATCGGCGTGTCTGGCTCATTACCATTATCGGCGCGGCACTGATCTCTCTGATTGTGGGTGCATTTTCGGCACTGATCGCATTTTCGGGAGCAGCAGAAAGTCTGCTTGCGTTCTATTCATTCATCATTGCCTCCTTCTTTGTGGTCTATTTGCTGAGCACCCGGAAATCCTGGTCCGGCGCCGCGCTTAACTGGTTTACATTGTCCCTGCCTTATTTATCTCTGATCATCCTCGGATGGCTTGCAACGGATCGCCATAGCGGTAAAAGGGATTTTGAATACTGGTTCCGGGAACATGCAACGGAATATTTTTATCTTTTCTTCATAGCCTACATCATTGTGGTAAGGCTGGTACTTGTACCCGCTTACCGGCGCTGGCAGGCTATGGGAGAATAGATATATTAAATCATATTATCTGTATAACTTCTTTTTACAATGGAATGCATGATATGCATTCCATTGTGTGTATCAGGGCTCCTTGCCACAACCAACCAATCATCTAAATAGCTACCTTTGCGCAAAATTTTTCATAGAAAATGAGCTTGTTCCAACAATTGAATAATGAATTTGCAAGCCGCCATATCGGTCCGCGTGAGTCCGATATTCCTGCTATGCTTGAAACCATCGGCGTAGAAAGTATCGATGAGTTGATAGCCAAGACCGTACCTGATGCGATCAGAATGAAACAGCCACTGAATCTGCCTTCGGCAATGAGTGAAGCTGAGTACCTGAAGCATATCAAAGAAGTTTCCATGAAAAACCAGGTGTTCCGCAGTTATATCGGGCAGGGTTATTTCGATACACATACTCCAAGCGTTATCCTGCGTAACATCTTCGAAAACCCGGGATGGTACACACAATATACTCCTTACCAGGCTGAGATCTCCCAGGGTCGTCTGGAGAGTTTGCTGAATTACCAGACTATGATCTGCGAACTTACGGGCCTGCCTATCGCAAATGCTTCCCTGCTGGATGAAGGAACTGCTGCGGGAGAAGCCATGACTATGTTCTTCCACACGGTGAATAAAACCGATGTTATTGATCGTCCGAAGTTTTTCGTGGATCAGTATACCTACGCACAAACCATCGATGTATTGCGCACACGCGCTGTGCCATTGGGCATTGAGCTGGTGACCGGCGACTTTAATGAGGCGGTGATCGACAACAGTTACTTCGGTGCGCTGGTACAATATCCGAACGAAAAAGGTGCGGTTGAGAACTACGAATCTTTTATTGCATCAGTACACGCGATCGGCGGATTTGTCGCCATGGCTACGGATCTGCTCGCACTTACGTTGCTGAAAGCTCCCGGAGAACTGGGTGCCGACGTGGCGTTGGGTTCTTCGCAACGTTTTGGCGTTCCGTTGGGATACGGTGGCCCTCACGCTGCATTCTTTGCCGTAACCGACGAATTCAAACGTTTTATTCCCGGCCGTATCATCGGTATCAGTATCGATGCTCAGGGTAACCGCGCATTGCGCATGGCCCTGCAGACACGGGAGCAGCATATCAAACGCGAAAAGGCAACTTCCAATATCTGTACTGCCCAGGCACTGCTGGCCAATATGGCAGCAATGTATGCGGTGTACCACGGACCTGCAGGTTTGAAAAATATCGCAATGCGTATCGCGTCTGTCACGCACGCCTTGTCCGAGCAGCTCACAGAACTCGGCTATGAAGTGTTCAGCAAAAACTTCTTCGACACTGTGACGGTAACTGTGAAAGATGTTGCTGCTATCCGCAGTAAAGCGGAAGCGGCTAAAATCAACTTCCACTACAACGGTAATTTTGTAAGCATTGCACTGGACGAAACCACTACGTTAAGCGATGTAGCGGATATTATCCGTGTTTTCGGTGCAGACAACACCGCATATGCATTTGATTTCTCTCAGGAGGAACTGAATAACATTCCCGGAGCACTGATACGTACTTCTGCTTATCTGCAGCAGGACGTATTCAATAGTCATCATTCCGAGTCGCAAATGATGCGTTATATCAAGATGCTGGAAAATAAAGATCTGTCGCTGAATACCAGCATGATCTCCCTGGGTTCCTGCACGATGAAACTGAATGCTGCCACGGAAATGATCCCGCTGAGCTGGGCACACTGGAGCAAACTGCATCCGTTCGCTCCTGCTGAACAGGCCGGAGGATATCAGTATGTAACAGAACAGTTGGGCCGCTACCTCAGTACCATCACTGCTTTCGATGCGTGCAGCCTGCAACCCAACAGTGGGGCACAAGGGGAGTACGCGGGATTGCTGACAATCCGTGCCTACCATGAAAGCCGTGGTGACAAGCATCGCGATGTAATGATCATCCCGATCTCTGCACATGGTACCAACCCTGCGTCGGCTGTAATGGCAGGATACAAAGTGGTAGTGGTTAAAGCATTGGAGAACGGATATGTGGATATGGATGACCTGAATGCAAAAGTTGCGCAGCATAGCGCCAATCTCGCCGGTATCATGATCACTTATCCTTCCACCTACGGAATTTTTGAAGAAACGATCGTTGATATCACAAACCTGATCCACCAGCATGGCGGACAGGTGTATATGGACGGCGCGAACATGAACGCGCAGGTGGGACTTACAGCTCCGGGACTTATCGGAGCCGACGTGTGTCACCTGAACTTACATAAAACATTTGCGATCCCGCACGGCGGCGGCGGACCTGGAGTAGGGCCGATCTGCGTAAAAGCGCATCTGGCACCATTCCTTCCGGGACACGTAGCATTGTCTAATGCAGCTACCAATACAACTGCCGTTTCTGCAGCGCCTTACGGATCTGCAAGCATCCTGCTCATCAGCTATGCCTATTGCTGCATGCTGGGTGCAGATGGTGTGAAACAAGCCACGCAATTCGCCATTCTGAATGCGAATTACATGAAAGCACGTCTGCAAAAAGACTACGATATCCTGTACAGCGGCGTAAACGGTACCTGTGCCCACGAATTTATCGTGGATCTGCGTCCGCTGAAAAAAACAGCTGAAGTGGAGGCGGAAGATGTTGCGAAGCGCCTTATGGATTATGGATTTCACGCTCCGACAATGAGTTTCCCCGTACCCGGTACGATTATGATCGAACCTACGGAAAGCGAAGATAAAGCTGAACTGGATCGTTTCTGCGACGCGCTGTTGTCTATCCGTAAGGAGATTGCAGCTGTTGAAAACGGATCTGCCGACAAGAAGAACAATCCGCTGAAACATGCACCTCATACGCAGCATGTAGTGATCAGCAGCACTTGGGACAGACCTTATACACGTGAAGAAGCGGCATTCCCGCTGCATTACGTAGGTCTGAATAAGTTCTGGCCTTCAGTTTCCCGCGTCAACAATACGCACGGAGACCGTAACCTGATCTGTACCTGTGAGCCTACAAGCGCTTATGCTTAAGATGTACTGATAAGATAAAAAGCCGGAATACTTATGTATTCCGGCTTTTTTTTGGCGCGGTTTTCTCCACCGGTATCTGATGAAACAGCCACGGCAATTACCGCGGCTGCCGGTACTGAGTCCTGTTCTATATTAAGGCATCAGCACTTTGTCGATCACATGGATGACCCCATTGCTTTGGTACACATCTTTGATGCTAACCTCGGCTTTGCCACCTTTTGCATCCATGATCCACAGATTTTTTCCTTTCATCATCAGCGTCAGATTTTCGCCCTGCACTGTCTTCAGTACGGCCTTGCCGTTGCCTGCTTTAATTTTTTCAGCAATTGCTTTGCTATCCAGTCGGCCCGCAACTACATGATAGGTGAGTATGGCCGTAAGCGTACCTTTGTTTTCCGGTTTCAGCAGGGATTCCACCGTTCCCGCCGGAAGCATGTCAAATGCCTTGTTTACCGGAGCAAATACGGTGAAGGGGCCTGGAGACGAAAGTGTTTCCACAATCCGGCAGCTTTTACTGCGGCAACCAGTGTAGTATGGTCTTTAGAGTTCACCGCATTTTCTACAATGTTCTTTGAAGGATACATCGGGGCTCCTCCCACCATTACCGTTTTTTCCTGTGCATAGGAAGTTTGTGTCATCGCTGGTCCGAGCAGCATTGCAGCTACCACCAGCATTTTCATTGGATTGCTTTTCATAAGTAATGCTTGTTTGTTGTATGCGATCATATACGCAAACATGCAGAACACGGTTTTCGCAAAATGTAAAAATGAAAATCGCTTACCGCATGCTGTTGATACCTGCATACGGCGGCACGGGCATTGTTGTAAGGTAATATTGCGGAGGCGGAGAATACGCTTGCCACCGTCGGTTATATACTGTACCGGAACTTAAAGTTCGGAGCTATGCCTTTACTGCTGCCGCCCGAAAGTTGACGCATTAACTTCGGCATAACCCCGGCAAAAAAAAGCTGTCCCGAACAGGACAGCTTCTTAGCAGATTTTTTTTGCTTAGCTGGTTTTTCCCGCCACGACCATTTGGTCTAACGTAGGATTGGGGCTGCCGCCTTTTCGCTCTATGGTAATGGCAAACATTTCTGCCCTTGCGATCGTTTTCATTTGCTGCATCAGCGTGTCCGGGTTGCCGTCATACACGCCGGCGTCCACGGGTTTCCCGTCTACAATAGCCCAGAGCTCGGTATTGCTTTCCTTCCGGCGCTGCAGGCATACTGGCAAGATCGAGGAATACATCGCCCGTTGCTCCGTCCCAGTACAGCATACCGGAATGCGCCTCGTGTCCGGCCACACCCGCAAGGTTTATTTTTTTCAGTTTGGGCAGTTCCAGTACATGCATGGCCTGCTGCATCGATTCCGACTTAGCAAGTGCCAGTTGTTTTTCCTGCAGGGTGGCTTTCTGAAGCGCAGCCACCTGGTTCATTTCCGTTTTCAGCTGTTGCTGGTTGCTTAATAACACCAGGTTGGTGACAACACTGCCGACCAGCAGTACGAGCGAGGCAGCCAAAGCCCATATGGGAATGCTGCGTCTGGCAGGAGCTTCCGCCCGGATATTGACAGCGGCGGTGGTCAGCAGATCTTCGGCAATAAGTTTTGCCCTGATATTTTCTTTCAAAGATGCCGGAGGCTCTTTGCGGTAGCTTGCTGCATACGCTCCCATCACGGCCTGACATTCGAGCACAGCTTCCTTCAGCTCCGGGTACTGTAACATCAGTTGTTCCAGTTCACGTACCTCGGCTTCTGAAGCTATGCCAGACACATAAGCCTCAATCACTCCACTTTCTATGTACTCTGCAATATTCACTTTTGCCTCTTACTTAAAAATTGATTTTAATTCAATAAGCGCATTTCGTAAACGGGTTTTAACCGTTCCCAAAGGTATATCTAATGTTTTCGAAATTTCTTCCTGGGTGTATCCCTGGAAGTAAGCCATGTCTACCAGATCGCGCAGATCTTTCTTCAGTGTCATGACAGTCTTCTTCAATCCGATCGTATCCGTATTCTGGGTTGTTACGCTTTTTGGGTCCCCGGTATATACGGTGTTTTCAACATCTGTGGTTTTCTGTTCGTTTCTGTATCCTTTCGATCTCAGTGTATCGATGGCGGTATTGCGTGCAATATTCAGCATCCAGGTGTACAGCCTGCCTTTGCTGCTGTCATACTGATCGATATTGCGCCAGATTTTAATAAAAACTTCCTGAAGGATGTCGTTGGCCAGTTCGTGGTGCTCAACAACTTTGAACACGATACCGTATAATGCCTGGGAATAATTGTCGTAAACGTATTGAAACGCGCGCTCATCCCTGCTTCGCAGCAGAGCGATTAAATCCTGTTCATTGATTTCGACGGCGTTTTTCAGAATATAATTATTGGTCGTTACGCTTCAAAAATAAGTATATGCAACATTCAAAAATCAAAGGGATAGAATAATTTTATTCTATCCCTTTGATTCCTATAAAAACAATGCGGTTAACCAAGCTGATTCAGCGTATGCTGGATGGCGTCAAAATCCGGAATTTTTCCGGCATCTTCCAGCACTTCGGCATAACGGATGATCCCTTCTTTATCTACCACAAACGCGGAACGTTTGGATACACCCTTCATTCCGAACGCAAACTGTTCGTAGATAGTGCCGTACGTTTCAGAAACGTTTTTATTGAAATCGCTCAGCAGATCAAAATTGATGTTTTGCTCTGATTTGAATTTGTCCAGGGTAAACAGAGAGTCTACAGAGATACCCAATACAGTTGCATTCAATGCTACGTACTGACTGATATTGTCGCGCAGTGCGCATAATTCTGCAGTACATACACTTGTGAAAGCGAGGGGGAAGAATACCAATACGACGTTTTTGCCGCGTAAAGCGCTGAGTGTTACTTCTTTCTTTTCCGTATTGAACAGTGTAAAATCGGGTGCAGTTTGACCTACTTGTACAGACATATAATTGTTGGTTTTGAACAAATGTAATCAGTGCCTGCCAATAAAGCTGTTAGAAATAAGCTATAAGCATTACTGCTCCGGCTATTTTAGACTGACAGAATGATGGTTGGCCTGCTGCCGGTACTGAAAAAATGTCGCTTCATGCGGCATAATCTGCAATCTGCTGAAAAAATGTCTTAAGCACGTGCTTTGGCATAAAATATGCAGGGAAGTAGCAAACAATAAAACCATCATATCAAAATAGCATTATTATGGCAAAAAAAGTAAGCACATCTGTGAACATCACCCCTCTTCACGACAGGGTAGTTGTAAAGGCTGATGCCGCCGAGCAAAAAACTGCTGGTGGAATCATCATTCCCGATACCGCCAAAGAGAAACCTCAGCGCGGTACTGTGGTCGCAGTGGGAGGCGGTAAGAAAGACGAGCCGATGACCGTGAAAACAGGTGATTCCGTATTGTACGGTAAATATGCCGGTACAGAGATCAGCATTGAAGGTGCAGATTACCTGATCATGCGTGAAAGCGACATTCTGGCGATCCTTTAATCGATACTTTTATAACAACCATATAATACAAACAAATAATAACTGATCATGGCAAAACAATTGCATTTCAATATTGAGGCCCGCAATAAAATGAAGAAGGGCGTAGACATTCTGGCCGACGCCGTTAAAGTAACCCTCGGTCCTAAAGGCCGTAACGTGGTTATCGAGAAAAAATTCGGTGCTCCGGCTATCACTAAAGACGGTGTAAGCGTTGCAAAAGAAATAGAACTGGAAGATGCGGTTGAGAATATGGGCGCTCAGATGGTGAAAGAGGTGGCATCAAAAACTGCTGACATGGCAGGTGACGGTACTACTACTGCAACCGTTCTGGCTCAGTCTATTATCTCTGAAGGGCTGAAAAACGTAGCCGCAGGCGCTAACCCTATGGATCTGAAACGCGGAATCGACAAGGCTGTTGCAATCGTGGTGGAAGATCTGAAAAGACAAAGTCAGGCTGTAGGTAAAGACAATAAGAAAATTGAGCAGGTAGCTACTATCTCTGCAAATAACGATAACGCAATCGGCAAACTGATCGCTCAGGCTATGGCGAAAGTGGGCAACGAAGGTGTAATCACCGTAGAAGAGGCGAAAGGAACGGAAACCACTGTTGATATCGTGGAAGGTATGCAATTCGATCGCGGTTATCTTTCTGCTTATTTCGTAACCAATACGGAAAAAATGCAGATTGAATTCGCTAACCCTTATATCCTGATCTGCGAAAAGAAAATCAGCACTTTGCAGGACATCCTGCCTATCCTGGAAGCTACCATGAAAGCGGGCCGTCCATTGCTGATCATTGCAGAAGACGTAGAAGGAGAAGCATTGACCACATTAGTAGTGAATAAACTGCGCGGTTCACTGAAAATCGGTGCAGTAAAAGCACCGGGCTTCGGCGATCGTCGTAAAGAAATGCTGCAGGATATCGCCACCCTTACCGGCGGTACTGTAATCAGCGAAGAACAAGGTATCCAACTGAGCGCTGCCACCATCGAATACCTGGGTCAGGCAGAAAGCATCACTGTAGATAAAGACAATACCACTGTTGTAGGCGGTAAAGGCAAAAAGGCAAATATCACTGCACGCGTAAATCAGATCAAATCCCAGATTGAAACAACCACATCTGATTATGATCGTGAAAAACTGCAGGAGCGCCTTGCAAAACTGGCCGGCGGAGTTGCTGTGCTGTATGTGGGTGCTGCCACTGAAGTGGAAATGAAAGAAAAGAAAGATCGTGTGGATGATGCATTGCATGCAACACGTGCTGCTGTGGAAGAAGGTATCGTAGCCGGTGGCGGAACTGCCTTTATCCGTGCTGTGGAAAGCCTCGCTAAAGCGAAAGGCGCCAATGCAGACGAAAATACCGGTATCGCTATCATACGCCGTGCGCTTGAAGAGCCACTGCGCCAGATCGTAAGCAATGCAGGTATCGAAGGTTCTATCATAGTGCAGAAAGTAAAAGAAGGAAAAGACGACTTTGGATTCAATGCCCGTACCGAAACATATGAGAAAATGCTGGCAGCCGGTGTAATCGATCCTACTAAAGTAAGCCGTGTGGCACTCGAAAATGCGTCCTCTATTGCAGGAATGCTGCTGACGACTGAGTGTGTTATCGCTGAAAAACCAGAGCCGAAATCTGCTGCACCTGCAATGCCGGGTGGCATGGGTGGCGGAATGGGTATGGATTATTAATACAGGAATTACCCTCCTATACACGTATCGACGGACCATCGCAGGATGGTCCGTCTTTTTTTTCGGAAATATCACAGATTTTGGAATTAGTAAAAAATCTATATTTCACTAATTTATAATTGTTATGAGTACTTTTTTTAATCAAAAATTTCTGTAATTTGCCGCCCTCAACCGTAAATAGAAGACGAACAATTGGAACAGTTAAAAGACCGTATCAGTTTATTCTGGGGCAATCTCATCGGGGACGCAGATGAGTTTAGCATCGACAACAGAGCTTTTAATGCCATCAGTATTATCTCTATCATTATCCTGCTGTTTTTACTCCCGATCAACATTTACCTGGGGCTGCCCTTTGTATGGGCCAGTGTTGCCATCACAATGGGCTTGCTGATCGTCCTTTATTACTATGCACGTTACCGCAAACAATATGCTTATTCGATGAGCATATACGCGGCAGGAAGCTACCTGTTGCTGGTACTGAATTTCTTTTTCAATGCGGGGGCAGATGGCCCTACCATTTTCCTGTTTTTCCTGAGCTTTCAATTGCTCATTGCCTTTACCCCGCAGCGGCAACATCTTACCTGGGCGATCCTGCACATCGTATTAACCGTTTCGCTGCTGTACATTCACTATTGGTACCCGGAATGGATTATGGAGCAATATGCGAAGCCGTCCGACCGTTGCTTTGATCTCAGCACGAGTTCGCTGATCATTCTGGCATGCATGTATTGTATCACGATATACCTGCGCAGCAATTATAACCGGGAAACACGTTTGTCTGCAGAGCATGCGCGGCAGATAGAGGAACAGAACCAACAGATAAGACTGCAGTATCAGGAGCTGGAAAAGCTCGGCCAGGAAAAAAATAAGCTGATTTCCGTACTGGGGCAGGATCTCAGGGGGCCGCTCAACTCCATCAGCTCCGTGCTCGAACTGCTGACTACATACCCGGTTCCGGAGCAAAGAGCCAGGGAACTGCAAAAAGGATTGCTGCAGACCACGCGTAATACTTCGGACATTCTTACGAATCTGCTTACCTGGACCTCACGCCAGATGAAAGGAATGACTGTTTCCCTGCAACGTGTTCGTCTGTTGGAAATTGTTCAACAGGTATTGGCAAGCCAGCAAAGTCTGTCCGAAGCAAAATCAATAACCGTTCAGGTGGATATCAGCGACAGTATTTACGTTATGGCTGACCCCGACATGCTGGTCCTGGTGCTGCGCAATATCCTGAACAATGCACTGAAATTTACCGGTAACCGCGGACTTATCGAAATAGCAGAGGAAGAGCGGGGTAACAGCTGTGTGATCACCATCACAGACAATGGCATCGGTATGTTCCCGGAACAGCTGGCACAACTCTTCAGTATGAATATCCACTCCACTTTCGGCACGAACAATGAAAAAGGGATAGGTCTCGGACTCGTATTATGTAAGGACTTTACCGAGGCACAGGGCGGTACGATCCATGCGCACAGCGAGGAAGGAGTGGGGACTGTTTTATCCGTTTCTTTACCCTTGTATAAAGGAGTGTCTATCGTTTAAGTGGCCACACCATAGACTGTGAGCATTGCAAACGGGCAAATGCTTTTGTCTCCATATTTTTTCCGGCATCGGGCATGAGGTTCATGTAATTTGTCAGATCTCCGTTATTGCGATACCTGAATAATCCGGGCTTACGGCCGTTACTATGGTATACATACAGCAAGGAGTCGTTCATGCAGGTTAATATATCGTCGCTGGAATATACGATCGCATTATGGCGCTCTTTCATCACATCAATGCCGAAAGTGGTGTTGATATAGTCGGACCCTACAAGTCCCATAATAGTCGGGTAGAGGTCTGTTTGCACTGCCAGGCGGCCTATTGCTTTACCCTGGGATTCCCCGGGTACGTAAATCATAAAGGGAATATGGTGCAGTGAAAAGGGAACTTCATACCTGTCGTTCCACGTGGAGACGCCGTGGTCGGCAATGAATACAAATATTGTGCTGTCATACCAGGGCTGCTTTGAAGCATACTCCATCATTTTTCTGAGCGACCAATCCGCGTACTCCACCACAGCTTTTTCTGAAGAACTGCTGTGAGGCCTGAACGGAATGTTTTTAGGCACGAAGTAAGGGGCATGATTGGACCCGCTCATAAAAGTTGCAAGGAAAGGTTTGTGATTTGCGTACAATTGACCGAGCAGGGGCATGGAATAACGGTACATGTATTCGTCCGGCACACCTACGGCACTCAGTACTTCAGATTCCGGATAATCTTTCTGACCGATCATGGAGTCGTACCCGTTTCCAAGCAGGAATGTATGCATATTATCGAAAGCCTCGTTGTGCGTGAGGAAAAACACGGTTTGATAGCCTTGTTTTTTAAGGGTTGTGCTCAGCCCGTCCATCTGCGGCAATGGCGTTACGTCCATCATATGCTTGTTCATCAGCGCGGGATGGCCATAGATGGTACTGTAAATGCCGTTATAGGTGTGTATGCCGGAGCTGAAGGTGCTGTCGAAGCAATAGCTTATTCCGGCCAGGCTGTCGAGAAACGGCGTCAGGTTTTCCCTGTTACCGTAACGCTGCATACGGTGTGCAGCCATACTTTCCATCAATACAAGCACCACATTTCTGCGGTAATAGCTTGCCTGCGTATGCTGCATACGTGCCACGGGTGAAAGGGCTGCATACTGCGGGTCTCCCTGCATATCGGCCTGGGCGATCATCTGTGCTTCGGAATCGCTCATCCAGTGCAGTCTTTCATTGCCGGGCCTGATACGGTTGAAATAAGAGGTGCAGAAATTATAAACGGGATTGAGGCTTAACTGATTGACGAAACCATAAGGTGAAAAAAAGGCTTTAGATATCATGTTGTCGTCGTTTCCAAAGCGGCCTTTCATGCCTATGCTGAGCAGAGCGATGCTGCCTAGCACAACGGGAAGCGTAGTGGAAAAGCTGGGTGCCGACAAGGGCAGATTACGCACATGATCTTTGTAAATGCCGCGCAGGATACGTATATACACTCCGAGCACGCCGAGATATAAGATCGCAAATACACAGAATTTGATATTCTCGAAGATCATCTTCACGCCGAATCCGCCGGCATTGTTCCAGTTAAATATCGTATCGTTGATTCTTTTACAGAAGTATTGCAGGAAAGGCATATCTGCCGCCATTACCAGCAGGCAGAATATAAATAAGATGCCGGTGAGGGTGTACAGAACCGCAAGTATGTACCGGCGCAAATTTCCTGCCAGATACAGCAGACTGCCCGTGAGAAAGGGCAAGCTCATAACAAAGCACATCACCAATGCGTCAAACCGGAATCCGACCAGGAATGCCTCGGCAAGCAGACTTGCCTTATGATCAGTCACCGTCTGCAATCCTTCCAGATTATAGAAGAGAGCAGTCACACGGAAAACAGTAAAAAAGGCTATACCCAGCAGGAATACACGTAAGGGAAAGGAAAACTGCCCTGCCTTTACAAATAACTTATTTTTCATTTGAGGACGCAAATTTAAATTTGTTTTAATTTTTTTCGTCCTTAATTAAGAATGCCTTCACTTTTAAGGTGAAGGCATTCCCTATAATAACTAACCGGTAACGATTACCAGAGCACTACTCTGGAACTGTCCGGCAGGAACATTTTGCTGCCTGTGGGAATATGGAATGCTTTGTAGAATTCCGGAACGTTCGGGAACGGACCATTCACACGGTATTTTGCCGGGGAGTGAACGTCTGTAAGCAAGCGTGTGGCCAGCTCTTCATCCCGCTGCATGTAGAGCCATCCGAGGGCATACCCCAGGAAAAAGCGTTGCATAGGGGTATATCCGGCTATCGTTTTGTTCTCTTTGTATGCTTTACTTTCTTTAAATGCATCCAGGCCAATCAGGATACCGCCCAAATCTGCGAGGTTTTCTCCTAATGTCGCCTTTCCGTTAATACGCAACGTATCTATCACGACCATATTGCTGAACTGATTGGCCAATACTTCAGCACGCTTGTTGAATTGTGCTTCGTCCTCCTTGCTCCACCAGTTGTGCAGGTTGCCTTTTTCGTCAAACTGGCGACCCTGGTCGTCAAATCCGTGCGTGATCTCATGTCCGATAGTGGAAGCTGCAGCGTATCCATAAACCAGCGCATCATCGAGCTCTTCATCGCGGAAGCCGGGTACCGTGAAGATACCCGCCGGTAATACAATTTCATTATTAGAGGGATTGTAATATGCGTTGTATGTCTGTGGCGTCATATCCCACTCAGTACGATCCACAGGTTTGCCCAGCTTAGAAATGCTGTAATTGTTCCACCACTCATTCGCTTTCATCATATTTTCAGCGAATGAGTTTTTACCGATCTGCAGTGAAGAAAAGTCTTTCCATTTGTCCGGATATCCTACTTTTTTGGTCATGCCGGCAAGCTTGTTCAGCGCTTTTTTACGGGTACTGTCGCTCATCCAGGTGAGGTTTTCCATGCGTTTTTTATAAGCTGCACGAACAGCCTCCGTCATGTCTTCATACCTTTTTTTGGCCTGCGCATTGAAGTATTCCTTCACGAACAATTGTCCGAGAATCTCTCCGATGGCCTGCTCTTCGGCATCCAGCACGCGCTTCCAGCGCGGACGCATTTGTTTGGCGCCTCGGATCGTTTTGCCGTAGAAATCGAATTTGGTATTCACCAGTTTGCTGTCCATATAGGAAGCAAAGTCGTTGATCAGGTGAAATGACATGTAATCTTTCAGGGTGCCGATAGGTGTGGTTTTAAGCAGCATGCTCAATTGCTTGTAAAATTCCGGCTGACCCACGATCACGGTATCCACTTTAGGCAGACCTATCCCTGTGAAGACGCGCTGCCAGGCTACGCCCGGTGCGGTTGAAGAAAGTCGGCCGATGTCCATTTTATTGTAGTTGGCATACGGGTCGCGCAAAGCTTCTATGGTACGGGAAGCTTTTGCCATAGCCGTTTCAAGTTTGAAAACGGACTCAGCCTTCGCGTTGGCTGTGGTACTGTCGTCTCCCTTCAGCATAAAGATGCTGCGGATATAAGTCGGATAAGCATTGCGGATTTTCGCGGTGCGTTCATCCGTTTTAAAATAATAGTCGCGGTTGGGAAGCCCCAGCCCGCCCTGATAGAGCTGGTAAGACATCAACTCTGAATTTTTTTCATCCTGGCCCACGCCTTCACTGAAGAAAACCCCGACACCTATTTTGTGCATATAGGCCGCCACGTCCATCAGTTGCTCCAGGTTTTGAGCTGCATTGATCTTGTCCAGGACCGGCTGTAAGGGTTTCATGCCATCAGCTTCGATTTTTGCGGTATCCATAGCGGCAGCCCAGAAATTAGCCAGCTGTTCGGAGGTACGGTTGCTGCCGGCTGTTTTCGCTGCTTCCTCGTTAATGGTGAGTTTGCGTTTGTAGAGCTTCTTCATTTACGAGGTTGGCAATACCCCAGCTGCTTTCTTCATCCGGGATCTTGTTTGCTTTCAGCCAGCCACCTTCTGCAAATGCGAAGAAATCTTCAGCCGGGTTTACCGTGGTGTCGGCATTCGCGGCAAGGATATCCGCTTTTGGTGTTGCCGGATCTTTGTGCTCTCCGTTGCCGGCGCATGATGCCAACGCTACCGCAAGACTGAGCGGTAGTATGCGTGTAAAATGGTTCAATGCCATATTGTATCAGATGTTAAAATGTAAAAGTAAGCGAAGCATTTCATTTGAGAAATGTCCGGGAAAGGGATATTTAAGGGGAAAAATAAAAGCAGCCCCTTTGCCGGTGACTGCTTTTATGGTGTATGCGGAGCTAACGTTTAGTAACCTCTTGATGTTGTTTTTTCGATGTAATTGATAAATGCGCGGTTAGATACGCGGTTACCGCCCTGCGTCGGGTAGTTCCCGGTGAAATACCAGTCTCCTTTATTATGCGGACATGCGTCGTGGAGCCCTTCCAGGGTCTGGTAAATAATTTCCACATCGGCATGTACCTGGCTGTCTTTCAGCATTGAAGCAATTTTATGGCTGATCTCTTCATCGGAAAATGATGCATAGATCGCTTTTACAAAATTCTCCTGGTGCAAGGTGCCATTCTGCTGAGCTGCTTTACAGGCATCGTAGGTATCCTGTATCACGTGCTCCATTCCCGTATCTTTCAGTAACCCGATTGCGGCCTGGAATGCGATAAAATCACCCATCTTACTCATGTCGATGCCGTAACAGTCGGGATAGCGGATCTGCGGAGCGGACGATACGATGATGATCTTTTTGGGTCCGAGGCGATCCAGCATTTTGATAATGCTCTGGCGCAGGGTGGTACCGCGTACGATCGAATCGTCGATCACCACGAGTGTATCCACTCCTTTTTGTACCGTACCATAAGTGATATCGTATACGTGCTGTACCATTTCATCACGTGAAGCATCTTCTCGGTAATGAAGGTGCGCATTTTCACGTCTTTGATTGCCAGTTTTTCGATGCGTACCCGGCGGCTGATCAGTTCAGACATTTCTTCCGGAGTCATTTCTGCTCCTTTGGTAAGGATGCGCTGAAGTTTGATGTCTTTCAGGTAATCTTCCAGTCCTTTGATCAACCCGTAAAATGCAGTTTCTGCGGTATTCGGGATAAAAGAAACGATCGTGTTTTTAAGATCGTTGTTGAGTTTGCGCAATACAGATCCTGCAAGATTGCGGCCGAGTTGCATACGCTCTTTGTAAATGTCTGCATCGCTGCCGCGGCTGAAGTAGATTCTTTCGAAGCTGCATGCCGTATAAGCCCGTGGTGCAAGTATTTCGGTATGTCTGAAGTTGCCGGCGGCATCTACGATAATCGCATGGCCCGGCTTCAGTTCATGTACGTCTTCGATCGAAACATTAAAAGTGGTCATGATCGCGGGACGTTCAGAGGCAACTACCACCACCTCATCATTTTTGTAGAAAAATGCGGGACGGATACCGTTAGGGTCGCGCATTACAAAGCTGTCACCGTTTCCGATAAGACCGCTGCATACATACCCGCCGTCAAACAGGCTGGTGGATTCACGCAGGATATTTTCCACATCCAGGGCGGCAGGGTTCTTTGCGTCTTCTTTTTTAAGGAAATGGTGGATCGTTTCAATCATCGCCCCGAGGTCGCTGCCTGCGGGGGTGGTGATATCCGGCTGTACCTTGCTGAGGATGTCCTCTGTGTTTACAAGGTTGAAGTTACCCGCCATCATCAGGTTGCGGGTAGGGTTAATGTCAGACTTGATAAACGGATGACAGAAGTTGACATCATTTTTACCCTGGGTTCCGTAACGGAGATGCCCGAGTAATACTTCTCCCATAAAAGGAAGGTATCCTTTGAGCAGACCCGGGTGGTTGCTGATTTCAGGGTGAGCCGTTTCGAGTTCGGCTACCTGACCGTGTATATCCTGGAAAATACGGGCAATCGCACCGGCACCATTCAGGCGCATCCGGTGCATAAACTGATATCCCGGTTCGGTATTAAGTTTTACCGTAGCAACACCCGCACCATCCTGGCCGCGGTTATGTTGTTTTTCCATCAGCAGATACAGTTTATTCAGCGCGTAAAAAGAACTTCCGTATTTCTGGCGGTAATAAGTAAACGGTTTCAGCAATCTGATATAAGCTAAACCGCATTCGTGTTTAATTGCGTCCGACATGAGGCGGCAAAATTAGGACGTATTTTACTAATAAAAACATATCGATTTCTTAATGACATACCGATAAAAAAATACGCCGATAGTTTACAGCTATCGGCGTATCTGAATGATGTTCGTTTTTAGAAGCTGTAAGAAGCTCCGCCCATGAACCATCGTGTCGGCATAGTGCTTCCGAGCAGGTCGGAATAGCGGATGTTACCGATGTTGTTGCAGCTGGCGTAAACGCTGAGCTGAGACAGGATACGCAGTCCCACACGCGCATTGAATACGGCGTAAGACGAGGTGATTTCCGCATTGATCCCCTTGGCTGTTTGCGGATTCCGCTCTTTATAGATCATATTGCCGGAAAGGCTTACCCTGCCCAATTGGTACATTATCGTGCTTTGGATCAGTGTTTTAGCGTGTGCGATGATATAGAATGACGGGACAGGGTCGTTGCTCGTAGAGCGCATCAGTGTAATCCCGGCATTGGCATAAATGCTCTGATTTTTAGAAAGTTGTTTCTGGAAAGTGGCCTCGAATTCCATGCCTTTGGTTTTTACCTGTTTCAGGTTTTTGGCCAGGGCGTATGTTCCTGAGGGATCGAGGTTCGTCTGGCGGGGCATATCGGCATACGGCGTGGTTACCCAGTCGATTACGTTATCCTGACTGCGGTAGAACGCGGTTCCGCTCAGTTTGAGATATTGCGCCACATTGAGCGTAGCTCCCGCTTCGTAGCTCCATGATTGTTCCGCGGTAAGATCGGGGTTGCCGATGCTGCCGCTTTTTACCAGTGTTTTATTGTAGTTGTTATAGCGCTCGGTGAAATCGGCACTGCGGGTAGCGCGCCCGGCGGTACCACGGAAGGTAATGATTCCGGCATTGTACGATGCATTCAGCTGCGGTATGAGTGCAAAGCCGTAATTGCCATCATAGTCGGCACGCAGGCTGCCACTCAGGTTAAGATGCTCATAATGGTACAGGAGGGTTCCGAAACCGGCAATCTGGCCTGTCTGGTGGTTGCCGCGATCGTTGGAATGAATGACCCTCAGCGAACTCTGTGCACCTCCTGCGATATCAAATCCGTGGCTGAGCGACAAAGTGTACAGGTATTGCGCCATTGCATATTTTGATTTGTTTTCATTGGCGGTTGAAACGGAATTGTACAGATAATTGTCGGAAGCATTTTTAAATACCGCATCTATCTCGTGGCTATGTCTGTTTTTATGCTGCTTCAGCTGTGCCTGAGCCCAGGCGGTGCTTACTTTTTCGGTTGCAGTATCGCTGGCAAAAGTGGTGTAGAAATTCTGTGCGGCGAAATCACGATTATCGTAAGATCCGCGCAGGGCCATTTTCCAGTTGTTTGCCATTTCAGCGGATACCGATCCGCTGACAGTATTGTTATGAATGTACCCACGGTTGTCACCCCGCAACAGCTGACCTGTTGTGTTGTTGCTCAATACACCTAACGCAGCTTTTACACGCCCTTTTGCGTATTGCACACCGGCGTCCGTATTCCATAAATTATACTCACCACCGGAAGCTTTTACCACACCGTGCAGACCGGACGCGGTGTCCTGTGCCGCGAATGTTTGGGTGATCACATGAATTACGCCGCCTACCGCTTCGGCTCCGTAAACGGCAGCTGCGGGACCTCTCAGTACCTCAATACGCAGAATTTCCGAAGGTGCTACAGGAATATAGCTGTTGAAGTGGCCGGTGATCGGATCATTGATCTTTACGCCGTCCAGCAGAATCAATACCTGCTGATAGGTGCCGCCACGCAGCACAATATCGCTTTGCGCACCCATAGGGCCCCGGGCCTGTACCTCAACTCCCGGAACATACTTCAGCAGTTCGTCCAGAGACTGTACCGGGAGCTGACGGAACATTGCTCCGTCGATCACACTAATGTTTCTGCCGGTTTCGTTAACCTTCTGCGCAATGCGCGAAGTAGTCACCGATACCGGATTCAGATCTACGCCTGTCTGGGCTTTTACCAGGAAGGGACTGAGGGCGCAAATCGGAAGTAGCAGTTTTTTCATTTTTGTTTGAATTTGGTTTTTTGCGCGGCGAATTTAGGGGAACAAAATTTAATCGCTTTTAAGGTATCCGAAAGTCCGGCTAGCACTTTACTTGTTACATTTGTACACATGAATCGCAGATCTGTGCTAATTGTTTGTAACCGAGTTCCTTACCCGTTGAAAGATGGGGGGGCGCTCGCTATGTATGCAATGATACAGGGATGGCAGGAGCTGGGATGGGAGGTTCATGTTCTGGCTATGAATACGTCACGTCATCGTGTTGCGGATGTGCAGCTGCCGGACCTGTTCCGGCAAATTGCTTCGTTTGAGATGGTAGACGTGGACACCGATATACGCTGGAGCCGGGTATTCGGTAATCTGATGCTTTCGCGGAAGCCGGAACATGCACAGCGCTTTTTTAAAAAGGAGTTTGCCAGTCGTCTTAAAGTACTTGTGCAGCAGGTGCATCCGGCGCTGATTCAGTTTGAAAGTATTTACCTGCACGAATATATGCCTGAGTTGCGCAGGGTATCCGGGGATGCGCTCATCGTACAAAGGTTGCATAATGTGGAGCATGAGATATGGGCCCGGCTTGCCCGTCAGACAACCGGCGCGTTTAAAAAGGCATATCTCGAAAATCTTGCACGCCGCATTGCCGTGTATGAACGGCAGGTCTGGTCGGAATGCGATGCTGTCCTGCCAATTACCCAGAAAGATGCGGACTATATCCGTCACAGTAATATTGATACGCCTCAGATAGTTATACCCTACGGTATGCATTGGAGCGATACGAAAAGTGAAATTCCGGGTGACCGCTGGAAAGCCTATCATATAGGAGCTATGGATTGGAAGCCAAACGCTGAAGCGATGGATTGGATGCGGGATGCAATTGTACCAGCTGTGCGAGAAAAAGTGAAGGACTTTACATTTGATTTTGCCGGCAGGCATGCCCGAACGTTTTCTGAACCAGGAGCAAAGCAGTTCCTTCAATTGTTGTGGCGAGGTTGCCGACGCTCACGCATTCATCGCAGATAAGCACATACTCATTGTTCCTTTAAAATCAGGCTCCGGTTTACGCGTGAAAACACTCGAGGCGATGGCTGCGGGAAAACTCGTCATCAGCACCTCAGTTGGCATACAGGGCATTGATGCGCTGGACAATATTCACTTCCTCAAAGCGGATACCGCTTCGGAATTTGCGGATAAGCTGGAATGGGTAATGCAGCACCCGCAGGCCGCTCAACGTATTGTGGCAAATGCCAAAGACCTGCTGCGCGCACATCATAGTCTGCCTGCGCTCATGCAGCAACTCTCGGTTTTTACAGATACGCTTTTTGTCAGTCAGCATAAGAAAACAGTCACTGTTTCCTAAACAAAGCAAAATGAAAATATTTTCTGCTCCTCAGATAAAAGCATGTGATGCTTACACGATCCATGCTGAGGGAATCTCCTCTTCCGACCTGGTGGAACGGGCCGCAAACGCCTGTGCCACGCATATACGTCAGTATTTCAGCACTGATACTCCGTTTGTGTTTCTCTGTGGTATGGGTAATAACGGGGCAGACGGACTCGCGCTTGCCCGGATACTGATGCAGCACGGTTATGGTATCAAGGTGTTTGTAATGCAGCACAGAGATCAGGGGACACCTGAATACAAAAGCAACCTCAACCAGATACTTAAGGTAAACGCCGCATTGGTGGATTATGTGGCTCCCGAATCTTTTCTTGTAGACTTTCACCCGCAGGTGGTGATTATAGATGCAATACTCGGTGTGGGATTATCGAGGCCTATCCAGGGTTGGCTTGCGGATTTCTTCGCGCACATCAATCAGTTGCCTAATTTCAAAATAGCCATTGATGTGCCTTCAGGCCTTCCTGCCGATAATGCTTTGCCCGCCGACCATGCAGTGATGCGCGTCAACGAAACTTTGTCTTTTCAATTTCTGAAACGTGGTTTTCTGCATGCTGAAACCGCCGGATATGCCGGACTCATCACACTTTTGGATATCGGGCTGCATCCTACTTTCATTGAAGCAACGCATACGCATTATACTACGATAGAATCGCAGGATATGGCGCAGCTTATCACGCCAAGAGATCCGTTTACGTATAAAAACAGAAAAGGGCACTTGTTTGTTGCTGCGGGCAGTAAAGGGAAAGCGGGTGCACTGATTCTTTCTTCCAAAGCTGCGTTGCGCTCAGGCGCCGGACTGGTCACGGGCATTATACCAGAGGCCTGTTACCATGCTTATCAGAGTTCGGTTCCCGAAGCTATGTGCATTGTTGCGGGAGATGATATATTGAACAATTTTCCTTTGCCGGAGGCTGCAACAGCTTGTGTGCTGGGTATGGGGATCGGCACTGACACCGCTACCGCAGAAGCATTTGCGCAACTCATGGCAACCTGTGAGCTGCCCTGTGTTTTTGATGCCGATGCGCTGAATCTGATGGCTGCACATCCCGACCTGTTACATAAAATTCCGGAACGATCTGTGCTGACACCGCACGTGGGGGAATGTGACCGTCTGTTCGGTGTTTCCCAGAATAGCATGCAACGGGTGGAACATGTGCGCATGCAGGCAATGCGCTATAAGGTGTGCATTGTATTGAAAGGACGCTATACAGTGATTGCCACACCGGAAGGCGACTGCTTTTATAACACCACGGGTAATGCCGGAATGGCGAAGGCGGGAAGCGGCGACGTATTAAGCGGACTCATCGGTGGCTTGCTGGCGAAGGGACATACGGCTGTTGAAGCAGCTTTGCTGGGTGTGCATCTTCATGGAATCGCAGGAGATATCGCAGCGGGCTTTATGGGGCAGGAGGCAATGAATGCAGGAGATCTGGTGTTGCAGTTACCCGCCGCCTGGCAAAAGTTAGCAAAAATGTAAATTTCGTTCATGTTATTTGCTATTGCATCTTACTGCTATTACATTTGATTTATTGAAACGAATACAAAATGGAAAAAGAAAAATCAAAAGTGCTTCTGGTAGAAGACGATACAAACTTCGGGCTTGTACTCAAGAACTTTTTAGAATTAAATGACCTTATTGTGGAACTGTGCCGCGACGGTATTCTCGGACTGGCAGCATTCCGCCGTGAGAAGTTTGATATATGTCTGCTGGACGTGATGATGCCTAATATGGATGGCTTCACGCTTGCAGAAGAGATCCGCAACGTAGATCCGGATGTACCTCTGTTCTTCCTGTCTGCTAAAAGCATGAAGGATGATATCCTTAATGGCTACAAACTTGGTGCAGATGATTATATCACGAAACCTTTTGACAGTGACGTATTGCTGCACAAAATCAAAGCCGTATTAAAACGTAACCAGGAACTGAATGAGAAGCAACATTCACAAACTGAGTTTAAGATCGGTAAATACGAATTCAACAGCAAGATCCGTTCACTTACGGCGGAAGGAAATACACAAACACTTTCTCCGAAGGAAAATGAGTTGCTGCTGATGCTCGCAGAATATAAAAATGACCTGTTGCCGCGCGAACAGGCCCTGAAACGTATCTGGGGCAGTGATACTTATTTTAACGGCAGAAGTATGGATGTGTATATCGCGAAATTGCGCAAATACCTGAAGGATGATTCTGCTGTAGAGATCGTGAACATTCACGGTATGGGCTTCCGTCTGGTGGTTCCTGAAAGTTAATATTCCTTTGTTTTTCTAAAATCAAAAGCGCCGTCATTATCAAATGACGGCGCTTTTTTTAGTCGATAAATTTATGTTCCCATTCCTTACGTGGTATCATGCAGGTTGCGTCATATGGCCACCAGCGTTTTCTGTTACGTGCCACCCAGCGATAAATCCGATCCCTCAGTGATCGTGGCAGCAGCATCAGTGGTGCGGCAAACCGGTAGATGCCTCCGAGTGCAACAATTGTTTTGAGCGCAGCAGTGGATTCATGATAATATTTTCCGCCGGTAATCAGGATCACACTGTCACTTGCTGCAACCGCAGCCGGTGCAGAAAGCAGCAGTTTCTGTCCTTTTTCGGATTGCAGTGAGCCGAAGCGGAACTGATCTTTCCTGTCGCGGCGCAATACCCATTGTACTGCCCGGTTGCAGAGACTGCAATCCCCGTCAAACAATAATATGTAGGATCCACGTTCTGTGATCACGACATTTTATCTATATACCAGAGCAACTCGGAGAGAAACAGCTGCGCCCTTTTATCGGTTGCTTCCTTATCTGCAGGTGTTCCCTGCTCGTCGAATGTTTTTTCCACAGTGGGTACAGGAAACATTGCAGGAATCATCAGCGCGCCGATCTTCCACAAAGAAAACAACAATGATGTGATCACTTGTGTTCCGGCAAAAGGACCCGCGGAGACCATTGATATCCCGATCGGTTTGCGCTTCCATTGTTCCACCAGCAGGTCGACCACATTTTTCAGGCTGGCCGGATAGCCTCCGTTGTATTCAGGTGTTACGATCAGTACTCCGTCTGCTTTTTCAATTTTTTCGGCAAAGGAAACCGCAGCGGGTAAAGGATTTTCCTGAAATTTCAAACGCTCTTCAAATACGGGGAAGCGGTATTCGTTCAGGTCGAGTATTTCAGCCGTTGCGAGCTGTCTGCTTTCGATAAAGTTTTTGAAGTATTGCGCTACGCGCGGACTTTTAGCGCCTTTACGTACACTGGCGGAGATGATTACGATATGTTTCATTAACGTGGTGTGTGTTGTCTGATATTAATGTTGCTTCAGGTTTACGTAATTGTCGAGCACCTGTTTGGCTATCCGGATATTACGGTCTCTCCATCCTTCTGAAGGATCGGAATCTGAAGGGATATCAATATTTTCAGCAAAGAAATATACGTAATTGCGTTCCCCGGCTTTATTCATGGAGCCTTTCATCTCTTTTACCTTTATTTCATACTCTGCAAATCCGACCACCCATAACAGTGAATTGTTGCCGTTCCGGCCCCAGCCTGTTTTATAATACATCTTCCTGCCACCCTCTGTTTCATGCAGCATCAGGCTGCGGACGATACGCTGGGTGCGGTCGCTCAGCGGAAGCTCATCAAAATAGAGTCTTTTCATAAGGCCCACTTGTTCGTCCGCCGAAATTTTCAGCGATCCATCTGTCCAGCAGGTGCTTACAGAATCTCCCAGTTTTTTATTTCCGTAGTTGAGCGTATCCAGCATATGCTGCAGGCGCTCACGGCCAATGCGGCGTGCCAGTTCTTTAAAGTATGGTTCTGAGCTTGTTTCGAACGCTTCTCTCAGTGACAGGTCTTTTTCCCATTCCGGCTTTCCGGTAGGAATTCCATCCCAGGGGATAACAAATTTATCGTCCTGCAGGATACCCAGCTCCAGGCCAGCAAGCGACAGTACGATTTTAAATGTCGATGCGGGGCTCAGGTGCTGTGTGTCGCGGTTCAGGTTGTAATAGGCCACCGCATCATGGGCCTGATCGCGTAAAATAATTCCTCCGTCCAGTGCTTTTGCATCGGAGAAGAAGCCAGCCCATTCTTTATGTTCTTTGATGCGTGCGTCCCGGCAGGAGGCGTTCAATAACAGGATGGCAAGCAGAGAGATTGCAGATAATTGCTTCATATTTAGTACCCAGATATTCCGTTCCGCGAAGATAGCGCATAATCGGCTGGCGCATGGCTAAGGTTTATTTTGAGTATGCCTGCCGTTTGGAGCTGTTTTTATGTCGTTTTTTAGTTGATTTGCAGGGTGAATCTTTCATTTTTCATAGCGCGGCGATACCTGGTGAAGCAAAAGGGGTCTTTTTCCTCTTTCATCATCAAGCTTGCTATCGTAGCCACTGCGCTCAGTGTTGCTGTGATGATCACATCTGTTTGTATTATCGGTGGATTTAAAAGTGTGATCCGGGATAAGATCTATAGTTTCTGGGGACATGTACTGGTGGTTCCTTACAATGAGAATCCCGGCAATATCATCGCTCCGGACCCGATAAAGGCTTCACCTGCGCTGGAACAGAAAATCCGTTCTTACAAGGGGGTGCGGCAATTGAGCAGGTTTATTGTCAGGCCTGCTATAGTACAATGCAAGGGACAGATGGAAGGTATTAAGCTTAAAGGGATTGGTCCCGACTACCGCTGGAGCCCTTCATTGAATCTGCATGGGCGGGCGATCGGGTTTTCTGATACCGATTACGCACGGCAGATTGTGGTTTCACAAACCACCGCAGATAAATTATCCCTTCACGCGGGCGACTCGGTATTCATCTATTTTCTCGAATCGGGGTCAGCATTACCGCGTATACGGAAACTGACCATTTCCGGTATATATCATACAGGATTCGATGATGTGGACCGCTATCTTGGCGTGGTGGATATCCGGCTGCTGCAGCGGATCAACAACTGGAGCCCGGATCAGATCAACGGATACCAGGTGGAGTTGGAGGATGAAAGCTATGCGGAGTCTGTGTCTGATAAGATATTCAAAGGCTCGGAATTAAATACGCAGACTATTGCGGATACTTTTCCGGGTATCATGGACTGGCTGGGAGTTCAGGATCTGAGTGTGCGCATTTTGCTGATCATCATGGCCATTGTAGCGACAATCAGTATGGGAGCAGCGTTGCTGATCCTGATCGTGGAGCGTGCCACCATTACGGGTTTGCTCAAAGCACTGGGGCTGAATAACAGCGGCACACAAAAGATTTTCCTGTATATCGCGCTGCTTACGGGCGGCATGGGTGTTCTATTGGGAAATCTACTGGCATTAGGGCTATGTATCGCGCAGCAGCATTTCGGTTTTTTGAAAATGGACGAAGCAACCTATTTCATGGATCGTGTTCCGGTACGTATCCAGATTCCCTACATCATCGCCGTGGATGTCGCTACGCTGGTGATAACAGTTATCTGTATGCTCATTCCCACTATTTACGTACGCAGAATGCAACCGGCCAGGGTATTGCAATTCAAATAAAAAAGCACCGCCGGAGCGGTGCCTGGAGCATTATATATTGCCTATCAGCTTCTTCAGATAAGCGCCGTATCCACTCTTCATATAGATACCCGCCAGTTTATCCATTTGTTCATCGCTTATCCACTGATTCCGGTATGCGATCTCCTCGATACAGCCTATTTTCATTCCCTGGCGTTTTTCGATGACATGAATAAATTCGCCTGCTTCCATCAGTGAGTCAAATGTGCCGGTATCCAACCATGCCGTGCCTCTGCGTAATACCCCTACCTCCAGTTTGCCGCGCTCCAGGTAAATCCTGTTCACATCTGTAATTTCCAGTTCTCCGCGGGGAGACGGTTGAATAGATTTGGCGATAGATACCACATCATTATCATAGAAGTACAGACCCGGAACAGCGTAGTTCGATTTTGGCTGAGCCGGTTTTTCCTCGATGCTTATAGCTTTGAAGTCCTTATCAAATTCCACTACGCCGTAACGTTCAGGATCCTGAACCTGGTAAGCGAATACCACACCACCATCGGGGCTGGTTTTTGTTTTCAGGAAAGTTCCCATACCTGCGCCGTAAAAAATATTGTCGCCCAGGATCAATGCCACGGGATCATTTCCGATGAAATCGGCACCAAGTATAAAAGCCTGCGCCAGTCCGTCGGGACTTGGCTGAACGACATATTCAAACCGGCAACCGATAGCGCTGCCATCTCCGAGCAACTTGCGGAAGCCCGCCTGATCGTCCGGTGTGGTGATGATCAGAATTTCGCGGATACCTGCCAGCATCAGTGTACTGAGCGGATAATAGATCATCGGCTTATCGTACACCGGCATCAGTTGTTTGCTGACTGCAATCGTCAATGGATAAAGCCGCGTGCCGGAGCCGCCCGCGAGAATAATGCCTTTCATAATTTATGGTTCAAAGTTTTTCGAAATCGAATACTTATCCAGCGCTCAATAACTTGGTCGGGAAAAGCGGTACGTTATTTTCAGTGGCTGTATTGCTGAGTGTAATATTTCTGGTAATCCCCGCTGGTAACGTGATTCAGCCATTCCTCATTTTCAAGGTACCAGTCAATGGTACGGGAAAGACCTTCTTCAAAAGTTACGGAAGGAGCCCAGCCGAGTTCTTTATTGATCTTCGTCGCATCAATTGCATAACGCTTATCGTGGCCGGGGCGATCTTTTACATATGTGATCAATTGAGCGGAAGTGCCTTCGGAGCGTCCCAGCTTTTCATCCATTTTGTTGCAAAGCAGTTTCACGAGTTCAATATTCTGCCACTCGTTAAAGCCACCGATATTGTACGTCTCTGCATTTTTGCCATCATGAAATACGGTATCAATTGCTCTTGCATGGTCGATCACGTACAGCCAGTCGCGCGTATACTTCCCGTCGCCATATACCGGGAGCGGACGGTTATTGCGGATATTATTGATGAAGAGTGGAATCAGTTTCTCCGGGAAATGGTTCGGTCCGTAGTTGTTGGAGCAGTTTGTGAGGACAAAAGGAAGCCCATATGTATTTCCGTAAGCGCGCACAAGGTGATCGGATGCCGCTTTGGATGCCGAATAAGGGCTTTGCGGATCGTAGGGTGTGGTCTCTGTGAAGAAACCTGTTTCGCCGAGTGAGCCATATACCTCATCCGTGGAAACGTGGTAAAAGCGTTTGCCTTCAAAATTGTTTTTCCAGCTGTCCAGTGCGGCATTGAGCAGGTTGGCGGTTCCCATTACATTCGTTTGCACAAAAGCATTGGGGTTGGTAATAGATCGATCCACATGGCTTTCCGCAGCAAGGTGTATCACACCGTCCGGGTTATATTGCGCGAACAGGGCACGGATGGCAGCCTCGTCGCATATGTCTGCTTTTTCAAAATGATAGTTCGCAGCCTGTTCAATATCTTTCAGATTCTCCAGGTTGCCGGCATAGGTGAGGGCATCCAGGTTGATAATACGGTAGTCGGGGTATTTATTTACAAACAACCTTACCACGTGCGAGCCGATGAAGCCCGCACCTCCGGTAATAATCAAGGTTTTTTTCATGCGACAAAAATAGCAAACGCTATAATAAAGTGAGGAGTTTTTAATTTGACGACGCCGGATCTTTTATTGTCCTGGTGTCCAGGCATTTGATTCATTGAGTGCGCGCCATAATGCGTCTTTCAGCTCTGTGATTCCTTTTCCTGTAGCGGAGGAAATAAAATAATGCGGAATTCCTTCAGGAAGCGTGTTTGCGATCTCCGTTTCCAACTCTTCATCCAGCATATCGCTTTTGCTGATCGCCAGGATGATTGTCTTGTCCAGTAACTCGGGATTAAATTCCTCCAGTTCTTTGAGCAGGATGTAGAATTGCGCGGAATGATCGGGACAGTCAGCGGGTATCATAAACAAGAGTACCGAGTTGCGCTCGATGTGGCGCAGGAAGCGGTGTCCGAGTCCTTTCCCTTCAGCAGCACCTTCTATAATTCCCGGCAGATCGGCCATACAGAACGATTTATCATCTCTGTAGGGCACAATACCTAATTGCGGTGTAAGCGTGGTAAAAGCGTAATCGGCAATTTTAGGGCGTGCTGCGCTCACCGCAGATAAAAGCGTGCTTTTCCCGGCATTGGGAAAGCCAACAAGACCCACGTCTGCCAGTACTTTGAGTTCCAGGTATTTCCAGCCCTCTATGCCAGGCTCCCCGGGTTGTGCATAATCCGGTACCTGGTTGGTCGGGGTGGCAAAGTGGGCATTACCCAGTCCGCCCCTTCCACCGCGCAGCCATACCACTTCCTGTCCGTGTTCCAGTACTTCAGCTTCCTGTTCTCCGGTTTCTTCGTCGTAGGCTACTGTGCCCAGGGGTACTTCAATAATAATGTCTTTACCATCGCGTCCGGTCATATTGCTTTTGCCGCCTTTCTGACCGTCTTCAGCGAGAATGTTCTTGTGGTAGCGCAGATGCAGCAAGGTCCAGAGCTGCGCGTTGCCGCGCAATATGATATGAGCGCCCCTTCCGCCGTCTCCACCATCTACTCCAGCCTGGGCATTGTATTTGGTGCGGGCAAAATGCACGTTTCCTGCCCCTCCTTTACCGGAGTGACAGAACACACGTATAAAATCTACAAAGTTTGCTTTCTCCACTATTCCGGTAATATCACTTTATCAATTTCAGCACTCAGCGCAGCGAAAATCTCTTCTACCGTACCCAATCCGTTGATACGCTCCACTTTTCCCTGTGCATCGTAATGAGAAGCAACGATTTCGGTTTTGGCGCGGTATTCTTCCACACGTTTTTTCACTACTTCCTCTGTGTCATCGGCACGGCCTGAAGTTTCTGCGCGATGAAGGATGCGTTTTGTCAGTTCTTCGTCGGGTACTTCAAGCGCGAGCACCAGGCTGATAGGGGTATTCTTGAATTCGAGTAATTTATCAAGAGCAATCGCCTGTTGTTTGGTGCGTGGGAATCCGTCGAAGATAAAACCGCGCACGTGCGGATTCTCGTCTATTTTGGTGCTGATCATACCGATCACCACTTCGTCCGGTACCAGCATTCCCTGGTCCATGAATTTCTTCGCTTCCACTCCCAATGGGGTTTTGCGGGCAACTTCATCGCGTAACAGGTCTCCGGTGGAGATGTGCTGCAGGTTGTATTTCTGAAGCAGGTTTGCAGACTGCGTGCCTTTACCACTTCCGGGAGGGCCAAACAAAATCAGGTTGAACATAAAATATATAATAGTATAAGAGCAGGCAAAATTAAGCATCCCTGTCGTAAAAAGGCAGGGTCGCACCATAAATGTGCTAATTACGTATGGATCGGCTTCTTACAGAGTGCATTCGATTTCCTGCAGTGAGATGCTGCGGGTTTGTATCCGTTCCGGATTACAACCCCAAAAGCGCAAGTTCTGTTCCGGATAATTCCCTCCATGTGCCAGGCAGCATTTCCTGTATATTCAATTCACCTACGCTATACCGTACAAGACGTAAGGTAGGAAAGCCGACAGCGGCGGTCATTTTTCTTACCTGCCTGTTCTTACCTTCTGTTATTGTGAGCGAGATCCAGGAAGTGGGAATGTTTTTCCGGAAGCGGATCGGTGGATTTCTTTCCGGAAGTTCCGGTTCTGCCGGAAGTCTTTTCGCAATTGCAGGTTTTGTTGCATGTTGTTTTCCGTCTACGCTGATCGTAACACCTTTGTTTAACTGATGCAATGCTTCATCGCTTACCGTTCCTTCTACCTGTACATAGTAAGTGCGTTTATGACCGAAGCGGGGTTCGAGCAAACGATGTGTCAGAGTCTTATCGTTCGATAACAACAAAAGACCCTCGCTGTCATAATCAAGTCGCCCCACAGGGTAAACATCTTTACCGATTCCCTGGAAAAAATCTGCGAGTGTTTTTTTTGTTCCTTCCGGAGAAAACTGCGAAAGCACCTGAAAGGGTTTGTAAAACAGATATGTGTGTGGCATAAAAAATGGTGTCGCTGAAGATGTGCTTCCCGTAAGGTTTACGGCTGATAAAAAAAGCCCGGAGAGTGTTGTGGACTTCCGGGCTTTTGTATAAGGATGGGTTAGTAAGTTCAATCCTTACACAATATTAAAGATATTATTTGGTGAAAAAAATTATTAGAGAATTTTTTTTTGGATTGTTGAAAACGTGTGAACAACTGTACGTGTATAAAAGCTGCAATCGAAAGCCGGTGATACCATCGCTGAAAGATCATTGCCGTAATGATGGAATGAATATGCGATCGGATTTTTTTATTGAAGACCATTGGTCGTCATACGCTGTAAGCTGCTGTGCGCGCATGTTTCAGGGGATTGTTCATTTAATTGCGTACAGAGAAGTGGTATCCTTTTCCTTTAAGTGTGATGAGCTCCACGCCGCAATCATTACCAAAATATTCTCTGAGCTTACGCACGTATACATCCAGATTCCGGGAATGAAAAAAAGAGTCGTCTCCCCAAACGAGTTGTAATAATTTTCTCCTGTCGATCACCTGATTCTGATGCATGCATAGTACGTTCAATATCTCTGCTTCACGATTGGATAATTTGATGACCGTTTGTTTGTGTTGCAACTCAAGTCGCGATGGAATATACAGAAGCGAGCCGAGCTGAATATCCGCTACACCTTCGTTGTTGCCTGTCTGTTTATTTTGTGAGAGACGGATCTGGTTGTCGATACGGACCATCAGTTCTTCCATGCTGAAAGGCTTGCGTATGTAGTCTGTGCCACCGGAAGAGAATCCGGATACGACATCAGTAGTCTGACTTTTTGCAGTAATGAAGATGATCGGCAATGCAGGGTACAAATTGTGAATCATAGAGCCCAGGCTGAATCCGTCGATCGCGGGCAACATTACATCCAGCAGGCACAGATCCGGATCGAAGCTGCTGATCACGTCGAGTATGCGTCCGCCATCTTCACGGTGCATCACTTCATAGCCCCTGGAGTTCAGCGTCTCTGATACGATACGCGCCATCGAAAGTTCGTCTTCTATGTAAAGGATTTTCGTCTTCATGATGCAACATTTAAAGGTAAGGTGATCTCAAATGCGGCACCGCCGCCAGGGATGTTGAACTGCCGTATGCTTCCCTGATGCGCTTCTGCAACGTATTTGGCGTAGTTCAGTCCCAGTCCGTATCCCTTAACATCATGCACATCACCGGAGGGTACACGGAAGAAACGTTCAAAAATTTTGTTGCTGAAAGCCGGAGGTATTCCTGCTCCGTCATCGGAAATGGTAAGTTTTGTTGCAAGCGTATCACTATGAATACCGACGTGGATGTTGCCGCCGCCGTATTTAAGCGCATTGTCAATGATATTGTACACTAAGCCCTGCAGGTGGGTTTTGTCTCCGTGTACCACTGCGGTTTTTCCGTCGGAATCCAACAAGACATGTTTGTGCTTTTCGCGGAAAAGCGGTTGCATGTTTTTCAGCAGTTGCTGTGTCATCGACGTAATATCGACACGATCATATTGCATGTGCAGACGACCGTCTTCCAGTTGCACATTGCTCAATACATTGTTGACCAGTGTTTCCAACCGGTCTATTTCCCAGCCCGCCATCTGCAGGTAATCCCTGGTTTTTACGGGATCTTCTATTCCGTCAAATTTTGCCAGCGCTTCGATTGCAACCTTAGCTGTAGCTACAGGCGTTTTTAATTCATGCGACATATTGCTGATAAAGTTGTCTTTGTGTGCATTCAGTAACAGCTGTTTTCTGAGTGTAGCATAAGCCAGTACAAATGCTCCGCTGCACAGGCATATCAGCAGGGCAACAAAACCTACTTCAGGACCTATCTTTTTAAGCAGGAATTTATTGTAATCATCTACAGACAAATAGTATCCGAGTTTTGTGTCCAGCACAATCGCTTTGTTAGTGTCTGTTTGACGGTCTGCACGAAGATGAAAGGCAGAGTCCACAACTTTATTGAATACACGCAACAGTTTTCCTGAATCCATAAACGCGATATTTTCCGCCAGATCCGGGTTAAGGCGGATCACATACCGTTTAATACCATTTTCCATTTCACCTGTCACCTCGTTTGCGTGAGCAGCGATTTCTTTTTGGGTGGCTTCAGAGATGCTGTCCTGGTTGCCGAAGGAAAGAGTTGTTGTTCTGTTGATCGTTGATATGGTTTGTATTTTGGTTGCCGGTGTATCCTGGATGAGCAGTGTATCGGCTGGCAGGGATGTTGTAAACTCGATATGAATTGCCGAGTCGATCATCTTTTCGCGTGTTTTGCCCAGCAACTCGTTCAGGTTGTCCGCGAGGATCTGATGTTCATCCTTATACTGAGCGATCAGCCATTTTACACTGAACTGGATGAGCAGCAGAATGCTGAAGACCATCATAAGTCCTATAAGCTGTAATCGTTTTCTGTACTTCTGTTTCATAGAAAGATTTCTGTTGCAAAGAAATTATAAGTGTGTCTATTGCCACCTCTGATTAACCTTAATTAACCATAATTGGTCAGGCGTTAACCTGTTGCCCGGCAGCGTACGGATACTTTTGTTCCGTCACACTAAAATACAAAAGCTATGAAACGAATTATTACGATGACGATTCTTCTGAACGTATATGCTTACACGGGAAAAGCGCAACAATCCGGTATTGTACATTACGACAGGATCATTCATATGAAAACCGAAAGCATGGACGATGTACCCGAAAATATCCGTGCACTGATGCCGAAAGAAACCACGGAAAAGAAAATTCTGCTATTCACTCCTGAGCGCTCTTTATATAAAAATGATGCGGTGAAGGAAGAGCCACCCCGGGAGTTGTCCGGAGGCGGGATGGTCATCCGCATGCAGACAAGTACGACAGACGAATCTTTATTCCGCGATTTTAATGCGAAGCGCCAGGTGTTCCAGCAAGAGCTTATGGGCCGGACTTTTCTGGTTTCTGATGAATGGCCGGAAGTGAAATGGAAAATGACCGGCAACCAGAAATCAATACTCGGCCATCCTGTTATGGAAGCTGTTACGGTAAAAGATAAGGATACCATCACTGCCTGGTTTACGACTGACTTTCCGGTGCCTGCCGGACCGGAATATATAGGCGGGTTGCCGGGCCTGATTCTTGAAGCCAGTTTTGGCGACAATATGAACGTGAAGGCTACGGCGATAGAAACAGGTGACGCGGGACTTGAGAAAAAAATAAAGGAACCGGTAAGGGGCAGGAAAGTTACCAGCCAACAGTTTGCAGAAATTCAGCGCGAGAAGAGCGCGGAGATGAAAAGTCAGTTCAGCGGCGCAGGAACAGATGTTGTAATACAGACTATCGGTAACTAAATCATTTATATTTCATGAAACACATCCTGATCCTGCTTTTCATTGCAGGCAGCCCTTCTATTGCCCATGCATCGCAGCTTTCTGGAAAAGTGACCGATGAGCAGGGTAAGCAGATTGAGAATGCTACGGTTGCCTTACTGCATCCCGAAGACTCAACGATGGAAACTTTTTCCATTTCTCAATCCAATGGTCAGTACCTGATAAAAGACGCGCCGGAAGGAGATTTTCTGTTACAGATTTCGCTGGTGGGCTATTATACATGCTATCAGAAACTGCACATTGGTAAGGAGGCCAATCAGTCTGTTCCGGATGTCGCACTTGAGGATAATATTGCCGCCCATCAACTGGGCGAAGTCGTCATTGCAGGCGATAAAATTCCGGTAAGATTGAAAGGTGATACCGTCGAATACAATGCCGGCTCCTATCGTGTAAAGCCTAACGCACCTGTGGAAGAGTTGCTGCGTCAGCTTCCCGGTGTGGAGGTTGACGAAGCGGGTAACATCAAGTCGATGGGTAAAGATGTGAACAAAGTACTGGTAGACGGTAAGGAGTTCTTTGGGAATGATCCAAAGGTGGCAACGAAGAATTTACCTGCCGATGCCGTGAGCCATGTACAGACATTCGGAAAGAAATCAGATCAGACCGAGTTTACGGGTGTTGATGACGGAAAGCGGGATCAGACAATCAATCTCGTATTGAAAGACGGAAAACACGGCGGTTACTTCGGGAATGTGGAAGCCGGTGTCGGGAGCAATCAACGCTATGAGGGGGCCGCACGTCTGTTCCGGTTTCAGCCAAAGGAGCAACTCGCGGGTATAGGCATGCTGAACAATATCAATCAGACAGGATTCAGCTTTAACGATTATCTGAGTTTTAACGGCGGACTGTCTGCGTTGGGTGGTGGCGGTCGTATGGATATGAGTAGTGATGATATTCCGATGGACTTCGGACAGCAGCCTTCCGGAAACGTGAGTTCCGGGGCAATAGGACTTAACTATACGTATGAGCCAAGACCTAAAAACCGCTTAAACATAAGCTATCTCTCTAACACAACTACCAAGGACGTTACGAACAACACTTTCTCCAGGAACTACCTGCCGTCCGGTGCGACATATACTACCAACGAATACGATCAGCGAAACAATAATGATCTGGCTAACCGGCTCAGTATGCGCTGGCGCAACGACCTCGATTCGCAAAACCAGATAACCGTGCAGGCAAAAGGGCAGGTTAAAAATAAAAACGCAACGTCTGATGCTTCGGCAAGATCATATAGTGATGCCGCTTTGCAGAACCAGTTGCAGGATCATTCTTCGGGTGTCGGGAATGTAATGGACGTGACTACCGAAGCCTCTTATGTGCATAAAGCCCGCCGAATGGGTAATCTGTTTCAGATCTACGGAAGCCAGGGATATTCTGGTGCAATCGATCATGCGGAATGGACGAATGTTACCGAGTTTCTGAACACTCCCGGGTCAATCGTTAATCAGCAATACCAGCAAAACCATAATACCAAAGAAGTATCCACATTCGATGTAAATACCACAAGAGCTTTGGGCGGACTGCTTTTTTTGCGGCCGGGTGTCAACTTCGTTTACCGGAAAGAGCAGCTGAACCGGAGTCAGGGGCTTCTGAGCGATCAGAACAACGAGATTGACTCTCTGAGCCCGCACTTCCGCAACGATGTATACCAGGTCACTCCCGGGATGAGCCTGAAATACAGCAGTTCAAAACTTCAATGGAATGTAAATGTGCAGGGGCAATGGGTGAGTATGAATCCGGCCACAAGGTCTATGAGTATCGGTGCTCGGGATTACAGGTATCTGTTACCGTCTTTTTACTGGAGGAAAGAATTTCCGGGCCATCATAATGTGAGTGCGGAATACAGTACACAGGTCAACACGCCGGCTCCAAACCAGATGATTCCCGTGACCTACTATACAAGCCCCTTATCCGCTATCACCGGAAACCTGAACCTGAAACCCGAATACCGGCATAACCTGATGTTGTCTTATCAGATGTTCGACCAGTTTTCCATGAGTTCGTTATTTGCTTATGTAAATGCATCTTACACGCAGGATAAGATCAACACTTCCCGTACGATACTGCCGGATCTGCGTCAGCGCATACTATGGGTGAATACCCCTTATATGGCCGATCTCAACGGCCGGCTTTCCTACAGCCGCCCCGTAAAGCCGCTTCGTATCACGTACAGCATAGAAGCCGGGGAAACAATATCCCGTTCTGTGAGCCCGATCAACGACGTGCAGAATACGAATACCAATTTTACGCACGAGCTCAGCATGAGTATCTCCAACAGGCACCGGAAGGCATGGACGGTGCGCCTTGGCGGCAATGCGCGCATCACCGATTCCCGTTATTCGGTGAACACAAACCAGAATGCGATTTATGGCGTATACAGCGGCTCCGGAACGATCAGCTGGCAGTCGGGTAAGCATTGGTTTGCGCAGGTGTCGGCAGATATTACGCGGTATACCGGAAGCGGCTTTTCCGATCAGATAACGGTGCCTCTGGTGAAAGCGGAGCTGACCCGCTTTTTGCTGAAGAATGAGCGCGCAAGCATCACGCTGAGGGGTTTCGATCTGCTGAACAGGAATCAGTCTGTGGTAAGGGCGGCGGAGCAGAATTATCTCGTAGAACAAAGATCCAATATTCTTTCCCGATATTTCATGATCGTCTTGAACTATAAATTAAATAAGGTAGGCAAACACAACCCCGGAGGCATTGAGATCAATTAAGTCGGTGGCGGTTTTTCATCATTCTAAGCATACGGCCGCCAGCTATATTGTGACATTTTCTGAACGTGTATCCGTCTCGTAGTTCATAGCAGCCGGACCGGTATTCTTACCAGTCCGGCTTTGTGATTATATGCTGAGTGAACGGATGCATTGCTCCCGGACAGACCAGATCTGATCCAGGCTTAGTGCATGTTCCGGATTCGATTCCAGCCAGATTCTGAGAATCGCTTTGTGATAAGCTATTTTAAAATCAGTGATCTGTGAGGGTAATATCTCCAGCTCCTCCATAAGGTCAGGCACAAATTGTTCCGGACCGGATTGCACCGTGGTAATATCGAGGATTTCGCCGTTGATCTTTAAATAGCAATGCGCTTCGGGAATATGTTGCAAACGGTTAGCGTCCAGTACCTCTTTCACTTTCGGGGTATTTGTTCCGTTCATCCTGAAAATGCCGATGAACAGCCCGATCTCATCCCAGTCATGTTCCAGCGCAAGATTTTTCAGGATGGCATGCTTTGTGCTGCAGGTGGCGCAACCGTCCGTAAATATTGTTTCAGGACGATGCTTATCCGGATTGCGACCGTAAGGTAATTGCCGGATGAACGCTGCTGCGGTATGCAGATCATTCAGACCGCGATTTCTGAATATGTCAGATATTGGTCCCTCTGCTGTAATCTTGTATCTGTCCTGTGTAAGATCTGTTGTGAACCGCTTATTGTTTGTGCTCATCAGCCGGAGTTTTAATGACAGCAGTAAGTGAGTACACCATTGGAATATTATTGCCCAGCTTTTTCACACGGAATTTTCCCGGTTCAACCTCCTCCAGTCCGGGAAGGCAATTGTAAGGCGAGTAATCATATTCCCTGAAGCTTTCGATGCTCAATCCGTTTTTAAGCAACGCGCTGATCACTTCGGCAAGACCATGATTCCAGCCTACTGATTGTTGTTGCATCGCTCCGTTTCTGTCGGCATAGCTACCGCTGATCGTTTCCACAATCGGGTCGCTGTTGCTGTAATTGTAGGCCACATAATCGAAATTGTCGTCGAACATCCATACGACGGGATGGAATTCCGCGAAAATGAATTTTCCGTTCGTCTTCAGAAAGCGACTTACCAGAGATGCCCACTTGTCAATATCGGGCAACCAGCCGATGGTCCCGTAGCTGGTGAATACGTAGTCGAATTTTTTGTCGAGATGCTGCGGAAGATCATACAGGTTGCAGCAGATAAATGTGGCAGGAATCGCCAACTCTTCGCTCAGCTTTGTTGCTGTTTCAATTGCTTTGTCGGAAAAGTCTACGGCCGTGACTTCGGCTCCCATGCGCGCGAGCGACAGGCTGTCCTGCCCGAAATGACATTGCAGATGCAATATCGATTTGCCGCTCACATCGCCAAGTAGCGCGAGTTCAATTTCCTTTAATGAGTTCTGCCCTTTTACAAAGCTGTCCATATCGTAAAATGCAGAATCGATATGCAATTCTGTCCGGGCATTCCAAAGCGCCTTATTGATGGCTATATAGTCCATATGTTTTGTATTTAGGAGTGGTAGTGTGGTTTTACTTCCGGGTCATCATTTCTCTTATATACTTTACCGGAGCACTGCCATAGCTCAGGAATCTTTCGTGGAATTGCTTCAGGCTGAAATTCTTTCCCTGCTTTTGCTTCATTTCCTCCCGTAATGCATAGATTTCCGAAAACCCTGTAAAATAGCAACACAGCTGCACCTGGGTTACGGATACGCGCTTCCATTTTCCTTCTGCTTCTGCTTTTTGCTGAAAAGCTTCTTCTGTTAGCAATTTCATTGCAGCTTCTTCAGAAAGCTCTGCGGTATGCACTCCATAGTCAAGCAGGAAATTGCAGGTGCTGCGCAGGTTCCATTTGTAGTACATCAGCCACATTTCGGGAGTGGCTTCATTGCTGCCTTCGGGCGCTCCATAGCCGTTCTCCAGCATCATTCTTTCTGTATATACTGCCCATCCTTCAATCATAGTGCCGCTTCCGAAAATGCTTTTGATGATGCTGGGCGATTGGTTTGCATATACAAGCTGAGTGTAATGACCCGGAATTGCTTCGTGGATGTTCAGGATCTGTAGTGTGTATCTGTTATACTCGCGCAGGTAGCTTTCGGCTTTGTCTGCAGGCCATCCGGACAAACTGCCTACATTGTAGTAGGTGTTGCCATTCTTGTCGTAAGGACCTGGGGCCGAAATGGATGCACCTGCCACACCTGCCATGTAATCCGGTTCTCTGCGTACCACCAATGGTTTGGAGGGGTCGAGCGTAATGAGTTGTTTCCGGTTTACAAAAGCAACCAGTGCGGGAATCTGTTTTTCGATCGTTGCCTGGAAGGAGTCAGGGGTGGTATGATTCAGCGATATCTTATCAATCACCTGGCGGATGAGCTGCAGGCTGTCACGGGGGGCGACTTTAGATCCCATGTATGCAGGCCAGAGTTTTTGTGCGGTGCTGAACATAAGCCCGTGCAATTCCCGCTTGCGTGCCAGCGCACGTTCGTGCATTGTTTCGAGGCTGCTGCCGGATTGTATTTCGTAAGCAAACTTCTGTTGATACAGCTCCCTGCCTAACCTGAATGAGCGCGGTTCGGGTTGGGATTGCTTTTCAACCAGGCGGCAAAATCACGGATCGCTTGAGCTGCGCTGCGGCATTTGTCCAGCATTGCTGTTTTTTCGCTGCTGTCCAGTTGCGAGGCTCTGATCTTTTCGGGCAAGTCTTTTTCGAATACGGAAGCGCCCCCGATATTCTGGTCGATAGCAAGCTGTGTATGCTCCCTCGTAGGATTCAGGATGTTTTTCCTTGCAGCTTCATAATAAGCGGGAACATTTCCCAGCCGTACCAAAATACTGCGCAGACGCGCTTCAAGTGTACTGTAACTCCCATTCAGGATTTCTGCAAAGCGTTCGCAGACATTGTATTGGGAAGGATTCCATTGCCAGGCTTTTTCGGTATCATTACTCCAGATCACCGACTGCAGGTAGTTACGGATCATCAGGTAGTCTGTGCGGTCATTGTCGGAAAGATCGCTGAGCTCAAATGCATTCAGCGAGTCGAGGTGCGCTTTTGCAAAAGCATCGTCTGCCAGTCTGGTCTGTTCGTCGGGTATCGGCAAAACACTGTCGCAGGCGTGAAAGCCCATGGCGCTGCCGAAACCGGGAAACTGTTTCCACAATTGTAAGGTGAAGCGTTCACTGTAGTCGTGGAAATTTTCACTTTTTTTCTGAGATTGTCCGGTTGCGTTCCCGGTACATGAAGCTATCATACAGGCTCCGGCTGCAATCATGAATAGTTGTTTCATTGCGTAAGTATCTGCATTAAAGATACAAAGATCGCTTGTTGATCAGGGATGCACACAGAATCTTGCCGGACTTTCGGGTCCGGAAAGGTGTTGGAATTGGTGTCGGTAACTTAGATACCTTTGCATCGATGAATCCCACAATACTCATTATCGACGACGAAGAAAAGCTGCGGGGCCTGCTGAAACGTATTATCAGCCTGGAAGGCTATGCGGTGAAAGAAGCCGCCAGTCTTGCTTCCGCTCGTCAGTTGCTTGCCTCCGGGGGAATCGATATTGTGCTATGTGATGTAAAGTTGCCGGATGGTAATGGCGTTGATTTTGTCGCGGAGGTAAAAGAGGCGTACCCCGCTTTGGACATTGTGCTGCTTACTGCTTACGGAAACATACCCGACGGCGTGAAAGCGATCAAGCGAGGCGCGTATGATTACCTTGTTAAAGGAGACGATAATGAGAAGATCATTCCGGTGTTGAGTGAGCTAACCGTTATCCGGCAGGAAAAAAGGAAAACAGGAAGAAAAGCAGGCGGCGGCGCTTTCGAATCCGTGATCGGAAATAGTCCCGCCACAAAAGAGGCCGTAAGCCTTGCCCGTAAAGTATCAGCGACAGATACAGCAGTATTGCTGATGGGAGAAACCGGAACCGGTAAGGAAGTATTTGCCCATGCCATTCACGCAGGCAGTGCACGTTCCGGCAGCGCTTTTGTTGCACTGAATTGCTCCGCTTTCAGCAGGGATTTACTGGAAAGCGAACTATTCGGCCATAAATCAGGTGCATTCACCGGTGCGGTGAAAGATAAAAAAGGACTGATCGAGGAAGCAAATGGCGGAACGCTTTTCCTGGATGAAATCGGAGAAATGCCGGTAGACCTGCAGCCGAAATTACTGCGACTGCCTCGAGAATGGGACGTATATGCGTGTGGGAGATACGAAAGAGCCTGAAAGCAGATGTCCGTATAATCGCGGCCACTAACCGGCGCCTGGAATCAAGAAATAGAGAAAGGTGCTTTCGCAGCGATTTGTATTACCGGATAGCCGTATTTACCATTACGCTGAGTGCACTCCGGGACCGTGCAGCAGATATTCCTGCACTGACACAGTATTTTCTTTCTTTCTATGCGGGAAGGGCAGGTCAGTCAATAGCTGCTACTTCAGACACAGCCATGCAGGCGATAGTGCACTATCCCTGGAAGGGTAATATCCGGGAACTGAAGAATGCCATGGAAAGGGCGGTTATCCTGGAAGACACCGGGATACTTATGCCCGGAAGCCTGCCTTTATCTATCCAGCAGGCGACATCCGGGCAGGACGCGCCGGCATCTTTTCAGCTGGCTAACATGGAGAAGCAACGCATACGCAAAGTGTTGCAGCATACGAAGGGAAATAAAACCGAGGCAGCAAGGCTCATGGGCATAGGACTGGCTACACTGTACCGCAAACTGGAAGAGTACGGTTTAAAATAGACTTAATCCTCTCATTCTGATATACGGGCTTCTCAAAATGAGAAGCTTTTTTCATGGTGCCTGCTCGCCGGCTTGATTTTTTTGTCGCTGTAATCCGCTACTGTAGCCATTTCGCAGGTTTTCAGGTGTTTGGTTGTCCGAAATGGAACGGAATTTGGCAATACAGAAGGCAAACACACGAAACTGCGTAAAACACAACCATATATGAAAACTGCAATTCTGATAATGGCCACGCTCTTTTGCTTCGGCCTGCTCCGCAAAACGATAGACTGGTTCGAAACAATCTGATATGATCGCACTATTAATCATCGCCACAAGCGTATTTGTTTATATGGCTTACGTTCTGGTGAAGCCGGAAAAATTCTGATTATATGAATGGTGAAATAGCCGGAGTACTGTTGATGTTCGTCGTTGCGTTATTAATGGCGGTACCATTGGGTAAGTATATTGCAAATGTCTACGAGGGACTGCCCGGATCCGGTGATCGTATTTTCGGACCGGTAGAAAAATTGTTGTACAAATTGTCAGGTATCAATGTTGCGGAAGAAATGACCTGGAAGCAACATTTGAAATTATTACTTGTCATTAATGCAATCTGGTTTCTCTGGGCCTTTTTTCTGCTTGACAAATCAGTCTTGGCTGCCGCTGAACCCGGACAGAGTTGCGGATCAATCTCCTGATCAGGCATTGAATACCGCTATATCTTTTCTTTTGTAACTGCAACCTTCAGCATTACAGCGGAGAAACAGGAGTAGCTTCGTTTTTTACGCAGATTTTCGCGCTGATGTTCCTACAGTTTGTGAGCGCTGCCACAGGGATGGCCGCCGCAGCAATCGTATTCCGCGCACTTCGTGAATGCACCGGCGACAGGCTTGGGAACTTTTATTATTATTTCCTCAGGAGCTGCACCCGTATTCTTTTACCCCTATGCATCCTCATAGCCGTGGTTCATGTATTTGAGGGCACACCGATGAATTATTCCGCAGACTCATACGGTCGTATCAATGGAGGGTGACACCATGCATATAAGTCGTGGTCCCGTCGCTGCTTTTGTGGCGATCAAACATCTCGGTACAAATGGCGGCGGTTTTTACGGGGCCAATTCTGCGCACCCGCTGGAAAATCTCGTACACCTCACGTAACATGGTGCAGATGGTTGCTCAGACACTACTGCCTTTTGCAATGGTGTTCGCAATGGGCTTCTATCTGAATCGTAAAAAGCTGGCCTGGGTTATATGGTCTGTAATGACCATCGGATTTCTTGCATTGGTTATCCCGGCAATACAGTCGGAAGTTGCCGGTAATCCGGCTATTGCAAAAATGGGTATTGCGCAAGCGCATGGTAATATCGAAGGGAAAGAGATACGTATCGGGGCTATGGCTTCTGCGTACTGGAGTATCGCAACCACGGTAATCTCCACGGGCTCTGTTAATAGTATGCATGATTCCTTTATCCCTTTATCAGGCATGAATATGATGTTGGGCATGATGATTAACTCGTTCTACGGTGGTGTAGGAGTAGGGTTTCTTAATTTTTTCATTTACCTGATACTCGCCGTTTTTGTAGGCGGACTGCTGGTTGGCAGAACGCCGGAGTTTCTCGGAAAGAAAGTGGAGGCCCGTGAAATGAAGATCGCTATGATCATTGCTTTACTGCATCCGTTCCTCATACTGGCAGGAACAGCTGTTTCCACTCACATGGCTGCCCGTTATTCCTGGCTTAATAATCCCGGTTATCATGGCTTCAGTGAAATGCTGTATGAGTACACATCTTCTTCGGCAAACAACGGGAGCGGTTTTGAAGGCTTATCGGACAATAATTTCTTCTGGAATATATCTACTGCGGTGATCATATTGTTTTCCCGTTTTCTTCCGATAATCGGACCGGTGGCAATTGCCGGTTTGCTCGCTTCAAAAAAATATATACCCGAAAGTTCCGGGACACTGAAGCCGGATACGCCGGCATTCGGGCTGCTCATATTGGCAGTGAAAGTGGTGTTGGCCGCACTCGCGTTTTTTCCCGCACTGGCTCTGGGTCCGATTGCCGAATGGCTGAGTCAGTATTAACAATAATAACGAATGCTATGGAAAACAAAAGCTCCGGATTATTTGAATGGTCGTTGCTGAAGCGTGCAATCGCTCAGTCTTTTGCCAAATTAAATCCTGTAGTGCAATTCCGCAACCCGGTCATGTTTACCGTCGAGATTGGTACTGCGATAATGCTTGCCGTGTGCATCTGGATATTTACCGGAGAACATTCGCAGGGTTCACTTGCCTACAATCTGATCATTTTTTCGGTTTTACTGGTCACATTGTTATTCGCAAATTTTGCGGAAGCGTTGGCTGAGGCCAGGGGTAAAGCCCAGGCGGCATCTTTGCGCAGAACGAGAGAAGAGACTCCTGCAAAACGCATCCAGCTGATCGGGGAAGTATTTATTAATGAACCGGAGTCCGTTCCGTCTTCTGCTTTGCGGAAAGGAGATTTTTATGTCTGCGATGCAGGGGATATTATCCCGCTGGACGGCGAAATTGTGGAAGGGATCGCTACTATAGACGAGTCGGCGATAACCGGCGAATCTGCGCCAGTGATCCGCGAAGCCGGCGGCGATAAATCTTCTGTAACAGGTGGAACGAAAGTCCTGTCCGACCATATTAAGGTTCGGGTAACTACAGATCCGGGTGAAAGTTTCCTGGATAAAATGATCGCATTGGTAGAAGGTGCATCCCGTCAGAAAACACCGAATGAGATTGCACTTACTATTTTGCTGGCAGGATTCACGCTTGTATTCGTGATCGTATGCGTCACATTACAGCCGTTCGCTGCTTACGCCGGTACTTCTATTCCCATCGCTTCTTATATCGCGCTGTTTGTATGCCTGATCCCTACCACTATCGGCGGACTGCTCTCCGCCATAGGTATCTCGGGAATGGACAGAGCTTTAAGAGCCAATGTTATCGCTAAGTCGGGAAAGGCGGTGGAAACAGCCGGTGATCTGGATACGCTTCTGCTGGATAAAACAGGAACCATTACTATTGGTAACCGAAAAGCGACAAATTTTTACCCTGCACCGGGAATAGATGAATCCTATTTTGTCCGGTGCGCGGTTTTGTCCTCCTATGCAGATGAGACACCGGAGGGAAAGTCTTGTCATTGAACTTGCGGGTGTGCGCCCGTCTGTCTACCAGGTTGCCAACCCCCGCTTTATACAATTTACTGCCGAAACCCGAAGCAGCGGCATTGATTATGACCATACCAGGATCAGGAAAGGCGCGTTTGACGCGATCCGCGATCTGGTGGCAAAGGCAGGAAACATATTTCCGCCGGAAGCGGAGCATACGGTTAGCGAGATCAGCTCAAATGGTGGCACGCCGTTGGTGGTTGCCGAGAATGGAAGCGTAGTGGGTGTTATAGAATTGCAGGATATCATCAAGCCGGGTATCAGCGAGCGTTTTGACCGTCTTCGTAAAATGGGCGTTAAGACTGTCATGGTAACCGGTGACAATCCGCTTACGGCAAAGTATATAGCAGGGAAAGCAGGCGTGGACGATTTTATAGCAGAAGCCCGGCCGGAAGATAAGATGGCGTACATCCGTAAAGAACAGCAAAGCGGTAAGCTCGTTGCGATGATGGGGGACGGTACTAATGATGCGCCGGCGCTGGCGCAGGCTGATGTGGGCGTAGCAATGAACAGCGGTACCGCGGCAGCAAGGGAAGCCGGTAATATGGTAGACCTGGACAATGACCCTACAAAGCTGATTGAAATCGTGGAAATCGGTAAGCAGTTGCTGATGACAAGAGGGACGCTCACCACCTTTTCCATTGCTAATGATGTGGCTAAATACTTCGCGATCGTTCCTGCTTTGTTTATCGTTTCCATTCCTTCGTTGCGGGCCTTGAATGTGATGCAACTGCATAGTCCGCAGAGTGCTGTTTTATCGGCGGTCATTTTCAATGCGATCATTATTCCGCTGCTTATCCCGCTTGCATTGCGCGGGGTGTCTTATAAGCCTGTCGGCGCAACGGTATTGCTTAGCAGAAATCTGTTGATCTACGGATTGGGTGGTGTGCTTATCCCGTTTGCCGGGATCAAACTGATCGACTTGCTTGTGGGGCATTTTTTCTAAAATTCATACGATGAAAAAGCAAATTTTATCTTCATTGGTACTCTCACTGCTATGTGCGCTTTTACTCTGCGTGCTGTACCCTGCATTGCTGCTTGTAGTTGCAAAGGCCTCAGCGGGAGGAGGTAATGGTGTCACGATACAGCATTCAGGTAAGAGATATTATATAGCAGTCGCTCAGCGTTTTTCTGAGGATCGTTACTTCTGGCCCCGCCCTTCTGCCGTGGATTACAATGCTTCAGGATCGGGAGGTAGCAACAAAGGGCCTTTCAATAAGCTATATCTGAAATTGGTTCAGCAGCGGATCGACTCTTTTCTGATACATAACCCGGGCGCGATTAAAGCACAGATACCTTCCGAACTTGTGACTGCGAGCGGTAGCGGGCTCGATCCTGATATTTCTTATGAAGCTGCTATGATTCAGGTAAAGCGTGTGGCAGCTGCCAGAAATGTCTCCGAAAAGCGCATAAAATCAATGATTCAGGATCATTGCAGCAGATCGCTGCTTGGGCCCGCAATCATAAATGTCCTTCTGCTGAATATTGCTTTGGACAGAATGGCGTATAACGATAATCTTAAGAAATGATCTGCGTCATATGCTGATCACTGAGTTCCCACTAATTTTAATACAAATATCCATGAGCTATCAACACTTAAATATGAAAAGACAAATTACACGGTTTGCTGTTTGTACCTTGCTTGGCACTGTGCCGCTTAGTAGCGTGTACGCATTTACAATTCCGTATGCAGATACAACTGCGGAACATATTCCCGATTCTGTACAACAGGAGATCATTCCGTTCGAAGGCCAGGACCAGACCTGGCAGAATGGTAGCGATCGGCGCAGTGAATCCGTATTACAGACAAAATATTTCACGGGATCTTTTATGCTGGATGCCAACTACAATTATTCGTTCAATAATCCGATTGATAATACGGTGGTGGGCTCCACGGCTTTAGCCAGGCATAACGAAGTAAACATTATGTATGTCGGATTCGGCGGCGATTTCAACTATAAGAACGCACGCGGAAGAGTAATGACCCAGTTTGGTAATCGTGCAATTGTCGTTCCCCGCAATGATTACAGTCCTTATCGCGGTCAGTACCAATTGAACGACGCATTGCGCTACCTGAGTGAAGCCTATGCCGGATATCATTTTGTAATAGGAAAGGTGCCGGTAAATGTCGACGCGGGGCTCTTTATGTCGTACGTAGGGCTTAATTCTTATTATCAGGCAGAGAACTGGGAATATCAGGCTTCTTTCACTTCGGATAATACTCCCTGGTTCTTCAATGGAATGCGCGTTCAGATTTTTCCGTCAACCAAACTGAAGATTGAACCCTGGATTATCAACGGATGGCAGAGCTATGGCAAATTCAACAGTATGCCCGGCGTTGGTGCCAATATCACCTGGTGTCCTACCGAAAATATCAAGTTGCTTACCAATGATTATTACGGAACGGATGCAGCCATGATCCCGGACCGCAAGCGCTTCCATTCCGATAACAGTTTTTTGCTGCGTTACTATAATCGTCCCGCGAGTAAAGGCATCAGCCGTATGGCCTTTTCGCTTACCGGAGATCTTGGCTTTGAAAAAGGCGGAGGCGTAAATGGTTTCAGTAACAGTGACCCGTCAAAAGGTCCGACGCAATATTTCCTGAGTGCGATGTTCTACAGCCGGATCTGGTTCCATCAGAATAAATTTGCATGGACAATAGGCGGTGGACTCATGACTAACCCGGGCCGTTACCTGGTGCTGTATCCGACCGGGGATGCAAGTCCTTTGCCCGACCCGAACAACCCGACGAAGACAGAAGGCACGCATCCTTTCAGTGCAAATCCCGGAGATCAGTTCAAAGGGTGGGATTGCTCAACCAATCTCGACTGGATGCCGAATCAAAGCCTTACCGTGCGTATGGAATTCGTGCATCGTCAGGCGAACGTTCCCTATTTTGCGGGACATGGCGGTGTGACATCCCCTACCGGTTATACCACTACCCCCCTGCCGTCAGGATGGGCTCCGGACCTGGTTAAGACAGAAAATAAAATCATTTTCGCAGTCTTGTTCCGTCTGTAGCGGTATATATAAGCGCTTCCTTTTGCATGCTCCGCAAAAGGTGAGATCATCCTAAAAAGACAAATATGCCTTCCGACTTTACTGACCATGAACCAGACCGGTTTCTCGATCTGATCAGGAGCTCCCGTAAGGGTAAGTTCAGGATTTACATCGGAATGGCAGCGGGAGTGGGCAAGACCTACCGCATGCTGCAGGATGCACATGCCCTGATGCAGAACGGAGTGGAGGTGAAATTGGGATTTGTCGAAACGCACGACAGGCCCGATACCGCAGCATTGCTATACGGATTAACGCTGATCCCGAACAGGAAGGTTTTTTACAAAGGGAAAGCGCTGGAGGAAATGGACCTGCAGCAGATTCTGAACCTGCACCCGGAAGTTGTGATCGTTGATGAGCTCGCTCATACGAATATTCCCGGAAGTAAGCATGAAAAACGGTGGCAGGATGTAATGGAAATACTGGATGCAGGTATTAACGTGATCAGCGCGCTGAATATCCAGCACCTTGAGCATCTGGGCGAGATTGTAAAGCAAATTACCGGTGTGGAAGTTTCGGAACGGATACCGGATCACGTACTCATGGAAGCAGATGAGATTGTGAATATAGATCTCACCGCCGATGATCTTATCAGCAGGCTGAAAGCCGGAAAGATTTATAAGCCGGATAAAGTGGAACGGGCCTTATCCAATTTTTTCCAGCCCGAACATATACTGCAATTACGGGAACTTGCACTTAAAGAAGTGGCGGGTCAGGTAGAGCGTAGGGTTGACCTGGCTATACCTAAGGGTGGGGCGCTCCGCCATGAGCGGTTTATGGCATGCATCGGAAGCAACGAACGTACGGCGAGAGCTGTGGTCAGGAAAACAGCACGCTTAGCGGGATATTACAATGCGCAATGGTTCGTGCTTTTTGTGGAGACACCTCGTGAAAGTTCCGATAAAATAGCACTTGACAAGCAACGGCATCTGATAAACAACTTTAAATTAGCAACGGAATTGGGTGCGAAGGTGCTGAAGGTGCAACACACAAAGGTGGCAAACGGGATATTGCAGGTTGTGGAAGATCATGCAATTACGACCGTATGTATCGGTAAGCCGCATCTGAGCCTGCTGCAGATCATTCTGGCGACCGGTGTTTTTAAAGAATTACTGAATGCACTGTCTGTCCGGAAAATAGATCTGGTAATTTTATCCTGATATGCTGCGAACCATAAAAGCAAAAATCGCATTAGGTATTGGCGTACTCTTCGTATTGCTGCTGACGCTTAGTGTCATTGCATTTGTTTTTATCAACCGCATGTCGCACAATACGGAGAATTTGCTCGATGCAAATTACAAGACAATACGTTATTGCTCGCAAATGTCTTATGCATTGAATACCCGGCTGCGGGACAGCAATATGCAGGCGCTGTTTGCAGACAATCTTCGTTTGCAGGAGCAAAATATCACGGAAAAGGGTGAACGTGAAGCTGACACAGCAGCTCAGGCTTTATTTCGAACTCCTCAAAAAAGGGATGAACGATTCATCTGTTATAGACTCCGCCAACAAGTTTGTGCTTACCATTAACCAATTGAACCAGCATGCGCTGGAGTATAAAAACGCCCAGGCGATGCAGGTGGCCTCCTCGGCCAAGCTATGGGTGTCCATTATCACAGCTGTGCTGATCCTGATCAGTTTTACCCTTGCTGTAAATTTTCCCGACTATATTGCCGGTCCGGTTCGTCTGCTCACTGAAGGGATTACCGAAATTGCGCAGAAGAACTACAGTAAGCGCATTTATCTGGATAATAAAGATGAGTTCGGGGAGATGGCTGCTGCTTTTAATACTATGGCCGAGAAGCTATACGATTACGAGAACAGCAGCATCAACCAGGTCTTGTTTGAAAAACAGCGTGTAGAGACGATCATCAACCAGATGAATGATGGGGTAATAGGACTGGATGCGAAAGGCCGGATATTGTTTATCAATGTTACTGCGCAGCATCTGCTGCATCTTACCGCGCAGGAAAGCAAAGGGCGTTATGCACCTGATCTGGCGTTGAAAAACGATCTGCTGCGGATGATCCTGCAAAACGAACCCGGAGTCGAACCGCTGAAGATCATCGTGGAAGGCAAGGAGCATTATTTCTCCATAGATAACCGTTCTGTGCACACGGACGATCAATCAATCGGAGAGGTGTTTATACTGCGTAATATCACCTCATTTAAGGAGCTGGACATCTCAAAGACCAACCTGCTTGCGACTATTTCTCACGAACTCAAGACCCCTATCGCTTCCATTAAAATGAGTCTTAAGCTGTTAAAAGATCAGCGTACGGGTTTACTCAATACCGAGCAGCAGGAAATGGTCATGAATGTTCAGGAAGATGCAGAGCGGCTGTTGCAGCTTACGGGAGAGTTATTGCATATGACACAGATTGAAACCGGACATATGCAGCTGAGATTACAGGAAGTGCAGGCTGCGTCTGTTACAGAGCAGGCTCTTAAAGTGCTCCGCACACAGGCTGAAGCACGGGATGTGGCATTACTGGTATCCATAGCTCCCGGTATCCCTGCGGTAAATGCAGATGCGGATAAGGCCTCGTGGGTACTCATCAATATATTAGGTAATGCGATTAAATACAGTAAGGCATCGGGGGTCGTTCAATTAACGGTTAACTGTCAGGACAATGCAGTATGGTTTTCTGTTCAGGACAGCGGTCCTGGAATTGAAGACCAATACACGGGCAAAGTATTCGAGCGCTATTTTAAAGTTCCCGGCAGTGGTTTTGCCGGCACTGGTCTCGGGCTTGCAATTTCCAAAGAACTGATTGAAGCGCAAGGGGGGACTCATTTCCTTCCGGAATATACCGGAAGGAGGGGCAGTGTTTAGTTTTTCTTTACCTGCAGTTGTTTCCTGACTGCCGTGCCGGGACGGTATTTTAAGCTGATGTACATTTATGAATAAGGGTATTTCTGTCATTTTTCTTATCATGCTGATTGTATTTTGCGCAAATGATGCAGTCGCGCAAACGCTTACAGGAACTTATACACATGTGCAGACGCCATCCGGTCTTTCAGAGAACAGGTGCACCTATGGGAGCCTGGAAACAAGCATTCGGGAAGAGGTATTGATATTGTCCGCCGACAGCAGCTTTCAGCTTGCGCTCCGGACAATCGTATACAATCACAGAGATCACACGAAGAAAATCCTGTATTCGGGTATGCCTGCGGAAGGGCATTGGCATTTGTCTGCACGGGACACGCTGGAGCTGGAAGGCAACAACAATTACGTATTTGCAACATTCCGGATCATAGACAGCAGCCGGATGCAGATCGAAGAAACGGCTTTCTTTAATTGGGAACATGCTGTTTTCACTAAGGAAAGAAAAAAGTGATAGCAAGCATGATAATTGGGCACCTGCAAAAAAACCGTTTCAATTGAATGAAACGGTTTAGAAGTGGAGATAACCGGAATCGAACCGGTCACCTCTTGCATGCCATGCAAGCGCTCTACCAAATGAGCTATATCCCCGATTTAGGGTTGCAAACATAAATGTTTGATCGTTGTTCTCCAAATTTTTCAATGATTATGTCCATTACGGTTTGGACTGTGCCACGCGTCCAATGGTAAGACCCTGAATAATGATGCTGAACAGTACACAGCAATAGGTCGCCACCATAAGCATACTTTTCATATCGCTGTCCGGCAGCGACAGCACCATTGCAAGCGACAAGCCACCCCTTAACCCGCCCCAGGTAATGATCCTGGCGTCCAGTCTGCTTAATCCGAACAGGCGAGGAAACAATGCCGCCGCTCCATACACCAGCACCAGGCGCGAGAGCAGCACGATTATGATGGAACTAAGCCCCAGAAGAATCACGGTAGTCTTAAACGCTATAAAAAGCAGCACAAACGCAATCAGGATAAATAAAACCGCATTCAATATTACATCCACAAGCTCCCAGAATTTATGCATATAATCCCGTGTATGGTCGTTCATGGCCTCTTCTTCCTTATAGTTCCCGGTCAGCAAACCCATTACAACCATCGCAAGCGGACCTGAAAGATGCAATTGATTGGCCAGCCAATAGCCTCCCGTAGCAAATGCAAGCGTAAGCAACACCTCGGTTTCGTAATGATCAATGGAGCGGATCAGCCAGTGCAGCAGGAAACCGGAACCGAGTCCCCAGAGAATACCACCCACTGCCTCCCGTAGAAACAAAAATCCAAATGCATCGAACTGAAAATGGCTGCCACCCCCATTATACAACATGTGCAGGATCGAAAGGAATACCACAACACCCACGCCATCGTTGAACAGTGATTCACCCACAATGATGCTCTCCACTCTTTTAGGAACCCCGGCTTTTGTTAAGATGCCCAGTACTGCAATAGGGTCGGTAGGCGAGATCAGCGCACCGAATAGCAGGCAGTAAATAAAATCAGCCTGTATGCCGAGGGCCAGCGCTATGCCATAAAAGGCCAGCGCAATAAACATCGTTGAAAAGAGCACACCTCCAAGTGCAAATGCAGCAATCGATCGGATCTGATGCCTGAGCTGCTGCCAGTCGGTGTGTAAAGCTCCCGCAAATAAAAGGGGCCCAAGCAATACTTCCAGCACCACTTTACTGATCATGTCCGGAGTGGCGATCGACTGTAACTGTGCGGCGCTCGCGGGATACCAGAAGCGTGCGCTGATCACCAGTATTGAAAGTAGCGTCGAAAGCAGGAACAGACCAATCACAAAAGGTAATTTTATGAACCGGGTGTTGATGTAAGAAAAGACAGCAGCAAGTGATATGAGTACGACAAAAAAATAATAGGCATTCATTTCAGGGAGTATTTATCAATGGCTGCATTTTGTTTTTGCGAAACTTCCGGTGAGCTGTAGCGTCAATGCCGCAAACGGCAAGCCACATCCAGGCTACACATCAGCTTACTGTAAAAGAGTACGCTGATAAGGGATACTTACAACTGCGACGGGTTTTACTTTTTTCGCGGGCAAATTCTTCCCGTCTTTAAAATAATTGCCGAATAGCGTAAACAAGGTAAGTCCTGTGCCGATCACAAACAGACAGGCTGCCGAAATTTTCTGCAGGTACATCACTTTGCGCAGGGTAAGTCTTCTGCGGATATTATCCGCGAGTAATACTTTCAGTACATCTACGCCCAATACCAGCGCGAGGCAGGTGCCAAAGAAAGTGGTTCTGTAAAGAGCGCTCTGTAAATTGCTGAGGTGGATGGTGGCGTTGGTGACCAGTGTTACGGATGCGATCCAGTTAATGATCACCCCGGGATTGGCCGTGTTGATAAGGAAGCCACTGGCAAAGATGCGGAAGTAGTGGCCCTTTGAAATAATGGTTTTGGTGGAAGATGGTCTCACCGGCTTGTATTTGCGTACAAGCCCGATGAGACCGATAACCAGCAGTACGATGCCTCCTATGAGGGCAACCTGCTTTTCATATTTATAAATAAAATCCAGCCAGGGAGCAGCAAGGTTCGCAATCGTGACATACATGATGTCAGAGATCGATACGCCCAGCACGAACGCCAGTCCTGTCTTGTAGCTATGGTTCAGACTGTATTTGATGATGGCGAACAAAGTAGGCCCTACCGAGATTGCCATAAACAATCCCAGCAGTAAACCACCTAATATTGCGCTCATCAAAGACATTTCCATTGCTTATCGTTATTGCCTGACCCTGTGGGTAAAGATAACGATTAAAGCGTCACTGGTTTTACATCTTCAGCAATCACAAGTCTTCCGGCAGTTTTTGCTTTTATTTCATCGATCGTTACATCGGGAGCATGCTCCACGCAACGGAATCCTTCGGGCGTGATCTCAAACACCCCCAGGTCAGTAACAACCTTTGTTACACAGCGGATACCCGTGAGGGGCAGGGAACATTTGCTCAGCAATTTGCTTTCTCCTTTCGGATTGGTATGCTGCATCGCCACGATTATATTTTTTGCAGCCGCAACGAGATCCATGGCGCCTCCCATTCCTTTTACCATTTTATTGGGAATTTTCCAGTTGGCGATGTCACCGTTATCTGCCACTTCCATCGCGCCGAGCACGGTCAGGTGCACTTTACCCGCGCGGATCATTCCGAAGCTCATGGCGCTGTCGAAGATAGCGGAGCCAGGTAATGTGGTAATGGTTTGTTTGCCCGCATTGATAAGGTCAGCATCTTCCTTTCCTTCTTCCGGAAAAGGACCCATGCCCAACAGGCCGTTCTCACTTTGCAGAACAACGTTAATGCCCTGCGGTATAAAATTGGCAACCAGGGTTGGGATGCCGATTCCGAGGTTAACGTAATAACCGTCTTTCAGTTCTTTGGAAATTCTTTGTGCTATTTGTTCTTTGGTCAGACCCATGATACAATTTTTTTGAAGGTACAGGATGGTATTGCTATGATTAAGACTGAACCTTCCGTACGGTTTTTTGTTCAATTCTTTTTTCGTAATTATCGCCCTGGAATATGCGGTGAACGTAAATGCCAGGCGTATGGATCATGTTCGGATCAAGCTCGCCCGGTTGCACCAGTTCTTCCACTTCAGCGATGGTCACTTTCCCGGCCATGGCCATCAGCGGATTAAAATTGCGTGCGGTGTCTTTAAAAACCAGGTTGCCCATAGTGTCTCCTTTCCAGGCTTTCACAATAGCAAAATCTGCTTCAAAAGCTTCTTCGATCAGATATTCTTTGCCATTACGGGTTACCACATCCTTGCCCTCGGCCACTTCAGTGCCTACTCCTGCCAATACAGGTACAAAAGGTATGCCATATCCGGCGATCAGACAGCGGGTAGCCAGTGTTCCCTGCGGAATGAGCTCCACTTCCAGTTCTCCGCTCAGCAGCTGGCGTTCAAATTCTGCATTTTCTCCCACGTAGGAAGCGATCATCTTCTTCAGTTGCTTCTTGTGCAGCATGAGTCCGATCCCGAAATCATCCACGCCCGCATTGTTAGAGATACAGGTCAGATCTTTCACCCCTTTGTCTACAAGCGCAGTGATACATTTCTCGGGAATACCGCAAAGGCCGAATCCGCCGAGCATGATCGTTGCGCCGTCCTGAATGTCGCTTACCGCGGCTGCGGCGCCTGTTACGACTTTATTAATGCTCATGATTTGTTATGTTCTGGTTTAAAAAAGCAAATGTGTTGAGTTATATGGCCACCGGAGCTTTAATATGCGGATGGGCCTGATAGTTTTCAATGCTGATGTCCTCGAAAGTAAATTCGAAAAGGTCTGTTACTTCCGGATTAAGTTTTAAAGTCGGCAATGGATACGGTTCACGGCTGAGCTGTAGCCTGGCCTGTTCGAGGTGATTGCTGTACAGGTGGGCATCTCCGAAAGTATGGATAAAGTCCCCCGGCTGCAGACCGCATACCTGGGCCATCATCATCGTGAGCAGCGCATAGGAGGCTATGTTAAAAGGCACACCCAGAAATGTATCCGCACTTCGCTGATACAACTGGCAGCTCAGTTTGCCGTCGGCCACATAAAACTGGAACAATGCATGGCAGGGACTTAGCGCCATTTGCGGCAGGTCTGAGACATTCCAGGCATTCACGATCATGCGGCGGCTGTCCGGATTGGTCTTCAGCTGATGCAGCACATCTCTGATCTGGTCATATGTTTTACCGTCTGCACCGGTCCAGCTGCGCCACTGGTGTCCATATACCGGTCCGAGGTTTCCCGCTTCATCTGCCCATTCATCCCAGATAGATACACCGTGATCTTTAAGGTATTTGATATTGGTATCTCCCTTCAAAAACCAGAGCAGTTCATAAATAATGGAACGGAGGTGCAGTTTTTTTGTAGTTACGAGCGGAAAGCCTTTCGCCAGATCGAAACGCATCTGGTATCCGAATACACTGACTGTACCCGTTCCGGTGCGGTCTTTTTTCTCCACACCGGTATCTAAAATATGCTGCAGCAATTTCTGGTACTGTTCCATAGTCGGCGAAATTAAGCAAGTTTATATTATTGGTGACGATGTTGTAAATTGCGGGAATTTTAAGAACCAATCATACAGTATGGGTCAGACTCTTTCTATTGTAATACCTGCTTATAACGAAGGCGCAACAATACATCGCATTTTAAATAAGGTGAAAGCGGTGCGCCTCATCGGCGATATAGAGAAGGAGGTGATCATTGTGAACGACTGTTCCCGTGACAATACAGAAGAAGCGGTGAAAGCCTATCAGGCAGCTAATCCTGATTTGCCCATCTCTTATTACAAACATGAGGTGAATCAGGGTAAAGGTGCAGCGCTGCATACAGGTATACGTAATGCAAAGGGAGAACTGGTAGTCATACAGGACGCAGATCTTGAATATGATCCGGAAGAATATAATCTGCTGCTGAAGCCGATCCTCGAAGGGTTTGCCGATGTGGTGTACGGCTCCCGCTTTATGGGGGGAAATCCGCACCGGATCCTGTTTTTCTGGCATTCTATAGGAAACCGCTGGCTTACCATGGCAAGCAATATGCTCACCAATCTGAACCTTACGGATATGGAAACCTGCTACAAGCTCTGTCGCAGGGAGGTAATCCAAAGCCTTGATCTGAAAGAAAAACGTTTTGGATTTGAGCCCGAAGTAACGGCCAAATTGAGCCGCGTTCCTAAGATCCGCATTTACGAAGTGGGTATTTCCTATTATGGCCGTACGTACGAAGAAGGCAAGAAAATAGGATGGAAAGATGGATTCCGCGCTATTTGGTGCATTATGAAATATAATATCTGGAGTAAATAATCGACAAGATATGCCTGTTATTCTGCCTGTGGAGGGCATTCATCCTCAGATTCCTTCATCCTGTTTTGTTGCGCCGAATGCAACGATCGTCGGCGATGTGCAGATGGGTGAAGATTGCAGCATCTGGTTTAATGCGGTAGTAAGAGGAGATGTGAATAAGATCCGCATGGGCAATAAAGTGAATATCCAGGATGGTGCCTGCATTCACTGTACCTATCAGAAAACCGAAACCGTTCTGGGCAACAATGTTTCTGTAGGGCATAATGCAATTGTTCATGGCTGTACGGTGGAAGACAATGTGCTCATTGGCATGGGAGCCATCGTTATGGATAATGCGTACATCGGTACGGGCAGTATCATCGCTGCCGGCGCGGTAGTGCTCGAAGGCACGCAGGTGCCTCCCGGAAGTATTTTTGCAGGCGTACCCGCAAAAAAGGTTAAGGATGTGAGCCCTGAATTACTGAAAGGGGAAGTGGAGCGTATCGCCAACAATTACCTTAAATACAGTTCCTGGTTTAAATAATTCATTCGGATGCACTCTGTATTGGTACGGCGCCTGGTCAGAATGTTGACTGTTTTAGTTATTGCCTGTGCAACCGGTTTTGCTGCTCCGGCTCAGACTGACGCCCCTCCTTACAGGATCCATTCCACACTTCCTGCTTTTTCGATACGCCTTATAGACGGGGGGTATTTTAATACCGCGCGTATCCGGAAAGGAAGTCCAAGCGTATTGATGCTTGTAAGTCCCGATTGCCATCATTGCTCGGCGCTTGTGCGCGAGTTAAAGGATAGTCTTGCTGCCATCAGCAATGTGAACTTTGTGCTGGCATCACCGCCCATGCTATTTGAAGAAATCCAGAAGTTTGCAGTGGTAAACGGAATAGCGCGCCAGGGGCAGTTGAAGATAGGGCAGGATACGGCATTCTTTTTCGGCAGCTTCTTTCATGCAGGCACGGTGCCTTTCGTGGTTGTGTACGACCGGCAAAAAAAATGGTTCAGCACCTTGTCGGCGATGAACCATATCTCAGAATTACTTGCAGAGTTGCGGAAGGTGCCGTAACGACTACGCCAGTTTGCGGCGCTTCAGTTCCTTGTTAATCAAAGTCAGTTCCCTTCCTGTTTGCCCTGCTACGGAAGTGTTCTCCTGTGCGCGTCGCATGAGGTAAGGCATTACGTCTCTTACAGGTCCGTAAGGCAGATATTTTGCAACTTTATAGCCTGAATCCGCCAGGTTAAATGAAATATTGTCGCTCATTCCGTACAGTTGCGAAAAGTAAACGTGAGCATGAGAGGAGGGGATGCCGCGCTCCTGCATTTCTTTTGCCGCCTGCAGGCAGGAATACTCATTATGGGTGCCGATAAACAGTTCAAGATCATTCAGGTGTTCGATGCAGAAAAGAACAGCTTCGTTATAATCATGATCCGTAGCTGCCTTATCTACCTGTACAGGAGACGGATAATTCATCTCAGAAGCCCTGAGCCGTTCCTTCTCCATGTATGCGCCGCGTACCAGTTTGGCGCCAAGCAGGTATCCCTTTTGCCGGGCCTGCTGCAGCGACGCTTTCAGGAAAGGCAGGCGGCTGTGCAGGTACAGTTGGAATGTATTATAAACCACTGCCTTTTTTTTGTTATAGCGTTCCATCATCTGATCCGTCAGTCTGGTCAATCGGATTCTGAATCCAGCTTTCCTCTGCATCTACCAGAACTTTTATATTTTTTTCCGCTGCGCGGGCACAAATCCTGTCAATACGGGTAGAAACACGGCTCCATTCTTCCTGTTCCTGTTGACTGAGTTGTTCGCCCGCATTTAATTTTTCCAGCAGGGCAAAGCGGGAGAATCCGGTTACCTTTATGCTGATGAAAGGAATGTTCTTTTGTCCGGCGGCAAAATCTATCGCCTTGAGAAATTCAGGCACCGCTTTATCAAATTCGCTTTCCCCTTCCTTGCCTTCAACCCCGTAATCCAGGATAACACCTACGTTGTATCCGGACAGCGTATTGGCCGTATCTGCCGCTTCCTCCATCGTTTCGCCGCCGCAGAACTGTTTGAAAATGGTTCTTTTTATAAGGCCGTTTACCGGCAGATGCAGCGCCATCGCCCATTTTGTTGCGGTCATACCCAATCCCGTAAGAATAGGAGAACCCATAGAGGAAAATAAGAAACGGGCTTGTTTAAGTTCCGCGTTGCTGCGGTAGCGGAACGCGATTTCGGTGTTTTCGAACTGAGGAAGCATATGATTTTGAAATGCGCTGCAAATATAACCCTGCGAATCAGTTTCCGGGCAATAAAAACTCGATTCTGAAGGCTGTCCGGGATACAAAATTTTTTTTGTCTTGTATCCGAGGAATATTATCTTTACATCAAACTTTTAAAACTTAGAATGATGAAAAAATTACTTCTGGTGGGTGCTTTGGCTGCAGTTTCTGCGGTTGGTGCCCAAGCTCAAAGCTTGGTGAAGGCCGGGCTTAAGTCTCATGTAAATGCAGGGTTGGTTAGTGAGAAAGCTGCTGTTGCCCCTACATCCGGTAAAAGCACTGCAAAAACAACCCTTGGCGGCTCCCGCGAGTACAGCCACTTCGATTACAACCTCTCTGTAAGCTCTTTCGAATCTGACAGTATCTGGGCCTGCCGTATCTGGTTCGATTCTACAGTTCAGCAAACATATGGTACAGGTCTGGGCAATGTAAACTATAACTCTGTTGCGCAGGTGCTGTATCCAATGGATGGAGTGTTCAACGATGCTACAAACCCTAACTACAAAGATCAGGTTGGAATTACCTCAACTAATGCTTATACAGTTGATTCAGTTCGTATCAGTGGTTTGTATGTAACTGGTCTTACACGTCCAAGCACAATTGTTGATACACTGATCATCTCTGTAGCTTATCAGACTGCATATTCCCATTACAGATTTGATGCCGCTTACCTCGCTGGTTTCGGAATCGATGTAACTCCTTACCTGACAACTGCTGATCTGGATACTTTCCACATCGCTCAGCCAATCAATAAAGACAGCGTTAACCGCGCAGCTTACAGCTTCACTACAGGTTCCGGTACTCCTACCCGCGTTCTGTGGAAAGAGCCGCTGACATCTGGTATGCGTAGTCCGATCGCAACTGCTGACATCCAAACGTTCACATTTGCCGTTCCTGGTAAATTAAGCGTTCCTGCTGGTAGCGGTGTTGTTATGACTTACACTTTCAAGTCAGGTGATACATGGGTTCCTAACACTTCCCACATCGATACTTTCCACCGCTTTATGGCTATCTTCGGCGGTTCCCGCAAGATCATGCCTTATGCAGGAAAATGGAATGCTACGCTGACCGATCGCAGCCACTCTGCGCTGATGTTCTCCAGCGATACCACTTACTACTGGGGTAGCGCGTTCATCGAAGCAATGAACAGTGTAAGCTTCTTCTATGAGTACCTGGCTACTTCTGCTGTTGTAACCTGTGCTGATTGTAAACTGGTTAAAGATCTGGGATCAAACATCAACGAACAATCTATCGTTACTGAAGCTAAAGCATTCCCTGTTCCTGCTAACAATAGCCTGACTGTTCCTTTCACTGTTGCTGAAAAAGCAAATGTATCTGTAAACATCAGCAACATGCTGGGTCAGGTAGTTGCTACGCAAAATGCAGGAACTTTCAACGCAGGTCAGAAAGGTAATGTAACTTTCAATACTTCAGCCCTGGCTAACGGTGTATATATCTACACTGTAGAAGCTAACGGTCAGAAAGTATCTGAGCGTTTCTCTGTAGCTCACTAATTATTTACTGAGTTATTATAAAAAAAATGCGTCCCATCCGGGGCGCATTTTTTATTTAGCCTGATTCTTAAACAAGATAAAAATAAAAAAGCTTCCTTAAAGGAAGCTTTTTGTCGGTGCGGGTGGAGGGACTCGAACCCCCAAGCCTCGCGGCACTAGATCCTAAGTCTAGCGTGTCTGCCAATTTCACCACACCCGCAAAACCAAGGGCTGCAAATGTAGGGGAAATACGCATTATTTTCACAAAAAAATTGCGTATAATGAAAAATATCTGTCAGCGAAACAATTAAATTTGACTTACTAATAATTGTCCGTTTATGAATAAACATGCATCCAAAGGCAACTTACTTGTAGTGGAAGATGAAGAAAATATCAGTGAAATGCTTCAGTTGAATCTGGAGTTGGAAGGATATGAAGTAAGTGTTGCCAAAACCGGATCGCAGGCGATAAAAATGGTCCGATCAGAATACTTTGACCTGATCATACTGGATATCATGCTGCCCGAAATGGACGGAATTACGGTATGTGAAACAATACGAACCCAGAATATGGAAGTTCCTATTTTATTCCTTTCTGCACGGGACTCCGCTGCCGACCGTATTGAAGGTCTAAAAAAGGGCGGAGATGACTACCTCACAAAGCCTTTCAACCTTGAGGAACTATTGCTGCGTGTATCCAAATTGGTTACAAAAAATAACCGCCTGCGGCAAACGGCCTCCGTGCCGGATATATATGAATTTGCGGGTGGGCGCATTGATTTCGCTGCGCATGAATGCTTCGATCGCAATGGAACCAGGCATGAATTGAGCAAAAAGGAGAGTGCGTTGCTTAAATTGCTGATAGAACGCGACGGGGAAACCGTTTCCAGGGAACATATCCTTCAGGTGGTGTGGGGTTATAATGTTTATCCGACTACACGTACAATCGATAATTTTATCCTCGGCTTCCGCAAATATTTTGAGAAAGACAGTCGTAGTCCGGTCTTCTTCCATTCAATAAGAGGCGTTGGTTATAAATTTACTTCGAAAGAAAAAAAATAGGTTTAAGTCTTTTTTCGTTCGATTATTTTTTCTACCTTACCGCTCTATTTAACATTAAATAAGCATAAAATGCCCAAAAAGTCTTTGTACCTGGTTGCGATCATATCTACTTTTTCTTTTCTGGCTTGTAATAAGGATGATAAGAATTTTGTAAATGCTATCGTAGTGGATAGTGGCGACCTGTCAAGTAAGGGTTGTGGTTATTTATTGCAATTTGAAGACGGAACTATTGAAAAGCCTTATCAATTGTACAGCGCTTATCAGAATAATGGTATGCATGTAAAAGTGAAGTATCACTACTCCGACGTTGCAGATACATGCGGTTCATCCGCGCCCTTTAGCTATTATCAGCTGATAATCATTGATGAGATCAAGCTCGGCGATCAGCCACAGCCATAACGTACTTTTTTCATTTATTTTCAGGCACATAAGATTTCTTATGTGCTTTTTTATTTTAAATTCTTAAATTTACGGTAACGGAAAATTATATTCCCCTGCTATGAAAAGGTTCTTACAGTTGGCGGCCATGCTTATCGCTTCGTCGTCTGTGCTCGCACAGAATGCCCGCCTTGAATTTGTCCGCAACAAGGGCCAATGGGATGGAGATTTTGCATATAAATGTTCCGGCCCCAACGCCGAGATATTCGTTCAGGAAAAGGCAATTACCTATCAGGTAGCTGAACAAGGGGCATGGGATAAAATTGACGCTTATAAACACGGTCAGCTGACCAATGCGCCCCGGATTAAATACCATGTTTACCGGACTGTTTTCGAAGGAGCAAAGCAGCCTGTATTTGAAGAAGGGAAAATTCAGAAGCACTACTATAATTACTTTCTCGGTAACGATTCTTCCAAATGGGCGTCTGGAATCCACCCGGCCCTGAGCCTGGATTTTAAGGGCATTTACAATGGCATAGATCTCCACCTCAGTTCAGAGAACAGTACGCTTAAATACGATTTTATTGTAGCACCCAATGCGGACGTAACGCAGATACGACTACGTTTTGACGGAGCTGAAAAGGTGCGCATCGATCAGAAGGGCAATCTGGTGATTTCCACATCTGTTGGAGATGCCACAGAGGAAAAGCCTTTCGTGTACCAATACGTGAATGAGGAGCGCGTTGTGGTTCCCTGCCGTTATAAAATGGATGCCAACAATACCGTTTCATTCGTTTTCCCTAAAGACTATAACCATGAGGTTCCGCTGCTCATCGATCCGAAGGTGATTTTTGCAACATTCACCGGCTCCACGGCAGACAACTGGGGATTTACCGCCACCTACGATCGCAGCGGAAATATGTATGCGGGCGGCAGCGTAAGCGCAGTAGGCGGCACAAGTTTTCCCGTAACAACCGGCGCATTTCAGACAACCTGGGGCGGCGGTACTTCCTCCACAGGAAATCTTTTTCCGGCGGATATGGCGATCATGAAGATCAATACTGATGGCACCACTAAAATTTATGCGACATATATAGGCGGCTCCGATAACGATCAGCCACATAGTATGATTGTCGACGAGTCCGATAACCTCATCATTGCGGGCCGTACCTATTCTGGAAACTACCCTGTATCTGCAACGGCCTATGACCGCACCTGGAACGGAGGAGCAGATCTGGTGGTCACCGTGCTCAACAGTTCGGGGACGGGGATTAACGGGTCTACTTACATCGGCGGTTCAGGAGATGATTGTGTGAATATTGATGCACAGGAATTCAGCGGCGGAAGTCTGAAGCACAATTACGGAGACGATGCAAGAAGCGAAGTGATCATTGATAAGAACAGTAATATATACGTTGCCTCTTGTACGAACTCACCCAATTTTCCTACGCAAAGCCCGATTCTGGGCTCTATTCAGGGTCAGCAGGATGCTGTGCTCGTGAAGCTGAACAGCAATGTAAGCAATTTGCTTTTCAGTACCTATCTGGGCGGATCAGACGATGATGCGGGTTATGTGCTTGCATTGAACAAAGCACAGACTTCTGTTTTTATTGCGGGAGGAACAAACAGTTCTGACTTCCCGACAACGGCTGCTGCCTACCAGCCCGCTTATGCAGGTGCTACAGATGGGTTTATACTGAAGATCTCCAACAGTGCGCCGTACACTTTGCAGGCCGGTAGTTTTCTTGGGAAAGGCAGCTATGATCAGATCTATGGAGTTGCAGTCGATGATAAGGATTTTGTATACGTTATGGGACAAACGCTGGGTGGTACTTTCCCTGTGTCTTCAGGAGTATATTCTAATCCTAACTCCAGTCAGTTTGTAATGAAAATGATGAACAACCTCTCGGGTTCTGTTTTTTCCACAGTGTTCGGATCAGGCAGTTCTTCAGCCACCAATATTTCTCCGGTAGCATTCCTTGTAGATACCTGTGAAAACATATACATATCCGGCTGGGGAGGTACACTTGGCGGTACTGCTTTTCCCAATACCGGTACCACAAGCGGAATGCCGATCACTTCATCTGCATTTCAAACTTCAACGGACGGCTTCGACTTTTACTTTATCGTTTTGAACAAAGACGCGTCTTCGCTTGTGTATGGCTCTTATTACGGCCGATCAAGTACCAATCCGATGTTGGGGGAACATGTGGACGGAGGTACGAGTCGTTTCGACAAAAGTGGTATCATCTATCAGGCGATCTGCGGCGGATGTGGTGGCCCTTCCACTCCTGCACTGCCTACTACACCCGGCACCATCAGCCCTAAAAATGGTTCCGGCAACTGTAACCTGGCAGCATTGAAAATTACATTTGAGCTTGCCCCGCCGGTTGTCGATGGTTCCGCCGATAATGTATCCGGTTGCGCACCGCTCACCGTAAACTTTAAAAACAACTCCACCAATGGTAAAGTGTTTTCCTGGAGTTTCGGGGATGGGTCTCCGGATGTAACGACCGCCGACTGTAAGCATACCTTTACAAAACCCGGCGTGTATAAAGTGCGTTTCATCGCCACAAATCCCGATGCCTGCTTCGACCAGACAGACACCATGTATTTTACCGTTACAGTAGATACGAACAGCGTGGCGGCCGATTTCAGTTATATCATGATCGACACCTGTAACGCTCCTTACCGTGTGAAGTTTACCAATACCTCATCATTCGGACGCAGTGGCACCGCAACGTTTACCTGGCGCTTCGGGGACGGCTCTACTTATATCGGTGCAAATCCACCTGTTCATGAATATACTGCCAAGGGTACTTACACTGTAACACTGATCATGCGCGACGATCTTTCCTGTAATGCTGTGGATTCGATCAGTAAAACAATAACGATTCAGAACCTGTTCATTAAAGCTGCGGCAACAATTCCGCCATCACTTTGTACAAAGGGTTCTTCTGCGACGTTTGTATTTTCTACGGTTGCAACGGATGGCACAACCTACTACTGGGATTTCGGGGACGGCTCCTTTTCAACCGCAAGCAACCCTTCCCATTCCTATAGTGTCGGTACCTATAAGGTGCGCCTGATTGTAAAGAATGATAAAGCATGTAATGGTATCGATTCTGTAAGCGGAATTATCGTAATTGCACCGGGGCCGCTGGCAGACTTCGATTTTGAGCCGCGTATACCGGTGGAAAACGACTCAATACGTTATAAAAACCTTTCAAAAAATGCCACCAGCTATACCTGGTATTTCGGAGACGGCATGCAAAGTACCCTGGAAAGCCCGGCACACCTATTTTTGAAATCCGGTACCTACAAGACTTGTCTTGTTGCGTCTATTTCCGGCAGTTGCCTGGACACAGTATGTAAGAATGTAGAAGCGCTGATCGTGCCGCGTCTGGATGTGCCTACGGCGTTTACGCCGAACAACGACGGCGTGAATGATGTCATTTATGTGCGAGGTGCCGCAATACAGCATATGGATTTCTATATTTACAATCGCTGGGGGCAGCAGGTTTTCCATTCTGCCAATATGGAAGTAGGCTGGGATGGCAATTACAACGGATCGCCGCAGCCGATGGAAGGATATGCTTATGTGGTGAATGCTACATTCATCAACGGTGAAACGGAAACAAAGCGAGGGAACATCACCTTGCTACGGTAAAACAGCGGTTGCACTTAAAAAATAACCCGTTCAATCAGGATTGAACGGGTTATTTAATTGTATAAGCTCCGGAAATGCTATTCGCTCCAGCTCATCATGTAATGATCGTCTTCTATACCTTTGGCATAAGCTGTCATCATTAACGGATGGAAAGTATCCACCATCACTGCAAGTTCCGGCGTTTCCGTTTTCCCGATGCTTTTTTCAACTGCTCCGGGATGCGGCCCGTGCGGGATACCCAGCGGATGTAGTGTGATCATACCGCGTTCCACATGTTTACGGCTCATAAATTCGCCGTCCACGTAATACAATACCTCGTCGCTGTCGATATTGCTGTGGTTGTAAGGGGCAGGAATAGCCTGTGGGTGATAATCGTATAAACGTGGTACGAACGAGCAGATAACAAAATTATGTGCGTCGAATGTCTGGTGCACCGGAGGTGGCTGATGCACACGTCCCGTGATCGGTTCAAAATCGTGAATGCTGAATGCATACGGATATTCACAGCCGTCCCAGCCTACCACGTCAAATGGGTGATTGCCGTACCAGATGGGGTATAATAGTCCTTTCTTTTTAACCTGGATGAGGAACTCACCTTTTTCATCGATCGTTTCCAGGTTTTCCGGTTTTCGGATATCCCGCTCACAGAACGGTGCATGCTCCAAAAGCTGACCGTAACGGCTCATATAACGTTTAGGAAACGTTACCGGGCTGAATGAATCGACAATGAACAAGCGGTTGTCTGCTGTATCGAAGTGGATCTGGTAAATGGTGCCGCGTGGAATGACAAGATAATCGCCGTAGCTGAACCTGATTTGTCCGTATTGGGTTTTGAGCACACCCGTTCCTTCGTGAACAAAGATCACTTCGTCGGAGTCGGCGTTTTTATAAAACTTATTGCCGGTGAGACCCTTTGTGGGAGCAGCCAGGGAAATATGCACATCATTATTGAACAATACTACTTTCTTGCTTTTCAGAAAATCATCCTCCGGTTTGATCTTAAAACCCTGAAAGCTTCTGTGCTTGAGAATATTGTCGGTCGACGCCTTAGGGGAGATGTCCACCGGCTCTTCTGAGCGGATAATAATGGTTGGCGGATGAATATGGTAAAGCAATGAATAATTCGAAGAAAAACCTTCTGTGCTGAACAGTTGCTCAGAGTAAAGCCCTCCGTCCGGCTTGCGGAACTGGGTGTGGCGTTTGCGCGGAATCTGGCCTAGTGAATGATAATTTGCCATAATTGTCTCTTTAATAATTGATCTCTTCAAAGGTAAATACAAAAGCCCCTTTGAAATACGGTCAAAAGGGCTTTTATGATAAATATCAGCAAATTCCGGCTTACCAGTCTGCTACTCTTTTAGGTTTTGCAAGTTCTATCTGTTCCCTGCAAAAAGCTTCGAATGCTGCAGTGTTTTCTATGCCATGTTTGCTGATTGTCCATTGATATAAGACATTATGCGCACAGTCTATCGTGAGGTTTCCGTGACGCAGCAATACATGTTCCACCTCAGTCCATTCGAGCGTGCTGCGTCGGGCTGACGCCGGTAATGTAATGCGTTGTGTATCGAATACCGCCAGTAAGGGTCGTGTCATTTTTTGCCGGATGTACAGGGCAAACAGGTGAGCCAGCAGCATAATGAGAGAGATGCCGGCAGGTACCCACCATTGAGATATCAGGAAAATGACAGCGACCTTCAGATTGGCAACAATGCAGAAAATACGTACCCACTTAGCTATGCCCGGATTTTGCAGCCATTGTTTGTTACGGAAAAAAACAACCAGTAACAGGGCGATCCCGTACACCAGAATACCCGAACTCAATACGGCTACGGGAATAACAGGCGGATGAAAAACAGTCTTTATCCAATGTGTATTACCGAGCAGTTGTGTGAAAGCGCCGACCCCGATCATTGCAAAACCGTTAAGCAGGTATACAAAAGTAGAATGTCGCTGGGAGCGGGTGTACGGATTTTTGATCTCTATCTGAAAGTTATTCATTGCTTGATGCGGTTTCTTGTCCGTGTAAACGCACTTCCAGGTCTTTGAGTGCTTTGCCTTCCTGCAACTGCACCGCGCCCGCTTCGGCCAGCGCCCGTAATCGCCATATCAGGAATGCATCTCCCGTAGGGATCGTGTTGTCTTTACCGATTGCGTTATGCACCACCTTCGCTGCCTTCTGAAAGGCAGGTGAACATTGATTGAGCAGCAGGTGATCGTAGAAGTTCTCGGGATGCGCCTGCATCTTTTTTCCGCCACCGGAAACACGAACCCCTGTGTTGGATTGCTGCAGTTGCTTCCATTCGTACAAGTCCACTTCCAGCTCTGAAGGGCTAACCGCACGGGCGAGCCTGGTTGCTTTTTGTATTTCGCGTACGGATAATTCGGATATGCTTTTAGGGAAAAACAGTTTTCCCTGCTCATTCAGGAAAGGCAATCCGGCGATATTGATGACAGAAAAGCGCGTACTGTGTTTGCTCATATAAGGTAATATCCAGTAATAAGCACAGATGTCGGCCGGCAATGGCGCCATCCAGATGGTTGCTTTGATGGTCTCATCATCGAACATTTGTTTGGAGATATCCAGCAACCGCTCCATATCATCTACAGCAATCTCATTTTTTTCATCGTTAAGAATCGTGCGCCAGTATTGGCTGCGCATTTCGCTGAAGCCCTGCCCCTCTGCTTTCTGCAAAGGTCCCAGACTTAATACGTCTTTAAGCACTACAACATGATGCCCGGTTTCCGGATCAAATGCTTCCAGCAGTGGTTTGGCTGCCATGTCTCCAACGACAAAATGATAGGTCATGTCTTTATTTTTTCTTCGGTTCAAAGTCTATACGATGCTCCCAACCCTCTTTTATCATAATGATTTCCGGGTAAGGGATTACCTGCTCCGGTTGTCTTTTGCTTTTTAATGAGCCGGTCGTCCATATTGCATCCTTGTTCGTATCGCGGATTATATAGACCGAGTAGGAGCCGGGATCCAGCAGGTTCAACCGGAAAACAGTTGTGTCCACAGGTTTCAGGAATACAGAATCATCACCTCTTTTTACACTGATCAGGTAGCCGGGTGACCGGTATTTTTCGGGAACACGTATTTCCAGTGTTCCGTAGTCTTCGTCCTTTTTACTGTGAAACCGCCATTTCGAGGGCATGGCGTCTGTCAGAGAGCTGTCTTTCGCGAAGCCCTTCAGTAAACGCAGCGTGTATACCCGGTCTTGCTGCCAGTTACTGATGATCTCCATTTTCTTTTTTGACGAATCAAGTGTATACTCAAACTGCTGTTCTAATTCTATGTCAGAACTATCTGAGCTGAGTGCGATCCGATTGACAAAAATGCTGTCGGCTTTTCTTGAAAAGTAGATAGTCAGCGGCCGGTTGATTTCAAAAGTGCGCTTATCCGTTTTGCCGGTGTCGGTTTGCACCCTGTATTCAAAAACCTTCGCATCCAGGGCAGGTCCGGCGGAGCCGGCAGGTGCTTTGCTGATGCGTCCGCTTTGTAATTGCGTTTTATCCGCTTTCAGGCGGGTACTATCCGGTTCTTCGCGGAATATCCTCAGTAAAACCGGTGCCGTATCTGTGGCGGGGTGAACGGTTGCATCATAAAATCCGATCAGCTCTTCGTCTTTATCAAAAACCATGCTGTTATCTGTCTCCGACAATGCATAAATATGGAAACTTTTTGAAGGCAGACCGACCAGGCTGAAATTGCCTTTACTGTCGGTTACCGTGGTATAGAGCGGTTTGTGTTTCAATACAGATGTGAAGGAATCTGTTGCCGCATACAGCATAACCTTAGTGCTGCCGCTGCTGTCTTTACGACCCGTGGATGCAACTTCAACACTCCCCTTGATCTCAAGCGAATCGAACCAGGAACCGGTACTGAAAATGAAGTTTTTAGCGGGGTAGATATTCGATTCATGTATATCCCGGATGCTTTTCCCCGGGTTGACTGTGTATGTGGTATTGTTTTCAAGCAGCGAATCCGGGATTTTTATTGTTACCGTTTTTCCGGAATAGCTCATGGAGGCATTGCTGCGTAGCGTAGGGGAAACCCGCAGTTCCTTTGCCGCCTCTGCTACAGTCACATATTCGTCGAAACGCATTGTGATCCTGGTAACGCGGGTATTGAGCAGGGAATCTGATGGTGAAACGGAAATAAGCTTCGGAGGAGTCGTATCCATTTTCCCGCCGGTGGGAGGGATTATGTTAGCACATCCGGCAATCAGAACCCCAAGGGCCGCGCAGATAAGTCCGTTTTTTACAGTCATGGATGCGCAAATTTAGGATTTGTTTTGTGTTTGCCGAACTGCTACTATCCGTAAGTTTGCAAAAATCCGCGAAAATGAAAGTTGCAATACTCACTATCTTACTTTGTGCTGTTTGTGCCGGTATTACACTGTCTGCGCGTGCAGGCGGAAAAGACGGTCAGCCCGTGATCTATGGCTTTAAAGTTGCCGGACTTGAGGGTGGGACAATAGATTTCTCCCAGTTTAAAGGAAAGAAAATACTGATCGTTAATACCGCGTCCGAATGTGGATATACTCCTCAATATGAAGGGTTGGAGGCGCTTTACAAAGCAAATAAAGGTAAAATGGTAATTGTCGGGTTCCCATCCAACGATTTTGGAGCGCAGGAACCCGGAGACAACAAAACAATCGCATCCTTCTGCAAAAAGAACTATGGCGTGAGTTTCCCGATGGCATCTAAAGTCGTGGTTAAAGGTGACAAACAGGTTCCTTTATACCGCTGGCTCACGCACAAGTCGGAAAATGGATTTCAGGATTCTGAAGTAAAATGGAATTTTAATAAATACCTTATCGATGAGCAGGGCCATCTGATAGGGGTATATCCTTCGTCTGTTACACCTCAGTCTGCAGAGCTGAAAGCAGCTATTGAAAAATAGCCTGCTACTTTTCGTTCATCAGCGCTTCTTTTGCTTTCAGCAGTTCTTCCTTCTGAGCCTTGCTCACTTTGGGATAATGGATCTTAAGGGTCTCAAATTCCTGAAGGATAATTTCGCTGATTGCCAGGCGTGCGCTCCATTTGTTATCCGCCGGAATCACAAACCAGGGTGCGTAATCTGTACTGGTTTTTTGCAATAATGCTTCATAAGCCTCCTGGTATTTATCCCAGTACATACGTTCTTTCAGGTCTGCAGTAGAAAATTTCCAGTTCTTCTTAGGATTGTCAATCCGTTCGATAAACCGACGCTTCTGTTCTTCCTTACCCAGGTGTAAAAAGAATTTGAGTATGATCGTGCCATTCTCTGCGATGTTCTTTTCGAAGCGGTTGATCTGTTTATAGCGGGCATTCCAGAAATCTTTATCCAGATCCTCCACTGATTGCACGTCCGGCAGATTCTCAGCCAGCACATATTCCGGGTGCACCTTGGTGACAAGTACATTCTCATAATGGGAACGGTTGAAAATGCCGATCTCACCTCTTGCAGGGAGTTCTTTGTAATGTCTCCAGAAATAATCATGGTCGAGTTCTTCACTGCTGGGTACCTTAAAGCTCGAAACCTTTACTCCCTGTGGATTCAGTCCACTCATCACATGGCTTACGGCGCCGTCTTTTCCGGCTGCGTCCATTGCCTGGAATATAATGAGTATACTGTACCTGTTATGAGCGTATAATTTGTCCTGGACAAGTGACAATTGTTCCACACTTTGCTTCAGGATAAGTTCACTTTCGTCTTTGTTCACGCCTGCCGGATCGTAGGCTGTTTCCAGCTTCGACAATTTCACCTTTTTCCCTTCAGGTACTTTAAAGGATTGTATGTGTTTTTTAAATGCGCTGTTAGCCATAGATACCGGTTTTAATGGTTTTTAGGAACAAATTCAAAAATGAAGCAATGTTTGAGATCGTAGCTCTTGTACAGGTCCATCACGTCTTTCACCTGTTCCACATGATGGGCGCGCTGCTCTTCACTTCCTCCGGTAAATATAAGAAATGCTTCAGGTGTTTTTATATGCGCGAGTGCGGGCCGGTAATCATCCTCAGCCCAGCCATACAGGTAAGCACCTTTTAATGGCTCATATTTTTTTCTGTCCGGATGAATTTCGGTGTAATAGATATAGGTGTCGCGACTGGTACAATCTACATACAGCTTTTTTCCGGTCACATTCTTTTTGAGCAGGAAGTCGAAGCCTATTGTAAGTTCCTGAAATAAAAACCGCTCGTAGAATAACTGCCTGAAATTGTATTCCCAAAGCATATTCAGTCCGATACAGATAAACAGGAAACGAACTGACTGCAACTTAACTTTCAGTATTTCTGAGAAGCCATAGCCCGTAAGCAGCATCGTGAACGGCAGCATGAACAGTGCCACACGCTCGATCAGCGAAAATTGCTTTAAGGCAGCTGCAATCAGCGTAATCATAATCGGCATGCACAACAGCAGGAATAAAGGCAATGATCGGCGCATGAGCGCTACTGCGCCTGTTACCATAAATATCATGCTCAGGTAATAAGAGCGCTGGCTGTAACCGACCGTATTATGCAGGATTTCCTGTATGCGTATCCAGTTGTGACGCCATTCTTCCGCGTTGTCTGGGATTGCGTACAGGAAGTAATCGTGATGGTAATTCTGAAGGTAATCGGAGTTGATCTGGGGTTTCAGGATCAGCTCATAATACACTGCGAACTGCGCAAACCAGATCAGCGCGATCGGAAGCAGTAATTTCCAGTAATCCCAGCGGCGCTGCTGCGCGCACAGCGCAAAATAATAAGCACCGACAGAAGCCAGAATAAATACCGAGGGTTGCGAATTCCAGACCGCAATACTGCCCGCTATGGCCCAGGTAAGTAAAAACCTGCGTCTGGTAACAGTGAAGATGTTTGTCTGTAACGCGCAGTATATAAGGGCTATAGCGGTAAACGCATCCGGGCCATACTGCTTTACTTCAGCCGAGTATTTAATAAATATCGGAGCAAAGGCCAGTAGCCCCAACGGCATCCATGCGCCGCGCTCGTGCATCACACGCCGGGCCATTGCATAGAAAACAAATAAAGCGGCAACTCCCCATATAAGCGCCGGCAAACGCATTGCATATTCGGAATAGCCAAATATCCAGGAACAGACTTCCAGTTGCCACAGGTAAAGGGGCGGAGCGTATTGTTCGTAAGAAAGTGGTTTTAAAAGGCCGGGCAGACTGCGCTCATATATATTCCTCACCACATTTGCCTCATCTATAATCAGGTTCCTGTTTTGTAAGAACATGACAACCCGGAAGCAGATACCGATCAGGATAATCAGACCTGCCAGTAACAGAAAGCGATTTTTTTTCAGGTACAGAAAAATGCGATTAGACTCCATATGATGGTTCATCAGTGCGTCAAAGCTAGTGTTTATTGCGGTAAGGATCGCGTCCCTTAAAGCGATACGTTTTTCTATTCGGGCCAAATGAACGTATTTTGCACAAAATTTCAGACAGCAAATGGCTTTACAGGTAGGTATTGTCGGATTACCCAACGTAGGGAAATCAACACTTTTTAATGCAGTAAGCAACAGTGCCAAGGCGCAGGCGTCCAACTATCGCTTTTGTACCATCGAACCCAACGTAGGACTTGTGGATGTGCCGGATGAAAGGCTGAAAGTGCTTACCGATCTGGTGCAGCCTCAGCGTGTGGTACCTACAACCATTGAGTTTGTGGATATCGCCGGGCTCGTAAAAGGCGCCAGCAAGGGTGAAGGGCTGGGAAATAAATTCCTCGCGAATATCCGTGAAGTGGATGCTATCGTACATGTGATCCGCTGTTTTGAAGATGAAAATATCCTTCGTGAAGAAGGTGCCATCAATCCCGTAGCCGATAAAGAAATCATCGATACGGAACTGCAGCTGAAAGATCTCGAAAGTGTGGAGAAGAAGATGCAGCGGATGGAGAAAGTGGTAAAAGCCGATCCGAAAGCGAAGCCGGTGCTCGAAACGTTATCCCGTGTGAAAGCATGGCTGGAGCAGGGTAAGAACGTGCGCGGTATGGAACTGGAAGGCGAAGAGCTCGAAGCGATCGCAGATATCTTTTTGCTGACACAAAAGCCGGTATTGTATGTTGCAAACGTGGATGAAACGGCAATTCATACCGGAAATAAATACTCAGAGGCGCTGACCGCCGCTGCCAATGCAGAGCGTTCACAGGTGATTGTAATGAACAACTCTATCGAAGCGCAGATATCTGAGATGGAAAATGAAGACGATAAAGCTTTGTTCCTGGAAGAGTACGGACTTAAAGAGCCAGGTCTGAACCGCCTGATCCGCAGCGCTTATCAATTGCTGAACCTGATCACGTACTTTACGGCGGGGGTGCAGGAAGTGCGCGCGTGGACCATTCACCGGGGATGGAAAGCCCCACAGGCGGCATCTGTCATTCATACAGATTTCGAGAAAGGTTTTATCAAAGCGGAAACAATCGCTTATAACGATTTTGTGCAATACAAAAGCGAGGCAGCCTGTCGTGAGAACGGACGCCTGCGTATTGAAGGAAAAGAATATGTGGTGGCGGATGGAGACATCCTCCACTTCCGTTTCAACGTGTAACTGAAGGTTATTTTTATGTCGGACAACAAGCTGCAGATGTTTGAGAACAGACTTCGCAAGGTGTATAAGCACTTTGCGAAGCTTGCGCGCAAGCAGCAACAGTCCTGCTTCCGTTTTTACGACCATGATATGCCCGAATTCCCGTTTGTAATTGAATATTACGACGGCGCACTGCATGCAGCAGAATATAAAAGAAGGCATGGTATGGAGGACGAAGTGCATGATGCATGGCTGGAGTCCTGCCGGGATGTAATAGCACGTGTGACGGAAATAACGCCGGATCTTGTCTTTATCAAAGTAAGACAGCGTAAAGAAGGGAAAGAGGGTCAGTATCAGAAATTCGATACCACAAAGCAGGAGCGTATCGTTTCCGAGAACGGCCTGAGCTTTATCGTAAATCTTACCGATTATCTGGACACAGGCTTGTTTCTTGATCACAGGATCACCCGTCGGATGGTTCAGGAAGAGGCAGAAGGTAGGCGTGTACTGAATCTTTTTTGTTACACCGGCTCCTTTTCGGTATATGCGGCAAAGGGTGGTGCAAAGAGCGTTACGTCCGTCGACCTGTCTAAGACCTATATCAACTGGGCTAAACGGAACATGCAATTCAATAAGTTATACCGGCCGGAAGTACATGAATTCGTTCAGGCGGATGTAATGGAAGTGATCGACGAATTGCCCCGTGACAGTTTTGATCTGATCGTGTGTGACCCACCGACATTTTCCAACAGCAAACGAATGGACGCTTCTTTCGATGTGCAGCGTGATCACGTGGTGTTACTGAAAAAGCTGCTGAAAGCCTGCACGGAAGAAGGCAAAATCTATTTCAGTAATAATTACCGCGGCTTTTCTATGGATCGGGATGCGATTCCGGCTGCGGTGGTGAAAGATATAACGAGTCAGACCACTCCTTTCGATTTTCAGGGGCGGCTGTTCCGGTCCTGTTTTATGATACAAAAATAAAGCGTTTCACGGCGTATCTTTGAACGCAACATACTCAGCTATATGAATCGTCCGATTATTTCCGTTCAGAATCTTGTAAAACGTTATGGCGATTTTACCGCAGTGGACGGGATCTCATTTGACGTGGCGCATGGAGAAATATTCGGTCTGCTGGGGCCCAACGGAGCCGGTAAAACCACCACTCTCGAGATCATCGAGACGCTGCGGGAGAAAACCTCCGGTACGGTGATCGTGGACGGCATTGATCTGGATAAGCATCCGAACAAAATCAAAGAAATTATCGGTGTGCAATTGCAGGCCGCAGGATATTATCCTATGCTGAGCCTGGTACAGATCATTGATTTATTCGCCGGATTATACAACCGTTCCGTCGACCCGTATGCATTGCTCGACACGGTTAATCTGCGTGAGAAAAGTAAGAACAAGTATAAAGAATTGTCGGGCGGACAAAAGCAGCGCTTTTCCATTGCCACCACACTCATAAACGAACCTAAGATCATCTTCCTGGATGAGCCTACTACGGGGCTGGATCCGCAGGCAAGGCGTAACCTGTGGGATCTGATACGGAATGTCCGCGACCGCGGCACAACCGTACTGCTCACAACGCATTATATGGATGAAGCGGAAGAATTGTGTGAAAGGGTTGCCATTGTGGATTCCGGGAAAATCGTTTCGCTGGATACCCCGGCCGGATTGATCGATAAGCTCATCGCTTCTGGTTTCGAAAGAAAGAAAGAAGTGAAGGCCGCCAGTCTGGAAGATGTGTTTATCGCCACTACCGGTAAAGAATACCGGGATAGTTAACCGATATAATTACCTAATAAAAAGAGGTCGCTATACATACAGCGACCTCTTTTTATATAAACCGAACGGATCGGATATTATTCTGCTTCCGCAACTACCTCTTTTACTTCCGGGATCATCCGTTTCATCATTCCTTCGATACCGGACTTCAGTGTGATCATGGAGGATGGGCAACCGGAGCAGGATCCCTGCAACATAAGCGATACCACTCCGTCATTGTAGCCACGGAAACTGATTGCGCCGCCATCCATTTCAACGGCAGGCTTCACATAGTTTTCGAGTAATTCTTTGATCCGAACCACAACATCGGTATCGTCTGCACTAATAGTATTGGTTCCTTTTGAAACCACAACTTCCTCCTCATTGATCACCACTTTGTCACTTTCCAGATATTCTTTCAAAAACTCACGCACTGTAGGGATTACGTCTTCCCATTGTGTGTCATTTGTTTTAGTCAGCGTAACAAAATTGCTGGCGATAAAAACACTTTTTATAAATGGAAAGGCGAACAATTCTTTCGCGAGCGGAGAGGGGCCAGCGGCAGATTCGTCCTGGAAGTCAATGCTTTTTGAGGGGTATAATAATTTATTGGCCACAAATTTCATGGTCTCCGGGTTTGGAGTCATCTCCGTATAGATACTCACCACAGTATTTCCTGTTTTCAACATAATTCAAACTTTACGGTACAAAAATAACCAAATAAGGAACCTTTCTCAATAAAAAATAAGAATCATACGATAGAGAGGCATCAAAAAATCCGATGAAAGGCTGTTATATCTCTTTTGCCTTTTCAATACGGGTAAGGGGTCAGGCCACGTGATGGATATTGTGTCTGCTGTTGAAACCAATCCAGTTTTCCGGAAAGCAATTCAGATATAACCCTTATCCGATAAAAGCAGGAAAATTAAGACAATCTGCTACCTTTGCCTTACACTGAACTTTTTGATCACCCATGTTTAAGAATTTTGAGGGAAGCCTGGAAGAACAATTGCGGGCAATAGCTGCAAAACGTGTTCAACAAAACATTATTCCCGGAGAAAGTTATATACCGGTCACCGGAAAAGTACTCGATGCCGACGATTTATTGCATAGTGTTGATGCAAGCCTGGATGGCTGGCTGACAACCGGTCATCACGGTGAGCGGTTTGAAAAGGAATTCGCGCGCTACTTCGGTTCTAAAACCTCGTTGCTGGTCAACTCCGGCTCATCGGCAAATCTGCTGGCATTCTATACACTTACTTCTCCTAATCTGAAAGAACGCCAGATAAAACCCGGAGATGAAGTGATCACGGTGGCCGCAGGTTTCCCCACTACCGTAAATCCAATGATTCAATACGGTTGTGTGCCGGTATTCCTGGACGTGGAAATTCCGACCTACAATATCGATACCACTTTACTGGAGGAAGCGATCACGCCCAAGACCAAAGCCATCATGATTGCCCATGCTCTGGGAAATCCTTTCAACCTGACTAAAGTGATGGCGGTTGCCAGGAAGCATAATCTATGGGTTATTGAGGACGATTGCGATTCCCTGGGCGCTATTTATGATGGTAAAAAAACCGGGACATTCGGAGATCTTGCCACCGTTTCCTTTTATCCGGCGCACCACATCACAATGGGTGAAGGCGGGTCTGTACTGATCAATAATATGAAGCTCTTTCTGACGGCTAAGAGTTTCCGTGACTGGGGGCGCGACTGTTTCTGTGAAACCGGATGCGACAATACGTGTAACAAACGCTTTGAATGGCAATTGGGGGATCTGCCGTACGGTTACGATCATAAATATACTTATTCCCATATCGGCTTCAACCTTAAGGTGACAGATATGCAGGCTGCCATAGGATTGAGTCAGCTGCAGAAAGCGGACCGTTTCGTTGCAAAGCGCCGTGAGAACCATGCTTTGCTGAACGAAAGACTGAAGCAATTCGAAGAACATTTCATCCTGCATCAGGCTACTGAAAACAGCGAACCGAGTTGGTTCGGTAATATGATCACTGTCCGTGAAGACAGCGGTATAGACCGCAATGCGCTTGTACAATACCTCGAAAAGAACAAAATCGGTACTCGTTTGTTTTTTGCCGGCAACCTTATCAAGCAACCTGCCTACACCAATATCGAGAAACGTATTGTGGGTAATCTTACCAATACTGATATCGTAATGAACCGCAGTTTCTGGCTGGGTGTATGGCCGGGACTGAATGCGAGTCACTATGATTATATCACGGACGTAATTGGTAAATTTATCAAGGGATAGACATGGCAAATCCATTAGTCAGTATCTGTATACCTTCTTATAATCGGGCAGACCTGATCGGAGAAACTATCGCCAGTGCTTTAGCTCAGACGTACACAAATATTGAGGTTATTGTAAACGATAATTGCAGTACGGATAACTCCTGGCAATTATTGCAGGAATTGGCGGTAAAGGATGACCGGCTTCGTATTTTTCAGAACGAAAGCAATCTGGGAGCAGTCCGTAACTGGCAATCTGTGATGAAGCATGCGCAGGGCACATATGCGCTTATCTTATGGTCTGATGATCTGGTTAAAGAAACATTTGTCGAAGCAACGCTTGCTGCATTTACCGACGATGTTGCTTTTGTCATGACAGGTGTCCGGGAATTTACAGACACCGGAGTATATTATTCCAGTGACTACCGCATGTCCGGTTTGATTTCGGTGAAAGCATACCTGCAACAGGTTTTGTTCAAGAATAAGAACCGATTACCGGTTTCGCCTTCCTGCGCCCTGTTTCGGGCTCAGGATTTGAAAAAGAATATCCATGCGCAGTTACCTAATTCGGACGGAATCGATTTCAACAAAACGGGCGCTGGTCCCGACCTGCTAACTTTCCTGTTGGCTGCGAAGGACTATCCAAACATATACATCATACCAGAGCACCTGGCGCTGTTCAGAAGCCACGCCAGTTCGATTACCGTGATGGCCGGCCAGGAATCGGGATTGAAACTGCACTACGACTGGGCTAAGTTCTTTTGTGTGCGCGAGTATTTTCCCGGGATGTTACCGAAGTTTAAGGCAATTACTAAAATCCGCTATATACTTCATAAGCGTATTCATGGCAATATGCTGCGGGATATGCGCAAGACCCGAACGGATTATTTTTTTATGCTGCGCTTGTTTTTTCAATAACTGAATATGTCCAGGATACTTCTTACCGGAGCAACAGGATTTCTCGGAGCCAATCTTCTGAAAAGACTGGTTACAGAGCATGATGTAGCTATATTATCGAGAGAAGTATCATCTTTTTCAAGGATCAGCGATCTTAGTTCTCAGATAAAAAACTATCGCATTGAATCAAATAGTATCGATTCAATCGTGGAGTCCTTTAGGCCGGAAGTGATCATCCACTGCGCAACCGACTATGGCCGTAAAGCCGTTCCGCCAATGCAAATTGTGGAGGCGAATCTGATACTGCCTTTGAAACTTATTCATGCTGCGGGTCAGTTTGGTGTTAAGAAGTTTATCAATACGGATACGTTTCTGGACAAAGGCGTTAGTCATTACAGTTTGTCGAAGCGACAATTTCTGGAGTGGTTTAAAACCTATGCTGATCGTATGGTTTGTGTGAACATGGTTTTAGAACACTTTTACGGTCCCTACGACGACAAAACTAAATTCGTGTCTTTTGTCATCAATGAGCTGCTTTGTGGCAGGGAAAGAATCCCGCTTACCCTGGGAACCCAAAAGCGCAACTTCATATTCATCGAAGACGTCGTTGAGGCTTTTATGACTGTACTTGACTTTCCATTCGGTCAGGATAACGGCTTTAAGGAGTTTTTCATCGCTTCCGAGCAAACGATTACAATCCGCAATCTGGTCGAACATTTGAAACATCTTTGCAAAAACACAAACACCCTGCTCGACTTTGGTGCCTTGCCGTTCCGTCCCAATGAAATTATGGACTCCAGTGTGGATATCTCGGCTATCAAAGCACTTGGATGGAAACCTGCGGTAACACTGGAGGAGGGACTCAGATATACTGTTGAAAGCGAACTTAGCGACATTAAAACATGAAGAAAGTACTGATTTCCGGCGGCTGCGGTTTTTTAGGCAGCAATATCGCCTACTTTATTAAAGATGCAGGTTACGAGGTATCTGTAATCGATAACCTGAGCAGATATGGAAGTGCAGAAAACCTGAAGTGGTTGCAATCGGGTATGTCGCTCAGATTTTTTAACGGGGACGTACGGGATGCGGAAACGGTTGCTTCCGTAATACGGGAAGTAATGCCTGACGTCGTTTTTCATTTGGCGGGTCAGGTGGCCATGACTACATCATTGGCTAACCCAAGGCTGGATTTTGAAATCAATGCATTGGGAACATTGAATATGCTGGAAGCGCTCCGTGTTTATAAACCCGACGCCGCAATTATCTATTCCTCTACAAACAAAGTGTACGGGGATCTGAAACAGTATACATTTGAAGAACAGGCTTTACGATATCGGGTTCCTGAAAAACCTGATGGTTTTGATGAACAGGAGCGGCTGAATTTTCACTCTCCCTACGGCTGCTCAAAAGGGTGTGCAGACCAGTATATCCTCGATTTTTCCCGGTTATACGGAATTAAGGGCATTGTTTTCCGGCACTCTACGATATACGGAGGACGGCAGTTTGCCACATTTGATCAGGGGTGGATTGGCTGGTTTTGTCAACAGGCTGTCGCCATTAAAGCCGATCCGGACAGGAAACCTTTTACTATTGCCGGTAACGGAAAGCAGGTTCGCGATGTATTACACGCAGAAGATGCTGTGAGGTTGTATACTTCCTGCATTGAATTGGCTGATACGCTCAAAGGGGAGGTCTTCAATGTAGGAGGTGGGGTGGAGAACAGTCTTTCCCTCCTGGAATTGTTTTCAATGCTGGAAAAAGAATTGGCTATTCAGATGAAATACGAGCAACTTCCGCCGCGGGAAAGCGACCAAAAGCTATTCATTGCGGATATCTCGAAAGTAAAGCAAATGGTTGGATGGGCGCCGAAAATAGATTGCCTCACCGGCGTCCGCAAAATGTTGCTGTGGTCGTCGGAACTGTCAGGCAACTAGACGTTTTCCAGTTTCAGCCGTACTTTTATCTTGTATAGAAATTTCCCGAAAGAGGATTGAAGCAACCCTGATAGAAAAAGGATGCGCATCTTCCAGAGGTAGTGTTTTAAGGAGAAGCCAATGTGTTTTTTTATTGACTGGCTATTCTCGTCCAGGCCTTTTCTGACATTTAGAACGCTGGCTCCGCCCGGTGCAAAGACAACCATCACAGAATCCAGAAATGCGAATTTCTCATTGCGGATTCTGACCAGAAAATCGAAGTCCATTCCCACTTTCAGATTGATGTCATATAACCCATATGTATCATATAGCTTTCGCTTTACAAACATGGTCTGATGGCAAATTGCGCGCATGCCTCTGTAGATTAAGGCTGGATTATGTGGCTTGCCCAACGTTACCCAGATTCCACCGCGCTGAAATCTGTATTTGGCATGTGTCCATGTCAATTCGGGATCCTTTTCGAAAGTATGCAACACCTGAGCAGTTACCCCCGGGTATGCAAAAGTATCCGCACTATTCAATAAGACGATAATGTCGCCGGAAGATGCAAGGATGCCTTTGTTAAAGGCATCGGCAATTCCTTTGTCCCGTTCATGAATGAATTTCCGGTAATGTGGCTGATGGAAATTATCTGCCCAAAATTCAATATCTTTTGTCGTGGAACCGTTTACTATAATATGCTCAAAAGGTGTGGACTTCTGGATATCTACCGAACTGCACGTACTCTTCAAATCCTCCGGATTGTTGAAGCAGATAGTTATAACCGATATTTTCTGTTGAGCAGACATTAGATTTTTTAATTAATACTCGGTTTCCCTGTAATATCAAACTGTGGCGGGTGCAATTTTACGGCTTTTTCCCGTTTCCGTCAAATCAATTAAACCCGGTAAAAAGACTGTCTTCAGGCAAAGAAAATAGTAAGTTGATGCTGTTCATGAAGAGTAGCAGTTATTTTTAAATGATCATGAAGGTAAAAATTCAGGCAGACCCATTTTACAGCAAGTGGGATTATATTCGGCTAAAAATGAGATTTTCCGGCCAGGCCTGTTGTATTTGGTCAGATGAGAAAGGCAGACCGGGAAAGAATCAAAAAACAATCACTAAATTTGACCTGGCTGGATAAAATTTAGCTTTGTAAATATATGATTTACAATAGTTACAAGTTGCGATGTGAGAATGACGGAGCTCCAAATTTCGCTAATCGCAAAATCCGAATTCCTAAAGGGCTCATTATATTGAATTATAAGCAAATTTAAATGACAATGGAAACTAAGAGTACCCTTTTAAATAGCCTGCCGATACCGAAAATATCAGTCATTGTTCCTGTTTATAATTCTGCACAATTTATCAATAAATGTGTGGACTCTTTACTCAATCAGACTTTGTCGGAGATTGAAATTATTCTGGTTGATGATGCTTCAACAGACAATAGTCTGGAAATTATAAAAACTTACGAAAAAGTATATCCTGATAAAATTCGTGTACTCCATTTGCCGGTAAACCAACGACAGGGCGGCGCAAGAAATAACGGAATTGAAATTGCTACAGGAGAATATTTAGGATTTGTTGATAGTGATGATTGGGCTGAGGCAACAATGTATGAAGATCTGTATAACGAAGCCAGGAAGGCGGATAGTGATATTTGCTATTGTATGCGCCAGCAGGTTTCTGAAAATGGCGGCATTTCTTCGGATAGTACTACATACTTTCTTCCGACGGGCAATATTTCAGAAAAGAGTCGTAAGGAAATGCTCGTTAATCACGTTACTTTTATACAACGCTATATCTATAAACGTTCGCTTTTCAGAGAAAATGATATCCTGTTTCCGATAAGATTGAGATATGAGGATATGATGATCGACCCCTTGGTAATCCCGTATGTAAATCATATCGCTGCAGTAAAAAAGCCACTGTTTAATTATTTTATTCGTTCAAATTCGACAACGACTGAAGTAACCGATACAAAATACCTTGATAAAGTAGCTGTCTGTCAAATGATCATTGATGAATATAAGCAACGTGGCCTTTATGAAAGATACAAAGACGAGGTAGACTATGTATATTTTCGGAAAGGGTATATTCACGCAGCATTGAATTATATAATCAATTCTTCAGCTCCCCAAAATGAAGTATTATCAGCATTAAAAAAAGGTCTCCTGAAAGTTGATAATAATTACCGAACCAATCCTTATTACAGAAGTAAAAAGGCGTTTATGGTAATTGACCGGTTACTTGATAATTTTATGTTGACGAAGTTGTTAAAAGCTGTATTAAGAATAACAAAGTTCAATATATAGCAAACTGGTACAGTGATATTTTTACTCGAAGAGTTCGAAGAGTTCTTTTGGTCTCAGTTTGTCCAGCCACTGAAAGCGGCTCAGCCGCATGGTACGCAGATCTACTTTAGGGAGCGGGGATAATTTGCCGTCAACTTCCTGGATCTGGAAAATACGGTCAATTTCCCCTTTCGAAAAATAAACTTTCATGCGTTCGCTTTTCGATTGGCTCACGCCGATATATGCGCCCGCATCGTCTGTGACGTAGTAAATACACTCGGCATCGGGACGGACCATCGCAAAATCCAATTCATTATTTACCAGGTAAGCTGTAAGGGTCCGGCCCTGTATCTGGTTGAAAATGTCTGCTTTTTCGGGACCGCTTCTGGAAACGACAAGCGCATCATTCGGCACAACGATTTTGGAAATCTTACCACTGTCGATAAATGCCTTGATCGTGTCGCCTGTTACCTGGCTTTTGCGGCTCCATACAATGGGCGAATGCATCATCAGGATCAGAGAGTCTTTTCCGGTAAAGCAAATACTGTCGCAGCGCCCCTGAAGGGAATCCGAAAATATTTTTACATGGTGGAATCCCGAGTAGTATTTCGGACTGGTAGTGTCTGGTATACGAATGGTCTGAAATTGCTCACGCGGAACCATTTTCTCTTTACGTTTTTTCCCGGGGCCTGTCGCAGCGCTTGCCGAATCTGAAGGAGGAAAAGGAACGCGCTCTTCGAGGAATACCAGGTGCGCCGAATAAAAAGTATCTGCACGGACAAACATGCTGTCCGATTCGCTCTTTTTGCGCATCACCGGTTTATCTACAGCCAGCAACGTTTTCAGTTTATCATTGCCAAAGGCCCTTCCGCAGAATAGGGTGGCTTTTTCCGTCGTATCATGAATAATCACTTTACCGTAAGCTTCGCCTATGCCCGTCTGTTTATTGTAATGAAGTGAGTCGCCCTCAATGTATTGTTCTTCGTTCTGTATGGAAGATCTTGTATAAAAGTTGGCGATCTCCAGTTTGGAGTCGTATGTGCCCGAGCTTGTATGCAGAATAGAACGTTCATTGTATACGACACTCGTGTCAAAAAAGCGCATCATCTTCGAGTCCGTATTGTAGCCCAGGTCCCGGCTTTCAATATTGTAGGAAGTGTCGGTCACGAGTACATCTTCTGTAAACCGGGCTTCTTTTGTCTGGGCGTTATAGGTGCCGAGCGTACTGGAAACGGTAGTGGAGCCGCTTTGAAGGGTACCTCCCTGGTAATAGTTTCCGATTTTGGTAGTCAGGTTGTAATCAAGTTCTTCCGTCCAGAGGTTGTCGTCCGCATTTTTCAGTGCAACGTTCCCGTGCATATATGCTTTCTTGGTATTGCCGGTGTAGCTCAGATAATCGCTTTCGGCTGTCGTACCGTTTTGCTGTACGATTTTAATATTGCCGAAAGCTTCCATGCTATTTTGTTGCTGGTTCAGGTAAGCAGTATCGCAATACATGATGTCGGTGCCATGCTGGAAGATCACATGGTCTGAAAACTTAAACAGTGTTACGCCGTCTTTTGTGATGGATTCTCCCTGCCCGTTATCGAGAATATTGATCGGCAGGCGCTTATTTTCCTGCTTGGCAGACTGAGCGTATAATACAAAAGCGTTCCATTGCAGTAACAACAGAACGACGAATGCGCGGCTATAAAACAGGAGCAGCTGTGATGTCTTCAAAATAGCTTATGGATTGTCTTTCGGAGCTCTTCCGAACAGGCGGATATTGATGTAACGGCTCGGATGTTTTTTCAGATCGTCGAGTAATTTGTCCAGGCTTGTAAGGCTGGAGGAAAGATTGTTGTACAGTTGCTTGTCGTTGGCCATCATCCCCAGTGAGCCTTCACCCCGGTTGATCTTACCCATAAGTATCTGGGTTTCGTTCAGTGTCTGTTCGAGTTTGTTTACCATCTGATCCAGTTCCGCTTTGCTCAGCTTATCAGTAGTAGTACGCAGATTGGTCATGATGCCGTCGATGTTATCGCTGTTTCTGGCAATATTGGCGGTGATGCTGTTCGCATTACGGATAACGCCGGCAAGTTGTGCGCTTTCCCGGTTCAGGCTTGCTGAAAGCGAAGCGAAATTTTTCATGGTTGCCTCCAGTGAAGCCATACTCTGGTGCAGGTTTTGCTGTGCTTCAGCATCCAGCACCGTCTGTATCGCGAGCATTACCGAATCGAGCCGTAAGATTACCTTACCCGCATTGGTCATAATCGGGTCCAACTGCCCCGTGATTTTATCGATTGGTCCGGGGATTATTTTAGTAGGAATTTCTGCTTCTGCATTCAGGATGGTGCTGCTGTTGCCGAGTTCCAGTTTCAGGGATTTTGCACTCATCAGATCGGGAGAAAAGATAGCGGCTATCGTTCCCTGGGGAAGTTGTACCTTTTTGCTCACGCCAATTTCCACTTTCACTTTATCGTTACCCTGAAGGACGATACGGGTCACATTCCCTACTACTTTTCCTTTCACCTGTACGGTTGAAGATTCTGCCAGTCCTTCCACGTTGTCGAAATAGCAATAATATTTTTTTTCAGACGAGAACAGGTTGAAGCCCTTCAGGTAATAAGTACCCACTGCAATGACTGCTATCGAAATAGCCACCATTAATCCCGTTTTTGCTTCTTTCGATAATGCCATATGAGGGTTGTTTTGGTAAATGAATTTTTATCAGTTGTTGATGCAACCGGCTCCGCAAAAATAGCAAAAAGAAGTCCAAACGAAGGGTGTCCTGTTATCTTAAAAAAACAATAAAGGAAAGCGCTGTGGCTGTAGCTGGTTATACTTTTGTTCCGGAGAGGCGGACCTGCTTCCAGGTTTTCTCTCTTTCCTCTAACCAAAAACTTACGATTATGAAAAAAGCAATGATTTTCGCCGCCATGATGGCCGCAGGTTCTACAAGCATCGCGCAGAGCGCAGCGCGCGGACGTTCTTATAACGACGGGCTGGTATTGATTAACGCCGGAATCGGTTTGTCCAACTGGGGAGTTCCGCTGTACGGTGGCGTGGAAGCGTATGTAAGCGATTTTACGATCGGTGGTATGCTGAGCTATCGCCGTTATTATTCCGACTGGCGCGACTACCGCTATGATTTCTCGGCCACAACCATCAGTGCAATTGCCAATTATCACTTCAACCGTGTGTTCAACATCCCGTCCAACTGGGATTTGTATCTCGGAGCGAATATCGGCTATTGCTTTGAAGGGTATGACCGTCCTTTGGGCGCACCCGATTACACTTACCGCCGCGTGGGCGGGCTTGCTGCAGGCTTGCAGCTCGGCGGCCGCTATTACTTCTCTCGTGCAGCAGGACTGAACCTCGAAGTAGGGGGTGGTAACGTATTGTCTGACGTGCGCTTCGGGGTGACGTTCCGCCTCTAAAAAACAGTTCCGACGCAATGTGGTCAGCAAACAGGCGACCGGCATTTGTCAGAAGGAGCTTAGATCCCACTGTTTCCGACAGCCATTTCTTCTCCAGGAAGATCTGGCTGTTTTTTTTGATCGCTTTTACCGCATTTACACCCCATGAAGTCTCAATATGTTTCAGGTCCACGCCCCAGATAGTGCGAAGACTCGTCATCAGATATTCATTCAGTTGCTGCTCTTCCGTGAGTGTCTCCTCTTCAATAAGCGGCTTTTTATGCAGCATTGCTTTTGTGTACAGCGCATTATTGGCAATGTTCGCTACTCGACGGCGTTTCCCGTCGAAGCTATGTGCGGAGGGGCCGATACCTAAATAGGGCACACCTTTCCAGTAATTCGTGTTATGGACGGCGTATTGACCGTTCTTAGCAAAGTTGGAAATCTCGTATTGTTCAAAACCCATTGCCGGAGCAGCATCCATCAGCAATTCCAGCTGAGCGGCGCTCTGTTCGGGGTCTACAGGTGCCTGTTTCCCTTTTGCAATCGAATGGTGCAGGGCGGTTTTTTCTTCCACGGTTAAGGCATATGCCGAGAAATGCGGAATAGAAAGTTCGGAAACCATTGCGAGGTTCTGTTTCCAGGAAGCATCATCAAGGCCCGGTGTGCCGTAGATCAGGTCGATTGTGATCAGTTCAAAGCCTGCATCCTGTGCCGCTTTAATGCTGTATTCAGCCTGAGACGCATTGTGCGCACGATTCATATACTTCAGGTCCTCATCGAAAAATGATTGAACACCGATACTGAAACGGTTGACCGGCGTGCGCCTGAGATCCCTGAGAAAGGAAGAACTCAGGTCATCGGGATTGGCTTCGAGTGTGCATTCGCGTAAAGTATCCAGATTGAATTGTCGTTGCACCGCCTCAAAAATCCGCGATAAGTCGTCATAGCTCAGCAAAGAAGGTGTTCCGCCACCCAGGTACAGAGTTTCTATGGGAGCCCCTTCCAGAAAGTCTTTCCTGATTTCCAGTTCCCGGATAATCGCCGTCACTACCTCCTGTTTCTGAGAAAAGGAAGTGGAAAAGTGAAAATTACAGTAGTTACACGCTTTTCTGCAAAATGGAATGTGGATATAGATGCCCGCCATGGATTGCAAAGGTGGGAAATATGCGCTAATGAGCACAGCATTTCTTACACGTGCGGATTTCTAAACTGTTATTTAATTTTATTGAACTATGTTTAAGTGCATGATCCTCCCGGCCGGATGACCTAACGTCGTCCGGTTCGTTGTGCTACAGCATCATCAGTAATTACTGCGGTAATTCTTCATCGTAAAGCGGAATCCGGTGTCGATGATGGCTCCCATCGTTTGGCAGATGCCGAATCCGGCAATATACGTACGCTTCAGAAGGCTTTCCCGCAACTGCAGCACATGCTCTTCCGGAGCAATGATGTCTTTGCGCACAACCTCCATAAGGTGATCAAATCGATCCAAGTCGCTCATAATCCTTTTTACAATAGCCGAACGAACCTCCTTCTTATACTGCTCCACAGAACTTGGTTTGAGTTTTTCGGTCACAAGTCTGAAGCATCGCTTTGTTTTCCTTGAAACGGAACGGCTCGTAGACCTCAATTTTTCCCTCATAGCTCTGCTGATCAAAATCAATAGGGCGGATACGGTACACCACCTGATCGAAATCGTGGATTGGAATTACCACATAATTATAACTTCTCATATCTCCGAGCAATCCGATCATACAGCGCTCATTGAACTTCACAAACTCTTTGGCGAGCTGCGCTTTTTCATGTTCGCTGCAATGCTGCAGCTGATCGGCAATAAACACATCACCGGGTATACCCAGGATATGCTCTTCTATAAGGGTATTATTATATAGGAGAAAATTTATTCTGTTCGGCGATATGATATCCTCCAGCTCAAGTCCGTAAATACGGGATGCGTCCGCTTTTTTGACATAATAATGCGTGTAGTTATCATTGAGAATATTGCGGACCCTTATGCGGAAAGGCTTGGAATTGCCGAATGTGCAGAAAGCGATGGAGTCGATGGTAAGAAAAGGGAGCGTGGCGGTGTCTCCGTCCGAGTGCAGCAATGTATATATTTTATTAAGATTTGCAATCAGCTCCTGTTGTTCACTTTGTGCGTAAAATACACTGAGCCATAGCGTATCGTTTCCATATTTGTCTGTAATCGGGGTGTAATCATTGAAACGGAGCAGGTCTTCGTAACTGATCTGTATTTTGGTAAGCCGGCTGTTCACCTCCAGGTAGTGCATCAGCTCCGGGTTTACCGGGTAAAAAGGTTTTCTGTATTCGATCAAAACATCGTCCATAGCTATAAATGAAGATACTCTTACAAAATTCGGCTAAAAATTGCAAAAGAACGAAGCTGTCAGGCTTCCGGATGAAGCACTTTTTTCCGGAAAATATCAAAAGGTTTTTGCACTTTAGCAATATCATCTTACTTTTGCGCAAAATTTCCAACAATAATTCTTTTCTAATATTTCATAGATGGCAAACTCCGGAAAAATTAAACAAATCATCGGCCCAGTTGTGGACGTGCATTTTGCGAACGACAACAAATTGCCGGCAATCTATAACGCGTTGGAACTCAAACGCGAAAACGGTGATGTGGTGGTACTGGAAGTACAGCAGCATCTTGGTGAGGACAGCGTGCGTTGCGTGGCAATGGACGGAACCGAGGGTTTGATGCGCGGAATGGAGGTAGTTGATACAGGTAAAGCAATCGCAATGCCTACCGGAGAGGCAATTAAAGGCCGTCTGTTTAACGTTACCGGTGATGCGATCGATGGTTTGCCCCAGGTGAGCAAAGCAAACGGTCGTCCGATCCACGCGAAGCCTCCTAAATTCGAGGAACTGAGCACGGCAACGGAAGTATTGTTTACCGGTATTAAAGTTATCGATCTGATCGAGCCATACGCAAAAGGTGGTAAAATCGGTCTGTTCGGTGGTGCAGGGGTTGGTAAAACCGTATTGATTCAGGAGCTGATCAACAATATCGCTAAAGGCCACGGTGGTCTGTCGGTATTTGCGGGCGTAGGCGAGCGTACACGTGAGGGAAATGACCTGATGCGTGAGATGATCGAAGCCGGAATCGTGAAATATGGCGAGAAATTTATCCATTCTATGGAAGAAGGCGGATGGGATCTGAGTTCTGTGGATCTTAAAAACCTGGAAGAATCGAAAGCGACATTTGTGTTCGGTCAGATGAACGAACCTCCCGGAGCACGTGCACGCGTTGCATTGAGCGGTCTTACTATGGCGGAATATTTCCGCGATGGCGATGGCAGCGGTAAAGGTCGCGACATTCTGTTCTTCGTAGATAACATCTTCCGTTTCACTCAGGCAGGTTCTGAAGTATCCGCCCTGTTGGGTCGTATGCCTTCAGCGGTGGGATATCAGCCTACACTGGCTACTGAAATGGGTCTGATGCAAGAGCGTATCACCTCTACTAAAAACGGTTCTATTACATCCGTTCAGGCGGTTTATGTACCTGCGGATGACCTTACGGACCCGGCTCCTGCGACAACCTTTGCTCACCTGGATGCCACTACCGTACTGAGCCGTAAAATTGCGGATCTGGGTATCTACCCTGCGGTAGATCCATTGGATTCCACTTCCCGTATCCTTACTCCTGCTATCGTTGGTGAAGCGCACTATGCTTGTGCTGACCGCGTGAAGAGCATTCTCCAGCGCTATAAAGAGCTGCAGGATATCATCGCGATCCTGGGTATGGATGAGTTGAGCGAAGAAGACAAACAAGTTGTATTCCGTGCCCGTAAAGTACAGCGTTTCCTTTCTCAGCCATTCCACGTGGCAGAGCAGTTCACCGGTCTGAAAGGTGTATTGGTACCGATCGAAGAGACAATCCGTGGTTTCAATATGATCCTGGATGGTGCAGTTGACGAGTATCCTGAAAGCAGCTTTCAACCTGGTAGGTACAATTGATGACGCTATCGCGAAAGGTAAAAAATTGATGGAGCAGGCTAAAAACTAAGGAATGCAATTAGATATCTTAACACCCGAGCATAAAATATTCAGCGGCAATGTATACGGAATACAGCTGCCGGGTATCGAAGGTTCTTTTGAAATACTGGAGCATCACGCTCCGATGATCGCATCTTTAGGAAAAGGTAAAATGAAAATCCTGAAAGACAAATCAAGCACTGAATCTTTTGAGATCAGCGGCGGCTTTGCCGAAGTACTGAATAATAAAGTTTCTGTTCTGATTGAAGATGCAAAGGCGATGGCCTGATCATAATTGCTTTTAAATGTATGCCGGGCCATTAGGTCCGGCATTTTTTTATGTCTAAATCTCTGTTCCGTAGATCTAATGATATTTTTTTGTTTTCATAACGGATTGTAATATTGCGCCAAATCACCACAATTATGAAAAAGCTTTTCCTTTTTGCGTTATCGTTCGGCATTTTTTCGGCAAGTGCCCAGGATTACATCGGCTCCATGCCGCATATTCATTTTCCAAATTGAAATACAATTTAGATGACGATGATGACTATAACGGCCGTGTGTCATTTGGTCTTACCTACAATTACCGTAATCACTTTCTGAATTACGGTGCTGAACTCAATGTCGACAACAGAGGAGCACAAAAGACTTACACGGATGGCAGTAACGGACTCATTACTGATAAACTGAACTTCTCTTACATTTCCCTTCCTTTGAAATTTGGATTTATAGTCGGTAAAAAATTATCAGCGATAGCGAATATCGGGATAGTTCCGGGGTACCTGCTCAGTGCCAGTGAAAAAATGAAGATCAGGGCTACCAAGGAATCGTATCGCCAAGTCCCTGACCACTATGGTTTCGAAATTTGATCTTTCCGCTTTGACAGAAGTGGGTGTCGGATTCAAACTGGCATCTAAAGTATCCATTTACGGAACCTTCCGGTTCCAGCCCGGCCTGACAAACGTGAAGATTGATCAGTCCTATACCGATTTCAAACACAGCAGTCTGATTGCCAACATCGGCGCACAGGTGGCATTATAACCAGGATACAAATAGCAAAACGCCATTTGAATAATTTCAAATGGCGTTTTGCGTTAGGTTGCATTAAGAAACAAGTGCTTACTTTAATGCCTGCCCCTTGTTTCTTAATGCAGTATTTTGCGGGAAGTATTTTACGACTTCGAAGATAACTCCGATACCTTTCTCAGTAGTGCCGCCACCGCTTCCTGTCTCGGCTGCAGCAGATCTTCCGCTATCAGTTGCTGAAATTGATGATCGGTCAGGTCCTGCAGCGGAGGACGACGATGTTTGACACGTTTGGCGGTATCTTTTAAGTGTAGATTTTTGATCATTCTATAAAGGGTGTTTGCGTAATAAAACGTCTCTATAGAAAAAATATTGTCTGCGATTACCAAAATCGAGGCATTTTTTCCTTGCCCCCGGGGTTATATGTGCAGCTATAATTGTACCTTAGCCCCCATCTTTTTAAATCATTTTTCAATGGCAAAAATTAAAGTTGCAAATCCCGTTGTAGAACTGGACGGTGATGAGATGACCCGAATCATCTGGCAGTTTATCAAGGACAAACTTATCTTACCCTATCTTGATGTTGACATTAAATATTATGATTTAGGCGTAGAACATCGTGATGCTACCAATGATCAGGTAACTGTAGACGCCGCCAATGCGATCAAGCAGTATGGTGTTGGTATCAAATGCGCTACAATTACCCCCGATGAGCAACGTGTTACTGAATTGGCCTGAAACAAATGTGGAAAAGCCCTAACGGGACGATCCGCAATATCCTGGACGGAACCGTATTCCGCGAGCCTATCGTTATCAGCAATATTCCGAGACTCGTTACCAACTGGGATGCGCCGATTATCGTAGGCCGTCATGCTTTTGGCGATCAGTACCGCGCTACCGATTTCGTTACTAAAGGAAAAGGTAAGCTTACCATTAAATTCGAAGGTGAGGACGGTCGAGGTGATAGAGCATGAAGTATTCAACTTCAAAGGCGACGGCGTGGCGATGGCTATGTACAATACTGATGAATCCATCAAAGGCTTTGCCCGCTCTTGCTTCAACATGGCTCTGAGCAAAAAATGGCCGCTGTATCTTTCCACAAAGAATACAATTCTTAAAAAATACGATGGCCGCTTCAAAGATATTTTTGAAGATATCTACCAGAACGAATTCAAAACATCGTTTGATGCAGCCGGTATCATATACGAACACCGCCTGATCGATGACATGGTGGCAAGTGCGTTGAAATGGAACGGTAACTTCGTATGGGCTTGTAAAAACTACGACGGAGACGTTCAAAGTGACACAGTAGCGCAGGGTTTTGGTTCCCTCGGTCTGATGACTTCTGTACTGGTTACCCCAGACGGTAAAACTATGGAAGCTGAAGCTGCTCACGGAACGGTAACCCGTCACTACCGTGAACATCAGAAAGGAAAACCAACATCCACCAATCCTATCGCATCTATTTTTGCATGGACACGTGGTCTGGCATTCCGCGGTAAACTGGATAACAATCAGGAACTGATTGATTTCTGCCAGGCACTGGAAGATGTTTGTATTGAAACTGTTGAGTCTGGTAAAATGACAAAAGATCTGGCAGTATGTGTCCATGGTAACAGCGTAAAACACGGAGAGCACTTCCTGTATACGGAAGAATTCCTGGATGCACTGGATGCAGGACTCAAAGCTAAATTGAATAAATAAGCGCTTTACAGAGAGCACAGCGTACGGAAAAGTACTTCCGTACGCTGCTGCATTTAAAAAGGAAGATATGAACGAGAACAATATTGTCTGGTTACGGAATGCAAATATTTATCAGGGCAACTCCCTGATTTTGTCGGACGTAAACATGGAGGTTCGGAAAGGCGAAATGGTGTACCTGATCGGGAAAACCGGCAGCGGTAAATCCAGTTTGCTGAAGACCCTTTATGGCGATTTGTATCTGAAAGAGGGGGAAGGGCACATTGCAGGCTTCAACCTTAAAGATCTTACCTGGAAGAAGGTGCCGCTGATGCGTCGCAACCTCGGTATCATTTTCCAGGACTTCCGTCTGCTGAGCGACAGGAACGTGTTCAACAATCTGGAATTTGTTCTGAAGGCGATCGGCTGGACGGATAAGGCTAAAATGAAAGAGAAAATTGAATCCGTGCTGTCGAAAGTCGGGTTAAGAGGAAAGGGTTTTAAAATGCCGCATGAAATGTCCGGCGGAGAACAACAGCGTGTGGATATCGCACGGGCTTTGCTCAATAATCCGAAAACTCATTATTGCGGACGAACCTACGGGAAACCTCGATCCGGAAACCACAGATGAGATCATGCAATTATTGCTCACTATCTGTAAAGAATACAATACTGCTATGGTGATGGCAACGCATGACTATACTATCCTGCAGAAATATCCCGGCCGTATCGTACGTATCGAGCAGGGCAAGCTGGTGGAACTGACTGCCGCTGGCTATCCCGGTTAGGACAAAGAAATATCTTACAAAACGTCTGCAATTGCAGGCGTTTTTTTAAATTACAGAGAGGGGCTCGTGCGATTGCTTTATGTTTATGAGATTACACATTGCGGCTATAAATTCAGGTTCCAACGGAAATTGCTACTATATAGGGACACAGCATGAAGCAATCCTTGTGGACGCAGGCATATCCTGCAAAGAAACGGAACGCCGGATCGAAGCGCTCGGCTTATCTTTCAGTCTTGTAAAGGCAATCTGGGTCACACACGAACATATTGATCACATAAGGGGTCTGGAGCAATTGTCGCGCAAATATGATCTGCCTGTTTTTCTTACCAACGGAACTTTAGCACGCATGCGGCAACGGCCCGAAGCCAGAAACCTGCATTTGATTGAGGCAAATAGCCGTACCTGTTTCGGTGAATTTACAATCAACACCTTTTCCAAATACCATGATGCAGGCGACCCCTTTAGTGTGGTAATAGAATGTAAAGGAGTCCGGGTCGGCGTATTTACCGATCTGGGTCGTGTATGCGAATCGCTGAAGCAGCACTTTTCCGGTTGTCATGCTGCATTTCTTGAAGCGAACTACGATGGGGAGATGCTCGAAAAAGGAAGCTACCCCTATCGTCTGAAACAAAGGATCAGGGGCGGGAACGGGCATCTGTCCAATACCGAAGCATTAGCGTTGGTAAAGGAATACAAGCCGTCACATATGAGTCATTTGATATTAGCGCACTTGTCGGCAGAAAATAATTGCCCGCAGATCGTGCAGCAGCTTTTTGATCTGCATGCGGGTACTGCTGAGATCGCTGTGGCTTCCCGCACGGCTGCTGGTCCATTGTGGCATGTGTACGGAGCAGACTTACAGGAAGATCCGGTACTGCCGTTACGCAGGCTCCCGGTCAAACAGCTTACACTATTTTAAAAAAATAAAAGCAGCGCTTGTGCGCTGCTTTAGATAATACCGTATTCGGAAAATTATTCTTCGGTTTTCTTTTTGCGGGCTGTTTTTTTAGGAGCTTCTTCGGTACCTTCTTCCGCTACCGCTTTTTTAGCTCTCGCTTTTTTAGCAGGCTTTTCCGCAACTTCTTCCGTCACTTCTTCAGCTGCTTTTTTCGCTTTTGCTTTTTTAGCGGGAACTTCCGCTTCTGTTTCTTCAACTGTTTCTTCCGCGTGCGCTTCCTCCTGGTTATACATATCGAAGTTCAACATGTCGTTTTTCTTCAATAACTCATACCATTTCAGGATCTTTTTCATATCGCTTACATACACGCGGTCTTCATCCAGATTCGGATAAACAGCTTTGAAATAAGCCTTAACAGCATCGTTACCAGCCTTTGTATCAGGCAGCGGATGTTGTGCTTCGCTATCTTTAATTGCCTGCAATACTACATGCAAACGAACGTTTTCGTCATTAGTGTAAATTTCAATACTCTCGATAGGAGTAACATTGTGTACACGTGCAGAAATAAATTTTGTGCTTTTGTCGGTCAGGTTGCGAACAATCGCTCCGTCGCTTTTTGTAGTAAGCAATTGAAACAGCCCGCCTATTCCGGTCACGGCAACAATTTCTCTGTATTCCATATTGTCGTTATTAAAAGGATTGCAAATGTAATTTTTTTGCGTCTATTTTCTCGGTAAAAACCGAAAAAATAGCGCATTCGCGAAAGTTTGTGATAAACGACTACCGGATGAGTGTTATATCGCCTTTAAATGTACGCACGTGGCTGTGCTGGTTACCGCATACTAATTTCACATAATAGTAGTACACACCCAGCTCTTCTTCGCGACCCAGGAAACGCCCATCCCACCCCTGATCTATGTTATCCGTGGTGAACACCTGTTGTCCGTAACGGTTGTAGATACTAAATTCTTTCAGGATAATATCGCCTTTGTACAAAATGCGTATCACATCATTCCGCCCGTCGCCATTGGGAGTAAACGCATTGGGTATCGAAGGTGTACAGCAATTATCGTAATAGATCTCCTGTGTGACGGAGTCTTTACACTGATGTGCATCTGTGATCCACACAGTGTAGTATCCGTTTGCCAATCCGCTGATAAAGCTGTCTGTATCCCCCTGATAGCTCCAGATATAGCTGTAAGGCGCTGTTCCTCCGGATATCTTGGCAATGATCCTGCCATTCGTATCGAGGCCTGTGCAATCATTATGCGTTACATCCAGGTCTGTCTGTAATGCTTCCGGCTGCGGTACGGAAATCGTGAAAGATTTGTAGCAATTAGTCGAGTCAACCACTGTAACCGTAAAGTTCCTGGCTTTCAGGTTTGCATAGTCGGCTGCCGTTAAAGTATCCTTGCTTCCGTTCAATACATAGCGCAGGGAAGGGTTGCCGCCGGTGGCAATGAATATGAAGGCTCCGTCTTCCTTGCCATAGCAGCTGGTCGGAATTACAGTCCTGCTTTCTTCTGTGATCTTCGGATAACCTACCAGATCTGCTTCTCCATCGGTAATACATCCTTTTGTGTCTTTCACGCTTACTGCGTATTTCCCTTCCCCCAGCTGGGTGAATTCATTATTGTCGGCATAGCCGGAATTGTTGAGCGCATAGCTATACGGACTGGTTCCGCCATTTGCACGAATGGCCAGCGAACCGTCTTTATAGCCTTCACAGGTTGGGTGCCGGATGAGGATATCAGAGATCAGCAGCTTCGCGGGCTGTGCAAGTACCACATCCGTGTCTTTAAGACAGCCATTTGCATCGGCAATCTGAATTTTATATCCTGCAGCAGTAAGGCCTGTGAATGAAGGACTGCTTTGTGGACTCCCGGTATTGAGTATATAGCTGTACGGCTGTACACCTCCGCTGCCTGAAACCGTAATGATCCCGTCAGCACCTCCGAAACAATTGATGGAGTCCAACACTGCGCTGATCAGGATGGGTTCCGGTTCGGTAAGTTGTATGGAAGAATCAAGGGTGCAATTTTTAGCATCACGGACGCTGATTACGTGCTTTCCTGCTTTTAGTTTGGTGAATGTACGGACGGTAGAATAGGTGCCTCCGTCAATTGCATAAGTGTACGCGGTGGTACCTCCGGCTGCAGCAACGGTAACTGCACCGTCGCTGTATCCATTGCAGGTGGGACTCGTTTTGGAAAACGCCATCGCCAGCGCTGCTGGTTCCGTAATCGTCAATGTAGTGTCCAGATAACATCCCAGGGCGTCTTTAATGTGCACGACATAAGAACCTGCCGTCAGGCCGGTAAAGCTGGACGACGAGCCGTAAGATCCGCTGCCGAGTGCATAGGTGAAAGGGGTAACACCCAGGTAAGGACTCAGTTTGAGAGACCCGTCAGTGCCCTTATTGCAGGATACATTATCGGTAATGACGGTAGTGCGCACATTGATGGAATCACCTACCGTTACCGGAAAGCTTTTCGTGCAGCCGTTCGCATCTTTGACATTTATGGTGTACGTGCCCGAGCCGAGGCCGGTGAATGTATTGGCAGCACTATAGGATCCGCTTCCCAGTGCATATTGGTATCCCGGCGTACCGTTGCTCGCGGTGAGTGTGATCGCTCCTGTTTTGGTTACATTGCAGACGTTGTTTTTACTGGTGCTCACCGAAGTTATTTCCGTTGGTTCGGCGATAGAGACGGTGGTGTCCTTTGTGCAATAATTAGCGTCGCGAAGCGTAATCGTGTAGGAACCTTTGCTGAGTCCGGAGAAAGTGCCCGATCCGGCAAAGGTTGTTTTGTCAATAGAATACATGTAAGGGCTCAAGCCACCGCTGCCTACAGCGGTGAGCGATCCGTTGGTGCCACCAAAACATAAGGGCATGACGGTGCTTATACTTGCGAAAGCAGGATTGGCCGGAGCCACCAGTGTAAAGCTGGTATCTGAATAGCAGCCGTTGGTATTTGTAGTACGAACCGTGTACGTCCCCGGGGCCAGCGAATCCCGGAAGCTGGAAGAAGATCCGCTAAGCGTATGTAAGGTGGTGGCGGCACTCTTCACCTGGATGGTATAAGGTGCTCCGCCAGCCGCCGGAATGATATCAAAAACAGCTTTCTTCACACAGGTAGCCGCACTTATCAGGGTAATGGAAGAGGTTGCCTTGGGGAGGATTGTGAGCGTGTAAGCTACCGTCTGTTTACTGCTTAGCGGACAACCATCATCCTGGTAGGTTATATAAAAATAGTAGGTGCCGGGGGTGACACTGCTGATGTTCCAGAGAAAAGAGGATTTCGGTGACGTGGTTCCATTACCGGTAATGGAGAGCGTTGCGCCTGAAGGAAGCCCGGCAGCCGTCATGGTGATCGAGTTGCCATCTGAGTCAATTGGGTTGATCTCGAAACCCAGGTAATTTTCGTTTTTACAGATGCTGACGGTTGTATTTCCCGTAAGCGTTCCTGCCGCAAGCGAACTGATCTTTCCATACGGAGAGCGGTTTGAGCAGGTAGATAAGACGATAAAGGTCATTTCCCGCATACTGGTGCCGACAAGCACCCCGTTTCTGTATTCACTTACTTTCATTACCACAAGTGACTTCTGAGCCAGATTGGGAGTAAACGTAAGCTGCCCGGTGGTTTTGCTGAATGAAAAACTGCCGGTGGCTACGGCGAGTGGTGCTGTGGCGCTATATCCTGTTGCATACGTCACTAACGAACTGGGTGTTGTAGTCGCATCCAGTCCGTCCACCAGCTCATACGCCAGGCTATCTGTCAGATCTGATTCCACGGCGCCCGGATTGTATTCCTGTGCAGTGTTGATACAGAAGAAAGGGGTAGGTACCGTTGTGTACGTAGGATTATTATTATAGGTGCCGGTATCGTTCAGCGTAGCTTCCAGCGACATAATGGAGCCGGAACCGCTCATAAGAATATTGGTGATGGAAGCGCTGCGCCCGGCTGAAGTAGTGGAAGTAAGGTAGCCTGTAGAACGAAACTTCCAGTTGGCAGAAGCGACGTTGAGCGTGATCGTATCCTCGTAGACAAATTTCCGCACACCCGGAACCGTACCGCCATTGCAGGTGGTAGAGGAAAGCGAACTCGGACAAACAGGCGTTATTTCTGTTCCGGCTGTGATCACCTTCAGGTCCATGGTACGGTACAAAAACGTTCCGTTGTACACCTGTACTTTGGGGCTGGCTGTGTAAAGCGCTGCAAATACGCTGGCGGTTCCTCCACAGTCGCCGTACAACACCATCGTGACCTTATACTGCCTGCCGCTGATATGCGTGTAATACATTTCCCCGCCGTACAGATGGGAGGCTGCTGCAGGTACCGTACATACAAGCAGCAAAGCTGTCAAACCACTCAATAATCGATAGAAACCTTTCATACTACTTTATCTAACGCAAAATTATTTTTTATTATGTATTCCTGCCGTGCATATTACCCCTACTTTTTCCTTATTTACCCCAAGAATGCCGGTGCTACGTGCTGCACAACTCTTAAGGTGTACCTTTACCACAGACATTAATAACTGACTGTGGATAAGATTTCAAAGAGACAATGGTGGCTGTATGCGCTTTACAGTCTGTTATTTTTAATAATCCCATTTTTTACCTCACCCGACTTCAGTTGGGACTTCAGCTTTATCCGGGTGTCCGGATTCAAGGAGAGTTTTCTTTCCTATTTCCTGTTGCTGGTGTTCTTTTTCCTGAATTCGTTTGTGCTGCTTCCGAAATTTTATTTTCAACGTAAAATGTGGCAGTTCTGGAGCATAATCGTGGTATGCTTCCTGATCTATTCGTTTATACCGATGCAGATATTCCCGCATTTTGTGAGGGGATCCCATTTTGCACATCAGTTTCCCGGGGCTGCCGGAAAAATGATGCCTCCGATCATGCGTCCGCCCAGGCATCATAGCCCGATCGGTTTTATCATTACACGATATGTGACGCAGTTCGCGCTGGTAGGGTTGTTTTCGTATTCTATTGCTTCCAATCTAAGGTGGAAACAAACGGAAAAGGCGCGGGTTGAGGCCGAAATTAGTTATTTAAAAGCTCAGATCAATCCTCATTTTCTTTTTAATTCACTGAACAGCATTTACGCGCTTGCAATAGACAAGTCTGACGAAACTGCCGATGCCGTGGTACGACTGTCCGGCCTGATGCGGTATGTGCTTACGGACGCCTCTCAGGACCATGTACCGCTGCACCGGGAAATCGACTATATCAGCAATTACATATCCCTCCAGGAAATACGGATCACAGAGCAGACAAAGTTCTCTTTTTCTGTTGACGGCAATCCGGGAGCAAATATATCGCCCGATGCTGATGATACCGTTTATTGAGAATGCTTTCAAATACGGTATTAATCCGGATGAAGATTGCGAGTTGCGTATCGATATTCATATCACAGAAAAAGAGCTCCATCTTTTTGTGCTGAACCGCAAAGTGCCCGTACGTATCAGCCAGGAAGAAGTCGGTAAAATGGGCATTGAGAATGCGAAACGGCGTTTGCAGGCTCTGTATCCCGGGCGTTATATTCTCGACATATCCGATAAAGAGCATTATTTCTCCGTAACCCTTAAAATCCTTTTGTAATGATTACGGCAATTGCCATTGATGATGAACCGCTGGCGCTGAAGATAGTCGAAAAATTCGCCGCGCAATCCGGACAGATCAGTCTTGCTAAAACGTTCACGCAAACGCATGAGGCGATGCAATATCTGGAGCAGAATCGGGTGGATCTGATCTTCCTGGATATTAATATGCCTTCTATTTCAGGAATAGATTTTTTCCGGGAGTTGAAAGTGCAGCCCAAAGTGATCTTCACCACAGCGTATTCTGAGTACGCGGTGGAAGGCTTTAATCTCAACGCAGTCGATTATCTGCTGAAGCCCTTCACTTTTGCACGCTTTCAGAAAGCGCTGGAAAAGGCGTTATTCCAGCTGAAAATGCACACACCGGATACCGCTGTGGTCGAGCCATTCCTGACTGTTCGGGCTGATTACAGTCTGATCAAAATCTTTCTTAAAGACATTCTGCTGATCGAAAGTCTGGATAACTATGTGAAAATACATTTGCTGGCACAAAAGCCTGTATTAGCACGTATGCCACTGAAGACGATCGCCGATATGCTGCCTAAAACCTCTTTCGTGAGGATACACCGCTCATATATTGTTCCGGTAGACAAAATAAAGAGCATACGCAATAAGACTGTATTCATTGAAGGGCATGAATTGCCCATTGGCAGCAGCTTTGAGCGGGAGTTGATGGAGTTTTTTGAAGACCGCAGTTCGCGTTAACCCCAAAAATGCGTGCATCTGCCCCATAAATTTTGTACCGGGAATAAATCGCAGCATCTTTGATTTCAGAAAGGCGGATAAAGGTTTTCCGGTCTTTCCAATAACACAGGGAACAAACAAGTAGTTTTGTTTTAAATAGGGTGGAGATGAAACACACCGCGGCCAACGCTGCGGTGTTTTCTATTTTAAGAAAGATATTTCCCCACGATCGGCATACGCCGTCCCACACCAAATGCTTTAGGAGATACGCGGATGATCGGACAAAACTGGTTTCGCTTGTATTCATTCATATTCACCAGTTTCAGGATACGTGCCACCAGCGTTTTGTCGAAACCCATGGCATCAAGCTCACGGGGTCCTTTCCGCTGTTCGATATACTGATAAAGAATAGCATCCAGTACTTCATATTCCGGCAGACTGTCACTATCCTTTTGTCCCGGGCGTAATTCCGCACTGGGAGCTTTATCCAGAATATTTTGCGGGATAATGGTTTCGTTACGGTTGATGTAGCGTGCCAGAGCATACACCTGCATTTTGTACAGGTCTCCCAATACACCCAGTCCGCCTGCCATATCACCATACAGCGTGCCGTAGCCTGTAGCCAGCTCGCTTTTATTGGACGTGTTGAGCAATATAGACCCAAACTTATTGCTTAGTGCCATAACCATTGCTCCGCGTATGCGCGACTGAAGATTTTCTTCCGCAACGGAAAAAGCGAGTCCGCCGAAAACCGGTTCCAGCGCCTGTTCGTAAGCTTCAAAAACGCTGCGGATGGGAATCGTATCGTATTGATTGTTCAGGTTCCGGGACAATGCAACCGCATCGGAAACCGAGTGGTCTGAAGAAAACTGTGAAGGCAATAGCAATGCCCGTACGTTTGCGGCACCAAGGGCTTCACAGGCAAGGGTGACCCACAGCACTGTCAATACCCCTGAAGAAGCTACGAGAATCGCTTTGCTGAAGCCCATTTTGCCGAAATAATCCCTGATGCCTGATAACGGTGCCCCCTGATGGATCAACGCAATATTTTCAGGATCAAGTTGTGTATTTCCCGAAAATCTGTGCTGGTATGCGTTTTCCGGAGCGGTACCGGCAGCGTCGGCAGAAAGCATGCTATCCCATTCACAAAACACCAGGCCTCCTGAAAATAAGGGAGTTCTGCAACGATCGCCCCTGAAGCATAGTACCGGAGCAAGAAGCCCCCATCAAATACAATTTCGGTCTGAGATCCCACTGTATTACAATCAATAATGGGATACCATCGCTTTCACATTGTCGGTAATCATTTTACGGTTTTCGGCATGTATATAGTCGAACGGTGAGGCGCTCAGGTTAATCATGATGTCGGGCTGCTGTCTGGACAAGTAATCCCCCATTGGCCGCGAACGGTATAAGGGGTTGTCCACAAGATCCAGATGTCTTCACATATCGTGACTGCAAGTTTTTTGCCTTTAAACAATATGGTTTTCCATTCGGAAGCTGGCTCAAAGTACCAGGTACTCATCAAAAATGTCATAGTTAGGTAACAGTGTTTTATGAATTACCTGCTGTAGGAACCGTTATAAAGGAAATAGGCAGAGTTGAACAGATCTTTGCCTTCCGGCTGCGGATTGCGGGAGGGGGCACCGATGAGTACGCCAATATCCCGGGTTTCGGCGGCTATCTGCTGTACAGCATTGGTGCAGCGTTGATAAAGTCTTCAAATTCAAGAAAATCGCGTGGAGGATAGCCGCATACACATAAATTCCGAAAAGACCGCGAGATCGGCTCCTGCCATTCTGGCATCGCGGACAGACTGGATTATTTTGTCGGTATTCCGATATGATAGTTTTGCTGGGCTATGGCAATCTTCACGCTGCTAGGTGCTGTTCGGATTCTATCGTGTTTCCCTATTAACCTTAGCAATA
>JASGJF010000026.1:0-14638 GCA_049840855.1 Chitinophagaceae bacterium | reverse complement strand
TGTCGTCACTTCGTTCAGTTACAATTACTGCTAAGGTTAATAGGGAAACACGATAGAATCCGAACAGCACCTATTATAATCCCGAAGAGATCGGCTTTTTGCAGAAACTCGCTTTGCTCACCACCGTTTTCTGGTCACCCAATATCACACTTGGTGTAAATTACTTATTGTTTTCTGCACGCCTGCTTCAGAAGATTGCGCCGGAAGTGGATATTGAGATTGTGGAAGAGCATTTCCGCAATAAGCAGGGTGTATCCGGAACGGCAGTAAAGATTGCAAATGCGCTTGAGCTGGAGCATGAGAAGATCAATTCCATCCGGGCCGGTGGGATTGTGAGGGTGAGCATGAAGTGATCTTCGGTTTCCCGTTTCAGACCGTACGCCTTGTTCATGAATCTATTTCACGTGAAGCATTCGGTAACGGAGCGTTGTTTGCCGCGAGGCATCTGTCGGGTAAACCGGCGGGATTTTACAAATTTGAAGACCTGCTCGCGCCTTACTTCGCGCAGCAGATCGCATAAGGCAGCAGTTAATCCTGTTCCACCTCTCTCAGATACTGGTCTTTCAGGTGCTCGTAAAACGGGTGCCGGGCCAGTATTTTAGCGATGAGGCTGCCCACCAGCGCAGAGATCATGATGTAAAAAATGACACTGTGACTGTTGGTCATTTCTATAACGAGAATGGCCGATGTAAACGGACTTCTTGTAATGCCTGTAAGAAAGGCCGTCATTCCCGCTAGTATCAGCAGATTGGCTTCAGAGCCCCCGATATGGAACAGTTGCGCAGTAAGATTCCCTATACTGGATCCTGCACTTAAAGCAGGTGCAAACACGCCGCCCGCGGCTCCGGATGAAAAGGAAATCACCGGACCTAAAAAGCGCAGCAGCGGCGTTTCCCAGCTGATGTCTTTGTCGGCAGAAAACAACCCGTGCATCATCAGACTCTTTGCCGGAGCCCAGCACATCCGGATTGATCAGCACAGCCGTTGCCGCAATAAGTAATCCGAAAAGTGCTACGATGATCCACTCCGGAATCCGCCGCTGCAACTGTTTCTTGCGTGCTGTAAGCCAGAGAATGGCCTGTCCCATCACCGCTGCAGTAGCTCCCGAAAGTAATGCTACAAAAACCACCCCTACAACGATTCCCGAATGCAATCCCTGCAGTCGCGGATAGCCGAGATATAAATAAGGTCCCAATAGCGTGAGTGCGGTAAGTCCTGCCAGGATAACTCCTGTGAGCAGCGCCGATTTGAAGTAACTGAAATGAGTGGTCGTAAGCTCTTCGATCGCAAATACAATACCGCCCAGCGGAGTATTGAACGCAGAGGCAAGTCCCGCCGCGGCACCGGTGATGATCATATTTTGACGCGATATACGCGGGTACCACGTCGGTAGCCGTTCATTAATAGCTTTGAATATAGACGCGGAAATCTGGATGGTAGGTCCTTCTCTCCCGATTACACCGCCTCCCAGCGCCATTGTAACACTTGAAATGATCTTGGTAACCGCAAGCCGGATATTGAGCAGTTTGTTTACCCTGGAATAATCCTTAGGATTCGATAAAGCAATGGCGGCACTCACCTGTGGAATTCCCGAACCCCTTGCAAACGGAGCGAACCGCTTTACCAGGTACCAGGCGAGTACAAAGGTCACCGGCGTAACAAGTAAGAAGTACCAATGCAGTTTTTTGAACAGGTAAATGCCGGCTGCTTCTGCCATACCGAACAAACGTGCGTATGCCACAGCTACAAGACCTGTCAGAAGGGCTCCCACCCAGAACGGTAGCGCATTCAGGATCGACTTTTTAAGATGCCGGTTGGGTGCGGCATTCAGGTAAGCCTTGATGTTGCTGGCTATATAATGGAACATTTTCAGATGGCTGGCGGAGACGCCCGCTGATATACGGTTGAAGAACAGCCGCAAAGGTAGTATTCATAAACCCGGCATCTGTTATTGAAATGCAATGATAAAAGGCCAACTGCGCTAATGTATCGGCAAATGACATTTTTAAGATTTTTCGAGAATATGATTCCGTTAAGAAGTCGGGAAAGATGAAGTTATATCCGGTCAGACCTGCCGGTAAACAGGCTTTAGGTTGGGTCGAGGGGGAAATTTTACAGACGGAAACAACATATACTACCTTAATGTTTTGTGTAAGCCTTACAATAAAAGCCTGGAGTATATGTGGCGCAATACGCTATCTTCCATGAAAGTGTACTATTCTCAGGCATTATAATGCTATCGGTACAAACCGCGGTTATTGTGAGCGCTGTGTTAATACTGTTTTTTTGTAATGGATATGCGATAGACGACATGCTACTTTTGCTGTGTAAAGCCGCCTTCTCCCCGCTCATCTTCATTCACAGCACTCAACCAAACCGTATGGCAAAGAATTTTGTCTCCAACTCAAAAGAATCTGTGCGGATGTTCCGCAGTAATCTGCTTGAATCACTTTCCAAAGTGCATTTCTCCGTTCCTCTTTTTATCTACATTCCGATTATAGGATTTTTTCTTTTTCAGGGGCAGTTGAAATTTGCAACCCCGTTCTGGACAGTATTATCCTACTTCGTTCTTGGAGTTCTGCTCTGGTCGCTGGCAGAATACGTGTTACACCGTTATGTCTTTCATTTTACACCCAAAGGAAAACTGATGGAACGTATCCACTTCATTTTCCATGGTGTGCATCACGATTATCCGAACGATACTAAAAGGCTGGTAATGCCGCCTTCAGCCAGCCTTCCGCTGGCGGTGGTATTCTATTTTCTCTTTGGGTTATTGCTGAGTCCTGTACATCTTTACGCGTTTTTCCCGGGATTTGTAAGCGGTTACCTCGCATACGACATGTGCCACTATGCAATGCACCACCACAATTTTAAATCCGAATTCTGGAAACGGCTGAAGCGACATCATATGCTTCATCATTATCAGGATGATCACAAACGATATGGTGTAAGCTCCGTGCTTTGGGACAAAGTATTCCGTTCTGAATAACGCAATGCACCACATTGTGTTATATGGCGCTTTGCTTAATTCCTTTTTTTGAAAACACATTTTCCCGATTCTGAAAGCCGCAGTTTTACGGATGCCGGAGTTTTGCGCGCAAAATCGGAAAGATGAATAAAGCAATACCCAAATTCCTGCAATTATGCGCATTGATGCTCTGCGTGTCTTTATCTGTTCAGGCGGAAGATAAATCCGGAAGCATAAAAGGTGCCGTAATTACCGCAGACAAGCGACCGGCCGAAAATGTCGAGGTGGTCATTAAAGCGCTGCACAAAGCTGCGTCAACGGATAACAGCGGCGCATTTAATTTTGAAAACATACCCGACGGTACCTGGATGCTGGAAGTAGACATTCCCGGCTACGCAAAAGTATCCGAATCTGTGCTGGTGGCAGCGGGGAGAACAAGCAACGCAACCCTGCAGCTGAACGTGTCTGCACAGCAGCTGCTCCATGAAGTGGTGATCCAATCTGCCCGCAATAAATACAAAACAGATAAACCTTCACAAAGCCTGAGGCTGAATGAACCTTTGCTGGAAATTCCCCAGAACGTACAGGTGGTATCGGCAGAAGCCCTGAAAGATCAGCAGGTGACGAGCATGAGTGATGGCGTGATCCGCAATGTGAGCGGTGTTACGCGTCTCGAACACTGGGGGGATATGTACACCCGTATCAATGCACGTGGTTCTCAGCTGTCTGCATTCCGCAATGGGTTCAATGTGGTGAACTCCGCATGGGGACCGCTTACCGAGGACATGAGCTTTGTGGATCATATTGAATTCGTTAAAGGACCGGCGGGGTTTATGCTGGCAAACGGCGATCCGAGCGGTCTGTATAACGTGGTAACCAAGAAGCCTACAGGCAGGGATTTTAACGGTTCGGCCTCATTGACGCTCGGAAGTTTTGATCTCTATCGTGCGACCGTGGATCTTGATGGTAAATTCGATAAAAAAGGGAAAGTGCTTTATCGTCTTAACCTGATGAATCAGACCAAAGGATCTTTCCGTCCCTATGAATTTAACGATCGCTACAGTATTGCACCGGTGATCACCTATAAGATCGATGATAAAACCAGTCTGACATTTGAATACACGCTGCAACATGCAAAAATGTCGAACGTAGGTAGTTATTACGTATACTCCCCGAAAGGATATGGTGAATTCCCGGTTGGTTATTCTATTATGAGTCCGGGACTAGATCCGACCAAAATCAACGATCACAGTGCTTTTCTGAATTTTCAGCATAAGCTCGACGATCACTGGAAACTTACTGCGCAGGCAGCTTACTTCTCCTACAATCAGATCGGATCTTCTATGTGGCCCTCCAGCGTGGACTCTGCGGGTAATATGATCCGTTCAGTGAGCATCTGGGATGCAGCGTCGACTATGAAACTCGGACAGGTGTTTCTGAACGGCGATGTGCATACAGGCCCTGTTCATCACCGCATACTTGCAGGATTGGATATGGGTAACAAGAATTACCTGGCCGACTGGAATCAGTCGCACAACCTGGACACTCCGGGTAGCTATAATATCTACACAAATAATGCTGCTGCTCCTGCCAATGGTTATCCTGTGTTTGATCGCAGTCAGAGTCTTGCCACCCGCGCCATTTACGGGAACATTGATCAGCGTTACTCTGCTGTATATGTGCAGGACGAACTTGGCTTTTTGGACAACCGCGTTCGTCTGACACTGGCGGGAAGATATACCGACGTAAGTCAGGCTTCTTATGGCGGCACAGCCAGAACGGCACAGCAATTCACACCACGTATCGGACTGAGCGTTTCCGTTGCCAGAGATTTCAGCGTTTATGCTTTGTACGACCAGGCATTTACACCTCAGGCAGGAGTGCTTAGAAGCGGTGCCGACATCAAGCCTATCACCGGTAACAATATGGAAGCGGGTTTGAAAAAGGACTGGTTTGATGGTAAATGGAACACGACGTTGTCAGTGTACCGCATCCTGAAAAATAATGAGCTCACCAGCGATCCTGCAAATACCGCCGGAGAATCCTTCTCAATCGTGCTGGGTCAGAAACGTGCGCAGGGTGTGGAGTTTGATCTTAAAGGCCAGATCGTCAGAGGACTGAACCTTATAGCGAACTATGCTTACACGGATGCACGCGTAACGGAAGTAACTCCGGGCGTAACTGCGATGAAAGTAAATGACCGTATCCCGGGCTTTGCAAAACACAACATAAATGCATGGCTGAACTATGGGGTTCAGAAAGGCTTCCTTAAAGGTGTGGGTGTAAGCGGAGGTATCAGCTATCAGAAAGATCGTGATACCTGGACATGGGGACAGAGCGGGTTGGCTAAATTGCCGGACTATCTGCGCGTAGATGCAGGTTTGTTCTGGGAAAAAGGCAATACACGCGTCACCGCAAACATGTTCAACGTGATGAACAAATTCCTTTACAGCGGGTCCTATTACGGATACGGCAGCTTCTACTACTATCAGGCAGAAGCACCGCGTAATATGCGCCTGACGATCGCTTATAAATTCTGATAATGACCTTTAAGAAGGCAATAGGAAAAATACACCTCTGGCTCGGACTGTCGTCCGGGCTGGTTGTTTTTATAGTAGCGCTCACCGGTTGCATATATGTATTTCAGAAAGAGATAACCGAAGCAATACACCACGATACTTATTTTGTAACAGTGTCTGCTTCTGCCAGACCACTACCTGTATCCCGTCTTGCAAAAGCAGCACAGACGGCATTGGGAACCGATCAGCCGCTGAATTTTTTTGTTGCGCACCGGCAGCCGGACAGAGCCTGGGAATTTTCAGCATTTAAAGCGGGAGACCCTGATGCACTTACCTATTTCAGTGCCATCAGATATTATCGTTCCGTGCTCATTAACCCCTATACCGCAGAGGTGACAGGCGTGGTGGATCACAAGTATGAATTTTTCAACATCGTCAAATACCTGCATTGGAGCCTGCTGCTGAACACACCCTACGGACAGCCCATAGTGGGCATTGCAACACTGATCTTCGTGATCATGCTGATCTCGGGTATGATTTTATGGTGGCCCAAAAAGTGGAATAAGACCAATATCAACAAAAGCTTCAAGATAAAATGGAAAGCAGGCCGGAAACGCGTGAACTACGACCTACATAATGTTTCCGGCTTTTACGGATTGTTGTTCACGGCGATACTTGCCTTAACCGGATTGGTATGGGCGTTCGACTGGTTTCAGAAACTGGTGTACGTAACTGCAGCGCTCAGTACCGCCGCACCCGTGAATAAGGAGATCAGTTCGCTCGATTCGGGCAAAGTGGTAACGGTAAATGCGCTTGATCGTTCTTTCCGTTATGCGGACTCTTTGTATCCGCAGGCAGACAGGATAGGGGTGAGTATGCCGTTTTCCGGAACCGCTGTATACGATATATCTGCGTATTCAGGGAAAGAAGTGTACTATCATTTCGACGAACTGCGCTTTGATCAGTATTCCGGTCGGCTGCTCTACAGTAAACCTTACGCTGCAAAGAATCGCGGCGAAAAGCTCATTGGTATGAACTACGATATTCACGTAGGTGCAGTCTGGGGATTACCCGGTAAGATCATCGCATTTATCGCAGGTTTGATCGCAGCAGGACTGCCTGTCACCGGTTTCCTGATCTGGCTCGGGCGCAGGAAAAAGAAAAAATACGTGCCTTATAAACCTGCTGCATAAAAAGAGTCGCCAGGCCCGAAAGGTTGGCGACTCTTTTGTTTCCGGGCGAATTATTCCGCCACAATATTCAGGCTCTTGCCAAATGCATCTTCAAAGATGCGTATAAGAGTAGAGTAGCGCAGGTCGCAATCCCCATTCTCGATTTTCGAAATATAGCTTTTCTGACTTCCGATTTTATCAGCAAGTTGTTGCTGTGTCATTCCCGCTTCCTTTCTCGCCGACTTGATCATCTCACTGAGTGTGAAGAAGCGGGCCTTCATCTCAAAAGCCTTCCTGCCTTCCGTGCCTTCTCTTCCGAGTTCGCGATCCAGCAATTCTTCAAAGGTCAGTTGCTTGCGTTTGGCCATTTATGCTACAGGTTTGAGGCAACGCTGGTACATCTGTATGGTATTGTGCAGACCATAGTACAACGCGTCTGAGATCAGGGCATGGCCGATCGACACCTCCGCCAGTCCCGGAATATGTTCGGCAAAAAAGCGCAGATTTTTAAGATCAAGGTCATGACCCGCATTCAGGCTGAGTCCCTTGTCCGCCGCCGCACCTGCTGCCAGCACATAGTTTTTTACCGCTTCGTGCGGATCGGCTGCAAAATGCTGTGCGTAATGTTCGGTATACAGTTCCACGCGGTCGGTTCCGGTATCAGCCGCTGCTGCCGCCAGTTTCGGGTCCGGATCTACAAAAATCGATACCCGGATACCCGCCTGTTTGAATACACCGACGATGTCGCGCAGGTAAGTAACATGTCTGATCGTATCCCATCCGTGGTTAGAGGTAAGCTGATTCAATGCATCCGGAACCAGCGTAACCTGGTGTGGCCTGGTTTCCAGCACCAGCTGCACAAATTTATCTTCCGTCGGATTTCCTTCGATATTCAGCTCTGTGGTGATGTAAGGGCGCATTTCCCGAACGTCGCTATAGCGGATATGCCGCTCATCCGGACGGGGGTGGACCGTTATGCCGTCTGCTCCAAACTGCTGACAATCAATTGCAGCCTGTAGCACACTAGGGTTGTTGCCGCCGCGGCTGTTGCGCAGGGTGGCTATTTTGTTGATGTTTACCGAAAGCTTCGTCATAGCGGAACAAAGGTATTGAAATAGGAAGGAATACCTGAGGGGCCGTAAACGGTGACACTTTAATATTTTTCTAAAATCAGCAGTCGCCGCGCCTTGAGTTAAGGCGTGCCGGCTGTATATTTGCGCAATCTTTCGCAAACTATTATGATACTTTCTGATAAAAGGATTCTGGAGGAGATTGAAAAAGGTACGATCGTTATCGACCCTTTTGATCGCAGTTTCCTCGGAACCAACTCCTACGATGTGCATCTCGGAAAGCATCTGGCTACCTACAGGGACAAAGAGCTGGATGCAAAGAAGCATAACGAGATCGAGCATTTCGATATCCCGGAAGAGGGCTTTGTACTGCAGCCGGGTGTGCTGTATCTGGGAGTTACTGAAGAGTACACAGAAACCCATGCGCACGTACCGTTCCTTGAAGGGAAGTCTTCCACAGGGCGTCTCGGTATCGATATACATGCTACAGCCGGAAAGGGTGATGTGGGCTTTTGTAACACCTGGACACTCGAGATATCCTGTGTGCACCCCGTGCGCGTATATGCGGGTATGCCCATCGGACAGCTGATCTACTTCCCTGTGGATGGTGAGATCATCAACAAATACAATACAAAGCAAAATGCCAAGTACAACGACCGCACCATACGCCCTGTAGAGAGCATGATGTGGAAGAACAAGTTCTAAGGCAACCGATACTGTTTAATAAAGTAACCTCAATGCTTGTTGCCGGAATGCAGCAAGCATTGAATGTATATACAAACCAACATGTCTGTAATTCATCCATTCCTGCGCCTGAGCGGCCTGGAGCCGCTCGTGCTGCGCCCCGAGACTAACTTTGTCAATGTCGGTGAACGAACCAACGTCACCGGGTCAAGGAAGTTTGCACGGCTTATTAAAGAAAATCAATACGAAGAAGCACTTTCTGTCGCCCGGCAACAGGTGGAAGGCGGCGCCCAGGTACTGGACGTCAATATGGACGATGCACTGCTCGACGGTGTGCAGGCAATGACCACCTACCTGAATCTGCTGCAGAGCGAACCGGACATCGCCCGTATACCGATCATGATCGATTCGTCTAAATTCGAAATCATCGAGGCTGGTCTGAAATGTGTGCAGGGCAAATGCATCGTGAATTCTATTTCACTGAAAGAAGGAGAAGCCAAATTTCTGCAGCAGGCGCGTATCTGCCGTTCCTTCGGAGCTGCTGTGATCGTAATGGCATTTGATGAGGACGGTCAGGCCGATACGCTGGAGCGGCGGGTCAACATCTGCGAACGCGCGTACGGGCTCCTCACCGGAAAGGCTGGGTTCGATCCGCAGGACATCATTTTCGATCTGAACATCTTCGCAATTGCGACAGGTATTGAAGAACATAATAACTACGCAGTCGATTTTATCGAAGCTACGCGTATCGTAAAGCAGAAAATGCCGCTGTGTAAAGTAAGCGGAGGAGTAAGTAATGTATCCTTCTCGTTCCGTGGTAATGACCATGTACGTGAAGCGATCCACAGTGTGTTCCTGCTGCATGCCATCAAGGCAGGTATGGACATGGGTATTGTCAATGCAGGTCAGTTGCAGATATATGATCAGATAGAGCCGGAGCTGCGCGAATTGTGTGAAGATGTGGTGTTGAACCGCCGGCCCGATGCTACAGAACGGCTGGTGACATTTGCTGAAACGGTAAAGGCTGTTGCGAAAGAATCTGTAAAGGACGAAACCTGGCGCCAGTCTTCCGTGGAAGAAAGGCTCAGGCATGCTCTGGTAAACGGCATTACCGATTACATAGATCAGGATACGGAAGAAGCACGCCAGAAATATCCGCGTCCCCTTCATGTAATCGAAGGCCCCTTGATGGATGGCATGAACGTAGTGGGAGATCTGTTCGGTTCCGGAAAGATGTTCCTGCCGCAGGTGGTGAAAAGTGCGCGTGTGATGAAGAAAAGCGTTGCCTGGCTCACTCCGTTCATCGAGCAGGAAAAGCTGGACAATCCGAATGCCGGGGAGGGTGGTGCTCCGAAAATATTACTCGCAACCGTAAAAGGCGATGTGCACGATATCGGAAAGAATATTGTAGGCGTGGTGCTTGCATGTAACGGTTATGAGATCATTGATCTCGGCGTGATGGTGCCCGCAGATAAAATACTGGATAAAGCCCGCGAACTCAATGTGGATATCATCGGTTTGAGTGGGCTGATCACGCCATCCCTCGACGAAATGGTGCATGTGGCGCGCGAAATGAAACGCCGTAATATGCAGCAACCATTACTGATAGGCGGTGCTACCACTTCCCGTACGCATACGGCTGTGAAGATTGCCGAACAATACGACAATGGGGTGGTGTATGTGCTGGATGCGAGCCGCTCCGTGACCGTGGCAGGCAATCTCCTTAACGAAGAAGCAAAACCTGTGTTCCTCAACGAGGTAAAAGCCGATTATGAAAAACTGCGTGCAGATTTCGCCGCAAAAAGAGGTGTGAAAGAATACCTGCCCTTTGCCGATGCGCAACAGCAGACAATGGAGATCGACTGGGAGGGATATACACCTCCACAGCCCTCGTTCACGGGCACCCGCGTCTTCGATGCATATGACCTGAATGAAATCCGCCGGTATATCGACTGGACGCCTTTCTTCATTACCTGGGAAATGCGCGGAAAATATCCGCAGATACTGAGCGACGAACGCCAGGGTGCGGAAGCTACGCGGCTGTTTGAAGATGCGCAGCGCATGCTGGACACCATCATCAGCGAACAATGGCTTACGGCAAGAGGTGTGGTGGGTTTCTGGAAAGCGGCTGCCATTGCGCCGGACACCATCGAGCTTGCGGAGGAGAAGGACGCAGACGGAAAGCCGCTGCGCCTCGAAAGCCTGCGCCAGCAGATTAAGAAAGCTGCGGGTCAGCCACAGTTTTCACTCAGCGATTTCATTGCTCCTGCCGCCAGCGGTAAGGACGATCATATAGGTGCGTTTGCGGTAAGCATTCATGGCATAGAGCCGCATATACAACGGTTCAATGCAGCGCACGACGATTACAGTAAAATTATGCTGCAGGCATTGGCCGACAGGCTAGCCGAGGCCTTTGCAGAAGTGCTGCATCTGCGCACACGCCGCGAGTTCTGGGGCTATGTTCCGGAAGAGACGCTGAGCGCTGAAGAACTGATCAAAGAGACCTACCGCGGTATACGCCCCGCTCCGGGCTACCCGGCGTGCCCGGACCATACCGAAAAGCTGAAATTGTTCGACTTGCTCGGGGCAACGGAGCATGCAGGTATCACACTCACGGAATCGCTCGCAATGAGTCCTGCTGCGTCTGTATGTGGCTGGTACTTCAGTCATCCCCAGAGTATTTATTTCGGCGTAGGTAAGATACTGCCCGACCAGGTGGCCGATTATGCACGCCGTAAAAATATGCCGGTAGAGCAGGTGCAGCAATGGCTTTCTGCTAACTTAGAAGAATAACAAATGACACAAACAATGGCAACTCCCTTACGTTTCCTGGCCAATGCGCTCTCGGTGCTGCTGCACCCGGTGTTTATGCCCCTGTACTGTTGCCTGCTGATGTACCAGGTGGCACCGGAATACTTTTCCGGCATTCCGCAAAAGCAACTGGCCGGCTGGCTGGGCATGATGGTGATCAATACGATCATGTTCCCGTTGTTGCTGCTGGCCTTGCTGAAAGGTCTCGGGTTTATCAAAAGCATACTGCTGAAGGATGTAAAGGAGCGTGTGATTCCGCTCATAGGCGTGATGGTGTTTTATTTCTGGCCCTACCTGGTCGCAAAAAATGTGCATGCACCTGAAGCCGCCAGGATTCTGTTGCTCGGTAATTTCTGGGGTATCATCGCCGTATTCATGTGCACGATTTTCTTTAAGATATCAATGCATACGTCCGGAGTCGGTTCTGCACTGGGGTTTGTACTGGTATTATGGATCCTGAAAACCTCCTTCCTCCCGCTCGCGTTAACACTCGTATCTGCTGCCGCAATACTGGTGTTCTGGGCCCGCAGATCGTTGGGTGCCCACAGCTGGAAGGAGCTGTGGATAGGCTTTGTACTCGGACTGTCCGCACAGATCGGTGCACTGCTTTATCTGCACTAAAATGCGTTCAACCGAGATATTACCGATTCTATACCGACACAGATACTGAAAGTCTGTACATTTGAGTTTACGAGGAAAATAATTTTATATGCAATTAGCTTTCTGGAAAAAGAAAAAAGACCCTAACAAAAAGAAAAAGCCGGTATGGAGAGAATGGTTCGATGCCGCTCTTTTCGCGATTGTTGCCGCGACAATTATCCGTACGTTCTTCATTGAAGCATACACCATTCCCACCGGGTCCATGGAAGGAAGTATGCTGATCAACGATTTCCTCTTCGTCTCCAAGACGGCATACGGACCTCGTATCCCCAATACCCCCCTGGCATTTCCACTTGTCCATAATACTATGCCGCTTACCGGTGGTAAATCCTACTCCGAAGCCGTACACTGGAATTACAAACGTCTTCCAGGTTTCGGCAGCGTGAAACGTAACGACGTGGTGGTATTCAACTTCCCTGACGGAGACACTGTTGTGGCCGAACGACCTAATGAGGATTATTACGATATCTGTCTGGCAGAAGGAGGCAGCGCTGCAGTGAAATCCACCTACACGATCATCACGCGTCCGGTAGACAAAAAAGAGAATTATATCAAACGCTGCGTGGCGATACCCGGCGATAAAGTACAGATCGTAAACGGGCAATTGTACCTGAATGACAAACCGGCAGAAGTGTTCCCGCATTCGCAGATGCACTACATCGTTACCACGAAGGGACTGGGCTTGTCCAGCGATTTCCTGGATGAGAATGGCATTTCACTCCGTGAAGCGGCCGGTAATAAATACCGCCTGAATATTCCTTTCGATAAAGTAGACCTGGTTCGCGGTAATGCGAGCGTGGTATCGGTAGAGCCTGATGTGGCTGCCCCGAGCGCTTATGAACTCAACATCTTCCCTAAAGATGTAGAACATTTTAAGTGGAACCGGGATAATTTCGGACCCATCGTTATTCCTGCAAAAGGAGCGACTGTTACGCTTACCCCGGAGAATATTGCCTTATACCGTCGTGTGATCTTCAACTACGAAGGCAATGCTTTTGAAGACAGGGGTGGCAAATTCTTTATCAACGGCAAAGAGACGAACACTTACACGTTTAAGATGGACTACTACTGGATGATGGGCGACAATCGTCACGAGTCGGCGGATTCCCGCTACTTCGGTTTTGTGCCGGAAGATCATATTGTGGGGAAAGCTTCATTCGTGTGGCTGAGTTACGAGGGAAGCCTGCTGCATCTGCGCTGGAAACGCCTGTTGCGTAGCGTAAGTTCCCTGAGTAAATAACGAAATATATAGTTACTGACCAGAAAAGCGCCTTACATTGTGTAAGGCGCTTTATTTTTGGGGATAATTTCGAAACATGAAACTCAGAACAACCGTTGTGCTCAGCACCCTGAGTATTGCACTACTGATCCTGTCCTGCGGAGGCTCGTCCGATGCACCCCAGGCTGGCGGCTCCGATGCGAAGGGCGTGTCCGGCGAAGGTATATTCGCCGAGAAATGCTCGATGTGCCACGATTTTAAAGAAAATAAGATCGGGCCGGCCCTGCAGGGCGTTGCGACGCGCTGGAATAACGACACCACACGTCTGAAGTCGTTCATCCGCAACTCGCAGGCCTTTATCAAAACAGGCGATCCTTATGCGAATGAGCTGTATGCGAAATGGAATCAGTCCGTAATGCCTTCTTTTGAAGCATTGTCTCCGGAAGAACTCGACGCGGTAACGGCATATTTGCAGTAACTTAGAGCAGTTAATATTTCGGTAATACAGGCTTAATAATTACATAATCGTAGACTAACCTTTAAAATGAAAACTCGGTGGTAACATTGCAACCTGATATGATGCAGGAATTACCGGAAAAAATTCTGATTGTAGATGATGAACCGGACATCATCGAATTTATTAGCTACAATCTTAAGAACAAAGGCTATCTTATAGAGACTGCCAACAATGGCTCGGAAGCCATCCGCAAAGCGAAGACTTTCCGCCCGGACCTGATTCTGCTGGATATGATGATGCCTGTGAAGGACGGTCTCACCACGCTGCGCGAGCTCAGGATCATGCCCGATTTCGAGGAAACACCGGTTATATTCCTTACCGCGCTGAGAGATGAGAAATCCGAAATCACCGGTTTACAGACCGGCGCGGACGATTACATCACCAAGCCGATAAAACCGGAATTGCTGGCAACACGTGTGAGCGCGGTGCTGCGCCGTATGAAGAAAGATCGTGAAGCGGAAGAGAAGATCACACTGGGCGACCTGGAAATCAACAAAACAAAATTCACCGTCACCTATAAAGGCCAGGATATTGTATTGGCCAAAAAGGAATTCGAATTGCTTTCTCTGCTGGCATCCAAGCCGGGAAGAGTGTTTCTCCGCAATGAAATATTACAGCGCGTGTGGGGTACAGAAGTGATCGTAGGCGACCGTACGATTGATGTACATATCCGTAAAATTCGCCAGAAAGCAGGCGTTGATTTTATTACAACCGTGAAGGGAGTAGGATATAAGTTCGAAATGGAATAATTTTATCCGGTATATGTCCTCATTACTTGCCGGGAAAAATATTTCGCTGCGTCTGCTTGCATTCGTCACAGCTATGCTGGTGGCGCTGCTCATGGCGCTGATTACATTTATTGCTACCAAAGATATCAAAGACGCCGGGCTCATTACGCTCGGCGCTTTTATTGTGGTATTCGCAGTGTATTACTATACGGTGGAGCGGTTCGTATACCGGAAGATCAAGCTTGGTGTTCGGATTCTATCGTGTTTCCCTATTAACCTTAGCAATACGT
>JASGJF010000025.1:0-84340 GCA_049840855.1 Chitinophagaceae bacterium | reverse complement strand
TTATATTTCCAGCTGTTTTTGTTACTTGGTTCGGTTCAGTATGCTAAGGTTAATAGGGAAACACGATGAATCCGAACAGCACCTATCAGCAGGGCAAAACAGATTTCTTTACTTTTTGCAGCGACTGCGCGCGCTCCGGTGTGGACAAATGGGTGATTTGTATGGATGCACTCACCTGTACCTATTACGATAAGGCGGGAAATGAAGTGCTGGTGGAAATGATACCGCAATAGGGTGGATGCTCGTTTTATGTGCAGAGCAATAATGGAGCGCAGCAAAAATTCTGACTGGAGTTGTACCTTTTTAATAGTCTGGAAGGTATTCTTCCTTAGGTTTCTGTTAGACAAAAATATGTAAATCAATAAAAGCCGATTCCCATCCATTCACATAAAAGGATTTTATTGAAAATTGGTATATCGTGCTTACTTCACATGATGTTGGAAACCCTGATCTATTAAAATTTCGTGTGATGAGGTTTGTCCAGATTTAATTGTGTTCGGGATTATTGATTACTTTTAACACGATGATCGACAAAATAATAATAGAAGGATACAAAATCAATAACACAACTCGAATTTGAGCTGCGTCCTATAAATATTTTGATCAGTCAACGGAGCAGGCAAGTCAAATTTTATTTCCTTTTCAAGTTACTCAACATCCTTTATGAAAAGCGTTTAGCTGATTATTCCCTTAAATCAGGGGCAGACAATACGATGCATTTCGGCAGACATAGAACTGAACATATCTATGGATACATCTTCGATGATATAAACGCATACTCTTTTGTTTTGAAGCCTACGAATGATGATGAGCTTCCGTCTCAGATGAATACCGGTTTTAATAGACGCAGCTGGATAGGCAGTAGCTGGAAAACATCACTAATAAACTCAAACTCCAGAGAAGCAACGATAAAGGAGCAGGTAACTGCAATTAGCAACCATGTAAAGGATTATTTGAAATCATTTACATCTACCATTTTCATGAAACAAGTGAATTTGCACCTACGAGGTACTGCAAATGTAAATGACAATAAATATTTGAAGGAAAACGGCAGTAACCTTCCTGCCTATATACAACAACAATATCCTACAGTTTATCGAAAGAAGTAGAAATAGATTGAGTCGGTTGCACCCTTTAGCTGAAAGGTTCAATCTGCAACCACAGAAATTAAATAATCAGGCAATACAGCTTGAATGGATCGAAAAAGGTAATCCTGAACAATACTTTACATCCCGGCATCTTTCAGACGGCACTATCCGGTTTGTAGCATTGACAACCTTATTGCTACAGCCAGAACTTCCTAAGACAATTATTATTGATGAGCCTGAATTAGGATTGCATCCTGTTGCAATTAATAAGCTTTCCGGTATGTTACAATCTGCCGAGCGAGCAAGGGGGTACCAAATTATTATTTTTCGACGCAATCAGTAGGGATGGTAAATAATTTTCAACCGGAAGATATTATTACAGTGGACAAATTAGCTTTGCCACGGATTTTAGCAGGCTGAATGAACAGGGCTTAAAAAACTGGCTGGAAAATTATTCAATAGGTGATTTGTGGTCAAAAAGTGTGATTAAAGGTCAGCCATGAAAAGACTAATAATAATTGTTGAAGGGGATACAGAAAAGGAATTTGTTGATCAGACTTAAGTCGTCACTTATACGAAAAAGGTGTTCGTTTTATTTCTTGTTATAAAATAAAGAAGACAAATGGTGGTCTTAATAACTACAGCAATCTGAGGACTGATTTAGTTTCTGCAATACATGAGGAAAATGTTTTGGTGACAACTTTGATTGATTTTTATGCGCTGCCTGAGAGCTTTCCCAGATATGAAGAAGCAAAGAAAATACGAAGCGAAAGTGAACGTGTTGGTTTCAGAGGAATCTATTATTTTTACGACTTAAATCCGGATGGGCACTTACCCCAACTGCATCCCTATATTCAATTACACGAATTCGAGACTTTTTTTATTTGCCGGAATAAGAAGGATTTGCATTGATCACATGCCGAAGCCAACCTTCAGGAAATTGAAAGGATAATTGAACAATTTCCTAATCCGAGAAATATAATGATGGCGCATCCTCCGCACCCTCAAAACGCCTGCAAAGCTTAATACCAGGATATAGAAAAATCGTTTACGGCAATACTGTTATTGAAGCAAATGGAATTGATCAAATTTTACAGCATTGTCCAAGATTTAAGAAGTGGGTTGATGAAATAGTTAAAGGCTTTGCATTAAAGTATTCATCACACAAAATAAAGTTCTTCTTTTTCAATCCCCGACGGGCCTTGCCTGCTAAAAATTCTGTTCCGTAAGGATGCGCTTTTCCTTTGGTTTGCTGGAGCAGGAACAGTGCTTCGGCTTCATCAATTCCATTGCCGAATTTTACGGTTTTCATGCCGTAGTTGAATTGTATGTTCACGCCATCTGCGCTCATCCCGTTCCCCTTTCCAAACCCCTGCCGCGGATTCACAATTTCCCGTACCTGTATTTTTCTTACGTCGCCGATACTGCAGGTCTGGGTTTTGAAAAAAATGCACCTTTACGCGCGATGGTGAGCTGTCCCTGTCCTGCCATGATCGAGCTCCCTGCCCTTTATCCCAGAAGAGCGTGCGGAGCGTGAACAATCCGCCAGCCAGCCATGCACAGAGCCAGAATACAAGGAATGCCCCGGGTGCGCCGCTATCTACAGGTAAAGCGTTATGAACGCCCATAATGCCTGCTGCAATGAATACCAGTGATGCCAACCATGCGCAGAGCCAGATGCTCATAAAAATGACTACCGGCCAGATTTTTTTTGTGGGGATACTGATGGTTATTTCGTTGAAAGATTCGGTAACCGTTGCGCGACCGTTGTAAAGAGATTCCATTATTGTAAGAAGGTATTTACCGTTAAAGCGGGAACAGGGAAAAAAGATGATTTATTTACTCTGTATCAGCCGCTCCAGGCGATCGATCATTTCCTGCTGCTGCTGCAACATACGTTCGTACAGCTCCACCATTTTATCCAGCGGATTGAAGTTGGGTTGATAGTTAAAGCCCGAAGCCACTGCATTGTCCTTAAAATCCTGAAAGGAATATGAATTAGCAATGATGTTTACAGCCTGTTCCTCGTCAAAATTCTGGATGGCTTCCACGGGTATGTTCAGCACGGCGGATATCTGCCGGAGCAATACGGGTTCGATGGTTTCCTTCTGTTCGAGCAGCGACACGCGTTGCTGGTTCCAGTCGTCGCCAAGATCTGCGGCCAATGCATCCTGCTTGATGCCGAGCATCTCGCGGAAACGTTTTACGTTGCGTCCTTCGTGTATTTTTTGTCGGGATGAGGTGGTATAAGTCATGGCAAATGTAATTTTTTCAGAACGTACGTATGAGGGGATACTGATGGTTATTTGTTGAAAGATTCGGTAACCGTTGCGCGACCATTTTAAAGAGATTCCATTATTGTGAGAGGGTATTTACCGCTAAAGCGGAAAAGATGATTTATTTACTCTGTATCAGCCGCTCCATGCGATCGATCATTTCCTGCTGCTGCTGCAACATACGTTCGTACAGCTCCACCATTTTATCCAGCGGATTGAAGTTGGGTTGATAGTTAAAGACTGATGGGTTGGTCATCGTCGCGTTATCATTATTGTTGATAATATTCGAAATGACATTGATTGCCTGTTCATCGTCAAAATTCTGGATGGCTTCCACGGGTATGTTCAGCACGGCGAATATCTGCCGGAGCAATACGGGTTCGATGGTTTCCTTCTGTTCGAGCAGCGACACGCGTTGCTGGTTCCAATCTTCGCCAAGATCTGCGGCCAATGCATCCTGCTTGATGCCGAGCATCTCGCGGAAACGTTTTATGTTGCGACCTTCGTGTATTTTTTGTTGGGATGAGGTGGTATAAGCCATAGGGCAAATGTAATTTTTTTCCGGAACGTACGTAACAATTCCGCGCTGTAAGTTACGCGTAAATCACAGGCCTGTTTCTTTTATAAACATTTATTTACAGTAGCTTATATAATCGCCGGATCGGAGTTTTGTTGCCAGATCTACTTACACGATATGCAGCAAAAGACAAAAGGAAGAATCAGACTCAGACAGATGACTATCTGCAGCAAGAGACTTTGCCCGTAAAGGTCACCGGTATGTATGCTTTCCGGTGATTCAATTGGGTGGTAAATGGCTATACGATCAAGGGTTTCGCAGCGGCCACGTGATTGATATTTTGTACCAAACCGGGGAAATCGTTATCAGGATCTCCGATATGCAGCGTTTTGACGGACTTGAATAGAAACAAGGAGTCCGGATATAGGAACGTTTACCGGCGCTGGACGACCCGCTGTTCCGGAACGCTTCCCGCAGGTGGCAGCTGATTTTCCGGAGCGCCGGAACGCGTCCTGCGGGGCCGCGGCGGGTTTGCCGGAATGCCGGAAAGGCTGCCGCTGATGGCCGCGCATTTTCCGGAACACCGGACAGCTTCCTGCCGCCGGCGGCGAGGTTTGCCGGCAAAAATGCAGCAAAGCCACCCTTTGAGGAGTGGCTTTGTTTTGATTGTTAATCGTTTAAGAGGCTTACTTATAGCTCAGGTTTCTTGCCTTCAGCTCCGCTTCCAGCAACTTTTTGTTTTTGCTGCTGCGTGTAAGCAGGTACACAAACAGGAGCGGGAACAGGGTAAAGAAGGTGATGCCGTTCTTTACCGCTCCAAAGATCACGATGCCGAGGGATACGCCAATGAGTACTGCGTTCATGATGGTATTGGTCTTTTCTTTCCGGTAGGCTAGCAGCAGGGTTTCGTCGTTTTAAGTGTACTGTAGTTCATTTTATACGATTGGTTTGTTGGTTTGCGGCAAATGTAGGTCATTGGGCAATTGATCGGTTGTTGCATGGCACAGATTATCAGTGATTGGCGTACGCATCCGGTATTCAGGCAGGATAGATAACCACTCCGACGATACAGTTAAGTACTTGGCTATTGCGCTGATCAAAGCGAGGTAAACATAAAATAAGTAAAAACCGCGAGGTTTATGTAAAATCTCGCGGTTTTGGTCGGATGCGTCAGGTTCCAAAAACTTCAAAGGTCAGAGGGTCTGCAAAATCCAGTACGTAACGCAATATTTTATCCATAAAAAAACCACCCTGTGCAGGGTGGTTTTTGATGCAATTGCGGTATTGCAGTTCTATTCCAGGTCGAAAGTCTCGGTAAACTTCGTGGTGAAGTCTCCGGCTTTGAATTTTTCGTTGCGCATCAATTGCTGATGGAACGGAATGGTTGTTTTAATTCCCTCGATCACATATTCGCTCAGGGCGCGCTCCATTGTGCTGATCGCCTCTTCACGTGTCTGCGCTACGGCAATGATCTTGGCGATCATACTATCGTAATACGGAGGGATGCTGATATCCGGCATAAATGTGCGAATCTACACGCACGCCGTGTCCCCCCGGTGTATGCAACACCTTGATGAGTCCCGGACTCGGACGGAAGTCGTTGTAAGGATCTTCGGCATTGATACGGCACTCGATGGCATGCATCGGGTTCATAGTTTTTACCGCTGATGGGGATACCTGCTGCAATCTTGATCTGTTCTTTGATCAGATCGAAGGTGATTACTTCTTCGGTAACACAATGCTCTACCTGGATACGGGTATTCATTTCCATGAAGTAGAAGTTGCGGTATTTGTCCACCAGGAACTCAATCGTTCCTACGCTCTCGTAATTGATGGCCGAAGCGGCTTTGATGGCAGCTTCACCCATTTTCGCACGCAGCTCGGGAGTCATGAACGGTGAGGGAGATTCCTCCACGAGCTTCTGGTGACGGCGCTGGATAGAGCAGTCGCGCTCACTCATGTGGCATACGGTACCATATTGGTCGCCGGCTACCTGGATCTCAATATGGCGCGGTTCTTCCACGAACTTCTCCATATAGATACCATCGTTCTTGAATGAAGCCGCAGCTTCTGCTTTGGCCGTATTGTAAGCTTTTTCGAGTTCGGAATCATTCCACACCACACGCATACCTTTACCGCCGCCGCCGGCAGTGGCTTTGAGGATTACAGGGTAGCCCACTTCAGGTGCGAGCTCCCGCGCATGTTCCAGGCTTTCGAGCAGTCCGCCGGAACCGGGAACACAGGGAACGCCTGCGGCCAGCATTGTTTCTTTGGCGGTGATCTTATCGCCCATTTTGCGGATCATCTCCGGGGTGGGACCGATAAATTTGATGCCGTATTTACCGCAGATTTCTGCGAAGTCGGCGTTTTCGGCGAGAAATCCGTAGCCGGGATGGATACCATCGGCATTTGTGATTTCTGCCGCAGCCATAATGGCGGGTATGTTCAGGTAAGATTCACCGCTGGCGGGTTTTCCGATGCAAACCGCTTCGTCGGCAAACTTTACGTGCAGACTGTCTTTGTCGGCAGTAGAGTAGACCGCTACGGTTTTGATCCCCATCTCACGACAGGTACGGATCACGCGCAAGGCGATTTCCCCACGGTTGGCAATGAGTATTTTCTTAAACATTAAAGATTGTTTTGAGACCAGTAAATAATCCGTGTACGGGGTACGATTAGTTCATTTCCACGAGGAACATCGGCTGATCGTATTCGATCGGGGAAGCATCATCTACGAGTACTTTCACGATCTTACCGCTTACTTCGGATTCGATTTCATTGAACAATTTCATCGCTTCGATGATGCACAGTGGCATACCCGGCTTGATCTCGTCGCCTACGTTGGCGAAAGACGGCTTGTCCGGAGACGGGCTGCGGTAAAAAGTTCCGATCATCGGAGATTTAATGGTGTGCAGGTTTTCGTTGCCAGCCGGAGCAGCAGCCGGTGCGGATGGTGCAGCCTGAGCAGCAGACTGGGCCGGAGCGGCAGCAGGAGCAGCCATCGGAGCCTGCATCATGGCAGGAGCAGCCTGTGCTGCATATACGGGAGCAGTACCTGCGGTACCTTCCTGTTTGATAGTGATTTCGAAATCACCGTTTTTAATGCTGAGTTCGCTGATATTGGATTTGTTGATCGTTTTGATCAGCTCTTGTATTTGTTTGTATTCCATCTGGAAATGTTTTTCTGTTTTTAAAAGGCAATTAACGGATGGTGGGGATATCAGGATTTTACGCGCTCTACGTAGGAACCTGTTTTCGTGTCGATCTTGATCACATCTCCTTCGTTTACGAACAGCGGTACCATTACGGTTGCTCCTGTTTCCACTGTAGCAGCTTTCAGCGTCCGGGTAGCTGTATCTCCTTTCATGCCCGGTTCTGTGTAGGTGACAGCCATAGTTACGCTTGGCGGCAGCTCAATCGTGAGCGGCAATTCTGTTTCCGTGTTGACGAGCACGAAGCACTCCTGTCCGTCTTTGAACAGTTCAGGACGATCAATCATTTTTTCATCGATAACGATCTGCTCAAACGACTCGTTGTCCATTACATTAAAGCCTGTTTCATCTTTATACAGGAACTGGAAGTTGCGGCGTTCCACGCGAACCGGGTGGATCGTTTCACCAGAGTTCCATGTTTGTTCGATAGTGCGGGTGTTGTCTACACCTTTGAGCTTAGCCCAAACTTTAGCTGCCGCGCGAGCGGTTTTGTTTTGTCCGAATTCGATTACAGAATAAAGGCTCCCGTCAATTTTCAGGATCAAGCCGTTGCGCATATCTGCTGTTGTAGCCATAAAAGTATTTTGCTTAGGTAAGAAAATTGTCGGCAAATGTAATGATTTACCGGATAAACTGACCATCGAGGACTTAAAATGATACCTCACTCCGTGGAAGTGTGTTTTTTGCTGAAAATGAGCTGAAAGCGTGTGCGGGCGCTATTTTTATGCGTATTTTCGTTCTTTTTATCATATGTAATCGTACCTTTGCAAAAATTTAAATTCCCCTATGAAAAAGACAGCAGCAATTATGTTTGCATCAGTGGCATTGTTTGCTACATCGTGCAAGAAGGACAAGAAGAACAGTGAACTCGTTGGTTCCTGGAAAGAGACTATGGAGCGTGAAGTAACCTTCCGTAATGGTGTACAGGAGTCTGATGACACTACGCTGGCTTCCGGAACAATTTATCAGTTTAAAGATGATAATACGCTTAATGTAAGCGGCGGCGGTCTTTCTTTCTCCGGTACGTACAGTGTCTCCGGAAACCAGCTCACAATGACAATTCTGTCTATTCCTATTGTTTCCACGTACACTGTATCGGGAAGTAACCTGGAGTTCCACAATGAAGATGTGACTACAGAAGGTTCCGATCAGGTGAAAACAGTTACTTACACTTACGCTACGAAACAATAAGTTGTAGCGCGTTCTTTAAATAATAAAGCCCGGATATTCCGGGCTTTATTATTATATGGTATGGCTGTTATTAACCTTTAGCCAGTTCCAGTTTGGAATCCAGGGTTACCTCGTTACCCAGCATAGCGCTTTCTTCGCCCACTCCGAAATCGGAACGTTTGATCACACCGCTTACTTTAAATCCTGCCATTGTTTTTTTGCTCATAGGGTTTTCGCCCGTCCCGTTCAGGGTAGCGTTCAGGGTAACCGGTTTGGTCACACCGTGCATGGTCAGGTTGCCGGTAACAGCATATGTTTTAGCACCTGTCTTCTTGATGGAAGTGCTTTTGAAAGTCATCGTCGGATATTTCGCAGCGTCGAAGTAATCCGCTCCTTTGATATGATTGTCGCGCATATCGTTGTCTGTGTTCACAGAATTGATATCGGCAGTCAGCTCGATCACCGCATCTGTAAAGTCAGGCTTAGCGCTGGTTACTTTCACGTCAAAGTTTTTGAACAGCCCGTCTACTTCGGAAATTTTCATGTGTGTGATGGAAAATCCGAGTTTGGAGTGAGCTTTATCCAGAGACCATGTCTGTGCAAAAGAAGCGGAAGCTGTCAATAAAGCGGTACCGCAGATCAAAAAGAATTTTTTCATTGTAGAAGATTGTTTTACGATTGAGGATGCGAAGTTAGGTAAATAGGTTTCTATTTGATACTCCTTTCCTAAAGTATACCGGTTTCCGTAAGTAAACTGAATAGTCTAATTTTATCCTTTAAACAATCAAACACATGGATCAAGCCGGTATTTTAACCAAAGAAGAGTGTACCAAATCGCTTTTGCCGATAAAAGATGCACTGGAGGTGATCAACGGAAAATGGAAACTGCATATTATAGGTTCGCTGCTGCACGGCGAAAAACGTTTTAAAGATCTGCAAAGAGATATAGCCGGCATTACTGCCAAGATGTTGTCGCAGGAGCTGAAAGCGCTCGAAATGCATGAGCTCATCAGTCGCACGGTATATGATTCTTCACCGGTGGTGGTGGAGTACGCCCTCACTGAGTACGGACACACGCTGAAACGCCTTATGGATGAACTGCGTGTATGGGGAAATAACCACAGGAAACGTATTATGAAGAAATCGGATGCGGTATAGTTAATTCCTTATATTTGTCGCCATCAGTCAAGAGAAAATTAAATTTCGATGAAAAAACTTTTATGCGCAGCGGCGCTGGGATTCTTTTCCATGGTTGCAAAAGCAGCTCCCGGAGACACAACATGGGTCCAGGCTCATTATGGCAAATGGCTGGACTACTACAACAATTTTGATACAACCGTAAAATTCCCTGACGGAACGACTAAATACCGTAAAATTATCATGGTGTTTACGCTCGGTAAATATGCATGTCCCGGTACGCCTACCTATTGCAGCGACTGGGATTATACCGTACAGACTTTCCTGATGAATAAGCGCGGCGACTCCCTGGAGTTGGGCCGTCTGATCACACCATATGGTAAGGGAAGCCGCATGGGGTCCACCGTTACCTGGAACCAGCCCTATTACTTTGATGTCACCGATTTTGCGCCTGCACTCGTCGATTCCAATACCATCCGCATACTGTATTCCGGCTACTCCGGAGGCTTTACTGCGGATATCCGCTTTGCAATGATCGAGGGGACGCCGGAGCGCAATGTGCTGGCTGTGCAAAAACTGTGGGCGGGAAGCTTTGCCTACGGCAGCACCACCGACCCGATCGATAATCACTTTCCGGCCAAAACACTGAATCCTCCTGCCGGTACCGATAAGGCACGCCTTGCGTTCAATGTTACCGGCCATGGCGCAGACCCCAATTATTGCTCTGAATTCTGCTCCAAATATTACCGTGTGATGAAGAACAGCACTATGCTTGCTGAAAAGCAGATCTGGCGTGACAATTGTGGTTTCAACAACCTGTATCCGCAAAGCGGTACCTGGGTGTATGACCGTGGCAACTGGTGCCCGGGTGCTCAGGTATATACCATTTATCATGATATCGCAGCCGCAGGAACGAGTCCTTTTGATCTCGCGATCAACTTTGAGCCCTATTCCTCTTCCGGTTCGGCTTCCTATACCACTTATGCAACCGCTATCTTCTATGGTCCTATGAACAAGACGCTTGATGCTTCTCTGGAAGATATCATCGCTCCGTCCGACGATCCGAACCATTTCCGTGCGAATGTCCGTACGGGTTATACAACGATCAGACTGCGCAACTCTGGCAGTACCGCAATCAGTTCCGTAACATTCGAATATGGAGTGACCGGCTCACCTTTGCGCACTTATACCTGGGCTGGCAGCCTGGCAGCCCAGCAGGATACGGTAATTGACCTTCCTTTTGTAAACTCGTTGCTGTCCGCAACCGGAACCACGCTTCCTTACGAAGTAAATATCCTGAGTGTAAACGGCGGAGCAGATGGAGATGCTACGAACAATCGTTTTACCAATACATTTACTCCTGCTCCTGAATGGCCGACTTATTTTGTTGTAAACTTCCAGACAAATGCCTCAACGGTAGGCGCTACCAGCGAAACCTCCTGGCAGATCACGGATATGGCGAGCAACGTGGTTGTCGCTTCACGTACGGGTGCTGCAGCCAGCACTCTGTACAATGATACTGTAAGGTTGGGTACCGGTGTTTATAAACTGAGTGTGATTGATGCAGGATGCGACGGACTCAGTTTCTGGGCAAACCCATCTGCCGGATCCGGATTTTTCCGTATCAAACCCACACCGTTCACCACTCAAGCGGTTGGCGGCTATTACGGCGGCGATTTCGGTTGCGGATTCGATCAGTATTTCCGGGTAGGAGTGCCTACTGCGGTGAAAGAACTGATGAGCGGCGCGGCAAGCGGAACAATGTCTGTTTATCCTAACCCGGCCAGTGCGCGCATCTCTGTTTCGCTGGATCTGACCGGCGCTGTAAACGGTACGCTTTCCGTATGCGATTATACCGGAAGGGTAGTGAACAGCCGTCCTGTAAACCAGCCCAATACGGAACTCGATGCGTCGGGACTGACAAACGGAATGTATTTCGTTAATTATGTCCCTGCGGAAAACGGAGCGCAAAAGCTTCAGGCTAAAGTCGTAATTTTAAGGTAAAACCGAACATCATGAATATCCGTTTTGCTGTGTGTGGTCTTTTTCTGTCGGCGGGACTGCTCAGTTCCTGTACGAAGAAGAACGGTGAGAATCAGAATCTGGACCCGAACAACAACCAGACATTCGATATTATGTCGACAAAATCAGGTTCCTGGTGGCTGTACAATGCAGACGACGGATCCGTGTTTTACAGATATGCCACAGATAAGGATACTTCGAAAGACGCCATCCTGTACAAGTATTATTACCGGATAGATACTACATCGCGGCTCAGGGAGCAGATCCCGGAATTCTTCGGTAAGAACTCCGGAAAGTATATTTCGCTGATCGACCTGGACGGTAAACAGAAGAATTATATTACTTATGTGATCCTCAAAGAAGGAGCTTATGTAGGGCAATCGTGGGATAATACCGAGCGTCGCAAGATAGAAGGTGTGAACGTGGATATGCTGATAGAGAGCGAGGTGAAGAGCGTCTCAGACGTACTGGTGCTGAACGGACATCCTTATGATTCGGTGATCCACGTGTATAACAACCTGAAAGCTAAAATTGTGGGAACACCATTATATACGGATTGCGGGGATCTGGATGTATGGTTCCGTATCGGTGTGGGAATTCTCAAAGAAAACGGTAATATAGATATTTCGCCCGCCGGTGTGTCACTGCTGTCAAAGACCTACAAAGACTATCTTCTGGAATACCACGTAGAGCCATAGGGTAAAAAAAATAAATATTTTTAGGGGAATTGAAAAATTCCCCTTACTTTTGCGCTCCAATTCTCAAGATTGCTCTTATTATAAGTTTGCATTTGGGAGATTTGTTTTATACAATTCGTTAACACCAAAAAAGAAAGAAACATGGCAAAAGAAATTACAGGCTATGTGAAGCTGCAATGTAAAGGCGGCCAAGCAAATCCGGCACCTCCAATCGGTCCAGCACTGGGTTCCAAAGGGGTGAACATTATGGAGTTCTGCAAGCAGTTCAACGCGCGCACACAGGACAAAATCGGGAAAGTACTTCCTGTTCTGATCACTGTATATGCAGACAAATCATTTGATTTTGTAATCAAAACTCCTCCTGCAGCTGTTCAGCTGATGGAATTGTCAAAAATCTCCAAAGGTTCCAAAGAATCCAACCGCCAGAAAGTTGGTAAAGTTACATGGGCACAAGTAGAGGAAATCGCTAAAGACAAAATGCCGGACCTTAACTGTTTTACCCTGGAAAGCGCTATGAAAATGGTGGCTGGTACTGCGCGCAGTATGGGTCTCACAGTTGAAGGTGCAGCTCCCTGGGCTAATGCTTAATCCTGAACGGTATTCCTTATCTTAAAAACATTGTAACAATGGCAATCACTAAAAAAAGAAAAGCCGTAGAGGCGAAAGTAGATAAAAACAAGTTCTACTCTCTTACTGAAGCTAGCACTTTGGTAAAAGATCTGAACTGCACCAAATTCGACAGTTCTGTTGATGTGCACATCCGTCTGGGTGTAGATCCTAAGAAAGCTGATCAGGCATTGCGCGGAACGGTTTCCCTTCCTCACGGAACAGGTAAAACCAAACGCGTATTGGTTCTGTGTACTCCTGATAAAGAAAACGAAGCAAAAGCTGCTGGTGCAGACTTCGTGGGTCTGGATGAGTTCGTTCAGAAAATTGAAAGCGGATGGACTGATGTGGACGTAATCATCGCCACTCCTTCCGTAATGCCTAAAATCGGTAAACTGGGTAAAGTACTGGGTCCCCGTAACCTGATGCCTAACCCTAAAACAGGTACCGTTACCAACGATGTTGCTAATGCAGTAACAGACGTTAAAGGTGGTAAAATCGCGTTTAAAGTAGACAAAGCTGGTATCATCCACGCTTCTGTAGGTCGTATCTCTTTTGAGCCTGCTAAACTTGCAGAAAATATCCAGGAATTGATCAACACGCTCGTGAAAATGAAACCTGCAACTGCTAAAGGAACTTACCTGAAAGCTGTGAGCCTGGCTACAACCATGAGCCCCGGTGTACCGGTAGATACAAAATCTGTAATCTAAGCCGCGGTCGTTTCAATTATTCCTAAACAACAAAAAATTTAAAGCAATGACAACTGCTCAAAAAACAGAAGCAATTGAACTGTTGAAAGAAAAGTTTTCTCAATACAGTAACTTTTATATCACCAACACCGAATCTCTGAGTGTAGCTCAGGTGAGCAAGCTGCGCCGCGTTTGCTTCGAGAAGAACGTGGAAATGAAAGTAGCTAAAAACACCCTCATCAAAAAGGCTATGCAGTCTCTGAACGATGAGAAATATGCAGGTATCTATGATGCACTGCACGGTGTAACCGCTCTGATGTTCTCCGACTCTCCGAAAGAACCTGCTGTAATCATCAGCTCTTTCCGTAGCGAAGAGAAAAATGAGAAACCACTCCTGAAAGCTGCGTTCATCGGCGAAGATATCTTCATGGGTAACGACCAACTGGACAACCTGAAGAACATCAAAACCAAAAACGAACTCATCGGAGAAGTTATCGGTTTGCTGCAATCTCCTGCACGCCGCGTAATCGCAGCATTGCTGCATAACGCAGAGAAACAAGGAGAAACCGCAAGTGCAGAATAATCTGTATTTGCCCTTAATCTGGCTTCCAAGCTCAACTATATTTTAAAAATCATTTCGAAACAAACATTAAAACATTATAACAATGGCAGACATTAAAGCATTGGCAGAACAACTGGTTAACCTGACTGTAAAAGACGTTCAGGAACTGGCAGACGTACTGAAAGCTGATTACGGAATCGAACCAGCAGCAGCAGCTGTAGTAGTAGCAGCAGGCGGTGGTGCAGGTGCAGGTGCAGCAGCTGAAGAAAAAACTGCTTTTGATGTAATCCTGAAAAATGCAGGTGCATCTAAACTGAACGTTGTAAAAGTAGTTAAAGACCTGACTGGTCTGGGTCTGAAAGAAGCGAAAGAACTCGTTGACGGCGCTCCTAAAGCTCTGAAAGAAGGCGTAAGCAAAGCTGAAGCTGAAGATATCAAAGCTAAATTGACTGAAGCTGGTGCTGAAGTTGAGATCGCTTAATTACTTTCTCTGTTACAAAAAGCCGGTGAACATGATTGTTTACCGGCTTTTTCTTTTTACCCTTTAATTGATAAAAGCGCTGTACTTTTGAACGACCAATCATACAGAAAACAACCTCTTCATGAAACGATACTCTGCCGCAGAAGTAAGTCTTTTATTACCCGATTGGGAATACAGCAACGAAGGAATCGAACGCGAATTTAAATTTCAGAATTTCAGCGAAGCCTTTGCTTTCATGACACGCGTAGCCATGCTGGCAGAATGCGCGGATCATCATCCTGACTGGAAGAATTCGTATAATAAAGTGCATATTCGCCTGACCAACCACGCCGAACAGGCACTTACCGAAAAAGACCTGTTGCTGGCAGGAAAGATCGATCTGCTGCTGATGGGCAAGTAGCGTTCTCTGCTTCGTCAGGCTTCTTCGTCGTGATGATCCTGAATAGTGTAGGATACTGCCTTGTTGGCCGGTCTGATAGGTCTGCCTGTAAAGTCGCTCCATACTTTCGTGAATGCCGCCCCGAAATAAAGGATCATCGCGGAATAGAAAACAAACAGCAATACAAGCACAAAAGAGCCTGCCGCACCGAACACCCGGTCGATATTGCTGTTGACCAGCAATACTTTTAAAATCCATTTGCCCAGTGCAAACAGCAATGCCGTCAGGATTGCGCCGGTGATGCCCGGTTTGCGCTCCGGCCGTCCGTCCGGTACATAGAACAGTAGCACGCCAAACCATATGGTTGTTACGCTTACCGATATCAGGAACGATACAAAGCCTGTGAATACAATACCCGTTCCTGGTATAAGCTCGTCGATGTTGCGGCCAAATAACAGCTGAAGGCTCTCCAGGAGTCCGCCCGCAACAAAAAGAACGCCTGTCAGTAATATCAATATCAACGAATGGAAACGGCTGGTAAGCGAACTTGTAAACCGCTGCCCCGGTTTCAGCCGGATCAGCCATAATTCGTTCATCGAATTTTTAATCACGCGGAACAGGGTAGTGGCGACAAAGATCATAAACAGGGATCCCAATATCATTTCCAGAGGGGTATTCACCAGGCCGCGAAAGCCGCGGACTGTAGTAACGAGCTGCGACATTCCTTTTTGTCCGAGAATTGCCGACATCCGGGTGAAAAATTCATGACTTATCGTCTTCCGGTTTATTACAAGACTCAATACCTGCACCAGGATGATGAGGATAAACGGTAATGCGAACGTTGCGAAGAAAGCGGTTGCGCCCGCCAGGCGCAGCGGGTCTTTCGACGAAAGAAGCCGGAACGCCAGCAGGAATTGTCTGGCAGCGGATTTAATGGAAACCTGCATGCCGCAAAAATAAGCAAAACCATATGCCGTACCATGTACACTTGCATAATCGTACGTGAAATTGCTGTCTCTGAAGTTATGTATGTTGTTACCTGTATTTTTTAAAAGCCATCAATTAACACCACTTATAACCATGAACAAAACACTGCTTTTTACGCTGTTTTGCTGCGGTATGATCCAGGGTGCCGAAAGCAGCGCTCAGATAGTATCAGGCAATTGCTATATGATGGGCAATTATGTGCAGACAGGCGTTTCGGGGAATGGCCGGTTATATACCGCGGCAACCTTTATACAGACGACGGCAAAGAACGCGGGGTATTCAGAATCCTGAAAGAACATCAGTAGCGTTATTGGGATATAGAACACAATGGCTGCGGAATGTATCCGCAGCCATTTTTATCTGGCGCGGTGAAGCAGAAGTGAACGGAGACAAAAAAAGCTGCCTCGCAGGGAGGCAGCTCTCTATTATCAGAAAATAGTGCTTCAGCATTACTTCATGATATCCATTTCTTCAATGAGGTTATGGGCGCCGCCCAGCTTATCGATCAGGAACAGGATAAAACGTGCATCACATACGATCGTGCGTTTGTACTTTTTGTCGAAAGCCAGATCTCCGCTCATCGCTTCCCAGTTGCCGTCAAATGCGCAGCCTACAAGTTCGCCTTTGGCATTGATCACCGGGCTTCCTGAGTTTCCGCCGGTGATGTCGTTATTCGTGATAAAGCAGGTATGCAGGGATCCGTCCTGATCTGCATATACACCGTAATCTTTCTTTTTGTACAGGCGGATCAGGTCCTGAGGCAGGTCAAATTCATCATCACCCGCTTTATACTTGGCCATCATGCCATCCATGGTTGTGTAGAAATTGTAGGAAACAGCGTCCTGTGGCTGATAGGCGAGTACCTGACCGTAAGTGATGCGCATAGTTGAGTTGGCATCGGGGTAGAACAGTTCATTGCGGTTCATCTGCATCAGACCTTTCACATACGCCTTGCTCAACGATTTCTTTTCTTTCGCCATTTCATCATATTTCGGCATATAGTACGTCTCGAAATTGTTCACGATGCTCGCTGCATATTGTACAGCGGGATCGTTTTCCAACGCTTCAAGAGCAGGATGTTCGCAGAATGCATTTACTTTCTTTTCGTCCATCAGGAACGTTTTCCCATACACATAGTTCGCATATGCCTTGAAAGTCTGATCTGCATTTTCATTGCCGTATTTTTTAAAGATCACGCGCTGGAAGATGTCCGGATGTTGTGATTTGGGAACTTCTGTGTAATACAGGCGCGTCATTTCCGCGAAGAGCTCTTTGTCGGTAGCCTCATCGTAATCTTTAATGTTTGCTTTGAAAGCAGCCTGTAATTGTTTCGTATACTTTTCGATAGAATCTTTTTCCGGTGTTTTTGTCATTACCTTCAGCAGCGGAACGGCAGCAGATGCAATGCGTGCGAGATTGGTTGCCTTGAATGCTTCGGAATAATACACGGTATGTTTCGCGTAAGGCTTATAGTCGGCATACATGTTCTGGTAGTCATTCATCAGACCATCGAAACCTGCATCGTTTTTTGCGTTCCATTTGGCAAAAGCTTTTTCTTCTGCTTTCTTCTGATCCACCACGTTCAGGCGTTTCAGTTGCTCCGTCTGTCCGATATAGTATTTCCAGTAGTTGGCGATACTTGCATAACGGGAAGTCAGTTTCAGGTAAACGGACTTGTCTGCATCCATATGGCGCTTCATGATTTCCAGTCTTTTGGTACGGATATCAACAACGGCAGGATTCGTTTCTTTGATGGCGAGATCAATACCATAAGATACTTCATAACGGTTGGTACGGCCGGGGTATCCGAAGATCATCGCGTAATCTTTTTCTTCCACACCATTGATAGAAACAGGCAGATGCCATTTGGGACGAAAGGGTACGTTGTTCTTATTGTAAGCGGCCGGTTCATTATCCGCGTCTGCGTACACACGGAAAATAGAGAAATCGGCAGTATGGCGCGGCCACATCCAGTTGTCTGTATCCCCGCCGAATTTGCCCAGAGATTTTGGAGGAGCGGCTACGAAACGAACATCTGTATATTTTTTATAAGTAAGCAGCAGGTATTGGTTCCCGTTGAAATATTCCTTCACATTTGCCACAAGCTTACCGCCTTTGGACGCTTCTTTTTCAATTGCCTTGATCGCTTCTTCGCGCAGGCGGTTGGCCTTATCTCCTTTTGCATTCCCCACAGCATCATTCAGCTCTTCGGTAACATCATCTATGCGTTGCAGGAACAGGGCCGTAATGCCTTCCGCAGGCAGTTCTTCCGCCATGTTTTTGGCCCAGTACCCGTTATCCAGGTAGTTTTTTTCCACGCTGCTGAGGGCAGCAATAGCGCCGTATCCGCAGTGGTGATTGGTCAGCAGCAGACCTTTAGACGAAATGATCTCACCGGTACATCCGCCGCCGAATTGTACGACCGCATCTTTCAGTGAAGCTTTATTGATGTTGTAGAGGTCATCTTTACTCAGTTTGAGGCCGAGTCGTTTCATTTCCTCGTAGTTTTTTCCGATCAGGGAAGGAATCCACATTCCCTCGTCGGCACGCGCTATATGCAGCGACAATACCGTACAGAAAAGCAAGAACAGTTTTTTCATTGTTTGTTTGCGAAAAGTGTTTAGAAGAGTGCGAAGATATTAAACCCTGTCCAGATTTGAGGGGTTATGGGGTGGGTGATTTGCCGTTCCGTAAATCTTTCTGCATCAAAAACGCCTCCCAGGAAATGATCCGGGGAGGCGTTTTTGATTATGTGTATCATCAGAGATTGAACTGAATACCCTGTGCCAGAGGAAGGGTAGTTCCGTAATTAACCGTATTCGTTTGACGGCGCATGTAAGCTTTCCAGCTGTCTGAACCGCTTTCGCGGCCACCGCCTGTTTCTTTCTCGCCACCGAAAGCTCCGCCGATTTCCGCACCGCTTGTGCCGATATTTACGTTTGCGATACCGCAATCGCTTCCGGCTCCGGAGAGGAAGCGTTCCGCTTCACGGATGTTGAGTGTCATAATGGAAGAAGAAAGTCCCTGTGGCACACCGTTCTGCAGCGCGATCGCTTCGTCCAGATCCCTGTATTTCATCAGGTACAGAATGGGAGCGAATGTTTCATGCTGAACAATTGCCCAATGATTTTCCACTTCGTAGATGCAGGGTTTCACATAGCAGCCGCTTTCAAAACCAGCTCCCTCGCAAACGCCGCCTGCAACTACTTCGGTGCCGCCAGCTTTTTTCACTTCGGCTATTGCGTGCAAATAATGGTTCACCGCGTCTTTATCGATCAGCGGACCGACGTGGTTGGCTGCGTCGAGCGGATCGCCGATGCTGAGCTGTTTGTAAGCTGCGGCAAGCTTCGCTTTAAAATTGTCGTACACTTTTTCATGGATGATGAGCCTGCGGGTGGTGGTGCAGCGTTGTCCTGCCGTTCCCACTGCGCCGAATACACAACCGATGATGGCCATATCCAGATCTGCATGCTCCGAAATAATGATGGCATTATTGCCGCCCAGCTCAAGTATCGAGCGGCCCAGACGTGCCGCAACTTTTGCCGCCACATCTTTACCCATCCGGGTGCTGCCCGTAGCGGAAACGAGCGGAACACGAGTGTCATTGCTCATCAGTTCACCAATATTGCGGTCGCCGATCACGAGTCCGCTCACGCCTTCCGGCACGTTGTTCTCTCGGAAAACTTTAGCGATCAGTTTCTGACAGGCTACGGCGGTAAGCGGTGTCTTTTCCGAAGGTTTCCACACACAGGTGTCGCCGCATACCCAGGCTATAAAGCTGTTCCAGCTCCATACGGCAACCGGGAAATTGAATGCGCTGATAATGCCCACAATACCCAGCGGATGCCATTGTTCGAAAAGACGGTGCTGCGGACGCTCGCTCTGGATGGTAAGTCCGTAGAGCCTGGCGGGACAATCCTACTGCAAAATCCGCGATATCAATCATTTCCTGCACTTCTCCGAGACCTTCCTGCAGACTTTTACCCATTTCATACGAAACCAGTTTGCCCAAAGCCGCTTTATGTTCACGCAGCACATTCCCGATCTGGCGAACGATCTCGCCACGTTTTGGCGCCGGCCAGTTGCGCCATTCTTTGAAAGCTGCTTCTGCTGCGTTCACCACTTCATGGTAATCAGCCTCGCTTCCTGCTTTTACAGATGCGATCAGTTTGCCATCTGTAGGGGAGTAGGAGTCGATATTGCTGCCTTTTGCGGATATCCAGTTGATTCCGGTAGACGCGCCGTCGTTTATAGTCTGAATGTCGAGTTCTTTCAAAAAGTCGAGCATAATTTCATGTTTTTTAAGATGATGCAAAGGTAAGCCAGTCTGCGCAGATAAACTGCCGCATAAAAAAAGAAGCCATCAGGCTTCTTCTTTTACTTTTTGTGCTTTCTGTTTGATTTTCTTTGCTGCAAAACGAAGGGCGATGTTTAAAGCCTTCCATTTTACATATCCGAACGCAACATCTTTCAGAACCGTTCCGGCAACCTTTCTGGCTCCTGTTTGAAGACCTCTTCTCAGCAGAAAAGGAACCGCAAATTTAGAAGCCATTTCTACTACCGGTGCCAGAGCGGCATTGCCGGTGAGTGCTCCCGAAATAAATCCGATACTCTCCTGCAGCAGACCCGGGCGTTGTTCTTCGCGTTTGCTGATTTCGGCAGCCTTGCGGCGCGCTTTCTTTTTTATTTTAGCCCTTTCGGCCTGCAAGTCGTCGAGACTATTCAGTTGTTTTCGGTAAAACATAGGAGAGATATTTCAGAATGCCTTATTTCGTCTTGTTTTTGGAAGGAGTATCTTCCTCTTCGTCCTGTTCCTCCTCGTCATCATCATCTTCCTTACGTTCCGTAAGTACGGAGATGAAAACGCTGGTGAATTTGCGCAATATTTTTTTGCGCATTGCAAACAGTACCAGTAGCAAAGCCAGATAGAAACCTGCTACCGACATATATCCAGAGATATAGCTGTGCATCAGCTCGGAAAGCATCTCTGCAGTGCCGAGTCCGATAAACAGAAATACACCAAATCCCAGTAACAGCAGTAATACTGAAAATATCAGAAAACTCATTGCTCCCGAAGCGCGCTCGATAAATTCGAGTTGCAACAGGCGAAACTTAGTTTCTACCAGATTGGTGATCCTGTCTTTCCATTTTTGAACGAAGTCGAGCAAAGTGCGGTTATTTAGGCGTTAAAAATATCCTCTTCGAGTTCTTTACCTTTTTTATTCAGTTTGTTTTTGAGATCGTTAAAACGGTCTTTCAAACCTGCCATGTCTTCAGCACGTTTGTCTTTGTCTGTTGCGAGAACATAACCCAGTGCTGCTCCGATAGCTGCTCCGATAATAAGCGTTGCGATTGTTTTTCCTGATTTTGCCATTGCTAATGAATTTTAATAAGTAAATGATGAAACGAAGGTAGTATGCACCCGTATATATTTAAAGCGTTTAATGTTTTCTTAAGATATTCGTGTTATTGAAAGTTATTCACCCGTGTATACCTGTTTTGCAAAAAACCTCCTTTGCATTTTGATAATAAAAAGGCTATTTTTGCTCGCTTTTTAAAAAACACTTCAAACAATGGGCGTATTAGTCAATAAAAATTCCAAAGTAATCGTACAGGGTTTTACCGGTACTGAAGGTACATTCCATGCTACACAAATGATCGAATATGGAACAAATGTGGTAGGTGGTGTTACTCCGGGTAAAGGAGGATCAACGCACCTCGACAGACCTGTGTTCAATACTGTAAAGGATGCTGTGGAGCAGGCTGGTGCTGATACGTCAATCATTTTTGTACCTCCGGCATTTGCTGCGGATGCGATCATGGAAGCTGCCGACGCCGGTATTAAGGTGATCATCTGTATTACAGAAGGTATCCCGGTTCAGGATATGGTGAAAGCAAAGGCATTTGCTGCTACCAAAGAGTGCCGCCTGATCGGTCCTAACTGTCCGGGTGTCATCACTGCTGAAGAAGCGAAAGTAGGTATCATGCCTGGTTTCGTATTCAAAAAAGGACGTATCGGGATCGTTTCCAAATCCGGCACCCTCACGTATGAAGCTGCCGATCAGACTGTTAAGTCCGGTATGGGTATTTCTACAGCGATCGGTATCGGCGGAGACCCGATTATCGGTACTACCACCAGAGAAGCAGTGGAATTGCTGATGAACGATCCGGAAACAGATGGTATCATCATGATCGGTGAAATTGGTGGCGGAATGGAAGCGGAAGCTGCACGTTGGCTGAAAGACAACATGCGTAAGCCTGTTGTAGGATTCATCGCGGGTCAGACTGCTCCTGCAGGACGTCGTATGGGTCATGCCGGAGCTATTGTAGGCGGAGCAGACGATACTGCCGCTGCAAAAATGAAGATTATGTCTGAGTGCGGTATCCACGTTGTGGCGAGCCCTGCGGACATCGGAAAAACAATGGCTTCCGTACTGAACAAATAGTTTTCAATTTTTATACAAAAAATAAGAACAGCCGCACTAACAGCGGCTGTTTTTCTATCAACCAAGGTTCAAGATCATGGTGTATCACGTAATCGGCCTGATGTCCGGAAGTTCTCTCGACGGATTGGATATCTGTTATGCACAATACGAAGAGATAAGGGGTAAATGGAGCGCACAGATCCTCGCTTCCGAATGTATTGCTTACAGCGAAGAATGGCAAAGGAATTTACAATCGGCAACGACTATGGCTGTTCCGGATTTCCTCCGTTTGCATACCGCTTACGGCAGGTATACCGGCGAACGGGTACGTGACTTCATTGGGCGCAACGATCTCGAGCATAGGGTACATTTCGTGGCTTCCCACGGCCATACCGTTATGCATGATCCGCTTGCAAAGACCAGCTTCCAGCTCGGGGACGGAGCCTCTGTTGCGGCAACACTCGGTTTGCCGGTAATTTCAGATCTGCGTGCTATGGATGTGGCGTTGGGCGGGCAAGGTGCACCTATTGTGCCGATAGGGGACAAATTGTTGTTTGGCGATTATGCATTACTGCTGAATCTCGGTGGTATCGCCAATATTACATTGAATGAAGGACAGCGCCTGGCTTTTGACATCTGCGTGGCAAACCAGGCACTGAATGCGGTAGCAGCTAAAGCAGGTCTGCCGTATGATGAAGGTGGTAAATTAGCAGCATCCGGCACTTTGGTGAGTTCCGTATGGGATACTCTTTGCGCATACGATTATTATTCCGCGGAAGCGCCGAAATCACTCAGCAACGAACAGGCGATGGAGATGGTCGCGGCATTTACCGATAGTAATGATTATAGCATTGAAGACCGGCTGCACACACTTGTACAATTGATCGCGGCCCAGATCACCGCTGCGGTTACACGTATATTGCCGGATACAGATATACCTCGTCGCATGCTGGTAACAGGTGGCGGTGCTTTTAATGAATACCTGATCTCTGTATTGCAGCATCAGCTTGCCCCGCTCCGGGTGACGGTGGGAATTCCCGATGCAGCTGTAGCGCAGAATAAAGAAGCCCTGGTAATGGGCCTGATCGGTATCCTGCGCTGGCGTGAGGAGGCAAACGTGGAAGCTGCCACTACCGGCGCAAGCCGAAACAGCATCGGTGGCGCTTACTGGATGGGTGCTTAGTACTGTCCGGTAGATAACAACACTAATGTACAGGCTTCCATCGTTTCAATGCCTGCGGCATTTGCGCGCGCTTCCAGATCAGGATTTTCCGTGCCCGGATTGAAGATGATCCTTCTTGGATGGAGATTGATGATGTAATCGTAATATGCCTGTTGGTTGCGCGGGTTCAGGTACAGTGTCACCGTATCTATATGTTGAAAGGGCTCAGTTTCTTTCTGAATGGCCACATCAAGCACCTTTCCCTCTTTATTGCCTATCGCAAGCACTTCATGCTGATGCGATCTTAACCTGCGTATTGCCATATTCGAGTAACGGTCAGGATTCTCAGAAGCTCCGAGTACAAGTGTCTTTTTTATCGTATTCATGCGGCTTGATTATATCTGCTAAGTTGCGGAATTTTAGCGTCAGATATTGTCAGCGATTTGATAAAGTCTGTTTGATCGTTACCCGACTGATACGGAGTGTTAAGGCTAATCTAAGGAAGGAGCTTTCGGGGTATGCCTGCATTAAACCTTAAATGTTTCGAACGATCTTTAGGATGAAACCAAAAAAACTGACGATTATGAAAAAGGTAATTTTCGGTCTGATGCTGCTGGGCAGCGTGATGGCCGGCACACAGGCAGATGCACAGGGACGGGGTCACGGTCGTGGCAGGGGAAACGGGCACCGTCGTCCCGCTAATGTTACCGTTATACAGACTTTACCTCCAGGTGCGCGGGTATACCATTATCAGGGAGCGGATTATCATTATGTTTCCGGTCGTTATTACCGTCAGGGACCTTCCGGTTATACCGTGATCGGAGCGCCTCCTGTAGGTTTTGAAGTGGACTTTGTTCCAACCGGTTACCAACGCAGGGTATACCAGGGAGTACCGTACTATTATTCCGGTAATGTTTACTACCGTGAGTCACGCCCCAACGTATATGTCGTTGTAGGACGTCCGTGGTAAAGAAAAGGGCCGGAGCAATCCGGCCTTTTCCTTTACTTGAATGCAGTGGTTGTTTTCATAAATGCGGCCTTTATCTGTTCATTACATAGATTACCGATGCTGCCCTCATGTGTGTGCTTTACGGTTCGTTCTCCGGGCTGAAAAGTCCCTTGCTCCACGTCCTGTCCCACCATTTTATAAGCGTCCCGGAAAGGAATGCCACTCATCATCAGTTCATTTACGCGCTCAACCGTAAACAGGTAAGCGTATTTCGGAGCTTCAAGAATACCCGTTGTCACACGCATATGGTTCAACAGCAATATTGCTGCCTCCATGCAGGAACGGAGTTCTTGTATTGCCGGAAACAACATCTCTTTGGTGAGTTGCATTTCCCGGTGGTAGCCGGAGGGAAGATTTGTCAGCAGTAAGGAAAACTCGTTGGGCAGCGCCTGTATCCTGTTGCATTTGCCCCGGATGAGTTCAAATACGTCGGGATTTTTTTTGTGCGGCATGATGCTGCTGCCGGTTGTGTATGCATCCGGGAAGCCGATAAATCCGTAATCCTGGCCTGCATAAAGACATATATCCATGCTTAGTCTTCCAAGTGTGGCAGCGATGGCGGCAATGGCGACAGCCACTGTCTTTTCAGTTTTACCCCTGCTCATCTGCGCGTAAATACTGTTATAGTGCAGATCGTCAAATCCCAGCAGTTCTGTGGTGCGCGTACGGTTGAGGGGCAGGGAAGAGCCGTATCCAGCTCCGCTACCCAAAGGATTTTTGTTGGTGATACGGTATGCAGCAAGCAACAGCAGCATATCGTCGGATAATGCTTCTGCATAGGCACCCAGCCAAAGTCCGAACGAAGAAGGCATTGCAACCTGAAGATGTGTGTATCCCGGCATCAGCACATCTTTATATGTTTCGCTTTGCTGTTGCAGGGTTTCAAACAATTGTGTACTCAGCGCTTTGATTTCCAGCAATGCCTGACGCAGGTACAATTTGATGTCTACTGCCACCTGGTCGTTGCGGCTGCGGCCGGTATGTATCTTTTTCCCTGCCTCGCCGATACGCTGCGTCAGCATCCATTCGATCTGGGAGTGGATGTCTTCGCAATCTGGGTCGATGCTGAAATGGCCGGTGGCTATTTCCTGCGCAATCTCTGTAAGAGCTTGCCCGGCCAGTACAAAATCCGGTGTTTCGAGCAGTCCGCATTCGTGCAGCATACTGATATGGGCAAGCGTCCCCTGAACATCAAATGCCGCCATCTGCAGATCAAATTCCCGGTCTCTGCCTACGGTAAACTGCTCGATCTGCGCGACTGTTTCGGTATTATCTTTTTGCCAGAGTTTCATAATACTTCGTTTAAGAGTTGTATATAAATGTCAATGCCTTCACTTATTTCTTCCGTGTAAATGAATTCATCTGCGGTATGACTGCGTGCGGAATCTCCCGGTCCGATCTTTAAAGCGGGGAAAGGCATCAGTGCTTTATCGGACAGTGTTGCGGAACCGATAATATTACGGCCGATTTTTTTACCTGCCTGTACAAGCGGATGCAGTTCTTCCATTCTGGATGGCTTCAGTCGCAGACTCCGCGGTGTCACGATGGCGCTGGTATGTTCGCCTACAGTATGCAGGATGTCTTCGTGGGTGTAGCAATCATTCACACGTATATCCACCGTGAATTTGCAGGTTGCCGGAACCACATTATGCTGCACGCCCGCCTGAATCATTGTCACGCTCATTTTCACATTACCCAGCAAAACAGATACCTGCGGAAATTCGTAAGTGCGGAACCATTCAATGTCTTTAACTGCTTTGTAAATGGCATTTTCCCCTTCCTCGCGAGCGGCATGTCCGCTGCGTCCGGTGCATTCACAGTCCAGTACCAGCAGCCCTTTTTCTGCTACGGCCATCTGCATCTGAGTAGGCTCACCCACGATTGCATAAGCGATATTTCCCAATTCCGGCAATACTGCTTCCACGCCATTAGGACCGGAAATTTCTTCCTCCGCTGCAGCAAGTAATACCAGGTTGGCTTTCAGGTCGGCTCTTTCGTAAAAATGCAGGAATGCTGCGATCAGGCTCACGAGGCAGCCTCCTGCATCATTGCTGCCCAGACCAAACAATTTACCTGCTTCCTCTATCGGGTTAAACGGATTGAAAGTATAGTCTTTGTTGGGTTTTACGGTATCGTGGTGCGAACAAAGCAGAATACTTGGTTTGCCCGGATCGAAGTGCTTATTTGTTGCCCATACGTTATTCATTTCGCGGTGAGGGTTGATACCGTGGCTCTGCAGGAAGCTCTGCAGCAATTTGGCTGTTCCCTGTTCTTCCCTGCTGAAGGAAGGAACTGTGATCATATGTTTCAGGAGCGTGATGGCGTTCTGGCTGAGTTGAGAAATATCGGTCATATTATTTGTGTTCCCGTTTGAGCGTTGATTAATTCGGAAAGATGCTGTGCATACCCGATACTTACTTTGGTTACGCCACAGTTAATTGCTTTGAATGCGTTATCCAGCTTGGGGATCATACCGCCGGAAATAACACCTTCAGCTTTCAGTTTTTCATACAGGCTGCGGTCGATTGACGGTATCACCGATGCTTCGTTCGCCGGATCGCGCAATACGCCCTCCTTTTCGAATCCGTATACCAACTGTACGTTAGCGGCTCGTGCGAGTGCCTGCGCTGTTTCCTGTGCAATAGTGTCTGCATTGGTGTTCAGTAGTTGACCTTTCCCGTCGTGTGTGATAGGGGCCAATACGGGACAGATGCCATTTTGCAGCTGTTGCATCAGCCAGGATGTATTCACTCCATCTGATCGGACGTCTCCCGCGAAGCCGTAATCAATAGTGCCTGCCGTACGTTTTTGCGCGAGCAATATGTTCGCGTCAGCGCCACAAAGTCCTATCGCATTACATTGCCTCGACTGAAGCGATGCGACAAGTTTTTTGTTCACGAGTCCCGCGTATACCATCGTTACCAGGTCCAGGGTCGCTTCATCTGTGATCCTGCGCCCTTCGTGATACACCGGTTCGATACCCATCGACTTTCCGATCGCGCTGGCAACTTTTCCGCCGCCATGCACCAGTATTTTAGGTGCATCCAATGCTGAAAAAGCATCCAGCAGCTGATTCAGACTGTCCGGGTCGTCAATGATATTTCCTCCAGCCTTGATGACGAATATGGTTCCCATTATAAAGATTTTAGCATAGAAGCAATAACAGCCTGAGCTGCCCAGACCCGGTTCGCCGCCTGAAGCGGTACAATGCTGCGCGCACTGTCCAGCAATTCATCGCTCAGTTCCACATTGCGTCTTACAGGAAGACAGTGCATGATATGCGCAGCAGGTGCATGAGCCAGAGACGAAGCGCGCAATTGCCAGTCTGACTGTACAGCGGGCATTGCACCATAATCGTTGTAACTGCTCCAGTTCTTTACATACACGAAATCTGCGTCTGCCAACGCTTCCTGCTGATCGTACACTAATGTCGCGTTCCCCTGGTATTCCGGGGCCAGCTCATATCCTTCCGGATGAGTGATCACGAAATCGACATCCTGATGCAGCACATTCATCCATTGTGCAAAAGAATTCGGCACACACTGTGGTAATGGTTTGATATGCGGAGCCCAGCTCAACACTACTTTCGGTTTGCGGCCGGGAATTGATTTTTCGCGTATGGATATAGCATCGGCCAGGCTCTGCAACGGGTGCAGCGTAGTGCTTTCGAGACTGATCACCGGTTTGCCTGTATGGCGGATCAGGGATCGGATCATCGTATCTTTTTCATCTTCTTCCTTATCGGTAAGTGATGGGAAGCTACGTACGCAGATGATATCAAAATAGCTGCCCAGCACAGGACCCGCATCTTTGATATGCTCGACGGTGCTGCCGTTCATTACAACGCCATCGCCGGTCTCCATTTTCCAGCCGTCTTTGTCGAGGTTCAGTACAATAGCGTCCATGCCCAGGTTTTGTGCCGCAATCTGTGTGCTGAGACGCGTGCGCAGGCTGGGATTCATAAAAAGCATACCAATCCTTTTCCCTTCACCCAGCAGTTTGTCGGCCCGCGGTGATTGCTTATAAAATAGTGCGGCGGAAATCAGCCGGTCAATTTCGCTGGCATCCGGTGCAGTAATAAAATGTTTCATTTGTTCTGGTTGTTTTGGATTTCGCTGATAGCAGTACGGATTGCGCGGAGTAATAAATCAGCTTCCGTTCGGCTAACATTCAGTGCGGGCAGGAGCCGGATCACCGAAGGTTTTGCTTCCCCTGTAAAGATCCTGTAGTCATCCAGCAGGGTTTTGCGTAACGTCTTATACTGTTCGGGTACATCAAATCCGATCATCAGGCCTTTCCCGCGTACATGCTGCAGCGCATTGATGGACTGTAATTGTGTGGTCAGGTAGTTTCCGATTGTTTCGGCATTTTCAATCAGGCGTTCCTTTTCCATTACCTCAAGTACAGCAATCGCCGCAGCACAAGCCAGATGATTGCCGCCGAATGTGGTGCCGAGCATGCCGTATTTCGCCTGTATATGCGGCGCTATCAGTATACCCCCGATCGGGAAACCGTTTCCCATGCCTTTTGCCATTGAGTAGATATCGGCCTGAATGCCTGCGTGGTCATGCGAAAAGAACTTTCCGGTACGGCCGTAACCGCATTGCACACTATCCGCAATGAAAACCGCACCATACTCATCGCATAATGAGCGTATGGACTGAAGGAACGAAGAGGTAGCTTCGATAATGCCACCCACACCCTGAATGCCTTCCACAATTACGCCTGCAATATCCTTCCCGTTTGTGTGAAAGTACGCGGACAATTGTGCCTCGTCATTGAACGGCAGGAATACAATGTTTTCCGTGAAATTTACCGGTGCGGAAATAGAAGGATTGTCTGTTGCGCTTACAGCCAGGGACGTGCGTCCGTGAAAAGCTCCGCTAAAAGCGATGATCTTTTTACGGCCGGTATGGAAAGATGCAAGTTTCAAAGCGTTTTCGTTGGCTTCTGCCCCGGAATTACACAGGAACAGCTGGTAATCCTGTTTTCCGGACACGGTCGCAAGTTTATCCGCCAATTGCTGCTGGAGCGGGATACGGATTGAATTGGAGTAAAATCCGATATTGTCCAGCTGCTGCTTTATTGCTGCAACATAATGGGGGTGTGTATGACCGACGGAAATTACGGCATGTCCGCCGTAGAAGTCGCAATAGCGGTTACCCTGGTCGTCCCACACATAGGAGCCTTCACCGCGGGTGATGGTTATATCGTTGATCGGGTAAACATCAAATAATTTCATGTCAGAATGCGCTTGCTTTTAAATGAAGTCCGGCTGTTTCTTCGAAGCCGAACATCAGGTTCATATTTTGTACGGCCTGTCCGGAAGCTCCTTTCAGGAGATTGTCTATGCAGGCGTGGATTACAATTTTATCGTCCACACGTTCTGTGTAGATCAGGCAGTTGTTGGTGTTCACAGATTGTTTGAGATCAATCGGCGACTCAGACAGGTGTGTAAACGGATGGTCGGCATAGAATGACCGGTATTGCTGCATTGCTTCGTCCTGCGACCAGTCCGAACGCGTATATGCCGTGAGATAAATCCCTCTTGCGAAATCACCTCTCACAGGTACAAAATTGACGGAGGGTACATTTGTCTGAAACGTTTCCAGGGTTTTCCCGATCTCATACAGATGCTGATGCTGCAATGTTTTGTAAGCCTGTATGTTATTGCTCCTCCATGAAAAATGAGAGCTGGCTTGTAAGGACTGACCTGCTCCTGTTGCTCCGGTAATACCGAACAAATGAACTTCCTGCATACACTGAGCTGCCGCGAGCGGTAACAACGCCAGCTGGATCGCCGTGGCAAAACAACCGGGATTTGCTATATACTTTGCATTCCGTATTTCCGCACGATTAGCTTCAGGTAATCCGTAGCAGAAAGTACGCCCATCCCCGGTGCTCGCCCAGCGATGATCCTGCGACAGGTCAATGACCCGTGTGCTTACGGGGATTACATGTTCTGAGAGCCATTTTTTTGCTTCACCATGTCCGATACACAGGAACAATACGTCCACATCATCCGGCAGCTCACTATTGAAACGGATATCCGTCCAGCCAAGCAGATCGCGGTGAACGGCGCTGACCGTTTGTCCGGCATGACTACGGCTGTGCACAAACCTGATCTGCACAGCAGGATGCTGCAGCAGGATGCGTAACAGTTCTCCGCCCGTATACCCTGCACCTCCGATGATGCCTGCATTTATCATAGTGTTATTCATGATTCCTGGTTCTGACGTTGCGTGGATTGATAAATGCCTATCTGGTTGCCGAATATCTTAGCGAAAGATTTTACGTCTTCGCCATTCCAGGCTCCGTTCATTTCGCCATAAGTGCCGAAGCCCGAATTCATGAGGTCGTAGGAAGATTCGATACCGTTCAGAATATAGCGGTGTGGCGCAAGGGTAATGAATACTTTACCGCTCACATGTTTTTGTGTGTCTCTGAGGAAAGCCTCAATATTGCGCATAGACGGGTCCAGCATCAATCCTTCATGAAGGAAATTACCATACCATACCGAGAGCTGGTCTTTCCAGTACAATTGCCATTTTGTAAGCACATGCTTTTCCAGCAGGTGGTGGGCTTTGATGATCAGTATCGGTGCGGCAGCTTCGAAACCCACGCGGCCTTTAATCCCGATAATCGTATCGCCCACATGAATATCTCTCCCTATACCATAAGGTTGTGCGATTTGCTGCAGCGCCTGTATCGCAAGTACGGGATGCGCAAACTGCTGCCCGTCAATAGCCACCAGTTCTCCCTGTTCGAATTCAAGCGCAATGTTCCGCTCATCGGTTGCCGTAACCGGCGTCGGCCATGCTTCTTCGGGAAGGTATCCGTGAGAACTGAGTGTTTCCGCTCCGCCTACCGAAGTGCCCCATAATCCTTTGTTGATGCTGTATTTGCTTTTGCTGAAATCCATTTCCACTCCTTTTTCTTTCAGGTAGGCGATTTCCTGTTCGCGGCTGAGGCGCTGTTCGCGGATAGGTGTCAGTATCTCCACACCGGGAATCATGCCCTGGAACACCATGTCGAAGCGCACCTGGTCGTTACCGGCTCCGGTACTGCCGTGTGCGACGCAATCTGCCCCGGTTTCCAGGACATAGTTTGCGACAGCTACAGCCTGTACCATTCGCTCCGCGCTTACGCTAAGCGGGTAGGTATTGTTTTTCAGGACATTTCCGAAAATCAGGAAGCGGATAAAATCTTCATAATAATTGCGTGTGACGTCCAGCACTTTAAAAGATGCAACACCCAATGCCTTTGCCCGCTCTTCAATCGATGAAAGCTCTTCTTCGCTAAATCCTCCCGTCTGGACGGTTACGGCATGCACCTCCAGTCCGAGGCTCTTCAGGTATATTGCACAATAGGTAGTGTCGAGTCCGCCACTGTATGCCAGTACTGCTTTTTTCATTGGGGTTCGTTATTTTAAAGATTTAGAAGAAGATTTATACTGTGTCAAACGGAGTTTCTTGCCGCTGCGGGATGGATGTTTTGCTTCAGGGGACGCTTTCTGAACAGAGACTGGTTTTTCTGAAGCATCATAGAGCATAGCGGTGCACAGACAATTTTTGCGCTGTTTGCTCACAAGAATATCGTAGTTCACACAGCTTTTGCAACCGTTCCAGAAAAGTTCATCCTGTGTGAGCTCAGAATACGTTACGGGTTCATAGCCCAATTCGCTGTTGATCTTCATGACTGCGAGTCCGGTTGTAAGTCCGAATATTTTTGCATGCGGATATTTCTCCCTGCTCAGTTCGAATATTTTCTGTTTAATGAGTCTGGCGAGGCCATACTTGCGGAATTGCGGCGCAACAATCAGACCGGAATTGGCCACATATTCATCGTGGCTCCAGCTTTCGATATAGCAGAAGCCTGCCCATTCGCCTTGTTCATTCACAGCGATCACCGCTTTGCCTTCCGTCATTTTTGCTTCCAGGTATTCGGGTGTACGGCGTGCTATCCCGGTGCCACGCGCCTTTGCCGAAGAGGCCATCTCTTCGCAAATGGCCGCAGCATGACTGATGTGGTCGCGCGTAGCAACCAGCACCTTAAATGCTTGTTCCATTTATGTACCAATAAAAATATGAGAGTATTACTGCAGACTGACCGTAGGGCAGTTGCAGCTAATTCGTGTTTTGAAAGCTTTACGCTTCATCAACGGCCTCGGCCGAAGGAATAGCAAGGTATCAACGTCGCACTCTGTAGGATACAGCAGTGGAATAAAAACCTGATCCGTTTAAGGATTCAGTAAAAAACCCACATCCGTAAACAGTAACCCGTACTGCTATAGTGGACGATATGAGGGAGGTTTTTTTCATTTTCGTTGTTACGGTAAATAAATTGTGTCTGAAAAATTTTTACAAAGAAAAATCATTTTGAACAATCGGCGGTGTTTTTTTTATGTTATCAATCTGAAGTAAATGCTAAAGTGCTTTATTGTAGCGTGTTTTGAGATAAAGGTTCTTTTTTTTAAGGTAAGTTGCATTTCCCGGCGGGGAAGGTGCTATATTTAAAGACAGAACCGTAGTGCATGACAACAATTCTATCCGAACAAACTTTCATTTTTATTACAGATACTGAGTTCGGTATTTTGCAATGTTCAGCGGCAGCTGCACAATGGTTAGAGCAGCTGATACCGGGTTGTGAGGGTGATTTACAGGCTGTTCCTGCAATAGCGCAAAACATAGATAACATACGTTTCGCGCTTGCCAACGGGGAACAATCCTCCCTCACCTTTTCTGCAGCAGGCAGGCAATATCATGCTGTTTGCTCTGCCGTCGGTGACTGGATCCAGGTGCAGATACATCCTTCCGAGCTGATGCTTACCAACGAAGATTATAAGAAGGCACTGGAGGTTTCAACGAACGCAATCATTATTCTGCATCCTGTGTTCGACGAGTCGGGCAAGATCGTGAATTTCGTTTTCCGTTACGGTAACCCGGCATACCTGAAGTTCAAGGGAATTGCCGGATGTGCCGGAATACCTGTGTTTTCGGGCGATGTTCTTTCCAGCAATCACTTTCATATCTTCCGGAGCGTGGTGGAGACAGGTGCGAAGCAGAGTTATGAATTCGAATATGAATTTGAAGGGGCTGTCCATGTATTTGCAGCGCGTGTGATGAAGATGGGCGAAGGGTTGCTGGTCGCCAGTGAAGATATTTCCGACAGGAAACATGCGCTGACAGAATCCCGTCAGAATTCGGAGTTCATACAATCTGTATTCGATACGAACCTGGTGCAGATGTCCGTAATGAAAGCGGTCAGGAACGAGTCGGGCGACATCGTGGATTTTCAGATCACACTGGTCAATCAGGAAGTTGTAAGAGAAACTGGAAGAGCCGACCTGGTCGGGAAATTGTATGTGCAAGAATACCCGGGCGTTAAACGTACCCGGATTTTCGAACAGATGGTGCAGGTGGTGGAGACGGGCGTGCCGATACAGGACGAATATTATTATCCTTACGAAGGATTCAATAAATGGTATTCGTGCATGTTCGTTAAGTTTCACGATGGAGTAGTGGCCACTAATCTGGATATTACACAACGTAAGCATGCCGAGGAGGAGCTGTATAAGAATTTTTCTTTACTGCAGTATGCGGAAGAGCTGGCACATTCAGGCTCCTGGGAATATGATATTGTACGTTCGTCATTTACCTGGTCTGCAGGTATGTACGAATTATTTGATGTGCCGGAAGGCATGCATATACGTCCTTCTTCATTGCTGCGGCTTGTTGTTCCTCAGGATAGGGAAAAGGCAGCGGATTTTATTCACAATCTCAGGGAGGTGCATCAGGACTCCGAACACACCTTCCAGGTAGTGCACAAAGGAACAATTAAAAGTGTGCGTGCTTCCAGCCGCGTGGAACGGAACCATAAGGGGGCTCCCGTAAAAGTGCTGGGCATAGTAATGGACATTACAGCTGCGCTGCGCGCGGAAAAAGAACTGCGGGAACTGAATGCGATGCTGCGGGAGCAGAACCGTACGCTGGAGATCAAGAATAACGAGCTTGCTTCGTTTGCATTTATTGCCAGCCACGACCTGAAAGAACCCTTGCGTAAGATCATGTTTTTTTCAAATCTCCTGCGCAGTGGTAATGACATCGGTACAATGTCTCCCAAAGGCCAGCTTTACCTGGAGCGGATGGAGACTTCCGCACGCCGTATGTCGTTCCTGATTGACGATGTACTGGCACTGTCGCGTTTGCAGGTGTACCGCGACGAAAATGAATGGGCTGATATGACCGCCGTTATCGATGAGGTATGCACGGAACTGAGCGAAGATATAGCACAGGCAGGCGCTGAGATCCGGTATGACCATTTGCCAAAGGTGTTCAGCAGTACCAAATACCTGCAATACCTGTTTAATAACTTGCTCGGCAATGCGTTGAAATTCCGTCATCCCGACCGTAAACCGGAGATCAGTGTGACAGCTTCAGAAGAGCAGCACAGTCTGGATGAACGCGGAATGCGCTCTTTCCATGTGGTGCGCGTTGCTGATAATGGTATCGGATTCGAACCCGAATTCAACGAGAAGATATTCCGGATTTTCGAACGGCTGCATACGCAGGAAGAATATCCCGGCAGCGGCATCGGATTGTCTATCTGCCGTAAGATCATGGAAAATCTTGGTGGTTCCATCCGCGCATCCGGTTATCCCGGTGAAGGCGCTTTGTTTACCTGCTATTTTCCGGTGCGCTGACGAAACAGGCTTCTTTGTGCTTGTTTCCGGTATATTTGTGTCCAACTGTATTGACAATCTTTCTCATTCCACGGTTTATGAGCGACCATGCTGCTGTTACAGCTTACCTTAATCAGTATTTTCCACAGTTCGACCAGAGCCTGCGCGATATCATTGCAGAACGTTCTGTACTGCGGCATTTTGAGGCGGGAGAAGTGATGATGCATAAGGGACAGTATATCCGGTCGGTTATGCTTATTGCAGAAGGTCATGTAAAGCTCTATCGCGAAAGCGAGGACGACGGAAGTGAGTTTTTCGTGTATTACCTGGAACCCGGCAATGCCTGTGCACTTTCTATGGTGTGTGCTGCACGGCAGGAGACAAGCGAGGTGATGGCCAGAGCTATCGAAGCTACTACCGTGATCTCGATACCCATTTCCATGATGGATGATCTTATGCGCCAGCATCGCTCCTGGTACTATTTCGTGCTGGAAACCTATCGCAACCGTTTTGAAGAACTGCTGGAAGTGGTCGATAATATTGCATTCCGGAGTATGGATGAGCGGCTTGAATTCTACCTCAAAAAGCAGGTAAGCGAACTGGGTTCCCGTCAATTGCGTACCACCCACCAGGAAATTGCCAACGACCTCAACAGTTCCAGAGAAGTTATTTCCAGATTGCTGAAGAAAATGGAGCACCAGGGTAAGGTACAGCTCAATAAAAATTACATCGAATGGATCGCTTAATGTGATCAATGTTACCATACAGCAGATTCCGGTAGCTCACCTTTGCGTGAAATCTGTTATATGCTTATACCTGGTTATGCTGCTGCCTTACTGATCGGTGTCTCCCTCGGCCTTATCGGTGGTGGCGGTTCAATTCTTACCGTTCCCGTACTCGTATATCTTTTCGGGGTAGAACCTTTACGCGCTACCGGCTATTCTCTTTTCATAGTGGGCGTTTCGAGTCTCGCAGGGGCCATCAGTAACTTCCGTAAAGGATATATTCATCTCAGAACGGCTTTGTTGCTGGGTATTTCTTCAATAGCAACCGTTATTGTGGTGAGGCGTTTACTGTTGCCTGCTATCCCTGAAATATGGTTCACTGCCGGATCGGTGTCAGTTACCAAATCAAGCGCAACAATGATCGTTTTTGCGGTATTGATGTTATTTGCCTCTTTTTCCATGATCAGGACAAAAGTTCCGGCTGTGGCCAATTCGGATGTGAGCCGTCTTAATGCTGCGGGTATGGCGCGTCTTACCGCATATGGTGTGCTGATCGGTATGGTAACGGGATTTCTGGGCGCCGGCGGCGGTTTTTTGCTGATTCCCGCACTTGTTTTTCTGGTAGGACTGCCCATGAAAAATGCAATCGGCACTTCGCTGCTCATCATCGCTATGAATTCGCTGATAGGGTTTGCCGGAGATTGGGGCACTTACGCCATACAATGGGAGCTTTTATTTACAATAACATCCCTAGCGATTGCCGGTATTACTATCGGTGGTATCCTCGGCCGGTATATTGAGGGTACAAAACTGAAAAAGGGTTTTGGATGGTTTGTGCTGTTGACGGGAGTGTTTATTATCGCCCGCGAGCTGCTAAAATAAAGGTCATTATGTGACTAAAATCACTCTTTCCCGGTTTTTTTCGCACCAATTTTGCTTTTACAAACACACAAATAAGTACGGTTATGCAAATAGAACAAATTTACACAGGTTGCCTTGCGCAGGGTGCTTACTATATTGAAAGTAATGGAGAAGCCGTAGTGATAGATCCACTCCGCGAAACGGAACCTTATCTGAAACGGGCAGAGAAAGATAACGCCAGAATCAAATTTATTTTTGAAACGCACTTTCATGCTGACTTTGTGAGCGGCCATCTTGATCTGGCAAAAAAGACCGGAGCGACGATCGTTTACGGTCCTACAGCACGCCCTGATTTCGATGCTCATATAGCTGCGGACGGAGAGCAGCTGCAGGTGGGAGACCTAACGTTTACCATATTGCATACTCCCGGGCATACAATGGAAAGCTCCTGCTTTCTGCTGACCGATAAGGAAGGAAAAGACGTTGGATTGTTCACGGGTGATACCCTGTTCATCGGAGATGTGGGACGTCCGGATCTGGCACAGAAGGTGGTTGCTGATCTTACACAGGATAAACTGGCAGGGCTGCTGTATGATTCACTGCACATCAAAATTCTTCCGCTAGCAGACGATATAATCCTATATCCGGCACACGGCGCAGGATCGGCCTGCGGCAAGAACATGAGTAAAGAGACAACAGATACACTCGGGCATCAAAAACTTACCAACTATGCGTTGCAGCCGATGAGCCGCGAAACTTTTATCAAAAAAGTAACCGACGGACTGATGCCGCCTCCGGGATATTTCCCGATGAACGTCATGATGAACATTCACGGATATGACAGTATTGACACGGTACGTGAACGTGGACTCAGAAAGCTGAATCCTCAGGAGTTTGAAGCTGCTGCGGACGCAACAGGTGCTGTAGTGCTGGATACACGCGATCCGCTTGTGTTCGGAGCATCTTTCGTGCCTAATTCGATCAATATAGGTATCAATGGAAATTTTGCACCCTGGGTGGGCGCACTCATCCCCGACATACAACAGCCGATACTTGTCATTTCTGAACCCGGCCGCGAAGAAGAAGTGGTTACGAGGCTGGCACGTGTAGGATACGATCAGACGATCGGTTATCTCGAAGGCGGAATCGAAGCGTGGAAACAGGCAGGGATGGAAACGGACAGTATAGTCAGTATAAATGCTCATGAGCTGAAACAGCGCTCAGAGGCGGAGTCTGAATCGGTCATTCTGGATGTGCGTAAACAAAGTGAATATCTTTCAGAACGCGTGATCGGTACGGAAAACGTACCTCTGGATTATATCAATGAGCATCTGGCAGAACTGGACAGAGAAAAAAAATACTATGTACACTGCGCTTCGGGGTACCGCTCCATGATCTTCTGTTCCATTCTGAAAGCACGAGGATTCGATAAGCTGATAAATGTCGAAGGAGGATTTAAGGCATTGAAAGAAAGTAGTGTTTTCGCTATAAGCGATTACGTATGTCCGACCACCTTACTTTAATAAATCAAACAATCAATATGGGATTTTTATCTGCAATATTCGGGAGGTCTACAGATCCCGTGAAGCTCAGTGAATTGCTGCTTCAGAAGCCATTTCTGGTAGACGTTCGTACACCGGCGGAATTTTCATCCGGCAGTGCAAAGGGTGCTGTAAACATACCGCTGGATCAGCTTCCGGCTAAGATCGCTCAGTTCAAAGGGAAGTCACATGTCGTCGTTTTCTGCCGCAGCGGTAATCGCAGCGGACAGGCTAAGTCTATGCTTGAAAAGGCTGGTATTTCCCCTGTAACCAACGGCGGCTCGCTCGGTAACGTGATCAGCGCGCAGCGTACATAAACATATTCAAATGATACGCCGCTATCGCCGGCGGGTGAGCGCGCCGGAACGATCTGTTCCATAGGGGGCTTTGGACGGGGAGGGTAGCGGCGTATCATTTTATAAAATAGAAGCGTGTGCAGTAATACGCCGGAATTCGGAAATGGTCTTCCGGTGTTTTTATTGAACGCTTAAGGAACACCGGTATACGGGAATGAGCGGTAATAATAAGTTTCGTAAATTTATACCGGACCTTTAGACCGGAAAGGCGGATGCCGCATATCCTGTGTAGCATTTAATCCGCCCGGAAGTGTTGCCGCATTCTTCTGCGCGCTAAGATTAAAACCATACTGTTATGACATTTCAGGAAATGATACAATCGGAAAAACCCGTGCTGGTAGACTTTTTTGCCACCTGGTGTGGCCCTTGTAAAATGATGACACCTATTCTTGACGAGGTGAAAAAGAAGGTGGGCGACAATGCGCACATTATTAAGATAGACGTGACAAAAACCCACAGGCTGCGCAGGTATACCAGGTAAGCGGTGTTCCAACACTTATATTATTCAAGCAGGGGAAAGTACTGTGGCGCCAGTCCGGAGTGGTTCCCGCGCGGGAACTGGAAAGGCTGCTGCAGTCAAATGCCTGATTATTGTCCGGCGACTATTTATAAAGATTCCGTAATGAGCGGAACGGTTCCTCCTGTTTAAGATAGCAATCGGATCATTCGGCTGTTTCCGCCGGTTCCGCTTTTTCTTACAAGCATACCGAAACAGATATTCAGATTGGCGCTGTGGTGTGTAAGTCGAATACAGAGTATTGTAATGTTTTCGATATCTGTTGGTTATTGCTGCCAGCCGTATGAATACATCATATGGTGGATAACCTTTCGCCATTCGTATAGATTCGCATAACTCGGGCATTATTTCGTTATACGGTAATGAACCTCTTTCAGATGATCCGCCGCCATGCTGCAGTTGCTTACCTGCTGTTCTCCGTCGTCGTAATCGGAATCATGCTGTATACAGACGAAGGAGCCTGCCGCATCGACCTGACACGGCTGCAGCCGGAGGAACGGGGCCTGTTAGCGCTGGAATGTGTCTGTTTTTGGGCCGGTTTGCTTACTGCCGATCATTTCCTGCGGATAGTCCGCTGCCGCATGCTGTTGGCGTTGCTGCCCGGAATGATAATCGGAGCAGTTTATATGGGTGTGATACTGTTGTTCCGGTTAGGGATAACAGCTTTATTCTAGTTCACATTGCATAAGACTTAGATGCAATCGGAGAAGGTATGAATGATTAGACAGATCAGCCAGGAGGTTCTACAAATTGTTTTTGTATTTAATATGAAAAGCATAACTTAGGATTGTCAAAAACCAAATCTTATGAAACAACTCATATTTTTCCTGTCAATTCTATTATGCTGTACCGGCGTGCGCGCGCAACGTGGGTGCTCGGGCGCATCTATTGTGGTATCTGGCCGTGTGCTGGAGTGCGATCTGAAAATGTACGCTTACCGCTGGGTAAATTGCGCCGATCTTACAAAAGAACTGACCGATGCATTCGGGCAGTTATATTATGTGCCGGAAGACGGTGACTATGCTGTGATCGTTACGAAAGGTGCTTGCACAGACACGCTTGACTGCGTTTCTGTATCTGTTTTAGGGATAGCCGAAAATAAACAATCGCCCCAGATAAGCATTTTCCCTAATCCGTCTTCCGGAATCCTGCATATACAAAATACTCGGCTCCAGGGTGATGTGACTGCTGTTGTGACCGATTTGACCGGGCGTCATATATCCCAGCATCAGCTTTTCTTCAAAAACGGGACCTCGTCGTTGGAGGTATCGCTGCCGCCCGCGGCTTACCTGCTCTATTTGCGCAATCCCGGGCTGCAACAAACTGTGGTTCCGTTTGTGATACAGTAACGGCTTAAACCTTGCTTAACTATATAAAGTGTGGTTTCTGATGTAAGCATTTATGTCCGCAGTTGCTGTACGATCAGTACGACAAAGTGGATGATTCAGGCTTTAGAAATGGTACTTTGGCTTGGAGGAGCGTACGGACCATTGCAGATAAACCGGCTAAAAGCACAGAACATCATTTATGGAGCAATAACAAATCGTAAAAAAGGCACCGACATTAGAGCGTCGGTGCCTTTTTTACTGCCTTTTCGTTCAGAAAGCAGGTTACTTTTATCATATCTTTCTATCGCCAGCAGTTTGCATCAATAATCGTGCCAAAGCTTGCTAATCAGGCATCTATAATTGGGGTTAATTGTCTTAAAAATAAAATTTGTAACTTCTTTCCTGGTTTTGAACATGTTAGACTATTCTAAGCATCGAAATTCGACAAGCTGAAAAAATTTTATTGTAAATCCGGATAGAAAAAAAATTAATTATAGCGATTATTAAATGTGAACATGGTGTATTTTGAAAATAATTATAGTTTACTGCGTTGTATTTGAATGTTTTTTCAGTTGCAAATCCGGTTTCGGCGGTCAAACAACTGTTTAAATTTCATTGAAACCTATCATTACTGCTCCATTTTTTTATGTGGATCTTCATCCCATAACTCCTGCATGTTTTTACAATAGCGCTTTACCCAGTTAAGCACAGACACATGACTCACATGCAGCATCTGACCTATGGTTGTCACGCGTAATCCTTCCAGATATAGAATCAGCGCAGTTCTTTTTTTATCCGGGGAAATCGCTGTCGACTTGCGTTCTACCGTAAAATTATAGCCGCATATCTTACACTTGTACCTTTGGATTCCTTTTACTATACCATTTTTGGTATAGTCTTCACTGTTACATTTTACACATTTCATTATTGTTTCGGTTTGGCTTGAACTACAATTTAAATGGGATTTACCAGAAAATCCCCATCGGCGCCATATACGTTAAAATAAAGCCTATAGTTTCTTACTAATGATAAAATATAGTATAGATTGATTTTTCAATTTTCAAAGTTACTACATAGAAATCTATTATGCAGTTGAATTATTGCTAATAATTTCATTTGATCGTAATTCGTCTTGCCGGTATTTTCGTTTTGCACAACCTTAATGCTTGTGTATTCAATTGAAAACCATAAAATGAATAACTATGATCAAAAATTACCCTCTCCACTTATTCGGACTTATGCTACTGTTGCTCCTGCGGCTGCCTTCGCAGGCACAAGCCCCAGTCTATGCCGATCAGCTTATCAGTAACAGCTCCGACTTTCAGTTCCCGGGACGAGCCGTTGACGCCAGCCGGACGAACTATGCCTACATTTCCAATCTCCTGACCGTGCTTCCCGTGAGCGACATCCGTGTGCGCTTCCCGGAATACGGCTATGCCGGAGATGTGGTAAACGTAACGGTACCAGGGCAGCGCCGGACTGCTGAGTACCGGCGTACTGGACCGGCTCACGATTAAGCTCTACGACTCTGCCGGCACCACCCCGGTCGCAACAGCGAGTTCGGGAACGGTACTTTCACTGAGTCTGCTCAGCAATGGCACCTATCAGTACAATGTGCAGTTTATCACAAGCATTGCCGACAACTACAAATTCAAAGAGGCAAAACTTGAGATCAGCAATCTGCTCAGCGTAAGCCTCACTTCTTTCCGCGTGTATGGTTTTCAGATCCAGAAACCGTGTCCGCCCGTCTACGCGAATACAGTAATCGAATCTTATGCTACGCCTTTACTCGCGTCCGTGGATAATGCGGACTGTATCACCGATTCCAATCCTAATAACTACGCCTCTTTATACACTACTATCAGCCTGCTCACTATCGGATCGGCAAGGGTAGATCTCGGCTTTCCCGTTTCTGCACGTGCCGGTGATTATGTCGGGTTTACTATTGCTTCCACAACGGGTTTGCTGGATGTGGATGTACTTGGCGGACTGACGCTGATCACTTACGATGCATCGGGAACCGCCCGTGAGACGATTTCCGGCGCCAGTCTGCTGCAACTGAAACTGCTTTCAGGTACGAGTGGCAAATATACTGTAGGTTTTAAAACCAGCGCCGGTTCTTATCGTATTGCCAAAATACGCCTGCTGAAGACAGCGGTGGTGGGCCTGTTGTCCACGATACGGGTATACAACGCTTTTTACTACTCTCTGAACCGTCCGCCAGTAACCGTATCTGCTTCCGGTCCGCTCAACTTCTGCGAGGGCAGCAGTGTGACGCTCACCGCATACGATTCGCTCGGTGCGAGCAATTACGTATGGAGCAACGGGGCTACCGGTAACTCCATCACTGTTACAGAATCCGGTACGTATTATGTTTCTGTGGAAGATTCTTTCGCATGTACGCGCAGTTCCGTTCCTCTCGAAGTGATCAAAAACCCGTTACCTAACCCCGTGATCACCGGTGATACCGTTCTTTGTGCAACGGGATCCGGTACGATCAGTGTTGCCGCATACTTCGCTTCAGCGCTCTGGAATACCGGCGCTACCACAAAAAGCATATCCGCATCCGTTGGTCGTTATTATGTAAATGTGACCGATACCAACGGTTGTAAAGCTAATGATACAGTAGATGTACGTCCGAACAGACTGAACATCACAGCTTCCCTTACGCCAGCTACCTGTGCCGGCGGCAGTAACGGGGCCATATCTCTCTCCGTTTCCGGCGGCAGCGGTGCCTACAGTTATCAATGGTCTACCGGTGCATCAACTGCTTCTTTGTCCGGATTGCGCCCCGGATTGTATTCCGTTAACGTTACCGACAATGTTTATTCCTGCACCTATCGCAGGGACTTCACCGTTACTGCGGCCAATACGCTGAGTCTGCAACACAGCATCAGCGCTACGTCCGGTTGCGGTAAAAGTGATGCCAAGATTTCACTGAACGTGATTGGCGGCGGCGGCTCTTACTCCTACGCCTGGAGCACCGGTGCCACCGGATCGGCTTTATCCTCCATTCCGGCCGGACTCTATACTGTGACTGTTACAGATGCTGCGTCCTCCTGCGTATTGCGTGACACGTTTGGTGTGGATGATGGTACGGCAACGCACACGGTTACTCCGAGTACAACCGCTAATACTTCGTGTGCGACTCCGAACGGCAGCGCAAGCGTGTCGGTATCCGGGGGCAGCGGAAGTTACTCTTACCTCTGGAGCACGGGTGCCACAAGCGCTTCTGTAAGCGGACTGCGTCCGGCAGACTATCGTGGCAGTAAAAGATGTTACTGCTTCGTGTGTGAAAACGGTGCGTATAACAATCGCCGATAACGCAGCGCTCACGGTAAATGCCACTGTGAAAGCAGCTTCCTGCGGACTGGCCAATGGTTCCGTTACTATTAACTCTGTAAGTGGTGGCTCCGGTTCCTACACCTATGCATGGGCCGGTGGTGCCACGGGTACCACGCTGACAGGTTTACGTTCCGGCGTGTACAGCGTTACTGTTTCAGATGGCGGTTCGTCCTGCACCAGCCAGCAGTTATTTGCTGTAAGCGACAGTTCGGGCCCGGCACTGAGTACCAGTGTCACACAACCGGATTGCGGAACCAACGGAAATGGCGCTATCAGCGTGGCTTCGGTTCCTTCTAATACCGTTCTGCGCTGGTCGAATGGTATTACAGGCAGTTCTGTTTCCGGACTGAAGCCGGGCACCTATTCGCTTACTGCGACAGATACTGTCACACAATGTACCTCCGTGACTGTGTTTGAGCTCCGTGCAAAAACGCCGTTTCGATCACTGCCACGCCAGTCGCGAATACTTCGTGCCTGAGCGCTCCTAATGGTCGTATCAATGTTAGCATACTCGGTGGTTCGCCCCTTACACCTATTCCTGGTCTTCCGGGGAATCCTCACAGAACCTCAGCGGAAAGGCAGCAGGTAACTATACATTGTCCGTAACAGACGCTAATGGCTGCGGTGCAAACATCACCCTGCCACTGCTTACCGACTCTTCCCGCCTGTTGCGTGCTACCGTGGCTTCCATTACCAAAGCCAGCTGTAATACATCTGCAAGCGGCGCCGTATCTGTGAATGTAAGTGGCGGTGCCACACCTTATACCTATAACTGGTCACCCGGCGGCGCCTCTACCAAAGATCTGAGCGGCGTGGTGCCCGGCGTGTACAATCTTACAGTGACGGATGCCTTGGGCTGTACCGCAAATCTCAGTGCTGCGGTAACCATCGATTCCCCTGCGGCGCTTAAAGTAGTGCTTGACTCCACCAAAGCTTCCGGTTGTTCTTCCAGCGCAACCGGAGCGGTTTACATCACGGCATCCGCGGGTACGGCTCCTTACACGTACGACTGGCGTAAATCCGGTGTGTTTGTTTCGGCTGCCGCCGACCTCGTGAACGTTGTTGCAGGGTCTTATACAGTTACCGTTACCGATGCTTCCGGATGTTCGGCTACATTGAATGCCAGTGTAGGCGTATTGCCCGGAACGATCAACGTCGTTCAGGACTCTGTAAAACGTCCTACCTGTACCCTGAGTGGCGATGGCGCGGTTTATACTTCTGTTTCCGGCGGACTTGCTCCTTATACATATTCCTGGTCGTCCGGCCAGACTACAGACGACATCACCGGTGTGAACGCGGGCACTTATGTGATCACGGCTACAGATGCGAACGGTTGTCCCGGTCAGCTGATCGTTACCCTGAACTACGATACCGCAAAAACGGTTAAAGTGGTGACCGACTCACTGCGTGGTGCTGCCTGTGCTGCAGGTACAGGTGCGGCCATTTACGTAACGGCTTCCGGGGGAACTGCTCCTTATGCTTATGCCTGGAGTACGGGTTCTTCCATGGAAGACCTGATGAATGTTCCCGTTGGTGCTTACCGCCTTACGGTTACTGATGCAAGAGGCTGTAAGGTAAACCTGGATGTGAATACGGCGGTGGATACCGCCCGCTCGCTGCGACTGATTGTAAACAGCACTCAAGGAGCAGCCTGTATCGGCAGTAAAACCGGCAGCATTAATACGGATGTTACACGCGGAACTGCTCCCTATACTTTCCTTTGGTCTACCGGTGCTGTGGGTAAAACGCTTACGAATGTGGCTCCCGGCAGCTACACCGTTACTGTAATGGACGGAGAAGGCTGTTCTTCTTTGCTGACGGCTTCAGTGGGAATTGATACCGCGAAACGCGTACGCATCGCTTCTGATTCTATGCGTGGTGCCGGTTGTGCAGCAGGTAACAATGGCGGTCTCTTCGTAAGTGTGAGCGGCGGTACTCCCGGATATACGTATTTGTGGTCAGACGGCAGCGTTATGGAGGACCTTGTAAATGCAAAACCCGGATTATACAGCCTGCGCGTACAGGATGTGTACGGTTGCACCGCAGAATACAGCGGCAATATAACCGTTGATCCCGCTAAGGCGATCAATGTAACCACCGCAACCGTTACGGATGCGGCCTGCAGCGGAAATGCTTCCGGTGCGATCGATATCAATGTAAGCGGCGGTCAGGCTCCGTACAGCTACGACTGGTCGAACGGTGCTACCACAAAAGTGGTGAGCGGGCTCGTGCCGGGAAGTTATACAGTGAAAGTGACCGATGCCGCCGGATGTACCGGAGAGTTGAGTGTGAACATTAAAGTGGATACGATGAATAAGATCAAGCTTTCTGTAATGAGTCAGACCGCAGCCCGTTGTACGGGAAGTGCTTCCGGCGCCGTTACCGTGAAAGTGGAGGGTGGCCTTGCCCCGTACAGCTACAGCTGGAGCAATGGCGCCAAAACAAAAGATCTGTCTTACGTGAGTCCCGGCAGCTACCTGCTGACGGTTACCGATGCACAGGGATGCTCGGCAGATCTGAGCGTGGTGATCGGGATAGATGCTTCCAATCCGGTGAAAGCAGCTATTGATTCTGTAAGAGGTGTAGGATGCGGAGACACACTTTCCGGTGCCGTATATGCAAGTGCGTCCGGAGGCGTGCCGCCATACAGCTACCTGTGGTCTACAGGTGCGATCACGAAAGATCTCGTGAATATTGCCAAAGGCTCCTATATGCTCACAGTTACCGACGATGCCGGTTGTTCGGCTGCGGTAAGTGCGGTTGTAGCCCCGGTATCGGCATTACAGATATCTGCTTCCGTAACACCGGTGGATTGCTACGGCAATACAAGCGGTGCGGCAACGGTGCTGGCTACAAATGGCAGCGGTAATTATTCCTATATATGGAGCGATGGCGTAAGCGGTGCCGCCCGTGCAGGACTCAAAGCCGGATCGTACAGCGTTACCGCCACCGATCAGCAAACCAAGTGTACAGCAGACACGAATCTGCAGATCACGCAGAACGATTCTCTGATGCTGTCTCTTACGGTTCAGTCCGATTCCTGTCTGCCCGGTGCCGACGGATCGATCACGGTGCATATCAGCGGCGGAACCACTCCTTACAATTTTGCATGGAGCAACGGAATGGTGTCTCAGGACCTTCAGGGACTGGAGGCCGGAAGCTATACGCTGAATGTTACCGACGCTCGCGGCTGTGCTGCCAGTGCTGCTGCTCAGGTAGCGACCATCGATTGCAATACAGACGTAGTGGTGCATGATGTGCTCACGCCTAACGGCGACGGTATGAACGACGCATTCTTTATTGAAGGCATTGTTTTCTATCCGCAGAATAAGCTGCAGATCGTGGACAAATGGGGCGATCTGGTATATGAGCGGAGTCCTTATGATAACAGCTTCACCGGTATGAATTCTAAAACCGGAGATGCGTTACCAACCGGAACCTACTACTATATCCTGCAATTGAACGCACCCGGCAAAACCAAAGAGCAAAACACCTTTAAAGGAGCCGTATTGCTGAAACGCTAAGTATGCATCCCTCAATCATTAAACGGAACAAAATGAAAAAAGCAAATCTCTATATAGCGCTGGCAGCTTCCCTGATGGCAGCCCCGGCCCTGGCGCAGACAACAGTTGCGCCACATTATACCATGTTCATGTACAATAAGCTGCTGTACAATCCTGCGTACGCAGGCAGCCGCGATGTGCTTTCGGTGAACGCTTTATACCGCGCCCAGTGGGTGGGTATAGACGGCGCGCCCCGAAATATGGCTGTTTCCATAGATGCCCCCGTAGGCAGTTACATGAAGCCATTCCGCCACGTAGCACTCGGACTCTCGGTATCCAATGAGTCGGCAGGCGTATTGAACAACACCAATTTCATGGCTTATTATGCCTATCGTATAGCGCTCGGTAAAACGATGTTGTCCTTAGGATTGCAGGCTGGCGCTTCGATGATGAGTGCAAAATATGGTGATCTGAACCCCATGCAACAGGGGGATGCCTCGCTCAGTAATAATTTCAAAAACGAATTCCTGCCCAATTTCGGGGCAGGAGTTTACTGGCGTGGCGACCGCTTTTACGCAGGTGTGTCGGTGCCGCATATGCTGGAGAACTATTACGACAAGGACAATAAGGTGAATAATGTTCAGAACAACCGTCAGGTGCGCGGGTACTATGCCTCTGCGGGATACGTGTTCCAGGTGTCCGAATCGGTGAAGCTGGAACCACAGGGACTCTTCCGCTATGCAGGTAACGGTAAATACCAGCTGCCTGCCACCGCCGATCTGAACCTTTCTGTAATTTTCTACGACCGGCTGATGTTCGGTGCCACCTGGCGTACAGACAACAGCGTCGCGGGTATCGTTCACCTGCAGGTCGCACAGCGGGTTAACGTCGGTTATTCGTACGACTACGCTACGAAGGTGCTGAATGGCTTCACCGGAGGTTCGCACGAGTTTACCGTAGGTTTCGATTTTACCCGCGATCAGAACAAATATGTTCATCCGCGTTTTGTCAGCATGTTTTAAAGTTCACTCCTAAAACCGAAATTTTATGAAATCAGCATATATATACAGTGTGCTTGCCGGGGTGATGCTTTCTTTCCCCGTGCAGGCGAAATCGGAAAATCCCGATCTCACCAAAGCCCGCTATCTTTATAATCACCTCGCATTCCACGATGCGATCCCTCTTTATGAAAAGGCAGCCGTTGCGCAGAATGATGCGCAGACATACGCTGCACTGGCCGATTGTTACCGGCTCACCCGCCAGATGGACAAAGCAGCGGCGAGTTATCAGAAGGCTGTGGCAACATCCAACCCTGATCCGATGGTACGGATGCACTATGCCCAGGTATTGATGAGTCTGCAACGCTATACGGAAGCTGCCGACCAGCTGAAACTGTATCTGCAGCAGAACCCCAATGAACGCCGTGCTAAAAATATGCTCCTCGCAGCCGGCAATGCGCCTTCCCGCATAAACGGTATGCCGGAAGGAACCGTAAAACTGGCTGCCTGTAACACGGATGCGAATGAATTCGGAAGTACACTGCGTGGAAAGGAGCTCATTTTTGCTTCCGATACGGTGTTGTTCGGCAAAGACAAAACCGACCATCACAGCGGCAACTCTTTCGTAAACCTGTATGCAATGGATTGCAATAGCCAGGGCGACTGTGCCGGTCAGGTGCACAAAGTGGGCAATAAGGTGAATTCGAAATTCCACGACGGGCCGGCATCCTTTACCGCAGATGGCAGGGATGCCGTATTCACCCGTACCAATTTTGTGCGCCGCTTCCTGGGAGACGATGTGCAGGAAGACGCACAGGATGTGGTACACCTGGAGCTGATGATGGCAAATCAGTATGATTCCGCGTCACAGCAGTTTGGCAGCATCAAGCCTTTTCCCTTCAATGATAAGCGGTATTCCAACGCACAGCCTGCTTTAAGTCCTTCCGGGAATACGCTGGTATTTGTGTCGGATAAGCCGGGCGGAGAAGGAGGAAGCGATCTGTATTGGTCCAGGAAGGATGCTTCCGGCAACTGGCTCGGTTCCGGCAGGCCTGGGCAACATGATCAATACGGAAGGGGAAGAGCTGTTCCCGTACATGCAGGATGAAAAGACCCTGTATTTTTCTTCGGACGGGCATCCGGGAATCGGGGGGCTGGACATTTATTATGCACAATGGGACGAATCACGCAACGCGTTTTCCGAACCCCAATTGCTGGGCATTCCGTTCAATTCATCTTACGATGACATGTCTCCCGCATTTTTTGCAGATGGCGCATCGGGTTTCATGAGTTCCAATCGTCCGGCAGCAAAAGCGGGTGACAATATCTATTATTTCAATCGCAGCACGCTGTTTCTCGCTTTGGATATCGTCGACGAGAACGGAGAAGCGCCGGTGGCGGGAGCTACGGTACAGTTGCAGGCAACGGGTGATAAACGCGAAATGAGCAGCGGCATCGACGGGCATTTACTCACGTCCCTGTACCCCCAGACCAATTATGTTGCGCGTATCCAGCGAGACGGATATGAGCCGCAGGAACTGGCGTTTCTGGCAGCAGGCACTCGTCCCGTTGATACGATCAGGAGACGTGTTGTGCTCAGGCCCACAGGCGGTGTGCCTTATCACGGAATTGTGATGGATCGTGCAGGTCGTGTGCCGTTGCCGTATACGGATGTGGTGGTGAAACAACTGGGTGCCAATCCCCATACCGACACGTTACACAGTGACGCTGGCGGCGGGGTAGATACACGCCTTGCGGAGGGGTCCGACTATCAGATATTCGCATTGAAAGAAGGAATGTACAGCGAAGAACGACTGGTTCCTTTGAAAAATGTACGCCGTGGAACACACCAGCCGCTGAACGACACCATCTTTATGAGCCGTCTGCAGGTGGGCGCTGTGATCAAGATCGAAAATATTTACTATGATTATGATAAGGCAAATATCCGGGAAGATGCCAAGCCGTCACTCGAACGCCTGATCGACGTGCTGAAAACCCATCCGGGTATGGCCATCCGCATCAATGCGCATACCGATTGCCGCGGGGCGGATGCTTACAACCAGAACCTTTCGCAGCGTCGTGCGGCTTCTGTGGTACGCTGGCTCACGGAGAATGGCGTTGGTGCAGACCGTATGGAATCTAAAGGTTACGGAGAATCCAATCCGGTTACCGACTGTAAGTGCAGCAATTGTACCGAAGAGCAGCACCAGGAAAACCGACGCACCGAATTTGAAATACTGAAAATGTAAAGAAGATCGTAGTGTGAGAGGAGTAAAAGACGGGCAGTGCTGCGGCGCTGTCCGTTCTTTTTTGCAAAAAAGCATAAAATTTGCCGGAAAGAGCGCTCCGGCGTTCCGGCAACTCAGCAGTAGGGCTGCGGCATGCAATCCGGTATTCCGGCAAGGTTGCAGCAGGGGGGCATGAAGCCGTTCCTGCGTTCCGGCAGGGTCGCCGCAGGGGTACGGCAGACAATCCGGCGCTCCGGCAAGGTTGTCGCAGGGGTGCGGGAAGCTTTCCGGTGTTCCGGCAGGGTTGCTGCATGGCGCGGCGGGCCATTCCGGCCTGCCGGTGTCGGTATCAGGGTGCTTTTGTAATGAATTCCCTGAAATTTATCTGAAAATACAAACAGGCGACCGGATTCCTCCGATCACCTGCTGTTTTGTCCACCCTATACATAAAAAGGATCTTTATCTGCGACCTCCCGGCTGTCCGCCATTTGGCTGCGGCGCTTTGCCATTGTGCCCGTCGTTTTTGCCGGACTGCCCCGGCGGGCGGTTGCCTTTGTTGTTGTTTCCGTTGCCTTTCTGGGCAGGGTGTGCCTTTTCCCATTGTGCGTGTTGCGGGTGCTGGCGGCTTTCAAAATATTTTTCGTCGCGGCTGTCCCGGATCACCGGTTGTTTGGCCCCCATACCTTTATAGCGTACATAGTCCCGTTGGTGCACATTATTGTTTGTCCAGGGATGTGCGTCTTTCAATACGACTTTATACGCATTATACGGATCGAAATGATAACTGGCAGGCACGCTGTTCACATAGTCCCATCTGCCGTTGTTGAACATTACGTACCGCCCGCTGCTTACATCGAAGTAGAAATTAAAGTCCGGGAAGTAGTAAAAAGGAGCATAATCGTACCCTACAGTTCCCCATCCCGGTTGCTGACCGATATTGATCTGTACCTGAACCTGTGCCTTTACCCCGGGAGCAGTCATAATTGCGGTAACGCTCAGAGCTGCTATCAACCATATTTTTTTCATAACGCAGTTGGTTTTATTTCCTTTCGACCACTAAAATAGAAAGGGTTTAAACGCATTCCGGCGTGAATCTGCCAATCAGGTTCCTGAGCCGACGAACAGGCGGTTTCCCGCGATGAAGCATGATGCAGCGTTGCGGCTCAACAGCGTTTTGCTGCATGTGACAGCAGCATGAGTTGTACACCCTGTTTTTCGTTTTTCTTTATCATGAATTGCTAGTGTTTTCCGCTGGTGGCAGCGTCAAATACACGTGCATAGTTAGCTCCGCCGATTTTCCGTATTTCCTCTTCTGAGAAGCCGGTCTGAAGCATGGCATCAACAACAGTATAATAAAATCCGCCGTTCATTGTCTCCCATGTGCTGTTGGTTTGGTGACCACCCCCGCGTTTGGCGTTATCATCAGGCTTATGTCCGCCTGTACCGCCTCCGCGATGTCCTCCTCCTCCAAAGCCACCTCCGTTGCCGCCGAAGTTTCCTCCGCCAAAGCCGCCTTTTTCGCGCTGTTCGCCGGAATGCTCCGTTGTTCCGCCAGGTCCTGAAGGGCGATTTTCTTCCGGTTTTCCTGCGTTGTTTCCCTCCATGGCCGCATCCGGAGACCGGTACGGGGGGGGTGAGCTTGCTATCCGTGCCGATACACACGTGCTCAACACCGACAACATCCACCATTGCCCGTATATTTTCGGCATATGCAAGCGGAGATTCCGCAAGGTGTGTCCATACGCCGATCACACCGCCCGCGTCTGCCACTATTTTTGCACGTTCTCTGCTGATGAGGCGGGGGCGCATCATTTCCGCTATACGGGTATCTGTGCCGGTTTGAGAATCGAGTCCTGTGTGTGAGATCAGCACCGGCTTTGTTGTAACCTTCAACGCTGCATCTACGGTTGCAGGATCGCAATGGGCGAGGTCGATAACCATGCCCAGTCTTTCCGCTTCACGGATCACCTGTGCGCCGAACTCAGTGAGTCCGCCCCATTGTGGTTGTTTCGTGTAAATGTCGCCCAGCGGCACGGAAGCGTCGTTATCATGGAGCAACCCTATATGCCGCAATCCCCGGTCGTAAGCGATACCTAATCTTTCTATTTTCCCTTCCAGGAAATGTCCTCCTTCAACGGATTGTATCACGATTGGCAGGGCGGCGGCGTGTGCTGCTTCCAGGTCCTGGAAATGCAATGCACGCTTCATCTTATTTGCATGAAGCACCTGGTCCATTGCATCCATTCCTGCAAGGAAACGGGCGTAGGCCTGCCCCTCCTGGGTGAGCTTCCGGTAGTCTACCGCGAAAGTCATACATATTGCGCTGAAGCCGGATTTGCGCATTTCTGATGCCAGATCCAGCCCTGGACCCGGCAGTTCAGATGCTGAGAGCGGTACATCGATATGATTGTGCGTGTCGATCCCCATGCTGCTTTTTACAAGAGCCGTTACCCGGTCTTCTTTACGGGCGGCGCGGGACCAGAACGGATAAAAGGCAAGCAGGGCTCCGGCCTGCGCTGCTGTGGACACGAATCTGCGACGTGACCAGTTGGATGATGTTTCTTTCATGAGCATATGTGTTTGCGTGCATAATTGGATTCCGATCAATACGCGGGCATCAGGTAATACGGTGCCTTACGCAAAGCAGCGCGCTTTACGAAGCTATCGGTGTTCGGTGCATTGTCCCGCTCGTGTCAGGATATCCACTTGTCCACTATATTCCTGAAGGTTTCGCGGTATTGCTCACCTACGGGTATTTCTGTTTTCTGAATGAATAAAGAATGTTTTCCGATACTGCTGATTTTATCCAGTGGTACAATAAAAGAACGGTGAATACGCAGGAAGCGCGAGGAGGGGAGCCTTTCTTCCAGCGCCTTTAAGGATGTAAGGGAGAGCAGGGGCGCCTCATTGCCCGCAAGGTGGAGTCTGACATAGTCTTTGAGGCTTTCTATATACAGGATATCCTCGTGGCGCACCCTTATCCATTGGTATTCCACTTTGATAAAGATAAAATCGTCCTGCAGCGAAGTTGCGGGCGGCGTTTCGTCTGAGGTTATGAGCTCACGGGCACGGGTGGCTGCCGCCAGAAATTCATTGTAGTCAAAGGGTTTCAGGAGGTATCCTACAGCCTGCACCTTATATCCTTCTATCGCAAAATGCTCATAAGCGGTAGTGAAGATGATCCGTGGCGGATGCTGCTGCCGGGCAAGCAAATGTGCCAGCTCCATGCCGCTGAAGCTGGGCATGTTAATGTCGAGAAACAGGAGTTCCGGTTTTAAATCCGGTAAGAGTTTCATTACCTCAAGTGCGCTGTCGCAGCTTTTCTGCAATTGCAGGAAAGGCGTCTGGCGGATAAATGTCTCCACCAGTTTCAGGGCTAATGGTTCATCGTCGGCGGCGATACAGGTGATGTTTTTCATGCGTTCAGATCGATTAACAGGTTCACTTCATAATCTCCGGCTGCATTGATGCCGGTCTGCAGACTGTGCTGCCCCGGGTACAGCAATTGCAGCCGGCGGCGGGTATTGGTGAGTCCGATACCCCCTTCATCCGTATGCGGATGGTGGTTGTTGTGCACAATGCTGTTGATCACAAGCAGGTGCAGCTTTTCAGCGGACAGGTTCAGCCGTATGTCGATTTCTGTTTCCGTCAGCGCATCCACACCATGTTTGAACGCATTTTCCACAAAAGGCAGCAGTACCATCGGTGCCACATAAGATTCCGGAAGGCTTTCGGGCAGCTCGGTATATATTTTCAGTTTGTCGTTCGAGCGGATACGCATCAGCGAAATATAATCCTTCAGGAAGGCCAGCTCCTTTGCCAGCGTGGTATGCTCGTCCCGGGAATTGTAAAGCAGGTAACGCATCATGCGGCTCAGCGTGTGCAGGGCCTTACGCGAATCTTCCACATCAAGGAAGGTGAGCGCATAAATGGCATTCAGCGAATTGAAGAAGAAGTGCGGATTGATCTGTGCTTTAAGCATAGACAGCTCGGCCAGGGTTTTTTCCTGTTGCCATTGCTGCTTGAGTTTTTCGGAATGCTGCCAGTGAATGAGCAGTGCCCAGCTGGTGCTGAGCCCAAGCACCAGCAACGAGATCATAAGGATGAAGTTGTCCGGGAAGCGCGCATGGTGGCGTTTGTCGCCCAGTAAAGCCCTCAGTTTTGAGTCGAGCCCGGTTTCCAGGCGGTAGACATAGGCAACGAGCTGGATCAGCAGCAGTGCGGCAAGTAACCAGCCGATAAACTGTCCGGGTTTTTTGCGGATGATCGTATGCGGAACGATGATGCGGGCATTGGTATAAAAAAGGGCAATCATCATCAGCAGCACCACAACCTGCCATATCCAGAATGCCGCAGGGATGCTTACGTGCCAGGACAGCGGAACATAGAACAGCATCTGGAAGCCCAGCAGGAGCCATGCCAGTATGTGCAGCCCTATAGAAAAACGTGTCCTGGATTGTGCCATGATGCAGAAAAGTAAAGCAATTTACCGCATATCGCACGGTTTGCCGAAAGGAATCGGCGGGGAAGCCGTTTTGAACCCTGTACCGGCTGTACGGGTCGACGAACGCGCAAATGGTGTTTTCTCTGCACCGATGCACTTGGTCGGCGCGCATTTCCGCTTCATAGATTTATTATGCGGTTTTGTCGGTTCCTGAAGCTGATTGGTCTATTGCGCGGATTTCCGGTGTTTCCCTGTAGTTGTTTTGCATTCAGATCATGCTAAATAAGCGTACTATGAAGTATTTACCTGCCCGGTTGCCTGTAGCCGGCATACTGATAGCAATAAGTGCACTGCTGGGCGGTTGCCGCGGAGGTGCAAAACCCGACCGTAATACAGCCACTCCGCAATTGCCGGTGAGGGCATTGTCCCTGCAGGACGTAACGCTTTCCGAAAACTATCCTGCCACCATCCAGGGAGAGGAAGTTGTGGAAATAAGACCTCGTGTGGAAGGTTATCTGGAAGCTCAATATGTGGATGAAGGAGCACGTGTGAAAGCCGGGCAGCCTTTGTTCCGCATCAGCAGTCCGCAGTATGAACAGGAATTGCGGAGCGCAGAGGCAGGGATACTTTCTGCGCAGGCAAATATGAATGCGGCGCAGATGGCCGTAAACAAAACCCGTCCGCTGGTGGAAAAGGAGATCATCAGCAAGTACGAACTTGAGTCGGCAGAATATACGCTGAATGCTCAGAAAGCGGCGCTTGCACAGGCTCAGGCCACCCTCGCCAATGCGAAAGCCAATATCGGGTACACGCAGGTGGTGAGCCCTGCCGATGGCATCATCGGTACCATACCCTACAAAAAAGGCAGTCTGGTGAGCGGCAGGCTCTGCTAACCCGCTTACCACGCTGGCGGCAGACAAAGATGTATATGTCTATTTTTCGCTCAATGAAAAGCAGTTACTGCAATCCGGGAACGACAGCAATCTGAGTAATCGTATTGCGCAGTTGCCGGAAGTACAGTTGTTACTGGCCGACGGATCGCATTATCCGCATACCGGCAGGATCGACGCGGCCAGCGGTATCCTGAACACCGCGACTGGTTCCGTCTCCGTGCGCGCACGTTTCCCGAATCCGGACGGCCTGCTGCGCAGTGGCGGCAGTGCCACTTTGCAAATACCCCACACATACAGGCAGGTAATACTTGTGCCCCAGAGCGCCACTTTCGAATTGCAGGATAAACGCCTCGTGTATGTGCTCAAAGACGGCAATCGTGTGATGAGCCGGGCAATTACCGCCGTTCCCACGGCAGACGGACAATCTTTCGTGGTGGAATCCGGGCTGCAGGCAGGGGAGCGTATTGTGACGCAGGGCATTACCGGGCTGAAAGACAGCATGACCATACAGGTGCTGGGACATTAATCATTTTTCAAACAACTGATATGGAGCAAAAAACCACCGTATTAAAAGTATTTATCGAACGACCGGTGCTCAGTACGGTTATTTCGGTGCTGATTGTGCTGCTGGGTATATTAGGTCTTGTGGGCTTGCCTGTGGCGCAGTATCCGGACATCACACCACCTACCGTTCAGGTATCGGCATCTTACGCGGGAGCCAACGCAGACGTGGTGCTGAAAAGTGTGATCGTGCCGCTGGAAGAGCAGATCAATGGTGTGGAGGGCATGACGTATATGACATCCAGTGCCACTAATGAAGGAACCGCCACGATCAGTGTCTATTTTGAGGTGGGTACCAATCCCGATATGGCGGCAGTGAATGTCCAGAACCGCGTTTCCACCGCTACCAGTCTGCTTCCGCAGGAGGTGACGCAGGCAGGGGTGACGGTGCGGAAACGCCAGAGCAGTAACCTTCTGATCACTGCGATTTACAGTGATAATCCTGCATACGACCAGAATTTTCTGCAGAATTATGCCGAGATCAATATCCTGCCACGTCTCAAACGCATTAAAGGAGTAGGGGATGCAGCCGCTTTCGGCTCACGCAATTATTCCATGCGCATCTGGCTGAAACCCGATGTAATGGCCGTCTACGGTCTTGTGCCTTCCGACATCAGCGAAGCACTCAGCGAACAGAATATAGAAGCGGCTCCCGGGAAATTCGGGGAAAATGGCGGACAAAGCTTTCAGTATGTGATCAAATATACCGGCAAACTGAAGTCTGTTCCGGAGTTTGAAAATATCATCCTGAAGGCAGATGCAAACGGACAGATCCTGCGATTGAAGGACGTTGCGCGGGTGGAACTTGGTGCGCAAAGCTACAGCAGCATAACGGTGGTGAACGGTAAGCCCTCGGTGAATATATCAGTGAACCAGGTTGCCGGCGCGAATGCGCGGCAGGTGATCGAGGAGGCGACCAGGGTGCTTGACGATGCGGCCAAAACTTATCCCAGCGGCTTGCACAACACCAATATGGTGAACATCAATAAATTTCTCGATGCATCGATCGAAAAAGTGGTACATACGCTGATTGAATGTTTCCTGCTGGTGTTCGTGGTGATTTTTATTTTCCTGCAGGATTTCCGCAGTACGCTGATCCACGGCATTTCCGTACCTGTATCTATTTGCGGTACCTTCTTTTTCCTGTACCTGTTCGGGTTCAGTATCAATCTGCTTACGTTGTTTGCCCTGGTGCTCGCCATCGGCATTGTCGTGGATGATGCGATCGTGGTGGTGGAAGCCGTGCATGCCAAGCTGGAAAGCGGCTACACGTCACCTCGCAAAGCCGCTATTGATGCGATGTCTGAGATTTCCACCGCAATTATATCTATCACACTTGTAATGGCGGCTGTTTTTGTTCCGGTAGCATTTATCGGAGGATCAACCGGTGTTTTTTATAAGCAGTTCGGGATCACGCTCGCGGTGGCGATTGTGATTTCTGCAATCAATGCGCTCACGCTTTGCCCGGCACTCGCGGCTTTATTCCTGAAGCCTCCTGCGCATGTGTCTGCGGATGAAGCTGCACAGAAGGGCTTTCTTTACCGGTTCGGCGTGGCTTTCAATGCTTCTTACGACCAGGTGCTGGGCCGGTACAAGCGCGTCCTGCAATTTCTTTCGGCACGTAAATGGGTAGTTCTTGCGGCGGTGACTGTTTTTGCTGTCGGATTCGGCTGGATGATGAAAGCAACGCCTTCCAGCTTCGTTCCTTCGGAAGATATGGGCACCATATTTGTGAGCACCAGTATGCCTCCGGCCACTTCGCTTGAACGTACCACCGTTGTCGCAAACCAGATAGACAGCGTTACACGTTCTATCCCGGAAGTGAACAACGCTTTGCGCATGGTGGGCCAGAACTTCATGGCCGGGTCGGGAAGCGCCTACGCAATGGAGATACTGGAGCTCAAACACTGGAGTGAACGTAAAGGCGTGAGCAATGAAGATGTGGTCAGCGAGTTGAGACAGAAAACGGCTTTTATCAAGGATGCGAAGATCTTTTTTATGTCGCTGCCGACGATAACCGGTTTCGGAACCAGCGGGGGCTTCGAATTCCAGCTACAGGATAAGGGCGGGCATACTGTCGATGCGTTTTACAAAGTTGCCACACGTTTCCTGGATGCCTTGAACAAACGTCCGGAAATACAATATGCCGCCACACCTTTCAATCCGGGATTTCCGCAATATGAGTTACAGGTAAATGTGGCACGCTGCAAGGAGGCCGGGGTGAGTGTGAATGCACTGCTGCAGACGATGCAGGTATATTACGGTGCATCGTATGCAAGCAATTTTAACCAGTTCGGAAAGCAATACCGGGTAATGGTTCAGGCAGATACGAATTTCCGTGCCACCCCGGAAGGGCTTAACAACATCTACGTGCGCACACAGGATGGTACGCATATGGCTCCCATCACTGAATTTGTCACATTGAAGCGTGTCTATGGCTCGGAGAGCATCTCCCGTTTCAACCTGTTCACTTCAATCTCCGTAAACGGATCTCCCAAACAGGGATTCAGTACCGGCGAGGCCTTGCGCGCCATACAGGAGGTTGCTGCACAAACGCTTCCTGCCGGTTACGGCTATGAGTTCTCCGGTATCAGCCGTGAAGAACAGAAAGCGGGATCGCAGTCGGTGTATATTTTCATGCTCTGCCTGGTATTCGTATACTTCCTGCTGAGTGCGCAGTATGAAAGTTACCTGCTTCCGCTGGCTGTTATCTGTTCGCTGCCCGTAGGGTTGAGCGGGGTATTGCTGTTCATCAATCTCTGGGGAATTGACAATAATATTTATGTGCAGATCACGCTGGTAATGCTGATCGGTCTGCTTGCGAAGAATGCGATCCTGATCGTGGAATTTGCGCTGCAGCGGCGCAGGCACGGGTTGTCGTTGTTCGAGGCGGCGTTGCAGGGAGCGGAAGCACGTTTGCGCCCGATCCTTATGACATCTTTCGCGTTCATATTCGGACTGCTCCCGCTCGTGTTTTCAAGCGGTGCGGGTGCTAACGGCAACCGATCCATAGGCGTCGGATCTGTAGGCGGTATGCTTACCGGCACCTTGCTGGGGGTGATCGTTATCCCGGTTTTGTTTATGATCTTCCAGTGCTTGCAGGAGCGCATCAGCGGTACGCCGCAGGAGCGTGAGGCACGCAGGCGTGCAGAGGGTTTATAGCTTTTCGTATACAGTAAAGATTATGAAAATGGCATCTATAAAAGGTATAAGTGCAGCATTTGTTTTCCTGACATTGTTGGGCTCCTGTGATGTGCTGCATCATTATAAAAGACCGGCTGACCTTCAGGCGGAACATCTGTTTCGCGGTCATAACGATCAGGACAGTTCCGGAATTGCAGAAATGCCCTGGCGGGAACTCTTTACGGACAGCCGCCTGCGGCAATTGATAGAAGAAGGCTTGCAGCGCAATTATGACCTGAAAATAGCGGTTGCCCGCATGGAAAGCGCTGCTGCATCGGTACAGCAAAGCACTTTAGCACTTCTGCCCAGTCTCTCGGCCAATGCCCAGATGACACACAGCAAACCTTCCACCGCTCAGGTGCGGGCAAATGGGGTAAACGTGAGCAGCATTCCTTCCTACAATGTTTACGCGCTTACGGGGACCAGCAGCTGGGAGCTGGATATCTGGGGTAAACTGCGCAGTGCGCGCAGGGCAAACCTGTCGGCCTATCTGAAGAGCGATGCATACCGCAGGGCGGTGCAGACACAGCTCATTGCCACAATTGCGAACGATTACTTTCAACTGCTGGCTTACGACGAGCAGATTCGCATTGTGGAAGCCAGCGTGCAGAACCGCAGTAAGGAAGTGGATGTGGTGCGCGACCTGAAAGACGCGGCTATCGTTACCGGGGCAGACGTGGTGAACAGTGAAGCCAATGTGTATGCCGCTTCCCTGCAATTACCCGACCTGAAGCGCAGTCGGCGGGAGCAGGAAAATGCGCTCAGTATCCTGCTGGCGCTGCCGCCGGACAGTATTGCCCGGGGCAGCTTCGGTGAACAGGCGATCACTGCCGACCTCAGAACGGGCATTCCTGCAAAACTGCTTGCCAACAGGTCCGATGTACAGGAAGCGGAATATGCTTTCCGCAATGCATTTGACCTGGTAAATGTCGCGCGTGCGTACTTTTACCCGGCGCTCACAATCTCCGGTACTGCCGGCTTTGCCACAGCCAATACACTGCAGCATTTTTTTGACGGCACGTTCTACGGAAGCATTATCGGAGGACTCACGCAGCCGATATTCAACCAGGGGCAGAACAAAGCTCGTTTGCGTATTGCCAGAGCCACGCAACAGGAGGCCTACTACAATTTTCAGCTTTCTCTGCTTACAGCGGGTAAGGAAGTCAGCGATGCGTTGTACGCATATGATATGGCGAAGGAGAAGCAGGCACAACGTGGCGGACAGCTGGCTGCGCTGGATAAAGCAAGTGATTTTACAAAAGAGCTGCTCAAATACACATCTAATACAAATTACACAGATGTGCTTACTGCGGAACAAAACCTGCTAACAGCAAAGCTGAGTGCGGTAAATGATAAACTGCAGGAATTGCAGTCTGCTGTAAATCTTTACAAAGCTTTGGGCGGAGGCTGGCGGCAGTAACAGCCCGGTGATCAGGCCAGTTTCTTTCTTCCTGTAATCAGCGCCAGGATCAGCAAGCCAATGCCCACACCTGTGATCAGTCCTTTAATGGGGTCCGGAAGAGAACTCTTCAGCAGTGCTGTTCCGGTAGCGAGCATTGCCAGCCCTGTGCTGCGCAATACCATGAAGGTTTGTGATTTTCGGTTCATTGTAAGGAATATGGATACAAATATAGGCTGCGATTTTAATCGAAAGAATCCTTTGCATTTGATCCGGGGGAAGTATATAGTTGGTTCATGGAACTTTTTCTGACGCTTATGACCCGGTGATGGTGCCGGATGTATATGGTATGAGCCAGTTTGCCATTGGCGGAATGATGGCCGAAAAGCCCTGCATCATCGGCAGTCTTATCTCAAACCTTGCTTCGGAAAGCCGGATGAGGCAGCATGATTATCCGGACTGTAAATTCAAACCGGATTGTTTCGTTACTTTATACGATGAACCCCGATTTTCATCCCCTTCTTGAAGACGAAAAAGTACTCCTCCGCCCACTGACGCCCGACGACTTTGAGGCTGCGTTCGCAGTTGCCTCCGATCCTGCTATATGGGAACAGCATCCCTATAAAAATCGTTGGCAGGAACCGGTGTTCCGCGTTTTCTTTGAAGCAAGCCTGGCCAGTAACGGCGCGTTTCTGATCCTTGAGCGCAGCAGCGGCGAAGTGATCGGAGGCACACGATTCTACGATTACGATGAAGAACAGTCTGCCGTTGTTATAGGGGGCACGTATTTTGCCACCCGCTGCTGGGGTACCGGTATCAACCGTCGTGTGAAGCAGCTGATGCTGGACCATATATTCGGGTACCTGAGCACAGCCTGTTTTTACATAGATCAGTATAATATCCGGTCCCAGACTGCCATTACGCGTCTGGGTGCCACCTTTTGCGGCGAAAAGCCGATGGGGGAGGATATGACAGATTTCGTGTACCGCATCACACGCGAAGAATGGCAGATTTTGCGTGCGAAGCAACTTTAGGAAGGCACTGCTACAGCAGGGTGCATTTCCAGTTTGTGCCTGAATTTCCGAACCATTCCTTTTATGGCAAGCCTGAACTCAAGGTCGTCAAACTCTTTTAATTCGGCTCTTATCAGCTCATTCGCTGCTGATGTGAATTTGTCGATGCCGAGCATATACGCGTGTAGTTTTTTCTTGCCTGCGTTGCTGAGCACGGGATGCAGTATTGTATCGAATAAGTGATCCAGTTGTCGTTCCAGTTTAATAAGTCTTTCCTGCATGGTTATATTGGCTAATCGGGGCGCAATATAGAACGGTATTGTTGCGGGAATATGAAAGAATACGTTAACAACGAATGACTTAAACAAAAATTAAAGAAACAGTCAGAGATTTCTTTTTTTGATCTCGGCCTGGAGCTCTTTATGGGTACGCACATTTACCAATACGATCGGTATCAGCGCAAACGGAATAGCAATAGTAGCCGTAAATCCCCGCCTGGTAAGCAGTATGATCTGTATGAGCAGTAATATCAGGAGTGCGACTGACAAAACATATACCCCGGTTTTTACTGCTTTTTCCTGTTTCAGCAACATTTCGTCGCTCATTTCCGATGGTTTCCTGGTTTTCATTAATGTCGCTTTTACGCGCAAATATCCTTTCTCCTGTTCAGATAACAAGGTTTGCGGAGCAATTTTCTATTATCCCGGCTGAATATAGACGCCTGTCATCTGCTGCAAAGGAATTGCGCTGTATGCCTTGAAATATTCAAAATCAAATATAGGTTTTATGCAGCGTAAAAACTTCATTTCTATTTGATTGTAAGGCTCTATAGATATAAAATTAATAGTTAATTTTTTTGTTTTTTTGATTTGTTTAAGGTTACTTTTGGTCCGGATGTTTTACAGTTTCTGTACTACTGATGTGAGCTGCACAACTAATAGATGCCCGTTATGATCATTGTTAGCCGCTACATCTTATCTACCGCAGCTGAAAGCATTGTTTTCATTGTTCACATTTATCGTATGTTTTATGAAACAAGAAACACTAAACCAATCCAGTTTGTGGAGCATTTCTGGTCTCAAACGCTCCCGCATGTTTTTGTTCTTTCTTTTATCGTTTCTGCTTGCCGGTTTGCCGGATCTTAAGGCGCAGATCTCGGGGCCTGACACGGTTTGTTCCGGTGTGCCGAATCTGTTCAGCCTTGCCGGCACTCCATCCTCTGCGTACACGTATACCTGGACTGCCACACCTACCGCTGAAGCAACGGTGCTTGCGGCGTCAGGTTCGGGAAGCACTATACAGTGGACCTCCACTGCTGCCACCAGCGCGGTGGTAACGGTGACCATTGTCCGTCCTTCTCTCCCGACTCTCGTATGGAATAAAAATGTGGTTGTTTTGCCCGAACCGGATCCCCAGATCACTACGAACACCATAGTTGGTTGTCAGGGTGTGAAAGGTGACCGTGAAAAAGGTAAAGTAGAAGGCGATATCATTGATGATGGCGCCTGCATTAAAGTCTGCCAGCGTTCTCATGTACAATACACTGTTGTCGGCGGACAGCCGGGCAGCACATTCCAGTGGGCGCTCGACATTACCAAAGGCTCTTTCAGCGGACCTTCCACAGGTACTTCTGTTTGGGTTGACTGGGGTTCGAACGTAGGTTTCACCTTTATCAAAGTAAAAGAAACCACATTGGCCGGCTGTGTAAAAGAAAAAACAGTTTGTGTTGAAATTATCGAAAGTCCCGATGCTAAATTCAGTGTAAACGGCGACCTGTATGGTCCCGGCGGTCCCGGAAGCTGCTTTGCTTCCTGTACGGGCCAGCTGAATCAATTTGCTGATCTTACTCCTGTGTCTCCAACATCTCCGATCGTGTCCTGGCAATGGGATTTCGGAGACGGTGTTTATTCTTCCCTGCAATTCCCTTCGCATGCATATGCTTCTTCCGGTGTCTATACGGTGTTGCTGAAAGTAACCAATCAGTGTGGTTGCGTAGGCGTGTACAAAGTATGTATTGAGGTGAACGATCCGGATAAGCCGCCGATGGAAATTTCCTGTCCTTCTATTATCTGCGGAAAAGGTATTGGCTTCTATACGATCAACAATACATGTCCCGACCTCGTATGGCAGGTAAACGGTGGTACCATTATCAACAGCACTTACAACAGCGTTGAGATTGACTGGAATATGGTAGGTCCTTCCGGATTCGGAGAGATCATCGCCGACCTGTCTGCCTGCGGCGGCAAATGCAGTCCTAAGGTGACAGCTCAGGTTCCGATTATCCAGACAACCGGAACCATTGTCGGTCCTACTACAATCTGTACCGGTAAACAGTACCGCTTTGAATTACCCAAATGGCCTGCAACCAATTTCTCATGGTCTGTGTCTCCTTCCAGCGCAGCTACCATTGTAGGTTACAGCCAGAATTCATTTGAGGTATACATTGTAGCGAACGCTCCTTTCACCTTACATTGCGATTACACGAATACACTGATGCTGTGTGGCGGCTCTGCCGACCTGGCCATCAATGTTGTAACACCGCTTACGCTTTCTGCTCCGGAACGTGTTTGTAAAGGAACGTCCACTTCAGTTGTAACTACTGTTCCATCTGCTTCCGGTACTTCCTACACTTTCATCGATCCGAACGGAGTGACTTCCTACTCCGGATCGTTTGATGTTGCAGGGGTATGGACGATTCAGGCTTCCAATCCTTCTTATTGCGAGATCGATCCGATTTCCATTACAGTAGTGGATCCTCCTGCTCCGTACAGTTCCATTACCGGCGAAACAAAAGTGTGTTTCAATACACCTTATGTGTACGTTGCGCAAACTTCTGTTCCGAATACCATCGGCAACTGGAGCGTGAGCGGCGGCACACCGGCAAGTACTACCGGTAATTCTGCTACGATTAAATGGACTTCCGCAGGCTCTATCAGCCTTACTCGTTCATGGGCAGATCTTCCCGGCTGTACAAGCACTCCGCTTACCTTGTCCGTAAATCCGGCAACGCCAAGCATCAGTATCAGCGGAGATGCCACGCCATGTGCGAATACCACTAAAGTGTACACGGCAACACTTACCGGCGATCCGCTGGATAATATCACGTGGAGCGTAAGCCCTGTAGGTGCAGGTAGCGTTTCTGCAGGTCAGAACACCATGACTCCGACCATTACCTGGAACAATACAACGCTTACTTCTGTGGCTTGTACTCTGGTGGCAGTAATAACAAAATGCGGTAATAACGCTACTGTTAACTATCCGGTTACAGTATACGGTATTCCTACAGTAACCGTTACCGCTTCCAACTACAACCCTTGTTCCGGTGTGCCTGTAACGTTCACCGCAACGCCTACGCCTTCCTCTGCGTCTATAACCTGGGCGCTTACAGGAGGAAGTCCATCCAGCGGAAGCGGTACTTCTGCCACTACAACGTTTACCAATCTGGGAACCGGCGACCAATCGTTTACCGTTACTGCAACGGCAAGCCTTTCGGGATGTCTGATCTCCGGTACGGCAAACAGCACCGTATTAGTGAAACCGCAGCCGAACATCAATATGTCTCCGGGTGCAGGTTCTTCCAGCACGATCATTACGTGTCCTCCTATCAGCATTCCACTGCTGCTGAGCACGAATGCCACGACTACGATCGACTGGTATTACAACGCTGCGTCCACACCGTTCCTGAGTGGTTCTACGGCAACGTCGTACACTGCTACAGCTGCGGGTACTTACCGCGTGGATGTGACCAACTCTTCCGGATGTCTGTCCAGTGTTACCCGTAACATTGTTCTGGATCCAAGCTGCGGACCTGGTTGTACGCTGCCTGCCAGCGCCGGTGTAAGCAGTCAGAACCATTCCATCACCACCTGCGCCAACAGTGCAGGTCAGGCTGTTGTGGATGTAAACTTTAACGGCGTGTGGGGTACTTATATGAGCATGGGCAGCGGAATGAACATCCTGAGCCTGAATGTTACCGGTGGTAACGCTTATTGCTCACTGCCTCCTATTTCTTACAGCAGCTTCCCGAATATTCCGATCAGCGGCATCACAATTTCCAAACCTGGCGTTTACCCGATCACACTCGTTATCGGATATGAAGTTTCGCCCGGCGTTCCATGTTACAAATTTGTAACGGAAAATGTGATCGTTCCGGTAATTGCGGATTTCGATTATGCAACCAATTGCGTTCCCGGAGGCTATACACTTACCCTGAATGAGCAATCTCCGATCCTTACAGGCTACAGCCCTGTTTCCGGTGGCTCTATCTGGAAAGTGAATGGCAGTGTGATCAGCTCCACTACGTTCAGCCTGAGTTCCTATACTCCGGGCAGCACGCTCACCCTGGAGCATATCATCACTGTTTCCAACGGCAGCAGCTCTTACACCTGCAGCCGCACGAAAACATATGTGGTTCCTGCGGTATTGACGCCTGCATTCAGCATTGCTACTACAGATCCTACGGGTCTCACCAGCAGCAGCTGTGCTGGAAGAGAAGTGGTATTCACCAGTCTGAACAATACCGGTGTTACAAGATGGACATGGGATTTCGGTGATCTTACCGGATTCGTGTCTACTTCTTCTGTTAGCGCTTCACGTACGTACAGCAATCCGTCTTCCACTACCACAGTGAATGTGGTGCTGACGCTTACAGATGCTTACGGATGTACGTTCAATACCACTAATTCGTTTACGTTATGGCCGAATACCTTTACCGTAACTTCTCCTTCCACATATTCGCTGGCTGAAGAGATCCGTTGTCAGGGATCTCCGTCTACAGTGACACTGGTGGGTGTAAGCGGTGGCTATGGATCCAATACGTACAATTGGTTTGAGCAGCAAACACCTATTGCAGCAACCGGCAACCCGATCAGTGTACTGACCGATGGTCAGTACTGGACAATGGTGACCGACCTGCATGGTTGTCGTGTTCCTGCGAATCCGACTCCGGCTAAACGTGCCTTCCAGCCGCTGCCTGATGCAACGGTGATGGGCGAGCACGATTACTGTCCTAACGAAGCGATCAAACTGAACGGTATCAACGGTGGTACTGTTGGCTTCACGTATCAGTGGCAGCAGTTGATCGGTGCAAGCTGGACGAATATCTCCGGTGCTACTGCCGGAATCCTGAATTACCCTTCAGGTCTGCCGGTAGGAACTTACCAGTTCCGCGTGGTGGTGACGCAAAGCCTGCCTTCTCCTTACACAGGAGCCTGTCCGGCTACTTCACCTGCCTTCACGGTAACGGTTCACGGACTGCCAAACATTCCGTACATCTCAGGTCCTTCTGTAATCAATTGTGCAGACTACAGCCTGAAGCTGAACGTAGCTTCTCCGCAACCGGGTGAAGTATACAACTGGAGCAACGGAACCGCGGGTAATGCAACTGTGATTAATCACGGCGGACCTTACCGCGTTTGGGCCACCAATATCTGGGGTTGTAAAAACCATTCCGATATCGATGTGCCGATTGAACCATCCGCTTACTTCTGGCGTTTCCCTCACGGTTGTTACAGCTTCTGTCCGGAAGAACTGCCAAGACGTATCGACGGTCCTGCGTACGTAACCTTTGCCGGATGGGATTGGTTGCTGTACGGCAGCGGACTGCCTTATCCTAACGGCAGCTGGGCCAGCTCAGGTACCGGTGTTGTAGATCCGCTGAATATTAACCTCGATCCGACAATGGGCGGAGACGGTAATGGTTCCGGAAATTACTCATGGCGCCTGAACAACGGTATCTGTACTCAGGTATCCGATGAAATGTCCATAGACATGAAAAAACAATGTTGCCGTCTGGATGCCCGTCTGGCATACTTCAATTGCGTATATCCTGCCGGTTCAAGCACACCGGTATATTACGGAGGTATCGACATATTCGGTGGAAAAGACTGCGACATGGCGTTCTACACGATCTATGCCATCGATCCGGCAACCGGACTGGCTGCGGGCACAGTAACGCCTTCATCAGGACCATTTACGCCCGGTACAACACTGGCGTTCACCTTTGATCCGTTCCCTGGTGTAACCAGTGTTCAGTTCCAGGTGATCATCAACTGTAACGGACAGAAATGTATCGCTAACGTTGAAAAAGTGGATCTGCAACAGATTCCTTGTAAAGACATCTCTGAATGTCCGATCGACGCTAAATGGGAATACTTCGACTGCAAATGGCCTAAAGGAGCAAGTTCTCCGACATTTGTGGCAGGAGTGGGCGTGAGCAATCCGCTGGGTTGTGCGGCTACTTCGTTTACCATTACGGCTGTTGATCCTGCAACAGGATTGCCGAACGGAACTGTTTACACTTCCTCATCAACAATTCCTCCGGATGGAGCTCTATCTACTTCACTTACACACCGGCATCAGGCGCTACCGCGGTTCGCTTTATGATCACGTTTGTATGTGATGGCAGAGTTTGTGTGGCGAGATTGGGTGAGTTCTACAATATCGACGATCACAGTGTATATCCATGTACAGATTTCGGCAGAATCACAGCAGAAGCTGCTGCGGCCGGAACAGGTGCTACCCGGATGTTGCTCGCGCCTAACCCGGCCAGCGATGAAGTACAGATCTCTTATCAGATCGCCAACTGGAAACAGAGCGATGTGTATCAGGTGTCTGTAGTGAACCTGCTCGGAATTACGGTAGCTACTTATAATGTGCCGAATGCTCAGGGTGTATGGAAATTACCTACACAAAACCTGGTTAGCGGAACGTACATCGTAAGAATGGTGAAAGCAGGTAAAAAAGTAGATGCTCAGAACCTGATCATCACACACTAGTTCCTGTGAGTGCAATAGCTCAGGCTATTGAAAAAAAGCGCCCCGTCTGATGACGGGGCGCTTTTTTTCTGTATGATGCCGTCAGATATGGTCTCTGTGTCCTTCTGCACTTTTGCGGCGGGGCATCGAATGTTTCGGAAGACAGATCAGGATTATTGTACTTGCCGCAATACCCTTAAAAGATTGATGAACGGGTGCACGCAGCTGCGCGCAAGAGATAATTCTGTTACGATACTACCGGACGGATAGCTTTTTGCAAGCACAGATCAGCAAAAAAAAAGTGGCGGTACCTGGTACCGCCACTTTTCAGAGGTTGAAGCTTACAGCCTAATTCTTCAGCACTTTCTTTACGCAATATTTTCCGTTACCTTCCACACGCAGCAGATAAAGTCCGGCAGGTACATTGCTCAGGTTGATCTGAGTTTTGCCCGAAGCATTTACTTTGCCGGTACTGATAATCTGGCCTACGCTGTTCAGGATCGTGATATTGCCGGATGACCATTCGTCAGGCGTGATCAGGTCGACTTTGTTTGAGGTGGGATCAGGTACCACCTGTATGTCTTTTCCCGAAACGGCAAGCGCATTTTCCATTGTTTTACGTGCATAGCCGTTTTCAGCGCTGTCGCAGGAAAGAGGACATGCCAGCGGGCCTCCGTAGATTGCGATATCGTCGATTACACCATTGAAATAGTAGGGGTATAAGCCGCCAGGAACGTTGTCAGACGATCCTATGAACAGGTCGTCCATGGTAGGCGCTCCGTATTGGTTCGGCCAGATGAGCGACACACGCAGGATGCCATCCACATAAACGTCAAGCTTACCTGTTGGTGCATCATAGCTGACCCATATGCAATACCATTGTCCGGGGGTAATGCATGGATTCGTAACACACGGTGTGGCACCCAGCCAATCGGAACCTGATCCGGGATAGAATCCTGCGGGGAAGCCGGCAGACACTTCGCCGGTGGGCGTATAGGTATAGCAATCGCTATCCATAGCATTGTCGAATATAATCATAGCATAAACACTGGAACTGTATTGGACACCTCTCCAGATAATCGCATTACCCTGGCATGTTCCGGAGTAGAATCCCTGTGGTTGTACCAAAGCCGTAAGCGTCCAGGACTGCAGATCCAGCAGCGTATTTGAAGGAACCTGAATGTAGCCTGATGTTCCGTCAAACTGGAATGCCGTATTCGGAACACCCAGAAGTCCTGCGGCAGGCGTTACACCGCCCATACGTACACCGGTCAGGCCATTTGCGTCGTCTACGAGGCTACTGTCTGTAAAGTTCCAATGTGCAATAACAGGAGGTTTAGGAGCAGAGCACGATGAACACAATTCTACTTCGTCCAGCAGACCCACCCTCGCAGTGAACAAGGTATATGAATTGAAACTGTAAAGGTTATCATTGTTTTTGTCGGAAAGGAAGCCGGGTCCGCGGCTCTGATAAGGATCCTGAAGATCATATTCACAACCTGTTTTCCCGTTAAAATATGCTTTTACAAGCCAAGATCTGTAGATCCGAGCGGCGGTACCGGCTGAGGATCATGATAATTGGTTCCGTAAAGAGCTATGCCGGGTCGCGCGGAAACATTATCGTAATCAATGGCATGACTGTCTGCGCATCTTTTGTCCGTAAGTGAATTGACCTCCTGTGACGCCATTACCATCTCGTCCGTACAAATTACCATTGCATCATTGCCTGTGAATACGCCGTTATCGGTATATCCAGCGAGATAATATTCATATCCTCCTGAACCGTTTCTTCCACAGATGTCGCGGCAGTAATCATTATTGCCTGTAGGACCGCCATTGCTGTAATCAAAACTGTTTGTCCAGGAAACGGCTACGCTTGCTGCAATGCCACGAACCAGTAGTCTTCATTCACAACTCCGGAAGATGATGTGTTTTTGTAATGCCCGCCAAGCACATAACCCGATTGCATCGGATCCACATTAGGATTTGCCGCATTCTTGATACAGCTGAATCCTTCATCTGTTTTTGCTGTTCCGTAAAATTGTACCGGATTGATCATATTTCCACTTGAATAGTCAAATACACAGCAGGAAGCCATCTGCAAGACCGCCCGCTTTCTGATAATGATAACCCACTACCATCACCTCATAAGTGGTGTTCCGCATGTTGGTTGATTCCACAATATCGAAAGGTATGTCTGTATTTGTGGGAGAAGAGTAATCTAACCGATAGATCTAGACCAGATCAGCGTACCGGTCTGGCTGATACGCAGCACAAATATGCGGTTGTATCCGCCTGAAATTTCCGTTAGTGTTCCCAGAATGTAAAGATCTCCGGGGGATTGGGCAGAATTGATGATTTTATTGACACGAACAGAATTGTAGAGGGTGGATGCGGGTGCCGCAGCATAATAGCCGGATGCCGTTCCCATCAGGTTGCCCGACTGATCTAATTGCTGATAAAACACTCCGATAGTGGTGCCGGATACCGCATTGTCTATATATCCCCCGGCTAAGCCATACGTATTTGTTCCGCTTATTTCGAACGGATTTTACTTCCCGTATCCGGCTTCCTGTACCTCCGGGTGTAGTGCTCAGTTGGTACACATTATCTGAAGAAAGAAGAGGCATTGCCTGATGCATCCGTTCGGGTTGCGGAAAAACAATTGACGGCAGTTGCGGAGGGAGCAACAAGAAAGTGACCATCTTGTCCGCCCACGAGATATATTATGGCCGTCTGTCAGGACTTCGCCATTTGTGGTTCCGTATAAGTGTTGAAAAAGCTGGGCCGACGCATGCGTATTGCCCAACGCCAGCAGGATTGCTGCGAAATAGATTTTTTTCATTTTATCATTGGTTTTTGAATGTTACAAAAAGGATCCTGCCGCGGTCCGGTAACCGCGGTTTTAAGGGTGAGCAAAAAGAATAGCATTACAAATAGATAAAGAAGTTTCGTTAATTGAAACAGCAAATATTTGTATGCACTTTGCTACCGTATTGTAACATAGAAGGTAAGTGGCTTACAACTAATTTATAGGGTTATTATATTTTTATCAGTGCGGTTAACACCAATCCCTGTCGCGGTCTGAACCGGCAATTGTGTTATCGCTGTTCGGAATTTATCCGGTTCGCTTTACTGATATGAGTATGGATTTTTGTAAGCCATTTTAATGCGCTGTTCATCGTAGCTGTTTTATTTGAGAACAATGCATTGTAAAAGCTTTCCGCTGCTGTGTGCTTTGGATCGTTGCTCACAAACAACAGATATTTACTGGCCTGCCTGGCGAGTTCTTTTTTCGAACGCACCCTTATCGCTCCGCATTCAATCAGTGTGTTTACAAGTAAGGCAAGTTCCTCGACGGAGAGATAGCTGAATACGGGATGATCCTCTTCCGGTGCGATCATATCCTGAAACTGGATCTTAAGCATAAATTTCAGCTGTTCCAATACGTTCAATAGCAGTGCGGTGTGGATCTGATGCTCATAAAGCAGCGTTTCTATAAGGCAGTTCAGACTTCTGTAATGATGCGTCACATAGAGGCGCAATGAAGTGCTGTCACTGATGCTTTTACGAATGCTTCGGAAATGCCGGGTTAACTCCTGTTTTTTCCGCGACAGTTGCTCCTCCCATTCGCTTAGCGGCGGTAATATATCAGGGTCATATCGAAGTTTGGTAATCCATTGGTCGAATGAAGAAAACTGGTATTCCATTGTATAGACGGTTTGAGCAGGTTGCATGCATTTGGTTCGGGTATATCAGGTTGAAAGGGTTATTTATTTCAGAGATACTAAATTAAACAAAAATATATTTATATGAATTGTATTTACAGAATTACCGCAAAAAAAAAACTGCCGGAAACCGGCAGTTTTCAGTGAGTATGATACTTTACGGACGCAGGGTCAACACCCCGACGTCCGTTACAGATCCGAATTTTACCGCAATACCCGGAACATCAAGCGTAAGTGTTGAAGCCGTCTCGATATGCAATGTGTAATTTGCTTCCGGTAACCCGCAGAACATAAAGCTACCGCTCTTGTCGGGATAGGTGCTGAACGTATCCGCTCCGTTTATCGCATAAACGATCGTGCCGGGATACAGGAAAGAAAAATAGCCTTTTATCCTTCCGTCGGTAAGTTGCGTGTAAGATCTGATTACGGGCTTCAGCATATATTTACCTGATCCGGTTTCCACCACCGACTTGCCGGCATCGAAATCCAGCCAGAAACTGTAAGCTGTATTGGCATCCAGGCTCTGATCCACATTTAGTTTCAGTCCGCTTTCTTCAGCAGACGGTGTATTCAGCTCGTAGACCGTTCCCTTTACCATTACCGTATTGCCGGAGCCCAGGGTAAGCCGGATCTGGTTAATTCTTCCCGGAGGAATCTTCCCTGACAAAGCAGTACATCCGTGCCGTTTCTCAAGTCCAGCAGATTGTACATGCCCGGATGCTGAACCGGGATGTCAATCCATCCTTTCGTTTCATGGTTTACAGAAATACTCTGGATGTTTACATTTACAGCGTCATAATCGCCGGGTGCATCCGTAAGCCGGATGGACATCTGTGCGTTCTGAGCACTGCTCCCATTGTTGTTGTTGTCTTTTTTACAGGATTGGAAGAGTATGCCTCCTGCGAGCGCTACTGCTACAAATAACTTTTTCATACGTTCCGTTTTAGCGTGAATAATGATACGAAGCTAGTAACACGCTGTACAGGGTAGGGTAAACGTTATCTTAAATCGCATTGACTGAATTTTTCAGTCGGGTAGCGTGATTGTTATTTACCGTATCAGTTTTATCGTAGGCTGTGGCACATCGTCGATGAAAACAGTTACCAAATAAATTCCTGCAGGCCAATACCCGGATGGAAGCGTTCCTGCGAAGCTGTCCTGACAGGCAAAGCCGGACAGGAATAAATTATGGCCGTTAAGGTCTTTTACACTAACAGTCAGTCTGTGAGAACCTGTCATAGGCACAACGAGCGTAGTGTGGTTTACGCCGGTTGAAGGATTGGGATACAACTGTATTTTATCTGAAGAGGCTGGTGGAGCGTCGACAATCAAATAGAAATTCTCATAATAGTATTTAATGAGACCTGTTTCAGCAATAATATAACCAGGTTTTACCTTACAACTTTTTAATTGAACAATCATGCCCATGCTGTCATTTTCCAGCAGATTGAAGTAAGGATAACGCATAAACGTTCTGGTTGATTTATCCCAAAACATATCGCCGATCTCTGAAACCAGAGAGTCTTTGTAAAAAGCATAATATACTATGGAACCTGTATCCCATTTATTGGTAACCGTATTTCGTCACAACTGAATTCCTTCAAAATTCTATTGTCTTCAAATGCCCTTTGTTTGATGTTATACGTTGTCCATCGCTTTCCTGCTTCATACCAGGTCTCTATACTATCTACTTCCGGAACCGGTCTTCCATTATAACAAACAAAGTGTGAGCGCCTTTCGTTTACCCACTTATCATTCCGGTAATTAAACAGGAAATCAACGAAGCGATTCAGACGTAAGTAAGATATTGAATCTCTGATATTATCATGCCAGATATTGCTGGTTTTGTCCCAATATCCGGATGTTATATTTACCAGCCTGCCATATTTATCTCCGGTTGTTACGATACGTTGTACATTTTCCCAGGAACCGTTTGTCATCAGCATTTTTGTTCGGATCGTATTCTCCTGCTTCGTGTAGGAGAAAATAATTTTAATGGAGTCGCGGAACAATTCAAGTTCATTATTAAAAAAAGACACTGTTGAGTCTGCACAACGTCCAGAGATGTCATACGTCAGTCTGCCGATTTGTAAAGTATCCCATTTCAGAGCTGAGCTGTTCCAGCGTATAGAGTAATGTTCCCGGAGCTTGTTATCATCATTGAATTTCCTGAAGGTCCTGAAAGTAGCGACAGAATCCCAAAAGGTAGTTTCGCTCGCAGCGTGGTCATAGCGAATTTCCATATTAGGAAACTTGCCGTAAAACTGTTGCGAACAATTTTCTCCTTCCCACGTTAATCGAATGGAATCTTTTTATACCAGGCACCTGTATCCTCTCTGTCTAGGTGACTATAATTCACGATTGCCACAAGGCATTCTTTCTGAACCAGTTTTTTCCCGGAGGTGCTAAAGGTTGCCCCGTGGAAAGAATACTTATGGAAATAAATAGTAAAAATAAAGCGAACCTCATGGTTCAGGATTTTGTGTTGAACTTAAAGAACAGGATTGTTTTTTATTTCACCAGCTTCAGCGTCTCCACATTTCCCTGACCGAAATTGACATTTACCAGGTACATTCCTGCCGCGGCAGGTTGCGGTCCCGGCAGCTTTTCGGTAACTGTACCACCTTGGCCTCTGCTTTCATGATGATACACTTCCTGTCCCAATACATTCACCACGCTTACGGCAACAGTGTTGCTGCCATTACAGTTAAAGAGCAGCATCGCGTCTTCATCCCGGACTACGGGATTGGGACTAGAGAAGCATTCCGGACAGACGGTGTTTCTGTAATCCCGGTAAAAGTTTCGTAATAGTAATTGGTGCGGTTGCTGATCGGATCGAATCCGCCGCCTGAATTCAGGTAGTAAAAAGGTATTTCGCTTACCAGTGATCCCGCGCCATTGTAGGCATAATCATAGAAATAATATACCTCCCATTTTGAGGTAGTGGTATTCCATCGGAGTGCCCCGATTGTGTGATCGCTCCGCCATTGTGTAGCTGTAATAGTCAGATGTTGTACGCTCCCCAGTTGCCTGTGCCCGGATCCCAGTAATACTGCACATATTCCGAAATAATGCCCGCACTGTAGATTACTTCGTTTTTGCTGTAAGATTTCAGAGTCCGGTACCGGTGTTCCACCTGTAAGTACTGTCGTCGGCGTAAGGGCCGACAGTGGAGGCTTTGTATCCGCGACGCAGCGCATTTATCCAGCTGCCCAATGAAGTGTTCCAGATCTTTGTAATACTGAGCGTGGAATCTGTGCCGGTATAACTGATATCTGTAAGATACTGCTTTGTCCAGGAGCCTGTTGTTGGTCCCGAGCGTTCGTTTTGCGTTTGTATCAGCAAATCAGAAGCGTCCCAGGTGTAAAGGATGCGGGAAGTATTGACCCAGGTTGTGGTGACGCCTGTTGACGTCTGAATGGTAGCGGAGGCAATATGCACCCCTGTATAGGTATAGCTCGTTTTTTGACGCCCGATCCATTTTGAAGCGTAGTACAGTTCCAGGGTGGAATCCGTAAGCTGTGCTCCCGAATACGTCATTGATGTTCTGGATGCGGTATCCCATTTGCTGCCGGAACTGTTCCAGCGGAACCGGTAGGTTGCGTAGATTTTACCGTCGCCATCAAAATAGTTGACGGCTTTGAGAGAGGGCAGGGCAGAGCCTCCCGAATTCTGGTAATAGGTAAGCACCGATGCGCGGTCATAACTGATCAGCGGAGCTGGCAGGTATTCGGATTTGGAACTGTTGGTCCAATTCCATTCCATTGTGGCCGAATCGGTAAAAGTATAACCAGTGCCGCTGTAATAATCGAGCTTAGTCCTGGCAATAAGGCGCTCTCCGCCAGCTGTTGTCTTTGCGGTGCGGGCGGCTTCAGGTGAGAACGGAATTGCCGGGAATTGGGCATGCGCCTGGTGCATCGTAAAGAACAACAGGGATAGGCCTGCTTTCCGTAGTATTTTCATATAGGGGTGGAATTAGCTCTGCAAGATATACGATTTTGCTTGCTTCTGTTTTGAAGATGGTTTATTGTTTTGTCTCTTTACCGGATGACGCCGCCGAAACAGCCCTTCTTGCACCTACGATATCTATCGATGCTGATTCCGCAGAAATACGGGCCACTTCCTCAGGAGTCAGTTCGATTCCGGCTGCGGCGAGGTTTTTTTCGAGCCGTTCCACACGTGTGGTTCCGGGTATGGGCACAATCCATTCTTCCTGTGCGAGTAACCAGGCTAAGGCGATCTGCGCCGGGCTGGCGTGTTTTTCAGCCGCTATTTTAGCGGTACGCTACCAGCTGCTGGTTGGCCGCCCTTGCTTCCTGACTGAATCTTGGTACGCGGTTGCGGAAATCTGAAGCGTCAAATTCGGTGTCCGCAGTGATGGCACCGGTCAGGAAGCCGCGTCCGAGCGGACTAAACGGAACAAAACCGATGCCGAGCTCGCGCAATACGGGAAAAACTGTTTGTTCCGGTTCCCGCCACCAGATGGAATATTCGCTCTGCAAGGCGGCTACAGGCTGCACTGCATGAGCCCTGCGGATGGTGGGGGCATCTGCTTCCGAAAGACCGAAGTATTTTACTTTCCCTTCCAGGATCAGGTCTTTAACCGTTCCTGCTACGTCCTCAATGGGTACTTCGGGGTCCACGCGATGCTGATACAACAGGTCGATTGTCTCGATGTTGAGTCTTTTCAGCGACGCTTCCGCCACTGCTCTGATATGTTCCGGCCGGCTGTCGAAACCTGCATAGGCATTGGCATCCCGGAAACCGAATTTGGTGGCGATCACCAGTTTGTCCCGGCGTCCGGCTATTGCCTTGCCTACGAGTGTTTCATTGGTAAAAGGTCCGTACACTTCTGCCGTGTCCAGAAAGTTCAAACCCAGATCTGTCGCCCGATGTATCAGGCGGATCATTTCGGACGGATCTTTCGGCTGCCCGTAAGCATAGCTCATTCCCATACAGCCCAGGCCCAGCGCAGAAACGATGGGGCCGTTGGCTCCTAATTGTCGCATGTTCATACTTGGTCATTTGTACTGCAAATATCCCTGTAATTTTTCAGTTCCGTGTGATAAATGCCTGCTCCGGTGATGTCTTTGAAGAAACAACGTGGCATACAGGCGGAGCGCCGTTTGCCGGAAAATTTGACCGGAATCGTATTCCGGTCTGCGTTTTCAGTATTTATTAAATTATTAATTGGCTTTCTTTCGCCGTCAGGAAACTAATTTTGCGCCATACAATCAACAAGAACATGAAACAATTACTCACTGTTTTTTCGCTCGGCGCATGCATTGCGCTGGCATCCTGCGGTAACAATGCAGGCACACAAGAGGCGGAAACTGCTAAAGATACCGCTCACGTAACAGCCCACACCCTGAAAACAGAGGAGGTCAGCTACCCGGAAGACACCACCACAGCAAAAAGCTACATTGCGTACGAGGAAGGCCACACGGGTAAATTGCCTGTAGTGATTGTGATACCCGAATGGTGGGGCCTGAACGGATACGCTAAACGACGCGCGCGCGAACTCGCCGGACTGGGTTACTTTGCTATTGCAGTCGATTTATACGGCAATGGTAAGGTTGCAGATAATCCGGCAGATGCCAAAGCGTTTGCAACGCCGTTTATCAGAATCCGGCGACTGGCCCTGGGACGCATACAGGCAGCCCTTGCCAAAGCATTTTCCTACGAAGCGGCCGACTCTTCCCGTACGGCAGCGATCGGTTATTGCTTTGGTGGCAGCATGGTGTTGAATGCCGCCCGCCTCGGTCAGCCGTTCAAAGGTGTTGTTTCGTTCCATGGCGGAATGGCTGGGGTGCCGGCTTCTCCGAAGTTGACGGCACGTGTGCTGGTGCTTCACGGCGGTGCAGACAAATTCGTGTCTGAAGCGGAAGTGGCGGGTTTCCGTAAGCAGATGGATTCGGTAAAGGCAAATTATATCTTTAAAGAATATCCCGGTGCAACGCATGCATTCACTAACCCGGATGCGACAGAAACCGGTGAGAAATTCAATATGCCGATCAGCTACAATGGAGCAGCAGACACGGCTTCCTGGCAGGAAATGAAACGGTTTCTCGGTGAAGTGCTGCAATAAAATCAGCAACTATACCGCATAAAAAAATCCCCGGAGCCGGGGATTTTTTTATGCGGTATGAGAGATTTCTACAAGTGCATTTTGTCTTTCTTAGCCAGCAGTTCTTCCACGGTTTCACGGTACATTTCATCCGGAACACAGCAGTCTACCGGGCATACGGCAGCACACTCAGGCTCTTCATGAAAGCCCTGGCACTCGATAACATTGTCATGTAAACAATATAATAAACATCATTTGCAACCGGTTGGATGTTTTTCATGAGCTTCGGTAACGGAGCCGTGTGACAGGGTATAAGCTCCTTTTACGCCTGTACCGTCTGCCATCATCCATTCCACGCCACCCTCATATATTGCATTATTCGGACATTCAGGTTCGCGAGGCACCGCAATTGATACATTCATCGATGATATTTATAGCCATTGGAGAATATTAGTTTGTGATTTCGGCGCAAAGTTACAATTTCGCAGGAAGATTACGAACTTATGGCCGACCTGAATAAAAAAATTGATGCACTCGTTGCGCTCGGAAGCGTATATGCATGCAAACGAAGCATCCTTCCAGTCTGTCCGTGAGCATGCCATACAGGCAAACTCCTGGTTTACGGACGAACATATAGGTATAGCTGCAGCAAATATCTGCCAGGCATTTCTCGACAGGGAAAAACTCGTCAACTGGATGGCACAGTATAAGCCGGTGGAGCATCCGGTAACCGTCGGGATCACTATGGCAGGAAATATCCCGATGGTGGGCTTTCACGATTTTTTGTGCGCCTACCTTTCCGGCAATCATGTCAGGGTGCGGTATTCATCCAAAGATGCGGTGCTTATCCCGCACATGATGGAGGTAATTCCCGATACCGATCCCGATATCCGTTCCCAGATCGTTTCTGCTGAACAACTGAAGGGTTGTGATGCCTATATAGCTACCGGCAGCAATAATTCCGCACGTTATTTGAACAAGTATTTAGAAATCTCCGCGGTCTCTCCGCCGTAATCGCACCCTCTGTCGCAATGCTCGACGGATAGAGAGACGGAGGAGCTGCATGAACTGGCAAAAGATGTGTCTGGTTTTTCGAGCTGGGATGCCGTAACGTCACACAGGTATGCGTGCCGCGCGGGTACGATTTCGGAACTTGTTCCGCGCATTTGAATACTGCTCGCACCTGATGCACCGCCCGCAAGTACCGCAATAATTATGATTAATCTGGCCGTTTACCTGTTGAACAAAATTGCATGTATTCAACGATTTTCTGCTGATGGTTGAAAATGAATTACCTTTATCTGCATATCCGTTTTGCATTACCGGTATTACGACAATAAAGATTCGCTTGCAGCGTCGCTGTCGGCCAGTGAAGACATACAGTGCATTGTTGGTAAGGGGCATGTTCCTTTCGGAAAGGCACGGTACGGCTCTGGATGATTTGGCTGACAGGATAAATGTGATGCAATTTTCATTTCATATAAAATAATGGCAATCAGATGGACATATATACTATAGGACTATTGCTACTGATGACCGGGATATCATTCTCACGACATGCGGTGCGCACATTCTGCTTGAACAAGCTGATTCTGTATCCGTATGTGATGAAGCGTACCATCGGAATGCTACCGGCTGCTGACATGGGGTTTATTCATGCCGACTGGACGCACCTGATCTTCAATATGATCACGCTGTATTTTACAGCGGATATGTCGAAAATTTCTTTGTCCAGACGGCCAGCATGCGATGTTCCTGCTGCTGTACCTGGCAGGTGTGGTGGTGGCTTCGCTTCCGTGCGTTCTTTAAACACCGGAACAATCACGTCTACCGCTCACTGGGGGCTTCAGGTGGTACGTGAGCTGTTTTGTTTTCGATGGTGTATATCAGTCCCTCGACGAAAATCACCATTTTCGGTATTTCCGGTCTGGGCGATCTTATTCGCTGTATTATATGTTGCCTATTCCGTTTACGCATCCAGGCGCCAGACAGGATCATATCAACCATGAGGCACATCTCTGGGGTGGGGTGTTCGGGTTCGTATTCACCTTTATTTTCGATCCCACACACGGTCAGCTGTTTCTCCAGCAGATACTGAAATCCAGTATTGTAAATGCCCGATGATTGGTTGTGAGCATTTACCCTTGCCGACCGCAGGATTGAAGTGATACTGCCGTATATGATCCGGCGGGGAAAGCCGAACATGCATTTTTTTGTTAATTTTACTTTCCGGGCAGATATCATACAGAATAATAAAATCCCGGAGAAAAAAATAGTTGAAAAAATTTTGTTTTCATTTAAAAGAAAGGTCTTACCTTTGCATTCCATTTGAAGTTTACATAAAGAAAGATAATGCCTACAATACAACAATTAGTTCGTAAAGGCCGCGAGCAAATTCGCTCTAAATCTAAATCCCGCGCATTGGATGCTTGTCCTCAGCGTCGTGGTGTTTGTACTCGTGTGTACACAACAACTCCTAAGAAACCAAACTCAGCGCTGCGTAAAGTAGCGAAAGTTCGTTTGACAAACAAAATAGAGGTTATCGCTTACATACCGGGTGAGGGCCATAACCTACAAGAGCACAGTATCGTACTGATCCGTGGTGGTCGTGTTAAGGATCTTCCTGGTGTTCGTTACCACATCGTTCGTGGTGCATTGGATACTGCCGGTGTGAAAGATCGTAAACAAAGCCGCTCTAAATACGGTACCAAGAAAGAAAAAGCAAAGAAAAAATAATTCCTAAATCTGTATAATTCTATAAAAGAATATGAGGAAGGCACAGCCAAAAAGATCCCTTTAGCTCCGGATCCAAAATTCAATGATAAACAAGTAACACGTTTTGTTAACTGCCTGATGTGGGGTGGAAACAAATCCGTTGTTTTAGTGCGTTTTATGATGCACTGGATAAAGTTTCTAAAATCACAGGTGAAGACGGTTACGAAGTTTGGAAACGTGCTTTGTCTAACGTTACTCCTGCTGTTGAAGTTCGTAGCCGCCGTATCGGTGGTGCTACCTTCCAGATTCCTTCTGAAGTACGTCCTGACCGTAAAATTTCCCTCAGCATCAAATGGTTGATCCGTTTCTCGCCGCGAGCGCAACGGTAAAACAATCGCTGATAAACTGGCTAACGAAATCGTAGCTGCTTCTAAAGGTGAGGGTGGTGCAGTGAAAAAGAAAGAGGATACGCATCGTATGGCTGAGGCAAACAAAGCGTTCTCTCACTTCAAAGTATAATAGCTGATTCGCTATCAACTGATTTCAATATGGAAAACTGCAGATGTTCTAATCCGGAGCTTTTTTATGCTTCTTTCCCAAAAAAAATCGGGGTGTTTACGACACCCCGATTTTTGCTGCAGCTTCTTTAACCCATTCCACTACCCATGCGATATCGGAACCGGTATCATCATAACAAAGCACCACTCCCATTCTTCGGTAAGGCCGCGTACTGGGTTTGCCGAACAGACGGAAATCCGTTTTCGGAAGCGATGCAATCTCCGCTAACCCACTGAAAGTGGGCTGCTCGCCGGTATGATGCGCGAGGATCACTGCGCTAGACCCGCCCGCTCCAGATGAAATCGCAAATGGGCAGTCCGAATATTGCACGCAGGTGCAATTCAAATTCATTGAAATTTTGTGTGCCGGCCAGTGTGACCATGCCTGTGTGGTGCCGGAACACGGCGATAATTAGAAAAATATACACCGTCTCTCGCAAGGAAAAATTCTACGCCGAATATTCCAGCGCCACCCAGAGCTCCGTACCTTCCCGCCATCATTTTGGCTTCTTCCAACGCCGCTTCATTTACCAGTGCCGATTGCCAGCTTTCCTGGTAATCACCGCGCTCCTGGCGATGCCCGATGGGCGGACAAAACAGGGTAGACCCTATGTTGCGTAACGGTAAATAAGGTAATTTCGGATTCAAAATTGACAAAACCTACCACGATCACTTCCACCACACATCTCCGCAGGACCCCTTCCAGTCAGCATATTGCCAGGCTCTGGCAATATCGGCTTCTGACTTTATTGTTGGACTGGCCTTTGCCGGATGAAGAACATCAGCGGCTTTACGACGCAGGGCATACCCACCTCGGATACCAGCTGCAATGTCGCTTCAAATGTGGCATACCGGTAATTGGCCGTAAGCAGTCCAAGCTCTTTAGCCGCGAGGTCGCGGATCGCTTTACAGATTCATGTTAAAGTTGACTACTTTGCCGATGGGACAACGGTAATGCCCTGTTTCTCATAATCTGAAAGCACTCGGTACGTATTTCTTCAATCTCCGGAACAATGAATTCCGACATGCTCTTGCCACAATTGAGTCTAAAGCTGTGCCATCCAGCATATTGATCACTTCGAAGCCATGGGCAACCTGCATAGCGGGTGCACCGGCATAACTGTCTACCGCGATCACGGTTTGTCCGATTCGCTGTGCCGCAATCACAAATTATTTTCCGCTCTCCCAAACCCAGCAATAAAAATTTCTTATTCATGTGTTGTAATCCGCTGCGTTTTTAAAGGGTTTCTTTCAGCCATCCGAAGAATTCACGTTGCCATACGATTGCATTCTGCGCGCATGATCCAATGATTTTCGTCCGGGAAATCGGAACCTTCAGACACTTGATTATACCTGGAATGCCTGCTGGCCCTGCTCAATAGATACGCGAAATCTTTTCCTCCCTGATGACCATAATCGGAGTGTTCCGATACTAACATAAATACTGGACTAAATTTATTCTAACTTTAGCTCTTTTACCACTCCAATAGTCACCACCAATATCCAGTTGGCAAACCACAGTTCTAGATGATCATACCGCTAGATCAAAAGTACGCAATGGGAAATAAAGGTTTTGAAACGGTTATTGTTCAATATACAACATTAAATACGCTGTAGCCTCCGTAGCTTACACTACACATCTGAGACGGTGTTTGTCCACATAAGGCTCGCGGCTGATGTCATCGATCACCAACAGGACGTCGTCCATCGGCTCGTCGCCCAGTCCTTGTTATATCAGCATTCCATTCACACCCAACCCGGCATTCCACGACGATTGAGTGCGATCACGATATATCCCTACGCGGCCATCGACTGAAAATGCAGCAAAAGATCAAACTGGGATAATGCTCCCTGAAATTACGCCTGACAATACAGTAAGGTCGGGTATTTTTTTACTGGATTGAAATCCGATGATAATAACCCGACAATTTCTCTTTTCCGTAGATCATTTTAATAAAGACGTTTCGTGATTTTGTAATTAGTATGGTATGTAGATGGCATCATTCTCATGAAATAGATAGCAGCACCCATTTCCTTCTCACCGCAAAAATTGCGCCACGTCGTTCCAGTCGGTACGCGAAACAATAATTTCGTTCTTCGTTTCTCTGACAATGCCCGATATGTCGAAATTGCCATTCGTTACCTCATTGGAATCGCAGGAGAATGCAGCTAATGAGGTTTGCAGAATATGTACTCAAAATAATTTCTCCGTGCCTTTCCAGGAAGCAGTGAAATAAATGTCTGTCCGCTTTCCGACCAGCGCAGCTTCCAACTGTTCGTCCCATTGCGCCGTCATATTGCGTTTTGTAGCCCGGTGGCCACATCCATTACAACCACATCATTTTTATCCGCTTCAAAGCCATCTGTTTTAGTACTAAATAAAACCCATGTACCATCAAACTGACAACAGATTTCATATCATGACCATCATACCTATGTCACAGATTTACGGTGGTGTTGACGGAGAGTTAGCATAGGTACTGTCAGATTAACATCTTTTGCCTGTAACCTTAGCAATACGT
>JASGJF010000024.1:0-25447 GCA_049840855.1 Chitinophagaceae bacterium | reverse complement strand
AAGGTTAATAGGGAAACACGATGAATCCGAACAGCACCTAAATTATTTTCCACAAATGAATTTAAGAAAAAATGGCGCAGCTGTGATGAATCGCAATGCCAGAAAGGCAGTCGCGCCTTTAAAAAAACTGCAATTTTAGCAGACATTTAGGCTTCTCCAATGCAGTTTAAAACTTCTGAAACCAGAACAGTTGTTTTGCGTCCGTCCTGATCAATCACCAACAGGAAATAAATACCTGCCGCAAGCCTGCGACCATCTATACGCACGAAATACTTTACCGTGATATAGAGGTTGCACGTTTTTGACCAGCGTTTCCCCGTTGGCACCGTACATCATGACCGCGGCATAAGCGCCCGGAAAATCCGTAGCATACCTCACCTCTTTTCATAGAAAGGGTTCGGGTAAATTACGATATTACGATCCGGAACGGCGAAAGCTGGAGTGGTGGCTGGACTTGGTTATTTCCCAGATATAAAGCCAAATCGATCAAAAGTTGCCGAATCCGCGACAAATCCAATGTCCCGTATATATAACTGTCCATTACTCTGGTTGTCGGCCAGCCAGCGTAGTATCGTCGTCTCTATCAAAGCGGATCGGAACCTTCAGCTGAAACATAGCCACCGAGGCGTGAGCTGTCGACTGGCTGATCCGGAATTTAACCGTTTCTGTGCCTATCTGTGTCCAATCGATACGGTAAGACGGGTATCCCTGCCCATATACCCATTGCCGGAAAAACGAATCAAGTGTACAATTGCATGAGGCTTCCAGGTGTTGCTGCAGATCCCGTGTCCGCGCATAGCGATAAGCCAGGCGTTCATCTTTCAGGTATTGCTGTACTCCGCGCCAGAAAGCGGCGTCACCCATTTGCAGGCGCAGCATACAGCAAATGAGACCCTTTTGAGGTAAGTAAGCCGGAAATCAAAAATGCGGCTTACGGATGTCGTGTCGTCTACAAACACAGAACCTCCCGGGTTTGAAGTGATATTAGTAATTTCAGACCGGCGTGTCGTCAGCGTGCTTTCCGGGTGCCGTGATTCCATAAACATACTTGCGGAGTGTGTCGCAAAGCCTTCATTGAGCCATATATCGGTAAAGGCAGCACAAGTGATTTTATCACCAAACCACTGATGCGCCAGTTCATGCGCACAAAGCGACTCTCCGGGATCTTTCACAAACGAATTGGTCTGATGCTCCTCCCCTCCGCCCCAGGCAAATTGTGTATGTCCGTATTTCTCTTTCAGGAAAGGATAAGGTCCGAACAAATTATGGTACAATTGAAGCGCGTCCAGGTGATTGATTGCGACTCAAAAGTGGCAAAGCTCTCGGGATAACAAAAAGTCTCCATCAGGAGCAGCACCGATCCCAACTGCACATGCTTATCGAACTTCTGGTCGTTGGTTGCTGCTATTGCGACGAGATAGCTGGTTATGGGATACCGGTGCTTCCAGATATTCACTGCCGTATCGCCTGAATTATAAGAACCGGTGCGGAGTCCGTTAGAAACGCCGGTATAGGCTACAGGCGTGCGGATTGTCACATCCAGCGAATCGATCTTATCATCTACGGAATTCTTGCATGGCCACCAGTCTTTTGCTCCGTAAGGTTCGCTTAGGGTGAACATAGCGGGAATGCCTGCATGCTTTGCGAGCACGAAGGAACCGAAACCGGAACTGAGCGGTGCCCCATGATAGCATACAGTTACAGAATCGAACGAACCGGAGGAGATACCTACCGGCAGCGGGCAGGATAAAGAATCGCCGCTTCGGCCGTGAGATAAGCGCTTCCCGTGATACAGCACGCTGTCGACAAGCATATTATAGGTGAGATCAAAATAAACGGCATTCAGGTCGCTGAGTGCGGAAAAATAAGTGGTGACTGTTCCGTAAATAGCATTTACCGCCGGATCCACATACCAGTTGCAACGGTGATAATGTATATCTATGTCCGCCGATGCCGTGGCTCGCGCAGTCCGGCCCTGCAGACGGTGTTCGGCAATGCGCATTTCATTTTCCTGAACAGCCGACATCTGTTTGCAATATCCTTCGTCTTCCTGCCCGCGTGCGATACGTGTACAGACAAGCAACAGCAATACAAGAGAGACGAAACGGGTCATGGTGGCGGAAATTATACCTCACAAAATAACAAAAAACCACCTCGCCAAAAGCAGCCGCCTTTCGTAAATATTTGACTATTTTTGTCCGGATACGTAAATTCCCAAGGACATGCAGAAGAGCGCGGTTTTATTATGTTGCCTGTTATTCATCGGCCTGTTTGCTGGTGCCCAGACCTCACGCAGTGAACTGGAGAAACGGCGGCAGGCGCTCGCAGAATCGCTTAAGGAAACTCAGGAACAGCTTGAGGCTACCAAAAAAGACCATAAAGTAAGCATGAGTCAGCTTAACGCGCTGAAAGCCAAGCTGGCTGCGCGTGAAAGACTGATCCATAATATCAACATGGAGTTGAATGCTCTGGATAAGGATATCCGCAATTCCGCTTCGGAGGTAAAGGGACTGAAAAGCGACCTTAAAGTGCAGCAGGAACGCTACGCCCAGTCCATACGCTATGCTTACGCAAACCGCAGTTCTTACAACACCCTGGCTTTTGTTTTTTCAGCCAGCGATTTCAACGATGTGTTACGTCGCCTGAAGTACATGAAAAAATACCGCGATTTCCGCCGCAATCAGGTAGTTGCAATCAGGAACACCCAAAACAAAATAGAGCAGAAAATTACGGTGCTCAGCAATGCAAAGAATCAGAAAGGACAATTACTGAATACGGAAGAACAACAGAAAACGGAACTTGAGGCAGAAAAAAATGAGACGAATAAAGTAGTGGAAGAATTGAAAGGCCGCGAAAAAGAGCTCACGGCAGATGCAGAGAACAAGCGCAAAATGACGAAGCGGCTCGACAATGCAATTGCCGATGCGATCCGCAAAGAAATTGAGCTGGCGCGGAAAAAAGCGGAAGAGGAAGAACGCCGCCGCAGGCAGGAAGAGGAGCGTAAAGCTGCCGCTGCACTTGCAGTGGAAAAAACGGGCGGTTCGGGCAGTGTATATGGCAGCGGCGGCAACAAGGTGATCCTGGCGGGAGGCGCCAAATATGATATACCCGCTGCTCCCGCAACAGGTGGAACTCCAAATACCGGCAAAACCGGAACCACAGCCGCTTCCGGCGCAAACAACAAAACAATGGCGGCAAACGGGTCCGGTGCAAACTATCATCCGGTTGCCAATACAGTGGACAACACACCGCATCAGCGCCAGCGTAACAACTATACGCCCACGGCTACGCCGGAAACCGCAGAACTTACAAAAGGTTTTGAGAACAATCGCGGACGTCTCCCCTGGCCGGTGTCCAGTGGCGTAGTGGTCGATGAGTTCGGTAAACACAAACATTCCGTTGCCACACGCGTGGAAGTAGAAAACAATGGGATTGACATCCAGACCACACGCGGCGCGAAAGCAAGAGCCGTGTTTGAAGGTACGGTAACGAAAATCATTTCCATTGCAGGGCTAGGACAAACCATATTGATCAACCATGGCAAATACTTCTCGGTTTATTCGGGACTTTCCTCTGTGGATGTAAAAATGGGCGATAACGTGAATACCAAACAAAGCATCGGTACCGTAGGTAATAACGAGGACGGCGTGTCGATCCTTAACTTCCAGGTATGGAAAGGAGGGGACAAGATGAATCCGCAGTCCTGGATTGCTCCTATGTAAGTCGCCTGAGGGCTAACAGTCTACGGGTTTGTTTATTACCTTTGCGCTTCGGTAAAACAAAACCTGATGTCTGATCAAAATCGCTATAATTTAAGAGGGGTATCAGCCCAGAAAGAAGATGTTCACAAGGCTATTGCCAAACTGGACAAAGGACTGTTTCCCAATGCCTTCTGCAAAATCTATCCTGACTACTGGGGTGGCGACGACGCCTATTGCAACCTGATGCATGCGGATGGCGCCGGCACCAAGTCTTCGCTTGCCTATGTATACTGGCGCGAAACAGGAGACCTGAGTGTATGGGAAGGTATCGCGATCGACTCTATTGTGATGAATATCGACGACCTGCTGTGCGTCGGAGCAACCGGGCCCTTTACTTATTCTTCCACCATTGGCCGCAACAAAAACCTGATTCCGGGAGAAGTGATCTCCGCGATAATTAACGGAACACAATCATATTTCAACCGGCTGGCTGCATACGGGATAGACGTACACCTGATGGGTGGTGAAACGGCAGATGTAGGAGACCTCGTCCGCACCGTGATCGTAGACGGCACAATGAGCTGCCGCATGCGCCGCGACCGTCTGGTAACCACGGAAAAAATGAAAGCGGGCGATGTGATCGTATCGCTGGCTTCCTACGGACAGGCTACTTATGAAGATAACTATAACAGCGGAATGGGCAGCAATGGCCTGACCAGCGCACGCCACGAGATGCTGCAAAAGGAGTACGCTGCCAGATATCCGGAAAGCATCGACCCCAATATTCCGCGGGAAGTTGTGTACAATGGTCGTTTCAGCGTAACCGACGCCACGGAGACGCCGCTCAATGTGGGCAAAATGATCCTCTCTCCCACCCGCACTTACGCGCCGGTAGTATTGAAAGTACTGCAACAATATTTTGATAAGATACACGGCATTATCCATTGCAGCGGCGGTGGACAAAGCAAGGTGCTGCACTACCTGCCGCAACCCTTACGCGTGGTCAAAGACAACCTGCTGCCGGTGCCTCCGCTATTCCGGATGATCCAGGAATCGGCAGGTACTTCCGGCCAGGAGATGTACCAGGTATTCAATATGGGGCAAAGACTGGAGTTTTATACCGATCCGGAAACGGCAGAAGCCATTATAGCTATTTCGAAAAGTTTTGGTATAGATGCGCAGATATCGGGCCGGGTAGAAGCTTCAGACACAAAAGAAGTGATCGTAGACAGCCCGATGGGAACCTTCGAATATCGCTAACAAACTTTATGAAAACAGAAATCCCGCAATATTATTGCGGGATTTCTTCATTCTGGACCGTAATATTTCCCCGGAGTTTCGTGATCTTGTACCAGGTAAAATCGGCATTGGCTTCCAGACCGGTGCCATTCATCACCTGTTCTGGCGGAGTACGGATAACCACGTTTTTGGTGGTGTAAAACTTATCCAGCCTTTGGTTCCATACCAATTCCTGCGTTTCCAACCGTTCCCCCTTTTTGTTAACGACAACCACACTGTCGCGCACGATCACATTTCCTTCCCCCTCAAATATTTTAGCCGATCGTGCCGTGAGGGTGCTTTCTACCTCCAGGCTGTCGTTCATGAATTCAACTTTCAGGCCTTTACGGATATCCGTATAGGACGGGCTTGCGGCTTCGTTGCGAAACATTTCAGCCGCATGGATCACCGCCTTTACCTGCCCGCGATCACTGTAATAGATCACAACATCGTTTGCATGATCCTTCATCTTCCGGTCGTCCATAGTTCGGACTTTGTTGATATCTGCATCCGAATTTTTGCAGGCCGGCAATGCACAAAACAAAAAGCCCGACAACAACAGCCGGGCAATATGCATCGAAGAAAAATTGCAATAGCGGCTAATCATACTTACGCTTCACAAACCATGATTTATCGTTGAAAGAAACCCCGATATTGAAACGGATAAAATTCTGCTGCAGTAAACCGTTTGCACTGTTGCCGAGCTTTCCGATCTCAAACGAAGTGTGTATACGATCGTTCGTGCGGCGGAACGGCAGACTCAATCCGAAGGTTGCGGCATAGTAGCTGGCCTGTTTACCGCTGATACTTACATAATCATTGCCCAGATTGAATCCGGCGCGATAAGTAACACGCTGCCAGTACTTGTACAGGCTGAGCACATTAGGAGTATATTCCGCTCCTATAGCCACTTTATAGGTTCTTGAACCGATCGAGTCAATAATATCGGGTTTGCTGAACTGGCTCCAGTTGGTAGTTTTGTAGGTAACTCCTACGCCCCAGCGGTCTCCTTTAGCCAGGAAAATACCTCCCGAATAAGAGCCGGGCAGCGTAATTTTCCGCATGGCGCTTTTTACAGAATAGGCAGTATCTGAACCAGTGGTATCCGAAGAATAGAATGGATGAGCTATCCAGAATTCACTTACTTCTGTATTGATTTTCTGACTCAAATCGGCTGTTCCGCCTATGCGGATTATATATTCTTTACCCAGATCATGTTCATAGGTGAGCCCGAGCTTGAAATTAAAACCTCCCATACTGTTGGAAGAAATAAACTCAGAGTTATTCACATAGTTAGTAGTAACGGTTGTTTTATACCAGTTGGACTGGCGGATCGTTCCGAACATATAGCCGAAATTCACACCCACGCTCAGCCCTTTGATCTTAGCTGCCGCGCCAATGAAAAAGTTATTGAGCCCTCCGGTGCCACTGTATTCATAAGAAGTAGGCCCGATAAGGCTTTGAACAGTATCGTACAATAAATAATTCACCTTGGTTACCGGTTTGAAGCCGATCACCGCACCGGCATGTTTTCCCATCGGGATCGCCAGGTTCAGGTAAGACAAGGCGAATGCACCGGTATGATACCGGTTATTGCCTGAAATAATGGTTCGGGAACGACCTTCTGCGCCGCCTTCGTATGTGAAGTTCTTTATGGTAGCGTAGGAAGCCGGATTTTCGGTATTGACGATGTAAGGATCCTGATAAACCGCAGAAATGCCTCCCATAGCCTTGATTGCCGGATTGATTGCATTGAATTCCTCCCCTACACCGTATCGTGAATACGGATTATTCTCGTAAGGACGACTGATATTTTGAGCAAGAACAGGAAAGGGTAAACACCCCAGAATGGCAATAAAAAGTCTAGCGGGCTTTAGGAACATTATGCTTGAGTATTTGATTCAGCCCTTTTATCAGAATTTCAGGGTCTGCAAATATCTTATTTTTCAGTTTGCCCGCCAAGATGGGTGCATCACCGCCGGTTAAGATTGCGTTAAAGTCCGGATACTGTGATTCATACATTGCAATGAGGCCGTCAATTTCGGCAGCGGCTCCGAAAATAGCGCCGCTACGCATGCACGACTCGGTGTCGTAACCCACCAGCATCAGATCCCCGTCTACTTTCACAGAAGGCAATTTTGCAGTATGTTCATGCATTGCAGTCAGGCGCATCTGCAAGCCGGGGGAGATAGCTCCACCGCGGAAAGTTCTGTTTTTACCGATAAAATTATACGTGATACAGGTTCCTACAGAAATAACCAATGAGTTGCTGTCGGGATGTGCTCCATATGCCGCACACGCCATTGCCACCCTGTCGGCACCGAGACTTTCGGCAGAACTGTAAGCATTCAGAATGGGCAACGGAGTTTTACTGTCCAGTACGATTACAAGAGGTGTCAACTCGCGCAATGCTTCCACAAGCTCATGATGCTGATTGGTCACCGAGCTTACGATCGCTCCGGAGAAACTGCGACGGGGCGCGATCTCGCGGTGCAACTGATCCACCACTTCTTCCGCTTTTAAGGAATAGCGTTCCGTAATCTTATCATTTTCATCAAAAAGGGCAATTTTCACCAGGGTATTTCCCCAATCGACACAAATTTTAGATGTAGACATAGACGAGTTGTTTTCGGATTGAATAGGGTTAAAGATAATGCCCAGGCCGGAAAAGCCAAAAAAAAGAGCAACATTTTGTTGTTGCTCCATTCCCTACACATTAGTTCGCGTTATTATTCAATCTTTTTCCAACTGTCGTCCACATTTCCGAACGTATCGAAGCGCTTGGCCCAGTCGCGTAAAAACTCAGGACCGGCGTCTGCATTCAAGACTTTATGGACACTGTCTGCATAAGAAATGAAAAAGTAAAAACCAGGCAGATCGGCCACTTTCTGCTTATATAAATGGTGCAATGTATCCGGACGGATCGCTGCAAAATCGTTAAACAGATTTACGGCATCGTTTTTGCTACCCATTTTCTCATAAGTACCTGCACGCTCCACGTGCGACTTACCGATGTAGCGAACCATACCGTTCTCGAATACCTCAACCGAATAAACCGGGCAAGTGCCGAAACAGGCCGAGCGACCCATGAGTACAGATTTAAGACCGCTTTTGTTGGTAACGGCAGCAGTGGCAGTTTTCTGTTTCTTCTTGCTCTTATGCATGGCCTGCACCCCGGCGAAGGAAAAAATGACACTCAGAAATAATAAAATTTTGAACGTGTGACGTGGCATATGTTTCTTGAATTTCAACAAAGGTAACCGCTTCAGCAAAAACTATATGACAAAAAAAACAGAAGATTCCGGAATGGAAGATTTTTGCAGACTGGCTCTTTACTACACCGAACAGGTGGGGCCGCGACTGGCGTCAGACCTGATTAAAACATTCGGATCTGCCTCAGCCGTATTTAAAGCATCCGTGAAGCAACTACTGCAAGTAGAGGGGATCGGTGAAACCCGGGCGCAAGCTATCAGAAGCGGGAATGGGAAACGCTATGCAGCAGCGGAGCTGGAGTTTACGACGAGGGAGCAGATCCGGATTCTGTTCCGGGAGGACGAAGCATTTCCGGAACGACTGCTGCATTGCCCGGATGCACCGTTGCTGCTGTTCCACAAAGGCGATTTCCTCCTCAACCGCAAACGCATGATTGCTGTCGTGGGTACGCGCAACCTTACTGATTACGGCCGCAAAATCACGACGCAGCTCATAAACGACCTGGCAGGCATTCCGGATCTTGTGGTGATAAGCGGGTTGGCCGCAGGTATAGACACTATTGCACATAAACAATCCTTACAGCACCAGATACCTACCGTGGGTGTACTGGGTCACGGGCTGCATACGATCTATCCGTCTGCCAACCGTCAGCTTGCGCGGCAGATGACGGAACCAGGCGCCTGTCTGCTTACAGAATTCGGCCGTATGATCAAGGTGGAGAAAGGCAACTTCCCTTCACGCAACCGTATCATTGCGGGCATGTGCGACGTATGTGTGGTTACCGAAAGCGACCGGACGGGCGGTGCCCTTATCACCGCCCGTATTGCCAATTCTTACAGCCGTGAAGTGGCTGCTTTCCCTGGAAGAACCGACGAGCCAAAGTCCTCAGGCACGAATGCGCTTATACGCGATAATCGTGCAGCGCTTATCACATCGGCAGAAGATATCCTGAAGCTGATGTCCTGGGAACAGCCCGTAAAGACAATAAAAAAGGCGCAGCAACTGATGCTGCACCTTTCTGCCGAAGAGCAAAAACTGATTGACCTGCTTCAGGATGGCACAAACCGTCATGCAGATGAATTACTACTCCTATCCGGATGGGATAGCTCGTCGCTCGCCGGCATACTCCTGCATCTGGAAATGCAGGGCATCATCAAAACATTGCCTGGAAAACGGTATGCATTGCGTTAGTGCACACTGGCTTCGCGCCACTCTGCCTGTAAAGGTTCCAGACTGTCGGATGCCTCAAAATCTTCGCGATCGATCACTGCGTCGGGATAAGTAATCAGGGATACAAAATCCTGCTTCCACCAGTCGTGCTCCAGACGTGAGAAGTGAATAAGTCCGGAAACAGAGCATCCATGCTGATTACTCGACCATTCGTCAATGCGCGCAAATAAATGATGCGGCACCTGGTGCAGCTTCCTGAAGCTTACGTATACATGCAGGTAAAAGTCATTACTCAGCCGGTCAGATTCGTTAGCCAGCAATTTCTTATACTCATACCGGTAGTCATAGCGCAATGCAGACAGATCGCTCAATACAGCCGAAGCGGTAGGGAAGCTGCCCGCGCCTTTGCCGCAGAAAAACTGTTTATCGGCTAGCCCGCTCCCGATCTCAATACCGTTGTATTCATTGCTCACGAGAAACAGATTACTGTCGTGATGCACAAAACGCGGCAGCACAAATGCAGCCACCTTACCATTCTTCAGTTTGGAAGCCTGTGCAATCAGCTTGATCTTAAACCCTTTTTCCCGTGCAAATACCGCATCTCCTTCCTTAATGCCGGTGATCCCCGCATGTGTTATCTGCTCCGGCTCATGCACAATACCATACGCATGACCCAGCAATATGGCAAGTTTGAAAACTGCATCCTTGCCCTCAATATCGAGCGACGGATCACTTTCTGCAAATCCTTTTTCCTGCGCGAGCTGCAAGGCCGCGTCGAAGCTCAGATTATCCTCAGCAATACGGGTAAGAATATAATTTGTCGATCCGTTTACGATTCCCTGCACCGAGCGCAGCAGGTCGTTATCGTAATATTCTTCAAGATTACGGATCACAGGAATACTGGCGCAGCAGGCCGCTTCATATAAAAACGGCGTTTCATGGCGACGTTGCAATTCCAGCAGTTCCGGAAGGTGCTGAGCGATCATTTTTTTACTGGCACTTACCAGTGCTTTACCGGAACTCAACGCACGTCGCGCTATCCGGATCGCAGCATCAGCATCGTCGATCAGCTCCACGATCACATTGATCTCCGGGTCGTTCAGCAATACTTCCGCATCTGTGGTAAACAGGCTGCGCGGCGCATTACGCGGCTTATCCGGATGTTTGATACAAACACTTTTAATGGTCGCATCGAGGGTGGGTGTCTGCTGTAACACCTTGTACAAGCCTTCACCTACCACACCAAAGCCAAACAGGCCGATCACGAGTTTCTTTTTTTGTTGAGACATTTTTTTGCTTTTGTTGAGACAGTTATCAGATAATTTTTATGCTTGTACTTTCAGATTTTCGTTCCATTCCGCTACTTCGGGCAACAGTGAGAGCGCTTCACTGATGTCTGCTATCAGATCGCCTACATCTTCAAGCCCTACACTCAGACGAATGAGACTGTCAGCTACGCCTGCCTTGCGACGTTGCTCAGCAGGAATGGTTTTATGCGTCATGGACGCGGAATGAGAGATAAGACTTTTTACACCTCCGAGACTTTCAGCAAGCTTGAAATAACGGCAGGAGCTCACAACAGTCCGGGCTGCCTCGACAGTGTCATCTTTCAGTGTAAATGAGACAATACCGCCGAAAGCCTTTTGCTGCCTTGCAGCTACCGTATGATTCGGATGATCGGGTAATCCCGGGTAATAAATCCGATCTATCGCAGGATGCTGCTGCAACACTTCGGCAAGACGGTAAGCGTTGCGTGAGTGCTGAAGCACGCGCAGCGACAGCGTTTCGATGCCACGGATCGTCAGAAAACAATCCTGCGGACCGAGTATCGCTCCGCTTGCGTTCTGAATGAAGCGGATCTGGTCTCCCAGCTCTTTTGTCTTTGTCACCACCAGGCCGGCAATAAGATCGCTGTGACCGGCAATATATTTTGTTGCGCTATGCAGAACGATGTCTGCACCCAGGTCCAGCGGACGCTGCAATACGGGAGAAGCAAAGGTATTGTCCACGCAAAGCAACAAACCATGTGCTCTGGTAATATCCGCAATGGCTGATATGTCGCTTATCTTGAGTGTTGGGTTACTCGGCGACTCCAGCCATACAAGCTTTGTTTTCGGCCCGATAGCTGCAGCAACATTTTCCGGATCCGAGGTATCCACATATTTTACGCTGATACCGAATTTCTGGTAAACCTGCGTAAAAAGCCGGAATGCGCCGCCGTAAATATCGTCCACGGCAATGATCTCATCTCCGGCCGAAAGCAGTTTTACCACTGCGTCGATCGCAGCAAGTCCGCTGGCAAAGGCGGCTCCGGTTGCACCATGCTCCAGTTGAGCGATCAGGTCTTCGAGCACTTTACGTGTCGGATTATTACTGCGTGCATAATCGAAGCCTTTGTGTTCGCCGGGAGCTTCCTGCACAAAGGTGGACGTTTGGTAAATGGGAACCGCAATTGCGCCTGTGAGCGGACAAACGGGAATGGCGTGAATGGTTTCTGTAGCGAAGCTCATGATATGTATGTTTTTTTGTTTACGAATATTTGCGTCACAAAAAACACTTATCAGGAAAGCCTGCCGGGAGCGCTTTATCATCTGCGCCGGAAAAACCGGAACAAACAAAAAAGCTCCTCCGACAAGTCAGAGGAGCTTTAATTATCTGAAGACCGAAGCCTGATGATCAAAACTAATACTGACTTATCTTCCGTACTGTTCGTACGTTGGAGTTAGCACCTTTCGACGGCTATTACACCGGGTAGGTTGCTAAGGCTTCACAGGGCCAATCCCTCTGCCTTTCTTGATAAGTAATCTTTTGAAGAACTGATGCAAAGGTAAATACCTGTTTTTCTATTTTCCAAAAAAAATCAGAAAAAGGCAGACACAAAAGTCTGAAACCCTCTACAAGAGTGCATTTCAGGAAATAATTTTTATTCTTTCCGCATAAGCGCATGGCCCTCAGAAGCTGAATACAGGCAGACCCGTATGGTAAACGGCAACCTGTTTCTGCTCACCCGAACAGCATACAAACAGGCACAAACGACAGGAAACGTCTCATAAGGGCAGCGTTTCTGTAATAAAATTACCCTGTAGAACTTTCAATTTCAATAGCTGGCTTTTCTTAATTAATTTCGCAGCACTACAAAACGAGGCTGTCGCCTCGGGCTTGCCCGGGGAGGAAAGTCCGGACAGCACAGAGCAGCGCAGCAGCTAACGGCTGCGGTTTCCTGCAAGGGAAATACAGAAAGTGCCACAGAAAATAACCGCCCTGAACTGGTTGAAGGGTAAGGGTGAAAACACAGCTTAAGCAACTGTGCGTATTGCCGGTAACGGTAGTACGGGGTAAACCTTGCGTGCTGAAATGCCCAATAGGCATACGATTGAGGGCTGCTCGCCCGATGTATGCGGGTAGGCAGATACAGGTGTTGTGTGAACAGCATCGCAGATAAATGACGGCCACTTCCTCCGGGAGGGACAGAATCCGGCTTACCGGTTTGTAGTTTTTAAAAAAGATAAGCCCCGGCATGCTCCGGGGCTTTTTAATAACACCTGTAGCAATTCAGACGCATATTATCCGCCTATTTTTTGCGTTTTTTCTTTTGCTCCTGTTGCTTACCCTTTCCTTTTGCAATCCGTCTCGCAACCTTCTGTGCAGGCATTTCAGCCAGCTCAAAATCTATCTGACGTTTATCGAGATCGGTACGCACCACGCGTATCATCAGGTGCTGCCCGATCGTAAAGCGGATACCGGTATATCTTCCCACCAGCGCATATTCCGATTCGGAGAAATCAAAGCGGTCTATTGCGGAAAGATCATTTGCCGAAAGCATACCTTCACATTTGTGCTCGATGGTCTCTACAAATACCCCGAAAGAAGTTACGCCGGAGATCACGCCCTCAAACACATCTCCCACAAACTGCTGCATATACTCTACCTGTTTGTATTTCGTCGCAGTGCGCTCAGCTTCCATAGCGTTACGTTCCTGATCACTGCAATGACGGCACATCTCTTCCAGCCCCTTTACCGGCTCTGCCTTCCCGCGCAGCAGATCGTGCACAATGCGGTGTACCAATACATCCGGATAGCGGCGAATCGGCGAGGTAAAATGGCAGTAATGCTCAAAACCCAGACCATAGTGCCCGATATTCTCCGTAGTGTAAATCGCTTTGCTCATAGTGCGGATCCCAAGTGATTCAAGCATATGCTGCTCCGGCTTACCGTTCACCTCTTTCAGCATTTCATTGAACGAGCGTGCGATCAGCTCGGGCGACTGGAGGTTCAGACGATAGCCGAATTTGGAAGCAAATGATGCAAACGCGCTGAGCTTCTCTTCTATGGGCTGGTCGTGGATACGGTACGGAAACGGCAATGGTTTCCCTTTATAGGTAAACTCCTGTGCATAGCCGGCAACGTACCGGTTCGCCAGCAACATCAGTTCTTCTATGAGCTTATGCGCGTCTTTACTTTCTTTTACCACGATACCGATGGGTTTACCCTGCTCATCCAGGCGGAACCGTACCTCAGAAGAAGAAAAATTAATGGCTCCATGCTCAAAACGCTCTGCCCGTAATGCTTTCGCGATTGTATCGAGCGTGAGCACTTCTTTGGCATAATCACCGGCACCGGTTTCAATGATCTCCTGTGCTTCCTCGTAGGTAAAGCGCCTGTCAGAACGGATCACCGTTTTCGCAATGCGGTAATCTTTTACCTTACCCTTTTTATTGATCGTAAAAATAGCCGAGAAGGTGAATTTATCTTCATCCGGTCTCAGCGAACAAAGCATATTGCTCAGATGTTCCGGCAACATCGGCAACACACGATCCGGAAGATACACGCTGGTAGCGCGGTTCAGCGCCTCTTCATCCAACGGGCCTCCAGGCTGCAGGTAATGACTCACATCCGCAATATGCACGCCTACTTCATAATAACCGCCTTTCAGCGTGTGAAGTGAGATCGCATCGTCGAAATCCTTTGCATCTATCGGATCGATAGTCATCGTGAGCACATCGCGGAAGTCCTCCCTGCGGGCAATCTCTTTCTTGTCCAGCACATCCGGTATACGCGCTGCCTCTTCCAGAACATCATCCGGAAAATCCAGCGGGAACCCATTCTCACTTAATATTTCCTGCATTGCGACCTCATTCGCATCTTCCTGCGTGAGCACACGCAGCACTTCTCCAACCGGATTTTTAGAACGTCGCCACTCGGTTACCCGCACCATTGCTTTGTCTCCGTCCTTTGCTCCGTTCAGTTTATCGATCGGAATAAATATATCAACCGGCACTTTCTCATTGTCCGGTACCAGGAATGCAAATGTGGGCTTCACATCCAGCCTGCCCAGGAACTCACTTTGCTTACGCACCAGCACTTCTTTAACCACACCTTCCACACGCTTATTGTCACGTGTCTTACGCATCATCACATCCACTTTCACTTTATCCCCCTTAAGGGCAGTGTTCAGGTTTTCCGGGTAAATAACGATGTCCCGCTCCAGTCCTTCAACTGCCACAAACCCCATGCCGCTACGGGCAATATCGATGATACCGCTCAGCGACAGGACTTTTGTTGCTTCCTGCCCCGGACGGCCTTTTTTATTTTTTATATGCTTATGTCCCATAAAGGTGAACTACGCTTTTTCTGTAATTGTTTAAAGATAGTTATTACGTGCCGGATTCCGTTGTACCGCTGCACGCTGCGAAGGTGCCGGAGGTAAGGGTAACTTCCATGAACAGCAATTTAAAAAACCGTTAAATCCGCAAACGTAGGTTTCATTTAACTTTTTCCAATTTTTACTGATTTCTATTTTTGGATACGCAAAACACAACAAATCATGAAAAGCAATCTTGTCCCCGTAATCCTTACAGCCGCGCTCACCAGTGTGGGCACGATTTTTGCGGTTAAACAGTTTTCAAAAAGCGATCCGGTACTCTGGGATGCTTCCCGACAGCTACCCGTGAATTATGTGAGCTACAGTGCTGAAAACGGTCCGGTTAAAGGCGCTCCTGTCGATTTCCGTAATGCGGCGGAAAGCAGCGTAAAAGCTGTGGTACATATTAAGACAACCATTAACTCCCGTACCGTGGTGGCACGAGATCCCTTTGCCGAAATGTTTGGTGACAATTACTTCCGCCAATACCGCACACCGGAGCAAATGGGTTCCGGCAGCGGTGTAGTGATCTCTCCTGACGGATATATCGTTACCAACAACCACGTGGTGAATGGTGCCGACGTGGTTACGGTGACCTTCAACGACCGTAATACCAGGCAAGCCAAAGTGATCGGCACCGACCCGTCCACAGATATCGCCATTCTGAAAATCGATGAGAAAAACCTGCCTTTCATGGAGTTCGGCAACTCCGATGAGGTGCACCTCGGCGAATGGGTGCTGGCGGTAGGCTATCCCCTTTCTCTTGATGCTACCGTTACGGCCGGCATCGTTAGCGCCAAAGGCCGCACGATCGGCGCCGCAGGTACACGGGGTCGTTCGGCGATAGAATCATTCATACAAACAGATGCTGCGGTGAATCCCGGTAACAGCGGCGGCCCGCTTGTAAATGCCACGGGTCAGCTGATCGGCATCAATTCTGCCATCGCTTCGCTTACCGGAAGCTACACCGGTTATTCATACGCCATACCGGCAAACATCGTAAAAAAAGCGGCAGCCGATATCATCCAGTATGGCACGGTACAACGCGGTTTCCTGGGCATCGAACCGAGAGACTTCAAATATGCCACTCCGGAAGAAATCAAAACATATAAGCTCACCGAAACAGAAGGAGTTTTTGTTGCGGGAGTATCAGACAAAGGAGGAGCCAAAGCCGCAGGCATTCAGAAAGGTGACTTCATTACGGCGATCAACAGCAGCAGAGTCACCACCATACCGGAACTCAACGAACAGGTGGCACGGTACAAACCAGGAGATCATATCAGCGTTACGTACCTGCGTAACGGCCATGAGCAAAGCACCAGTGTGGAGCTTAAAAACATCAATGGAACTACTGACGTGGTTAAAGACGAAGTGGCCTCACCGCTTACGGGCGCGTCGCTGGGAGAACTGTCTGCTGCTGAAAAACGTAAATACGGTATTGAAACGGGAATTACGGTAAAGAAGGTAGGTGAAGGATTACTGGCTAAAGCACGTATGCGCGACGGATATATCATCACGGGCATCAATGGCAACCCGGTAAATACCGTAACTGCGGTAGAGGAAGCCCTTTCTTCCCGGAACGACATACAACTCGAAGGATTTTATCCGGACAGGAACGGCATGTACTATTACAATATTCCGGCCCGATAATGCCGTCTCCATACAAAAGCAAAAAAGGTATCGGTGCAGACCGATACCTTTTTTTATAGCCGGGAAAACTACTGTTAAGAAAATAATGCGATGATACCGTAGGCAATAGCCGCCAGTATGGCGCTTACGGGAATTGTAAGTATCCAGGCCCAGAGCAGGTTGATCGTTACACCCCAACGAACTGCAGAAAGGCGTTTTGTAGCACCGACCCCGATAATAGAACCGGTAATAGTGTGGGTGGTACTTACTGGTATCTTCAGCATTTCGGTAATAAACAAAGTTAATGCGCCCGCCGTTTCCGCGGCCACACCTTCAAACGGCGTTACTTTCGTGATGCGGGAACCCATCGTTTTAATGATCTTCCAGCCTCCGCTCATCGTACCGAGTGCAATAACGGTATAACAGGAAAGCGGCACCCAGGTAGGCATCTGGTCAAAGCTCTTGATCTGGTTACCCGCGATCAGCGCCACCGTGATAATACCCATTACTTTTTGAGAGTCGTTACCGCCGTGGCCGATGCTGAACGCAGCGGAAGAGATCAGCTGCATCCGCTTGAACCAACGCTCGCTCTGCGCGTAATTCAAAGCACTCAGGAACAGGGAGAATAATGCAATCACGATTACGATAAACCCGATCATCAGCCATTTAACGTTCTCACCATGGGTGATAAAGTTCAAAGTCCTCGACTCAAAACGGGGTTTGTACACGGATTCAACTGTCTTTTGTTCTTCTTTGCGGATCACAGTGAAGCTGAAAGCATCTCCGTACTGATGTGCATCCAGGATGGCATTCAGTTCTTTGGATTCGTGCACCGCCTGTCCGTCGACAGAAAGGATTACATCCCCTTTTTTGAAACCCATATTCTGGGCGGCGGATTTGTTCGGCAATTCCTGGATCTCAACTCCCTGTTCGGTCTTCTCGAGTTTTTTAAAACCCAGCACCTTTACAATATGGCGCTCAAACGAGTTGTTCACGATGAAGACTGTTGCCGCGATAATCAGGAGCGAAACAATTTTCGGAGCCAGGGTTTTACGGAAAGAATTCAGGAACCACAGTGAGATGATAAATGCGATGACCATTCCGACCAGCGGGGCCAGGAAGATAAAGCTGGTGATCTTTACAATTGTTCCGACCTCAATCGATTGAAAGCCCGCATGCGCAATCGCCGCACCTGCAAAGCCCCCGATCAGCGTGTGGGATGAGCTGGAAGGAATACCGAACCACCAGGTAAGCAGGTTCCAGGTAATGGCCGCTATCAGACCGGCCAGGATCACAGGCAGCGTAATGTCTGCCTCATGCACCGTCTTCGCGATAGTGTTCGCCACACCATGATCTTTAAAAATAAAGAACGCCGCGAAGTTGAACAGTGCTGCCCACAATACCGCCTGAAAAGGAGACAGCACTTTGGTAGACACTACGGTTGCAATAGAGTTGGCCGCATCATGGAAACCATTGATGTAGTCGAAAACCAACGCCAGCGCAATGATGACGATAAGTAATATGGTCATAATATGCTTATTGAATCAGGAATAAAAGGATTAAGAGTATTTGATAATGATTGATTCGATCACGTTTGCAGCATCTTCGCATTTATCGGTCACGAACTCCATATCCTGATACAGTTCCTTTTTCTTGATCAGTTCGATAGCATCTGTTTCCAGCAGGAATAATTGGGTAAGCGCTCTATCCAGAATATCGTCCGCCTCATTCTCAAAGCTGTTTACATGCACACAGGCCTGAGTGATCTCTTTCAGGTTTTTCATGTTCCTCAGCTCCTTGATCGCAGCAGCCAGTGCATTCACCGACTTGCCGATCACATGGGCAAACTGGCGCATGGTATCGTTGGTATCCTCAATGTTGTAATTCACGATACGCTTTGCAGAAGCCCAGATAAAATCCGCGATATCATCCAGCGCCGTAGCAAGGTAGTGAATATCTTCACGGTCAAACGGAGTGATGAAGTTCTGACCCAGTTCGATGAACAGACGGTGGGTGGCATCATCATTCTTATGCTCCATGTCTTCCAAAGCATTCAGCATTTCATTGCGTTTCTTCTGATCGGTTTCGTTGATCGCCTGCTCGAAACGAGCACTCATCGCTGTGAGATTAGACGCCACTTCTTCAAAAAGAGAATAGAAAATGCGGTCTTTTGGTGTGAAGAATTTCACGAAGGAATTAAGTCCCATAAAACTTTTTATTTGTTTGAAAAGAGGTTGTAAAATTAGTTGAATTTGCCGCCCGGCTTTCTTTTCCCGGGCTATTTAATAATAAGATAACCTTGGATTCATATACAACAGCGATATTACACGCTGGCTAGAACCGGTATTGCAGCCGCCACGTAAACACATTATCATTCACATCATCTGTCAGGCCTGCGATCTGTGTTTTTTCATTCACTACTCTTGCGTAATAGATGGTCGACTTCACATGCGCATTGATCATATATACAAAGCCGCCGCCGAAAGTGTCATACCGAACATCAGCCGCAGAAAAACCTTTTGCAGCGGTAATATCCGTTCCCTTTACGTTCGTATTCGGATCATACCAATCGTACTTCAGTACCAGCTGCAGACGGTCCGTCCCCAGATGTTGCAGGAAGTAAATATAACCTCCGGCAAAGTTACGGGTATATAGAGTCTGCGGTGTACCGGGAGAAGATACCGGATATACACCAGGTGTCTCGCTGGAGGCAAAAGTAGCCGTTTGCTGTCCGCGGATCGTTTCGGCACGGAATTCGGTCGCGCCTTTATGATTCGGGATTCTGAGCTGTATATCCGCTCCATAGTAGCGGCGCGGAGTGATCTGGTTGAAATGATTTGCATTCGTATCGATCACAAAACGGGCATTGGCACCACTCCCCTGCACCTGCGCCCAGGTCTGGCCCTGGTTAGTGATACCGCCAAGATAACCGGAAACGGAGGCGCTGAGCTTCCATCCGGCCTTATTGATCTTCCACGGTTTCATGCTGATACGACCGATCAGGTCTTTGTGATTGTCGTAGTCAGTGGTACCGGAAAGGCCCTGTCCGTTGAAGATTCCCAGATCTGCCTTCAGCCATTTGATCGGGAAGCTTTTTTTACGCGGATCAAATGTGAACATTACTCCGATATCACGCTCTGTTTTCATCAACGTCTGCGACATACGGCCACGCTCCGGACTCTCGCGGTCGGAGGAGGACAGGTTGACCTCAAAGCCCATAGGGCGCGCAAACATACCCGCCGTAACGGCGAAGAACTGATATTTATTTTCGAAGAAACGACCCCAGAAATCGCGGATCGCAACCCCGCGCTCTGTGCCGTCGAACTGGAAAGCGAAGAACGCCAGCGGCTGACGGTCACTGTTGAAGTGAGAATAGTCGATACGGATACGACCCCGACGCAACATAAAGCGATTAGAAGAATTCGGAGCGAAATCTCCGCCCTCGAAGCTTTTCACACCATTGCTGCCCGTAGCCTGGAACTGAGGCTGCATATACCCGCCGAAACGCATGCGGTCATGCTCATTAAATATCGGATAAAGACCCTTTCCCTGAGGCGTGGTGGTATCCATCATGTCGGTAAGGAAACGCTGCGCCGACACATCGCCTGCGAACGCTACCAGCACTAAACAAAAACACAGTGTAATTTTTTTAATCATCTGCCGTTTAAAATTTCGGCAAAAGTAATCCCGGGGCCGCGCAGAAGAAATAACATAACCCAGAATTAATAATTACTTAATATTGAAGTTACATGCGTTTCGTAAGGTGCAAACCCTTGAAAAACAGAAGGCCACCCATTTACGGGTGGCCTTCTTCAACACTGTTTTTCTACCTATTTCTTAGCGCTTTTCCGTGCAGCATTTGGCTTTGCAGGAGCAACTTCTTCTTCTTCAGTTTCCATATCCAGCATTTTTTCCAGCTGACGTACCTGCTTTTTCAGGTCGTATACCATTTTGTACACTTCTTCCATATCGCTGCGTGTGGCAACCGGGATGTTGCTGAACATTTTTTCCAGCTTCATATCGATTTCCTTACCAAGCTTCATTTTCAGAGAAGCCACATCAGCCATAACCTGCGCATACTCATCACTTTCGAACAGGGTTACAAATTCAGCATCGCTGATATTCAGCCACTCCTGGTACAATGCCATCAGGGAACCTACTTCTTCACCATTCTCCTGTTTGTTTACGACAGACTCGGCAACCTTCTCCATCACTTTTGTTCCTTTCTCGTAGATCATCGTCTGCATTTCTGCATTTTTGATGCTGAACACGATCATTTTATCAGCAATGTCCGACCAGTCAGTCATCGCACGCGTGTAATCGTTCTGACCCATCATTTTGCCCATAGGAGCAAATACGCTGTTCAGGGAATTGCGCATGGTATTGTAATAGCCGAGGCTGTTTTCCATCATTTCGTTCGGAGCGAAAGACGGCATCATACCACCCATCATTCCTTTCATCTGACGGAAATTATCCCATACATTCACCTGTTTCATACCATCCTGCATCAGCTGACGCAGTCCGTTGAAGTAATGTTGTGTCGGATCAGGCATCAGTCCGAACAGATTGTCCATAAAACCTTTCATCATACCCGGATCCGTCATTTTGCGGAATGCGTCCATATTGAAAGTTTTGTTCTGGATAGCGCTCATCATTGGCGACCACAGTTCCATAAAACGCATGAAACCGTTGTTCACATTCATCATGTTTTTGAACGCTTCCTGCGGCGTACCTGCCTGGAATGACTTCTGCATAGAAGCCATATTATAATTCATCATTTCTGTGTACTGGTTGAACAGGCTCGTCATATTGTCGGAGTAGTTCTTGAACTGATCCATGGAGAACGGATTCTGCTGCGGCATAAAGGATTTGCTCCAGTTCTGGAATTGATTCATCCAGTTTTGCTGCGGCATATTGTTCATCATGTTATTCATTTGCTGATACCAGGCCTGATATAAAGCGGTAGGATTGCTCATATCAAAAGCTCTTGCCTGATCAGCGCTGGATTTGAACCAGTTCTGGTTCATGTCCCAAAGCTGTTTCACAGCATCCATCTGACGTGTCTGCCAGTTGTTGAATTGTTCATTCATTTTATTGGCCTGCTCCTGAGCTGCAGAGCCGAAAGTTTCGGCTTTCTCGGATGTAGCGCTGATGGCTTTCTTCTGACTGTCGAGCCAGTTGTTATACCACTCGCTGCCTTTGTTGATGGTCTCGTTGATAACGGTGTTGCCGTTAGTCATCTTCTTGGTGTTCTCCACCATAGTATCCACCATGTTCTTTTGCGTTTCCAGCATACTTTCCATAAAGTTGCTGCCATTCAGCTTTGCCATTTTGAGATTTTTATGATTGTTAAAAGGTCTTTATTGTTGTGCGACTTTCTCCTGCCGCAAAAGGATGCTTTTGGCGCCGCAAATGTACGTCACAAAAATTTATTTAATGTTAATAAGGGGACTATTTACGCCCCCTAACATTACTTTAACGTAACTATTAATATTTGGTAACCCTCCGGATAATTTAAAAAAAACATCTTGCATTACGGTTTCATCTGAAATCAAAAAAGGCTATTTTAGCCATAAAACGTATCGTTATGCTTCAAATCGGAGACTCTTTCAGACACAAATTCAGCTACACCCAGGACGATGTAGACACCTACGCCCGCGTAAGCGGAGACACTAACCCACTCCATATCGACGAAGCAGCCGGAGCGGCCAGTATGTTCGGCAGAAGGATCATTCACGGATTCCTGGGCGCCAGCGTATTCACTAAAATATTCGGTGCACTCTGGTATGCAGACGGACACGTGTATATGAGCCAGAATATCAAATGGCTGCGCCCGATGTTTACCGACCGCGCATATGAAGCCGTGGTAACCGTAAAGGAAATATTCCCCGACAAGAACCGTATTCTGTATAACTGTGAAGTATTCGATATGGAAACCGGCGATCAGACGATTGCGGGTGAGGCCATGCTGCTGAACAAGAAACAATATATCTGGTAGCGGTCAACAGCTCCGGTGGTAAAGGCGCGTCTCCGGATGCGCCTTTATCTTTTTAGAAATCCTTGCTAACTTAGCCGCCGCTTATGAATCTGCAACACGTACTGTACCTGATACGCAAAGACGCGCTCATCGAATGGCGGCAAAAACACACGCTTTTCGGCGTGTTGCTCTATGTGGGGTCTACAGTGTTTGCCGTATATATGATGCTCAACGGTCAGTCCGATCCGAAAGTCTGGAATGCCCTTTTCTGGCTGCTGCAGCTATTCGTGTCGGTAAATGCGGTAGCAAAAAGCTTCCTCCAGGAATCGCAGGCACGCTACCGCTATTATTTCACGCTGGTAGCACCGGGTTCATTCATGGCTGCCAAAATGATCTATAATATCGTATTGCAGCTGCTGATCTCGCTCCTTACACTCGGTCTGTTTTCGCTGATGCTGGGCAACCCGCTGAAACAGGCGTCTTTATTCATTGCTGTTGCGTCAATAGGCAGCGTCGCCTTATCCGGCGTGTTCACTTTTCTGTCGGCTATCGCCGCCAAGGCCAACCAGAATGCTGCGTTGATGGCCATTTTGGGATTTCCGATCATCACGCCTGTGCTTATGATCCTGAGCCGGCTTGCGGTAAAAACCGTAATGCCTGTTTACCAGGAAGGATGGGGAACGCTCGCGGGCGTAATGGGCGGACTGATCCTGCTGATATTCGTACTCAGCCTGATCCTGTTTCCGTTTCTCTGGAAAGAATAGTCCTGCCGTCGGCAAACCCGCTAGTCGTTGTAAGCGTAATCGGACATATATGCATAACGTGGCAGCAGCTTACCATCCGCACAGATCGTGGCACGTTTGATCAGATCATTATCATAACCCTCCAGCAAGGGATCAAGTACATATTTCTCAAAATGGGCGCCAAAATACTTCGAGGCGTCACGCGGCAATTCATTCGGCAGGTTATCCACGGCCATAATATCTACTATCCCCTTGTCATGCAGGAAAGGTTCCGTCTGTTTGAGCGACTTCCGGTCCACACCATATACCGGGTCTGCAATGGTTGAAGCACCGAGGTTCACCGGCACCGAACCGAATGGATCACAGGTAATATCGGCAATAACGCTTACGCGGAAATCGTCCCGCTGCACGTCTTCATTGGTAAACAGGCGCGGGATCTGCTGATCCCAGTAAATGCCGTTCATCAGGATATCGGTATGCGGCAGAAACTTCGGAAAGAGCGTCTCATACTCGGAAGGATGCTGATGAAAATCCTCCCGGTTATAAGGCTTGCCGTCTTGACGGCTATACAGCCCCCCACCCTTCAGTAAGGTGTAAACCGGATAATCATATTCGTTGTTCAGGTAATCTTCCGGCTCTATCGACTGGATATCCAGGTGCGACAATATTTCAAGTACACCCGATGTTACTTTTCCGGAACCGGTAACCGCAATTTTTATGTTCGGCAGGCGCAGCTGATCATAAAAAGAAAGCAGGTCTGCATAGCTGTTGATATCGCATGCTTTGGGCAGCGTAAACAAACCATGCTTGCGGCCGTAGGTAAGAATACCGTTATGAGCACCCACCACACCAGCAAAGAAGCCGAATCCCAGGATACGCTGGCCATCTGTATGCGTAAGGCATTGAGTAGTCGATCATGCGGATACCTCTTGCGGATCATTTCGCGCATCAGCGGCTTATTGTAAGGCTGCATCTTCTTCGTATGCGAAAAAAGAAGAAGTACGTTTTGCCGGAATCAATTCCTGCTTTGGCACTTCCTTCACTCCCAGCAATACGTCACAGTCACTCATGTCTGTTACCACTTCCACACCTTCCCGGCGATACTCATCATCCGAATAGCAGACGTGTTTCGGAAGTCTCTGCAACAATGCGCACCTGCGGATAGTCGTGCATGATCTCCGCACACTGCTTGGGTGTGAACGGCACTCTGGTATTCGGTGGATTTTTTCGTTCTCTGATCAGGCCTATCAGCATAAAAATTGGTTAGGTTCGGCTGCTAAATACGCAAATGCACGCAAGGGGCGTAAAAAAGCCGCCGATACGCTTACGAGCGGGATATGACCACGCACTTTTGCAAGCGTTTCCGGAAGCATCGATGCTACAAACTGATGTTCGGCCGGCGTTAACGGCTGTGGCGCATATTTCAGCTTCAGATACAGTTGCATAAAGCGTGTGAATTCCGTACCGAATTCCGGATCGATACGCTGCTGCGCATAGGCCTGTGGGTAAGACGCCCGCGGAAATAACCGAGCTGATGCAGGTAAAAGTTCAGGGCCTGGTATACCCAATAAGCCTTACGCCCGTCTTTTGAATTCCCCGCCGCCGTGCGCATAAATGTAAAAATCAGCCAGGGGCTCAGGAAGAACAGCAGCAACAACACGCCGGCACCAATACCCGCCGCGATGAACCACTGCTTCCAGGAACGGGGTTTCGGAGCCTTCGCTGCTGCGGCCTGCTCCTCCCTGCGCTGCTCAGGCGTCTTGCGCAGGTACACATCCATCTGTAGGCAAAGGATTTTTCAGTCGGGCAATCAGCTGACGGCAGACTTCTCCGGCACGTGCATCCGGAGCGAGCTTTCCAGCGCTTCGGCATAGCTGACCGCCGTGGCAGATCTCCGGGATGTGACCTCATTCAGGGATATATTCACACTGTCGCGCTGCAGGTTGGCGATAGAAACATCCAGCAGCACCTCCGCCGGAGCCTTATCCGCTTTCACCTCCTTATCGTGGAAAATCACATTGGTGCTGCGCAGGCGCATGGTTTTGCGCAGCGTGTCCACAGATACTATTTGTCCCTCTGCTGCAAACCAGGCATG
>JASGJF010000023.1:0-40685 GCA_049840855.1 Chitinophagaceae bacterium | reverse complement strand
ACGTATTGCTAAGGTTAATAGGGAAACACGATAGAATCCGAACAGCACCTCGGATCGTAATATCGTAATTTACCCGAACCCTTTGATCCGAAGAATGTGAGGTAATGCTCACGGATTTTCCCGGTGCTTATGTCGCGGTCATGATGTACGGTGCCAACGGGGAAACGCTGGTCAAAAACGTGCAACCTTTTCCGGCATCACGGTAAAGTATTTTCGTGCGTATAGATGGTCGCAGGCTTGCGGCAGGTATTTATTTCCTGTTGGTGATTGATCAGGACGGACGCAAAACAACTGTTCCGGTTCAGAAGTTTTAAAACTGCATTGGAGAAGCCTAAATGTCTGCTGGAAAAATCGCAGTTTTTTTAAAGGCGCGACCGCCTTTCTGGCATTGCGATTCATCACAGCTGCGCCATTCTTCTTAATTCATTTGTGGAAAATAATTTGAGAGCATAGTAGGCAAGTACATTCTGAAAAAAGTGTGCGTATACAATTTAAAAAATACCCGTATGAATTTAAATAATTTCAAAATCGGCAAAGCTCAGGAGGCTATCCAGGCGGCGCAGCAAAGCGCATATAACAATCAGAGTCCGAATATCGAATCGGGGCATCTGCTCGAAGCATTGCTTAATGATGATAACGGTGCGGTTTCTTTCCTGCTGAAAAAAAACAACGTGAATCTGACGCATCTGCAATCGAAAGAAGCAGCAGCAGATAGGCCGATATGCAAAAGTACAGGGTACTCAGCCTGCACAGACGATCAGCCGGGGATCTGAATAATCAATCGTATTGCGTAACAGCGCGAACCTGAAGCAATTCAAAGATGAATTTGTAAGCGTGGAACATTTGTTGTTTTCCATGCTGCAGGTCAACGACGAATCCGGCAAATTGCTGAAAGATTCGGGTTTGACAGAAAAAGGGCTGATCGCCGCGATCCAGGAATTGCGTAAAGGGAAAAACTATCAACTCTCAGACAGCTGATACACAATTGAATAATCTGCAGCGCTACGCGAAAAACCTGAATGAACTTGCCCGCGAGAACAAGCTGGACCCTGTTATCGGGCGCGATGAAGAGATCCGCCGCACGTTGCACATTCTTTCCCGCCGGTCTAAAAATAACCCGATCCTGGTCGGAGAACCGGGTGTGGAAAAAACTGCTATTGTGGAAGGACTTGCACACCGTATCATTAACGGGGACGTACCGACAACCTGAAATCTGAAGTGATCTATGCGCTCGATATGGGTTTGCTGATTGCAGGGGCTGGTAAATATAAAGGTGAATTTGAAGAACGTCTTAAAGGCGTAGTGAAAGAAGTAGCGGAAAGTGACGGATCGATCGTCCTGTTTATTGATGAGATACACACCCTGATCGGTGCCGGTGCCGGCGGAGAAGGTGCTATGGATGCCGCCAATATCCTGAAGCTTGCCTCTTGCAAGGGGCGAGTTGCGCGCTATCTGTGCTAGCGACGACTCTGAATGAATACCAGAAGTATTTTGAAAAGGATAAAGCGCTGGAGCGTCGCTTCCAGAAAGTACTGGTGGATGAACCGGGGTGAAGGAAGATGCGATTTCTGATCCCCTTCGTGGTATTGAAAAAACGATTCTACGATAAAAAGTTATCACCAGGTGCGTATCCTTGATGAAGCAATTATCGCAGCTGAAGAATTCTTCACAGATATATAACCGATCGTTTCCTGCCGGATAAAGCGATTCACCTCATCGACGAATCGGCTGCTAAACTGAAGCTCTAAATGAACTCTATGCCCGAAAGACTTGACGAGCTGGAACGAAGGATCCGCCAGTTGGAAATTGAACGCGAGGCCATCAAACGCGAAAACGACGAAGAGAAATTGAAATCTCTTTCTCAGGATATCTCACTGCTTACCGTGCAACGGGATACGCTTAAGGCAAAATGGCTGAACGAGAAAGAGATCGTGGACCAGATCAATCATGCCAAGTCGAAGATCGAACAATATAAGAATGAGGCGGAGCGTGCTGAGCGCGAAGGCGATTACGGTAAAGTGGCGGAGATCCGGTATGGCAAAGTGCAGGAAGAAGAGAAGGTTATTGCAGATCTTTCGCGTCAGCTGGATGAAATGGACAGTCAGCATAAACGGTTGCTGAAAGAGGAAGTGGATGCCGACGATATCGCTGAGAATGTTGCCAAAGCTACCGGTATTCCCGTGCAGCGCATGTTGCAAAGTGACCGGGAACGACTGTTGTCGCTTGAAGAAGAATTGCATAAACGCGTGGTGGGACAGGATGAAGCTATCTCCGCAGTGGCGGATGCCATACGCAGAGGACGTGCAGGCTTGCAGGACCCTCGTCGCCCGATAGGTTCTTTTATCTTCCTCGGTACAACCGGAGTGGGTAAAACGGAATTGGCAAAAGCACTCGCCGATGTATTGTTTGATGACGACAATATGATGACGCGTATCGATATGAGCGAATACCAGGAAAAACACAGTGTAAGCCGTCTGGTGGGTGCTCCTCCCGGATACGTCGGTTACGATGAGGGAGGGCAGCTTACCGAAGCGGTACGCCGTAAACCTTATTCCGTTGTGCTGCTCGACGAAATCGAAAAAGCGCATCCGGATACGTTCAACGTCCTGTTGCAGGTGCTCGATGATGGCCGTCTTACCGATAATAAAGGCAGTGTGGTGAACTTCAAGAATACGATCATCATCATGACCAGCAATATGGGAAGCCATATCATCCAGCAGAATTTCGAGGATGTGAACGACAAGAATATAGATGAAGTGGTGGACGCTACCAAAGAACAGGTGATGGATTTGCTGCGTCAGACACTACGTCCGGAGTTTCTCAATCGCGTGGACGATGTGATCATGTTCCATCCATTGATGCGTAAAGAAATACGCGGTATTATCCGCATACAGATGAATGCGATTAGGAGTCAGCTGGCAAAGCAGGGTATTGAGCTTGAATTCTCAGACTATGCGGTTGACTATCTTGTGAACAATGGCTTCGATCCGCAATACGGAGCCCGTCCTTTGAAACGCGTGATCCAGAAAGAAGTGATCAACCTGCTCAGTAAGAAGATTATTGCAGGTGAAATAGATAAGACAAAACCTGTGCTGATCGACGTGTTCGACGGCACCGTGGTGATGCGCAACAACTAGTTCTGAAAGTAAGCAGGAACAGCATAAAACGAGGTTTTCTCAGCAATGAGGAGACCTCGCTCTTTTTTCAGTTGCTTTATGAACGGTGCTGCTTCAATAGCTGCTCAATCGTTTTTTCGTTTTTAAGTACACGACGACGCAACGGTGTGAGTACCCAGTTTGCTTTCAGTTTGGACAGCCTGTCTTTCCCCGGAAGGAATAGCAGGCGGGAGATCCAACGGAATACATACAGGTTGCGGAAGCATTGTGACAAGGGCACGAACAGAATACGTAAAGACGGATCTGCCTCTTCGATGATCTGTTCGATTTCCTTAGGATCGCTGAATGAGTGTATAAGCAGCACACTTCCTTTTTTAGTGGAGAAATAAGCACGTAGCGAAAGGTCTTTATGCCAGTCGCTGTTGCTCACAAGCCGCTCCACATGGGCCTGACTGTCGGTGCTGATGCCCGTTCTCAGTTCCTGATCCGGGATATATTTCACCTGCCATTCTTTTTTTGACAGCTCACTGTATACAGACCACACCTGGGATTTATAATAGTTCAGCATCTCTGCGGCATATGCTTCGTTGCCTGAAGCTCCCAGGTCTTTATAAAAACTCGCATAGAAGTAGATATGTGAAGCATAAGGTTCCATGCGTTCGGGAACGCGTACCACCAGACTCCTGTTGCGCGCAAATAATTTCCAGACAATTCTGCGCACGTCATCTCCGGACTCATAATCCTTGTAGTTCAGATATTCTCCTTCCACTTTACGTAGCTCGTCGATACGCACATCCAATGTGTCCGTTTTCTTGGGATTGATGTTTTCTTCCGGCAGTTCAAGCTGAGTGGGTGCCTGGTAAAAAGAACCGGACAAGGGTTGGGCGACCGGCAGGGAGATTAATTGCAGGATATCTTCAAAAAACAGGATGCCGCCTTTCAACTGGTATTCCTTGATGTCGGGCAATTGCAGCCTGTTTTTGCCGGTTACCGCAGCTCTGAGCAGTGAATGCTTTTTGCGTTCTGAAGATTGCATACTGAACCTATCCGTTAATTGCAGGTCGTCATAATACAGCCTCCCTTTTATATAGCCCAGCAAAGGTTTCCAGGCTTTGGGCAGGCGTGCGTTCAGGAACGTGCCTTTTTTGTGGGCGTCGCCGGATACGGTTATTTCCAGTTTTGATCTGCCGTTCCGGTACAACCATAAGAAATACAACCAGCTGCCCAGCGTGCTGACCAGCGAGAGACCGACGAATGCCAGTAATACCCATCCCGCATAAGCGGACATAATCCGAATAAAAGGAAGCGTGGCATTTTCCGGCTGCTCTTTTGCTGACGGTGCCTGCAGCAGTCGTATGACTGAATACGTAACTATTGCCGCAATAAACGTATTGCGTGTAAACGGTAAATACTGTAACCGGTAGCGTAATTTTTTAAACAGGTTTTTTCCTTTCATGCCGCACAATGTTACAAAAGAATGGCATATCTATTTGTTAGATTTTGTGAAAATAGACAGTCGCTTCACGCATTTCCGGTGCGCAGGGCTGCAAAGCAGAAGCTTCTTCAAGAAGATTGTAAAACCGTTCTTTCTTTTTTCTCGTAACTGAATTGATAAACACTTTTTCAAAAAACAAAAACCTACTTTATGAAACCAGAAAAAGAAACAACAACGGCACAATCTTCTATTGTGCAGCCGGTTTCGCGCCGGCGCTTCTTCACACTGGCAGGCATCGGAGTGCTTGCAGCCTCCACCATTGCTTCCTGCAAGAAAGATGATGCTCCTATGGTTACCGATACCTCTATCGATCTCGGAAGCGGAGACGTAGGTATCCTTAACTACGCTTATGCGCTCGAGCAACTGGAGGCAGCCTTCTATATCAAAGTTGTCTCCTCATTTTACAGCGGTGCCACTGCTGATGAAAAAAGCCGCCTGGCGGAGATCCGTGATCATGAGATCGCACACCGTGAGTTTTTTAAGAACGCATTGGGTTCCAAAGCGATTCCTGGGCTGGAAGTGGATTTTTCAAAAATCGATTTTACCAGCAGGGACAGCGTATTGGGTACAGCGAAGGCGTTTGAGGACCTGGGCGTATCTGCCTACAACGGAGCAGGTCAGCTCATTGTCAGTGCGGATTATCTGCTGCTGGCCGGCAAGATCGTTTCAGTGGAAGCGCGTCATGCTGCTTACATCCGTGATATGATTTCCAACGGTTCATTTGCAGATGCAACCGCTATTGATGCGAATGGACTGGATATGTCTAAAATGCCTTCCGAGGTGCTGCCAATCGCTTCCGGATTCCTGAAATCTAAAATCACAGCAAACAATTTACCCACCTCTTAAAAACTTTTCCAATGAATTTCGGTAATATTTTAAATCAGATAGGCAAAGTGGATCCGGAGGTTTTCGAAAAGACATCCGGTCGCCGCGACATATTCAAACATTTCGGAACGAAGGTTGCTGTAGCTGCCTTGCCCATGGCTTTAGGCTCCATGTTCAAAAAGGCATATGGTAAGTCAACCTCGGCTATCGGCGATGTGCTCAATTTTGCGCTTACGCTTGAATATCTTGAAGCGCGTTTCTACAATACTGCTACGTTGAATGCATCCCTGTTTCCTACAACAGCGGCATTCAATGCGATCAAGACCATTGCCGGTCATGAGACGGCACACGTTTCGTTTCTGAAGACTGCTATCAGCAGCATGGGAGAAACTCCTGTTTCCGAACCTGCATTCGACTTTACTGCCGGCGGAACTTTCCCGGGTGTGTTTTCGGATTACGCGACTTTTCTCGCGGTTGCGCAGGCATTTGAGGATACAGGTGTGCGTGCCTATAAAGGTCAGGCAGGTAACCTGATCTCCAGCAACGCTATACTTACTGCTGCGTTGCAGATACATTCCGTGGAGGCAAGACACGCTTCTCATATCCGTCAGATGCGTAAAGCAAACGGATTCGGTGATGTGAAGCCCTGGATCACCGGCAATAACTCCGGCATTCCTTCTTCCGCTGTGCAACCCATTTATGACGGAGAGGATGCCACAACTCAGGCGGGCGTACAGATCGTAAATATCAATGGTATGAGCATCAGCAGCGATGCCGCTTCCGAAGCATTTGACGAAGCATTGAGCAAAGACCAGGTGCTGGCCATCGTAGATCCGTTTATTGTGTAGTTATTGGTTTTAGTTTTAGTGTACAATTGGTACAAATCCCGGCTCTTTCAAGAGCCGGGATTTTTTTGTTTACGGTAAGTTGTACCGATAATATTCCGCTTGTTTAACACTTACGTATTTCCCTGTTCGATACGGCGTCAAGCTTCCGTCACCTGGAATGCGTGTGTCGGTTTGTGCATTGCTGCAGGAGAAGGCTGGCTCTTGAAAGAACCTGTCTTTTTTGTTTACGGTAAGTTGTACCGATAATGTTTACATGTTTAACAGGTACGCGTTTCTATGTATTCGATAGCTGCGTCAAGCCTCCGTCACCTGGAACGCCTGTGTTGCGTTCGTGCATTGCTGCATGAAAAGGCCCGGCTCTTGAAAGAACCGGGCCCCTGAAAACCAGTAATGGTTATTTGTTTTTAACGCGATGCACTGCTGCGCTGATCCAGATGCTTACATGATACAATCCTGCAAGTGGTATAGCCACAAGCCAGATGCTGAGCCAGTCGGGAGGAGTAACGACTGCCGCCAGCACGAAAATGATCAGTACTGCAAACCGGTAATAACGGCGCATCAGTTCCGGGGTGAGTATGGAAAGACGTGATAGAAAATAAACGAGCACAGGCAATTCAAAAACCAGTCCCATACCCAGCACAAGATCATTCAGTGTGTCGTAATAATTATATATGGTAATGATGTTCTGGAATTGAGGGCTGAGTTGGTAACCCGCAAAGAAATTGATCGTGAACGGTACAATGATAAAATAGGCAAACAATGTGCCGGCAACGAATAATGTGGCCATCCAGAAAACGATGCCTCCGGTACGCTGAATCTCCTTCTCTGTCAGTGCGGGTTTGACGAAGCGCCACAATTCCCAAAGGATATAGGGCGACGCGATAATAATACCCGCCACCAAAGAAGCAGAGAAGCTCATCATGAATTGTCCGGAAAGCTCTGTGTTCTGAAAGCTGATTGTCGCAGACTGCATGCAGAGGGCATCCGTATGCAGTATTTTGCCCAGGCGGCAGAACATCCGGTAGGAAATGAAATCCGGGTTAGCCGGGGCCAGCAATATATGCGTGAATATCCATTCTATGTGAAAGAAGCACCATCCTGCCGCTAATAACACCACACAAAGTGCGCGTACGATATGCCATCTCAGCGACTCAATGTGATCTGTAAGCGACATCGCTCCGGATGGATCTTTCCAACGGGTGAAACTGCTGATTATGCTCATGACAGTCCGTTTTAGCTATTCAGTTTCCCTTCTTGATCCGTATTGCCGGTGGCGTCTTTGGCATCTTTGAATTCTTTCACTCCGCGACCAAGTCCGCGGGCCAGTTCCGGTATTTTTCTGCCGCCGAAGAGCACGAGGACAACGACCAGGATGATCAGCATTTCAGAGCCGCCTGGCATGGAAAGCAGCTGTGTGAGATGTGCGAGTTTTGCAGTATACATAGGTTTAGCGTTTTAGTATACCATCATCTACGCAACAACAGGGTTTTTGGTTTTTTCCTGACATGGTTCCATTAATGAAACCATATTATATATGTTTCGTGTCCGTACCTTATCTTTACCGCTCAAATCAAGAACATACTACCTTATGAAAAAAACATTATTGACATTAGCTGCCGCAGGCATGTTGCTTGCATCCTGTCAGGACGCACCTAAAGCAGACAATGCTGCTACAGGGGAAGCGCAGGCCGTACCAATGGCTGATTCTGGCGTAAATGCTGCCTACATGGTGGATCTGGGTGAATCCCGCGTTGAATTTGTCGGCACCAAGCCCGTAGGCAAGCACCATGGTATTATCGGTGTGAAAGAAGGGTCTGTTTCCGTGGATGCGGACATGATCAAAAGCGGAAAGATCGTAATGGATCTGAATACGCTCCGCACCGATGATCAGGACAGCACAGGTAACGCGAAACTTACAGGACACCTGATGAGTCCTGATTTCTTCGATGTGGCCAAATATCCCACTGCGGATTTTGAGATCACTTCGGTAACTGCCGGAATAGACACGTCTGTTAAAGACCTGGTGATGAAAGACGCTACCCATACCATCACCGGTAACCTCACAATGAAAGGTGTATCCAAAAGTGTGAGCTTCCCTGCTAAAGTGATGATGAGTGCGGGTCAGGTTACTGCAGATGCGAATTTCAATATCGATCGTACCCAATGGGGACTGAGTTATGGTAATGATAAGTCGCTGAAGGATAAATTTATCAGCCCTACCGTAAATATCCAGTTGCATGTGGTAGCTAAAAAATAATGTGTAAAAGTTCATTAAAAATGATCCCCCGCGAGGCTTTCTCCGGGGGATTTTTATTTTTGCATAAAGCCATCGCGTATTAAGCCGCTGTCGATATATAAAGTGTTGGGTCGTCTCGTCGAAAGCGAGCGTTACGAACCTATGCTTTCCTGGGGTATTCGCATGACGATTGCCGTGGTGGCCCCGTTGATCTATGGTATTTTATCCGGACATCCCGAACACTCCATGTGGATTATCGTATCGGCGGAAAGTATCGGTTGGGTTGAGTTGAAAGGTTCCTTTGCGCAGCGTACCCGTTTGTTGCTCGGAGGTGCTTTCCTGGCCCTTTTGTTCGGTTTCGCGGGGTCGCTTACTGCCGGAAGTCTGCCTTTGAGCCTGTTGTGCATGATGGTGGTGGTATTCATCGCTTCACTGTTTAAAAATCTCGGAGAGCGGGGCAGTGGTCTGTCACTTACGGTATACGTGATGTTTATTATCGCGAATGCTTATCCGCTGCAGGAAATGAGCGCGATATGGGAGCGTTCGTTCTACATAGGGATCGGCGGATTATGGTCGCTTTTTGTCGGTGTGGTGGCCAGCCTTTTTATTTCTGAGCAAACACCTTTCAAAAGATCGATCGCGTTTATCTGGAAATCCACGGCAGGACTTGCAGCGACCATTGATATGGGATGGGATGGCAAAACCTCTAAAGCAGGGCTGCGGGAAATATATCTGAAGCAAAAGGAGATCAACAGCAGTGTTGACTCATCATTACAACTATACGATAAGCGAGCCTACCATCCGAATCATGAAAGCGTACAGGCGCATGAAATGGCCAAGCTGCGTAAAAATGCTTACCTCACCGGTGCTACGCTGATGGCTATAGCGCAGCAGCTGGAAGGTGTGAAGATGTCCGCTTTGCCGGGAGAAGTGCGGCAATCGATACATGCCATTCTGAAGTCGATCGCGGTCATCTGTGAACGCATGACCGTTTACACAGTGGCTCCGAAGCCGGAGGAGGAAGTGTTGCTGCGTTCCCGTATGATACGACTGCAGAACATGATCGATCTCGTACGGGAGAGCGCCGTTCCTGAAGAGGAACAGCGATCGGTGAAATATGTATTGCACTACACCGGAAGGATCATCCGGCTTATAGACGAAGCGATCAGTCACATCAAAGCAGTGGATGGCGATCCTAAAGTATACCGGTCGTATTCGCTGATGAAAACCCTGCTGATATTGCACCATCGTCACTGGATGGACAGTATCAGGCGGTTGGCAAATATCAATACGCATTCATTCCGTTACGCGATCCGTACGGCACTGGTGGCCACGCTGGCGCTGTTCATCGACAAATATTTCGGGATCGATCACGGCTACTGGCTGCCGTTTACAGTGATGATCGTGGTGCAACCCTATTTCGGTGCTACGCTGAAAAAAGCATTGGACCGTATTCTCGGTACCATCAGCGGAGTGGTCGCCGGAGGTTTGTTGCTCGCGTTGCCTGCTGAGTTGCACATGAAGGAAATATTGCTGATGACAAGCCCGGTATTGATGGTCTATTTTCTCCGTAAGCAATACAGCCTTGCCACATTTTTTATCAGTATTTTCCTGGTTGCCCTGTTTGCCGTAGAGAACAGTCTCGACAATTCAGTGATCCTCACACGCGCCTTGTGCACCATCGGGGGCGCTGCGCTGGCGGTGATCGGCGAATTCGCATTGCTGCCCACATGGGATAAGGACTGGCTGCCGCGTCATATAGCCGAAGCGATCAATGCATCGTTCAATTATTTCCTGTTCACTTTCCAGCCGAATAATTTCAGTTCGCTGCACCAGTGGACCCACTACCGGCGTCTTGCAGAATCGGCCAACAGCAACGCGTTCGACTCATTTAACCGCTATCTCGCCGAACCTACGAGTAAGGACAAAGACTTTACCGTGCATTACCAGATCATCTCACACTGTATACGCGTGATCCGGGAGCTGAATAATTACCATCTGGAGGCGGACACTGTTCCCGGGAAAATGAGTGTGGCAGCATTTGCCGAACCCCGTATGCGGATCGCCGAATGCCGGGAACTTTTTTCTGACATACTTGCGCAGCTGGCAGAGCTGCACATCAGTGTGGAGCCGGACAAGCGTCCGGTGGAAATAGAGGACGATCGTATCAGTCTGATCCCGGTGAACGCCGAACAGCAAATATACCTGGACAAGCTCGCTGTAGAGCTCAATGCATTTAAGCGCGATATGAAGCGCTGGCAGTCGCAGTATACTGTAGAGCGCGAATCTTAAAATGTTTGTACTTTGCCGCCATGAAACGAAACATCTTTGTTACAGGGGCCACCTCTGGTTTTGGAAAAGCCATAGCACGATTGTTTGCAGCACACCAATACGATCTGATCATCTCCGGTCGCCGGCAAGAAAGGCTTCAGGAGCTGAAAGCAGCGTGGGAGCAGCAATACGGTGTAAAGGTCATCACCCTGTGCTTTGATGTGCGTGATCGTGATGCGGTGGATAAAGCCATAGGATTACTGAAACAACAGGTGGATAAGATTGATATTCTGGTAAATAATGCCGGACTTGCTGCCGGTATGGCTCCTATAGACGAAGGAAATGTGGATCACTGGGAGCGTATGATCGATACCAATCTGAAAGGATTATTGTATGTGACGCGCCAGATAGCTCCTATGATGCGGGAACAACGAAGCGGGCATATTTTCAATATCGGATCCACCGCGGGTAAACTCGCTTACCGCAACGGAAATGTTTACTGCGCTACAAAATTTGCGGTGGATGCATTGTCGCAATCCATGCGTATCGACCTGCTGCCATATGGGATAAAAGTAACTGCCATTAATCCCGGCATGGCCGAAACGGAATTTTCTGTTGTTCGTTTTGACGGTGATGCAGAGAAGGCGTCGAAAGTATATGAAGATGTGCGGCCTTTGCAGGCGGAGGATATTGCAAGCGCTGTGTTTTATTGCGCAAGCCTGCCCGCACATGTGTGCATCAACGATCTTACCATGACCTGTCTTACGCAGGCCAACGCATTTTACTCCATAAAAGAATCGGAACGCGTGAAATAGCTATTCGGTAATCAGTTCGCGCGCATTGGAAATAGCGGCTTCGCTTGGCTGTTCTCCCCCGATCATGCGTGCAATCGCCAGCACTTTTTCTTCCGGGTTTAAGATCCTTACATTGGTATTGATCTTGCCGGATCCGGATGCTTCCTTATACACGTAGAAATTGGTTGCCCCTCTGGCAGCAACCTGTGGCTGATGGGTGATACAGATCACCTGCCGGAACCGTGCAAGCTCATGCAGCAGGCCGCCGACTTTACGGGCCGCTTCGCCCGATATGCCGGTATCCACCTCGTCAAAAATAAGGGTGGGGAGGTGGATTGCCTGCGCGATAAGCGTTTTGATGCAGAGCGCAATACGACTTTTTTCGCCGCCGGATGCAGCTTTGCCAACAGGTTGGAAATTGCCGCTCTTGTTCGCGTCGAGCAGAAACGCAACCTGGTCAAGTCCGTATATGCCGGGTTTGGCGGCTGGTGCTACCTGTATGGAAAATACTGCGTTGGGCATGCCCACGTCAGCCAGCATCCGTGTGATCTGAGCCGCGAGATCAGGTGCTGCTTTTTTGCGCGCCTTACTCAACTGTTCGCCGGTATCGTGTAACAAAGTTGCTGCTTTATTCAATGCGGTCTCCAGTGTGGCTATTTCTTCCTGAAGGTTCAGCGTTCCTTTGAGTTCCTCAGCCAGGTCCGACCATATTCTCAGAAGCCCTTCGGTGTCTGGTACGGCATGCTTTTTCTGCAGACGTACGCCCAGGTCAAATCGTTCCTGCAACAAGGCCATCTGTTCAGGATTCAGGCTCACTTTGTTTTCCAGGGAGCCTAATTCGTTTGCGATGTCTTTGATCTCGGCGTAAGAAGATTGCAGCCTTTCAAACAGGGGAGCGAGTTCCGGCATCAGTTCCGTGACGCTTTGCAGTTGCTGCGCCTGCCGGCGCAATTCGGTTGCAATAGGCTGTTCCCCTTCGTCCAGCAGATAGCGGGCCTGTTGCAATACACCCAATATTTTTTCTGCTGATGCGAGCCGTTTGATCTGTTGTTCTGCGTCTTCGATTTCGCCAGGTTTGAAGGATGCCTGTTCGAGTTCGTCAAACAGGAATTGCTTGTAGTCTGCTTCTTTTTGCCAGTTATCCTGCAGTGCTTTTTTTTCGTTCAGGGATTTTTGCAGCGACTGATAATGGAGAAACTGATCTTTATAGGCTGTATACAGCTCTTTGTTTCCGGCTGTTGTATCCAGCACCGAAACCTGGAAATCTTCATCTTCTATGCTGTGGTTGTCGAACTGCTGATGCAGGTCTACAAGCAACGCAGTAAGTTCGTGCAGTACGTTTAAGGTAACAGGTGTATCATTGATGAATGCACGGGACTTTCCTGAACTGCTGATCTCCCTCCGGATGATGCATGGGTGTTCCTGATCCAGTTCGTGCTGGCCGAGTGCGGCGGTAAAAGCATCATTGCCCTCTGTCTCGAAAGTCGCTTCCACCACACACTTCTGTTCTTTATTAATCAGTACAGAAGTGTCGGCCCGTTCTCCCAGGATCAGGGATAACGCACCGAGAATGATACTTTTACCGGCGCCCGTTTCTCCCGTAACAATATTCAGGTTTGCTCCGGGCCGGATCGTCAGTTGCTCAATAATGGCGTAATTGGAAATCGAGAGTTGCGAGAGCATACAGCAGTGTTGAAAAGCAGTTCTTCCCGTGTGGTTATTTCATGACGTTGATAGCGGCATCATAGTTGAAGTACCGGCCATTCACCGTGTAGCCACTCAGCTCATAACCGTATTGGTTGTTGTTGCGGAGAAAGCATTTTCCGCAGGTAATTTTATTACCGGTGAAGTTGGTGATCTTATAAGTCTTCCCAAGGCGGATTACGCGGAGTAGGTAGTCGTTGTTAACGCTCATGCTGCCGGTGTTGATACGGAAAACATTCGTGTCGCTGGTAGACTCCACTTTTACGAAAGACGAGTCTTTGAGTTTGGTAAAACTGCTCTGGCCTTCGTATACCAGCAAAGTGACACTGTCATTCACGTCTGCGGAGCGGAAGTTGTAGAGCTCAATCGTATTGAACTCTATGGCAGGGCATGCTCCCTTCTTACTACAGCAGGCAGCAAAGAAAAATGCGGCCGCACCCAATCCTGTCAGTATCTTCCAAGCCTTCATTGCGATATGATTATTCAGCTAAATTAGTGATTTTCTCCGGTTTGTGGTTGATGCTTTAATCTCAGCGTTTCTTCCACGAGGTATTGATTCCTGTCTGAAGAGCTCCGGGACACCAGCTCAGCAATGAAGCCCGTAAGAAAAAACTGTGTTCCGAGCACCATAGTCGTTAGCGCTATATAAAATGCGGGCTTATCGATTAGGCTGCCCTCAAAGAAAAATTTCGAAACGATCAGATAAAGTGTGATAAGAAATCCCACCAGGAATGCAGCCGTGCCCCAGAATCCGAAGAAGTGCATCGGTTTTTTGCCGAAGCGGCTGATAAACTGGATGGAAAGAAGATCCAAAAAGCCGTTGATGAAGCGTTCCCATCCGAATTTGGATACGCCATATTTACGGGGGCGATGCTGCACCACTTTTTCCCCTATACGCGGGAAGCCTGCCTGTTTTGCGATCACCGGTATAAAACGATGCATTTCCCCATACACCTCAATGCTTTTAACAACCTTGCGGCGGTAAGCCTTCAGCCCGCAGTTCATGTCGTGGAGCTGTATCCCGGACACGAGCCGGTTCACACCATTATACAGTTTGGAAGGCAGGTTTTTTGTAATGGCATTATCGTAGCGCACTTTTTTCCATCCGCTCACAAGATCATATTCGTCGCTCAGGATCATCTGCACAAGTTCGGGAATCTCATCCGGGCTGTCCTGCAGGTCAGCGTCCATAGTAATGACTACCTTGCCTGACGACGCTTTGAAGCCCTCATTGAGCGCAGCGCTTTTGCCATAATTGCGTTGGAATTTGATACCTTTCAGCGCAGGATATTGCCGGGATAATTCCTGTACCACTTCCCAGTCTGCTGTCTTTACTGCCGTCATCCACCATAATGACTTCATAGGCATAACGATGTTCTGTACATATTTTATGTATCCACGACATCAGCTCCGGTAAGATTCTTCCTCGTTATAAAGAGGAACTACTATAGAAAGGTCAAGCGACATATACAGGACTCAGGTTTAATTGAATGATGCGACAGGGCGCTCTTTTTTGGTGATCATTGCGACGATAAAGCCCAGAATACTTTGCAGTATAATTACAGAGGCCACACTGAAGGCCAGTCTTCCCGGCTGTGTGCTTTTGGCAAGACTCTCATCAAACTCGGCCATTTTCTCATTGATCGTGGCTTCGGGAACTTTTACTCCGGCCATAAATTCATAGGTGGCGGTTTTCATGCGCTCCACACATTCCGGGTCAATCCACTTATTGTAGATCAATCCATAAGCAGTGCTCATTATTGCGGAAATCAGCACAACCAGAAAAACAACCCTGAACGCTTCCTTGATATTGATATAGCCTCCCAGCAAACTGCGTTGTCTTCTGATCGCGATCACGTAAAAGGTGATCGGCGCAATAGCCGCGATTACCAGGATATTCGTTGCGATAAATGCGATATAGTTCGCTTTCAGCACATACAGGTAATTGACGGTCGTAAGAAACATCGTCACGAAGCCTGCCATCAGCCCATAACGGATACCGATAGCATTTTTGCTGACTTCGGGATGAGCGCTGTTGTTTTCTTCAAAAACCGTTGATGACATATTGATTATTTTTTGTGGGTGAGTGAAATCTGTTCGCCGCGCATGATTCCTATTACGGTTCCGTTCAGTTTCTGTCCGATAAACGGATTATTGGCCGACTTAGAAACCGGGCGCTCTGTTATTGTTTCCATGCTGGTGCTGAACAAGGTCAGGTTCACAGGATGATTCTTTTCGACCGATGCCGGTTCCAGTCCGAACAATACACGTGCCCTGGCGCCGAGCGCATCTGCAATGCGCTCAGCAGGTACCTGCTCCGATAAGGTATTCCATATTACCGGGAACACAGACTCCTGCAGGTTCATTCCGGAAGCCGCATAATCGAATTCTTTTGTTTTTGCGTCCCAGTCCTGCGGATGGTGATGCGATGCAATACAATCGATTGTTCCGTCCTTCAGTCCTTTTACCAGCGCTTTACGGTCCAGCTCGCTGCGGATAGGCGGTGTTACCTTATACGCTGCGTCGTAGGTACGCATGATCTCATCGTTCAATACGAGGTGATAAGGAGTAACGGAACAGCTGATATTCAGTCCTTCTTTTTTTGCTTTACGGATCATATCCACCGATTCAGCGGAGGATATACCGGTCACATGCAGCCTGGAGCCCGTGTAGCGCAGTAGTTCTATGTCTTTATGAAGTGCGATTGTTTCTGCAATCGCGGGTATGCCGGGCATGCCCAGGCGCGTGCTTTCAGGGCCCTCATGCATCAGTCCGCCGGCCGCGAGTGAGGCATCCTGCGGTATCTGGATCAGCGTGCCATCAAATGATTTTACATATTCCAGGGCTTTAAGCATCAGGTTTGTTTGCTGCACGGGTTTCCATCCGTCGCTGAAAGCAATCGCGCCTGCGGACTGCATGTCAAGCATCTCGGCCAGACTTTTACCTTCCTTATTGTGGGAGACAGATCCGATAGGATGTGTACGGACGATATTGCCTTCAGCCTGCCCTAATACAAATTTCACCTGCGCTTTGGTACTCATGGCCGGTTCTGTGTCCGGAGCAACGAATACTTCGGTGAAACCGCCTGCTGCTGCTGCTCTGAGTCCGCTTTGTATTGTTTCTTTATGTTCGTAGCCCGGTTCGCAGTAGTCGGCAAAAATATCCACCCAGCCCGGACTTACACATAGACCTTTTGCTTCAATTATTTTTTTTGTAGTGGTTTTGAGAGATTTGCCGATCTCAATAATTCGCCCTTTATCAACAAGAATATCAACGGTTTTTAAATGGTAAGATGAAGAGCCGTCGATTACTTGCGCGCCGCGAATCAATATTGCCATAGTATTAAGTTGTAGTCGTATTCTTTTTGAAGTGGTTTTTGCTGAGCAGGTACACTTCCAGCAGCAGCATTCCGAGCGCTAAAATACTACAAAGTTTCCACAGCGGGAAAGAAGATAGTTCACTGCTTTTTACTGCTTTATTTTCCGCATCCGCCTGCTGCCAGGAATCCCCCTTCCGACTCCAGGAAGATCTGAGTGCACTCAGTGACCAGCAGTCGAGCTCACTTTCCGCCCGGTTGTTATTGACGCCGATCAGCGCAGTGTCTCCGGCATTGTTCGCCAGCGTATAGAAACCCGTTTGGGTCAGGTTGCCTGCAGCATCTACCCAAACTCCTTTCCCATCGGCTTTTTGAGGGGGGATAAGGTCGATGCCCGCGCCGAGGATATGGAACATGGTGCGGGCATCTCCGTTTGATCTGGGAATAAATACAGCCTGCTTCTGGCCCGCGCATAAAGAGTATACGTCGCCCGTCTGCGACAAACTGGCCATCTGATAGAGAAAAGGTACAAAAAAGTAACTGTCCTGAAAATTGCTGAATGCAGGATCCGCCGGGCTTGTACATAGGTACAGATGCGCATTTCCCGCATCATACACTGAAAAGAAAGGATCGCCGTTCCGGAAACTCAGGAGGTTTTGCTGATTGCTGTTGATCGAAGCCTTTACCGGGTAATGCATCCGTACATAAGGCAACTGTATGTTTTCCGGGATGCGTTCAAACAAATCTTTTACCATCTGATGTCCGGTCTGTAAGTCGGAAACCATCTGTGCTGCGGTGTCGGGCGCTCCGAATGTAATATCGCAGATAGCACCAACAGCATTATTTACTGCGGTCAGATCCATATCGGCTGCCGGGAAAATACAGACGTTCACACCGTCGTTCAGTGCCTGTGACAGCTTTTGAGCCTGTGCAGCATTGATCGTTTTGAGTCCTCCGAATAAGATCAGATTGAACCGTGTAAGATCTTCAGGTAAATTGCCCGATACCGCTTCGGTCACTTTGAAACCGGAATACGAGCGCAGTGCGGCATTCAGAAATACATTGGGCGCCTCTTGTACAAGCAGAATAGAAAGGTCTGATGCGCTTTTAGCGGCGATCAGCAGTGTGTCGTCAAAATGAACGGACAGGTCATTAACGGAAAGGCTGATCCGTTGCCATCCGTTCCGGGTTGTTTCAAAAGAAAGCGTATCAAATCGTTCTTTCTGTTCTCCGAAATCAACTGTCGCAGCGCTTTTTACAGCGCCGTCCACCGAAAGCTGCAAAACATTTTTTTCTTCAGGGCGGTCGCCGGAGTAGCGTGTGCGTACAATAATCCGGTTCTGTTTCCCGGTTTGCAGGGAGGGGTATTCCAGGAAAGCAGTGTCTATATATACATTGCTTTTGTCCGATTTGCCCTGAATCTGTACACCGTTAAAGTGTATGTGGGGAGAAAGATTTGCGGCAGCATTTGTGTGAAAGATGTTCTGCTGGAAGTCTGAAAGATAATACAGTCTCCACGGCGCCTTTATCCTGGCAGAGCCCCTGTACCATCTGCAGCGTCTGCTCCGGAGTGCGGAATGAAGGCGAGAGCCTGATCCGTTCGATCGCATCCAGTGCAGCCTGCACGCCTACCGGTTCGTAGGAAGCGGGGGCGTCGTTACTGAATATCAGGAAAGATCCTTTGTGTGTGTTTACAAGGTGTTTTGCATTTTCCCGCGCAACGTCGAGGAGGAGACGCTGACTTTTCCCGGCAGACATGCTGAGCGAATTGTCGATATAAATCGCAGTAAGCGCGGATTCATTTTTTGTTTTAGAGCCGGAAAGGAAAGGTTGTGCAAATGCCAGTACCAGGAGCATCAGGAATAGCAGGCGGGTCAGCAAAAGCCACTTATGGCGTAGCTGAGATTGTTTCTGGGACTGTAATTGCAGGTTCTTAAGAAAACGACTGTGCGGGAAAAATACCGTTTTGTACCTGCGCAGGTTGAACAGGTGGATGAAAACCGGTATGGCGAGCGAGAGGCCGGCCAGCAGGAAAAACGGGTTTACAAATTGCACAGCTCAAATATAAAGGAATGTACTGAAAATCAAACGGCGGCAGGTTTTTTGGTTCCTGCCGCCGTTAATATCCTTTTTTGCCGGTTACTGCTGTTCAAAATCACTCGCTTTCGGGAGGATATCCTTCACGTTCGTGAGTTTGCTGTGCTTGCGTCCATAGGAAAAATAGATCACCAGGCCCAATGCGAGCCATATGATCAGACGCAGCCAGTTTTCCATACCGAGTCCGAAGATCATTAAACCGCAAACAATAATTCCGACGATGGGCAGGAATGGTACCAGCGGTGTCCTGAACTGACGGGGAAGGTCCGGATCTGTCTTACGGAGTATGATTACCGCAGCACAAACCAGTATGAATGCGAACAGCGTACCGATCGAAGTCATATGGCCGACTACCTCTCCGGGGATGAAAGCGGCGAACAATCCTACGATCACCAGAATGATCAGGTTGGCTTTGTAAGGTGTTTGGAATTTCGGGTGTATCGCGCTGAACACATTCGGTAACAGACCGTCTTTGCTCATAGAGAAAAATACGCGGCTTTGTCCGAGCAGCATTACCAGAATTACTGAGGAGAAACCCGCGAGGATCGCTACCGTTACCAGTTTGCCAAGCCATTCATAGCCTGGCATGAAGGTGTTGATGGCTGCAACCACAGAAGCCTCTTTGCCGCTTGTGCGGAAGAATTCTACCGGTGCAAGCCCGGTAAGCACATGCGCAAACAACAGGTATAAAACGGTACAGATACCCAATGATCCGAGAATGCCGATAGGCATCGATTTTTTGGGATTTTTGGTTTCCTGGGCTGCGGTGCTTACGGCATCAAAGCCAATGAATGCAAAGAATACGGTGCCAGCTGCTCCGAGTATACCCATCAGTCCTCCGAAATGGTGCTGCACGCCCATGTGATCTGTAAATGTGCCTGCGGGCGGAATATAAGGTGTATGGTTCTCTTCCTTTATAAACTGCCATCCGAGAGCGATGATCAGCAATACAATGCTTACTTTGGTGACTACAATAATCCCGTTCACCAATGCCGATTCCTGGGTGCCCTTGATCAGAAGCAGACTCAGTAACGCCACAATGCCGAGTGCGGGGATGTTCATAATGCCATATTGAACTGCTCCGAGAGCATCCGGGATAGAGTGCTCAAAAGGAGAGTGACACCATTCGTAAGGTATAGGCGGCATGTGGAAAACCTGTACCAGCAGGTTGTTCAGGTATTCGCTCCAGGCAATGCCCACCGTTGCCGCTCCTACCGCATATTCCAGTACCAGGTCCCAGCCGATGATCCAGGCCATCAATTCACCCATAGTAGCATATGTATAGGTGTAAGCACTGCCCGAAATAGGGATGGATGAAGACAGTTCGGCGTAGCACAGACCAGCAAGGGCACAACCTATTGCAGAAAGAACAAATCCGATAGTAACAGAAGGGCCTGCACTTTCAGCCGCTGCAGTGGCGGTACTTACAAATAATCCCGCCCCGATGATCGCGCCGATACCAAGGGCAATAAGCGATCCGGATCCGAGAGTTTTCTTAAGACTTGCTTCTCCGCTGCCGGCGTCAGCGATGATCTTGTCCAAAGGCTTTTTAATAAATAAGCTCATGTACGTATGTATGGTTATGGCCGATAAAGATAATTGTTTGTCATTGATTGCAAAAAAAGCTTTAATGGGGGGTGAATTACATAAGAATGCGGGTGAAATGCCGACAGATCATAATAGTGTTTCTTTGGTTTGTCTGCCTCATTTTTTTGCTGTACGTTTGGCGGATGTTTCCGATCAATAGACTCCTGCTCCGATCTGTAATAGTTTCCATTTTCCTGCTGGTAGCCGGTTCTGTTTATGCACAGCCAATGCTGCCTGACCTTACGTGTGTTACACAAAATGGTATTAACGTGATCACATGGAATTGCCAGTACGACGGGATTAAGTCTATCGCAGTGCAGCGCTCATCCGACAGTTCGGTAAACTATACCACAATCGGATTTGTGAAGCAGACGCAAAAGGGTGTGCAATTTTATCTGGATGGCCATCCGATACCCGGAAACAACTGGTATCGCCTGAAAATTATTTTCGGCTCTGATCTTTCCTGGACATCCAACCGGATCAAAGTGAAGATCGACAGCAGCCAGGTGAAGCAGAGCGCGGTATTGCCCTCAAACGATTCTTTACAGATACTTGCCTCCAAACTGCAGGTGAAGAAGGTGACCGTGGATACGGTGAATGGTAAAGTAAATACCAAATCCGTGATCACCAGTACCGTTACACAGAAGCCGGCTGCCCAGCCTCTTGCAGATAGCGCTGCCAAAGCTTCAGGAGCTATGCCGACGGTGCCTGTCAAGCCAGCCGCCCCTGTTATCAGCCTCGAAATACCTGATATTGACAATGTAAATGCGTATACCTATATCAAGTCTCAGTACGTATTTACCAATCCGTTTACAGGCCACGTGAGTATTGAGATCCCGGATGCGAAAGGCGGAAAATACAGTCTTGAGTTTTTCAACAGCAAAGAAGAAAAAGTGATAGAAGTTCCACGCGTGGAGGAACCTGTCATTATTCTTGATAAGCGCAATTTTCAGAAAGTAGGAGTATACCGCTTCGATCTGTACAAAGCGAAGCAGAAAATAGAAACAGGGTATATCACTATTTATTAAACAAGGGTAGGGATTTCCTGGCGGATCATTTCCGCGCCGAAGACTGTTTCAAAATGGCGGCAGATTTTGCCGCGGACTTCTTCCATATCCACTGTATGCCCCAGCTCCTGCTCCATTGATGTTACGCCTTTGTCAACAATACCGCAGGGGACGATGTAATTAAAATACTGCATGTCTGTATTGACATTCAGCGCGAATCCGTGCATGGTTACCCAACGGCTGCAGCGCACACCCATTGCGCATATTTTACGCTCCTTGCCTTTGATGCCCACATCCAGCCATACACCGGGTTCTCCCTGAAGGCGTTCCCCTTTGATTCCCCATTCTCCGATAGTCCGGATAATTACTTCCTCCAGCGACCTCATGTAGCGTCCGAGGTCTGTAAAGAATTTTTCAAGATCAAGGATAGGATAACCCACCACCTGGCCCGGACCATGGTAGGTAATGTCTCCGCCGCGGTTTGTTTTATAGAAGCTCACGCCCAATTCCTTCAGACGGTTATCGTTCAATAGCAGATTTTCCATCAATCCGCTTTTGCCGAGTGTGTAAACATGAGGATGTTCACAGAAAAGAAAATAGTTGCTGGTGTCCACACTTTTGTCTTTTTCCTCCTCACTCTTGCCAAACCACAAGCTTTTTACATCCAGGTTTTTTTTCAACAGGAATTCCTGGGCGTCCCAGGCTTCGCCATATTCAATATTGCCCCAGTTGTCTGTGAAAACCCGCTGCATACTTACATTAATTTCGGTGCAAGGTACGGTATTTGGCCATTCACAAACCCTTCCGCACTGCTAAAAATAGCCCGTACCCACCTAATTCTCAGTAAAAAAATCTAACTTCACGTGTAAGATTTTTCTTCGTTTTAAAAAGATGTACGTTCGTTATGCCTTCATTTGATATTGTTAGTAAAGTAGACCTTCAAACCCTCGATAACGCAGTGAATGTAGCCAAAAAGGAAATTGAAAACCGTTTCGATTTCAAGGGTACACATGTGGTGATCGAACTCAATAAAAAAGATTTTACCATAAACGTGGAGGTGGACAGTGATATGAAGTTGCAGCAGGCGGAAGACGTACTGCTCACCAAGGCTATGCGTCAGGGGCTTGAGGCTAAGTGCTTTGATGCCAGCAAAGAGCCAAACGCGTCCGGGAAGTTTATCCGCAAGACGATCCAGGTTAAGAACGGGCTGGATAAAGATATCGCCAAAAAGATCGTAAAGCTTATTAAGGACTCAGGTCTGAAAGTGCAGCCGGCGATTATGGATGATACCATCCGCGTCACCGGTAAGAAAATTGACGATCTTCAGGCGGTGATGAAGCTCTGCAGCGGTGCGGATATAGACGTGCCTTTGCAGTATCAGAATATGAAATCATAGTCAATACCTTCCTATCCTTTAATCATGAACAGTTACGAGGAACTCCTGCGGCGCCTGGATGATTTTGTGCGTAAATACTACGCCAATCAGCTGCTGCGCGGTATTCTTGTATTACTGATCTGTCTGATCGCATTTATCCTGGTGGTAAGCGTAGGGGAATTCTACCTGTACCTGCCGGTCGGTATAAGGATAGGGATCGCTGTATTTTTTACTGCATCCTTTTTACTTGCTTTGTCGTTTTGGGTGATCCGTCCGCTTGCCGGGATTGCCAGAATAGGTAAGGTATTGTCGTTCGAAGATGCCGCCCGTATCATTGGGAGCCATTTTCCGGAGGTCAGCGACCAGCTCCTGAATATCCTGCAATTAAAAGAACAGTCAGATCCGCGCGCAAGTGCTGCACTGATTGAGGCGAGCGTAGGGCAGAAAGTCCGTTCTATTTCTGTTGTCCCGATATCACGGGCTATCGACTGGGGACGCAACAGACGTTATCTGCCGGTATTGATACCGCTGTTGCTTACCGGCACCGTATTGCTTTTTGCTGCACCCGATATATTCCGCGACGCGTCTGAGCGCTTATTACGACCTACTACGGAGTTTGTGAAACCTGCGCCTTTTGATTTTGTGCTGTTACACCCGGACCTGCATGCATTGCGCAACAGTGATTATGTGCTCGAAATCGAGATGAAGGGGGCTTCACTTCCGGCGTCAGTTTCTGTTGAAATTGCAGGAGAACAGCTGCCCATGGAGCCGCTGCCAGGAAATCATTTCCGCTACACATTCAGGAATTGTACCTCAGACCTCAGTTTTCGATTCTACGCTGCCGGATATTATTCGCGTACGTATACGCTGAGGGTGTTACAGCGCCCGCTGATGTCGGGAATTCAGCTGCAGCTTGATTATCCTGCATACACAGGTCGGAAGCCGGAACAGAAAAGCGGTCTGGGAGATATGGTTATTCCGGTGGGTACAAATGTTCGCTGGAATATTGCTACAGAGCATGCTGATGCCGCTTCAGTAATCTGGGGTGTGCAACCGCCGGTGGGCATGCAGCAGGATAAGAACGGGCATTTTGAAACAAGTGCCCGGATACTGGCCGACACCGCTTACTCCCTCGAATTGTTCAATGCAGAAAGTAAAGTTACAGAGCACCTGCCTTATCGTATCCAGGTTATTCCTGATAAGGCGCCTGTTATCCAGATGCAGCGTTTTTCTGATTCCGTAAGCGGGACGCAGATTGTGCTGAATGGCTCTGCGGGCGACGACTATGGTATTGCACGTATCGTATTTCACTACCGGGTTGCAGATGCGAATGGAAAAGAAATCACGGCAAAGCAGCAATTGCTGAAAGGTAATTCCGGTATCGCAACTTCGTTCCAGCATTATTTCGATATACAAACCATTTCGCTCGCATCCGGCCAGCATCTGGAATATTACGTGGAGGCGTGGGACAACGATGCCGTACATGGATCGAAATCATCGAGAACCGAGACGTTTACGTACAATGCGCTGGACAATCATCAGCTGGATTCCGCTATCAACAATAACTCAAAACAGATCAACGCGAGCCTCAGCAACAGCAGCCGGCAGAATGACAAGATGCAGCAGCAGATGGAATCCCTGGAAAATAAGCTGCTGAATAAGGAAAGCTCCGAATGGCAGCAGAAGCAAGCCATGCAGGAAATATCCAGATTGCAGGAGCAGATGAAGCTTAACCTGGACCAGGTGAAGAAGCGGCTGGATGAGCAAATGCGGCAGACAGCGCAAAAGAACCTGTCCGATGATCTGAAGGAGAAACAGGAAGCCGTGAAAGAGCAACTCGATCAACTCGCGAACAAAGAGCTGAGTGAGCAGATGAAAAAGTTGCAGGAGATGATGGAGCGGCTCAACAGGGATAAAAACAATACGCAGAATTTCCAGCAATTGCAGGAAATGCAGGAGGAGAATAAGTTATTCTCAATGGATATGGAACGTTTGCAACAACTGATGCAGAAGCTCGATGCGCAGATTAAAATGGAAGACCTTGCCAATAAAATGGAGCAGCTTGCCAACAAACAATCTGCATTGCGTCAGGAAACTGCAAAAGGCCAGAAAAGCGCGGAACAACTGTCTAAACAGCAGTCCGAACTGAAGAAGGAACTGCAGCAGGCGATGCAGCAGGATTTTAAAGACATGAAGCAGGCACTGGAGTCGGTAAAAGACCAGCAGCGCCAGAATGTATCGCAGGAACAGCAACAGGGAGAGCAGGCCGGAGAGCAAATGCAGCAAAGCGAAAAAAGCCTTCAGCAGAACCAGGAAAATCAGTCGGAACAATCGCAGAGTAAAGCTGCACAGAATCTGCAGGAAATGGCCGAATCGCTTCGTAAGAAGTCATCAGGAATGGATGCTGAAGAAATAGAAATGAACATCCGGGCGGTGCGGCAGATACTCACAAATCTTGTTCGCCTTTCATTCGACCAGGAAGCGCTGATCAATTCCGTACGTACCACTAATACCGGGGATGCAGCTTACCTTGCTAATGTGCGTAAACAAAATGTATTACATACAAATTCCCTGACCATACGCGACAGTCTTTTCTCGCTCAGCAAAAAATTATTCAAGCTTTCGGCCAGCATCAACAAGGAGACAAACGAACTCGAGAAAAATATGCGTCTCTCTCTATCCGGCCTCGAGCAGCGCAACGTAGTGCAGGCGGCAACGCGTCAGCAGTATGTAATGACACATGCGAACAACCTGGCACTTATGCTGAACGAAATACTGAGCAATCTGCTGCAACAGCAGAATCAAAACCAGAACAAGGGCGGTGGCAGCGGTTCCTGTTCCAAACCCGGCGGGTCTAATCCGAAACCAGGTGCAGGTAAGCAGTTGAAAGATATCATCAGCAAACAGCAGGGTTTGGGTAAAAAAATGAATGAAGCGGGGAAACAACCACAGCAGGGATCTTCAGGTAAAAAGCCGGATGGAAAATCACAGGGACAGAGCCAGGGCAATGCACAGCAGAACGGCGGTTCGGACGGAGATGCACAACAGCTTGTGCAGCTCGCGCAGGAACAGTCTGCACTGAGAAGACAACTTTCTCAACTCAACCAGCTTTTGAACAGCCAGGGCAATTCCTCAATAGCGAAGGAGCTCCGCGAACTGCAGGAACAAATGGACCGTAATGAGTCGGATCTGGTGAACCGTAATTTCGATGCACAGTTTTATCGCCGTCAACAGGAAATCCTGACGCGCATGCTGGAAACGGAGCAGTCGTTGCGTGAACAGGAAGAAGATACCAAGCGCAGTTCGCGCAATACGGACGAAATAAGCCGCCCCGTGCCTCCCGAGCTCAGGCAGTACCTGGAAGACGACCGGCAGCTAAGAGAACAATACCGCACAATTCCCCCTTCACTGAAACCTTACTATCGTTCACTGAACGACAAATATTTTGAACAAATTAGATAGTCACCATGATCTAATTTTTTGCAAATGCATCATTAATAATGATTTAAGAGGCATATAAAAATATTTTTTCAACTTAGATATGTGAAGTGATTTATTAGTATATTTATGTTGTAAAATTATTGTTCACCTTTCAAATTAACCTATTATGCTGTTTGCACGTTCTTACAGGTTAACCTCTTCTTCTTCAGTTGAAGCAATTCGCAAAGCAATACTGGGAGATATGTTCAGAGTACATAACCTAGAATTTGAAGTTTACGAAAGTGATGACTGTATTAAGATTATTCCTCACGCCGAAAATCAGAAAGATCTAAAAACGTTGCCCATTACGCACATTGATCTTAAGAACGACGGAAAAGAAACAAACCTCAGGGTCTCCTACAAGATTAGAAAAATCGATCAGGGAGGCCCTTATCTTTTGATGATATTCTGTGTATTCATCCTGATCGGGGCAATCGCGTTTTACATTTACAAGGAGCAAACGCTGGCTTTACTGTTCCTGGGTATTTTCGTTGCATTCTTTGGTACATTCTGGGCTAAAATGCAAACTGGGTACTTCGATTATGTATCGCAGATCAGAAAGTATCTTAAGGATAAAGCGATGGCAAAATAAACCCTTCCAAAACATTTTATGCAACGATAAGGGCGTCACATGCATGTGACGCCCTTATCGTTTTAGGCACTATGGCTCATCTGCCGAAATATTTATTCAGGGCTTCCGTTCTGTTATTTGCGTGCAGCTTCCTGTAAATATTGTGTATATGCCATTTCAGTGTTTTTACGCTGATGTAGCACAGCGACGAAATCTCCAGGTAGGAATGGCCTTTTGCAAGCAGGTCGAGAATATCTTTTTCTTTAGGTGTCACGTTCACATCCGCGCTCTGTTCCGCTTCCGGAATTTTAGCGGGGAAATACTGGAGCAGCTTTACCGCGATACAACTGCTGATCGGTGACTCTCCCGCGTGCAACTCCCTGATCCCGTCCAGTATCTGGTAGGGCTTACTCTTCTTCACAATGTATGATTGCGCTCCGGCTTTCAATGCTTCAAATACATTTTCATCCTCTTCGTGTACGGTAAGCACCATAAACTTGGTGTTTTCACAAAGAGGCTTCATATTACGTACCACGTCAATGCCGCTGATATCGGGAAGACCTATATCAATCATAACAACATCCGGCTGATACTTTAATATCTGCTTCTGGACTTCATGTCCGTATTTTGCGATACCCAGTAATTCAAAATTATGGTCGCTTCCCAATATTGCGCGCAGGTATATCTGTTGTTCCACGCGGTCTTCCACTATAAATACTGAAATCATCCTGTTGTGTTAGTTTAAGGTAAAGGTTATTGTTGAAAAGGGAAATAAATGGTTACTGTTGTGCCGCCGCCCGGAGTGCCGGTCCATTCTACGGAGCCTCCTATCTGCTCCATACGACGCTTCAGATTGTCGAGACCATAATGCGGCCGCTCGTCAGCGGCGGATACCGGCTGGTCAGGTATGCCCAGTCCATTGTCGCTGATGATTATCAGCAATGCCCGGGAATCAGCTTCCACGCGCAGCATGCATTGGTTTGCCTGAGCATGTTTCACGAGATTATTGAGTGCTTCTTTGGCACAGAGATAGATATTTCTCCGCTGATACCCGTCAATCTTCCGTTCCGGTTCTGCCAGATGTTCCTCCCATCTGAAACCGATTCCTGCTTCTGTGATGAATTTTTTTGCAAACGAGATAATAAAGCTGCTGAGGTTGCGCAAGGTGTCGTTTTGGGTGTTCAGGTTCCAGATGATTTCGTTTACCTGCAGGTGCAGTTTGTTAGCCGACTCCTCAATGATCGAAAGCGTCCAATCGTCGGTATTGCCTTCGCGCACCAGCTGCACTGCCATCAGTGTGGAAGTAAGTGTCGACCCCAGGTCATCGTGCATTTCACGCGAAATGCGTTTTCGTTCATTCAGCAGTTTTTCCTGGTTTTCCAGCTCCTTTTCTTTCTGAATCTGTTCCAGCTTTTGCTTCTCCAGTTTCCTTTCTCTTACCCGGAAATAGATGAGGGAAAATGCTCCGGCCAGGGAGGCAGCCAGAAGCGTCAGCAACAGGATATTGGATGAGCGTTGCTTTGATATAAGCGCATGCTGTTGTGTAATGGTCTTTTCAGCACCCAGTTTTTTCAGCTCTTTTTCATAATCGTTAATGACACTTATATTGATATTTTTCAGTTCTTTTTCCTGGAACTTCAACGCTTCTTCCAGCGCAGAAATAGCATTCCTGTCCTGTTTCTTATACAGGAATATCTGGGATTTTATGTAAGCAAGTCCGTATTTATCTTCGGCGCTGAGCAAGGCTGTATCCACGGTTTGCTCCACACGCCGGAGCAGGGTGGCAGCCTCTTCAAACTTTTTATTGCTGGTAAGGATCAGCAGCATTTCGAGATATACTTTTTCTGTCCTGCGCCTGGGTAATTGCAGCTTTTCACCGATGCTGACCGCCATACGGATATATTTTTCGGCAGAGTCCGGTTGATTTCTATGAAGAAAATCGTCAGACAGGTTGGAGTATATGGCGCAAAGAAAGGAGCTGTCTTTTTGCTTATAGCTCATCTCCAATCCTTCAAACAGAAACCTGCGCGCGTCGGAGTCAATAGTGTGCGCATAAACATATGCATTCAACATAATGCTAATGCCTGAAGGGGAAAGTGTATCACGTGCATACCTGATCAGGGGCTCATAGTACTGCATTGCAAGCCTGAAATTCTTTTGCAGCGAAGTTGTTTTTGCCAGTCCTGAATACAGGCGCTTTTTGTCAAATGTATTTAAGGGTTGGGGTATTTTCAGCGCCTTTACCAGGAATATTGCTGAAGAGTCGAGTTCGTCCAGGTCGCGGTACAAGTCTCCGGAAACCGTGTAAGCCATTCTCAACACAGTATCGCAATGCGTTTTTTCAGCAATCTGGTACAGCGTGTCGATGTACAGACGGCAATTATCAAATTGACGGGTCATGCGGGATAATGCTGCTAAATCATTATATGCTTCGGCAGCCAGGTCTTCACGCGATGAGTGCCTGACAAGATCCAGTATTTTTTTGGAATAGCTGATTGCCTTAAGATGGTCGGAATTGCTGATCAGGTAAAATGTGTCCCGCAATCTGTCTACTGCGGCGAGGTCGGGTTTGTCGGTTCGGAAATCATCGGCTGTGTATTGCCTGTGACAGGCAGTATGGCATAAAGCCAACAGGCACACTAACAGTATTAGGGAACGGGATGGGTGAGACATGGATAGTGGTGAATTTCCCGACTAAAGTAGTGTGATAATTTGTTATATGGGAATTTTTGCACGGAATACAATACAAAAGTAGTGCCTCTTGCGACTGTCGTTTTTTGTGAAAATTCGACTCATCGCCCAATAGTGAGTATGTGCAAAATTCTTTATTAGGTACATACAAATATTTGCTTTTATTACATTGTGTTTTTATTTTTTTGATTTTAAAAAGTATGGGTTCGCAGCATGTAAATGGATATTTGCAGCAAATAATCCCTACAAACGTAGTGTGCGAAAAGCGATGGCATGGAATCAGATTTGCTGTTAAAGGGAGTAAGTGATTGTAATGCCACACTGAAGGTGGCTTAATCTTTAATCCATAGGTAGTTTAACATGAAACAATTCTTTACATTCAGACGTGGTGGCCGCACGCTAATGATCACGGGTGGGAACATTGTAACGATGGAAGCATTCGGCAGTTACACGGAAATCTGTTTGCTGGACGGCTCTCATATCCGCGTATCCAAAAATCTGAAATTCCTGCTGGCACGTTTTTCAGACTGTGATTTTTTAGTGCGCGCACATCGTTCCTGGGTCATCAACTTGGATTTGGTAAGTCGTCTGCTTCCCGGAAGACCTTGCTCGGCTTTACTGAAAAACGGGTTACGCATACCACTGGGAGCAGGTATCTGCGACCAGATTTCAGCACGCCTTGAGCTTCGTCAGCAAAATAGTCCTAATCTGCAGAGCGCATTGTCCGTGGAAGCCGCATTTTGCAGTTCTCTTTCTTCAGGATCAGAATGGAATTATCTTTCCGGCGACACCATGGGACTGGAGTTTAAGCGCCCTGCAGTGTTCCGGAATTTTTCCTATACTTACGCCACACCAGACAAATAACAACATTATTTGCCGTCCTTCCGGGCCCGGTAGAGGGCCTGTGCAACGCAAACACGGAAGAAGGCCGGCTGTGCCGATCTTTTTTGATATGAGCAGAACTACTGTTTGCATTTATATGTATATTCGATATTTCGAGTTGCCTTATTATTGTTTTGAATCGCAAATTTCGATTGCGCAGATTGAAGTATCTTGTGCCGATTTTGTTCTGTAATTAATTGCGGGGATATCCGTCGACGATAATTGTGGAATGTATTTGCTAATAAACAGCAAAGAAAATATGACCCTGGAAGAAATACAAGTAGAACTGTTGAAAGTGTCGCCTTTCAAGCAGTACAATACCAGACCGCAGCCGGGCTGGGATAAGAAAGCATTTTTTTTGTTTCGGTCTTCTACATTTGAAGATCTGAGCCGCCAGATTCAGGAGGCCGGTGAAGAGGAAACCTTTGGTGAATACGTGCAGGACCGCTGGCGCGGCTACCTGTTCAAAAAGGCAATACTGGAAATGATGTTGCGTTTTAAATATGTAACACCTGACCCAAATCGTCCGAGAATAGCCGATATATGGGTGGGTAAAATTCCTTTCGATGTAACGGTGGCGCCATTTCCGGCTGCCTGTCCTTTTGATTACGATCAGGTAAAAGCGGACCCCATAAATCTCATACGTTTTTTATACCACGAATCGCTGCACGGGCCAAAATTTATGGCGACCAACAGGCTTTTTGTGATCGTATACAGAAAAGACGGCCGTCACTGGATGATGGATCGTAACCTCGAAAGGGTAGAGCAGTCCGTAAGCAGATACTTCACAAAATTCAAACGTTCGCGCCTGAAGGTATTTACAAGTCGTGACGGACAGGTTGCTTTTTCGGATATCGTATGGGTGGAAGTATGACCCGTTTGATGGTTATTCTGTAACAACTATTGCATTTATTGTAACGACCGGTGGCAACATCGGTCGTTTCTTTGTGTTGTAATTGTAAGCAAAGACATTACAAAAAGAGGTTGCAGAAATCCGGTCCCAAGGGCCTTCTTTATACTGTGTTTGTTTTTTAGTGGAGACAGAAAGCAAAAGAGCGATTTACTTAAAGTAAATCGCTCTTTTTTTATGTGCAGCTAGAAACCTGGTCCTCCGGGTGGTGGCGGTGCTCCCGGCGGTGGTCCGTTCTGGAATATCCTGCGATGCATTTCGCCTTCAGGACTTTTATCTTCTTCCGGCATCTTTGCCGATCCTTTGAACTTACGGATAGTATATGTGAGTCGCAGCATCGCGTAACGTTGCAATACCGTAGTTTTGGAGTCTTCCACATAGTAGTCATTCACTGTCCGGCTGATACTTTTGTTCTGGTTCAGAATGTCGAATGCATATACTTCCAGAAGCAGGGATTTGTCCTTAAGCAGCTTATAGCCCAATGACGCATTCCACAGGAAGAAGTTCTGATTATAACCTTCTCCCAGTCCCGTATACAGCGTATGATTGATATTCGTGTTGAACACCATGCGCTTCAGGAAAATAATATTGATCTTGGCAGAAGATGTCTGTGAATAATAATTGTAGTTAGATTGCGGCTGGCTGCTGCTATTCGCAATGGTATAGGCGCCGTTACTGGAAATAGTGAAGTCTACATTTTCACTGATATTGCTGCCCAGCACAAAACCGAGATTCAAGCCATAATTTTTTGTTTTGTTCAGCACATCATTGATAAGTGAAGGCGTTTGTGTAAAGCTTACTCCCGTGCTCAGGTTCAGGTTGCTTTTTACCGCTTTAAGAGGCAGACTGTAGTTGCCGAATGCATTTATTTTCGCCATACCGTTCAGGTTTACCGGCATACTGATCTGAACGCCTTCAGGAGATACGCTGGTGCTGTTGCCGATGTAGTCGCGGGTAAAAGTTGCGTTCGCAAAAATAAACAGACCGTTTCCTTTACCGGGGCTTGTTTTACCATAGTGCATGAAAACTGAGTTGGTGTAGTCCTGTTTCAGGTTGGGGTTACCGGTTTTCAGCTGCAGCGTATTACTGTTGTCAATGACATTCTGGAGTTGTGTAATGGTAGGTGCATTTGTGCTGCTTCTGTAAAAGATGCGCAGGTTCTCTGTTTTAGAAATTTTGTAGCTCATCATCGCCTGTGGCAGGATATTCCGGAATGTCCGGTTGATTGCCTGGTTTTGAGGGTAGGTCTGTAAACCCTGGAGATCCGCTACCTGGCCGTTGAGCGTGGAATTAAAGTTGAACTTATCGCTGTTATAACGATAGCCGATTCCCGCTTTATGGTAGGTATAATCATTTTTAAAGCTGTTGCTGACGGAGTCTACCGGTATTGTATACTGGCCGGAGGCGTCTTTGGCAAAGCTTAGTTTTTCAGATTCGTTGTGTGTGATGGAAGGATTGTAGTTGATCTGCAACTGGCTCTTTTTGCTTAAGGGTTCGGTATAATTTAAACTGCCGGCCCAGGTTGTCCCCAGTGTGGTCTGATTATTAACCTGGTCCGTGGTAGTGGTGGAGTCTATATAATCAGTGCTGGAATAGAGTGTCCCATTACCGTCTTTTGTATTTACACGTGTATCAAGATTTGCGGAAATGGTGCGGCCCTGCTTGTGAAATTTATGGCGATAGAACACCGAGTTGGAAAAATTGATACCCGAGTTTTTATTCGTTGTGGTATTCTGTAAACTGGTTCCCTGGATGGACTTATTGATCAGGTTGCTTCCTGTCAATGTCTTATCCGTCTGATTATCCTGATAGCTCACCTTAGGTGTTACGAACAACGAGTTGTTGCTGTCAATCGTCCATTCGGCTCTCGCAGATATGCGGTGATTGATATTGATACTGTGGGTCCGCGACTGCTCGTTATAAACGAGGCTGCTGTCCTGGTTTTTCAGCAGGTAGGTGCGGCTCAGATCTGTTTCGGTGTTGTTTTCTGCGCGGTTGAAGAAATAACTGCCGGTTACAGCGAGCGATTTCGACCAGTTATCGGTATAGTTGATGCCTCCGGATTGGGTTTGTGTAATACCTCCCTGCTGACTTACAAGGAAATTTGAAGCAGCTCCCGCCCCCAGGTCCCCCTCCTCGGTTTCCGCCCCCACCGCGGTTCCCGCCACCCCCAAATGTTCCACCGCCGGATGAGGATGATGTAACGCCGAGCAGGTCGTCTGTGCTGAAATTCTGCTGGTTGATGTTGTTGGCCATGCCAACAATCGAGATTCTGCGGTTACCATTAAAAAAGTTCAGGTTTAGGGAACCCGTGTAGCGGTTGTCATTATTTTTTGTGTCGAAACCGTCACCCGCGCTTATCTTTCCGAATACACCATTATTACGGCCTTTTTTTGTTTTGATGTTGATGGTCTTTTCAGAATTTCCGTCATCGAATCCTGTAAATTGGGCCTGGTCGCTCGCTCTGTCAAACACCTGTATTTTATCTACAATTTCTGATGGAAGATTCTTGATGGCCGCATTCGGGTCGTCGCCAAAAAACGGTTTGCCGTCCACAAGGATTTTTTTTACTTCCTCTCCATTTACTTTCAGTGTTCCATCGGCGGTACTTACACCTGGCATTTTGTTCAGCAGGTCCTCGGCCGTTGCATCCGGATGGGTTTTAAATGCCGCTGCATTAAAGGCAGTGGTATCTCCGTTTTGTTCGGCCCGTACAGCAGTACCTTCAACGGTAACCGTTTTCAGTGCCTTTTCGTCCCGAAGCAGGCTGATCTGCCCCAATACGGTGTTGTCGTTGACTGTAATACGTCTGTTTACATTACGGTAGCCGATATAAGAGCCTTTAAGCATATAAATGCCTGAAGGGACATTGTTCAGTTCAAAGTATCCGTCTGCATCACTTTTGATTCCGAAAGTGCTTGTATCTCCGGATTTCTGCAGCTGCAGTGCAACTCCCATAACGGGCTGGCTGTCCGTGCTGTCCACAAATGTTCCGCTAATCTTATACCCTTGTGCCATCACCGGAAGCGTCGCTATGGACAGCAACAGGAGTAACAGGAATGTAAATCTTCGTAAAAAGTTGCAATAGTTCATTGTACTAAAAAGTGTGGGGTGCAATCCGCTTCAGACTTATATTTTTATAAGTCGTTTAAAACGAGCTGCAAAAATGATTTATTTACTTGTTGGCGGAAAAAAAAAGTGATGAATTTGGTCTTTTAACATTGTATTTTAAGATCACGCAAACAAAAAAGCACCTGCAGTTGCAGGTGCTCTGTGTAAATGAACAAAATTTTATTGTTTCACGAAACGTGCAACCGCCTGTGTCCGATCATCGGTAGCAACCTGAAGCAGGTACATTCCCGCGCGCAGGCTTTGGATATTTACTGATGCGGTTCCGGTCACTGAAATCGCCTGACGTATGATGCAGCGCCCGTTCAGGTCTGAAACAGTGATCACAGAACCTGCAGTACTGTTTTTGAGATACAGTATTTCGCTGGCCGGGTTGGGGTATATACTGATTCCGTCTGCAAGTGTGTTTTCTGTAATATCCAGCCCTATCAGATATATTTTGGAGGAGCGGAATGTATCAGCGTCGACGATTCCGGTAATAACGGTTGTGTCATTTTTTGACGGAGCGCTGAATTGCGACCAAACATGGTTGTCCGTGTCGATCGCCGGATTGTTAACTGAGAAAGAGCCTTTGGTAGCGGAAAAAATTCCGCTGATGCTTCTGTAGCTTAACGTGTCGAGAGAAGATCCGTCGCTGCCCTCCAGTGTCGCCTGAACTCTGAAGGTTTTGATCGACGGTGTGATCGGAACATCTTTATTCAGGTGCCAGCTGATGGTCGCGTAATTTGTCATTCGGCCGCAGTAAGTGCCCGGACGGTCCTTCACAAGACCTGTTGTGTCATTTGATCCCCACCATACATACCCCGAGGTAAAAGTAAGTGCGGTAGGGTCCAATGCCGGACTGTTATATACTTCGGGCATGCGGATGCCTCCTGCGGCAGGATTATAGATGTGACAGGCATTAATGGTAACGCTCATCGGCTGGGAGCCGGCGCTGTTGTAAATTGCCGCCACCGGGGATGTATTACCGGTTACGGTGCCGCCATACAAGGTCATATTTCCATTCACGTTGTAGATAGCACCTCCGAAGTTGAGCGTTCCTGTGACTGCCGGAATTGTATTGTTGGTTACGTGGAATTGATCGGTCCCGAAAATATCGCAGTTATTGGTCCAGATTCCTCCGCCATAAGTGGTGGCTGTATTACTGCTTATCCAGCTTGAGTCCTGAAGAAAAAGTGCGTCATCAAACGCAGCAATGCCCCCGCCATAGGCTGCACGGTTGTTTTTTACCATTGCGTAGCCGGAAACGGTACCGCTGCCATATGCTCCGCCTCCGGCTTCCACTGCGGAGTTGTTGTCGATCATACCATTGTCCGTGAGCATCAGGCCCGCATTCGCAGTGCTGAATATTCCACCACCGCTGCCGTCTGTTTTATTGTTGGCAATGCGACCCGAACCGCGGACAATCACCTTCTCAAAGCCATAGATTCCACCTCCGGTCTCCTGAGCATAATTGTTGGAAACAACAGCGTTTTCTCCGACGATAACCCTGCCGGCAGCATAGATACCGCCACCGTTTGCATATATCCCAAAGCATGCATTATTGGTAACCCGTGCAGTTCCGGAAAGGGAGATCACTCCTGAACCGATATTATAAATGCCGCCACCCGCGCCGTCGGTAACAGAACCATTCTGCAAGGTGAGATTTTGGAGATCCAGATCGCCAGAGTATACAATAAATCCGCGTCCTTTATGTTCAGCATCGATGATTGTCACGTTGCCTGCAGCATCGGTGGTCCCGGTCAGTTTGATGTTTTTGCTGATTTCAATATTATGTTCTTTGAACGTATTCGGACTTAACACGAGCGAGTCGTTTACTGATGCTGCATTTATTGCCGAATCAATCGTGCCATACCGGGGCAATACAATCACACCGAGGTGAAAGCGTGTTACCGTTTGTGCTCCGGCCTGCAATGAAGCGCTTAAAGCCGTTAAAAGCAGGGCGTTCTTACCGATGTGTGAAAAGCAGGATAAAGATTTATTCATGCAATATGGTTTTAAAATTGCTGTTGAAAACTGATGCCTACAATGGTACAAAAAAAAGATGTGATTGCCAACGAATCGTTAAAAAAAAGCCCCGCTCTGCAGCGGGGCTTTATAAAATGAACTGAAAATTTATTTTTCAATTTCGCTTTGCCAGGCAAGCACGCCTCCGGTCACGTTGTGCACATCCGTAAATCCGGCTTGTTCCAGCATCATACAAGCCTGGAGACTGCGTTTCCCGGAACGGCAGTATACATACACGGGCTCATCCTTCATCGACTCGATTGTGTCCAGTTCGAAGCTCATGATTTTTCCGAGAGGCAGAAAAGTTCCTCCGATATTGAATGCGGCACGCTCATCAGGTTCGCGTACGTCAATCAGATGTAATGACGGTTGTTCATCCATCAGGGATTTAAGCTGTATAACGCTTACTTCTTGCATTGTAAGGGTATTTATAATTTTTGAAAATGACTGGTCAAAGGTACCTGATTTGCGGGAGAAACCGTAAGGATGTAAGAACCGGCTTGCAGGTAAGATATATCCACAACGGGTTCGTCCGGGTGCAAGGTACCCGTGGCAACTGTTTTTCCTGCAATGTCAAGAATGCTGTAAGTTGCGGGGCGTTGTAATTTCATCGCCACCTCGAGTGTAGCGGAAGCGGGATTTGGATAAACTTTAAACGTATTTGCCGTATGCTCCAACTCCTGAACCGAAGAAGGAATAATATCCTGACCCAGAAGTGGCCGGATCATGATCGCGCCGTCTACCGTGGAAGCATTCCATACGTTCAATACATTGAAATACGCGTGATTGCCCGTTTTCCTGTTCCGGTCGAGTCCAAAATAAAGACTGTCACTTCCGCTTAAGGCAGGCTGTGTAGTTCCGATATAGAATGTGCCCGCAGGCAGCAGCACCGGTTTGTCGAACTTATAGATCCAGAAATGATTAATCGTATCGCGATAGCGGGGTTGCTGATTGTCGAGCTGATACAACACCTTGTCCGTTGTGGACCCTCCATAAGCGATCGACTCGTACACCATCAAACTAACATATTTGTAGCTGGCGGTAGGGACTTGCCGGCCAAAATAAATAGCTACACCTCGCAGCGTATCCGGTTTGTTGAGGTGGTGCTCTATAGCGAGTTTTCCCGGAAGTGTCGGGAACAGGTTCAGGTAATAGCTCATCTCAGCCGTCCCATCGTCATAAGCAAGGTAGTTATCAAATACCTGACTGCCGGCGATCGTGTCATTATTCCGGTGGTTGTCTCCGCTCACCGGATTCATCCAGAATGTATGCCCGAATGCAATACGGTCATTGATACCTGCAGAGGGAGTGGCGCTGTACGTTGCGGTTGATACTGTAGTCGAGCTTCTGCCCCCAATCGTTTTAGAGCCTGTGGAAGCCGTCGTGAGCACGCTTCCTGAGTTGTCTGTGGCGATAAATCCGGTCCCTGCGACAGATTGCGTGGTAGTAAAGTTGTTGCGAATGGCAGATACGATACCGGACGCTCTTTCAGATCCCGACGCTGCGATATATTGTCTGTAGGGCATAGAGGTATAATCGCCCAGTAAAGGAGACGGATCCTGCACGAAGGCTACGTCATTCAGCATGGTATCGTTCTGATTGCGTCCTGCAGCCAGTTGTATATAATCTACATTCCAGATATCATCATTAATGCCGATAGATGCTTTGTTCACGAAGCGGAACTGAAAATCCGCATGAAAAAAGGAAGTGTCTGTGACCGGGATCATCGCCTGAAAAAAGTCATGATTCACTGTGTCGCTTATTCCCCATACTTTTTTCCATACAGCGCCGGTCCGGGGTTTGAAATAAAGCATCAGTGAGTCGTATCGGTCGGGCAGAAACCCATTGCCTCCCGGTTGATATACGAAGCTCAGGTAGAGGCTGTCGCCCGGGTTGTAACTGCTCAGGTCGATGGATTTTGAGGTAAGTGAATCGGCGTACCTGGTAATGTAAGGATTTGTCGTATCATACGGCATACCATACTGACTCAGTGCATCGAAGGTAGCACAGCCACGGCTCACCGGATTGTAGCACATCGTGTTATTAACATAGACCTGTCTGCCTGTCCAGCGTGTCGTGTCGGGAATGATGTCATATCCGTCGAAATCTTCGAAGAAAGGCAGGCTAAGGGCGGTTGTTTTCGCTGTTGATTTTCCTGCGTCGTAGCGGACAAAGGGATTATACGTCAATGGGGCAGTGCATTCCTGAGCGGCAGCATTTTCAGAAAAGAGTGCTGAAAATAACAGAATAAGCCCAAAGAAAGCACGTATGTGTCGCATGATGAAAAACCGGGGTTGTTTTTATTAAACGCCTTCGGAAAAGGATTCGTATAAATTTATTCCGTTACAGTGGTTGAATCAGGTTGTCCCTTGGCACGCGGTCCGGGGTCAATATCCGTATCCGAGGGGTTTTGCTTGAAGTAAAATCCGAGTTCATCTCCCTCGCGCAGTTTGTTAGGATTGCCAATTTCGTTGAAAGCGGTCGGCACCTGCCGGTAAACAATCGCAGAGCCGGTGTCAGAAATCTCATCTCCTGCCACGGCCGTAAAATGCAGGTTATTTGCCGAAAGCATCGCCACAGCTTCTGCATAGGAAAGTCCTACAATATCCGGAACATCAAAGACAGTATTCCCAAGCCCGTCGCCCAATACGAGACTGATGATGCTTCCCTGCGGTATCATCTGCCCGGGGCGAATCGTTTGTCCATTGAACAACTGTTCCAAAACAGCGCCTTTGGCTATGTCCGGACGGTAAGTAGTATCTCCCAGTTTCAGCTTGGAACTGCTGAGGATCATCATTGCGCTGCGGAGCGATAAGCCGGAAAGGTTCGGCATAGGCGTTTTGGGCGGTTCGGCTTTGTTGACCGTGAGAAATATCGTTCTGCCTGGTTTTACAACTTCGCCCACATCCGGCTGCTGACCCAGAACCATCAATGCTTTGGAGGCAGGATCGTACGACGAATCGATCTGTACATCAAAGCCCACTGTTTTCAGTTGACGTTCTGCGTCTTTCAGACTTTTGCCTACAATATTCGGAACTTTCACTTCCTGTCCGTGACCGGTGATCCATCCCAGCAGGGCAAAAAAGCTAAAATACAGAACCACACATACGCCGGCTACCAGCAGTATACTTTTGCCGAATGAGTTGCCTATCCGCGATGAGGTTTGTGTTTCCTTTTGATTCGTGTTTTTCATCAGCAGTTCATTATCTTCTGTTCAATGCGTCTTCCAGCAAGGCAGTATAAAAATCCGTCAGTTCAATACCCGCGCAACGTAATTGCTGCGGAACTATGCTGGCCTCTGTTTGTCCCGGCATCGTATTTACCTCCAGGAAAAATAACTTATTTGTTCCTTTCTGCAATATGAAGTCCATGCGTACAACGCCCCGGCAATTGAGGTAGCGGTATAGCTGGCATGCTTTTGAGGATAGCTCTTTCAGCGTGTCATCTTCGATGCGAGCGGGCGTTACTTCGCGGGTATCTCCTTCAGAATATTTTGCGTCAAAGTCGAATATCGCAGATTTTCCCAACACGATTTCCGTAGGTGGCAATGCCTGCAACTGGTCTCCAAGGTGATATACGCCGATAGTGAGTTCACGGCCTTCGATAAATTCTTCAATAAGAACCTGGGTGTCTTCTTTGAATGCTTTTTCAATAGCGGGCAACAGATCTTCCACGCTGTTTACTTTGCTGATGCCCAGGCTGGACCCGCTTTCGTTAGGCTTCACAAAAAGCGGCATGCGCAGATGCTCAAGGATCATACCGATGGAGTAGGGCTGATCTTTAAACAGCAGCACTGAATTGGCAATACCCACAATGTGTGCGTCCTTTACTACTTTATTGCAATTATTTTTATTGAAGGTAAGTGCAGATACAATCGTATTGCAGGTGGTGTACGGAATATCCATCATGTCAAGGTATCCCTGTATACGGCCGTCTTCGCCCGGGGTGCCATGCATCGCGATAAAGGCAGCCTCAAAACGGATTTTAGTACCTGCAATCGTCAGGCTGAAATCATTTTTGTCGACGGAGATTTTTTGTGTTCCGTGCTCATGAAACCAACCTTCTTTATTAATGATTATTTTAAAGACATTGTATTTGTCCGCCGGCAGTTGCTTCTGAATGTTTTCGGCGGTCTTCAGTGAAATAACAAATTCTCCTGAATAGCCACCTGCCAGCAATGCAATATTCTTAGGGGTCATAAGCGCGTGTAATTTCGGGTCAAAGGTAACTGAAAAAATCCGGCCACCCTTTCTGTTTCAGTTTATTTAAGAGAGGAAATTATATCATTCGCCTGGCGTAAGAACTGTAGCCTGACCGGTGATTGTACCCGGCACAATACCTGGA